>NZ_CP151637.1:0-1482056 GCF_038397755.1 Microbacterium sp. LWH7-1.2 | reverse complement strand
GGTGCGTCGCGCTCACCGCCCTGGCCGCGGTCGTCACCGGGTGCCGTCCGGAACCCGAGGCGACCCCGTCGAGCAGCCCTTCGAGCACGGTTAAGGAACAGGCGTCCGACCCGTCCGCGTCGCCGGTCGAGACCGAGAAGCCTCAGACGTCTTTCGAGGTGCCGGGGGCGTGCGAGGAGATCTACTCCGCCGCCATGCTCGCGCAGCTGCAGTCGGCGAACCCGCCCCTCAACGACCCCGGCGTGACGATGCTGTCGACCGAGAACGCCGACCTTCTCGAGATCATCCACGGTGGAGCGCTGACGCTGCGCTGCTCGTGGGGCCAGCCGAGCGAGTACGGGCTCGCGACCAACGTGACCGCGATCGACGCCGGCCAGGAGGAAGCCGCGCTCGCGGCGCTGCCGCAGGCGGGCTTCGGTTGCGAGGCGCTCGGCGACGGCACCGTGTGCCGCATCGAGCAGAGGGGCGTGACGCTCGACGACGAGGAGTACACGCGCGGCGAGACGCACTACATCGGGGGCGGCGCACTCGTGACGACCGCGTGGATCAACTTCGCCCCGGAGGGGTACACCGAAGACATCGTCGCGACCCTCTGGGGCTGAATCCCGCGTTCCCCCGCGCCGGATTGCCCCGTTCGGGCACCCGTTCCCCTAGAATGGTGCACGGGAACCCCGCTGACGATGTCGCAGCTCGCAGAAGCGAGTGCCCGCGACCGCCGGCGGCGAATCCCTGATCCCGCGTTCGCGACGGCGTTCGCGCCGCCCGCGGGAGCACGCAGAACCATCGGTGTCACCCGATCCCCGCCGGACTCCCTATCCGGCATTCACGCTCAGGAGGAGCATGCCGACCACGGCACCCGCCCAGGCGGCGCAGCGTCGCCGCAAGTCCTCGTCCGCGCGCCGCGACGACGAGGCCCCCATCATCCCGATCCTCGCCCGCAAGGTGCGCGAGGTCGAGGCGAAGGCCCAGCGCGGCAAGCTGGGGCCCACGAACCGGGTCAAGTTCCAGGTCATCGCCTTCCTCGTCCGCGAGGAGCGTGCGCGTGTGAAGAACGACACGGAGCTGACGGATGCTGCGCGCGCCGAGCTGCTCAAGCGGCTCGACGGCGTCGCCACCATCCTCGCCAAGACCGCGGCGCGCGACACGTCGCTCATCCAGCTGCTCGAGGTCGACCAGGCCACCTCTCCCGTCGCACGTCGCATGCGGCGCGACTGGCTGCTCGAATCGGGTGCCGAGCTGGCACCCGACGAGCTCATCATCACCGACGTCGCCCCCGTCGTCGCGACCGTCGTGCCCGCCGCGCTCGCCGAGCGCCAGGTGGTGCCGCCGCAGGTCGAGGCGCGTCGCGACTCCAATCCCTTCCTCGCGCCGGACCTCACGGTCCGCGCCCCGAAGCAGACGCCGCGGCGCCGCCTCGACAGCTGGGAGCTCATGGGCCCGCTGTACAAGGCGTTCGAGACGGGCGCCGGCGGCGCGACCGCCTCGATGGAGCTCCCGCCCGTGCCGGAGTTCGACCGTCTGTCGCCCAAGGGCCTCGAGGTCATGCCGCACCAGTCGCGGTTCCTCGAGTCCGTGCGCGCCGGTCACCGCACGTTCCTCCTCGCCGACGAGCCGGGCCTGGGCAAGACGGCGGAGTCGGTGCTCGCAGCATCCGTCGCGAACGCGTACCCGCTCCTCGCGGTCGTGCCCAACGTCGTCAAGATGAACTGGGCACGCGAGGTCGAGCGCTGGACGCCGCAGCGGCGTGCGACGGTGATCCACGGTGACGGCGAAGGCATCGACGCGTTCGCCGACGTGTTCATCGTCAACTACGAGATCCTCGACCGTCACCTCTCGTGGCTCGGCTCGATCGGCCTGAAGGGCATGGTCGTCGACGAGGCGCACTTCATCAAGAACCTCACCTCGCAGCGCTCGCAGAACGTGCTGGCGCTCGCGACGCGCATCCGCGAGCAGGTGCCCAACCCGCTGCTGCTCGCCCTCACCGGCACGCCCCTGATCAACGACGTCGAGGACTTCGACGCGATCTGGCGCTTCCTCGGCTGGACCACCGGCGAGAAGCCCGGTCCGGTACTCATGGAGAAGCTCGATGAGACAGGGCTGACCCCCGCTGACAAGTCGTTCTATCCCGAGGCGCGGGACGCGGTGATCTCGATGGGCATCGTGCGGCGCAAGAAGAAGGATGTCGCCGCCGACCTGCCCGACAAGCTCATCGCCGACCTCCCCGTGGAGCTCGACGACGAGTTCGGCCGCTCGATCCGCCAGGCCGAGCGCGAGCTCGGCGAGCGGCTTGCGGCGAAGTACCGCCGCATCATCGAGGCGCGCGGCGACCGCGGCCACGGCCCCGGCCACATCGACGAGGACATCGTCCGTCTCGTCTCTCACAACGAGCTCGAGGAGTCGAAGGCCGCCGGCACGGGGTCCGAGAACGTCTTCACGATGGTGCGCAAGATCGGCCAGGCCAAGGCCGTTCTCGCCGCCGACTATGCCGTGCAGCTGCAGCGCTCGGTCGGCAAGGTCGTGTTCTTCGCCAAGCACATCGACGTCATGGACACCGCCGAGGCGCACTTCGCCGCCGCAGGTCTCAAGACGGTGTCGCTGCGAGGCGACCAGGCCACCACGGCCCGCCAGCAGGCGATCGACGCGTTCAACAACGACCCCGAGGTCGGCATCGCGGTCTGCTCGCTCACCGCAGCGGGCGTCGGCGTGAACATGCAGGCGTCGTCGAACGTCGTACTCGCCGAGCTGTCGTGGACCGCCGCCGAGCAGACGCAGGCGATCGACCGCGTGCACCGCATCGGCCAGGACGAGCCCGTCACCGCGTGGCGCATCATCGCCGCGCACACGATCGACACCAAGATCGCCGAGCTCATCGACTCCAAGCAGGGCCTCGCCGCCCGTGCGCTGGACGGCGAGGCCGTCGACCCGCAGTCGAGCGACTCGGTGCAGCTGTCTGCGCTCATGCACCTGCTGCGTCAGGCGCTCGGCGCCGCATAACGTTCGACTCGGACGAGGGCGGTGCAGGCCGCACCGCCCTCGTCGCGTTCGGGCGCGACCTCGCTCTCGCTAGGGTTGCGGCCCGCGCGGGCGGGGCGACCGCGTGTGGCAGGGCGCGGCTTCCGGCACTAGTGTCGGGGGAGGCAGCGACGCCGACCCTCTTCACCGACCCGACAGCGAGGAACACAGCAATGAAGATCGGCATCCTGACGAGCGGCGGCGACTGCCCCGGGCTCAACGCGGTCATCCGCGGTGTGGTGCTCAAGGGCACGACCACCTACGACCTCGAGTTCGTCGGCATCCGCGACGGCTGGCGCGGCGTGGTGGACGGCGACTTCTTCCCGCTCACGCGCCACGAGGTCAAGGGTCTGTCCAAGGTCGGCGGCACGATCCTCGGCACTTCCCGCACGAACCCCTACGAGGGCCCGCGCGGCGGGGCGGAGAACATCGCCAAGACGATGTACGGGCACCGCCTCGACGGAATCATCGCCATCGGCGGCGAGGGCACTCTGGCGGCGGCGAACCGCCTCTCGAACGACGGCATCAACGTGCTCGGCGTCCCGAAGACGATCGACAACGACCTGCGCGCCACCGACTACTCCTTCGGCTTCGACACCGCCGTCAATATCGCGACCGACGCGATGGACCGCCTGCGCACCACCGGCGACTCCCACCAGCGGTGCATGGTGGCCGAGGTGATGGGCCGCCACGTCGGCTGGATCGCCCTGCACGCCGGCATGGCTGCGGGGGCGCACGCGATCTGCATCCCCGAGGTGCCGATGTCCATAGACGAGATCGCCGCGCTCGTCTCCCGCGCACACGACCGCGGTCGCGCCCCGCTCATCGTCGTCTCCGAGGGCTTCACCCTCAAGGGCATGGACGAGGCCTACAGCGACAAGGGCCTCGACGCCTTCAACCGCCCGCGCCTGGGCGGCATCAGCGAGATCCTCGCGCCCGAGATCGAGCGCATCACGGGCATCGAGACCCGTTCCACGGTCCTGGGCCACATCCAGCGCGGCGGCTCGCCCTCGGGCTTCGACCGCGTCCTCGCGACGCGCCTCGGCCTGCACGCCGCCGACGCGGTCGTCGACGGCGCGTGGGGCCAGATGGTGGCGATGCGGGGCACCGACATCGTGCGCGTCCCCTTCGCCGACGCCCTCGGCGAGCTCAACACCGTCCCGCTGTACCGCTACGAAGAGGCCGCCGCGCTGTTCGGCTGACACCACGCGACGCGCTCACCGAGACCGCCGGCACCCTCTCCGGTTTCGACGGCAATCCCGGTTTCGGCGCACGGAGGGACGGATGCCTCAGCAGAGGCATCCGCTCTCTCCTCGTCTCCGGATGCGTGAGCCAGGCGCGGCTCCGCACATCATGTCCCCTTTCCGCGCCTCGATGTCCCGACTTCATTCGGGTGGGATGCCCGGAGCGAGGGAAATTGGGACATCGACCGCAGTCACCGCCGCGCAGCGGCGCTCGCCTCCTCCCCGGGCGGCGGTAGACGGCCAACAGTCCACGTCTCGGTGGTCCTGAACGACCCGAACGGTGACGATACGGGAGCGTGGGCGGATGCCGCGCCTCTCGCCTCTGCCATCGGAACTGCCCGCGCGATTCAGCGTCGCTCACGCGGCCGCCCTCGGCGTCTCGCCATCGAGGCTGAACCGCAGGGACCTGCGGCGACCATTCCGTGGTGTCCGCGTGATGGGGGATGGCGCGGACGCGTCTCTGCTCGAGTCATGCCTGGACTACGCGCCGCGCCTGGCCTCGTGGCAGTTCTTCAGCCACGAGACGGTGTTCGCTCTGATCGGCGCACCGACGCCGGAGTGGCCATACCGCCCTGCTCTCCACGTATCCGCCCACCGACCCGCTCGAGAACCCCGCACTGCCGGTGTGATCGGGCACCGATTGCAGCTGCGCGAACCGGCGACGCTGCTCCTTCCGAATGGGCTGCCGATCGAGCACCCGGTGCGGGCGTGGCGACAGACGGCCACGCTCTGGCCTTTCATCGATCTGGTGGCGTCGGCCGACTTCCTGGTCAGCGACCGCGGCCGTCGGCCTATCGCATCGTTCGATGAGCTGCGCGCCGAGGTTGACGCGATGGGCGACATGCGCGGTGGCATCCTGCGCAAAGCGCTCGTGAGAGCGCGAGGAGGCGTGCGGTCGCCGCGGGAGACCCGCCTGCGTCTTCTTCTGGTGGATGCGGGCTTGCCAGAACCGGAGATCAACTGGACGCTGCGGGATCACCGTGGATCTGGTGTCGCCGAACTCGACCTCGCCTACCCGCGATGGCGCGTCGCACCCGAGTACGACGGACGCGTCCATGCGGACGACGCCCGGCAATTCGCCAAAGACGCCGACCGCTGGGATCTCATCCGCAGTCTCGGCTGGGATCACGTTCGGATCCTCAATCACCATATGCGTGGCCGCGGCGACTTAGCCGTCGCGAAAGTGCGGGATGCCCTCACCCGGGCAGGCTGGCGCCCTGGCCACGCGCAGCGTGTCCCGCTTTCCTTCGCATAGAGCCGGCTCATCGGCAGAAACTGGGACACGAGCGCTGCGAAGTGGGACACCCTTCGGGGGCGAGGAGAAACCGCAGGCAGTCGGTGGGAGGAGAACCGCAGGCAGGATGACGGATGCCTCGGCCCCGGGCGCAGCGCGCCGGGCCGAGGCATCCGCTCTGTCACTGCCAGTGCAGGGCTCAGGCGTCGGCGACGCCGAGCACGTCCAGGAGCCACGCGAGCTCGAAGGCGCGCTCGCGCCAGGCGTTGTAGCGGCCCGAGACGCCGCCGTGACCGGCGACCATCTCGCACTTGAGCAGGGCGTCGGCGCCGACCTCCCGCAGGCGCGCGACCCACTTCGCCGGCTCGACGTACAGCACGCGGGTGTCATTGAGCGACGTGACCGCGAGGATCCTCGGGTACGCAGCATCCGTCCGCACGTTCTCGTACGGCGAGTACGACTTCATGTAGGCGTAGACGTCGGCGTTGTGGAGCGGGTCGCCCCACTCGTCCCACTCGATGACCGTCAGCGGCAGCGACGGGTCGAGGATCGTGGTCAGCGCGTCGACGAACGGGACGTCGGCGAGGACGCCGGCGAAGAGCTCGGGTGCGAGGTTGGCGACGGCGCCCATGAGCAGCCCTCCCGCGGAGCCGCCCTCGGCGACGAGCTGGGAGGGCGTCGTGTAGCCGTTGTCGATCAGATGCAGCGCGCTGTCGACGAAGTCGGTGAAGGTGTTGCGCTTGTTGAGGAGCTTGCCGTCCTCGTACCACTGGCGGCCCATCTCGCCGCCGCCGCGCACGTGTGCGACCGCGAACACGACGCCGCGGTCGAGTTCCGACAGGCGCGGCACCGAGAAACCGGGCTCGATCGAGTGCTCGTACGAGCCGTACCCGTACAGGTGCACCGGGCGGGGTGCGACGCCCGCGTCGCCGAACGACTTCTTGTAGACGAGCGAGATGGGGATCTGCGTGCCGTCCTGCGCGGTCGCCCACACACGCGCCTGCGCGTAGTCGTCGGGCTCGTAGCCGCCGAGCACCGGCTGACGCTTGCGCAGGTGCAGTTCGCGTGTGGCGACGTCGAGGTCGTAGACCGTGCCGGGCGTGACGAATGAGCCGTAGCCGAGCCGCAGCAGAGGAGGAGCCCACTCCGGGTTGCCGCCGGTGCCCACGGAGTAGAGCGGTTCGTCGAACGTGATCTCGTCGACGCCGCCCGTCGCGTAGTCGAGCATGCCGAGGCGCGCGAGGCCGCCGCGGCGGTAGCCCACGACCCCCCAGTCGCGGAACGTCGAGACGCCCAGCAGGCGCTCGCCGGGACGGTGCGGGATCACGACGGAACGGTCGCCGGAGGGATCGGATGCTGCCACCCGCACCAGCTCGAAGTCCAGGGCTGCGTCGTTGTGGAGGATGAAGAGGACGTCCTCACCGTCGACGACGGCGTGCTCGGAGTCGTACTCGACGCCCTCGTTGCGCGGCCAGACCACGCGCGGTTCGCCCCGGAGGTCGTCAGCATCCAGGAGCCATTCCTCCGACGTGATGGACGAACCCAGACCGATGACGAGGAAGCGGTCGCTGCGGGTGAACCCGGCGCCGACCCAGTACTTCTCGTCGGGCTCGTGAAAGAGCTTCGCGTCGTCGGCGCCGGCTGTGCCGAGCTCATGCAGCCAGACGGTGTCGGGGCGCCACGCGTCGTCGACCGTGGTGTAGACGATGAAGCGGCCGTCGGGGGAGAAGGTCGCGCCGGCGAACGTGTCGGGAATCTCGTCGGGGAGCTGCTCACCGGTCACGAGGTTGCGCACCCGCACGGTGTAGCGCTCGTCGCCCGCGACGTCGACGCCGTAGAGCATGAGCGTGCCGTCGTTCGACACCTCGAAGCTGCCCAGCGAGAAGAACTCATGGCCCTCGGCCTCGACGTTGCCGTCGAGGAGGATCTGCTCCCCCGCGACCTCCACGTCGGGGGAGAGCTCCGGCGGCGTCCAGTCCTCGGCGGACGCGAGCGGGGCGCGGCACTGGATGCCGTACTGCTTGCCCTCGACAGTGCGCCCGTAGTACCACCAGTCGCCGCGGCGAGTCGGCACCGAGAGGTCGGTCTCGAGCGTGCGGCCCTTGATCTCGCCGAAGATGCGCTCCCGCAGACCCTCGAGGTGGGCGGTGCGCTGCTGCGTGTACGCGTTCTCGGCTTCGAGATGCGCGATGACGGCGGCGTCCTCCTTCTCGCGGAACCACTCGTAGCGGTCTTCGACGTCATCGCCGTGATGCGACCGGACGGTGATCCTGCTGTCCGCGACGGGCGGACGGATGCCGGAGACAGGGGTGGACGAAGAGGGTGCGGAGTCGCTGAGAGTCACCGTTCCACGCTAGTCGCCTCCGAGTTGACCGTCAGGAACGCCGATGTAGGATCTTCCTGGCCGGTTGCCGGTTCCTGAACTCTTGGTGAACTGTTCGTTCGTCGCGCCGATCTCGTCGGCACACCCTTCTCCACTCCTCCTCCCCGAAAGCGAACGGTGGAAACCGCAACCCTCATCATCGTTCTGGTGATCGCGCTCGCGCTGTTCTTCGATTTCACGAACGGCTTCCACGACACCGCGAACGCGATGGCGACGCCCATCGCCACCGGCGCGCTCAAGCCCAAGACCGCTGTGCTCCTGGCCGCCGCCCTCAATCTGGTCGGCGCCTTCCTGTCGACGGAGGTCGCCCAGACGATCTCGGGCGGCATCATCAACGAGGAGCAGATCTCTCACGACATCTTCCCGGAGATCATCCTCGCCGGCCTCATCGGCGCGATCACGTGGAACATGCTCACGTGGCTCCTGGGTCTTCCCTCTTCGTCGTCCCACGCCCTGTTCGGCGGGCTCATCGGCGCGACGATCGTCGGCGTCGGCGTGACCGCGGTGAACTTCGGCGTGGTGATGTCGAAGGTGATCCTGCCGGCGTTCATCGCGCCGGTCACGGCCGGCGTCATCGCGTTCACCGCGACGAAGCTCGCCTATGTTCTCACGCGGCGCTACGACAGCAAGCCCGACGGACGCGACGGGTTCCGGTTCGGTCAGATCTTCACGTCGTCGCTGGTGGCGCTGGCCCACGGCACGAACGACGCGCAGAAGACGATGGGCATCATCACGCTCCTCCTCATCACCGCGGGACTGCAGTCGGCATCGAACCCCGAGCCGCAGACGTGGGTGGTGTTCGCGTGTGCGATCACGATCGCGCTGGGCACCTACATGGGCGGCTGGCGCATCATCCGCACGCTCGGCAAGGGCCTCACCGAGGTCAAGCCGGCGCAGGGCTTCGCCGCCGAGGCGTCCACGGCATCGACGATCCTCGCCTCCAGCGCGCTCGGCTTCGCGCTGTCGACGACGCAGGTCGCATCGGGTTCGGTCATCGGCTCCGGCCTCGGACGCCGCGGTTCGCAGGTGCGGTGGCGCACCGCCGGCCGCATCATGGTCGGCTGGATCCTCACGCTGCCTGCGGCCGGTGCCGTCGGCGCCGCCGCGGCGCTCATCGTCGTGTGGCTCCCGGTGTGGGGCGTGATCATCGACGCCGTGCTCGCGGTCCTCATCATCCTCGCCCTCTTCCTGCGTTCGCGCCGCGATGAGGTCACCGCATCGAACGCGATGAGCGAGGTCGCCGACTCCGGCCGGGCCGTCAAGGTCAAGCGCAACCCGCCGCCCACGCGTCGCCAGCGCGCCATCGCGCGCGAGGAGGCGCGCCGCGTGTCCGCGGCACAGGCGGCGGCGAAGAAGGCCGCCAAAGCAGCGAAGACCGCCGATCGATCCGAGAGCGGACCGAAGGACGGAGGCGCGCGATGACCATCAACTGGCTCGCATTCGTACAGGTGTTCGTCGCGGCATTCCTCTCGGCGGTCGTGGTGGTCTCGTTCTACGCGATGGGCCTCCGGCTGCTGGTGCGTGCCGGCCGTGCGCCGGTGGTCGCCCCGGCGGAGTTCACCGACGCCATCACCGTCATCTCCGAGAAGGAGGCTCGGCGCGCCGAGAAGGCCGCCGCGAAGGCGGCCAAGCGCAGCCCGCTCACCGACGGCCAGAAGCGATTCGCCCTCATCGGCGCCTACGCGTGCTTCGCGGTCTGCGCCGGGGCGGTGCTCGGCGGACTGCTGCTCATCGTCTTCAACCACTGAGCGAGCCGCGTCGGGGCTGAACGTCGTCGGCGCCACCGCCTAGGCTGAGGCCCATGGCCACCGCCGCACCCGTCCAGTTCGGTCAGTATCCGCCGGCGCGGCGCACGCTGCTCCATGTGAGCGATACGCATCTGCTCGCGGGCAACGTGCCGCTCGGCGGCCGTTTCGACACGGCGGCGAATCTCGCCGGTGCTCTCGAGGCGGCCGAGGCCACCGGCATCCGTCCCGACGCCATCGTGTTCACCGGCGACCTGACGGATCTCGGCGAGCCGGAGGCGTACGTGGCGCTGCGCGCGGCGGTGGAGCCGGTCGCGGAGCGGCTCGGCGCCCCGGTGGTGTGGCTCGCCGGCAACCACGACGAGCGGCCCGCCCTGCGCCGTGACCTCCTCGGGCTCGAACCTACCGAGGAACCCGTCACCGGCGTCTGGGATCTCGGCGGTCTCCGGCTCATCGGCCTGGACTCGACGGTCCCCGGCTGGCACCACGGTGATCTCGACCACGGGCAGCTCGAGTGGCTGCGCTACGAGCTGGCGACACCCGCCCCGCTGGGCACGATCCTCGCGCTGCACCATCCGCCGCTGCCGTCGCACGTGCCGCTGTTCGACATCCTGGAGCTCCGGGACCAGGGGAGACTCGCCGACGTGATCGCCGGCACCGACGTGCGCGCGATCCTCGCGGGGCACCTGCACTACTCGACGAGCGGCACGTTCGCGGGCGTCCCGGTGAGCGTCGCCGCGGCCACCTGCTACACGATGAACCTCGCGCGGCCCGCGGTCGACGTCAACGGCATGGATGCCGGCCAGTCGTTCCACCTCGTGCACGTGTACGACGACACCATCACACACGCCGTCGTCCCCGTCGCGGAGGCGCCCACCGGCGACGTCTTCTCCGCGGAATGGGTCGAGCGGATGTCGCGGCTCACGCCCGAGGAGCGGCTCGAGGCGTTCTCGCGCAAACGTCGCTGACGCGGTTCTCGTCGCCCCGCGACCGCCGCGGTGTACGGAAGAGCCTGGCGTCGTGTACGCGGTGTACACCACGGTCGGCAGGCGCCGCGGGTAGGCTCGAAGCATCCCCGCACACCGCTGTGAACGACCCACGAGGACTGCAACACATGGCTCTGGACGCAACGACGCGAACCCGCATCGAGACCGACTCCTTGGGATCCCTGGAGATCCCCGCCGACGCGTATTGGGGCATCCACACCGCCCGAGCGCTCGAGAACTTCCCGATCTCGAAGAGGCCGATCTCGGTCTACCCCGACCTGGTGCGGGGGCTGGCGATGGTCAAGCAGGCGTCGGCCCGCGCGAACCGTGAGATCGGCGTGCTCGACCCCGCCAAGGCCGACCTCATCGACCGCGCCGCGCAGCTCGTCATCGACGGCGACTTCCACGATCAGTTCGTCGTGGGCGTCATCCAGGGCGGCGCCGGCACGTCGACCAACATGAACGCGAACGAGGTCATCACCAACATCGCTCTCGAGCTGGCAGGTCGGCCCAAGGGCGACTACGCCTTCCTGTCGCCGATCGACGACACCAACCGCAGCCAGTCGACGAACGACGTCTACCCGACCGCGATCAAAGTGGGCCTCGGTCTCGACCTGAAGACCCTGCTCGAGGAGCTCGATCTGCTCCGCCGCGCATTCCTCGCGAAGGCCGTCGAATTCCACGACGTGCTCAAGGTCGGGCGCACCCAGCTGCAGGACGCCGTGCCGATGACGCTCGGCCAGGAGTTCCACGGGTTCGCCACGACGCTCGGCTACGACCACCAGCGCCTCACCGAGAACGCCTACCTGCTGTACGAGGTCAACATGGGCGCGACGGCGATCGGCACCGGAATCACGACCCACTCGTCGTACGCCTCCGCCGTGCTCCGCCACCTGCGGGAGATCTCGAGACTCGACCTCGCCACCGCGACCGACCTGGTCGAGTCGACCAGCGACACCGGGTCGTTCATGTCGTTCTCGGCGTCGCTGAAGCGCAACGCGATCAAGCTGTCGAAGATCTGCAACGATCTGCGCCTGCTCTCGTCGGGTCCACAGGCGGGCTTCGGCGAGATCAACCTGCCCGCGCGGCAGGCGGGGTCCAGCATCATGCCCGGCAAAGTGAACCCCGTCATCCCGGAGGTCGTCAACCAGGTGGCGTTCTCCGTCGCCGGCGCCGACCTCACGGTGACGATGGCGGTCGAAGGCGGCCAGCTGCAGCTCAACGCGTTCGAGCCGGTCATCGCGCACTCGATCTTCCAGTCCATCACCTGGCTGCGCCAGGCGATGTACACACTTCGGGTCAACTGCGTCGACGGCATCACCGCCAACCGTGAGCGGCTCGGCGCCATGGTCGGCTCGTCGGTCGGCGTGATCACCGCCCTCACTCCGTTCATCGGCTATGCGGCCGCCGCGGCGCTCGCGAAGACCGCGCTGCTCACCGGGCGCGGCGTCGCCGATCTCGTCGTCGAGGCCGGCCTCATGTCGCGCGACGAGGTCACCAAGCAGCTCTCGCCCGCGCGTCTGTCGGGGCTCGAGACCATCACCGCCGCGATCCCGGTCGTGGGAGCGACCGACGAGATCGTCGAGGAGGCTCCGGCGGACACGCGCTGACCGGTTGCCGCGGGCGGCTCCCGGTCGATAGCGTCAGGGAGACTCGAACGAAAGGCGAGAAATGACCGATCCGCAGAACCCCGCCGCACCGGAGCCGCCGCAGCAGCCCGCGTCGCCCACTGCGTCTCAGCCGCCCGCCGACGCTCCGTCCGCTCCCTCGATGCAGCCCCCTGCTCCCGCTCCGGGCTACACCGGGCCCGCGACGCCCGCCGCTCAGCCAGAGTACGCGGCCGCCCCGCCGGCGTATCCGGCGGGCGCGCCCGCCTACAGCGCAGCGCCGCCCGCGGCGTACGGTGCACCGGCCGCCGCGCCCGTGCCGGGCAAGACCCTCGGCATCGTCGCGTTCATCCTGTCGTTCTTCGTGCAACTGATCGCGCTCATCCTCGGCATCGTCGCGCTCGTGCAGAGCCGCAAGGCCGGCGTCAAGAACGGTTTCGCCCTCGCCGCCATCATCATCAGCGCCGTGCTGATGGTCCTCGGCGTCATCCTGTTCTTCGCCATCGTCGTACCGCTGCTCACGTTCTCGGCCGAGGTGCTGCAGGCCTGCCAGGCGGTGGACTTCTCGGGCACGGTGGAGGTGCGCGGCCTCCCCGTCGACTGTTCCACGGTCTCGCGCTGACGGACTCCGGCGGCGGGCTGCTCCACGGAGCGCTCGCCGCCGCCGCGCGATCTCAGCCGAGGATGCGGCAGTGCGTCGTGAGCGCGCCGATGCCGTCGATCCCGACCGTGACCGTGGAGCGGTCGCGGAGGAACACCTGTGGATCCCGCGAGTAGCCGGCGCCGCCGGGGCTGCCTGTCGAGATCAGCGTTCCCGGGAGCAGCGTCGCCGACTTCGACAGATGCGAGATCAGCGTCGCGACGGGCCGCACCATCTGGCCGGTGGTCGCATCCTGCAGGGTGGTGCCGTCGAGCACCGTCCAGATGTGGAGGTCCTGCGGGTCGGGGATCTCGTCCGCGGTGACCACGAACGGGCCCGTCGGCGTGAACCCGTCGAAGGACTTGCAGCGCGACCACTGCGCCTCGGAGTACTGGATGTCGCGTGCGGTGATGTCGTTGACCACCGTGTAGCCCCAGACGTGGTCGAGGGCATTCTCGGGGCCCACGTCCTTCGCGGGGGTGCCGATGATGACGCCGAGCTCGGCCTCGTAGTCGACCGACTCGCTGAGCGATCGCGGCCAGATCGTCGTGTGGTCGTGACCGGCGAGCGAGTTCGGCCAGAGCACGAACACCGTCGGCGTCGAGTCCGTCTTCAGCCCGAGCTCGCTGGAGTGAGCCGCGTAGTTGAGCCCGATCGCGAGGATGACCGGGGGAGCCAGGACGGCAGACGCGAAACCCATTCCGTCGAGCGGATGCCGCGTGCCCTGCCCCGCGGCATCCCGCACGCGTGCGAGCATGCCGTCGCCGCCGGCGATGAGCTCCTCGAGCACGCGGGGTGCTCCGTCGAACAGCTCCTCGACGATCGCCACCTCGTCGCCCTCGACGAGAGCGAGTCTCGGCTCGCCCGACTCCGGTGGCACGACATGGGCGAAGCGCATTCCCCCAACCTAGCCGCCGGGGTGCGCGAGCGGGCCGTCCACAGCCCGTATGACGGGTGCGCGTTCTGCACCCATAGGCTGTGCGCATGACGCTCGACCCCGGTGCCTCCCGTCCCCGGCCCTCGCTCACGCCGCCGGAATTCGCCTCCGCGCTCGCGCAGCCGCGCGTCGCGGCGCCTGCGCCGATCACGCCGCCCGCGACCTCGCCCGCGCCCGTGCAGATCCCCACCGCCGCCGCATCGCGCCGCGGACGCAGCGCATCGATCTGGATCATCGGCGTCCTGGTGCTCGCTCTGATCGTGCTGGTGGCGTACTTCCTCAACGCGCTGGGCCCGGCGGCGTCGCTCATCGGCATGGTGCTCGCGGTCGTGCCACTCGTGGGAGTGCTGCTCGCGGTGCGGATCGTCGATCGCTGGGAGCCCGAGCCCCGCGGACTGCTCGTTCTCGCGATCGCGTGGGGGGCGATCGCCGCCGTGGCCATCACGCTCGGCGTCGACCTCCTGCTGTCGATGGTCTTCGGACCGGCCACCGGGGCTCGCGAGGTGCTGCAGACGGTCGTCCAGGCCCCGGTCGTCGAGGAGTTCGCGAAGGGGCTCGGCGTCTTCCTCATCTTCGCGACGGCCCGGCGCGCGTTCGACGGCCCGGTCGACGGCATCGTCTACGGCGCACTCGTGGGTGCCGGATTCGCGTTCACCGAGAACATCCAGTACTTCGCCGTGAGCTTCATCGAGGGCGGCGCGGCCGAGACGACCACGACGTTCTTCCTGCGCGGCATCCTGTCGCCGTTCGCGCACGTCATGTTCACGAGCGTCACCGGCTTCGCTCTCGGTCTCGCCGCGCGGCGGGGTCTGCCGGCCGGGCAGGCGATCGGGCCTGGACTGCTCGGGCTCGCGGGCGCCATCGCGCTGCACGCGTTCTGGAACGGGTCGGCGATGTTCGGCGACTTCTTCTTCCTCTATCTGACGCTGCAGGTGCCGCTGTTCATCGGATTCATTCTCGGGATCGTCGCGCTCCGACGGGAGGAGTCGCGACTCACCCGGCGCCGACTGGGCGAGTACGCCGCCGCGGGATGGTTCACGCCGCAGGAGGTCGACATGCTCGCGACCTCCGCCGGACGCAAGGCCGCGCTCGCGTGGGCGCAGACGCTGCGAGGGGACCGGACGACGCTCATGAAGACCTTCATCGCGGATGCTGCGGCCCTGGCCGCGACCCGTCAGCGGGCGATCACGGGGCGCGACCCGCAGGCCGCGGGGGAAGAGCGGGACCTGCTGGCGAAGACCGCGGCGACCCGCGCGGCGATGTTCGCCCCGTAGCCCCCGGCGTCGGTGCAACCCGCGCATACCAAGACTCAGCGCTCGGTGCCGCGGCGATGCCTGCGTGTCAACCGAGCGCTGAGTTGGTCTTTCCCCAGCATGCAGGTGGGGCTGCGCGGGTGTCAAGAGAAGGCCGGCGGTTCCCCTGACGGCGAACTCGCTCGGCGCGCCCGAGCTCCGGGTGGTTGGATGGATGCATGACTGACGACCGCACCAAGCCCGAGATCGACGCACCCGCCGGCCCGGCGCCGGCCGACCTGGTCGTCCGCGACATCGTCGTGGGCGAGGGCGCCGAGGCGAAGCCCGGCGACACCGTGACCGTCCACTACCTGGGCGTCGAGTACGAGACCGGCGAGGAGTTCGACTCGTCGTGGAACCGCGGCGAGAGCATCCAGTTCCCGCTCCGCGGCCTCATCCAGGGCTGGCAGGACGGCATCCCGGGTATGAAGGAGGGCGGTCGGCGCGAGCTCGTCATCCCGCCGCACCTCGCCTACGGCCCGGCCGGTGGCCACTTCCTCGGCGGCAAGACGCTGATCTTCGTCATCGACCTCATCAAGGTCGGCTGAGCGATCCAAGCCTGATCGACACCTCGATCGTCTGGAGGGGACGGATGCGGCGGCATCCGTCCCCTCTGTCGTCCCCCGAAGTTCGCATGTAATTTGCATTCACGGGAATAGAACATCTGCAAGGCTGTGTTGGAACCCGTATGCCCGTCCCCGCGGGCGCCCCACACGGACCTCAACAGACGAAGGACGACAATGACCGACACGACCACGATCGACGTTCCCGGCTACAAGGCGGGCACCTGGGTGCTCGACCCCGCGCACAGCGAGGTCACCTTCAGCGTGCGCCACATGATGATCTCGAAGGTGCGCGGCACCTTCGGCATGAAGAGCGCGACCCTGATCGCCCCCGAGAACCCGCTCGACGCCCAGGTCGAGGCATCCGTCGATGTCACCTCCGTCGACACGAAGGACGAGGGCCGCGACAACCACCTGCGCTCGGCCGACTTCTTCGACACCGAGAACCACCCGACGATGGAGTTCCGCTCGACCGGCGCCCGCGTGGAGAAGGGCGAGTTCCTCGTGGACGGCGACCTCACCATCCGCGGCGTCACCAAGCCCGTCACCTTCGAGTTCGAGTTCGGTGGCTTCGGCACCGACCCGTGGGGCAACTACAAGGCGGGCGCGACCGCCAAGACCGTCGTCAACCGCGAGGACTTCGGCCTCACCTGGAACGCCGCCCTCGAAACCGGCGGCGTGCTGGTCGGCAAGGACGTCACCATCACGCTCGACCTGCAGGGCGCGCTCCAGCAGGACTGACACGCATCACGCGAAGGAGAGCGGATGCCTCGACCCGAGGCATCCGCTCTCCTTCTGCGTCCTGCGCAGCGTGAGGCTCGGCGTTCGGGCGCGGGCTCACCCGAGCGTTCGTCGGCGCAGCCGGTCCTGGGCGAGCAGGATTCCGAGGAACACGACGAGAGCGCCGATCGGCTCGTTCCACGTCACCGTCTCGCCGAGGATCGCGATGCCGAGGATCACCCCGACCACCGGAGTGATGTAGGTCACGGTCGAGGCGCGAGTCGGCCCCCACGCACGCACCGTGTTCTGGTTCCACACGTATGCGATGCCGGTGCCGAGGCACCCGAGCAGCAGCAGGCTCACCACGATCGGGATGTCGAGGCGCACCGGCGTGAGCACGAGGAACGGCGTGAGCAGCGCCATCACGACACCCGCCATCGCGATGTAGCCGAAGGTGAACGCGAGCGCCGACATCCCGGTGTTCGAGACGAAGCGCCGCATGTAGGCGAAGCTGAAGCCGTAGCTCGCGGTCGCGCCGAGGATGGCGAGCTCGGCGACGAGGCTGCCGTCCAGGGCTATGCCCTGCCACGGAGCGATGATCACGACGACACCCAGGATGCCGACACCGATCCCCAGAACCTGCAGCGCCTTCAGGCGCTCGACGCGGAAGACGAGCCACGCCATGATCGCGGTCATGATCGGGGTGGTCGCGTTGAAGATGCTCGCGACGCCGGAGCTGACGTGCTGCTGCGCCCACGAGAACAGCAGGAACGGGATGACGCAGAACGTGAGGCCCAGCACGGTGAGTTGCGCCCACACCTTGAGGCTGCGGGTCAGGTGTTCGCGCCGCAGAAGAACGAGGGCGCCGAGCGTGAGGGTTCCGAGGAGGATGCGGGTCCACGCGACCTGCGCGGGCGAGATACCGGTGAGCGACACCTTCATGAACAGGAAGCTCGCACCCCACACGATCCCCGCGAGCACGAACTGCACCGTGATCCAGCGCGGGGACGGAAGCCTCTCCGCCCGCAGGGCCGGGGGAGGAGTTCGAGTGGAGGTCACGCACGCCACGGTACGCTCGACCACCGACGGCGGAGCCCGCGACGGGATGCGACGTCCGAAATCCGCCGATGTGCGGCGGTCAGGCTACGGCGTGACCGCGGTACCCACCGAGCACTGTCATTCATCGACCTCCACGCGCTTGATGCGCGCGGTGTGGCCTCGAAGGATCGTGACGCGGCTGGGCGCCACGCCGAAATGGGCCGCGAGGACGCGCACGACCCCCTTGTTCGCGGCGCCGTCCACGGCCCGCTCCTTCACGTGGACGACGAGACCGTCGTCGGATGCCTCGACCAGCGGCCCTCGCCGGCTCCCGGCCTTGACGCGGACGGTGTACTGCACGCGTTCGAGCGTACTCGGCGGCCGGTTCGCCGGTGCATCCGTTCGCTGGTAGACTCTTCAGGTTGCCGTTGGATCGGCCGCGGAGAAAGAGAGCTCGCACATCGGGTGACGGGCACCGCGCAACAAGCAGAGAGGGGATCACCTATGGCACTGGAAGCAGACGTCAAGAAGGCGATCATCGAAGAGTACGCGACGCACCCCGGTGACACCGGATCCCCCGAGGTGCAGGTCGCGATGCTGACGCAGCGCATCAAGGACCTCACCGAGCACCTCAAGGAGCACAAGCACGACCACCACTCGCGTCGTGGTCTGTTCCTGCTCGTCGGTCAGCGCCGCCGCCTGCTGGGTTACCTGCAGGACATCGACATCAACCGTTACCGCTCGCTCATCGAGCGCCTCGGTCTGCGCCGCTAGGCGCAGTTCAGATCGAGTAGCCCGCCGAAGGCGGGCGTATCGAGATTTCGATAAGGCATCGACCAGCGTTCAATCGCGCAAAACATTCTTGGAAGGCCTCCCCACGGTGTGGGGAGGCCTTCACCTTCATCGGCGAGCGGATGCGGCGGCATCGGCGAAGCCGAGGGGCACATGCGAGACCGGGTCGAGGCCGGTGAGCGTGACCCACCCGTCGGCGAGGTAGGCGGCGTCGCTGCCCGGCTCTAGTGTGTTCGGCAGGTCTTCGACGGCCAGCCGGATGTGGCCCGCGTCACGCTCGGTGAGCGTCGTCTGCACGATGCCGAACGGCGCGAGCGATGCCTCCACGACGCCGCGGTTCGTCGGCGTGTTGGGTGCGTTGAGGTTGACGACCGTACCGCGGGGCCGCCGCGCACCGCGTAGGCGAGGACACCATCGAGTCCGGGCAGCTCGCGCTGTTCGATCGCGATGCGACCGTCCACTTCTGCAGCGACGATCGATGCGCTCGAGCCGCTCGACTGCCGCATCGGGGCGGCGACCGTCACGTCGAGGCCCGCGTCTCGCGCGAGCTTCGCGAGCACGTGGAGTCCGGGGGCGTCGATGCCGTCGTCGTTGGTGATCAGCGTGCGCGTCATCGCGGCGCCCCCGTGTCGGGCTTCTCGGGATTCGCGAGCGCGGCGAGCCCATCGGGACTGACGTGTCCGGTGACGGGATGGGCGACCCCCGCCGCCGAGGCGTCGACGAGCTCGCGCACGGTCACCGACTCGCGGAGCTGCGCGATGGCATCCGGATCGCCGGTGCCGAGGCCATGCCGGGTGACGTTGAGTGCGCCCGCGGCGGCGCCCGTCACGATCGCCTCGCGTGCGGTCTCGCCTCGCGCGATGCCCGCGGCCACCCCCGCGGTGAGGGAGTCGCCCGCACCGCTGGTGTCGGCCACCGCCATCCGCGGCGACTCGACCTCGATGAACCCGCCGGAGTCCAGCAGCAGGAGCGGGTCGCTTCCGCGCGACACGATGACCGCTGCCGCGCCGCGGCGATGAAGGTCGCGCATGGTCGCCAGCAAGGCAGCGGGGGAGTCGTCGGCGAGCAGTCCGTCCGCGACCAATTCCTCCTCGCTGACCTTGAGCACGTCCACGCCGCCCTCGAGTGCGGCCACGAGGCGCTTGCCGGCGAGGTCGACGACGACCTTCGCGCCGCCCTCGCGCAGGTCCGCGGCGAGTCGGCGGTAGGTGTCAGCGGGCAGGGTCTCGCCACCGGCAGGTCCACTCAGGATCACGAGACCCGAGTGGAGGCCCTCGCGCAGGGCGACGCCGTACAGCTCATCGAGATCGTGGCGCGCGAGCGGCTCGCCGGCGGCCTCGGCGATGATGCGGCGTTCGCCTCCCCGGCGGTCGTGCACGTACGCGGAGCCCGTGCCCTCGCGCTCGACCCCGACGACGGTGAGGTCCTCGTCTTCGAGCAGGTGCCGCAGCATCCGTCCGATCTCACCGGTGAAGGCGCCGCACATCGTGACGGAGACGCCCAGCCGGACCAGCATGCGGGCCTGCCACACGCCCTGGCCGCCGGGGTGCAGGTGGATGTCGGGCTCGCCGTCGTGCTCCTCGACGGTGACCGTGAGCGTCGGGGACGGTGCGAAGATCGTGACGTCGCTCATGCTTCGACGCTAGGCGGGCGCCGTCGCTGAAGCGACCCCCTTGCGGCCCTGCGGGGGCGGTGCAAGGGGTCAGGCGGATGCTTCCGCCCGCGACGCGACGAGATCCGCGTGGTGGATCTCGGCGACGTCGGGGTGCGCGCGAAGGCGTGACTTGAGCGCGTTCTCGCCGTACAGCGCATGGATCGGGTTGGACGGATCCTGCGTGACGCCGCGGGCCTGCGCCGCGAGCTCGTCGGGCAGCTCGATGAGCGGCAGGCGCTTGTCGAGGGCGGGGTTGAAGAAGAACGGCACCGAGATGCGGTCGTCGGGATAGCGCGGCGAGGTCACGCGATGCTTCGTCGCGATGAGGTAGCCCTGGGTCGCGTACTCGAGCAGCTCGCCGATGTTGACGACGAAGGCGCCCGGCACCGGCGGGGCGTCCACCCACTGCCCTTCGCGCTCGACCTGCAGACCTCCCTTGCCGGGCTCGACCCACAGCAGCGTCAGCACGCCGGAGTCCTTGTGGGCGCCGACGCCCTGCTGCGGCGTCGGGTCCTCCTTGCCGGGGTAGCGGACGATCTTGATGAGCGTCGAGGGCTCGCCGAAGTGCTCGTCGAAGTAGTTCTCGGGTGCGCCGAGCGACAGCGCCCAGGCGCGCAGCAGCTTGCGCGCGACGCCCGACAGATGGTCGTGCCACTCTGAGACGACCTCGCGGAGCTCCGGCTGGGCCTCGGGCCACAGGTTCGGGCCGATGAGTCGCGTGAAGTCCGGGGCATCGGCATCCGTCACGGCCTCTCGCTCGGGGCCGATGTCGATCTGCTCGCGCCAGTCGACCTTGCCCTGCGTGCGCTCGCCGCCGATGCGCGTGTACCCGCGGAAGTGCGGGCTGTTGACGTTCTCGATCGCGAGCTTGTCGGCCTCGGGCAGCGCGAAGAAGTCGCGCGCGGCCTGGTGCAGGCGCGCCTCCAGCTCGGGGGAGATGCCTGTTCCCGTCAGGTAGAAGAACCCGACGTCGTGCGTCGCGGCGCGCAGGTCGTCGCGGAACTGTGCGGCGGCCTCGGGTCCCTCGTCGAGCCGGGAGAGGTCGAGGATCGGCAGGTTGAGGTCGGTCATGCTGCGAGAGTAAGCGGATGCCGCGGCCTCCGCCCGTTTGTTGCGCACGGTTAAGCCGGGGCCGCGGGAGCGTCCGCGGCCCCGGCTGCGAGTCGCGTCAGGAGCGCGCGAAGAAGGCTCGGATGTCGCCGACGACGAGCTCGGGGACCTCGAGCGCCGCGTAGTGGCCGCCGCGCTCGAAGCGGCTCCAGTGCACGATGTTCGTGTTGTCGCGCTCGGCGAACACCTTGATCGTCTGGAAGTCGTCCTTGAACACCGCGACACCCGTGCGCGCGTCGCTCACGCGGGGCTCGGCATCCGCCAGGGCGTTGTCGCGGTACGCGCGGCTCATGCCGGCCGAGGCGTTGGCGAACCAGGCGACGCTGACCTCGGTGAGGATCGCATCGAGCGGGACCAGCGACGTGCCGTTGCCGAAGGAGTTGAACAGCTCGGCGTACGCGAGGTGTCCCACCGGGGAGTCCGACAGCGCGGCGGCGATGGTCTGCGGGCGGGCGGCGTTCATGGTGTTGTAGGCGCCGACCGACTGGAACCACTGCATGTGCTCGAGGCCCGCGTAGTCCTGCGGCTCGAGGCGCTCGAATTCCGCCGGGTCGCCCGACGGGAACGAGAACAGCTGCAGCACGTGCAGCCCGAGGAACCCCGCGGGGTCGATGAGGCCGAGCTCCCGCGCGACCATCGCGCCGTTGTCGCTGCCATGGATGCCGTACGAGTCGTAGCCGAGCCGGCGCATGAGCGTGTCGTACGCGGCGGCGACGCGCCCGACCGTCCAGCCCGAGTCGGACACCGGCTGGCTGAAGCCGAAGCCGGGCGCGTCGGGCACGACGACACCGAAGGCGTCCTCGGCACGGCCGCCGTGCGCGACCGGGTCGACGAGCGGCCCGATCATGTCGAGGTAGTCCACGAACGAGCCGGGGTAGGTGTGGGCGAGCAGCAGCGGCGTCGCCCCCGCGTGCGGCGAGCGCACGTGCAGGAAGTGGATGGTCTGCCCGTCGATCTCGGTGGTGAAGTGCGGGAACTCGTTCATGCGCGCCTCGGCGGCGCGCCAGTCGAAGCCGCCGCGCCAGCGCGCGACCGCTTCGGCGAGGTAGCCGTTCGGCGTGCCCGACTCCCAGTCGTCGGACGGTGCCGGCTGCGGCAGCCGCGTGCGCGAGAGACGGTCGGCGAGGTCGTCGAGGTCGGTCTGCGGGACGTCGATGCGGAAGGGGCGGATGGCGGCGGTGGGGGTGGTTGCGTTGTTCATGTCTCCGACGTTACGGTCGAATCAGGCAGGTTATCTTCCTGATATCTGAATCGGTGGCCTGATAGCCAGATCGGTGGTGAGTCGAGCGACATGGCCGACACATCCGCGCGGATGCTCGCGCTGCTGGCTCTGCTGCAGAGCCGCCCGCGGTGGCCCGGTCCGGAATTGGCGGCGCGCCTGGACGTTTCGGTGCGCACGATCCGCACCGACATCGAGCGCCTGCGCTCCCTCGGCTATCCCGTCGAGGCCGAGCGGGGCCGCGCCGGGTCGTACCGGCTGGCGGCGGGCGGCAAACTGCCGCCCCTGCTCCTCGACGACGAGGAGGCAGTCGCTGTGGCCATCGGGTTGCGCGTGGCCCGCGGGGTCGCCGGCGTGGATGAGGCCGGCGCCCGCGCGCTCGCGAAGCTGCTCCAGGTGCTGCCCGAGCGACTGCGGCCGACCGTCGACGCGGTCGCCGCGACGATCGACAGCGGGCCCGAGAACGTCGGCACCGACGCGCCCGACCCCGAAGTCGACTCCCAGGTGCTCGCCGCCGTCGCTCAGGCCGTGCACGCCGGGGAGTGGCTGCGCTTCGACGATCGCGGCATCCCGCGACGTGTGGAGCCGTACCGACTGCTCAGCTGGCAACGCCGGTGGTACCTCGTCGCGCGCGATCCCGACACCGGGGAATGGGAGACGTTCCGGCTGGACTGGATGGAGCCCCGCATGCCGACGCGGCGCCGCTTCGACCCCGTCCCGGTGCCGGGGGGAGACTTCACCGCCTTCGCCCTGCGGTCGATCGCGGCCGGCGGATGGATCGTGCACGCGCGACTGCGGATCGCGGCGCCTGCGGAACGGGTGATCGCGCGTATCAATCCGACGGTCGGGGTGGTCGAGGCGGTGGACCCGTCGACCTCGGTGCTCGTCACGGGTGCCGACAGCCTCGAGACGATCGCCGCGTACATCGGGATGCTGGGCATGGACTTCACGGTGGACTCGCCGCCCGAGCTCCTGCCGCACCTGCGGCGACTCGCGGAGCGCTATGCGCGTGCCGTGGGCTGACGGTGGTCCGCCGTCACGCGATGGACTTTCCCCCACCGGGTCGCCGCGCGCGACCGTTGCGCCCGGACGGTCCGTCCGGTACTCGTTGTGCATGACGCGTCCCCCACGCAGCGTGCTCGTGACCGGCTGTTCCACCGGCATCGGCCGCGAGACGGCGTCCCTCCTCGCCCTGCGCGGCTGGCGCGTCTACGCCACGGCTCGCCGCCTCGACGCGATCGCGGATCTCGAGAGGCACGGATGCCGCCTCCTCGAGCTCGACGTCACCGACGAGGCCTCCCGCGCCTCCGCCGTCCACGCGGTCCTCGAGACCGAAGGCGCGGTCGGGGTGCTGGTCAACAACGCGGGCATCAGCGAACTCGGTGCGACGGCGGCCATGCCGGTGGCCCGCGTCGAGCGGATGTTCGCGACCAACGTGTTCGGCATGCTGAGCCTCACGCAGCTCGTCATCCCCGGAATGCGCGCTCGCGGCGCCGGGCGCATCGTGAACATCGGCTCGATGAACGGGCGCTGGATGATGCCGGGCATGGGCGCATACGCCGCCACCAAGCACGCGCTCGAGGCGTTCACCGATGCTCTCCGCTACGAGCTGCGGCCGTTCGGCATCCAGGCGTCGCTCATCGCGCCGGGCATGGTCACGACCGGCTTCGGTCACACCGCCGCACAGCACAGCGAGGACGCGATCGACGACCCGCAGTGGGCGGACTTCGCCGCCCGCGTGGCCGAGCTGACGCTGACCTGGGACGCCGGACCGCGCGCCCGCCTCGCGTGTTCGCCGCGCGAGGTCGCGGAGCGTGTGGTGCGCGCGGTCGAGTCGCCGCGGCCGCGTGCCCGGTACAGGGTCGCGCCGTCGGCGACGATGATGCTGGCGCTGCGGCGCGTGCTGCCGGAGCGGTCGTTCGAAGGCGTGCTGCGCACCCAGTTCCCGTCCCCGCGACCCTGAGCCGGCGACGTCGCCGAGGTCTCAGCCGTTCTGGCGCGGATCGGGTCGCGGCATCCGTGGCTGCTCCCGCGGTCGGCGCGATCCGGTGGGGTCGCTGCGCCGCCCCTCGCGGCGCGCCAGGGTGCGATCGGCGAACAGCCACGTCGGGCGCGGTTCGACCAGCGGACGGAAGATGCGGCGCACGGGCTTCGTCGCAAGGCCCAGCGCGATGAGCACGGATCCGACGATCACGAGTGGCAGCCAGAGCCACGTCGGCTCGGCGTTGCGCAGCAGGCCGTTCTCGCGGAACGGGTACAGCACGAAGGAGTGCAGAAGGTAGACGTACATCGTGTACTGGCCGAAGTGCGTCCACCAGTGGGTCTCGCGCGGCACGAGCGCGAAGAACGCGGTCGACAGCACCACGGCGACGACCATCAGCGCGAGGCGCACGCCGCCCGCCCACCACTGGGTGCCGCCGATCGAGGCGTAGTTCTCGTCGTAGAACAGCCATTCGCGCAGGTTCATCGCGCGCCAGTCGTCGACGAAGAACCACGCCGCCCAGCCGGCGACGGCGAAGAGTGCGAGGCCTCCGGCGAGCACCCACCAGGGCCGGCGGTCGAGCAGCCGGAGGCGCGCGACGACGTCGTGCTCACGCAGCCACCACCCGAGTGTGAAGAACGGCAGCAGGCCGAGGGTCCGCGACAGCGAGAACGTCGAGCCGATGTTGGGCAGGTAGCCGGCGCCGATCGAGATCACGACGGTCCACAGCAGCGGCCAGCGCAGCAGCGCCAGGTAGGGGAGCACGAGCCGGAAGATGCCGAGCGCGAGGAGGAACCACAGCGTCCACGAGGGCTGGGTGATGTTCGGGTTCGCCTGTCCCTCGACCAGCCACTTGGTCAGGGTCCACAGCCCTTCGAACACGATGTACGGCACCAGGATGTCGGTGATCACGCGTGCCATCTGCGTCTTGGTCGGGGCATCCGACTTCGAGAAGTAGCCCGAGATGATCGCGAACGCGGGCATGTGGAAGGCGTAGATCACGAGGTACAGCCCCAGCGCGATATCGGAGTCGTACGTCAGACGCTGGACGGCGTGGCCGAGCACGACGAACACGATGCACGCGAAGCGCGCGTTGTCCCAGAACGGCGTGCGCCGCCGCGGACGGGCGATGGACCCCGTCGGGGTGGTGGTGGTCGCCGTGGGCGGAACGCTGCTGCCGGTCATCGTCACCTCTCGCCGGGGCGCAGACCAGACTAGCCGCGTGCGCCCGTCGGCGCTGTCGCGTGACACCGACTGCCCAACATGGCGGGCGCTGCGACTCCGAGCGCGCTCGCCACGATAGTCTTCGCGCGATGACGACGATCGACGACGCTCTCGACGACGACCGGGCGATTCCCGATATCGACTGGCGGGTGTTCCCCGACGGCACGATCCGAGACGTGCTCGCGGCGCCGAGCGGCGGGCTCGCCCGGGTGCGCCTCGGCGACGACGACGCTCCTCGGGTTGTGCTCGTGTCGGGCGTCGCGGGTTCCAAGGAGGACTTCGTCCGGCTGTTCCCCCTGTTCGCGAGCGCCGGGTACCGCGTCGAGTCGTTCGACCTCGCGGGTCACTACGGCTCGGCGGCGGCCGGTCCCGAGAACCTCGAGCCGCCCCGCGAGCACTACGACTACCGGCTGTTCCTGGACGATCTCATCGCGGTGCTGGAGGACGGGTCGACACCGGCTCACGTGCTCGGCTACAGCTTCGCGGGTCTGCTCGCCGAGCTGGCGCTCGTCGAGCGGCCCGACCTCTTCGCCAGCCTGACGCTGATGGCCGCTCCGCCCGCGACGGGCCAGGTGTTCCGAGGGGTGAAGCACATCGGGCCGATTTCCGACATGCCGCCGCATCGCGCGGCCGGTCTGATCCTCTGGGGGATCCGCTACAACCTCAATCGCACACCGCCGCTGCGGATCGCGTTCGTCCGCGAGCGCATGGCCGTCACGCGGCGGCCCGCCGTCGACGACGTCGTCGCGCTGATGATGGCGATGCCCGACATCGCGAACGACGTGGCCGCCGTGGACATCCCCAAGCTCATCGCCGTCGGCGAGCAGGACCTCTGGCCGACCACGCAGCACGCCGCGTACGCCCAGCGCATCGGCGCGCGCCTGGCGGTCTACGAGACCGGGCACGCGCCGTGCGAGACCGCACCGCACCAGCTCGTGCGGGACATGCTTCGACTCTTCGCCGACGCGCGATGACAGGGGACGGGTGCTGCGGGCTGCAGCCCGACTGACGCACTCCTCGTGCTCCGCGGCATCCGTTTCGAAACGGTCCGGAATATTCTTGGTGCGCACACGTTGCACGAGATACATTCATTTGCATGGATTCGCACGACGGAGAACCCGCACGGCGAAAGAGCGGAGAAGCGATCGTGAGCGAGAGCACCACGTGGTCGGGAATGCAGTTCGGCATCTTCACGGTGAGCGACATCACCCAGGACCCGACCGACGGAACCACACCCAGTGAGGCGGAGCGGATCAAGGCGACCCTGAAGATCGCCCAGCACGCCGAGGAGGTGGGCCTCGACGTGTTCGCCCTGGGCGAGCACCACAACCCGCCGTTCTGGTCGTCGTCGCCGACCACGACGCTGGCATACATCGCGGCGCAGACCGAGCGCCTCATCCTGTCGACGGCCACGACACTCATCACCACGAACGACCCGGTGAAGATCGCCGAGGACTACGCGATGCTGCAGCACGTGTCGGACGGTCGCACCGACCTCATGATCGGTCGCGGCAACACCGGCCCGGTCTATCCGTGGTTCGGCAAGGACATCCGCCAGGGACTGCCCCTCGCGATCGAGAACTACAACCTGCTCCACCGCCTGTGGCGGGAGGACGTCGTGGACTGGGAGGGTCAGTTCCGCACGCCGCTGCAGGGCTTCACGTCGACCCCGCGCCCCCTCGACGGCGTCGCGCCGTTCGTGTGGCACGGCTCGATCCGCACGCCCGAGATCGCCGAGCAGGCCGCGTACTACGGCGACGGCTTCTTCGCGAACAACATCTTCTGGCCGAAGGAGCACTACCAGCGCCTGATCCAGCTGTACCGCCAGCGCTACGCGCACTACGGCCACGGCACTCCCGAGCAGGCGATCGTCGGCCTCGGTGGGCAGGTGTTCATGGCGGCGAAGTCGCAGGACGCGGTGACGCAGTTCCGCCCCTACTTCGACAATGCTCCGGTCTACGGTCACGGCCCCTCCCTCGAGGACTTCAGCGAGATGACGCCGCTCACGGTCGGCTCGCCGCAGCAGGTGATCGACCGGTACGCCGCGATGCGTGAGACGTACGGCGACTACCAGCGCCAGCTCTTCCTGATGGACCACGCGGGCCTGCCCCTCAAGACCGTGCTCGAACAGCTCGACATCCTGGGCGGCGAGGTGGTTCCGGTGCTGCGCAAGGAGCTGCAGAAGAACCGTCCGGCGGAGGTCCCGGATGCCCCCACCCACGCGGGCCTCGTGGCCGCGACCTACGGCGACGAGGCGCCGCGCCAGGCGGTGCCCGGTGCGAACCGCGGCGACAACCTGGTGGGCGCGAGCCCGTACCAGGACACTCCGGCGCCTGCGGGCGCGGCGTTCGGCCTCGGCCGGAAGGAGGCGTGACATGACCACCTCCGCACGCCGCATCGCCGTGCTCTCGGCGGGGCTGTCGAACCCCTCGTCGACCCGCATGCTCGCCGACCGGCTGGCCGCCGCGACCGCGAAGCAACTCTCCGAGCGCGGCATCGAGATCGAGGTCGACGTGTTCGAACTGCGCGACTACGCGCACGACATCACGAACAACCTCCTCACGGGGTTCGCGCCTGCGGCCCTCGAGTCGGTGATCAACGCGGTCGTCTCGGCCGACGCGGTCATCGCCGTCACGCCGATCTTCTCGACGAGCTATTCGGGGCTCTTCAAGTCGTTCATCGACGTGCTCGACCCCGACGCGCTCACCGGCAAGCCCGTGCTGATCGGCGCGAATGCGGGCACCGCTCGCCACTCGCTGGCGATCGACTACGCGATCCGGCCGCTGTTCACCTACCTGCACGCAGAGCCCGTGTCGACCGGCGTGTTCGCGGCGTCGAGCGACTGGGGTGCGTCGGCCGACAACGTCGCCCCGCTGGGCGAGCGCATCGACCGCGGCGCCCGGGAGCTCGCCGACGCCATCGTGCGTCGCCAGCCGGCCTCCGACTCCGATCCGTTCGACCCCGCCAACTACCTCGGCGAGGGGCGCTCGTTCGGCCACCTGCTCGGCGGGCTCGCGGGGGAGTAGCCCTCAGCCGAGAACGACATCCTCCGGTTCGCGGAGGGGGCGCCACGCGCTCTCTCCGCGAACTGTCGTCTGGGCGAGCACGTCCGCGTCGACGAGGGCGCCGAGATCGACGCCCGACATCTCCTCCATGTCGGCGATCCGCACCTGGAACGTGCGGAAGGCGCCGAGCGTCGGCACGTCGAGCACACCCCGCCTCAGGTCGATGAGCTCGGACTGGTCCAGTACGAAGCCCGCTGCCGCGAGGCGCGACACGCCGTCTTCCCGTGTCGTCCACGCGGCGACCTTGAAGAACCGTCGCGGGACACGGATGCCGCGGTACGGCGGGTCATCCTCCGCCAGCACCGGTGCGGTGAAGACACTGATCCGCTCGTCGGTGGTGTCCGCGAATTCGAGCACGTGGTCCTCCAGCCCGAGCCAGAGCTCCTTCGACTGGTTGAACCCGCTCGCCTGCGGCGCCGCGTTCGGATACCTGAACGTCGCCTCCGTCGCCCGGCGGGCCTCTTCCTCCGTGCCCCAGCCGGGATCGCGGCGGCGCACCAGGTGTCCGCGATCCAGATCGTTCGAGGAGTAGACCGCCGGCCCCGCCTGCTCCGCCGCGGGGATCCGAGGATCGAGGTCCCAGTCTCCGGTCCGCGGCGGATCCTGCAGGGCCGCGCCGTCGATGTTCACTCCGGTCACGGCCGCGAGCCGGCGCTCGGGATCGAGCAGCACGGTGAACCGCGGGTAGGTCAGCTCTCGCACGTCGCGCCCGTCCCGGGGACGGGGGAGCGGAAGCGGGATGCCGAGGAAGGCGTCGTCGTATGCGTCCGAGGTCACGTCTGTCACGGCCCCATCATGTCGCCATCGGGCGACATCGTGTCCCCCTCGCTCACTCGCCCTCGGTCGCCCGCCTCGCGCCCAGCCGCCGGGCGAGGACCGCGTCGATGGCGAGGCCCAGTCCGACCGCGAATGCCACCGAGACCACGACGGCGACGACGGGGCCGCCCGGGACCAGCGTCGCGACGACGGCTCCGACGAGGGCCTGGTAGATCGCCCACGCGAGCGCGGCGAGTCCTGCCACCGCGAGATATCGGGGCGCAGGCAGTCGCGTCGCTCCTGCCGTCAGGTTGACCGCGAGTCGCGCGAAGGGGATGAACCGGGCGGCGAACAGCACCAGGGCCGCGCGACGCTCCAGACGCAGCCGCGCCCACGCGAAGGCCGTCCGCGCGCGTGACGTGCGCATCCAGCGCCATCGCTCGAGGCCGATGGTCCGGCCGACGACGTAGCACGCCGCGTCTCCCGTGAGCGCGGCCGCCGCGGCGACGAGCACGATCGCCGCGAGCGCGGGCTCGCCCTGCGACACGGCCAGGGCGCCCAGCGCGGTGACGGCCGCCTCGCCCGGGATCACCACCAGGAACGCGTCGCCCAGCACGAGCACGAACAGCAGCGGCAGCGCCCACGCGCTCGACGCCACCGTCGTGAGCAGGTCCTCGGCCATGTCTTCTTGGTAGCCGCCCGGGGTGAACGGCGACCGAACGGGGCACGTCCGGTGACCCGCCGCGGTGCATCCGGTGAACTCTTCCGCGCGGACGCCGGATCGCGGCATCCGTCCCCGTCCGTCCCGTCACCCTGGAGGCGTGAGAGTCGCACTGCTCGCCGAATCGTTCCTGCCCCACATGAACGGGGTGACGGGGTCGGTGCTCCACGTCCTCCGGCATCTCGCCGCCGAAGGACACGAGACGCTCGTCATCGCACCGCGCGCCGGTGAGATCACCACGGATCTCCACGGCGCCCGCACCGAGCTGCTGCGCTCGGCGCCGCTGCCGTCGTATCCCGAGGTGCGCGTCGTGTTCGCGCGCGCCGCACGGCTGACGGCGATCCTCCGCGAGTTCCGGCCGGATGTGGTGCATCTGGCCTCGCCGTTCCTGCTCGGCTGGCAGGGTCTCGCGGCCGCCGACGCGCTACGCGTGCCGACGGTGGCCGTGTACCAGACCGACGTGGTCGCATACGCGCAGAAGTATGGGATGCCGCAGGCCGCCGCGCTCGTCGGCCGCCACATCGGGCGCCTGCACCGGCGGGCGACCCTCACCCTGGCGCCGTCGTCCGCGTCGCTGCGGCAGCTCGAGGGCCTCGGCGTCGATCGCCTGCGTCTATGGCGCCGCGGCGTCGACATCGAGCGCTTCGGCCCCGAGCGGCGCAGCGACCGCTGGCGCACGCGCATCGCGCCGGACCGGACGATCGTCGGTTACGTCGGCCGCCTCGCTCCCGAGAAGCAGGTCGAGGATCTCGCCGCGGTCGCCGGGCTGCCCGGCACCCGCCTCGTCATCGTCGGCGACGGGCCGGCGCGCCCCGCGCTCCAGCGCGCGCTGCCGGAAGCCGTCTTCACCGGGCACCTGACCGGGCTCGCGCTCGCCGAGGCGCTCGCGAGCTTCGACGTGTTCGTGCACCCCGGAGAGAGCGAGACGTTCGGCCAAACGATCCAGGAGGCGCTGGCGAGCGGCGTGCCCGTCGTGGCGACCGGCGTGGGCGGCCCCGTCGACCTCGTGCGTTCCAGCGTCGATGGCTGGCTCTACCGCCCCGGCGACCTCGGAGACCTGCGCGCGCAGGTAGCCGACCTCGTCGGCGACGACGGCAAGCGACGCGCCTTCGCGGCCTCGGCCAGCGAATCGGTGCGCGAGCGCACGTGGGACGCGGTGTGCAGCCGCCTGGTCGAGCACTACGACGAGGCACGGATGCTGCGCCCCATCGACGACGCGCAACCCCGGCGCGGCGAAACCCGGCCGGCGGTGCCGACGCCCGCACCGCGGCGCGAGTGGTCGAGGTTCGTCGCGCTCGGCGACTCGATCACTGAGGGACTCTGCGACGCCTCGCGCATGCCGGCGGGGAGGTATCGCGGCTGGGCGGACCGGCTCGCGCAGCTGCTCGCGCACGCGGGCGGATCGGGCGAGCCGTTCCGCTACGCCAACCTCGCCGTCCGGAGCCGCCGGGTGCGGCACGTGGTGAGCGAGCAGCTTCCGCAGGCCCTCGCCCTCAGGCCGCAGCTGGTCTCGATCCTCATCGGGGCCAACGACCTCGTCGCTCGCCGCGTCGACCCCCTCGCCGTCGCCGGCGACCTCGAGCACGCCGTGCGGGCGCTGCGCGAAGCCGGCATCGATGTGCTCCTCGTGACGCCGTTCCTCCCGCGCCGGCGACCGGCGCGGCTGTTCGCGCGCCGGTTCGCGGTGTTCTCGTCGGAGCTGCGTCGCATCGCCACGGCGACGGGCGCGGTGCTGCTCGACACCGACGCGTTCCTCGACGCCCGTGGACTCCCGGCGATCGGCGACCTCGACCTCTGGGCCGACGACAAGGTGCACCTGCGCCCGCGCGGTCACCGGTACCTCGCGTACCGCGCGGCCGAGGCGCTCGGAGTGCCCGACGCCGAGGCGCTCGGCGAGCTCGACGCCAGCCTGCACGCCGACGATGCGGTACTGCCGGGCACGTGGCTGCGGCGCGACGCCCTGCCTTGGGTGTGGCGCCGCCTGCACGGACGCACGGCCGGCGACGGGCTCGTCGCCAAGCACGCCCACTACGTGCTCATCGCCGGCCCCGGTGACGTGCCTGCTCGCGTGCACGCCGGCTGAGGCATCCGTTCAGTCCTCTCACTCCGCCTCCCCGATCGTGCGGCGCGCCAGAAGAGCGGCCGCGAAGAAGCAGAGCGCGCCGAGGCCCGTGCCGATGTTCGCCCACAACGGGCTCAGGAGCTCGCCGGTGGACGGCACGACGAACGCCGCGACCGCCGAGACGCCGAACGCGATCGACCCCAGGAGGTTGAGGCCGGTGCCGTGCCACGTGCGCGCGTCGCGGTCCCACAGCGTTCCGCGGTCCTTCGTCGCGACCACCGCGAGCACGCTGGAGACGAGAAAGGCCGCCGAACCCCATGCATCCGGCCGCCATCCCGCGCCCACGTAGTCGGGATCCGTGATCGCGGCGATCAGAGCGGCTGCGGTCGACACGTTGAACAGCAGCGTCCCGGCGAACTGGATCGCCGCCGCCCACCAGTCCGCGCGATCCGCCCGGTTCATGCGGGCGTCGGGCGTGCGGCGCCCGCTGAGCAGCAGCTGGATGAGGCCTGCGGTCGTGAAGAAGATCGATCCGGCGAAGAACGTGATGTTCGCGCCGACCGGCCCCGTCCACGCGGCATAGGCGGGGACCACGCCGATGAAGAACAGCGCCGAGCCGACCGCGAAGCCCCACGACTCCCGCCGGAGCCGCTTGATGCGCTCCGCGGCCGGATCGGCCGGTCGTCGTGCGCTCAATGGTGGAAGCCGGCACCGATGCCGGGGTGCGGCATGGGGCTGTCGAGCGAGTCGAGGAACTCCGTCTCACTGCGGATGTCCTTCAGGAGGTCCTCGGCGAGGTCGCGGCTGAGCCCGTTGCGGCACACGATGCGCATCACCGTCTGATCGGACAACTCGCCCGACAGCGGGTAGGCGGGTACGAGCCATCCCTTGATCCTCAGCCGCTCCGACAGGTGGTAGAGCGTCCACTTGTCGGTGTGGCCAGGGGTGAGCCGCCAGGCGAACACGGGGATGTCGGTGCCGTCGCTCAGGAGCTCGTAGGCGTCGAGTTCGGCGATGGCCGACGACAGGTACACGGCGACATCCTGCGAGGCCTGCTGGATCGCGGTGTAGCCGGCACGGCCGAGGCGAAGGAACCGGAAGTACTGCAGCAGCACCTGCGTGCCGGGCCGCGAGAAGTTGAGCGCGAAGGTGGGCATGGATCCGCCCAGGTAGCTCACCTTGAAGACGAGGTCGTCGGGCAGCGCCGCGGCGTTGCGCCACACCACCCACCCGACGCCCGGGTAGACGAGTCCGTACTTGTGGCCAGACGTGTTGATGGACTGCACGCGCTCCACCCGGAAGTCCCACTCAAGGTCGGGCTGCAGGAAGGGCGCGATCATGGCGCCAGATGCGCCGTCGACGTGCATGGGGATGTCGAGCCCGGTCTTCGCCTGGATCTCGTCGAGCTTCGCGGCGATGGCCTTCACCGGCTCGTACGCGCCGGTGTACGTCACGCCCACGATCGCGACGACGCCGATCGTGTTCTCGTCGACATAGTCTTCGAGCCCCGTGCCGTCCATGAGTGGGTTCGCCTCGGTCACCGGGATCAGCCGCATCTCGACGTCGAAGTAGTTGCAGAACTTCTCCCAGCAGACCTGGACCGCCGAGCTCATGATGAGGTTCGGCTTCTCCGTGGACTTCCCCGCGGCGCGGCGCGCGTGCTGCCAGCGACGCTTGAGCGCGAGGCCGCCGAGCATGCACGCCTCCGACGAGCCGATGGTGGAGGTGCCGATCACATCGTCGTTGTCGGGCACGTTCCACAGGTCGCCGAGGATGCGCCAGCAGCACTCCTCGATGGCGGCTGTCGCCGGATACTCGTCCTTGTCGATCATGTTCTTGTCGGCCGATTCGACCGCAAGCCGGTTGGCATGGTCGTCCATCCACGTCCCGACGAACGTCGCGAGATTCAGCCGGGCATTGCCGTCGAGCATCGTCTGGTCGCGGATCACGCGGTACGCCGTCTCGGGCAGCATCTCCCCCTCGGGGATGACGTTGTACCTCGCGGTCGTCGCCTCGCCGGCTCGGGTGAAGGTGGGCTGGAGTGCCTCGTCCTGGTACATGCATCCTCCATCGGTGGGCGGACCGGGCGCGCGGGTGCGCGTCGGAGTCTGCGATTCACCGCACCCCCCGGTCGGTCCTTCGGTGCCGAAGCTATACCGCGGAGGGCGCGACGTCATCCCTCAGTTCGCGTGAGAGGGGGATGCTCCGTGTCTGTTCGCCTACGGAACGGACGGATGCTGCGCCCACGCGTACTCGGACTCCGGTCGTCCGCGCGTGCCGTAGCGGGCTGCGCGCTGCGCGCGGCCCTCGGTCACCATGTGCTCGAGGTAGCGGCGCGCGGCCACCCGCGACATCCCCAGCCGTTCCGCCGCCTCGGCGGCCGAGACCGGGCCGCGCTCGCGCACCTCATCGCTGATCCGTGCGAGTGTGTCGGCCGAGAGCCCTTTGGGCAGCGCGACCGGCGTGGCCGGTCGGAGCGCTCCGAGGAGCGCGTCGATCTCGGCCTGCGTGGGCGCGCCGGCGGCCTGGGCCGCGCGACGCCGGAACTCGAGGTACTGCTCGAGGCGCTCGCGGAAGACCGCGAAGGTGAACGGCTTCACGAGGTACTGTGCGACGCCGAGCGACACCATCTGGCGCACGACGTCGGCGTCCCGGACGCCGGTGATCGCGATGACGTCCACGGCTGCGCCACGCGCCCGCACGTGCCGCAGCACATCGAGGCCGGTGCCGTCGGGCATCGTGACGTCCAGCAGCACGAGGTCGATCTCGTCGCCGCGCTCCAGCACCGCATCGATCGCCGCGCGCGCACCCGTGCACTCGCCGACGGCTTCGAAGCCGTCCAGGCGTCCGAGGTAGTCACGGTGCAGCTCGAGGGTGAGCGCGTCGTCATCGACGAGGAGGACCCTGATCACGTCGCCCTCGCCGGCACGGTCACCACGAACGCGGTGGGTTCCTGGTGCAGCTCGACCGCGCCGCCCGCACTCGTCACGATCGAGCGGACCAGCGCGAGACCGACACCTCGCCCCTCGGCGCCGCCGGGCTTGGTGGAGAACCCGTGTTCGTAGATGCGCTCGCGCAGCGCCTCCGGGACCCCGGTGCCGCTGTCCGACACCTCCATCCGCAGCGCCGCGGGGGAGGACGCCGTCGCCCCGAACACGATGCGCGCCCAGCGCGGCGCGTCGCCGACGGCCGCAGCATCCATCGCGTTGTCGATGAGGTTGCCGACGACAGACACCGCGTCGACCGGCGTCAGCACGCTGCGGGGCGCGTCCGGGTCGATCTCGGCCGACCACTCGATACCGCGCTCGCGCGCCTGCGCCGCCTTGCCCAGCAGCAGAGCCCCCACTGTCGGGTCGCCGCCGCGACGTGCGGCGACCTGATCGACGAGCGCCTGAGACTGCCGCGACGTCTCGGTGAGGATCTCGATCGCCTCGCCCGTGCGGCCGAGCTCGAGCAGCGACACCGCGGTGTGCATGCGGTTGCCGTGCTCATGGGTCTGCGCGCGCAGCGCCTCACCGAGGGTGCGCACCGACTCGTATGACGCGACGGCGTCGCGGATCGTCCCGGCAGGCAGGTCGCCCGCGACGCGCCGCGTCGTGCGGCGTGCGAGCCACGCGCCGACCAGTCCCGCCGCGAGCAGCGCGAGCGCGATGGATACGACGAAGGGCAGTCGCGGCAGGATCTTCGACCAGATGCTCCCGATGGTGACGCCGACCGAGACCCACCCGACGAGTTCGCCGTCGGCGGTCACCGGCACGATCGTCCGCACCGACGGCCCCAGGGTGCCGGTGAACTCCTCGGTGAAGATGCGCGGTGTGGTCGGGATCGTGCCGAGATAGTGCCGGCCGATCTCTGCGGGGTCGCGGTGGCTGACGCGGATGCCGTCGGGGGTCATGATCGTCACGAAGTCGAGGCCCGTCCGCGCCATCACGTCCGCGGCGAGCGGTTGAAGCGTCTCGGAGGGGGCCGGCGCGCTCAGGGACTCCGCGACCTCCGGCAGGGACGCGAGCGACGTCGCGACGGCCCGCGTCACCTCCTCCGCCTCACTCCGCTCGGAGCGCTCGGCGTCGACGACGAGCACGGCTGCGAGGGCGGCGACGATCACCGCGGCCGTGAGGGCGACGACGACGAACACGCGCGATGCCGCGCTGCCCTGCGTCGTCCTCGCTGACATGGCTCTCCTCGTCGATGCCGCCGCATCCATCCTCGCCCGTGGAGGGCGATGCGGGGGAGCCGGACGCGCGACCAATACGACCGTAAATCGCCGTCGGCGCGCGCGGCGCGCACGCTGTCTCACACGCCGCACTCTCGAGCGGCACCCGGAACACCGCCGTTTCATCCCGCAGGAGGCAATGATGGCTCTCTCGACCCGCACCACGTCGTTCACGCTCCCCGGCTTCAACTGGAGGCGCGGCAAGCAGGCGTGGGACAAGCACACCTGGCTCTACCTCTCGGTCATCGCCGCCGTCGTCCTCGGGGCGATCGTCGGCCTGGTCTGGCCCGACGTCGGCGTCGCCCTGAAGCCGCTCGGCGAGGGATTCGTCGCCCTCATCAAGATGATGATCGCGCCGATCATCTTCTGCACGATCGTGGTGGGCGTCGGCTCGATCGCGAAGGCGGCGACCGTCGGCAAGATCGGCGGCCTGGCGCTGCTGTACTTCATGGTCATGTCGACGTTCGCGCTCGCCATCGGCCTCGTCGTCGGCAACCTGCTGCACCCGGGCGAGGGTCTCAACATGGCGAACGCCACCTACGAGGCGACCGCCGAGGCGAAGACCACGCAGGAGTTCATCCTCGGCATCATCCCGACGACGTTCTTCTCGGCCTTCACCGGCGAGAGCGTGCTGCAGGTGCTCTTCATCGCGCTGCTCGTGGGCTTCGCGCTGCAGCAGATGGGCGACAAGGGCGCGCCGATCATGAACGCGGTCAAGCACCTGCAGGCGCTGGTGTTCCGCATCCTGGGGATGATCCTGTGGCTCGCACCCATCGGAGCGTTCGGCGCCATCGCCGCCGTCGTCGGAAACACGGGCATCGCCGCGATCTGGGCCCTCGGCACGCTGATGATCGCGTTCTACATCACGTGCGTGCTGTTCATCGTGGGTATCCTCGGCACCCTGCTGTACGTCGTCACCCGCGTAAACATCTTCAGCCTCATCAAGTACCTGGCGCGCGAGTACCTGCTCATCGTCGGCACGTCGTCCTCCGAGTCGGCCCTGCCGCGCCTCATCGCGAAGATGGAGCACCTCGGGGTCTCCAAGCCCGTGGTGGGCATCACCGTGCCGACGGGCTACTCGTTCAACCTCGACGGCACCGCGATCTACCTGACGATGGCGTCGCTGTTCATCGCGAGCGGCATGGGCGCCCCGATGTCGATCGGCCAGCAGATCGGCCTGCTCGTCTTCATGATCATCGCGTCCAAGGGCGCGGCGGGCGTCACCGGCGCAGGCCTCGCGACCCTCGCGGGAGGTCTCCAGGCGTACCGGCCCGACCTCGTGAACGGCGTCGGCGTCATCGTGGGCATCGACCGGTTCATGTCGGAGGGCCGCGCGATCACGAACTTCACCGGCAACGCGGTCGCGACCGTGCTGATCGGCACGTGGACGAAGGAGTTCGACCGCCCCCGCGCGCGCCGGGTCCTCGCCGGCGAGCTGCCGTTCGACGAGACGACGCTGTCGGGCGACGGCCACGACGGGATGTCGCCCGCCGCAGACGCCGTCGGCGTGCAGGGTCTCGAGGAGGCCGCGATCACCGAGGCGGAGGCCAAGGAGCGCCGCGCTCGCGAGCGCGAGGAGCTGCTCTCGCGCTGAGCGGACGGAACGGGCGGGCGCGGGCAGACCCGCGCCCGCCCGTTCACTCGCCCGGGCTGATCTCGCCCGCTTCGATCGCCGCCTCGCGTTCCTCGAACTCGAGGTCGTCGACGTCGTCCTCGACCGCTTCGAGCGGATCGATCGTCGGCGGCGGCAACTCGAATTCCACGCTGTCGTCGACGGGTACGTCCCGCTCGTCGTCGGGGATGCGCTCCCGGAAGTCGCTCATGGCCGCCTCGCGATCATTCCTCGCCGTACGGCGGCAGCTCGTCTTCCTCGATCTCGCCCTCCAGCGGAGGGGCGTCCGAGCCGTCCAGGTCGGGCAGCTCTTCGGCCTCGTTCGAGATCTCGTGGAAGGTCGGGTCGAAGACCATGACCTCCTCCTATCCGCTCTTGCGACGGAACTCGCGCTTGGTAACCGCCCCGTGTGTGCCGTGGATGGCCGAATCGCCGTCCATGTGCGACTCGCCCTGACGGTGGTTCGCGTTCTTCTTGTCGAGTGCTTCTTTGAACTTTCGCTTCATCTCATCGGATGCCGCAGACGCCGGCTTCTCGTCGGTGCTCATGCCCCCACCCTAGGCGCGGCATCCGACGCTCGCCAGGGTGGGGGCTATCGGGGACGCTGCTGATAGGCTTGGGAAGGTTGCCGTGTGGCAACCGCCCAATTCCACATGTGAGCACTGTGCTTCATATGGGCACTGTTTCATATGGGCACTGTGGAGCAGGCCGGCAGGAAGCTGGTCCCCTGTGGTGGATTCCCCGCCGATCGACGTCGGGTGATCTTCTACTGGTGACCAGCGCTGGCGAACCCCGCGGCACTCCCGCGCGCCGAGATCTGCCTGTTCCTGCTCCTTCGCACAAGCTCGTGCGCGAAACGCGCGTGCGAGCCTAAACAAAGAAGGAGAGACCTCTTGGAAGGTCCTGAAATCACCGCCGCTGAAGCCGTTCTCGACAACGGCCGCTTCGGCACCCGCACCGTCCGGTTCGAGACCGGACGACTCGCGCAGCAGGCACAGGGTGCCGTCGCCGCGTACCTCGACGAGGAGACGATGCTCCTGTCGGCGACCAGTGCCGGCAAGTCGCCTCGTGAGGGCTTCGACTTCTTCCCGCTGACCGTCGACGTCGAAGAGCGTTCGTACGCCGCGGGCAAGATCCCCGGTTCGTTCTTCCGTCGCGAGGGCCGCCCCTCCACCGAGGCGATCCTCGTCTGCCGTCTCATCGACCGTCCGCTGCGCCCGTCGTTCGTCGACGGTCTCCGCAACGAGGTGCAGATCGTCGTCACGGTGCTCTCGATCGCGCCCGGCGAGTTCTACGACGCGCTCGCGATCAACGCGGCGTCGCTGTCGACCCAGATCTCGGGCCTGCCGTTCTCCGGCCCGATCGCCGGTGTGCGCCTCGCGCTCATCCCGGGCCACGGCGAGCACGCCGACCAGTGGATCGCGTTCCCGACCGTCACGCAGCTCGAGGAGGCCGTGTTCGACCTCATCGTCGCCGGTCGCGTCCTGCCCGACGGCGACGTCGCGATCATGATGGTCGAGGCCGAAGCGACCGAGCGCAGCTGGAACCTCATCAAGGCCGGCGCCACCAAGCCCAGCGAAGAGATCGTCGCCGCGGGCCTGGAGGCCTCGAAGCCGTTCATCAAGGAGCTCGTCGCGGCGCAGAACGTCGTGGCGAACACCGCCGCGAAGGAGATCCAGCCGTACCCGGTCTTCCCGCCCTACGCGCAGGAGACCTACGACTTCGTCGCCGGTCGCGCCTACGACCAGCTCGTGCCGGTCTACCAGATCGCCGACAAGCAGGAGCGTCAGAACGCCGACGACGCGATCAAGGACGCCGTCAAGGCCGAGCTGCTCGCGGCCGTCGAGGCGGGCGAGCTTCCTGCGGTCGCGACGCTCGAGTTCGGCGCCGCGTACAAGTCCGTCACCAAGAAGATCGTCCGCGGCCGCATCCTCGCCGAGGGCGTCCGCATCGACGGGCGCGGCCTGGCCGACATCCGCCCGCTCGACGCCGAGGTGCAGGTCATCCCGCGTGTCCACGGCTCGGCGATCTTCCAGCGCGGCGAGACCCAGATCCTGGGCGTCACCACGCTGAACATGCTCAAGATGGAGCAGCAGATCGACTCGCTGTCGCCCGTGACGAGCAAGCGCTACATGCACCACTACAACTTCCCGCCCTACTCGACCGGTGAGACCGGCCGTGTCGGCAGCCCGAAGCGTCGCGAGATCGGGCACGGCTTCCTGGCCGAGCGCGCGCTCGTCCCGGTGCTGCCCAGCCGCGAGGAGTTCCCGTACGCGATCCGCCAGGTGTCCGAGGCGCTCGGCTCCAACGGCTCGACGTCGATGGGCTCGGTGTGCGCCTCGACGCTGTCGCTGCTGAACGCGGGTGTGCCGCTGCGCGCCCCCGTCGCCGGCATCGCGATGGGTCTCGTGTCCGACGAGGTCGACGGCCAGACGCGCTACGCCGCGCTGACCGACATCCTCGGCGCCGAGGACGCCCTCGGCGACATGGATTTCAAGGTCGCCGGAACGAGCGAGTTCGTCACCGCGATCCAGCTCGACACGAAGCTCGACGGCATCCCGTCGTCGGTCCTCGCCGCCGCGCTGACGCAGGCCAAGGACGCGCGCCTCACGATCCTCAACGTGCTGAACGCCGCGATCGACGGCCCGGACGAGATGGCGCCGACCGCCCCGCGCGTGATCAGCGTGCAGATCCCGGTCGACAAGATCGGCGAGCTGATCGGCCCGAAGGGCAAGACGATCAACGCGATCCAGGACGAGACCGGCGCGCAGATCTCCATCGAGGAGGACGGCACCGTCTACATCGGCGCGACCGACGGCCCCTCGGCCGAGGCCGCCCGTGCCCAGGTCAACGCGATCGCGAACCCCACCAACCCGGAGGTCGGCGAGCAGTTCCTCGGAACGGTGGTCAAGATCGCGACGTTCGGCGCGTTCATCTCGCTCCTGCCCGGTAAGGACGGCCTGCTGCACGTCAGCGAGGTCCGCAAGCTCGCCGGCGGCAAGCGCGTGGAGAACGTCGAGGACGTGCTCTCGGTCGGCCAGAAGCTGCTGGTGAAGATCACGAAGATCGACGACCGTGGCAAGCTCTCGCTCGAGCCGGTGCTCGAGGAGGCCGCCGACCAGGAGGGTCGCGCTGCGGCCAGCGAGGGCCCGGAGGCTCCCGCCGAAGGCTGAACCCCTCTCTCCCCGTCCGGTCTGCCGGTCGAGGAACGACAGATGCCCGTCCCCCGAGGGGGCGGGCATCCGTCGTGGGTCGTCCGGTAGGCGCTGCGCGAAGACTGTCCGCCCAAGAGCGGACATGCGCCCTGGGGATCGGCTCTTCGTGACCAAAGCGTTATGTAATGTTTGTCCATAGTTCCCCTCAGTGAACGGCGCCCTGTCCGGACTGGCCTACCCTGTGTGTAAGCGCCGGGGGGCGCGCACAGTGATCACGACATCCCCAGGGATTCGTGAGGGGGTGGCACATGGCTTACTTCGGCGTTGACTCGACGCTCCCGTCGTCGAGTCCGGATGCCGCGCCCGCGCAGCTCGGCGCCGTCGCGCGCGGACCGCACCCCTCCGCGCCGATCCCGGTGCAGGGCCCGTCGATCGGCAGCAACGTGCGCGTCGCCCTGGGCGAGAGCGGCTCGCACATCTTCCCGCTGATCCTCGGCGCCGCCGAGTTCGGGTGGAACGTCGACCTCGAATCGAGCCACGCGATCCTCGACACATATGCCGAGCTGGGCGGCAACGCCGTGCACACCGCCGACAGCTATTCGAGTGGTCGCAGCGAGCACATCATCGGCCAGTGGCTGCAGTCTCGCGGTCTCCGCGACGACATCGTGCTCGCCGTCCGAGTCGGCGGCCACGCCGACAATCCCGGTCTCGGCCCCGTCAACCTCGTGCGGGCGGTCGAGGCCTCGCTGAACCGCCTGCGCACCGACCGCATCGACGTCCTGTACCTCGACGCGACGACAGATCGCGCCTCGTCGCTCGAAGACACGTTGGCGACGGCGGAGTGGCTCGTCGAGACCGGCAAGGTGCGGGCGCTCGGCGCCATCGGCTACAGTGCCGCGCAGCTCGTCGAGGCACGCATCTTCGCGTCGGCGGGCTACCCCCGCATCACGGTGCTCGACGTTCCGTTCAACGTGCTGCGCCGTCATGAGTTCGACGCCGATCTTCGCCTCGTCGCGGGGGCGCAGGGCATGGCGGTGACGCCGTCCCACGCACTGGAGCACGGGTTCCTCGCGGGCCGGCAGCGCTCGAAGATGCGCGGGGCCCTCTCGGTGCGCGGCGCGCAGCTCGCGGCCAACCTCAACCGCCGGGGGAGCCGCACGCTGCGTGCGCTCGACGGCGTCGGGGCCGAGCTCGGCGTGCCCGACGCGGCGGTCGCCGTCGCGTGGCTGCTGTCCCAGAAGCTCGTCACCGCCCCGATCGTGAACGCGTATGCGCCGCAGCACGTCGAGGAGCTCGTCCAGGGTGTGGGCGTCCGCCTCAGTCGCGGTCAGCTGTCCGACATCGGCCGCGCCTCGGAGTAGTCGGGCGCCGCATGGGACTCGCCGTCCACAGGCAGTGAAGCGCTCCGACGACGTGTCGTAGGGTGGAGGAAGTGCCTTTCCCCCAGGCACGCGATCCCCGACGGAGTGAGCTGCGTGACGCACTACATCTACCTCGTGCGGCATGGCGAGCATCAGGACGCCGAGCACGGACTCGTAGACGGACCCCTGTCGCCGCGCGGTCGACGGCAGGCGGCGCTGCTCGCCGACCGGCTCTCGGGCGTGCCGTTCGACGCCCTGTGGCACTCGCCGCTCGAGCGCGCGAGCCAGACTGCCCGCGCGGTCGCCGAGCGGATGCCGTCGCTCACCCCTGAGCCGTCCGCGCTGCTGTTCGACTGCGTGCCCACGGGCATGACTCACGAGACGCCGGCCGTGTTCGAGCCGTTCTTCGGCTCGGTCACCGAGGCCGAGATCGAAGCCGGGCGCGCGCAGATGTCCGACGCGGTGAGCGAGTTCCTGGCGCGCAAGCGCGGCGAGGTGCACGAACTCCTGATCACGCACAACTTCGTCATCGCGTGGTTCGTGCGTGAGGTGCTGCAGGCGCCCGACTGGCGCTGGATGACGCTCAACCAGGCGCACTGCGGACTGACGGTCATCGCGCAGAAGCAGGGCCGTCCGTGGACGCTTCTGTCGCACAACGACCTCGCGCACCTGCCCGTCGAGCTGCGGACCGGCCTTCCGGAGGTCTACCCCGTCTGACCCGCGGTCAGAGCGGTCGCCCGTACCACCGCGAGGCGTTGGGATTGTCGTTGTACGGCTCGATCGTGACGAACCCGGTGCGCGCGTAGAGCGCGCCGGCGGCCTCGAGCGAGTGGTGCGTGTCGAGCACGAGCTCGGCGGCGCCGAATTCGCGGGCGCGCGTCATGAGGTCCTCGACGAGCAGCCGCCCCCACCCGCGTCCGCGCGTGACCGGCCGAAGGTACAGGTGCTTCAGCTCGTACCGCGTGCCGAGCGGCCCTTCGGGGACGAGGCGGATACCTCCGCAACCCTGTGCGTCGCCCTCGTCGTCGTCGAGCACGACGAAGACGCCGGCGGGCGGCACGAAGGCCGCCGGGTCGGGGAAGGTCGTCCGATACGCGACGCCCTGGTCGGCGAAACCCTCGGTGCGGATCCGGAAGTACTCGGCGAGGAGGGCGTGGGCGTCGGGCGCGTCGACGGGGGAGGGGCGGAGAGTCACCACGCCTCCAGCGTAGGCGCACGCCACGGCCGGCCGGCCCGGCTGGTCGCGGGGCCGCCGCCTAGGATGGAGGCATGACGACACGCGTGGCCATCGTCGGCGGCACAGGCAAGCTCGGCGCGATCATCCGCGACGTGGTCGAGGCCGAACCCGGCTTCGAGGTCTCCGCAGTGCTCTCGTCCCGTTCGGAGCTGTCGGAACTCGAGGGCGCCGACCTGGTGGTCGACGCATCGACGCCCGCGGTCTCCATCGACGTCGTGCGCGCTGCGATCGAGCGCGGCATCAACGTGCTCGTCGGCACCTCGGGGTGGTCGGCCGAGCGCATCGCGCTCGTGCGTCCGCTCGTCGAGGCCGCAGGCACGGGCGCGGTCTTCATCCCCAACTTCTCTCTCGGCTCGGTACTGGGCTCGGCACTCGCGGCCGCGGCGGCGCCGTTCTTCCCGTCGATCGAGATCGTCGAGGCGCATCGTGAGACCAAGATCGACTCGCCGAGCGGCACGGCGGTGCGCACGGCCGAGCTCATCGCCGCGGCGCGCGACGGCGTCGGCCCTGTCGAGTCGCCCCACGTCGACCAGCGCGCCCGCGGTCAGCAGGTCGCGAGCGTGCCGATCCATTCGCTCCGCCGCCCGGGCGTCGTGGCCCGCCAGGAGACGATCCTCTCGGGGGCGGGCGAGTCGCTCGCGATCGTGCACGACACGGTCGAGCCTGCGCAGGCCTACGGTCCCGGCATCCGTCTCGCCCTCGCCGCCGCACGCGACGCCTCGGGTGTCACCGTCGGCCTCGACAGCCTGATCGACATCGGAATCGGCCGCCGCACCGTGCAGCCCGACGGCCGACCCGTCGACGAGGGCGGAGTACCCGGCCAGGTCGCCCGCGCGACCGGCGTATGAGTGCTCGTGTCGGCGTCGCCGTCATGGCGGTGCTGCTCGCGCTGTACATTGCGCTGGTCGGGCAGCGTGCGTGGCTGCTGCTCGTGAGCGGCGACCCCGTGGGCATCGCCATGGGCGCAGCGCTCGTCGTGCTTCCGCTCGTCGCCGCGTGGGCGCTCGGGCGCGAACTGTGGTTCGGCGTGCGCGCGCAGCAGCTCGGCAAGCGGCTCGAGGCCGAGGGTGCGCTGCCGCAGGAGCAGGTCGCGGTGCGGCCGAGCGGCCGCGTGATGCGCGAGGACGGGGACGCCGTCTTCCCCGTGTACCGCGCCGACGTCGAGGCGAACCCCGACGACTGGCGCGCGTGGTACCGGCTCGGACTCGCCTACGACGCCGCCGGCGACCGCCGTCGCGCGCGCGAGGCGGTGCGGGCCGCCATCCGCCTCGAGAAGACCGACCGCCCCGCCTGAGCCGGCGCGGGATCAGGACGCCGCGGGCACGGCCGCCGCGACGGCGTCCTCGACGGTGGGATGGCGGAACACGAACCCGGACTCCTGCAGTCGCTCGGGCACCACATAGGCATCCGAGGTGCAGATCGCCTCTGTGGCATCGGTTCCGAGAACCAGCTTCATGCCCCACTCCGGTGCGCGCAGCAGGAACGGGCGGTTCATTCGTCTTGCGAGCGCGAAACCGAGGTCGTTGGCGGTGGCCCGCGTCGGGCCCGAGAGGTTGACGGGACCGGTCAGGCGAGCATCGAGGACGTGACGGATGCCGCGGACCTCGTCGTCGAGCGAGATCCAGGGCCACGCCTGCGTGCCTCGCCCGATCGGGCCCGAGACGCCGAACTTGGTGAGGAGCAGGATGGGCTTGAGCACGCCTTCCGGGTGCACGACCGGCGCGGTGCGCAGGACCGCCACCTCGGCCGCGTCACCGGCGCCGTACGCGGCCGCCTCCCACTCGCCGCAGAGGTCCGCCAGGAACGTGTCGCCCCGTGGCGCGTCCTCGGTCAGCCGCGCGCCGGGCTCGGAGCCGTAGTACCCGACGGCCGATCCCGACACGAAGTGCGGAGCATCCGTTCCCAGCTCGCGAACGGCGCGGGCGATGGCTCGCGTCGGCGTGATGCGCGACCACAGCAGCGTGCTCTTGTACGACCTCGTCCAGGGAAGGCGCTCGATGCTGGCCCCGTTGAGCCCGACCACGGCGGCAGCCCCGGCGAGCACCGCGGGGTCGAGCGGCGCGTCGCTCGTGAGCCATTCCACCTCGTGCGGAGCCTCGGCGGGTCGGCGCACGAGCGTCGTCACCTCGACGCCCTCGGCACGCAGGCTCTCGACGAGCGCGCCGCCGATGAGGCCCGACGCGCCGGCGACGACGACTCTGCGCCGCCCCGCAGGGCTCGGGCCGCCGTCGACCGGTGGAGGTCTGTCAGGCAAGCGTCGCCTCGAGGGTGATCTCGACGCCCGCCAGGGCCTGTGAGACGGGGCATCCGGCCTTCGCGCTCTGCGCGAGCCGCTCGAACTCCTCGGGGTCCAGTCCCGGGACGACCGCGTTGACGTTCAGGTGGCTGCCGGTGATGCCCGTGCCGGGCTTGAACGTGACGGATGCGGTCGTGTCGATCGACTCCGGGGGAGTGCCGTTCTCCGCCAGCGCGAGGGAGAACGCCATGCTGAAGCACGACGCGTGCGCGGCCGCGATCAGCTCCTCCGGCGTCGTGACGGAGGTGGAACCCTCGCTGCGCGCCTTCCAGTTGACGGGGAAGGTCCCCAGGCCCGACGACACGAAGGTGGTTTCGCCGGAGCCGTCGAACAGTCCGCCCTTCCACACCGTGGATGCTTCGCTCGTGACGGTCATGGGGGCCTCCTCGCTGGCGGGGCGCCCGCATGCCGGGCGTCTCGCGCCAGCCTATGGCGTCCCGCTGCCGCACCGCGATGGGTTGACACCGGATGCTGCGCCCCTCGGTCCCCGGACGGCCGAGGTGGCGTCAGGCCGACGCGGGACGCGCGCGGCCCACGATGCCGGCGCGCTGCAGCAGGAGGTACAGCTGGCAGCCGAGGCAGAGCCCGAAGACGGCGTTGAGGAACGCCGCGATGAACGCCGCCGCGGCGGCGATGGTGAGCGCCCACGGCACGCCGAACAGCTGCAGTACGACTCCGAGGGCCGAGACGAAGAGGCCGACGCCCTGCGCGAAGCGCGGCGGGCGCGGGTCCTCGAGCTCGGTCGGCGGAGCGAGTCGCGGAGCGATGACCCTGCGGAACAGCACACCCCACGGCGCGGTGCGAGGGGAGAGGACGCCCCACAGGAACAAGAGGGTCGTCACGAGCAGCAGCAGGAACGCGGGGTCGAGCACCCGCTCGGCGGCGCTCGCCGACGTGATCGCCCAGCCCTGCGCGGTCTGCGCGGTCGACAGCCCGGTGAGTCCGAGGAACACGACGATGAGGAGCAGCACAGCGGTGATGCCGGCCGCGAAGCGGAGACCGCGGGGATCGATGCCGCGCGGGGTCGCAGCATCCGTTCGTTCAGACATTCGCGTCCTCCGCGATCAGGCGGTTCAGCTCGAGCTCCAGCACGTCGCGCCCTGGCGCCCCGCCGAAGCGTGTCTGCACCACTCCGTTGCGGTCGAGCACGAGCGTCGTCGGCGTCTGGAGCACGTGGAAGTGCTTGGCGATGTCGGGACGGTGCGTGAGGTCGACGTCGAGGTGACGCACGCCCTCGTGATCGTCGGCGATGGCCGCGAGGGTGCGGTGCACGCCGGGACAGCGCGCGCAGAGCTCGGTGCTGAACTGCAGCAGGGTGGCGACTTCGCCGAGCCCGTCGGCGCCGAGGCGGTGAGGTTCGATGACCTCGTGCGTGACATCGCGGCGGGCTCGGGACTGACGCCAGTTCAGGAAGACACCGAGTGCCACCGTCGCCGCGAGGAGCGCGGTGAGGGCGATGAGGGCGCCGACGAGGTTCACAGCAGATCAGGCTAACCCCTTTCACCTGAATGGAGGCCGAATCGGTGAAAATGACGCGATCGACGTCACAGAACGCGGGCGACGGCGTGAGGATGTCGGCGGCGCGGGCGCGGCCGCGATGCCGCCGGGCACGGGTATCGTGGCAGCCGTGACGACGCCGATCCCGACCCCGTACGAAGACCTTCTGCGTGACGTGCTCGACCACGGCACCCACAAGGACGATCGCACCGGCACCGGCACGACGAGTGCGTTCGGCCGTCAGATCCGGTTCGACCTCTCGCAGGGCTTCCCCCTCATCACGACCAAGCGCGTGCACTTCAAGTCGATCGCGTACGAGCTGCTGTGGTTCCTGCGCGGCGAGTCCAACGTCGCGTGGCTGCAGGAGAACGGCGTCACCATCTGGGACGAGTGGGCGGATGCCTCGGGCGAGCTGGGCCCTGTCTACGGCGTGCAATGGCGGTCGTGGCCGACTCCGTCGGGCGAGCACATCGATCAGATCGCGCTCGTGCTCGACCAGATCCGCGCGAATCCGGATTCCCGCCGCCTGATCGTGTCGGCGTGGAACCCCGCCGACATCCCCGACATGGCGCTCGCCCCCTGCCACGCGCTGTTCCAGTTCTACGTCGCCGACGGCAAGCTGTCGTGCCAGCTGTACCAGCGCAGCGCCGACCTCTTCCTCGGCGTGCCCTTCAACATCGCGTCGTACGCTCTGCTCACGCTCATGGTGGCGCAGCAGGCGGGGCTCGAGCCGGGCGACTTCGTGTGGACCGGCGGCGACTGCCACATCTACGACAACCACGTCGAGCAGGTGCGCGAGCAGCTCAGCCGCGAGCCGTACCCGTATCCGACTCTCCGCATCGCTCGGACGCCCGACTCGATCTTCGACTACCGCTACGACGACTTCGTGCTCGAGGACTACCAGCACCACCCCGCGATCCGCGGGGCGGTCGCGGTATGACGGCTCCCATCGGCCTGATCTGGGCCGAGGCGCACGCGGGGGTGATCGGCGCCGACGGCGGGATGCCGTGGCACGTGCCCGAAGACCTCGCGCACTTCAAGGCGCTCACCCTCGGCGCGCCGGTGGTCATGGGCCGCCGCACGTGGGAGTCCTTCCCTGCCCGCTTCCGCCCGCTGCCCGGACGGCGCAACATCGTGATCACCCGGAAGGACGACTGGACGGCTGCCGGCGCCGAACGCTGCGGATCGCTCGAGGCCGCCCTGGCGCTGGCAGACGAAGGGGAGCCCGAACGCATCTGGGTGATCGGCGGCGGGCAGCTGTTCCGCGAAGCCATCGACCTCGCCGATCTCCTCGAGGTCACCGAGCTCGACGTCGCTGTCGAAGGGGACACCGTCGCGCCCGGCCGTGCAGAGTGGGTCACGGTCACGACGGACCCGGTCGACGGCTGGCACACCTCGGGCTCCGGCATCCGTTATCGCTTCCTGCGACTGGTGCGAACGGCGCAGCGCAGCGCGCACTGACGCGGCAATAGGCTGGCGCGCATGGCGAAGACGGCGCTCATCACCGGTGCGAGTTCGGGTCTCGGCGCGGAGTACGCGCGCCAGCTCGCGGCGAAGGGCGCCGATCTCGTGCTCGTCGCCCGCGACCGGCAGGCCCTCGAGCAGCTCGCCGTCCGGCTGCGGTCGACCTACGGGGTCGAGGTCGAGGTGCTCGGCGCCGATCTGCTGAAGCGCCGCCAGCGCGAGCGGGTCGAGGCGCGCGTGGCCGATGAGAGCCGGCCGGTCGAGATCCTCGTGAACAACGCGGGGTTCGGTCTGCCCCTGGCGTTCGAGCGCAACGACGTCGACGACGAGGCGCGCCACCTCGAACTGCACGTCGAGGTGCCGATGCGCCTCACGCACGCCGCTCTCGGCGCGATGCTCGCGCGAGGGCACGGCCGCATCATCAACGTCGCGTCGGTCGCGGCGTTCATCCCGCGCTCGACCTACGGCGCCTGCAAGGGGTGGCTCGTGAGCTTCAGCCGCTGGGCGAACGGTCGCTACGGTCCGCGCGGAGTGACGGTGACCGCGGTATGTCCCGGGTACACCCACACCAACTTCCACGAGCGCCTCGGGCTGCCGCCGGGGAAGGAGGGCGTGCCCGAGGGAATGTGGCTCGACGCCCGCGATGTCGTGGCGGAGTCTTTGCGTGACGCCGCCCGAGGAGTCCCGGTGTCCATCCCGTCCCTCCGGTACAAGCTGCTGGTGACCCTAGCGCGCTTCGCCCCGCCCTCGGTCGCCGCCCGCATCGGAGAGCGCGGCCGCTGACCCGCGCCCCTTCCGTCGTCGCTTCCGATGCCGAAACACGGGTCCGTAAAGCCGACACGCCGGTGACGGATGCCGCGGCCCGGCGCGTCGTGTGACCAGCCCGTGTTTCGCTCCGGGGCGGGCCGCACCGCACCCATGGTCCGGGGTGGATGGCCCCACCTTCGGCGTGGGGCCGATCGCGTCGTCGAATCTTGCCGAAACACGGGTCCGTAATGCCGACACGCCGGTGACGGATGCCGCGGCCCGGCGTGTCGTGTGACCGACCCGTGTTTCGGCACAGGGGGAGGGGGGCGGACTGCCCTCGGCAGGGCCGACGGCGGGGAGGGCCTACGTGTCCTCCCCAGATGACGCAGTCCGGAGGTTCTCCACCAGCCGACCTGACGTGGTCGGCGCGGCGAGGGGATCGCGCAATCGTGAGGCATGACCGTCGAATCCGCCGTCGCTGCCGTGGACCTGCTGGGAGGCATCGGGCGCACCCGTGACATCGTTGCGCAGGGCGTCCCGAAGAGCGACCTCGGTCGCGCTCGCGGCGAGGGCCTGCTCCTGCGACCGCGGGTTGGCGTGTACGCGACGCCGTCGACACCACCGTGACCGCGTACGCGACGCCGTGGCCATGGCACTCGGCTTCGTGACGCTTCGCTTCGACTATGCGCTCATCGTCCACGACTGGGAGCTCGTCGAAGCCGCCGTCCTGGCCGCGGTCTCGCGAAACCTGCACCGCAGTTCCGCCGGCCTGACGTGGTGAGCACGTTCGGTCTCCCCGCGTCGTCGGCACACAGGATCCGTTTCCCTGCCTTCGTTCGCGCGCGGGAAGACGGGTGGATCACCCGGACACGCCGGGGGACGGATGCCGCGACCCCGCGTGTCGCGAGACTGACCCGTGTTTCGGCGGCGAGGGGTGGCGGGGTGGGCGAATGTCGCCGCGCGCGCCAGGGGCGCGGCATCCGTCCCCTTTCTCGTGGTCCGGGGGAGACCGGGAGGAGTGCGCAGCGCCGAGCCGATAACCTGAGTGCATGACGCATACGGGCAACCCCTTCGGACAGGTGCTCGTCGCGCTCGTCACCCCCATGACGGCCGACGGCGAGGTCGACTGGCCCGCTGTCGAGAAGCACATCGACGACGTCATCACCGCGGGCGCCGACGGCATCGTCGTCACCGGCACCACGGGCGAGACGTCGACCCTCACCGACGCGGAGAAGATCCGCCTGGTCGAGGTCGGAAAGGATGTCGCCGCCGGCCGCGCCAAGATCATCACGGGCGGCGGGTCGAACGAGACAGCGCACGCGATCGAGCTCTACAAGGCCAGCGAGAAGGTCGGCGCCGACGGCATCATGATCGTCACGCCGTACTACAACAAGCCCACGCAGGCCGGCATCCTCACCCACTTCCGGCTGGTCGCCGACGCGACCGACCTGCCGGTGATCCTGTACGACATCCCGGGCCGCACCGGCGTGCCGATCCGCTACGAAACGATCCTGCGCCTCGCGAAGCACCCGAACATCCTCGCCATCAAGGACGCCAAGGGCGACTTCAGCGAGGTGAGCCGCGTGCTCAACCAGACCGACCTGATGTACTTCTCGGGCGACGACGCCAACGTGCTGCCGCACCTCGCGATCGGGGCAACCGGCCTCATCGGTGTCACCGCGAACATCGCGGCCCAGCCGTACCGCGCGATCGTCGACGCTGTGAACGCCGGCGACCTGAAGACCGCGACCGCCGCGCACCAGCAGCTCGAGCCGCTCGTGCGCGCCGTGATGACGCACGTGCCCGGCACGGTGTCGACGAAGTACATCCTCCACGGCCTCGGCCGCATCGGCAGCCCGCGCGTGCGGCTGCCGCTGGTCGGACCGGAGGAGTGGGAGGCCGCCAAGATCGAGGACGAGCTCGCGCTCGTGAGCGATGTTCCCGGCGCCGACTTCTCGAACTTCCGCCCCGACCGCAACGCCGCCGCCGGCGGCGCGCTGCCGAAGGTCTCGGGCACCACGAGATGACGAATCGCGCCGTCGCCGAAGGGGCGACGGCGCGCAGATGACGGGTGTCCCAGCGCCCGGAGGAGGCTTTGCAATGCCCACCACTCCGTACGACCCGCCCGAGCTCGAGGCAGGGACCCTCCGGATCGTCCCGCTCGGCGGCCTCGGCGAGGTCGGCCGCAACATGACGGTGTTCGAGTACGGGGGGAAGCTTCTCGTCGTCGACTGCGGCGTGCTTTTCCCCGAGGAGCACCAGCCAGGCGTCGACCTGATCCTCCCCGACTTCGAGCCGCTCAAGAAGCGGCTCGACGACATCGTCGGCGTCGTGCTCACGCACGGTCACGAGGACCACATCGGCGCGGTGCCGTACCTGCTGAAGCTCAAGAGCGACATCCCGATCATCGGCTCGGGCCTGACGCTCGCGCTCACCGAGGCGAAGCTCAAAGAACATCGCATCAAGCCGTACAGCCTGACGGTCGCGGAGGGCCAGAGCGAGAACCTCGGGCCGTTCGAGCTCGAGTTCGTCGCGGTGAACCACTCGATCCCCGACGCCCTCGCCGTCGCGATCCGCACCCCCGCGGGTCTCGTGCTCGCCACCGGCGACTTCAAGATGGACCAGCTGCCGCTCGACGGCCGGCTGACGGACCTCCGCGCGTTCTCGCGGCTGGGGGAGGAGGGCGTCGACCTCTTCCTCGTCGACTCCACCAACGCCGACGTTCCCGGCTTCACCCCCCTCGAGCGCTCGATCGGTCCGGTGCTCGACCAGGTGATCGGAAAGGCGCCGCGACGAGTCATCGTCGCGAGCTTCTCGAGCCACGTCCACCGCGTGCAGCAGGTGCTGGACGCCGCGGCCGCACACGGGCGCCGCGTGGCTCTCCTCGGCCGCAGCATGCTCCGCAACATGACGATCGCCGAGGACCTCGGCTACCTGCATGTGCCCGAGGGCGTGCTCATCGACTACAAGAAGGCACGGGACCTGCCCGACGACAAGATCGTCTACATGTCGACGGGGTCGCAGGGCGAGCCGATGGCTGTGCTCAGTCGCATGGCGAACCTCGACCACGCGATCGAGCCCGGTCCCGGCGACACCGTCATCCTGGCGTCGAGCCTCATCCCGGGCAACGAGAACGCGGTGTACCGCGTGATCGACGGGCTGACGAAGCTGGGCGCGAACGTGGTGCACAAGGGCAACGCCAAGGTGCACGTGTCGGGCCACGCCGCGGCCGGCGAGCTGCTCTACTGCTACAACATCCTGAAGCCGAAGAACGTGCTCCCGGTGCACGGCGAGTACCGCCACCTGATGGCGAACGCGCGTCTCGCGCAGGACACCGGCATCGAGCCCGAGCGCACGATCCTCGCCGAGAACGGCACGGTGATCGACCTCAAGGGCGGCGTCGCGCACGTCGTGGGGCAGCTCGACCTCGGCTTCGTCTACGTCGACGGATCGACCGTCGGGGAGATCACGGATGCCGACCTCAAGGACCGCCGCATCCTCGGCGAAGAGGGGTTCATCTCGGTGATCGTCGTCGTCGACGCCTCGACGGGCAAGGTCATCTCCGGGCCGGAGGTCCACGCCCGCGGGTTCGCCGAGGACGATGCCGTCTTCGAGGACGTGAAGCCGAAGATCGCCGCCGCCCTGGCCGAGGCCGCCAAGTCCGGCGTCCGCGACCCGCACGCGCTGTCGCAGGTGGTGCGCCGCACGATCGGCCGCTGGGTGAACCAGTCGCTGCGCCGCCGGCCGATGATCGTGCCCCTCGTCATCGAGGCGTAACACGCGGGCCCTACGATCGGCGTCGTGGCCTCCTCGTTTCGCATCCGCCCCGCCGTGTCGGCCGACGGCGCCTTCCTCGGCGACATGGTCGTCGAGGCGGCCAACTGGCGCCAGGGCGGCGCGAGGCCCCGTCACGAGGTGATCGGCGGCGCCGACCACCGGCGCTACGTCGCCGGCTGGATGCGGCCGGGCGACGCCGGCTTCGTGGCAGAGGACGCCAACGGCGAGCCGGTCGGCGCCGCCTGGTACCGGATGCTGCCGCGGGACGACCCCGGATTCGGCTACGTCGGCACCGGGGTTCCCGAGCTCATCATCGGCGTCCGCCCGATCTGGCGTGCCCACGGCGTCGGCCGGGCGCTTCTGCAGCGACTGTGCGAGCACGCGGGAGCGCAGGGCTTCGCCCGCATCAGCCTGAGCGTCGAGCGGGGGAACTTCGCGTCGACGCTGTACCGCAGCGAGGGCTTCGCGGTCACGCAGAGCGGATCGGGCCGCGACACGATGGTCAAGCGCCTGCGCTGACGGATCCTTCCTCCCGCCTGCGACCGGCCCGACGCGCCCGGCCTGCGGCCGCACGGCGGCGTGGTTCCGGGGAAATGTCGGGGTGTCGGCCTACCGTGGGGGAATGGCCAGGAGCTCAAGCCCGACCAGCCGGTCGCGCGCGTCTTCGAGCGCGTCGACGAACGCGCGTTCCAGCGCGTCCTCGTCGGCGCGCAAGCCTGCGACCGCGAAGCCGGCACCCGCACCCAAGCGCTACGTCGACGAACCCGCTCGCGCGCCCGTCATCCTGCGGGCGTGGATGGGCCTCGCGCACGCCACCGGCGGCCTCTTCCGCGCGTTCGGTCCCGAGGCGCTCGAGAAGGACCAGCGCCGCGACGGCTTCCCGTTCCTCCTCGTGCTGCTCGCGATCGCCGGTGCCGTGAACGAGTGGTTCTTCATCGGCGACGAGGTCGCCAAGACCATCAGCGCGTACACCGTGGGCGGCCTCATCGGCCGCGAGGCGTTCGTGCTCCCCGTCCTGCTGCTCATGCTCGCCGGCTGGATGTTCCGGCATCCGTCGTCCGTGCACGACAACGGCCGCGTCGGCATCGGCTTCGGCCTGCTCGTCCTCACGATCGCCGGCTTCTGCCACGTCGCCGGCGGGCGGCCTCAGCCGAATCAGGGGCTGCCCGCACTGAGCGAGGCGGGCGGCCTCTTCGGCTGGATGCTCGGCGAGCCGCTCGCGCTTGTGCTCACCGACGTCGGCGCGTACATCGTGCTTTCGCTGCTGGCGGTGCTCAGCATCCTGATCATCACGAAGACGCCCCCGAACCGCATCGGCCGCCGTCTGGGCGAGCTGTACGCCTGGATGTTCGGCGCCGAGCCGCGGGAAGAGAAGTCGACGACGGATGCTGCGGCCCCGGCCGATGCGGATGACGAGGGCGACTCCTCGCTGCCGTTCTGGCGTCGCAACAAGACGGGGCGCGAGAAGGATCCGGAGGGTGGGCTCGGCTCGCAGGACCTCACGGAGCTGCTGCCGGCGGGCTCATCGCAGGGCGGCTTCGAGCAGGCCATCGCCCCCGTCGCGCCGGCACCGCCGGCGGACGCGCTCACCGAGGTCATCGACCCCGCGGTGCTGTCCGCGGCGAAGGCGACGGCCTCCTCGCGCACGTCGCTGCGCGACGACGCCGAGGTCATCGAAGACGACGGGACGCTCCCCGGGCTCGACGGCATCGGCTCCGTCGCGAGGGTCGACTCGCCCTCCGCGCCGTACCGGCTGCCCTCGGTCAACTCGCTCGCCGCCGGCTCGCCCCACGTGGCGCGCTCGCAGGCCAACGACGACACCGTGCGGGCCATCACGAGTGTGCTCGATCAGTTCTCCGTCGACGCACGCGTGACGGGGTTCTCTCGCGGCCCCACCGTGACGCAGTACGAGATCGAGCTCGGCCCCGGCGTCAAGGTGGAGCGCATCACCGCGCTCACCAACAACATCGCGTACGCGGTCGCCTCGAACGAGGTGCGCATCCTCGCTCCCATCCCGGGCAAGAGCGCCATCGGCGTCGAGATCCCGAACACCGACCGCGAGATCGTGACGCTCGGCGACGTGCTGCGCTCGCAGACCGCGACCAGCCAGACGCACCCCATGACGATCGGGGTCGGCAAGGACGTCGGCGGCGGCTACGTCGTGGCCAACCTCGCGAAGATGCCCCACCTGCTCGTCGCCGGCTCCACCGGCTCGGGCAAGTCCAGTTTCGTCAACTCGATGATCACGAGCCTCTTGATGCGGGCGAAGCCCGCGGACGTGCGCATGGTGCTGATCGACCCGAAGCGCGTGGAGCTCACGTCGTACGCGGGCGTGCCGCACCTCATCACGCCCATCATCACGAACCCGAAGAAGGCCGCCGAAGCGCTGCAGTGGGTCGTGAAAGAGATGGACATGCGATACGACGACCTCGCGTCGTTCGGCTTCCGTCACATCGACGACTTCAACAAGGCCGTCGTCGCGGGCGAGATCACGCTGCCTCCGGGCAGCGAGCGGGTGCTCAAGCCGTATCCGTACCTGCTCGTCGTCGTCGACGAGCTCGCCGACCTCATGATGGTGGCGCCACGTGACGTCGAGGACTCGATCGTGCGCATCACTCAGCTGGCGCGCGCCTCGGGCATCCACCTCGTGCTCGCGACCCAGCGACCCTCGGTCGACGTCGTCACAGGTCTCATCAAGGCCAACGTGCCCTCGCGTCTGGCGTTCGCCGTGACGAGCGTCACCGACTCTCGCGTCATCCTCGATCAGCCCGGCGCCGACCGCCTGATCGGCCAGGGCGACGGCCTCTTCCTGCCGATGGGTGCCTCGAAGGCGCTCCGCGTGCAGGGCGCGTGGGTGAGCGAGAAGGAGATCGAAGAGGTCGTCAAGCACGTCACGCACCAGGCACGGCCGGAGTATCGCGCCGACGTGGCGGCGGTGGCCGAGAAGAAGGAGATCGACGCCGACATCGGAGACGACCTCGAGCTGCTGCTCGCGGCGGCCGAGCTCGTCGTGTCCAGCCAGTTCGGCTCGACGTCGATGCTCCAGCGCAAGCTGCGCGTCGGCTTCGCGAAGGCCGGTCGCCTCATGGACCTCCTCGAATCGCGCGAGATCGTCGGGCCGTCCGAGGGATCGAAGGCTCGCGACGTGCTCGTGACGGTAGAGCAGCTCCCATCGGTGCTCGCGCGCCTCCGGGGGGAGGATGTGCCCGATCAGGCGCCCGCGGCTCCAGCGGCGCCCGCCACGGCGGCGGACGACCGCTACGGGACGGATGCCGTGGCCTCGCAGTACGACGGCTACCCCGTCGTCGAGAGCGACGACGACGGCTCCGAGGACGCCTGGGGTCTCACGGGCCGCGACTGACCCACGGGGCGGCACCGCTGCGGCCGCCCTGTGACGACACGCGCCGATAGGCTCGGGCCATGGCGATCCCCCGGCAGCTGCCCAACGCGATCACGATCGTGCGCATCCTGTGCGCACCGGTCTTCCTGTGGATGCTCCTGGCCGACGGTGGAGCGGACGGCGCCCTCCGATGGTGGGCGGCCGTGCTGTTCATCGTGGCGATCGCGACCGACGGGATCGACGGCTATCTCGCCCGCAAGCACGAGATCGTCACCGACCTGGGCAAGCTCCTCGACCCGATCGCCGACAAGGTGCTCACCGGCTTCGCCTTCATCGGGCTGTCGATCCTGGGCGAGTTGCCGTGGTGGATCACGATCATCGTCCTCATCCGCGAGATCGGCATCACCGTCTACCGGTTCCTGGTGGTGAGCGACCACGTGTTGGCCGCCGCCTGGATGGGCAAGCTCAAGACGCTCGCCCAGGGTCTCGCGCTCTCGTTCGCCCTCCTGCCGTTGTGGACCGTCGTCGGCGACTGGATCTTCTGGGTCAACGGCGTGCTCATGACCATCGCGGTGATCCTCACGATCGCGAGCGGCATCGACTACATCGTGACCGAGATGCGCGCGGCCCGCGCGAAGCGGCGCGACGCGTGAAGGACGGGGCGTCGAACGCAGCGGATGCCGCGGCCGCGGTGCTGCGGGCGCTTCACGTCCGCGGCTGGTCGATCGCGGTCGCGGAGTCGCTGACCGGCGGTCGCGTGACGGCCGCACTCGTCGACATTCCCGGCGCGTCTGTATCCGTGCGGGGCGGGGTCGTCGCATACGCCACCGATCTCAAGGCGACGGCGCTCGGTGTGGAGGCGGACCTGCTCGCCGCGCGCGGAGCAGTCGATCCCACGGTCGCCGAGCAGATGGCCCACGGTGTGCGCCGCGTGCTTCGCGCGGATGTCGGCCTGGCGACCACCGGCGTCGCCGGACCCGATCCCCAGGACGGCCAGCCCGTCGGCACGGTCTACATCGCCGTGGCGACACCCGAGACGACGGTGGTCTCGCAACTGGCCCTGACGGGCTCGCGCGACGACATCCGCAGCACGACGGTGCAGAAAGTGCTGGAGCTGACGCGCACGCTGCTGTGAGGCAGGCGTCGGGCGTGACACCGAGTCCGGGAACAGATGGTGTTTCGTCTCGGTTACATTCGGAGATTCCCACCCATTGCCCAGTCCACGGGATTAGATTGGCATCATCCGGTGCTGTACTGTTGGCCACCCGGACGACGGTGGAATCAGAAGTGAGGAGGGGCCCTGATGATCCTGGTACGTCAAGAGATCGGCGAAGTGCTTCGTGATTTCCGCCAGCAGAAGGGGCGCACCCTCCGCCAGGTGGCCAGCCGCGCAAGTGTCGCGCTGGGCTATCTGAGCGAGGTGGAGCGCGGCCAGAAGGAGGCCTCGAGCGAGATCCTCGCGTCGGTGGCCGAGGCGCTCGATGTTCCGATCTCGATCATCATGCGCGAGGTCGGCGACCGCATCTCGGTCCTCGAGGGCCTGCAGACCTTCCCCGACGTGGTCCCCGACGACCTCGTGGCGTCGGTCGACGCCGAGCTGTCGCTGCGCTGATCGCGCCGCTTTCTCCGTATGCGTCGCAGTGAGTTCAACCGTGCGGTGAGCGACGAGTTCGGTCTGCGCGCGAACGCCGTCGTATCCGATCTGTACCTGTCGAAGGTGGGCGGCCGCACGGCTGCCGAGGCGATCGAAGCCGGCGTCGACCCGCGCGAGGTGTGGCTCGCGCTGTGCGAGGAGCTGGACGTTCCCGCCGAGCGGCGCTACGGCGTCGGACGACTCGAGCCGCGCCGCCGCTGACGGGCCGGCACGCGTTTGCGTGGCTGTGGCCCCGGCGTGTCATCGAAGAAGTGTTCGAGATCCGCGTAGGCTCCTGCACAGCAGGTGTCGAGAGCGTGTTTTCAACGTACGGGGATGGAGCGAAGGCCGATGTCGGAGCCCCTCCCTAACGTGAACAGCGTCGAACGACACCTCACGCCTTGTCGCAGCATCCGTCCCACCGGGGTGGAGCGCGACAGCCTACAGGCGACGGAACGCGAGCATAGAGGAGCACGTCATGCCATCACCCGTTGACCGCGAGAAGGCCCTGGAATCGGCCCTCGCACAGATCGACCGGCAGTTCGGGAAGGGCTCGGTGATGCGGCTCGGCAGCGACGAGCGCGCTCCCGTCGAGGTCGTGCCCACCGGCTCGATCGCCCTCGATGTCGCGCTCGGCATCGGCGGTCTCCCGCGCGGCCGCATCATCGAGATCTACGGACCGGAGTCGTCGGGTAAGACGACGCTGACCCTGCACGCGATCGCCAACGCGCAGCGCGCCGGGGGCATCGCGGCGTTCATCGACGCGGAGCACGCGCTCGACCCCGACTACGCGCAGAAGCTCGGCGTCGACATCGACGCGCTGCTCGTCTCCCAGCCCGACACGGGTGAGCAGGCGCTCGAGATCGCCGACATGCTCGTGCGCTCCGGCGCGATCGACCTCATCGTGATCGACTCCGTCGCCGCCCTCGTGCCCAAGGCCGAGATCGAAGGCGAGATGGGCGACTCGCACGTGGGTCTGCAGGCGCGCCTCATGTCGCAGGCGCTGCGCAAGCTCACCGGTGGCCTCAACCAGACCAACACCACGATGATCTTCATCAACCAGCTGCGCGAGAAGATCGGCGTGTTCTTCGGCTCGCCTGAGACCACCGCCGGCGGTAAGGCGCTCAAGTTCTACGCATCGGTGCGTCTTGACATCCGCCGTATCGAGACCCTGAAGGACGGCGCGGAGGCAGTAGGCAACCGCACGCGTGTCAAGGTCGTCAAGAACAAGATGGCGCCGCCGTTCAAGCAGGCCGAGTTCGACATCCTGTACGGAGTCGGCATCTCTCGCGAGGGCAGCCTGATCGACTTCGGCGTCGAGCACGGCATCGTCAAGAAGTCCGGCGCCTGGTACACCTACGAGGGCGAGCAGCTCGGGCAGGGCAAGGAGAACGCCCGCAACTTCCTCCTCAAGAACGCGGACGTCGCGGCCGAGATCGAGACGAAGATCAAGACGAAGCTCGGCATCGGCGTGCCCAAGGCCACGGGCGAGGTCGCGGACGAGCTGGCGGCGCGCCGCCCGGCCTGATGGTCCGTTTCGTCGACAGCGGGGGAGAGGAGTCCGGCTTCGAGAACGACGCCGGGCTCGCCCCCGTGACCTCGCTCTTCGGCGACCGCAGCGCGAGGGCGTACCCGAAGACGGCGGCCGACGTGCGCCAGCAGCTCGAAGACCGCATTCCCGAGAAGCGGACGACCTCCGACTCCTGGACCGCACCTGCCTCGGCGCCGTCGGCGCCTGCTGCAGCTGAACGGCGGACTGAATGGGACGACGCTCCGGGCGGACACCGCGAGCCTGAGCGGGATGCCCGTCCCATCGACCTCGAGACCGAGCGGGCCGGCAGAACCCGCTCCGGCGGGCGCCGGAGGAGCGGACGGGACGCCGCCGACGCCGCCGACTCCGCCGGCTCGGCTGATGCGGCCGAGCTCGGCCTGCTGAAGAAGCTGCGCGCGCGTCAGCTCTCCGTCTCGGAGGCGAAGACGTATCTCGGCCAGTTCGAACTCGGCAGCGAGGGTGTCGAGGCGATCCTCGACGCCTTCCTCGCGCGCGGCTACCTCGATGACGCCCGGCTCGCCGAGCAGCTCGTGCACGCCGGCGTCGACCGCAAGGGTCAGGGGCGCCAGGCGATCTCGCAAAGCCTCGCGAAGCGGGGTGTGCCGCGCGACATCGCCGATGCGGTGCTCGCGGAGCTGCCCGACGACGACGCCGACCGCGCTCTCGAGTTCGCGCGATCCAAGGCGGGCTCCATGCGCGGGCTCGAGCGGGACGTCGCCCTTCGCCGGCTCGCCGGTCAGCTCGCGCGCCGCGGCTACGGCGGGTCGGCGGCCCTCAACGCCGCGCGGCAGGCGCTGGACGAATCGATGCGTCCCTCAGGACGCGTGAGGTTCGACTGACGCTGAGGACGCGAGCGCATGTCGAGGGTGTGCCGCGCCGCTAGGGTGAGCGGATGCTCACGAAGTTCCTCGTCGATGAGGCGCAGCTGACCGACCTCGTCGCACCCGTCGGGCGCCTGTCGTCCGCCGAACCGCTGTCGGGTGGGATGTTCGCGACGGCGTATCGGCTCCACTTCGACGACGGGCGCAGCGCGGTCGCGAAGATCGTGGGCGCCGACACGTCGCGGTTCCTCACCTACGAGCGCGGCCTCCTCGGCACCGAGGCGCTGACTTATCGCATGCTCGAAGACAGCGGGGTGCCCGTGCCACGCGTGCTCCACACCGACTTCACCCGGGAGCTGCTCGACGCCGATCTGGTCGTCGCTGAGCACCTCCCCGGAGTGCCCTGGTTCGGCCACGAGCTCGATGAAGCGCAGACCGCGGTCGTGCGCCACAACCTCGGCGCCGTCATGGCGGGCCTGCATCGGGTCGAGGCTCCGTCATTCGGGTACCCGGCCGCCGACGCCGGGCTCAGCGCCGGCACCTGGCGCGACGCCTTCGTCCTCATGATCGAGGCGGTCCTCGCCGATGCGGAGCGGTGGCAGGTCGCTCTGCCCGCTGAGCGTGTGCGCGCGGCGGTCGCGGCGCACTGCGGCGCACTCGACCCCGTCACCCGCGCCGCCGTCGTGCACACCGACCTCTGGGAGGGCAACGTCTTCATCGACCCCGAGACCCTCGACATCGTCGGGATCATCGACACCGAGCGCACGCTGTGGGGCGACCCGCTGCACGAGCTCGTGGGTGCCGACCAGTTCGGCACCGGCGAGCCGAACGTCGACCTGCTGTCGGGCAACACGGCCGCCGGCGGTGTGCTCGCCCGCGAGCTCGCCTCTCCCACCGGTTTCACGCGCCTGCAGCTGTCGCGCCTGTACTTCTCGCTCGTGCTCACGATCGAGCCCACGATGCGCGGCTACGAGGGCGAGTGGGCCGTCGGCTACGAGAACGGCGCACGCTCCAACCTCGACCTCGCCCTGGTTCGACTCGAGGCCACCCCGACCGCCTCCTGATGGGCCGCGGACGCGGCATCCGTCACCAGCCTCCGTGCACCCGGGCGGCTCGTAGAATGGCGGGATCATGTCTTCCCCTTCCGCCACCCCGACTCTCATCGCGCCTTCCGCGGCGGCGCACGATGTCGACGGGCGTGCGCGCACGTACGAGGTGCGCACGTTCGGCTGCCAGATGAACGTGCACGACTCGGAGCGGCTCTCCGGTTCGCTCGAGAGCGCCGGCTACGTCCGCGCCGAGGCGGGCGAGGAGGCAGACGTCGTCGTCATCAACACCTGCGCCGTGCGCGACAACGCGGCCGGCAAGCTCTACGGCACGCTCGGCCACCTCAAGTCCCGCAAGGACAAGCACGAGGGCATGCAGATCGCCGTCGGCGGCTGCCTCGCCCAGATGGACAAGGACGTCGTCCAGCAGAAGGCGCCGTGGGTGGACGTCGTCTTCGGCACCCACAACATGGGGTCGCTGCCCGGCCTCCTCGAACGTGCGCGTCACAACGGCGACGCCGAGCTCGAGATCCTCGAGGCTCTCGAGATCTTCCCCTCGACGCTGCCAACCAAGCGCGACAGCATCTACAGCGGTTGGGTGTCGATCTCGGTCGGCTGCAACAACACCTGCACGTTCTGCATCGTGCCGAGCCTGCGTGGCAAGGAGAAGGACCGCCGTCCCGGCGACATCCTGAACGAGATCCGGCTCCTCGTCGACGACGGCGCCATGGAGGTCACGCTCCTCGGCCAGAACGTCAACTCGTACGGCGTCGAGTTCGGCGACCGTCAGGCGTTCGGCAAGCTGCTGCGCGCCGCCGGCGAGATCGAGGGCCTCGAGCGCATCCGCTTCACGAGCCCGCACCCGGCCGCGTTCACCGACGACGTCATCGACGCGATGGCCGAGACCCCGGCCGTCATGCCGCAGCTCCACATGCCGCTGCAGTCGGGAAGCGACCGCATCCTCAAGGCGATGCGCCGGTCGTACCGCAGCGAGAAGTTCCTCGGCATCCTCGATCGCGTCCGCGAGAAGATGCCCGACGCGGCGATCTCGACCGACATCATCGTCGGCTTCCCCGGCGAGACGGACGAGGACTTCGAAGACACCATGCGGGTCGTCGAGCAGGCGCGGTTCGCGAGCGCCTTCACGTTCCAGTACTCGATCCGCGAGGGCACCCCGGCGGCGACCATGCCCGACCAGGTGCCCAAGGAGATCGTGCAGGAGCGCTACGAACGTCTCGTCGCGCTGCAGGAGCGCATCTCGCTGGAGGAGAACCAGAAGCAGCTCGGCCGCGAGCTGCAGGTGCTCGTCTCCACGGGCGAGGGCAAGAAGGACGCCGAGACCCACCGTCTCACCGGCCGCGCCGAAGACAACCGGCTCGTGCACTTCGAGGTGCCGGCAGGGTCCGACATCCCGCGCCCCGGGGACGTCGTCTCCGTCGTCGTGACGCACGCCGCTCCGTTCCACCTGCTCGCCGACTCCACCGACGGCGCGCCGCTGCGCATCCGTCGTACGCGCTCCGGCGACGCCTGGGATCGCTCGCAGGCCGAGTCGTGCGGCATCCCGGCGCCTGCGGGGGAGTCCGGCGCGCCGCGCGCGGTCTCGCTGGGTCTGCCGACGCTGCGCATCGGCGTCTGATCCGTCCGTGAGCACCACCGAGGGCGCTCCGACGGCCCCGAGCCTGTGGGCCGTCGTCGGCGCTACGGGGACGGGCAAGACCACTCTCTCGCTCGAGCTCGCCGAAGCCCTCGCGGAGCGCGGCCGCCCGGCGGAGATCGTGAATGCCGACGCCATGCAGCTCTACCGCGGCATGGATATCGGCACCGCGAAGCTTCCCGAGGCCTCCAGACGCGGCATCCGTCATCACCTCTTCGACGTGCTCGATGTCACCGACGACGCTGCGGTCGCCTGGTATCAGGATGCTGCGCGTACTGCGATCCGTGAGGTCCACGCCCGAGGCGCCGACGCGGTGCTGGTCGGCGGCTCGGGGCTGTACGTGTCGAGTGTGCTCTTCGACTTCCGCTTCCCGCCGCGGGACGAGGAGCTCCGTGCCCGGCTCGAGGCGGAGCTCGACGCACACGGCCCCGGAGCCCTCTACGCCCGCCTGCGCGCGCTGGATTCCGCGACGGCCGCCAACGTCGACCCGCGCAACGGCCGTCGCATCGTGCGTGCCCTCGAGGTGCTCGAGCTCGGTGAACGCACACACGGCGCGACACTGCCCGACGAGCCCGTTCTCTGGCACGACGACACGCGCATCGTCGGGGTCGCGGTGCCGCGCGATGAGCTCGTGGTCCGCCTCGACGCCCGCGTGGAGGCGATGTGGCGGGACGGGCTTCTCGACGAGGTGCGTGCGCTGCGCGCGCGCGGCCTCGAGCGTGGCGTGACCGCGCGCCGCGCCATCGGCTACGCGCAGGCGCTCGCGCAGCTCACGGGCGAGATGAGCGAGGCCGAGGCCATCGCCGAGACGCAGGCGCTGACGCGCCGCTACGCGCGGCGCCAGGTGTCGTGGTTCAAGCGCTATGACGATCTTCGCTGGGTGGATCCGGGACCGGATGCCGCGGCCCTGGCATGACTCGTAGTCATGAGCATCGCGATCCGGGCCTTCGATCTCCCCGACACTGAGGCGGTCGTCTCGCTATGGCAGCAGACGGGGCTCACGCGGCCGTGGAACAACCCGTACCAGGACATCCGCCGCAAGCTCTCCGTGCAGCCGGAGCTGTTCCTCGTCGCCGTCGACGACCGGACGATCGTCGGCACGGTCATGGCGGGCTACGACGGCCACCGCGGCTGGCTCTACTATCTCGCGAGCGCCCCCGAGCGGCGTGGCGAGGGGATCGCACGCAAGCTGGTCGCCGAAGCGGAGGAGCTTCTCACCGAGATGGGCTGCCCGAAGGTGCAGTTGATGGTGCGACCCGAGAACGGGATCGCGCAGGGGTTCTACGAAGCGCTCGGCTACGAGCCCTTCGAGACGTGGAACACCGGCAAGCGCCTCATCGCCGACTGACGGGAAGCTGGGCGGAGTCCGCTCGGGTCTCTGCGGCGTCGACGCGGTCTTGCGCGTAGATCGCCCACAGGCGTGCGCGCACACGCCGGGCGACGGTCCGCGTGCCGCGCCGGTCCGGGCCGATGTCGGGCGGCGGCGGCGTGGGGGGCAGCGCGATGCGCGCCCGCTCCGCGTCGTCGAGCGGGTGGTGCAGTTCGACGTACTCACCGCCGGGCAGGCGCACGATGCGACCCGTCTCGTAGCCGTGGTCCAGAAGTTCGCGGTCCTTGCGCTGCAGGCCCAGACAGACGCGACGCGTGACCGAGAACGCGATGAACGGTCCGATGAGGAGGGCGGACTGCAGCGACAGGATCACGTGCTCGATGCTCACGCTGAAGGCGGGCGCGATGACATCGGCGCCGCCTGCGGCCCACAGCACGCCGGCGAACACGAGGCCGGCCACGCCGATCCCGGTGCGCGTGGGCGCGACCCGCGGCCGATCGAGGACGTCGTGCTCGCGGCGGTCATCGCTCACCCACGCCTCGAGGAACGGGTAGGTCGCGACGGCCGCGAAGAAGGCGCCGACGACGGCCAGCGGCGCCAGGATCGCGAGGGTCCAGGTGCGACCGAGCCACACGATCTCCCACCCGGGCGGCACCAGTCGCAGCGCGCCGTCGAGGAAGCCGGTGTACCAGTCTGGCTGGCTGCCGGCGCCGGCATTGCCCGGATCCGCGGGACCGTAGAGCCAGATCGGGCTCACGGTCACGGTGGCCGCGATGAGCACGAGCAGAGCGGTCACGACGAGGAACAGTCCTCCTGCGCGGGCGGCTGCGGTGGGGATGAGCGGCACTCCGTCGCGCGCCGCACCGTGAGCGCCCGGGAACCGCGGAGCGCCGTGCCGCCACGCCGCGACGGCCCGCAGGGCGAGGAACAGCAGCAGCGCCCCGGGGAGGACCACGGTATGGAGCGGATAGAGGTTCTCGATGATGCGTCCCGGGAACGACCCGCCGAAGAGCACCGTCTTTAGCATGGTGCCGACGACCGGGATCCCGAGCATGATGCCCTCGACGATGCGCAGGCCGGTTCCCGAGAGCATGTCGTCGGGGAGGGCGTAGCCGCTCCACCCCGTCGCGAGCGCGGCGATGAACGCGAGCAGCAGCAGCACCCACATGCCGCGGCGCGGCCGGCGGAATCCGCCGGTGAAGAAGGTCGTGACCAGCTGCAGGACGATGGACGCGGGAAGCAGGAGCCCCGCCCAGTGGTGCGACTGCCGGAGCACCTGCCCGCCGGGCACGTCGAACGTCACGTGCATCGTCGATGCGAACGCGTGGGAGACCTCGGTGCCGTGGAGCGGCGCATAGGAGCCGACGTACGTGGTGGACGCGCCCGAGGGCGTGTAGAAGAACATGAGCAGCACGCCCGTCACCGTCACCACGACGAGCGCCGCGGCGGACACCACCCCGAAGAGGCTCGTCCAGTGGGCTGCCGCACGACGCTGCCGCAGCCCGGCCCAGACATCATCGATGCGATGGCCGAACACGGTGGTTCGCGCGACCCGGTCGGCCAGCCGGTCGATCGCTGAGCGCCGCCGACCTCTCCCCGCGTGGTGCGGATCCGTCTCGATCCCGCTGCCGTGCACGCCGCCTCCTCCTGTCGCTCTCACACATATGACACCGGCAGGTGGCGGAGTGTGACAGCGCCGCGTCGCCGACGGTGTCGGGCCTGGCCGGCGCCTCCGATCGCGCCCGTAGACTGGTGCGATGCCGCAGACGATCGCGTTCACCAAGGGCCACGGCACCGGCAACGACTTCGTGATCGTCCCCGACCCCGATGGAACGCTCGACCTCAGCGACGACCAGGTCGCAGTGCTGTGCGACCGGCGCTTCGGCATCGGCGGCGACGGCATCCTGCGTGTGGTGCGTGCGAGCGCGATCGACGAGGGCAGAGAGCTGCTGGCAGCATCCACGCCTTCATCGGGCACCGTGGAATGGTTCATGGACTACCGCAACGCCGACGGTTCGAAGGCGGAGATGTGCGGCAACGGCGTGCGGGTCTTCGTGCGCTACCTCGTCGACGTCGGCTGGGCCGAGGTCGACGGCACGCCCCTCCACGTCGGCACGCGCGCGGGCGTCAAGACGGTCACGCGGAGCGACCGCGGGTACGAGGTCGACCTCGGCCCGTTCGTCGTCGACGACTCCGGTGTGCTCGTCCGCACGCGCGGCGGAGGCGCACCGCGGCCGGGGGTCGGAATCGACGTGGGCAACCCGCACGTCGTCGTGGCGCTGCCCGACGACGCGGAGCTCGAGGGGCTCGACCTCGCCGCGCAGCCGCTGCTCCAGCCCGAGCCGCCCCACGGCGCCAACGTCGAGTTCGTGGTGCCGAGCGACCCGCTCGTTCACGAGGGCGTCGGCTCGATCCGCATGCGCGTGTTCGAGCGCGGTGTCGGCGAGACGCTCAGCTGCGGCACCGGCGTCGCCGCTGCGGCGCTCGCCGTGCGTCACTGGGCCGGCCCCGCCGCGCCCGACCACTGGGTCGTCGAGGTGCCGGGCGGCACGCTGGGCGTGCGGATGCCCGAGGTCGACGGTGAGCGGCACGTGCTGCTGTCGGGGCCCGCGACCCTCGTCTACACGGGCGAGGTCACGCTCGCGTAGCGGGCATGTCAGAGCGCGGGCAAGTCGATCGGCTCGCTCGGCGGTGAGCCGTGACGGCGAACCTTGAGCACGCGGAAGCCGCGAGCGGTCGCCGCACGGTGCACGCTGAAGCGCCGGTCGAGCGTCGCGGCGAGCCACCGCTGCAGCGAGTCGGACCCGAGATTGCGCTGCACCACGAGCCACGCGTCCGCCCGCTCGTCGAGCCGGGGAAGCCAGCGTTCGAGCAGGCCGTGCAGCTCGTTCTTGCCCACGCGGATCGGCGGATTCGACCGGATCGTGCGGAACACGATGTCGTCGGGAACATCGTCGGGCAGCGAGGCGTTGACGTTGTCGAGACCGAGTGCCGAGGCGTTCCGACGCACCAGGTCGAGAGCTCGTTCGTTCACGTCGACGGCCCACACCGTCGCGTGAGGCGCATCGAGCGCAAGGCTGAGTGCGATCGGCCCCCATCCGCACCCGAGGTCGAGGAAGTTCCCGCTCGCCGGAGGCGGGGGAGTGTTCGACAACAGCACCGCGGTTCCCGAGTCCACGTGGTCGGGGCTGAAGACGCCCCCGGCGGTCGTGACCTCGAGATCGCGACCGGCGAGTGTGATCCGGATGCGGCGCAGATTCTCGGGGCTGGCGGGCGTCGCACTGAAATAGTGGTCACTCCCCATGACCGATGAGCCTAGCGGAGGCGCCCCGCATGGCGGGAAGCTAGAATTCACGGATGCCGCGAACCGGCCGATGAACGGCGGAAAACGGCATCCCCGGCAACAAGCGAAGGAACACATGACGGATACCACGACACCCCAGAGCACCGACGAGACGCCGGTGGACCCGGTGGATCGCGTGCTGGCGCGCGCCGAAGCGCGCTCGGGGGTGCACGTCTTCGGAGCCGCCCAGGCGCTCCAGGACGAGGCGACGATCGGGCGTGCCGACACCGACGGCGAGCAGTGGGACCGCGAGGAGCGTGCCGCACTGCGCCGCGTCCCCGGGCTCTCCACCGAGCTCGAGGACGTCACAGAGGTCGAGTACCGGCAGCTGCGCCTCGAGAACGTCGTCCTCGTCGGCGTTCACGCGCAGGGCGAGACCGAGGACGCCGAGAACTCCCTGCGCGAGCTCTCGGCTTTGGCCGAGACCGCCGGTGCCGTCGTGCTCGACGGCGTCCTCCAGCGGCGCCCGCACCCCGACCCCGCGACCTACGTGGGCCGTGGCAAGGCGGAGGAGCTGCGCGACATCGTCGCCTCGGTCGGAGCCGACACCGTGATCGCCGACACCGAGCTCGCGCCCAGCCAGCGACGCGCGCTCGAGGACGTCGTCAAGGTCAAGGTGATCGACCGCACGACGGTGATCCTCGACATCTTCAGTCAGCACGCGAAGAGCCGCGAGGGCAAGGCCCAGGTCGAGCTCGCACAGCTCGAGTACCTGCTCCCGCGCCTGCGCGGCTGGGGTGACTCGATGAGCCGCCAGGCCGGTGGCCAGGTGGGTGCGGGCGGCGCCGGCATGGGTTCGCGTGGTCCCGGTGAGACGAAGATCGAGCTCGATCGCCGCCGCATCCGCACGCGCATGGCGCAGCTGCGCAAGCAGATCCGCGACTTCGCGCCCGCGCGCGACGCCAAGCGCGCCGAGCGCAAGCGCAACACGATCCCGTCGGTCGCGATCGCGGGGTACACGAACGCCGGCAAGTCGTCGCTGCTCAACCGCCTCACCAGTGCGGGCGTGCTCGTCGAGAACGCGCTGTTCGCGACGCTGGACGCCACCGTACGGCGCACCGAGACCGGTGACGGCCGCATCTACACGCTCACCGACACCGTCGGGTTCGTGCGGAACCTTCCGCACCAGCTGGTGGAGGCCTTCCGCTCGACGCTCGAAGAAGTCGGCGACGCCGACGTCATCGTGCACGTCGTCGACGGCTCGCATCCCGACCCGGCGGCCCAGCTGGCGACGGTGCGCGACGTAATCGGTGACGTGGGGGCGCGGGACATCCCCGAGATCATCGTCTTCAACAAGGCCGACCTGATCGATGACGATGCCCGCCTGCTGCTGCGTGGACTCGAGCCGAAGGCCGTCTTCGCGTCGTCCCGCACGGGCGAGGGGATCGACGAACTCCGGGCGCTCATCGAGGAGACGCTGCCGCTGCCGGCTGTCGAGGTGCGGGCGCTCGTGCCCTACGACCGCGGCGACCTGGTCTCGGCGATCCACGAGCAGGGGATGATCCTCGCGCAGGAGCATGAGGAGGGCGGCACCGCCGTGCACGCCCGCGTGGGCGAGCACCTCGCCGCACGCCTCGCACCCTTCACGGTGTGAGACCGTGATCCGCCGCTCGAGCCGCTAGTCGAGCTCGAGTGGCGGCACTCCCGGCGTCTCGAAGCCGAACACCTGGCCGAGGAACGCGAGCTCGGCCTCCAGCGTCCGGACGAGTGTGGTCGCGCTCCGGAACCCGTGCCCTTCGCCCTCGAACGCGAGGTAGGCGTGCGCGACGCCGTTCGCCGCGAGGGCGTCGCGCACCGCCTCGGACTGCGACGGCGGCACGACGAGGTCGTCGAGCCCCTGTTCGATGAGCAGCGGCGTCCGGAGCCGATCGAGGTGGGTCAGCGGCGACCGCTCGACGTACAGCGCCTCCGCCTCGGGGAGCGGCCCCACCATGCCGTCGAGGTAGCGGGCCTCGAAGTCGTGCGTGTCCTCGGCGAGCTTCCGGAGATCCGCGACACCGTAGCGGCTGATGCCCGCGCTGAACGCGTCGGAGTTGGTCAGCGCGCGCAGCACCGTCCAGCCGCCCGCCGAGCCGCCCGCAATCGCGAGCCGGCGGCCGTCGGCCGCGCCCGCCGCCGCCAGCCCGCGCGCGGCGGCGACGACGTCGTCGACGTCGACGACTCCCCACTGTCCGAGCAGGCGCTCGCGGTAGGCGCGCCCGTAGCCGGTCGAGCCTCCGTAGTTGACGTCGAGAACGCCGATGCCGCGGCTGGTCAGGTAGGCGATCTTCCCGGATGCTGCGCCACCGACGTGATCGGTCGGCCCGCCGTGGACGAACACGACGTACGGGGGCTTCTCGCCCTCGGGGCCGACGACGCCGGGGTTCGTCGGCGGGTAGTCGAAGGCGTGCACGGGTCCGTGGGGGCCGGGCACCGTGACCGCGCGGGAACGCGGCATCCACTCGGGTCCCCACGGTGACGCGCCGCCGACGAGGAGCCGCGTCGCCGCCGTGTCGTCGACATCGATCTCCCACAGTCCGGCGCCGCCGGAGCCGGCGCCCGAGACCAGCACGCGCGTGCCGCGGGCGTCCTCGATCGACAGGCGCGTCACCGCGTCGACCGGCAGCGTGCGGCGCCCACCGGCGGTGTCGAGCACCACGAGCTCGTCTGATCCGTTCGTCTGCACCGCGACGATGCGCCCGTCGCCGAGCAGGGTGAACCATCGTGTGCCGAGCACCCACAGCGGCCCGCCGGTGTCGGCGTCCGCCGCAGCGACCGGCTCGTGTCGGAGGTCGGCCGTGAGCCGCAGCCGCCACAGGTTCCAGCGACCGGCGGGATCGTCGGCGTAGACGAGGTCGTCATCATCGATCCACGCGGGCTGCAGCGGCGAAGAGCCGCCGCCCGCGACGGTGGTCCACTCCGGGCCGTCGCCGCCCTCGAGCCGGCCGATGCGGAGCTCCGCGCGATCCCAGGCCATGTGCGGGTGATCCCATGCGATCCACGCGAGACGCGTGCCGTCGGGCGACAGCGCAGGGTGGGCGACGAAGTCGCTGCCGCCGGCGAGAGAGGTCAGGTGCGCAGCATCCGTTCCCGTGCCGTCCAGGGGGATCCGCACGATGTCGCGAGCCGGCACGGCGGTGCCGCGGGTGTGGTCCTCGCGCACGGCGAGCAGACGGCCCTGCTGCAGCGTCAGGCCGCCGAACCGGACGTCGCCGGCGTCGGGCGTGAGCGGGCGCGGCCGGCTGCCCGGGTCGAGCCGCCACACGCGCTGGTCCGACTTCTCGACGAAGTACAGCACGCCGTCGTCGTCGGCCGTCCACGAGCCGCCGCCGTACTCGTGCACGCGTGATCGCGCGCTCCATGGTGCGGCGAGCACATCGACGACGGCTCCGGATGCTGCCCTCCGGCGCACTGCGGAGCGCCCGCCCTCCTCGGGCACCGACTCGCCCCACCACGCCTCCGGGTGGTCCGCGCCGACGAAGCGCGCGCCCTCGAGACGCGGCGAGGCCGCGGATACGTCCTCGGCGGAGATCGGGGATGGCCAGCTGCCGTAGGGGAGCACGTCCGGTGTCGTCACGCACCCCACGCTACGACGAAGCCCGCCGGCGGCGCGATGACACAGAACGTCACAGGCCGCGCATGGGCGCCCGGCTCCGCTACCGTGGAGCCATCGTCGCCCGGTCGTCTTCACGGACACCCCGAACCTCGGGGCACCGGGCAGGAGCGACAGCCGAGCCCGGCACCCGCCCGCATTGACACCCCCTCCGCCCTCGGGTGGAGGTGAGGTGCCGCGGCCGCCCGGGCCCTCCCGTTCGGCTCAGCCCTGTCCGCCGATCCCTGAGAAGCAGGCCATGTCGATCGACCTGAGCACTCCTCCCGTGCCGATCTCCTTCGAGGTGTACCCGCCGCGCTCCGACGCGGGCGTCGCCGCCCTCCACGAGACGATCCGCCACCTGGCATCGGTCGATCCGAGGTTCATCTCGGTGACCTACGGCGCCGGCGGCTCGACCGGCGGACGGTCGCTCGAGCTCCTGACCCACATCCTGCGCGAGACCCATGTCGAGCCGCTCGCGCACCTCACGTGCGTCGGGAACACCTACGCCGGCGCGAACGCCCTCATCCGGGAGTTCCTGGATGCCGGGATCACGAGCTTCCTCGCCCTCCGCGGCGATCCGCCCGCGGGCGTGTCGGAAGACGACGTCTTCCTCGGCGACCTCGACAGCGCGGCGCAGCTCGTGCAGCTCATCGACCGCGTGCAGGCGGAGCGGGCGCCCTACAGCGAGGCGCCGATCCCCGGCGTGCCGGGTGCAGTGCGACTGGCGGAGCGGCCTCGGGTCGACATCGCCGTGGCCGCGTTCCCCAACGGCCACCCGCGCTCGCGGCATCCGTTCGAAGACATCGACGCGCTGCTCGCGAAGCAGGCGGCCGGTGCCACGCTCGCGATCACGCAGCTCTTCTTCCACGCGGACGACTACCTCGCCTTCGTGCAGCGATCGCGCGAGGCCGGCGTCACGATCCCCATCCTCCCCGGCATCATGCCGATCACCTCGCCCACACGACTGCGGCGCGTGCTCGAGCTGACCGGGGAGCAGCTGCCGGCAGACCTCGCGATCGCACTCGACATTGAGCCGACCGCGGAGGGGCAGCGGGTGGTCGGCGTCGCGCACGCCGCGCGCCTCGCCCGCGAGGTCGTGGACGGCGGCGCCCCCGGAGTCCACCTGTACGCGTTCAACAACCACGACACGGTTCTCGACGTGCTGCGTGAAGCCGGGGTGCTGGACCCGGCGACGCGAATGCCCGACGCCGTCCGCTGACCCGGACGCCGCGATCCGTCGGATGCCCGACGGGTCTCTTCAGCGACCCCGAAAACCCCACTCCGAGATGAACGAAGCGAAAGAGAGAGCACGATGACCGAACCCCGCGCCACCTTCCCACACGGCACGATCCTCGGCTACCCCCGGATCGGACGCCGCCGCGAGCTGAAGCGCGCCGTCGAGGCGTTCTGGTCCGGCGAGACGGACGCCCAGACCCTGGAGCAGACTGCGGCGGGCCTCCGACGCGCCACGCGCGAGCGCCTCGCCGCGCTCGGCCTCGGCCGCGACGACTCGTCGATCCCCGAGTCCTTCTCGTTCTACGACCAGGTTCACGACGCGGCCGTCACGGTCGGTGCGCTGCCCGAGCGGTTCGCCGCGCTGCGCGAGGCCGACGGCACCATCGGCCTGGACGCGTACTTCGCCGCGGCGCGCGGTGCGGGCGAGGACGCACCCCTCGAGATGACCAAGTGGTTCGACACGAATTACCACTACCTCGTGCCCGAGATCGGCCCGGAGATGGCCTTCGCGCTCGCGAGCGACCGGTTCGCGCGCCAGGTGGCCGAGGCGAAGGCCGACGGATTCACCGTCCGCCCCGTGGTCGTGGGTCCGGTGACGCTTCTCGCTCTCGCGAAGGCGACGGATGCTGCGCCCCAGGGCTTCGACCCGCTCAGCCGTCTGGATGACCTGCTGCCGGTGTATGCCGAGCTGCTCTCCACCCTCCGCGCCGCGGGCGCCGAGTGGGTCCAGCTGGACGAGCCCGCGCTCGTGAGCGAGAGCCTGCCGGCCGACCCGGCGGCCCTGGCGGATGCCGCGGCGCGCGCCTATGCCGCACTGGGGGTTCGCGGGGACCGGCCGGCGATCCTCGTCGCCGCCGGCTACGCGCAGCTGTCGCCCGAGGCGTGGACGGCGCTCGCCGCGGCCCCGATCGAGGCCATCGCCATCGACTTGACCCGCGGCGCGGTGCCCGAGGCGGTGCCGGGCTTGAACCGTAAGACCCTCGTGGGCGGCGTCCTCGACGGCCGGAACGTGTGGCGCGGTGATCTCGACGCCGCGTGGGAGCGACTGCAGGCGCTGAGCGTCCTCGGGGCGTCGGAGATCAGCGCGGGCACGTCGACCTCGCTCCAGCACGTGCCGCACGACATCGGGGACGAGTCCGCCCTCGACCCGCGGCTCGCGTCGTGGCTCGCCTTCGCCGACCAGAAGGTCGGGCAGGTGGTGACGCTCGCGACCGGTCTGGTCGACGGGCGAGCGGCCATCGCCGGCGAGCTGGCCGCAGCATCCGCCGCTCTGGCCGATCGGCAGAGCGCACCCGGCGTCCGCGACGGCGTGGTGCGTGAGCGCGCCGCGGTGCTGAGCGCCGGCGACTTCGAGCGCGGAGACTACGACGCGCGCGTCGCGGCGCAGGACGCCGAGCTCGCGCTGCCCGTGCTGCCGACGACCACCATCGGCTCGTTCCCCCAGACCGGCGCCATCCGGCGTGCCCGAGCGCGGCACGGCCGCGGCGAACTCGGCGTCGACGAGTACGAGCGGTTCCTGCGCGACGAGATCGCGCGTGTCGTGACGCTGCAGGAGGACATCGGCCTCGACGTCCTCGTGCACGGCGAGGCAGAGCGCAACGACATGGTGCAGTACTTCGCCGAGAACCTCGACGGGTTCGCGGTGACCGAGAACGGCTGGGTGCAGTCCTACGGCTCGCGCGCCACGCGCCCGTCGATCCTGTGGGGCGACGTGTCACGCCCGGCGCCGATCACCGTCGCGTGGTCGACGTTCGCGCAGTCGCTCACCGACAAGCCCATGAAGGGGATGCTGACCGGGCCCGTGACGATCCTGGCGTGGTCGTTCGTGCGTGACGACCAGCCCCTCGGTGAGACCGCCAACCAGGTGGCCCTGGCGCTGCGCGACGAGATCGCCGACCTCGAGGCCGCCGGCATCCGCGTCATCCAGGTCGACGAGCCGGCGTTGCGGGAGCTGCTCCCGCTCAAGGGAGCCGACCAGCCCGCCTACCTCGAGTGGTCGGTCGGCTCGTTCCGCCTCGCGACCGCGGGGGCCGCACCGGCGACGCAGGTGCACACGCACCTGTGCTACTCGGAGTTCGATGTGGTCATCGACGCGATCGCGGCGCTCGACGCCGACGTGACCTCGATCGAGGCCGCCCGCAGCCGCGGCGAGGTGATCGGCGACATCGCGACGTCGGGCTTCGCGGCCGGCATCGGCCCCGGCGTCTACGACATCCACTCGCCCCGGGTGCCGTCGGTCGACGAGATCACCGACCTCCTCGACCGCACGGTCGCCGAGCTGGCGGTGCGACGCGTCTGGGTCAATCCCGACTGCGGGCTCAAGACACGTGGGTACGACGAGACGGTCGCCTCTCTGAAGAACCTCGTCGAGGCGACCGGACTCGTGCGCGAGCGCGTGGAGGCGGGCCTCTAAGAGCGGGGCTTCTTCGCGGATGCCTCGGCCGGCGCGGACGCGTCGGCCGAGGCATCCGTCGTCTCGAGGATGACCTCGGTGTCGTTCGCGTCGTCGACGACGACCGTGTCGGCGTCGATCACGAGGGTGTCGGCGGTGCCGTAGGGGTCGGCGTCTTCGAGCACCGGCTCGTCGGTCACCACCGCCTCGTCGGGACGGACCTGCAGCAGCTCGAGGATCCACGTCACGACCAGCGCGACGATGAGCACGAGGAAGATGTCGCCCGCCGACAGCGGTCGCAGCGCGAACAGCCAGATGACGGCGAGGACGATGACCAGCGTGCGGACCAGCGTGCGGTAGCGGGAGAGCCAGATACCGAAGCGCCCGGTGCGGAAGCCGTGGCTGGCGAGCTGACGGCGCGCCGACGAGTTGAGGCTGCCGATCGCCTGCCGAGACCGTGCGGCCGGCGACCAGCGGCCCGCGAACCAGCCCAGCGCGGCGATCACGAGCCCGAGAAGCACCGCGATGGCGGCGGTCTGCTGCATCGCGCCGACAAGACTCTGGTAGACCACGTCGAGAGCCGTGGCGGAGAGCCCGAGCTGGACGGCCGTCTGGCCGACGACGGGGTAGCCGACCGCGAACGCGAGCGCCAGGGCGCCGCCACCGAGCGCGAAGCCGATGCCCGAACCGAGAACGGCGGTGCTGCGGCGGCGCGCGATGAGGATGCCCAGCACGAAGAGGCCGATCGTGATGATCGGCAGCCACCAGCCGAGCGCCGCGGCCAGCGCGTACGTCGTGCGGATCGTCACGAGGGTGTCGCCGGTGCCGATGACGACCACCTTGTCGACGGCCGGGATCAGCTGGGCGAGGCCCACACCGCGGTCGATGAGGTTCTGCTTGACGCGCTCGACGATCGCGCCGAGCTGGATGCCGAGACCCTCGTCGCTCATGACGACGATGCCGCCGCCGTCGGAGGTCGCCGCGGCGGTGAGGGCGCGGTGGGCCGCACGCGTTGTGGCCGTCCAGGTGTCGGCGAAGGCGTCCGACTCGACGACGCGCGTCACGGTCTGCGTGAGGAGGTTCTCGAGGCCCTGCGCCGCCGGTGCCTGGAGCAGCTGGAGCGCCTGCGAGGCCCGCGGCGGCAGCCCGAGCTGGTCGATCCCTTCGAACACGTTCGCCGTGAGCTGTTCGAAGTCGACCTGCGCCTGGACGGCCTCGACCGTCTCATCGATGATCATCTGCTGGACGGCGGGATCGTCGGCGAGCGGAGCGAGAGTCTGCACGAACGCCGACTCGTCCACGAGCTCCAGCCGCGCCCACGCCGTCACGATCGAGATCGGGACGAGGATCGATGCGATCACGATGCACAGCGCCGAGAAGAACGCCCGCCATCCGCTGCCCGCGGGACGGCTCGTCGTCCTGCCGGTGGTCGGAGCAGGAGCGGCCCCCGCTTTGAGGAGGGCGTTCTCGGCCTCGAGCGCGTCCAGCCGAGCCTGGAGGTCGGGAACGTCTGGCGCGGGCGTTGCGGCGGTCATTCCCCCCTTATAGCGCCTGCTCGTGACCACCGCCACCCACCGCACCGGTTGGCGTCGAACCGCGCCTCAACAGTCGCCTGCGCAGAGGGCGATCACGCGCCCGGATGAGCCGGGTCAGACTGCGCGCAGCACCGCGACGACCTTGCCGAGCACGGTGGCATCGTCGCCCAGGATCGGCTCGAACGCGGAGTTGCGGGGGAGGAGCCAGGTGTGGCCGTCACGCTGGCGGAACGTCTTGACGGTCGCCTCGCCGTCGAGCATCGCCGCGACGATGTCGCCGTTGTCGGCCGTGGCCTGCGATCGCACCACGACCCAGTCGCCGTCGCAGATCGCGGCGTCGATCATCGACTCGCCGGAGACCTTCAGCATGAACAGGTCGCCCTTGCCGACCAGCTGGCGGGGGAGGGGGAAGATCTCCTCCACCTGCTGCTCGGCCGTGATCGGGACGCCCGCGGCGATGCGGCCGACCAGCGGGACGAGCGCGGCGTCGCCGACCGACGGCGCGGCGTCGGCGGGGCTCTCGGTGGCAGTGCCGGGCAGGTCGATGAGCACTTCCATCGCGCGCGTCTTGCCGGCGTCGCGCCGCAGATACCCGCTCAGCTCGAGCTGGTTGAGCTGGTGCGTGACGCTCGACAGCGACTTGAGGCCGACGGCATCGCCGATCTCCCGCATGCTGGGCGGGTAGCCGTGACGGGCGATCGAGCGCTGGATCACTTCGAGGATCGCGAGCTGCTTGTCGCTCAGGCTCTTGCGCCGGCGGGTCTGGGGCTTCTCTCGCCCGGCCGCGTCGCTCATCTTCCGGCTCCGTCCTGCGCTCGGCCGCCGAGCGCTGTTTCTTCGAATGTCGGAGGCCCGTGGTGGGGTTCTCGTATCGAAACCGTATCCGGATCCCACGGGATGAGGTGGCAACCTCACCGCGTGTCGCGTTCGAGGGATCGACGCCCGAACCCGGTATTGACATCGTACAGACTCGAAGATAGCTTCGGAAGAGAGGTTCGCATTCTTCACTCCCGGCCGAGTGGAGAATGCGAATCTCTCCCCATCAGGAGGAGACGAGCATGACCGCGATCGACTTCACGACGTCCGTCCCGTCGCCGGCCCGCGCCGCCGGTGCCGCAGCCCAGCGCGCCACGCGCGCCGTGGCCGGGCGATCCACGCGTCTCCGCCTGACCGTGCGGGGTCGTCGCGTACTCGCTGTGCTGGCCTCCCTTCCCGCGGTCATCGCACTGAGCGTGGCGGTGCTCGGCGGCGGCTCGGCCCTCGCGTCGCGAGACGCGGGCGCACCTGCGGGCTCGTTCATCACGGTCACCGTGGCGCCCGGCGAATCACTGTGGACGATCGCGGAAGAGGTCGCGCCCGACCGCGATCCGCGCGACGTCGTCGACGAGCTCGTGCGACTGAACGCCCTCGACACGGTCCTCGTCCAGGCGGGGCAGCGCCTGGCGATCCCGGCAGCGTACGGCCGCTGATCGCGCGGTGCGTCGCGCGGCGTCACGCGGCGAGGGGGTCGTGACGGTCGGGCCTACCATGGGATGGGTGAGTGCACGTCTCGAAGACCTCCCCCTACGCGTCGATCTCCGAGGGCAGAAGCCCTACGGCGCCCCGCAGGCACCGCTCCCGGTCGCCCTCAACGTCAACGAGAACACGCATCCCGTTCCTGCTGAGGTCGCCGACGACATCCTCGACTCGATCGCCCTCGCACTGCGCGACGTCAACCGCTACCCCGACCGCGAGTTCACCGCATTGCGGGAAGGCTTCGCCGACTATCTCGGCCACGGTCTCACCCGCGATCAGATCTGGGCCGCGAACGGCTCCAACGAGGTGCTGCAGCACATCCTGCAGGCCTTCGCGGGGCCGGGGCGCACTGCATTCGGCTTCACGCCCACCTACTCCATGTACCCGCTGCTCACGCGCGGCACCGGTGCGGAGTGGATCTCGGGCACCCGATCGGCCGACTATGCGATCGACGCGGAAGACGCGGCATCCCAGATCTCCGACGCCTCGCCCGATGTGATCTTCCTGTGCTCTCCGAACAACCCGACCGGCACTCCGCTCGGGCTCGACGTCGTGGAAGCCGTGTACGAGGCCACCGACGGCGTCGTCATCGTCGACGAGGCGTACTTCGAGTTCGCCCCGCACGAGGAGCGCTCGGCGCTGACATTGCTGCCCGGGCGCGAGCGCCTCGTCGTCTCGCGCACCATGAGCAAGGCGTTCGCATTCGCCGGCGCCCGCGTCGGCTACCTCGCCGCGGACCCCGCTCTCATCGACGCGCTGCGTCTCGTGCGCCTGCCGTACCACCTCAGCGCGCTGACCCAGGCGGCAGCGTCCGCGGCGCTGCGCCACGCCCCCGTCATGCTGGGCATGGTCGACGAGATCGTCGCCCAGCGCGACCGCATCTCGGCCACGGTCGAGGCGCTCGGGTACACGCCGCACGAATCGTGGACGAACTTCGTGCTGTTCGGCGGCGTGGCCGACCCGGCCGCGACCTGGAAGGCGCTCTACGACGAGGGCGTGCTCATCCGCGACGTCGGCATCCCGTCGCACCTGCGGGTCACCGCGGGCACCGAGGACGAGACCACCGCGTTCCTCGACGCCCTCGCCTCGGTAGGATCGGCGGCATGAGCGCCGCACCACGTACCGCCTCGCTGCGCCGGGCGACGAGCGAGTCGACCGTCGAGCTCGAACTCGATCTCGACGGCACCGGCCGCAGCCGCATCGACACCACGGTGCCGTTCTTCGACCACCTGCTGACGGCGTTCGCGAAGCACTCGCTCACCGACCTCACGGTCCGCGCGTCGGGCGACACCGACATCGACGCCCACCACACCGTGGAAGACATCTCGATCGTGCTCGGCCAGGCGATCCGAGAGGCGCTCGGCGACAAGTCGGGCATCTCACGCTATGGCGACGCGCTCGTCCCGCTCGACGAGGCGCTCGCACAGGCGGTGGTCGACATCAGCGGCCGTCCTTACCTGGTGCACACCGGCGAGCCCGCCGGCTTCGAGCACCACCTCATCGGCGGCCACTTCACCGGCTCGCTCGTGCGCCACACGTTCGAGGCGATCGCATTCAACGCGGCGCTGACGGTTCACGTGCGCGTGCTGTCGGGGCGCGACCCGCACCACATCGCCGAGGCGGAGTACAAGGCCTTCGCCCGCGCGTTCCGCCAGGCGAAGGCGCTCGACCCGCTCATCGACGGCATCCCGAGCACGAAGGGCGCCCTGTGACCGCAAGCGCTCCTGCTGAACGGGAGAAGCCGCTCGTCGCCGTCCTCGACTACGGGTCGGGCAACGTGCACTCGGCGGTCAAGGCACTCGTCGCGGCCGGCGCCGACGCGCGACTGACCTCCGATCGCGGCCTCATCATGGACGCGGACGGGCTCTTCGTGCCCGGCGTCGGCGCGTTCCGCGCCGTGGCCGAGGCGTTGCGCGCGAGCCGCGGCGACGAGCTCATCGAGCGTCGGCTCGCGGGCGGGCGTCCGGTGCTCGGTGTGTGCGTCGGCATGCAGATCTTCTTCGAGCGCGGCGTCGAGCGCGGCGTCGACACCGAGGGAATGGGCGAGTGGCCCGGTGTCGTGACGGAGCTCGACGCCCCCGTGCTGCCCCACATGGGCTGGAACACGGTCGAGCCCGGCGAGGGCTCTCGCCTGTTCCGCGGCATCGAGCACGAGCGCTTCTACTTCGTCCATTCGTTCGGCGCGCAGAAGTGGCTGCTCGACGTGCAGCCTCCCTTCCCCGAGCCCGTCCTGACGTGGTGCGAGTACGGCACGCCGTTCCTTGCAGCGGTCGAGAACGGGCCGCTGTCGGCCACGCAGTTCCACCCGGAGAAGTCGGGGGATGCCGGCATCCGTCTCCTCACGAATTGGATCGACGGGCTCGGCGGGGCTACCCTCTGAGACCGTGCCGTCCGCGGGAGCGCGTGTTCCCGTGATCCGCCCCACAGCTTCCCCACGTCTGAGTCAGGATCCATGAACGATTTCGCATCCACACCCAAGCTCGTCCTCCTGCCCGCCGTCGATGTGGCCGACGGCAAGGCCGTCCGTCTGACGCAGGGCGAGGCCGGCACCGAGACCAGCTACGGCGACCCCGTCGATGCCGCACTGGACTTCGCTCGTCAGGGCGCAGAGTGGATCCACCTCGTCGATCTCGACGCCGCGTTCGGTCGCGGCAGCAACGCCGGCGTGCTGCGCAAGGTCATCAAGCAGGTCCGCGGCGTTCAGGTGGAGCTCTCGGGCGGCATCCGCGACGACCGCACGCTCGAGGCCGCGCTCGAGAGCGGTGCCTCGCGCATCAACCTCGGCACGGCCGCTCTCGAGAATCCCGAGTGGGCGGCCGACGTCATCGGCCGCTATGGCGACGCGATCGCCGTCGGGCTCGACGTGCGCGGCACGACGCTCGCCGCGCGCGGCTGGACGCGCGAGGGCGGCGACCTGTGGACGGTGCTGGACCGTCTCGAGTCGGCCGGCTGCAGCCGCTATGTCGTCACGGACGTCACCAAGGACGGCACCCTCAAGGGCCCGAACCTGGACCTGCTGCGCGAGCTGACCACCCGCACCCCGAAGCCGATCGTCGCCTCGGGGGGCGTGTCGAGCCTCGACGACATCGCGGCGCTGCGCGACCTGGTCCCGCTCGGCGTCGAGGGCGCGATCGTGGGCAAGGCGCTCTACGCCGGCGCGTTCACGCTCGCCGAGGCGCTGGATGTCGCCGGACACTGACCCGCACGCCGCCCAGCACGGCCCTGGGCATGGCGGCGACTCCGCGGGCGTGCCGTGGGAGGGGCGCAGCTTCCAGGCGAATCCGCACGCCGCCGACGACGGCTCCGCCGACCCGGCGCTGCTCGCCGCGCTCACCGCGTTCCGCGCGGGCACCGGCGGCCAGCGCGAGGTCGTCGACGCCTACCGTGCGGCGCGCCTGCTGATCCCTCTCGTCGCCGAGAAGGGCGACCACGGCATCGGGGCGCACGGCCTCGAGGTCGACAAGACGCAGGAGCTCTCGATCGTCACGGTCGCCGCCCCCGACGGCCGCCGCGTGCTGCCGGTGTTCACGTCGGTCGACACGATGAGGCGATGGGATGCCGCGGCCCGGCCGGTTCCGGCGGACGGCGTCCGCACCGCCCTGTCCGCGGCGGCCGACGACACCGACCTCATCGTGGTCGACCCGGCGTCGGAGACCGAGTTCGTCATCCGCCGCCCCGCCGTATGGGCTATCGGCCAGGGCCAGCCCTGGGAGCCGAGTTTCCTCTCGCCCGAGGTGTACGCGGGTCTTCAGGCGAGCATCGGCGGCGAGCTGTCGGTCATCGACCTGGCCGTGGAGGCGGGCGACCCGGACGCGCGCCTGCGCGGCCCCGAGCTCGTCGTGCGTCTGCAGCTCATCGACGGCCTCGAGAAGGCCGAGCTCGACGCCGTGCTCGCGCGCCTCGCCAAGCGCTGGGCCGCCGACGACCGCATCGCCGTTCTCGTCGACTCTCTGACTGTCAAGCTCGTCCGCGGCCGCTGACAACGAGGCATCGCCCGTAACGCGATGACCGAGCGCCATCCGGCCTCTTGCGGCTCCCGGTGCGGGGGCGGAGGATCGGGCGTCGGAGGTAGCCCGATGAACCACGGCCCGCACGGACAATACGGCACTGTCCTTCATGTCGCGCACCGCCACGCGATGGCGTGGCTCGACTCGGTCGACGAGCGGGCGATCCGCCCCGACCTGGACGTCGACGCGACCCACGCACGCCTTCCACGAGAATTGCCCGAGGAGGGGATCGATCCCGTGGCCGTGGTCGAGGAGCTGGCCGAGGCATCCGCTCCCGGTCTCATCGCGCTGGGATCTCCACGGTTCTTCGGACTGGTCATCGGCGGCACCTATCCGGCGGCACTCGCCGCCGATTGGCTGGTGTCGGCGTGGGATCAGAATGCCGGCGCACGCCAGCTCACTCCGGCGGCAGCCGCCGTCGAGGAGGTGGCCGCGGCGTGGCTCCTGGACCTCCTCGGGCTTCCCCCCGGCAGCGGGGTGGGGTTCGTGACGGGCGGGACGATGGCGAACTTCGCGTGTCTCGTGACGGCGCGCGACGCCGTGCTCCGCCGTGCCGGTGCCGATCCCGCTGCCGGGATCCAGGCCGCCCCCGCGATCCGCTTCCTCGCAGGCGACGCCGTACACACCTCGATGGTCCTGGCCGGCCGTCTCGCCGGCCTCGGCGCTCCGGCGACCGTCGGCGCCGACGATCAGGGACGCATCGACGTGACGGGCCTGGAGCGCGCGCTCAGGGAGGGGACCGGCCCGGCGATCGTCGCCCTGCAGGCGGGCGACGTGCACTCCGGCGCTTTCGACGACTTCGTCGCGGCCATCGCCGTCGCGCATCGCGCCGGCGCCTGGGTGCACGTCGACGGCGCGTTCGGCCTGTGGGCGGCGGCCAGCCCCCGGTTCGCCCACCTGGTGGACGGTCTCGCCCAGGCGGACTCCTGGGCCACCGACGCCCACAAGACCCTGAACGTGCCGTACGACTGCGGGGTCGCGATCGTCCGCGACGAGGCGGCGATGACGGCGGCGCTGGGCGCCCACGCCGCGTACCTTCCCGCGATGACCGGAGTCGCGGATCCGTACGACCACACCCCGGAGATGTCGCGCCGTGCGCGCGGAGTCCCGGTGTGGGCGGCCCTGCGCTCTCTCGGCCGTCAGGGCGTCGTCCGGCTGATCGACGCGCTGACGGATGCTGCCACCGCCCTCGCCGCCGGATTCCGGACGGTTCCCGGGCTCGAGGTGCTGAACGACGTGCCGTTCACCCAGGTGTGCCTCGCGGCGCGGGACGACGCGTCGACCGCGGCGCTGGGAGAGTGGCTGCGCGCCGAGGGGACGGCGTGGGCATCGTCCTCGACGTGGCACGGACGAACGGTGGTGCGCTTCTCCGTGAGCAATCGCGGCACCGACGCTGAGGCCGTCCGCCGCACGGTCGACGCCGTGGCGCGCGGCGCTGCCGAGCTCGGCATCGGGAGGTGAGGCGTGCCCATCACCGTTCAGGCGGGCGCCAGTCGAAACATGTCCCGATCTCGATCGCTGGAAGGTCTCGTTCGCCGCAGAATCGGGACATGACGGCGAGGCGGCGGGACGCGCCGCCCCAGGGTCAGGTGACCGGGCCGGTCCACTTCTCGCCGGGACCCTTGCCGATCGGGTCGGGGATGACGGATGCCTCGCGGAACGCGAGCTGAACCGAGCGCAGTCCGTCGCGGAGCGAGCGGGCGTGCATGTCGCTGATCTCGGGCGCGCCGGCGGTGATGAGTCCGGCCAGGGCGTTGATGAGCTTGCGCGCCTCGTCGAGGTCGGTCTGCGTCGCGGGGTCGTCGGCCAGTCCGACCTTGACGGCGGCGGCGCTCATCAGGTGCACGGCGGCCGTGGTGATGACCTCGACGGCCGGCACATCGGCGATGTCGCGCGAGGCGGAAGCGGCCGCTCGCTCCTGCTCCTCCCAGCGCGCCTGACGCTCGGCATCCACTGCCGCCGTGCTCGTCGGATGGCCGTCCTGGTCTCGAATCGTGTCCACGCCGTTCTCTCTGATAGACTGCTGCGGTCTCCGGTGCGTTCTGCACCGGATCGGAAAGTGGATCACATCCCACCCGCGCTTGCCGTTCCAGGCTACCGGGTCATGCACTCCGCCCCGACCGTTCCGCGGCCGGGGTAGCCGCCGGGGCGACCGGGCGGGAACTCCGTCACCGGAGAGGGTGCAGGAAGTCGGCGCTCGAAGCGTCTGACGGGTGGAGTGGATCTTCCTCCGCCCGCGATACGACTGTGTGTCGCGGTGGTCCAGCCCATATACCCAAGGAGTTCCGCATCAGCGATCCCCGCACCAACGACCGCATCCGGGTGCCCGAGGTCCGCCTCGTCGGCCCGAACGGAGAGCAGGTCGGCGTCGTCCGCATCGAGGTGGCGCTGCGCCTGGCCCAGGAGGCCGACCTCGATCTCGTCGAGGTGGCCCCGAACTCGAAGCCGCCCGTGGTCAAGATCATGGACTACGGCAAGTTCAAGTACGAGGCTGCGCAGAAGGCCAAGGAAGCGCGTCGCAATCAGGCGAACACCGTCCTCAAGGAGGTCCGGTTCCGTCTGAAGATCGAGGCCCACGACTACATCACCAAGCTCAAGCGCGCCGAGGGCTTCCTCCAGTCCGGCGACAAGGTCAAGGCGATGATCCTGTTCCGCGGTCGCGAGCAGTCGCGTCCGGAGCAGGGTGTGCGTCTGCTCCGCAAGTTCGCGGAGGACGTCGCCGAGTTCGGCACGGTCGAATCGAACCCCACGATCGACGGCCGCAACATGGTGATGGTGGTCGCACCGCACAAGAACAAGTCCGAGGTGAAGACCGAGCAGAACGCTCAGCGCGCCGCGAACAAGGAAGCTGCCCGCTCCGCTCGCAGCGGCGGCGCGTCGCAAGCCGACGCTCCGGCTGCAGCGGCAGAGGCCCCCGCGGCCGACGCCCCGGCCGCCGCCCCCGAGGCAGCCCCGGCCGAGTAAGGCCCCCACAGACTCCCGCACCGCGGGATACCGACTCCCGCCTGGGCGGGAAGTGAAACGAAGGAAGAAGAGATGCCGAAGCAGAAGACCCACTCGGGCGCCAAGAAGCGCTTCAAGGTCACCGGCAGCGGGAAGCTCATGAAGCAGCAGGCGAACCTTCGCCACAACTTCGAGGGCAAGCCCAGCCGCCGCACCCGCCGCCTGTCGCAGGAGCAGGTCCTCGCCCCGGGCGACGCCAAGGTCGCGAAGAAGCTCCTCGGCCGCTGACGCGCGCCGACGCAAGTTAGGAACATCAAGAAATGGCTAGAGTCAAGCGGGCCGTCAACGCCCACAAGAAGCGTCGCGTCATCCTCGAGCGCGCCTCGGGTTACCGTGGCCAGCGTTCGCGCCTGTACCGCAAGGCGAAGGAGCAGGTCACCCACTCGCTCGTCTACGCGTACCGCGACCGTCGCAAGCGCAAGGGCGACTTCCGTCGCCTGTGGATCCAGCGCATCAACGCCGCTGCCCGTCAGAACGGCATCACGTACAACCGCTTCATCCAGGGCCTCGGCCTCGCGGGTGTGCAGGTGGACCGCCGCATGCTCGCCGAGCTCGCGGTGAACGAGCCCAAGACGTTCGCGTCGCTCGTCCAGACCGCCAAGAAGGCACTGCCCGAGAACGTCAACGCTCCGAAGAGCGCCTGACCCGCGGCATCCGTCGTCTCGAAAGGGACGCCCTCCTCGCGAGGGCGTCCCTTTCGCATGTTCGCCGAGCGGCACACGGCGAGAAACGCATTCCGGAGACAGGATGCCGCGACTCTAGACTGAGAGCCGTGCTCGAGAACCCTCGCTCTCCGCGTGTCCGCGCCGTCGCGAAGCTGACGAAGCGCAGCGCCCGTCAGGAGACCGGCCTGTTCCTGCTGGAGGGTCCGCAGGCCGCGCGCGAGGCGCTCGCGTACCGGCCCGACACGCTCGTCGAGATCTTCGCCACACCGAGCGCGCTCGAGAAGCACACCGATGTGCGCGACGCCGCGAGGGCCGCCGGACTCGAGGTCGTCTACACGACCGAGGCGGTCCTGGACGCGATGGCCGACACCGTGACGCCGCAGGGCATCGTCGCGGTCGCCCGCCAGTCGCCCACATCCCTGCGCGACGTGTTCGCCGCCTCGCCGCGCCTCGTCGCGATCTGCGAGGAGGTGCGCGACCCGGGCAACCTCGGCACCATCATCCGCGCGGCCGATGCCGCTGGGGCGGACGCCGTCGTGCTCACGGGGCGCACCGTGGACCCGTACAACCCCAAGGTCGTTCGTGCGACGACCGGGTCGCTCTTCCACGTGCCGGTCGCGGTCGGAGTCGATCTCGCCACCGCCGTCGAGAAGGCGCACGCCGCCGGCGTCCGGGTCGTCGCCGCCGATGTCGGGGGAGGGGACTTCCTCGCCTCGCGCGACGTGCTCGCCGAGCCCACGGCGTGGCTCTTCGGCAACGAGGCGCGCGGTCTCGACGAGGAGGCGCTCGCGCTGGCCGACCTGTCGCTGCGGCTGCCGATCTACGGTGCCGCCGAATCACTCAACCTCGCCACGGCCGCCAGCGTCTGTCTGTACGAGACCGCTTTCGCCCAGCGCGCGTCCCGCTGAAACCCCTTGGTTCCCACCCTGTTACGGATCGGTAAAGGACGCCGCGCCGCACTGGCCGAGTGTCGACGCTCACCCCTAGTGTGAAGGGCATGGCGACACCTGATGCACCGGCAGCGGCGCCGCGCACTTCGAATATCAATGTCCGTCGCGGCGAGCCGCTCGTGGTCGTCGACCACGTCGACAAGCACTTCGGCGACCTCCATGTCCTGAGGGACATCAACACCGTGGTGAACCGCGGCGAAGTCGTGGTCGTGATCGGTCCGTCGGGCTCGGGCAAATCGACGCTCTGTCGCGCGATCAACCGTCTCGAGACGATCGACTCCGGCAAGATCACGATCGACGGCGTGCCTCTTCCCGAAGAGGGCAGAGCGCTCGCGCACCTCCGCGCCGATGTCGGCATGGTCTTCCAGTCCTTCAATCTCTTCGCGCACAAGACGGTGCTCGAGAACGTCACCCTCGGCCCGATTCGGGTGCGAGGACTGAAGAAGAAGGCCGCCGACGAGAAGGCCATGCAGCTTCTCGACCGCGTCGGCGTGGCCAACCAGGCCAAGAAGATGCCGAACCAGCTCTCCGGCGGGCAGCAGCAGCGCGTGGCGATCGCGCGGTCGCTCGCCATGAACCCGAAGCTCATCCTCATGGACGAGCCGACCAGCGCCCTGGACCCCGAGATGATCAACGAGGTCCTCGACGTGATGATCGGCCTCGCGCAGGAGGGCATGACGATGATCGTCGTCACCCACGAGATGGGCTTCGCCCGTAAGGCGGCCGACCGCGTGCTGTTCATGGCAGACGGCGCGATCGTCGAAGAGGCGACGCCCGACCAGTTCTTCACGAACCCGCAGAGCGACCGGGCCAAGGACTTCCTCTCCAAGATCCTCGAGCACTGACACAGACTCCCGCCGTCCTTGAACGGCCGGGATCCGAGAGGACCGTCACGAACGGTCCGCACACAGCAAAGGACGAAGACATGAAGCGAATGCGACTTCCTTTGATCGCTCTCGCGGCGGCAGGGGCGCTCGCGCTGTCGGCGTGCGCGGGCGGCGGAACGCCGGGCGCCGAAGACACGGCGACGCCAGAGCCCGAGCCCACGTTCGAGGCCGGCACCACGATGGCGGAGCTCAACGAGGCGGGCACCATCACGATCGGCACCAAGTTCGATCAGCCGCTGTTCGGTCTCATGGGACCGTCGGGCGTGCCCGAGGGATTCGACGTCGAGATCGGCAAGATCATCGCGTCCGAGCTCGGCATCGCCGAGGAAGACATCGAGTGGAAGGAGGCCGTGTCGGCCAACCGCGAGCCGTTCATCCAGAACGGCGAGGTCGACATCGTCATCGCCACGTACACGATCAATGACAAGCGCAAGGAGGTCGTCTCCTTCGCGGGTCCGTACTACATGGCCGGCCAGTCGATCCTCGTGCTCGCCGACAACGAAGACATCGAGAGCGAAGACGATCTCGTCGGGCAGCCTGTCTGCTCGGTCACGGGCTCGACCCCGGCGGCCAAGCTCGCCGAGATCGGCGCCGAGCCGGTCCTCACCGACACCTACTCGAACTGCCTCGAGCCGCTGCGCAGCGGCGCGGTCGTGGCTGTGTCGACCGACAACGTCATCCTCGCGGGCCTCGCCGCCCAGAACGAGGGCGAGTTCAAGGTCGTCGGCGAGCCGTTCACCGAGGAGCCCTACGGCATCGGACTCGCGCTCGAAGACACCGATTTCCGCATGTGGATCAACGATGTCCTCGAGAAGTCGTACGAGGACGGACGCTACGAAGAGGCATGGAACTCGACGGCAGGCACGGTGCTGCCGTTCGTCGAGCCGCCGACGCCCGACCGATATTGATGCAGGGAATGCCCGGATCCGGTGACGCCGGATCCGGGCACCACGCCCGTGGGTGAGTGAGGAGGCTTCGTGGAGCAGTACCTGTCGTTGTGGCCGACGTTCCTGGAAGGCTTCCGGGTGACGTTGCTGCTGCTGGCCGTCTCAGGCGTGCTGGCGCTTGTGCTGGGCACGGTCATCGCGGCGATGCGGATCTCTCCGGTCGGCGCCCTCCGCGCGTTCGCGGCGTTCTGGACAGAGATCGCGCGCAACACCCCGCTGACGCTCGTCTTCATCTTCACGACGTTCGTCATGCCGATGCTGGGCGTCCGCATGCCGTTCATCATCCTCGCCTTCATCGCGCTGACGTACTACACCTCGCCCTTCGTAGCTGAGGCGCTGAGGTCCGGGATCAACGGCGTACCGGTCGGCCAGGCAGAGGCGGCGCGTTCCGTCGGCCTCGGGTTCGGCCAGACGGTGTCGCTCGTCGTGCTGCCACAGGCCTTCCGCATGACGATCCCGCCGCTCATCAACGTCTTCATCGCCCTGACGAAGAACACGTCCGTCGCCGGTGGATTCTTCGTCCTCGAGCTGTTCGGGGTGACACGTCAGCTGGCGAACGACAACGGCAACATGGTGATCCCGATCCTCCTGACCGCAGCCGCGCTGTACCTCGTGGTCACCGTGCCGCTCGGAATGGTCGCCGGGGCCCTCGAGAAGAAGTATGTGGTGAAGCGATGAGCGCCCCCACCGTCCTGTTCGACGCTCCCGGCCCGCGGGCGCGAAGGCTATCGCTGACCGTCTCCATCGTCGCGGCTGTGCTGATCCTGGCGGGCGCGACCTGGGTGATCCTGACCCTCGCCGCACCGCGGGAGTCCGGCGGGATCACGCTGCCCGGCATGTTCGATCCGACCCGGTGGAGCATCTTCACTGATCCCGAGGTCTGGGGTGCGATCGGGCGCGGCGTCGTAGCCACACTCCAGGCGGCTGCTGTGGCGGCCGTCGGGGCGATCGTTCTCGGAATCGTCTTCTCCCTGCTCCGCAGCTCGCTCATCGCGTGGATTCGCGTGCCCACGGCGTGGCTGCTGGAGTTCCTCCGCGGCATGCCCGTGCTGCTCATGATGCTGTTCATCCTGCTCGTCGCCTCCACGGGGGCGTTCTGGGCCGTCGTCATCGCTCTGGTGCTCTACAACGGCGCCCTCATCGGCGAGATCCTGCGCGCCGGTCTCGCCTCGCTTCCGGGCGGGCAGCGCGAGGCGGCACTCTCTGTCGGCATGCGCGAGTTCCAGTCGAAGATGCTGGTCGAGTTCCCGCAGGCGTTTCGCCAGATGTTGCCGATCATCGTCGCGCAGCTCGTCGTGCTGCTGAAGGACACGTCGCTCGGCTTCATCGTCGGGTACAACGAGATCATCCGCACGAACATCAACAACCTCGGGTCGTTCTACGGCAACCGGTACCTGTTCTCGCTCTTCGTCGTCACGCTGGTCATCTATCTCGCCATCAACCTCACGCTGTCGTGGTTCGCGCGGTGGCTGGCACGACGCACCGCGAGCGGAAGGGCACGCCGCGGCGCGCCCATGGACCCGACCAACCCCGCGGCGCTTCTCGAGGCCGAGGCGAAGGCCGATCTCGCCGCGGCGAACAGGGGCCTCGGCCGGCACGACGGCACGAGCGTCTGATCCGCGTCCGTCCCCTCACCCGCCGCGGGCCCTCCGGCCGGCGGCGGAGCGGATCGTCCGCCGTCGGTAGACTCGTCTCTCGTGTCCGACGCTCCCGAAACCACCGAGATCACGCCTGAGGCGGTGAACGCCGCCGTCGACGCCGCTCTCGAGGCCATCGCGGCTGCAGGCGACACCGCAGCGCTGAAGGCGGCCCGCTCCGCGCACTCCGCCGAAGTCTCGCCGCTGGCGAAGCTCAACGCACGGCTGCGCGACGTGCCGAGCGACAGGAAGGCCGAGTCCGGCAAGCTCGTCGGTCAGGCCCGCGGCCGCGTGAACCAGGCGTTCGCCGCCCGCGAGCAGGAGCTCGCCGCGGCCGAGACCGCCGCGAAGCTCGAGGCGGAGCGCGTCGACATCACGGCCCTCGCCGCCCGCGCGCGCGTCGGGGCGCGGCATCCGATCTCCCTCCTTCAGGAGCAGATCGCCGACATCTTCGTGGGCATGGGCTGGGAGATCGCAGAAGGCCCCGAGCTCGAGCACGAGTGGTTCAATTTCGACGCCCTGAACTTCGACGTCGACCACCCCGCGCGCCAGATGCAGGACACGTTCTTCGTCGACCCGGTGGAGCGCCACCTCGTGATGCGCACCCACACCAGCCCGGTCCAGGTGCGCTCCATGCTCGAGCGCGATCTGCCGCTGTACGTCCTGTGCCCGGGTCGCGTGTACCGCACCGACGAGTTCGACGCGACGCACCTGCCCGTCTTCACCCAGTTCGAGGGCATCGTCGTCGACAAGGGCATCACGATGGCCCACCTCAAGGGAACGCTCGACCACGCCGCCAAGGTGCTGTTCGGCGCGGAGGCCAAGACGCGGTTCCGCGCGAACTTCTTCCCCTTCACCGAGCCGTCGGCAGAGCTCGACCTGTGGCACCCCACGTTCAAGGGCGGCGCCCGATGGATCGAGTGGGGCGGCTGCGGAATGATCAACCCGAACGTGCTGCGGGCGGCGGGGATCGACCCGGAGGAGTACTCGGGCTTCGCGTTCGGCATGGGCATCGAGCGGACGCTCATGTTCCGCAGCGACGTCCAGGACATGCGCGACATGGCCGAGGGCGATGTCCGCTTCAGCGAGCAGTTCGGAATGGTGGTCTGATGCGCGTCCCGCTCTCATGGCTTCGTGAGTACGTCGACGTCCCTGCGGATGCTGCGCCCGAGGACGTCCTCGCGGCGCTCGTGCGCGTCGGCTTCGAAGAGGAGGACGTGCACCGCTTCGAGCTGCAGGGGCCGATCGTCGTGGGCGAGGTGCTCGAGTTCGTCGAGGAGCCGCAGTCCAACGGCAAGACGATCCGATGGGTCCAGGTGCGTGTCGCGCCCGACGGCGAGACCGCCGCGGACGGCGGCGACGCCGTGCACGGCGTCGTGTGCGGTGCGCGCAACTTCTTCGTCGGCGACAAGGTCGTGGTGACCCTGCCCGGAGCGGTGCTCCCCGGCCCGTTCCCGATCGCCGCGCGCAAGACATACGGCCACGTATCGGACGGCATGATCGCGTCGGCCCGCGAGCTGGGCCTCGGCGACGAGCACAACGGCATCCTGCGCCTCGTGGAGCTCGGCATCGACGCGCCGGTCGGCACCGATGCGATCGCCCTGCTCGGTCTCGACGACGTCGCCGTCGAGATCAACGTGACCCCCGACCGCGGCTATGCGCTGTCGATCCGCGGTGTCGCGCGAGAGTACTCGCACTCGACCGGTGCGGCGTTCCGTGACCCCGCCGATCGCGCGTGGGAGGAGCTGGCTCCCGGCTCCGGGTTCCCGGTGAGCGCCGACGACCTCGCGCCGATCCGCGGCCGAGCCGGCGTGACGGAGTTCGTCGCGCGCGTGGTGCGCGACGTCGATCCCACGAAGCCCACACCCGCCTGGATGATCGCGCGCCTCTCGCTCGCCGGCATCCGCTCGCTCGGCATCCTCATCGACATCACCAACTACGTGATGCTCGAACTCGGCCAGCCGATCCACGGCTACGACCTCGACAAGCTGCAGGGCGGCATCACGGTGCGCCGAGCGACCCGCGGTGAGAAGCTCGAGACGCTCGACGGCAAGGTCCGCACCCTCGATGTCGAGGACCTCCTCATCACCGACGAGTCAGGGCCGATCGGCCTCGCCGGCGTCATGGGCGGCGGCACCACCGAGATGGGCGACGCGACCCGCAACGTGCTCATCGAAGCGGCCACCTTCGACACCGTGTCGATCGCGCGCACGGCCCGCCGGCACAAGCTGCCGAGCGAGGCATCCCGTCGCTTCGAGCGCGGCGTCGACCCGCTCGTCCCCTTCGTGGCCGCGCGTCGCGTGGCCGACCTCATGGTCGAATATGCCGGCGGCACGAGCGATGACGAGTACGGCGCGGCGCTGTTCGCCGAGGTGTTCATCCCCGGCATCGATCTGCCGCCGACGTTCGTGCAGCACCTCATCGGCGTCGACTACACGCCGAACCAGATCGAGGCCGCACTGCGGCTCATCGGCTGCGAGGTCGTGGAGGCCGAGGACGACGCCGCCGGCTGGCAAGTCATTCCGCCGTCCTGGCGTCCCGACCTCACCGACAAGTGGACGCTGGCCGAGGAGGTCGCCCGCATCGAGGGCTACGACCGCATCCCCTCGGTGCTGCCCACACCGCCGTCGGGTCGTGGCCTCACCGCCGCGCAGCAGGGCCGCCGTCGCGTGGCGAACGCGCTCGCCGCGGCCGGGTTCGTCGAGACGCCGTCGTTCGGCTTCACCACCGAGGAGCAGAACGACCTCCACGGCTCGGCGTCGGGCGAGCACCTCCCGAGCGTCAAGCTCGCCAACCCGCTCGACGGGCAGGCGCCGTTCCTGCGTCGTTCGCTCGTGCCCGGTCTGCTGCAGGTCGCGCATCGCAACGTGGCTCGTGGCTTCACGGATCTCTCCCTCTTCGAGACCGGCGTGGTATTCCTTCCGAAGCCGGGTGCGCAGTACGGCACGCCGTTCGTGCCGCCGTTGGCCGTGCGACCGGATGCTGCGACCCTGGCGGAGCTCGACGCCTCGATCCCGCCCCAGCACCGCCACGTCGCCGTGCTGCTCACGGGCAGCCTCGTCGCGAAGCAGCCCGGTGTCGCGCCGGTGACGGCGGAGCTCGCCGACGCCCTCGACGCGGTCCGCACGATCGCGGCGGCCGCGGGCGTCACGATCGACGTCGCGCAGGGTGAGCGCGCCGCGCTGCACCCTGGCCGCACCGGCGTGCTGTCCGTGGACGGCAGCGAGGTCGGCTACGTCGGTGAGCTGCTCCCGGCGGTGGCCGAGGCATCCGATCTCCCGGGTCGCGTCATCGTCGCCGAGCTCGACCTCGACCTCGTCCTTTCGCTCGCGGGCGAGAAGGTCGTCGCAGCGTCGCTGTCGGGCTTCCCGGCCGCGACGCAGGACGTGTCGCTCGTGCTCGGCGTCGACGTCCCGGCAGCCGAGGTGAGCGCCGCGCTCGTCGCGGGCGCGGGGGAGCTGCTCGAGTCCGTCCGGCTGGTCGACGACTATCGCGGACAGGGCGTGCCCGAGGGTGAGAAGAGCCTGACGTTCGCGCTGCGCTTCCGCGCCCCCGACCGCACGCTCACGGCCGCCGAGGCGACCGAGGCGAAGCTCGCGGGTGTGGCCGTCGCGACCGAGCGTTTCGGTGCGACGCTGCGCGAGTAGCATCCGTATCGGAGGGCACCATGTCCGAGATGATCACGGTTGCGCTCGCCGAAGGCGAGGTCCTCGACGTCTACGTCGCCCGTCCGGCGGGCGAGCCGATCGGCGGACTCGTCCTCATCCACGAGATCTGGGGTCTGGTCGGCCACATCACTGACGTGGCCGCCCGGTTCGCCTCCGAGGGCTGGCTGGTCGCGGCGCCCGACATCCTGAGTCATGGCGGCGTCGCTCCGGCGCTGGGCGCGGAGCTCTTCGCGGTGATGAACAGCGACGACGAGGAGGCCCGCGCCGCCGCGCAGCCGCGCATGCGCGAGGCGATGGCGGGCATGCGGGCGCCGGAGTACGCGGACTGGGCGATCGCCGCGCTCCGCGCGACGGTCGACTGGCTCATCGTGCAGCCGGGGATCGACGACCGGATCGCCGCGACGGGCTTCTGCTTCGGCGGCACCTACGCGTTCCTGCTCGCCGCTCAGGACGACCGCGTCCGCGCCGTCGCGCCGTTCTACGGCACGGCGCCGCCGGCGGACCGCATCGCCGACATCGCGGCGCCGGTGCTGGCGATCTACGGCCAGCACGACCCCGCGCTCATCGACGCGCTGCCGGCGGTGACCGAGGCCATGGTCCAGGCCGGCGTCGACTTCGAGGCCGTCGTGTACCCCGATTCGGCGCACGCGTTCTTCAATGACACCGGCCGCCGCTACAACCCGGCCGATGCGGCCGACGCCTGGGCACGCGTGACGGAGTTCCTCCGCAGCCGCGTCTGACGCTCTGCCGTCGGCGGAGACGGATGCCTCGACCCGGCGCGTCTGGTTGGGTGGGGCCATGACCGACGTACTGGTGCTGGGCGGAACGGGCTGGCTGAGCGGGCGCATCGCCGAGCGGTGGGCGGATGCCGGAGCCGGCGTCACGTGCCTCGCCCGCGGTGGACGCGCCGCACCGTACGGCACGACCCTGGCGATCGGCGATCGCGAAGAACCGGACGCGTACGAGGAGGTCGGGCGCCGCGAATGGGACGAGATCGTCGACGTGTCGTCGAACCCCGACCACGTCGCCGCGGCCATCGCGGCGCTGGGGGAGCGCACGCGGCATTGGACGTACATCTCGACGGTGTCCGTGTACGCCGCCCACGACGTGCCGGGCGCCGATGAGACCGCCGAACTGCTGACGACTGCCGGCCCCGACGAAGACGAGGACTACGGTCGCGCGAAGGCGCGGGCCAAGGCATCCGTGCGCTCCAGGCTCGGCTTCCGCGCGGCGGTCGTGCGTCCGGGACTCATCGTGGGGCCCGGTGACCCGACCGACCGGTTCGGGTACTGGGTGGGCCGGTTCGCCCTCGCGGGCTCCGAGGACGTCCTCGTGCCCGACAGCGACGGCCGCGGTGCCCAGGTGATCGACGTCGACGACCTCGCGGCGTTCGTGCAGTCGATCGGGCAGGAGAGGTGGACCGGGGTCGCGAACGCGGTGGGGGACACCGTCGCTCTCGACAGGCTGCTCGCCGACGCGCGGGACGTCGCCGGTCACACGGGCGCAACGGTGCCGGCCGACGACGACTGGCTGCAGCAGCACGAGGTGGCGTACTGGATGGGCCCGCGGTCGCTGCCGCTGTGGCTCCCGCGCGACATGATCGGCTTCTGGACGCGCTCGAACGCCGCCTACCGGCTGCTCGGCGGCCATCTGCGCCCGCTGCGCGACACCCTCGAGCGCACCCTCGCCGACGAGCGGGAACGCGGACTCGACCGCGAACGCCGCGCCGGGCTCACCCGCGCCGACGAGCTGGAGCTGGTCCGCGAACTCCGCGGCTGAGCCCCCGCCATTCACAGCACACGTGTCATGGGGTGCGCGGCTCGCGGTCGCGCCCGCGACGTCGACCGTGACGGGCGATTTGCGGATGCCGCGGCCCGGCCGCTATCGTCGGCGCATGCCTTCGGCGACCCAGGGACTCTCGACGCTCGTTCCGAGCGCCGCTCCCGCGCGCCGACGCCGTCTGGGCGAGAGCCGACTCTAGGCGACCCCGCACGCCGTCCTGTCATGGACCGTCGCGAGTGGGCGTCGCCGTCTCCGGCCCTCAGCCCCAGACTCTAAGGTGGAATCCATGACATATTCGGTCGCCGTCTCCGGCGCATCCGGCTATGCGGGCGGCGAGATCCTGCGGATCCTCGCCGCGCATCCCGACGTCGAGATCCGCACCGTGACCGCGCACTCCAACGCGGGACAGCCGCTCATCCAGCACCAGCCCCACCTGCGCTCCCTCGCGCACCTGACCCTCGCCGAGACCTCGCCCGAGGTGCTCGCCGGTCACGACATCGTCTTCCTGGCGCTGCCGCACGGCCAGTCCGGGCAGTACACCGACGCTCTCGGCGACACGCCCCTCGTGATCGACGCAGGCGCCGACCACCGGCTCGAGTCGGTGGCCGACTGGGATCGCTTCTACGGCGGCGACTTCCACGAGCCGTGGGTCTACGGCGTCCCCGAGCTTCCGGTTGCGGGTGCGAAGCAGCGTCAACGACTGGTCGGGGCGTCCCGCATCGCGGCCCCCGGCTGCAACGCCTCCACCGTCTCCCTGTCGCTCGCGCCGGGTGTCGCCGCGGGCGTGATCGACCCCTCCGACATCGTGACGGTGCTGGCGGTCGGGCCTTCGGGCGCCGGCAAGAGCCTCAAGACGAACCTGCTGGCTGCTGAGATCCTCGGGTCCGCCAACCCCTACGCCGTAGGTGGCTCGCACCGGCACATCCCCGAGATCCGCCAAGCGCTCGCCGCCGCGCGCGCGTCGGACGCCGAGCAGAGCACCACCGCCGACGAGGGCATCCGCATCTCGTTCACCCCGGTGCTGGTGCCGATGTCGCGGGGCATCCTCGCGACCTCCACGGCGCCGATCGTGCCGGGCGCGACCGACGACGAGATCCGGGGCGCGTGGGAGTCGGCGTACGGCGACGAGGCCTTCGTGCAGCTGCTGCCCGCCGGCCAGTTCCCGCGCACCGCCGATGTGCTCGGCGCGAACACCGCGCTGATGGGCCTCGCGATCGATCGCGCGGCGAACCGCGTGACCGTCGTGACGGCGGTCGACAACCTCGTCAAGGGCACGGCCGGAGCCGCCGTGCAGTCCATGAACATCGCGCTGGGGCTCGCCGAGGGCACCGCGCTGTCTGTGAATGGAGTCGCGCCATGACTCCTCTCCGCAGGCATCTCGACATCGGAAATCAAAGGAGTGTCGCGCCGTGAGCGTCACCGCGCCCCAGGGATTCGAGGCGGCCGGTGTCGCCGTCGGACTCAAGTCGACCGGCAAGCCCGATGTGGCCGTGGTCGTCAACCGCGGACCGCTCAAGGTCGGCGCCGCGGTGTTCACCAGCAACCGCGCGAAGGCGAACCCGATCCTGTGGTCGCAGGAGGTCGTCCGCGACGGCGTGGTGGAGGCGGTCGTCCTCAACTCGGGCGGCGCCAACTGCTTCACCGGATCCTTCGGCTTCCAGACCACCCACCAGACGGCCGAGAAGGCCGCCGAGCTCCTGGCCGTGAGCGCGGGCGACGTCCTGGTGTGCTCGACGGGGCTGATCGGCACCGGTGACGAGGCGTTCCGTGCGAAGGTGCTCGCGGGCACCGAGCAGGGCATCGCCGAGCTCTCCGCGGACGGCGGGGAAGCAGCATCCCTCGCCATCATGACCACGGATTCGAAGCCGAAGCGCTCCGTCGTGACGGGCGACGGCTGGTCGATCGGCGGCATGGCGAAGGGCGCCGGGATGCTGGCGCCGGGCCTCGCGACGATGCTCGTGGTCATCACGACGGACGCCGTCCTCGACGCGGCGCAGGCCGACGCCGCGTTGCGCGCCGCCACGGGTCGCACGTTCGATCGACTGGACTCGGACGGCTGCATGTCGACGAACGACCAGGTCACCCTCATGGTCAGCGGAGCATCGGGCGTCACCCCCGACCCCGAGGCGTTCGCCGCCGCGCTCGCCGAGGTCTGCCAGGACCTCGCCCGGCAGCTGCAGGGCGACGCCGAGGGCGCGAGCCACGACATCACGATCGAGGTCATCAACGCCGCCTCGGAGGACGACGCGGTGGAGGTCGGCCGGTCGGTCGCCCGCAACAATCTCTTCAAGGCCGCCATCTTCGGCAACGACCCGAACTGGGGCCGCGTGCTCGCCGCGATCGGCACGACCGGGGCCGCGTTCGACCCGTACGACGTCGACGTGTGGATGAACGGCGTGCGCGTGTGCAGTGCCGGAGGCCCCGACGCCCCGCGAGAAGCGGTCGACCTCGCGCCGCGCGCGACCCGCCTCGTGATCGACCTCAAGGTCGGCGCGGCGACGGCGACGATCCTCACCAACGACCTCACCCACGACTACGTCCACGAGAACAGCGCGTACTCCTCATGAACAAGCAGGCCTCATGACTGATCTGCAAGACACCGATCCCGGCGAGGCCAGCGCCCGGGCCGTGACCCTCATCGAGTCGCTGCCCTGGCTCAAGCGCTTCCGCGACCAGATCGTGGTCGTCAAGTACGGCGGCAACGCCATGGTGAGCGAGGAGCTCCAGGACGCCTTCGCCGCCGACATCGCCTACCTCCGCTACGTCGGGGTGAAGCCCGTCGTCGTGCACGGCGGCGGCCCGCAGATCTCGTCCATGCTCGACCGCCTCGCGATCCCCAGCGAGTTCAAGGGCGGCTACCGTGTCACCTCGACCGAGGCGATCTCGGTCGTCCGCATGGTGCTCACCGGTCAGATCAACCCGCAGCTGGTGTCCAAGATCAACGCGCATGGTCCGGTCGCGACCGGCCTCAGCGGTGAGGACGCCGGGCTGTTCGGCGGCCGTCGGCGCGGAGTGGTGATCGAGGGCGTCGAGCACGACCTGGGCCGCGTCGGCGACGTCGTCGAGGTCGACCCCCAGCCGGTGCTCGATCAGATCGACGCGGGCCGCATCCCCGTGGTCTCGAGCATCGCCCCCGACCTCGACCACCCGGGACATTCCCTGAACGTGAACGCGGATGCCGCAGCATCCGCTCTCGCCGTCGCACTCGGTGCGGCGAAGCTCGTGGTGCTCACCGACGTCGCGGGGCTGTATGCCGACTGGCCCAACCGCGACTCACTGGTATCGCACCTGACCTCGACGGAGCTGAAGGCGATGCTGCCGACGCTCGAGTCGGGCATGATCCCGAAGATGGCGGCGTGCCTGGAGGCCGTCGAAGGCGGCGTCGAGACCGCGGCCATCATCGACGGGCGGGTGCCGCATTCGGTGCTCGTGGAGATCTTCACCAGCAAGGGAATCGGAACAGAGGTGGTGCTCGGATGACGTGGCAGGACGATGCGGGGCGCGACCTCGTGAAGAGCTTCGGCGCTCGAATGCAGATGTTCGTGCGGGGTGAGGGATCCTACCTGTGGGACGCCGACGGCAAGCGCTACCTGGATTTCCTCGCAGGGATCGCGGTCGACTCGCTCGGCCACGCGCACCCGGTGTTCGTCGACGCGATCGCGACGCAGGCCGCGACGCTCGCGCACGTGTCGAACTACTTCGCCACGCCGCCGCAGCTCGCGCTCGCCGCGACGCTGAAGCGACTCGCCGGCACCGGCGACTCCGGCCGCGTGTACTTCGGGAACTCGGGCGCCGAGGCGAACGAGGCGGCGTTCAAGCTCGCCCGCCTCCACGGCGGAACCGAGCGGCCGCGCATCCTCGCGCTGACCGACGCCTTCCACGGCCGCACGATGGGCACGCTGGCTCTCACCGGCAAGCCGTACATGCAGGAGCCCTTCCTTCCGATGACGCCCGGCGTCGAGTTCATCGACTCCACGGTCGATGCGCTCGAGGCGGCGATCGACGACCGGGTGGCAGCCCTCTTCGTCGAGCCCGTCAAGGGCGAGGCAGGTGTGCTGCCGCTGCCCGAGGGGTACCTCGCCGCAGCGCGCGAGATCACCGAGCGCCACGGCGCGCTGCTCATCATCGACGAGATCCAGACCGGCGCCGGCCGGACGGGGGAGTGGTTCGCCTTCCAGCACGAGGGCATCACCCCCGACGCGATCACGGTCGCCAAGGGCATCGGCGGCGGGTTCCCGATCGGCGCCCTCATCACCTTCGGCGCCGCGAGCGAGCTGTTCTACCCGGGCACGCACGGTTCGACGTTCGGCGGCAACGCGCTGGGCACCGCCGTCGCGGGCGCCGTGCTCGGCGAGATCGAGCGGGCAGAGCTGGTGCGCAACGCCGCGGAGCGCGGCGCCCAGCTGCGCGCGGCGATCGAGGGCATCGATTCGGATCTGATCGACGGATGCCGCGGCGCGGGCCTGCTGATCGGCATCGGGCTGAAGCATCCTGTCTCGAAGGCCCTCGTGGCCGCCGCACAGGAGCACGGCCTCGTGATCAACGCCCCGAACGACGAGACGATCCGTCTCGTCCCGGCCCTGACGATCGGCGACGTCGAGATCGACGAGTTCGTCGAGCTGTTCACGGCGTCGCTGCGCACGGTCGAAGACGCACTCGTGCTCGACGTTGCGACGGAGGTTCCCGCATGACCCGCCACCTGCTGCGCGATGATGATCTGACGCAGGCCGAGCAGGACGAGATCCTCGATCTGGCGGTCTCGCTCAAGAAGGACCGCTGGAAGCTCAAGCCTCTCGAGGGTCCGCAGACGGTCGCCGTCATCTTCGACAAGTCATCCACTCGCACGCGCGTGTCGTTCGCGGTCGGCATCGCCGACCTGGGCGGTTCGCCGCTCATCATCTCGACGGCGAACAGCCAGCTGGGCGGCAAGGAGACGCCGGCCGACACGGCCCGCGTGCTGGAGCGCCAGGTGGCGGCCATCGTCTGGCGCACGTACGCACAGGCGGGGCTCGAGCAGATGGCGGAGGGCACGCGGGTGCCCGTCGTCAACGCGCTGAGCGACGACTTCCACCCGTGCCAGCTGCTCGCCGACCTGCTCACCATCAAGGAGCACAAGGGCGACCTGGCCGGCCTGACGCTCGCGTTCTTCGGGGACGGCAAGTCGAACATGGCTCACTCGTACGTGCTCGCCGGCGTGACCGCCGGGATGCACGTGCGCGTCGCGTCACCCGAGGCCTACGCGCCGCGCGACGACGTGATCGCCGACGCGGACCACCGCGCGGCGGAGACGGGCGGATCGGTCGCTCTCTACACCGACGCGAACGAGGCGGCGGCCGGTGCCGACGTCATCGTGACGGACACATGGGTGTCGATGGGCAAGGAGGAGGAGAAGCTCGAGCGCCTGCGCGACCTCGGCGGGTACAAGGTGACCCAGGAGCTGATGGGGCTCGCGAAGAACGACGCGATCTTCATCCACTGCCTCCCCGCCGACCGCGGCTACGAGGTCGACGCCGAGGTGATCGACGGTCCGCAGAGCGTGGTGTGGGACGAGGCGGAGAACCGCCTCCACGCCCAGAAGGCCCTGCTCGTCTGGCTCCTCCGCCAGGACTGAGAGCACCCGGTCGGTGAGCGCGCGAGGGGCGAGCGGTACACAGCGCATCACGCCGCCCGCCGACGGCTGGCTCACCACGCGCTGGGAGCGTCTGAACGGCCCCGCCCGCATCGGCGGCGTCGATCTCGCCCGCGGGCTGGCAGTGCTCGGCATGTTCGCCGCCCACCTGCTCTGGATCACCGAGCCCTTCGACGTGCTCGACTCCGGCACGTGGGTCGCTGTCGTGTCGGGCCGTTCCTCGATCCTGTTCGCGACGCTCGCGGGCGTCTCGATCGGGCTCGTGACCGGCGCGCGCTCCCCGCTCTCCGGCGACGCGATGAACACCGCGCGGGGCAGGCTCGCGGTCCGGGCGGGACTGCTCTGGGTACTCGGCATCCTGCTCATCGCCACGGACGTGCCGGTGTTCGTGATCCTTCCGGCGTACGCCCTCATGTTCCTGCTGGCGCTGCCGCTGACGTCGCTCCCGGCGCGCGTTCTTCTGCCGCTCGCGGGAGCGCTGGCCCTCTTCCTGCCGTTCGTGCAGGTCGTCCTCGACGCCCTCCCGTTCTGGAGCTCCCCGCTCGGAGAGCCGGTGTCTCTCGCCCTGGGCTGGCACTACCCGTTCACGACCTGGATCGCCTTCGTCCTCGCCGGCCTCGGGGTCGCCCGTGCCGGCGTCACCGGGCTGCGGGTGCAGGTGTGGCTCGTGGTCGCCGGCGTCCTGCTTGCGGCAGTCGGGTACGGGCTCGGCGCGGCGAGCGGCTCGGATCCCGACGCCGAGGCCGCCTCGTACCTCGGGGCGCTCTGGACCGTGCGGCCGCACTCGACCGGCCTGCTGGAGGTGATCGGCTCCGGCGGCTTCGCGCTCGCCGTGCTGGGGCTGTGCCTTCTCGCCTGCCGGACCGTGCTCGTGTGGGTCGCACTGCCCCTGCGGGCGGTCGGCGCGATGCCGCTCACCGCCTACACGCTGCAGCTCGTCGTGTGGGCCCTCGTCGCCGCGGCGGTGCTCGAGCGGGTCGGCGACCTCGCCGGATTCCGCGCTCTCGAGCCGTTCTGGCCGCTCACCATCGGCACCGCAGCGCTGTGCACCGCCTGGGCTCTCCTCGTCGGCCGCGGCCCGCTCGAGACGCTGCTCGACACCGCCTCGCGCTTCGCCGTCCCCGCCGATCGACGGCGATGACACGGCGGCGTCGTGGTCGGTGACGCGTCGGTAGGCTGGTCGAGTGAGTGAATCGAAGGGCGACGGCACCAACGAAGGCGCACTGTGGGGAGCCCGTTTCGCAACGGGACCGTCCCCGGAGCTGGCAGAACTGAGCCGATCGACCCATTTCGACTGGGATCTCGCGCTGTATGACATCGCCGGTTCGCACGCGCACGCCAAGGCGCTCGCCGCGGCAGGGTATCTCACCGTCGACGAAGAGCGCGCCATGCACGAGGGTCTCGATGAGCTCGCACGGGGCGTGACCGAGGGGACGCTTCGGCCCGCGGCATCGGATGAAGACGTCCACGGCGCACTCGAGCAGGCGCTGATCGGCGTCGTCGGCGCTGAACTCGGCGGCAAGCTGCGCGCCGGCCGCAGCCGGAACGACCAGATCGCGACGCTGGTGCGCATGTACCTGCTCGACCATTCGCGGACGATCGCCCGCGAGATCCTCCGCCTCGTCGATGCGCTCGTGGCGCAGGCCGACGCGCACCCCGAAGCGATCATGCCGGGCCGCACCCACCTGCAGCATGCGCAGCCCGTGCTCCTCGCGCACCACCTGCAGGCCCACGCGTGGCCGCTCGTGCGCGACCTGGAGCGCCTGCGCGACTGGTCCGCACGCGCGGCGGTGTCGCCGTACGGCGGCGGCGCGCTCGCCGGCTCGACCCTCGGGCTCGATCCGCAGCTCGTCGCGCGCGAGCTCGGACTCGATCGTCCCGCCGAGAACTCGCTCGACGGAACGTCCTCGCGCGACGTTGTCGCCGAGTTCGCCTTCGTCACGGCCATGATCGGCGTCGACGTCTCGCGCTTCGCGGAGGAGGTCATCCTCTGGAACACGCGCGAGTTCGGCTTCGTGACGCTCGACGACGGCTACTCGACGGGTTCGAGCATCATGCCGCAGAAGAAGAACCCCGACATCGCCGAGCTCGCGCGCGGCAAGGCGGGGCGGCTCATCGGCAACCTCAGCGGACTGCTCGCGACCCTCAAGGCGCTCCCGCTCGCGTACAACCGCGACCTGCAGGAGGACAAGGAGCCGGTGTTCGACTCGGTGCGCACTCTCGAGACCGTGCTGCCTGCGTTCGCAGGCATGGTCGCGACCATGCGCTTCCACACCGAGCGGATGGCGGCGCTCGCGCCGCAGGGCTTCTCGCTCGCGACCGACGTCGCCGAGTGGCTCGTGAAGCGGGGCGTCCCGTTCCGCGACGCGCACGAGATCTCGGGCCACCTGGTCCGGGTGTGCGAGGAGAACGGCCTCGAGCTGCACGAGGTCTCAGACGCTCAATTGGCGGGCGTCTCGGGGCACCTCACGCCCGACGTCCGCGAGGTGCTGAGCGTGGAGGGCTCGGTCGCGAGCCGCACCGGCGCCGGCGGTACCGCTCCCGTCCGGGTCGCCGAGCAGCGGGCGGAACTGGTCCAGCGCGTGCAGGACGCGGCGCACGCCCTCGGTCTCTAGTCTCGGTCGCGAAGAAGCCTCGCGATCACCAGATCGCGAGACGCACCAGGGCCGCGACGACGCACGCCCACACGAGGCTCGCGAGCGTGCCGATGATGAAGCGCTCGCGCGCCTCGGCGGTCGCGAGTTCCGAGAACCGGCCGATGCCCTTGACCGCCACGACCACGGCGATCGCCTCGGGGAACCCCGCGACGATGCCGAGCGTCACCGCCACGCGCTCGAGGTAGCCGATCGTGGTTCCGCCGCGCATCACCTCGCGCACCGCGCCCTCGCCGGCGACGGCTCCCGGGAGTGCGGGAGCGCGCAGGAGGATGCCGCCGTTGTCGCCCTCCTCGACGCGCCCGTGGCTCGCGATCTCGAGGATGCGCCGCGTGATCGGGTTGCCGCCGAGCACGCCGAGGGCCGTACCGAGCATGGCGATGCCCAGGCCGAGCAGGAGCGGCACGTTCACGGGCGACACCGTCACGGCGAGCAGGCACAGGACGACCAGCACGGCCGCGACGATGAGGGGGATGGTCGTCGGCTTGCGAAGACTGGTCACCACCAGCACGAGCGCCCCGCAGAGTGCGAGGATCAGGAAGATCGTGAGCGCGGCGACGAGGATCACGTCCGGGGAGACCATGGCGTCAGTCTGGCACGGGCCGCGGACTCAGCCGGGCGAGCACGCGGGCGAGCGCCGGCAGGGCGGCCTCCTCGGTGCGCAGGCCCGCCGACTTCACTCGGAGGCTCACGGCGCCCTCCGAGATGCCGAGGCGTGCGGCGGCCTCGCGCTGCGTGATCCCTTCGGCGAGCAGGTCGTAGACCTCCCATCCTTCGGCGGTGCGCCGATCGCGCAGTTCCACCAGCAGACGCACGAGGGCCTCGGCGTCGGCCCCGCCGTCCGGCGCCGTGATCGCGATGCGAGTGGCGGCCTTCTTCGCACGGTCGACGGCGTCGCGCGCGTTCACGAAGGCCTCGCCCCGCGCGGCCCGGACGCTGTCGGGCAGGGGCGACTCGACCTCGCCGACGCCGACGCCCACGCTCCACTGGCCCGAACGGGTCAAGTCGAGAACGATCGCGAGCAAGGCCTCCGCGTCGGCGACCGCGACCTGCACCTCGTCGCCCGCGGTGCGCTCGGGCGCCAGCGCGATCCCGTGAGTCCCGTACGCGTGGACGGAGGCCACGGCGGCAGGCACCAGGTCGGCGCTGCTGCGGCTGTCTCGCTGGTCGCTGGTGATCACGAACATGGGCGATCCTTATGTGTGACAACTCAAGTGGGCCTTAGTTTAGGCTGAACACTTCAGTCGGACAAGCTTGCACACTTAAGATGAGCATTATTAAGGCCTAGGGCTTAAACAGGGTTTTGTTGCGCCTGCCCCCTGCCGTCGGGGGAGCGAGCAGGCCCGGCGCAGGCGGGACGAGGCATCCGTCGCTGATAGCCTGGCGGGCGTGTCTGAAACCGTCGTGAGCGCGACCGCGCCCGCGATCGACCCTGCGTTCGAGAACGTGTGGGACGAGATCGTGTGGCGTGGGCTCGTACATGTGTCCACCGATCAGGAGGCGCTGCGCGCCCTTCTCGCCGGAGACCCGATCACGTATTACTGCGGCTTCGATCCGACCGCCCCGAGCCTGCACCTCGGCAATCTCGTGCAGCTGCTGACCATGCGCCGCCTGCAGTTGGCCGGCCACAAACCCCTCGGCCTCGTCGGCGGCTCGACCGGCCTCGTCGGCGACCCGCGTCCTTCTGCGGAGCGCACGCTCAACACGCGCGAGACGGTCGCCGAATGGGTCGGCTACCTGCGCTCGCAGGTCGAGCGGTTCCTGAGCTTCGAGGGCGACAACGCCGCGCGCATCGTCAACAACCTCGACTGGACCGCGCCGCTGAGCGCGATCGACTTCCTCCGCGAGATCGGCAAGCACTACCGCGTGGGCACGATGCTCAAGAAGGACGCAGTCGCTGCGCGCCTCAACTCCGAGGCCGGTATCAGCTACACCGAGTTCAGCTACCAGATCCTGCAGGGGATGGACTACCTCGAGCTCTACCGCCAGTACGGCTGCGTGCTGCAGACCGGCGGCAGCGACCAGTGGGGCAACCTCACCAGCGGAACCGATCTCATCCACCGCGTCGAGGGCGTCTCGGTGCATGCGATCGGCACGCCGCTGATCACGAACAGCGACGGCACGAAGTTCGGCAAGAGCGAGGGCAATGCGATCTGGCTGGATGCCGCGATGTGCAGCCCGTACCGGATGTACCAGTTCTGGCTCAACACGGACGACGCCGACGTGATCCAGCGCCTGAAGATCTTCACGTTCCTGACGCGCGCCGAGATCGAGGAGTACGAGCGCCTCGTCGCCGACGAGCCGTTCCGTCGCGCCGCTCAGAAGCGCCTGGCTCTCGAGGTCACGGCTTTCGTGCACGGCACGGATGCTGCCACCGCCGTGATCGCCGCCTCCGAGGCTCTCTTCGGCCAGGGCGACCTCGCGGCGCTCGACGCGACGACGCTGCGCCATGCGCTCGAGGAGCTGCCCAACGCGACGGTCGCGACCGGCACCAATGTCGTGCAGGCGCTCGTCGACACGGGGCTCGTCTCGAGTCTCTCGGAGGGCCGCCGTGCGATCGCGCAGGGCGGTGTCTCGCTCGACGGCGCGAAGGTCGAGGACGAATCGGCGACCGTGTCGGGCGCGCTCCCCGGCGGAGTCTCAGTGCTGCGGCGCGGCAAGAAGACGCTCGCGGGCGTGTTCGTCGGCTGACGCCCGGTGAAGACCGGCGTGGCTGGGCGGGTGGACGGCTGACGAATGCCCTTCACCCCCAGCCACGCCGTCGTCGCACTGCCGTTCGTCCGGACGCCGCTGGTGCCTGCGGCGATAGCGATCGGCGCCATGGCGCCGGACCTGCCGCTCTTCGTCCGCGGGCTGCCGCTGCACTACGGCGTGACTCACGCGTTCGCCTGGTTGCCTGCCACGATCGCGCTGGCGTTCGCGCTGCTCCTGGTGTGGCGGCTGCTGCTGCGACCTGCGGTCCGTGAGCTCTCGCCGCGATGGCTGGCGGTGCGGCTGCCGGGGGAGTGGGACGCCGGCGCCGGCCGCGCCCTTCGCGAGACGCTCGCGATCTCGGGATCGCCCGTGCGCGCGTCGTGGAGCCGGATGCTGCTGCTCGTCCTCTCCCTCGCGATCGGCGTCGTGAGCCACATCGTGTGGGACCTGTTCACCCATGAGGGCCGGTGGGGGACGACGGTGATCCCGGCACTCGGATCCGAGTGGGGCCGCCTCCCGGGTTTCCGGTGGCTGCAGCACGGCTCGAGAGCCATCGGGCTCGCCATCATCGGGACCTGGATGCTGATGTGGCTGTGGCGCCGTGAGCCCGCGGCATCCGTGGATCGTGTTCTGCCGGCTCCGGTGCGATGGACGTGGTGGCTGGCGCTGCCGCTCGTGCTGGTCATCGCCTGGGCCTGGGGGCTCAGCGTCTTCGGTCCCCTCGATGGGGACTTCACCGCCTCGCACCTCGGCTACCGGGTGCTGCCGCCTGCCTGTGCGGTGTGGGGAGCGGCCACGATCGTCCTGTGCATCGTGGTCCAGGACCTCAGACGGAAGTCGCTCGCGGAACGCCCCGCCTCGGCCCCCGACTGACGTCCGCGCCGGGGAGACGGACGATACGCCTGCGCGTCGCGTGGGGCCAGGGTCTCTGATGCGAGACCGCTCGTGCGTATGTTGTTCCCATGGACGAAGAGCGTCCCGGTGCCGCGGAGTGGGTGCCGCCCGGCGCAGATCTCGCCCGCATGCGCGAAGCCGCGCAAAGATGCCGCGGGTGCGAGCTCTGGCGTGACGCCACGCAGGCCGTGTTCGGCGATGGCGCACCTGTGGCGCCGATCATGCTCGTGGGGGAGCAGCCGGGTGACAAGGAGGACCTGGCGGGCGAGCCGTTCGTGGGGCCAGCCGGCCGGATCCTGGATCAGGCCCTCGAGGCGGCAGGGATCGACCGCCAGCAGGTGTATCTCACGAACGCCGTGAAGCACTTCCGATTCGGGGAACGCGGGAAGCGTCGGATCCACCGCAGGCCGGATGTCGGACACATCACCGCCTGTCATCCGTGGCTGGAGGCGGAGTTCGAAGCGGTGCAGCCGATGGTCGTGGTGTGCCTGGGTGCGACTGCCGCACGCGCCGTCCTGGGCCGAACCGTCAAGATCGGGCAGGAGCGCGGGACGCCGCTCGATCGCGGAGGACGCACGGCGATCGTCACGATCCATCCGTCGGCGGTCCTGAGACTTCGCGACGCTGCCGAGCGGGAGCAGGCGACCGCGGGACTGGCCGGCGATCTCCGTCTCGCCTCCGCGCTCGCTCGAGAGGCGAACTCCGCGTGATTCCGGGGCCGGAGCCTGCGACACGCCCGGGGTGCGGCCCCGATTCGACGAGACCCCGGGACGCACGTAAAGTATTACTTGTTCGCCCCACAGGGAAGCGGAGAGGCCGGAAGCCTTACCCCCCTCAAGCGGAGAACCACCCCCTTCCTTCAGCACTCGTTTCGAGTGTGCCCGCATGCGGGTCTAGGATGGGGTTCCTGCCTCGGAGACCGCGGTCGCCGACGAGCCAGATGATCTGAAGATCACGGCGTGTCGGGTTTGACAGACGGATCGGGCGGGATAAGATAGCGAAGTTGCCCAGCCGGGGCGCGAATCGTGAGATTCGATGCTGGCTGGTGCGTCCGATCTTTGAGAACTCAACAGCGTGCACTTGTCAAATGCCAATTTTTTTCTCTGTCGACCAGGTTTTCTGGTTGGTGGGGGTCTTTTTTGGATCAATTCATGGATGTCAGTTTGATATTCGTTTTTGGTCATGGTTGAACTCGCTGCTTTGGACCGTTTTTCCCGGTTCGGGTGGTATTCATTTTTTATGGAGAGTTTGATCCTGGCTCAGGATGAACGCTGGCGGCGTGCTTAACACATGCAAGTCGAACGGTGAAGCCCCGCTTGCGGGGTGGATCAGTGGCGAACGGGTGAGTAACACGTGAGCAACCTGCCCTGGACTCTGGGATAAGCGCTGGAAACGGCGTCTAATACTGGATATGAGCCTCTATCGCATGGTGGGGGTTGGAAAGATTTTTTGGTCTGGGATGGGCTCGCGGCCTATCAGCTTGTTGGTGAGGTAATGGCTCACCAAGGCGTCGACGGGTAGCCGGCCTGAGAGGGTGACCGGCCACACTGGGACTGAGACACGGCCCAGACTCCTACGGGAGGCAGCAGTGGGGAATATTGCACAATGGGCGGAAGCCTGATGCAGCAACGCCGCGTGAGGGATGACGGCCTTCGGGTTGTAAACCTCTTTTAGCAAGGAAGAAGCGAAAGTGACGGTACTTGCAGAAAAAGCGCCGGCTAACTACGTGCCAGCAGCCGCGGTAATACGTAGGGCGCAAGCGTTATCCGGAATTATTGGGCGTAAAGAGCTCGTAGGCGGTTTGTCGCGTCTGCTGTGAAATCCCGAGGCTCAACCTCGGGCCTGCAGTGGGTACGGGCAGACTAGAGTGCGGTAGGGGAGATTGGAATTCCTGGTGTAGCGGTGGAATGCGCAGATATCAGGAGGAACACCGATGGCGAAGGCAGATCTCTGGGCCGTAACTGACGCTGAGGAGCGAAAGGGTGGGGAGCAAACAGGCTTAGATACCCTGGTAGTCCACCCCGTAAACGTTGGGAACTAGTTGTGGGGTCCTTTCCACGGATTCCGTGACGCAGCTAACGCATTAAGTTCCCCGCCTGGGGAGTACGGCCGCAAGGCTAAAACTCAAAGGAATTGACGGGGACCCGCACAAGCGGCGGAGCATGCGGATTAATTCGATGCAACGCGAAGAACCTTACCAAGGCTTGACATACACGAGAACACCCTAGAAATAGGGGACTCTTTGGACACTCGTGAACAGGTGGTGCATGGTTGTCGTCAGCTCGTGTCGTGAGATGTTGGGTTAAGTCCCGCAACGAGCGCAACCCTCGTTCTATGTTGCCAGCACGTAATGGTGGGAACTCATGGGATACTGCCGGGGTCAACTCGGAGGAAGGTGGGGATGACGTCAAATCATCATGCCCCTTATGTCTTGGGCTTCACGCATGCTACAATGGCCGGTACAAAGGGCTGCAATACCGTGAGGTGGAGCGAATCCCAAAAAGCCGGTCCCAGTTCGGATTGAGGTCTGCAACTCGACCTCATGAAGTCGGAGTCGCTAGTAATCGCAGATCAGCAACGCTGCGGTGAATACGTTCCCGGGTCTTGTACACACCGCCCGTCAAGTCATGAAAGTCGGTAACACCTGAAGCCGGTGGCCCAACCCTTGTGGAGGGAGCCGTCGAAGGTGGGATCGGTAATTAGGACTAAGTCGTAACAAGGTAGCCGTACCGGAAGGTGCGGCTGGATCACCTCCTTTCTAAGGAGCACCTGAGTCTCTTCGGAGGTTCTAGGACCCAGATCAGGGCGAATGTTCCTGGTTGGGGCTCATGGGTGGAACATTTGACATGGCATCAGCGCGTCTGGTGCCCACTAGTACGCCAGGATTCTTCGGGGTCCGGGTTGGAGGGTGGGTTCTGGTGAGCGGGGTGCCTGCACGCTGTTGGGTCCTGAGGGACCGGACGCTGCCATGTCTCCTTCGGGGGGTGGGTGGTGTGTGACTCTCTGGGCCTCCTGGCTGCCGGCTGTTGTCGGTGGGTTGGGGGGTGCCGCCCGTACTTTGAGAACTACACAGTGGACGCGAGCATCTTTGCAAGATGACCCTTCGGGGTTGTTTTGTGTTGATGATCTTAAAGATCATTAGTCAATTTCTGGTCGCACTCTTTTGGGAGTGTGTCCGAGTTTTTGATTCTCATGTTTTCAAGTCTTTAAGAGCAAACGGTGGATGCCTTGGCATCTGGAGCCGAAGAAGGACGTAGCAATCTGCGATAAGCCTCGGGGAACTGATAAGCAAGTTTTGATCCGAGGGTGTCCGAATGGGGAAACCCCGCTGGGCGGCGTGCCGACCTAGTGACTCCCGCCTGAATATATAGGGCGGGTAGAGGGAACGTGGGGAAGTGAAACATCTCAGTACCCACAGGAAGAGAAAACAACCGTGATTCCGTGAGTAGTGGCGAGCGAAATCGGATCAGGCTAAACCTCATGTGTGTGAGAGCCGGCAGGCGTTGCATGTGGGGGGTTGCGGGACGTTCCTGATCATTCTGCCGAGTGGTCGACGTGACAGAAGCGTATAGACGAACCGTCTTGAAAGGCGGGCCAGAGTGGGTGCCAGCCCCGTAGTCGAAATGCGTGTTCTGGCGTGGAGCGTATCCCAAGTAGCACGGGGCCCGAGAAATCCCGTGTGAATCTGTCAGGACCACCTGATAAGCCTAAATACTCCCAGATGACCGATAGCGGACAAGTACCGTGAGGGAAAGGTGAAAAGTACCCCGGGAGGGGAGTGAAATAGTACCTGAAACCGTTTGCTTACAAACCGTTGGAGCACCCCTGGTAGGTGTGACAGCGTGCCTTTTGAAGAATGAGCCTGCGAGTTAGCGATATGTGGCGAGGTTAACCCGGGTGGGGTAGCCGTAGCGAAAGCGAGTCTGAATAGGGCGATTCAGTCGCATGTCCTAGACCCGAAGCGAAGTGATCTATCCATGGCCAGGCTGAAGCGACGGTAAGACGTCGTGGAGGGCCGAACCCACTTAGGTTGAAAACTGAGGGGATGAGCTGTGGATAGGGGTGAAAGGCCAATCAAACTTCGTGATAGCTGGTTCTCTCCGAAATGCATTTAGGTGCAGCGTTGCGTGTTTCTTGCCGGAGGTAGAGCTACTGGATGGCCGATGGGCCCTACAAGGTTACTGACGTCAGCCAAACTCCGAATGCCGGTAAGTGAGAGCGCAGCAGTGAGACTGTGGGGGATAAGCTTCATAGTCGAGAGGGAAACAACCCAGACCACCATCTAAGGTCCCTAAGCGCGTGCTAAGTGGGAAAGGATGTGGAGTTGCTTAGACAACCAGGAGGTTGGCTTAGAAGCAGCCACCCTTGAAAGAGTGCGTAATAGCTCACTGGTCAAGTGATTCCGCGCCGACAATGTAACGGGGCTCAAGCACGCCACCGAAGTTGTGGCATTGACATTATTGGTAGGCCTTCGTGGTCCAGCCGTGTTGATGGGTAGGAGAGCGTCGTGTGGCGAGTGAAGCGGCGGGGTGACCCAGCCGTGGACGCTACACGAGTGAGAATGCAGGCATGAGTAGCGAAAGACGTGTGAGAAACACGTCCTCCGAAAGACCAAGGGTTCCAGGGTCAAGCTAATCTTCCCTGGGTAAGTCGGGACCTAAGGCGAGGCCGACAGGCGTAGTCGATGGACAACGGGTTGATATTCCCGTACCGGCGAAGAACCGCCCAAACTAACCCAGTAGTGCTAAGTATCTGAATCCCCATGACCGGAGCCTTCGGGCGATGGCTTGGGGCCTAGCGTACGACCCCATTCTGGTGCGGTTAGCGTATTAACAGGTGTGACGCAGGAAGGTAGCCCATCCCGGGCGATGGTTGTCCCGGGGCAAGTGCGTAGGCCGAGTCATAGGCAAATCCGTGACTCATACAGGCTGAGACACGATGCGGATGAAAAGTGGGTGATCCTATGCTGCCGAGAAAAGCATCGACGCGAGGTTCTAGCCGCCCGTACCCCAAACCGACTCAGGTGGTCAGGTAGAGAATACCAAGGAGATCGAGAGAATCGTGGTTAAGGAACTCGGCAAAATGCCCCCGTAACTTCGGGAGAAGGGGGGCCATCCGCTTATACCAGCTTGCCTGGAAAAGGGCGTGGTGGCCGCAGAGACTAGTGGGTAGCGACTGTTTACTAAAAACACAGGTCCGTGCCAAGTCGCAAGACGATGTATACGGACTGACGCCTGCCCGGTGCTGGAAGGTTAAGAGGACGGGTTAGCCGCAAGGCGAAGCTCAGAATTTAAGCCCCAGTAAACGGCGGTGGTAACTATAACCATCCTAAGGTAGCGAAATTCCTTGTCGGGTAAGTTCCGACCTGCACGAATGGCGTAACGACTTCCCAACTGTCTCAACCGCGAACTCGGCGAAATTGCAATACGAGTAAAGATGCTCGTTACGCGCAGCAGGACGGAAAGACCCCGTGACCTTTACTACAGCTTGGTATTGGTGTTCGGTGTGGCTTGTGTAGGATAGGTGGGAGACTGTGAAGCGGATACGCCAGTATTCGTGGAGTCATTGTTGAAATACCACTCTGGTCACTCTGGATATCTAACTTCGAACCGTAATCCGGTTCAGGGACAGTGCCTGGTGGGTAGTTTAACTGGGGCGGTTGCCTCCCAAAAAGTAACGGAGGCGCCCAAAGGTTCCCTCAACCTGGTTGGCAATCAGGTGGCGAGTGTAAGTGCACAAGGGAGCTTGACTGTGAGACTGACAGGTCGAGCAGGGACGAAAGTCGGGACTAGTGATCCGGCAGTGGCTTGTGGAAGCGCTGTCGCTCAACGGATAAAAGGTACCTCGGGGATAACAGGCTGATCTTGCCCAAGAGTCCATATCGACGGCATGGTTTGGCACCTCGATGTCGGCTCGTCGCATCCTGGGGCTGGAGTAGGTCCCAAGGGTTGGGCTGTTCGCCCATTAAAGCGGTACGCGAGCTGGGTTTAGAACGTCGTGAGACAGTTCGGTCCCTATCCGCTGCGCGCGTAGGAAGTTTGAGAGGATCTGACCCTAGTACGAGAGGACCGGGTTGGACGAACCTCTGGTGTGCCAGTTGTACTGCCAAGTGCACCGCTGGTTAGCTACGTTCGGGATGGATAACCGCTGAAAGCATCTAAGCGGGAAGCCGGCCTCAAGATGAGACTTCCATACCTTCGGGTGAGAGGCTCCCAGCCAGACTACTGGGTTGATAGGCCAGATGTGGAAGCACGGCAACGTGTGCAGCTGACTGGTACTAATAAGCCGATGACTTGATAACACCAACTTCTGGTGCTCGCGTCCACTGAGTGGTTCCCGATGTACGGTCGGGAACACAACAAAACACAGAACTTTTCACGTTGTGAAGACCTGAAACATCGAAAGAGTTTCGGCGGCCATAGCGAGAGGGAAACGCCCGGTCCCATTCCGAACCCGGAAGCTAAGCCTCTCAGCGCCGATGGTACTGCAGGGGGGACCCTGTGGGAGAGTAGGACACCGCCGGACACCCATTCACGGAATGGCCACCCCACACGGGGTGGCCATTCCGCGTTAACACGGTCGATTGCCGACGTGGACCGCATCCAGGAGGATCGAAGAATGTCAGAGCAGGAGCCGCGCGACGATCGACGCGCGCCGCGCGAACGATCCAGCGGAAAGCCCTCGTCGTCCGGTGCCGACCGCAAGCCGTACGCCAAGCGCGACGGCGACCACAAGCCGTACGCGAAGCGCGACGGCGACCACAAGCCGTACGCGAAGCGCGACGGCGACCACAAGCCGTACGCGAAGCGCGACGGCGACCACAAGCCGTACGCGAAGCGCGACGGCGACCACAAGCCGTACGCGAAGCGCGACGGCGACCACAAGCCGTACGCGAAGCGCGACGGCGACCACAAGCCGTACGCGAAGCGCGACGGCGACCACAAGCCGTACGTCAAGCGCGACGGCGACCACAAGCCGTACGTCAAGCGCGACGGCGACCACAAGCCGTACGTCAAGCGCGACGGCGACCACAAGCCGTACGTCAAGCGCGACGGCGACCACAAGCCGTACGTCAAGCGCGACGGCGACCACAAGCCGTACGTCAAGCGCGACGGCGACCGTCCCTATGCCAAGCGTGACGGCGACCGCCCGTACGTCAAGCGCGACGGCGACCGTCCCTATGCGAAGCGTGACGGCGACCGTCCCTATGCCAAGGGTGACGGCGACCGTCCCTATGCGAAGCGTGACGGCGACCGTCCCTATGCGAAGCGTGACGGCGACCGTCCCTATGCGAAGCGTGACGGCGACCGTCCCTATGCGAAGCGTGACGGCGACCGTCCCTATGCGAAGCGTGACGGCGACCGTCCCTATGCGAAGCGTGACGGCGACCGTCCCTATGCGAAGCGTGACGGCGACCGTCCCTATGCGAAGCGTGACGGCGACCGTCCCTACGCGAAGCGTGACGGCGACCGTCCCTACGCGAAGCGCGACGGCGACCGTCCCTACGCGAAGCGAGACGGCGACCGCCGACCATCCGAGCGCGCTGCACGTCCGACGCGTGGGGGAGCAGACCGCCCCGACCGCGCGGTCCGCGAGGGCGAGATCCGGGCTGTCCGTGTTCGGCACGACGATCCGGTCATTCCCGAGGACGTCACCGGGCGCGATCTGCCTCCGGCTGCGCGCAACGAGCTGAAGACCCTGAGCAAGGAGAACGCCGAGGAGGTCGCGCGTCACCTCGTGATGGCGTCGGAGCTGATCGACGAGGACCCGGCGCTCGCGCACCAGCACGCGCTGTCGGCGTCCCGTCGTGCCGGGCGTATCGCCGTCGTCCGCGAGACGCTTGCGATCACCGCGTACGCGACCGGTGACTTCGCGCTCGCGTTGCGGGAGCTGCGCACCTACCGTCGCATCTCGGGGCGCGACGACCAGATCGCGCTGATGGTCGACAGCGAGCGCGGCGTCGGGCGAGCCGATCGGGCACTCGAAGTCGGCCGTGCCGTCGACCGCTCCACGCTCGAGACCCCCGTGCGCGTCGAACTGGCGATCGCGATGTCGGGCGCCCGTCTCGATCTCGGCGACCCGGAGCGCGCGCTCCAGGAGCTCGACATCCCCGAGCTCGATCCCGATCGTGCGTTCGAATGGAGCCCGGCGCTGTTCGCCGCCCGTGCCGCCGTACTCGAGGAGCTCGGCCGTACCGACGAGGCCGCGCAGTGGCAGCGTCGCGCGGTGGTCGCCGCCGAGGCGATCGACGCGGCCTCCGGTCTTGACGATCTCGAGACGGTCTTCGTCGAGGAGGTCGTCGAGATGGACCTCGATGACGAAGACGGCGCGGAGGCCACCCTCGACGAGACGGAGGCACCCGAGGAGCTCGACGAGCCCGAGCCGGCCGCGACCGAGCCGGAAGAGATCTCCGTCGCCGACGAGGTCTCCGAGATCCTCGTGGAGGCGGGAGTCGACGAGTCCGGCGACGACGAGGCCGACCGCTGATGGCGCTGTTCGGGCGGCGGGCTACGACGCCCGCCCCGCTCGACGGTGTCGACGTGGTGCTGGCCGACCTCGACGGGGTCGTCTACGCGGGTGCCGGCGCTCTGCCGCACGCGGTCGAGAGCCTCAACCGCGCCCGCGACGGCCGTGCCCTCGCCTACATCACGAACAATGCGGCGCGCACGGATGCCTCGGTCGCGGCGCATCTGAGCGAGCTCGGGCTCGCGACGACTCCGCGTGACGTCGTGACCAGCCCGCAGGCCGCGATGCGGCTGCTCGCGGACAGGATCACGCCCGGATCGACGGTGCTCGTCGTCGGTGGCGACGGTCTCGTCGTCGAGGTGGAGAAGGCCGGCTTCGTCGTGACGCGCAGCGCCGACGACGCGCCGTCGGCGGTCGTGCAGGGGTTCGCGCCGGAGGTGGGCTGGACCCAGCTCGCGGAGGCGGCGTTCGCGCTCAAGACGCCCGAAGAGGACGGCGGCATCCCGTGGGTGGCGACGAACACCGACTGGACGATCCCGCAGTCGCGCGGCATCGCCCCCGGCAACGGCACCCTGGTCTCCGCGGTGCACACGGCCGTCGGTCGGCTCGCGACCGTCGCCGGCAAGCCCGAGGTGCCGATCTTCCAGGAGGCCGTCGCGCGGTTCGAGGCGCGGCATCCGCTGTTCCTGGGCGACCGTCTCGATACCGACATCCTCGGCGCCAACCGTGCCGGAATCCGCTCCGCGCTCGTCCTCACGGGCGTGGACCGGCCCAAGCACGTGCTGGCCGCGCCCGAGAACTCGCGGCCGACGTACATCCTCGGCGACCTTCGTGAACTCCACGAGCCGTACCCCGAGGTGCACGTGAAGGACGGCGTGGCGACGGTGCGCGGCGCCCGCGTCGCGATCGACGGTCCCGACGTCCGCATCCTCAGCGAGGGCGATGATCCGGTTGATCTCGTGCGTGCGGGTGCGGCGGCGATCTGGTCGACCGGGCGGGCGATCTTCGGCTTCCGCGTGCCCGAGCGGCTGTACGCGGATCCGTTCCACCGTCCGTGATCCTCGCCGCGGCGACCCTGGCGCGCCGTGCGGCCCCCGTAGTCTGGGGGCATGGATGGAGCCCGCGGACATGAGGACGAGCACGGCGACCTGCTGTCGACCCTCGAAGTGATCGAGGCGCAGCCGCTGGCGACGCGCGCCGAGGCGTACGACACTCTGCACGATGCGCTGGCCCGTCGCCTCGAGGCGACCCCCGGCGCCCCGTCATGACGAGCCGCCTCGACGCCGCTCTCGCCGCCCGGGGCCTCGCGCGCTCGCGCACCCACGCCGCGACTCTCATCGCCGAAGGACTGGTCATGGTCGACGGGCGTGCGGTGGTCAAGGCCTCGACGCCCGTCGGCGACGATTCCCTGATCGAAGTGGCGGCGTCCGATCACTACGTCAGCCGTGCTGCGCACAAGCTCATCGCGGGCCTCGACGCGTTCGAGGTCGACGTGCGCGGCCGTGCGGCGCTCGACATGGGCGCGTCCACCGGTGGCTTCACCCAGGTGCTGCGCGAGCGCGGCGCCGAGCCGGTGATCGCGGTGGATGTCGGTCACGGGCAGCTCGCAGCATCGGTCGCCGAAGATCGTGGGGTCGTCGCCGTCGAGGGGTTCAACGTCCGCTACATGACGCCGGACACCCTCGCCGCGGCGAGCGGCGTCTCCGAGGCGCCCTCGGTGATCACGGGCGATCTGTCCTTCATCTCGCTCACGCATGTGCTGCCCGCGGCGCGCGGGGTCGCGGCATCCGATGCCGATCTCGTGCTGCTGATCAAGCCGCAGTTCGAAGTCGGGCGCACCGCCGTGAAGGGCGGCCTCGTGACCAACCCCGTGCTGCGCGCGGACGCCGTTGCGCGTGTGCTGTGGTCGGCGTGGGACGCCGGGCTCGGCACCTGCGGTGTCGTGTGCTCCCCGATCGCGGGAACGCACGGCAATTCCGAGTTCATCGCGCACCTCGCACCGGGGCGGGGGAGCAATCCGACAGAATGGTTGAGCACCGTGAACCGACTGGCGGGGAGCCGATGAACGACGTCGACACACAGGCCGAGCGCAGCATCCTGGTGGTGGCGCACGCCCATCGCGCCGAGACCGTCGCTGCGGCCGAGCGGGTCGTCGCCGCGCTGCGCGCCGCCGGCGCGCGCCCCGTGCTCGCCCTCGACGACGGCGAGGACCTGGTGCAGGCGGGTCCTTCGCTGGCCGATGTCGCGGTGCTCGGCATGGACGTGCCGGTGGCCGACATCGAGCTCGCCATCGTCCTCGGCGGCGACGGGACGATCCTGCGGGCGGCGGAGCTGGTGCGTGACGGCAGCGCCCCGGTGCTCGGCATCAACATGGGCCACGTCGGGTTCCTCGCCGAGATCGAGCGCGACGACATGGACGAAGCCGTCCGTCGCGTGATCGCGCGCGAGTACGAGGTCGAGGAGCGCATGGCGCTCCAGGTGCGGGTCAAGGACACCGGCGACTCCGTCATCTACGAGACGTGGGCGCTCAACGAGGCGACGGTCGAGAAGGCCAGCCGCGAGCGTCTCCTCGAGGTCGTCATCGAGATCGACGGACGTCCGCTGTCGAGCTTCGGCTGCGACGGCATGGTCGTCTCGACGCCCACAGGCTCGACCGCTTACAACTTCTCCGCCGGCGGACCCGTCATCTGGCCGACCGTCGAGGCGATCGCCGTCGTGCCGCTGTCAGCGCACGCGCTGTTCGCCAAACCTCTCGTCGTCGGGCCGGAGCACTCGGTGGCGATCGAGGTGCTCGAGCGCACCAACGGCACCGGCATCCTGTGGTGCGACGGGCGCCGCTCGCACGACCTGCCGCCGGGTGCGCGCGTGGTGGTGCGGCGGTCCGACCGCCCGGTGCGCCTCGCGCGCCTGCACCCCGCCCAGTTCACCGACCGCCTCGTGCGCAAGTTCCGCCTGCCGGTCGAGGGGTGGCGCGGTCCGGCTGCGATCACCGGCGTCATGCCCACGCACGCGAAGCGGGCAACGGATGCTGCCACCTCCGCCGATCGCGAGTCCAGCGCCGTCGGTATCGAGGTCGCCACGTGATCGAGGAGATGCGCCTGCGGGATCTCGGCGTGATCGCCGAGGCGACGCTGCCGATCGGAGCGGGATTCACGGCGATCACCGGTGAGACCGGCGCCGGCAAGACGATGGTCGTGACGGGACTCGGGCTGCTGCTCGGCCAGCGCGCCGATTCCGGCGCCGTGCGCGCCGGCGCCGCTCAGGCGACCGTCGACGGTGTGTGGATCGTTCCCGAGGACGGACCCGTCGCCGCGCGCGTGCGCGAGGCGGGTGGCGACGTCGAGCCGATCGGCGGCGGCCGCGCGGAGCTGTACATCGGGCGCTCGATCTCCAGTGAGGGCCGCGGGCGCGCCTCGGTCGGCGGGCGAGCCGCGCCGGCCGGCGTGCTCGCCGACCTCGCTGACGAACTCGTCGTGGTTCACGGACAGTCCGACCAGCTCCGGTTGCGCTCCGCAGCCGCCCAGCGGGACGCGCTCGACCGCTTCGGCGGCGAGACCGTCCACTCCGCGCGCGACGCCTACCGCCGCGCCTTCGAGCACTGGCGTGCGATCGACCGCGAACTGTCGCAGCTCACCGACGATCGCGACGCGCGGGCGCGCGAGGCCGACGACCTGCGTGCGCAGCTCGCCGAGATCGAGCAGGCGGCACCCGAGTCCGGCGAGGACGCCGAGCTCGCGACTCGCGCCGAGCGCCTGGCGAACGCCGAGGAGCTCCGCGTCGCGGCGGCGACCGCCCATGATGGACTGTCCGGCGACGGTGACGAACCCGACGCCGGGGCCCTGCTCGCGGAGGCGCGTCGCGCCCTCGAGCGGGTCCACGACCCGGTGCTCGCGGAACTCTCCGGTCAGCTCGCCGATGTCGGTTACCGCGTCGCCGACATCGCCGCGGCGCTCGCGGGCTACCTCGCCGACCTCGACGAATCCGGTCCGCACGAACTCGCCGCCGTCGAGGAGCGCCGCGCCGTGCTCGCAGGCCTGGTCCGCGCGCACGGCACCCTGGACGCCGCCATCGAGCTGCTCGACACCGGTTCCTCTCGGCTCGCCGAACTCGACGACGACTCCGATCGCATCGACCGGCTGACGGCGGAGCGGGATGCCGCAGCATCCGTCCTCGACGAGACCGCCGGAACGCTCACCGCGGCGCGCACAGACGCAGCCGCGCGGCTGGGCGCGGCGGTGACCACCGAGCTGCGGGCGCTCGCGATGCCCGATGCGCGCCTCGAGGTCGCCGTCACGGCGGGCACCGAGTCCGCGTCGGGACGCGACGACGTCGCCATCCTGCTCGCCCCGCACCCCGGCGCCGAGCCGCGAGCCGTGTCGCGCGGCGCGAGCGGCGGCGAGCTCAGCCGCGTCATGCTCGCGATCGAGGTCGTGATCGCGGCCGTCGACCCCGTGCCGACGTTCGTGTTCGACGAGGTGGACGCCGGGATCGGCGGCGCCGCCGCGATCGAGGTCGGCCGGCGTCTCGCGCGCCTCTCGGAGTCGTCGCAGGTCATCGCCGTCACCCACCTCGCGCAGGTGGCGGCCTTCGCGGCCAACCACCTGACCGTGGTGAAGGCGAACGACGGCTCGGTCACGGCATCCGACGTCCGTCGCCTGGACGGTGCCGATCGCGAGGCCGAGATGGCGCGCCTGCTGTCGGGCATGCCCGATTCCGATGCGGCGCTCACGCACGCACGCGAGTTGCTCAGCCTTCGCACCGAAGTCGACTGAGTCACCCGCGCGGCCCTCCGCGTGTCCTCAGCTTCTGCGAAGCTCATCGAAACACCGCCTGATAGGATAAAAGCCCGTGATGCAGACTTCTGATTCTTTCCGCGGAGACACTTCGAACGACACCACCAAGCACATCTTCGTGACCGGTGGTGTCGTTTCCTCGTTGGGCAAGGGTCTCACCGCGGCCAGCCTCGGAAACCTCCTCACCGCCCGCGGTCTGCGCGTCGTCATGCAGAAGCTCGACCCGTATCTGAACGTCGACCCGGGCACGATGAACCCCTTCCAGCACGGCGAGGTCTTCGTCACCGATGACGGCGCCGAGACCGATCTCGACATCGGCCACTACGAGCGTTTCCTCGACATCGAGCTCAGCCAGGCCGCGAACGTGACCACCGGCCAGATCTATTCGCAGGTCATCGCGAAGGAGCGCCGCGGCGAGTACCTCGGCGACACGGTGCAGGTCATCCCGCACATCACCGACGAGATCAAGCGCCGCATGCGCCTGCAGGCGGACGAGACGCCGAAGCCCGACGTGATCATCACCGAGATCGGCGGCACCGTCGGCGACATCGAGTCGCAGCCGTTCATCGAGTCGGCCCGCCAGATCCGCCACGAGCTGGGCCGCAACAACGTCTTCTTCGTGCACGTCTCGCTGGTGCCCTTCATGGGGGCCTCGGGGGAGCAGAAGACCAAGCCGACGCAGCACTCCGTCGCCACGCTCCGCTCCATCGGCATCCAGCCTGATGCGCTGGTGCTGCGCAGCGACCGCCCCGTCACCGAATCCAACAAGCGCAAGATCGCGCTCATGTGCGACGTCGACGAGGGCGCGGTCGTGAACGCCGTCGATGTGCCGAGCATCTACGACATCCCGTCGTTGCTCAACGAGCAGGGTCTCGACGCGTACATCGTCCGCGCGCTCGGCCTGTCGAAGGCGGCCGACGTCGACTGGTCGCGCTGGCAGCGCGTGCTGAACGCCGTGCACAACCCGAAGCACGAGGTGACGATCGGCCTGGTCGGCAAGTACATCGATCTGCCCGACGCGTACCTCTCCGTCACGGAGGCCCTCAAGGCGGGCGGCTTCGCGCAGGAGACGCACGTCAACATCCGCTGGATCCCCTCCGACGAGTGCGAGACGCCGGAGGGGGCCGCGAAGGCGCTGGGTCCGCTCGACGGCATCGTGATCCCCGGCGGCTTCGGCATCCGCGGCATCGAGGGCAAGATCGGCGCGTTGAAGTTCGCGCGCGAGCAGGGCATCCCGACGCTCGGCATCTGCCTCGGCCTGCAGTGCATCGTGATCGAGTACGCCCGTCACGTCGCCGGGATCGAGGACGCCTCGTCGAGCGAGTTCGACCCCGACACGCAGCATCCGGTCATCGCCACCATGGAGGAGCAGGTCGACATCCTCGACCACGGCGACCTGGGCGGCACGATGCGTCTGGGCCTGTACCCCGCGGACCTCGCGGAGGGCTCCATCGCGGCCGAGGTGTACGGCGCGGACCGCGCGTCGGAGCGCCACCGCCACCGCTACGAGGTGAACAACCGCTACCGCGACCAGATCGCGGAGGCGGGCCTGATGTTCTCGGGCATCAACCCCGATCTCAACCTCGTGGAGTACGTCGAGCTGCCGCGCGATGTGCACCCCTACTACATCGCGACGCAGGCGCACCCCGAGCTGCGCTCGCGTCCGACGGACGCCAACCCGCTGTTCCGCGGTCTCGTCGGCGCCGCGCTCGAGCGGCACCGCGCGAGCGAGCTCTTCGACGTCGAGAACGACTGACGTGGCGGAGGGACGGATGCCGCCCCGCGGCGTGCCCGCGAAAGCGCTCCTCGCCGACGAGCCCGTCGACGCCACGGTCCTCGACAGCGACCTGGTCTACCAGGGCCGGGTGTGGGATGTGCGCAGTGACACCGTCGCCTACGGCGACGGGCGGATCGTGCGCCAGTACGTGGATCATCCCGGCGCGGCCGCGGTCGTGGCGGTGGACGATGAGGGCCGGGTGCTGCTGATCCAGCAGTACCGGCACCCGATCCGCCACCGCGACTGGGAGATCCCGGCCGGCCTGCTGGACATGGCGGGCGAGACGCCGCTCGAGACCGCCCGCCGCGAGCTCGCCGAGGAGGTCGACCTGGTCGCCTCGTCGTGGGAGCCGCTGGTGAGCATCTTCACCACACCCGGCGGGAACGATGAGATCGTCCACCTGTTCCTCGCACGGGGCCTGACCTCCGCGAACGAGGTGCACGCACGGGAGGACGAGGAGGCCGACATCCGGGTGGAGTGGCTGCCGCTCGGCGATGCCGTGGCGGGGATCCTCGCGGGGCGCCTGCGCAACGGCATCCTCGCGGTGGGCGTGCTGGCCGCGGCCGAGCGCCTTCGCGCCGACGAGCATCCGGGAGTCTGAAAACCCTCCGGAGTTCGCCGGCACTCCCGCCGGACGTGAGACCCTCGTGACAGGAGGCGGCTGACATGCAGATCGCTCGGGCGGTGGATTCCTACCTGCGCCACGTCGCGATCGAACGCGGCCTGTCGGAGAACACCGTCGCGGCGTACCGGCGCGACCTCTCCGGCTACGCCGAGTGGCTGCGCGAGCAGCACATCGACGACACCGCCGCGGTCACGTCAGTCACGCTCGCGAGCTTCATCGCCGACCGCGCGGCCGCCCAGCCGCCCATGGCGGCGTCGTCGCTCGCGCGGCTGCAGTCGTCGGTGCGCGGGCTTCACCGATTCCTCGCCCGCGAAGGCATCGAGCCCGCCGACCCGTCGTCGAACCTCCGCCCGCCGAAGCAGCCCCGACGGCTGCCCAAGGCGCTGACGATCGAGCAGGTGGAGAGCCTGCTGGATGCCTCGGGCCCGGCGCCGGCGACCGGGGCCGACGTGTCCGGCAGCGGGGGAGCGGCGGCGGGCGACCTGCTCGGCATGCGCGACCGCGCCCTGCTCGAGCTGCTGTACGCCACCGGCGCGCGTGTGTCGGAGATCGTGCAGCTGGACGTCGACGACGCGGCGCACGGAGACGTGCTCCGCGTCCGCGGCAAGGGCTCGAAGGAGCGCATCGTGCCGGTTGGCTCGTACGCGCGCGCGGCCGTGGACGCCTATCTCACGCGTGCGCGGCCCGAGCTCTCGCATCGCGGGCGTTCGACCCCGAGGCTCTTCCTCGGCGCCCGGGGAGCACCGCTGTCGCGGCAGAGCGCCTGGCTGATCATCCAGGCGGCGGCCGAGCGCGCCCACCTCACTGCGCACGTGTCGCCGCACACGCTGCGGCACTCGTTCGCGACCCACCTGCTGCAGGGCGGCGCCGACGTGCGCGTCGTCCAGGAGCTGCTGGGCCACGCCTCGGTGGCGACGACGCAGATCTACACCTACGTGTCGGTCGACGCCCTCCGCGACGTGTACGCCACGTCGCATCCGCGCGCCCGCTGAGCCGCGCGCCCGCCGCGCCGCGGGCGTTCGCAGGCGCGGCGTGACTAGAATCGGTGGACACGAAGCACGTAGGCGGGAGCATTGGTGGCGGGCAAGGCACAGGCGGCGACGAAGGCCGCCACGGGGGACACTCCGATCGGACCCACCGGTCGTCCCTATCAGGGGTTCCCCACCCCGCCGAAGCTCGACGGTCACGGCCCTGCCCGCATCATCGCGCTGTGCAACCAGAAGGGCGGCGTCGGCAAGACGACGACCACCATCAACCTCGCGGCCGCCCTCGCCGGCTACGGCCGGAAGGTGCTCGCGGTCGACTTCGACCCGCAGGGTGCGCTGTCGGCGGGTCTCGGCATCCAGACCCACGAGATCCCGACGATCTACGACCTGCTCCTCGACGGCAAGCGCGACCCGCACGAGGTCATCGTGCACACGCGCGTCGAGAACCTCGACGTGATCCCCGCCAACATCGACCTGTCAGCCGCCGAGGTGCACCTGGTCAACGAGGTCGCGCGCGAGCAGACGCTGTCGAGGGCGCTGCGCAAAGTCACGGGCGACTACGACGTGATCCTCATCGACTGCCAGCCCTCGCTGGGCCTTCTGACGGTGAACGCCCTCACCGCGAGCCACGGTGTGGTCATCCCGCTCGAGTGCGAGTTCTTCGCCCTCCGTGGCGTCGCGATGCTCATCGAGACGATCGACAAGGTGCGCGACCGCCTCAACCCCACGATCACGCTCGACGGCGTGCTCGCCACGATGTACGACGCGCGCACGCTCCACTCGCGCGAGGTGCTCGAGCGCGTGGTCGACGCCTTCGGCGACGACGTGCTCGAGACCGTGATCGGCCGCACCGTCAAGTTCCCGGATGCCTCCGTCTCGGGCATGCCGATCACCGAGTTCGCGCCGGAGCACGCCGCCGCGCAGGCCTACCTGCGGCTGGCGCGGGAGCTGGTCGCCCGTGGCGCTGTCGCCTGACGCTTCGGCAGACTCAACGACCGGAGAGGGCTTCCGGGTCGCGCTCTCGAACTTCGACGGACCGTTCGACCTCCTCCTCACCCTGATCTCGAAGCAGGAGCTCGACATCACCGAGGTGTCGCTGTCGCTCGTGACCAACGAGTTCATCGCGTACCTTCGTGATCTGGGTCCGGGCGAGGAGCTGGACGAGGCATCCGAGTTCCTCGTCGTCGCCGCGACCCTGCTCGACATGAAGGTGGCCGGTCTCCTGCCGCAGGGCGAGCTCGTCGACGCCGAATCGGTCGCGCTCCTCGAAGCCCGCGATCTGCTGTTCGCGCGGCTGCTGCAGTATCGCGCGTTCAAGGAGGTGTCGGCGTGGTTCGAGCGGTGCCTGCGCCGCGAGGCCGTGCGCCACACGCGCTCGGTGCGCCTGGACGAGAAGTACCGCAACGCCGTGCCGGAACTCGTCTGGTCGCTCAGCGCCGACGACTTCGCGGCGCTCGCGCTGCTGGCCATGACGCCGAAGGAGATCCCGCGCATCGGGTTCGACCATCTGCACGCACCCTTGGTGAGCATCCGCGAGCAGGCCGCGATCGTGGTGACGCTGCTGAGAGATGCCGGCGCCCTGACGTTCCGCGAGCTCATCGCGGGCGTCGGCCAGCCGGGCGTGGTGGTCGCTCGCTTCCTGTCGGTGCTGGAGCTGTACCGCCACGCCGCCCTGTCGTTCGAACAACTCGAGCCGCTCGGCGAGCTGACCCTCCGCTGGAGCGCGCAGCGCTGGAGCGACGAGAACCTCGCCACCTTGGGAGCCGACTATGACCGATGATGCTTCGACAAGCTCAGCAGGGGGTGCCGCGCCCGCCGTCACGGTGACCGATGTGGCCCGGCGGCTCGAGGCGATCCTGCTGATCGTCGAGGAGCCGCAGAGCCTGGTGAGCCTCGCCGCCGCCGTCGGCGCACCGGTGCCCGCGGTGCGCCAGGCCATCGAGGCCCTCGTCGACGACTACGACGGCAGGGCCGGCGGGCCCGTGCGCGGGTTCGAACTGCGCGAGGTGGGCGGCGGGTGGCGCCTTTACGTCCGTGAGGAGTTCGACGACCTCGTGAGCGAGTACGTCGGCGGCCAGGCGCCGTCCCGCCTTTCGCAGGCCGCGCTCGAGACCCTCGCGGTCATCGCGTACAAGCAGCCGGTGACCCGCAGCCAGGTCGCGTCGATCCGTGCCGTGAACGTGGACTCGGTCGTGCGCACGCTGCTCGCGCGCGGGCTCATCACCGAGCTGTTCGCCGATGCCGAGACCGGCGCCATCAATTACGGCACCACTGATGCGCTGCTCGTGCACCTCGGCATCAACTCGCTGGACGAGCTGCCCCACATCTCGCCGCTGCTCGACGGTGCCGATGAAGTCGGAGACAGCCAGGACGAAGGAGTGCGACGATGACCGGCGCCGAATCCACCGAGGGCGTGCGCCTGCAGAAGGTGCTCGCGAATGCGGGCGTCGCCTCGCGGCGCGTCGCCGAGAACCTCATCGTCGAGGGCCGTGTGCGCGTGAACGGCAACATCGTGACGGAGCTGGGCTCGCGCATCGACCCCGAGAAGGACCTCGTGGACGTCGACGGCACAGCCGTCCAGCTCGACCAGTCCAAGCGCTACGTCATGCTCAACAAGCCGACCGGCGTCGTGAGCTCCATGAAGGACGACCGCGGTCGTCCCGACCTGCGCCGCTTCACGAAGGAGTGGCCGGAGCGCCTGTACAACGTGGGGCGATTGGATGCCGAGACCAGCGGCCTGCTCGTGCTCACGAACGACGGCGAGCTCGCACACGTGCTCGCGCACCCGTCGTTCGGTGTGACGAAGGTCTACATCGCCAAGGTCGACGGCCGCGTGACACCGCAGACCATTCAGAGGCTCCTGCGCGGAGTCGACCTGGAGGACGGCCCGATCTCCGCCGACAAGGCGCGGCTGCTGTCGTCCTCGACCGAGGGAGGCGGCTCCCTGGTCGAGCTGACCCTCCACTCGGGGCGCAACCGCATCGTGCGCCGCATGATGGCCGAGGTGGGGCATCCCGTCGTCGAACTCGTGCGCCGCCAGTTCGGGCCGCTGCACCTGGGAACGCTGCCAGCCGGGCGCGCCCGCGAGTTGACTAAAGTGGAGCGGGGCGCTCTGCTGACTCTTTCGCGCCAAGCCGCAGGTCAACAGGAGGACTAAGTGACAGCGACCTCCCTCGCTCCGCGCGTGCAGGGCACGGTGCGGATCGTCGGTGCAGGCCTCCTCGGGGCGAGTATCGGCCACGCGTTGAGCGCGCGCGGCGTCGATGTCGCGCTCGACGACACGTCGCCGTCTCAGCTGCGCCTCGCCATCGACTACGGTGCCGGTCGCCGCGCCGCGGACGACGATGAGCCGTCGCTCGTCGTCGTCGCCGTCCCGCCGGACGTCACCGCCGACGTCATCCAGCGCGAGCTCGAGCAGCACCCGGCCGCCGTGGTGACCGACGTCGCGAGCGTCAAGCTCGAACCGCTCCGCACGCTGCGGGAGCGCGGCGTCGACCTCACGCACTACATCGGCTCGCACCCGCTCGCCGGGCGCGAGCGTGGAGGAGCGATCTCGGCGCGCGCCGACATCTTCGTCGGGCGTCCGTGGGTGGTGTGCCGCGACGAGGAGACCCCGTCCGCCGACCTTGCGCTCGTCGAAGGGCTCGCACTCGACCTCGGCGCCACGCCGATCGAGATGACCCCTGAAGACCACGACCGCGGCGTGGCGCTCGTCTCGCACGTGCCGCAGCTCGTGGCAAGCCTGCTCGCGGGACGCTTCGTCGACGCCCCCGACGGCTCGCTCCGGCTCGCCGGTCAGGGCGTGCGCGACACGACCCGCATCGCGGCCTCGGCCCCGGAGCTGTGGGTGCAGATCCTCGGCGCGAATGCGGCGCCCGTCGTCGACGTGCTCGATCAGATCACCGCCGACCTCACCGCCGTCGCCGACGCGCTGCGCGAGCCCGACGCCCCGGGCGCCCGGCGCGCCGTCGCCGACACGATCCGCCGCGGCAACGACGGTGTCGAGCGCCTGCCGGGCAAGCACGGCCAGAACCGCCGCTTCGAGCAGGTCGTGGTGATGGTCGACGACACCCCCGGGCAGCTCGGGCGCCTCTTCGGCGAGCTCGGCGACCTCGACGTGAACGTGGAAGACCTGCGCCTGGAGCATTCTCCCGGCGCCCAGTTCGGCCTCGCCGAGATCAGCGTCGTTCCGAGCGCCGTGCGCCGGGCGATCGACGGTCTCGAATCGCGCGGCTGGAAGATTGCGAGCACCACCAATGACTGACCCCGCGATCACGAAGCCGGGACCAGACCCCGTCGTCGTCGCGATCGACGGCCCGGCCGGCAGCGGCAAGTCCAGCGTCTCGAAGCAGGTCGCCCGACGCCTCGGCTACGGCTACCTCGACACCGGCGCCGCCTACCGCGCCCTCGCGTGGCACGCGCTCGAGCACGGCATCGACACGTCGGACGCAGCATCCGTCCTCGATGTCTCGGGGGATTTCGACTACGCGATCTCACTCGATCCCGACGCGTACTGGGTGCGGGTGGGTCAGGCCGACGTGACCGACGCGATCCGCGAGCCTCGCGTGTCGGACGCCGTGAGCGGCGTCGCGCGCGTGCCCGCCGTGCGGCAGTCGGTGAACGCGCTGTTCCGCGCGCTCGTGGCGCGCTCCGGGCGACCGGGTGTCGTCGTCGAGGGCCGCGACATCACGACGGTCGTCGCGCCCGACGCCCCGGTGCGCATCCTCCTCACGGCCGCGCCGGAGATCCGCGCCGCACGCCGCAGCGCCGAGCTGACGACGCACGATGCTGCGGCCGTCGCCGCCGCGCTCCATCGGCGCGACGCATCCGACTCGGCCGTCGTCGACTTCCTCACCGCCGCGCCCGGTGTCGAGGTCGTCGATTCGACCTCCCTCGATTTCGATCAGACCGTGGACGCCGTGCTCGGCGTAGTCCGGGCCGCGCTGAGCGCGCCGGCGGTCGACCCACTGCAGACAGGAGCCTGAGATGGCCGCTGACAACCCCGCCGACTTCGACGAGTTCGAGCCCGCCGACGACCGCCTCGCCGAGAACCTCGCGGACCTCGACGACGACCTCGCCGAGCAGCGGGCCGTCGCGCTGCGCGTCGGCCTCGACGACTACGACCTCGACGACGAGGATGCGGCGCTGCTCGCGGGCATCGCCGTGGGCGAGGACGGCATCGAGTTCCTGCCGGCGCTGCCCGTCGTCGCGATCGTCGGGCGCCCGAACGTCGGCAAGTCGGCGCTCGTGAACCGCATCCTCGGCCGCCGCGAGGCCGTCGTGGAGGACACCCCGGGTGTCACGCGCGACCGCGTCACGTACAAGGCAGAGTGGATGGACCGCCGCTTCACGCTCGTCGACACCGGCGGCTGGGAACCCGACGCCCGCGGCATCGACCGCTCGGTCGCAGCCCAGGCCGAGGTCGCGATCGACCTGTCGGACGTCGTGCTCTTCGTCGTCGACGCGATGGTCGGCGCCACCGCCACCGACGAGCACGTCGTGCGGCTGCTCCGCAAAGCGAACAAGCCTGTCTTCCTCGTCGCCAACAAGATCGACGACGCACGCCAGGAGCCCGAGGCCGCAGCGCTCTGGAACCTCGGCCTCGACCAGCCGTGGCCGGTTTCGGCCATCCACGGCCGCGGCGTCGCCGACCTCCTCGACGAGGTCGTCAAGATCATGCCCGACGTGTCGGCGGTGGCCAAGGCCGAGATCGGCGGACCGCGCCGCGTCGCGATCCTGGGTCGGCCGAACGTCGGCAAGTCGTCGCTGCTCAACAAGGCCGCGGGCGAGGAGCGCGTGGTCGTGAACGAGCTCGCCGGCACGACTCGCGACCCCGTCGACGAGATCGTCGACCTCGGCGGCAAGCTGTGGCGCTTCGTCGACACCGCCGGCATCCGCCGCCGCGTGCATCTGCAGCAGGGCGCCGACTTCTACGCGTCCCTGCGCACATCGGCTGCGCTCGAAAAGGCCGAGGTCGCGATCGTCGTCATCGACGTGACCCAGCCGATCAGCGTGCAGGACCTCAACATCATCGACCTCGTCCTCGAGTCCGGACGCGCGCTCGTCATCGCGTACAACAAGTGGGATCGCCTCAACGACGACGACATGGACGGCCAGGACCGCCGCCGCTACCTCGAGCGCGAGATCGAGCAGGACCTCGCGCACGTCGCGTGGGCGCCCCGCGTCAACATCTCGGCCCGCACCGGACGCCACCTCGACAAGCTCGTGCCGGCGCTCGAGACGGCCCTCGAGTCGTGGGATCAGCGCATCCCGACGGGCAAGTTCAACGCGTTCCTCACCGAGCTGATCGCCGAGCACCCGCATCCGCTGCGCGGTGGCAAGCAGCCGCGCATCCTGTTCGGCACGCAGGCGTCGACGCGACCGCCGACCTTCGTGCTGTTCACGACCGGCTTCCTCGACCCGGGCTACCGCCGCTTCATACAGCGGCGCCTGCGCGAGTTGTACGGCTTCGAGGGCTCGCCGATCGTGATCAACATGCGCGTGCGCGAGCGTCGCCAGCGCTGACGCGAGCCGGGGAACGACGGATGCCTCGCCCCGAGGCATCCGTCGTTCCGTTCATGCCGGCCTGGTCACGCGGGGTCATCGCCGCCGTGTGCGGGCGGGGTGTGACAGGCTGGCAGGGTGACGATCGAGCCTCCTGCCCCCGGCGAGCCCCGGCGTCCGCACGGACCCCGCGACCCCGGCGACGCATGGGTGGTCGCACCGACAGGGGAGCGGTACTGGGGGCGCTTCGGGGCCGCCGGTCTGCTCGCAGTCGACGCCGAGCAAGGGGTGCTGCTGCAGCACCGCGCGTCGTGGAGCCACTTCGGCGACACCTGGGCGCTGCCAGGAGGTGCGCGTCACGAGGGCGAATCGGCCTGCGACGGTGCGCTCCGCGAGGCCGCCGAGGAGGCGGGCGTGCCAGGTGCGGCGGTGCAGCCTCGCGTGCTGAGCGTCTTCGATCTCGGGTACTGGAGCTATACCACCGTCGTGGGCGACGTGAGCGTTCCGTTCGAGCCCACGATCAGCGATCCCGAGAGTCGCGAGCTCGCCTGGGTCCCCGTCGACGAGGTCACGCAGTACCCGCTTCACCCCGCCTTCGCGGCCTCGTGGGAGAAGCTGCGCGGCCTGCTGAGCGTGCGGCCGGCGGTCATCGTCGATATCGCGAACGTCATGGGCTCGGTGCCCGACGGCTGGTGGCGCGATCGCCGGGGCGCGGCCTCCCGGCTCGTGGCACGGATGGCCGATCTCGCCGCCCAGGGCATCCCGGCGTCCGCGCTGGGCCTGCCGGAGCAGACCTGGTACCCGGAGTGGACCGCGGTCGTCGAGGGACAGGCACGCCAGGTGGAGGGTGCGCCGGGTGTCGGTGTGGTGCGGGCCGACGCGTCCGGTGATGACGCCATCGTCGTGGTGGCGCAGCAGGGGGCCGCCGCAGGGCGCCGGGTGACGGTGGTCACGAGCGACCGCGGACTTTCCGACCGGGTGACGCATGCCGGCGCCGCCGTTCGCGGCGCGCGCTGGCTGCTCGACCTGCTCGCGGGCTGAGGGCCCCGACAGCCGGCGTCGTCCTTGCGGGACCGCCGGGATCGGCGGTAGCGTTCCCGCAACACACGAGGGGCGCCCAGGCCGACCCGCGGTCGGCACGCGACGAGGCGGGAGCGGCATGATCTCCTCCAGCGACCTCGACGCCGGCCGTGCCGCGGTGGCCGACCGGCGTTGGGCAGATGCGTCGGAACTGCTCGCCCGCGTGGAAGCGCGCGAGGGCCTGGGCGCGTCCGATCTGGAGCTGCTATCGACGGCGGCTCTGCTTCGCGGCGAACCGCAGGCGTGCATCGACGCACTCTCACGGGCTTACGGGGCGTACCTGACCGCCGGGGAACCCGCGGGCGCCGCGCGTGCGGCTGGATGGCTCGCGCTCGACCTGATCGAACAAGGGGACTTCACGAACAGCGTGATGTGGGCGGCGCGCGCCATGCGGATCGTGAGCGGGATGGTCGAGCCCGGCGCGCTGGCCGGGTTCGCCCGGATGGCACCTGCCGTCGGTCAGCTCGGCAGCGGCAACACCGCCGAGGCGGTGCGCGGGTTCGAGGAGGTCTTCGCGATCGCGGAGCGTGAGGACGACCGCGAACTCGCAAATTTCGCCAGGCTCGGATTGGGGAAATCGCTGATCGAGTCCGGCGCCATCGCCGCGGGGTTCGAACACCTCGACCGCGCGATGGCGGCCGTTGCGGCAGGCGGCGTCGCTCCGCTTCCGACGGGCGTCATCATCTGCGGCGCCGTCTCCGATGCTGTTCTCGCCTTCGACCTGGAGCGCGCGACGGCGTGGACGGGCGTGCTGGCCCGGTGGTGCGGTGCGCAGCCCCAGCTCGTCGCGTTCAGCGGGCAGTATCGCGCCCTGGAGGCCGGTCTCCTCCTTCTGCGCGGAGCCTGGTCCGAGGCATCGACCGCGGCGGAGCTCGCGCTGGCGCGCTTTCGGGGAGGCGACTACCGCGCGATCTGGGGCGCCCCCTACCAGCACGCGGAGCTCTCGCGCCTGCGAGGGGCGTTCCACTCCGCCGAGGAGTCCTACCGCCGCGCCGGCGAATCCGGGTGGGAACCGCAGCCGGGGCTGTCACTGCTCCACCTCGCGCTCGGTCGCACGCAGCGCGCGCAGGACGAGATCCGCCGCAGTGCGGCGGGCGCCGACCCGCTCACGCGGCGGTTCCTGCTGCCGGCCGTCGTCGAGATCGAGGTGGCCGCCGGAGATCGCGAGGCCGCCCGTCGTGCGGTCGAGGAGCTGCGAGATGCCAGCAGGACGACGGCCACGCCGATGCTCGAGGCCGCCATCGCCACCGCTGAGGCGCGGGTGCTGCTCTCCGAAGGCCGGGTGGCCGACGCGCGGGAGGCGGCGCGCGGCGCCGTCCGCGCCTGGGACGACGTCGGGGTGCCGTACGAAGCCGCGCGAAGCCGCGTGCTCGCCGGGCGCGCCCTGCACGCGGCTGGCGCGAGGCAGGAAGCGCAGCAGGAGTTCGACGCTGCCCGCGGGGTGTTCCTCGCTCTGGGCGCCGAACCGGCGCTGGCCGACCTCGCCGCCGCGATGGGCGACCGGCGCGTGGGCGCCCTCACGCCGCGTGAGCTGGAGGTTCTGCGGCTGGTGTCGACGGGCCTCACCAATCGCGGGGTCGGCGTGAAGCTCTCCCTGAGCGAGAAGACGGTCGCGCGTCACCTCGCCAACATCTTCATCAAGCTGGGGATCTCGACCCGGGCGGCCGCCACCGCCTACGCGTACGAGAACGGCCTGGTCTGATCGCGCGACAGCCCGCGGCGTGAGCCGCTTCTACACAGAATGACCCACGGGCGTCGTTCGGCGAAGATGCGCTCTTCGTCCGACGCGGACGGCGGGCACCGGTGCCTACCGTGTGGTCATGGACATCCCGCTGATCGCCGGCACGGTCTCGACCGTGGTGTTCGCGGTCAGCAACCTGCCGATGCTCGGCAAGGCGCTGCGCACGCGTGATGTCTCGTCGTACAGTCTGCCGAGCCTCGCGATGATCAACGCGGCCAATGCGGTCTACTCGCTCTACGTGTTCAGCCTGCCCGTGGGCCCGATCTGGGCGCTGCACACGTTCTACGTGATCTCGTGCGCGATCATGCTCGTCCTGTGCCTCGCGCAGCGGCGCGTGGTCCGGCGGGGCGCGCTCGACGACCCGGTTCCCGCGGGCGTCGCCGTCAGCCGTCGTCGCGGCCGCGCAGGCGGTCGATCTCGCGCCGTTCGCGCTTGGTGGGCCGGCCCGCGCCCCGATCGCGTTGCGCGATGACGGGAGCGGGGTCGCGTGGGGGAGTGCGATCCTCCATGGCGGTCGCGACCAGCGGGGCACCGACCCGCTTCGATATGGTCTGGCGCACCACCAGCATGCGGTCGAAACCGTCGATGCGGACCCGCACCTCGTCCCCGGGCCTCACTCCTTGCGCGGCCTTCGCCCGCTCGCCGTTGACGCGCACGTGCCCCGCACGGCACGCGGTCGTCGCGGCCGAGCGCGTCTTGTAGATCCGGATCGCCCAGAGCCAGGCGTCGACCCTGACCGACCTGCCCGGGGTCGCGGCATCCGTCATCGCGTCGCCACCGGGCTCTTCGCCGCTCGCCGGGTCCGCACGCTCGCGAGCACGCCCGCGGCTATGAGCCCCTGCCCGGCGCAGTACGTGAGCATGACGAGCGGGCTCGTCCAGGCGGGCATCGCGTCGGGCGTGAAGAGGCGGAACGCCAGCACCGAGTCGGACATCAGGAAGAACACGCCGCCCCACACGATGAGCGGATGACAACGGGATGCTGCGACCGCGGTGCCGCCGAGCACCAGACCGTAGACCGCGACGGCGATGGCCAGCGCGCCGAGGTTCGGCCACAGCACGGCGAGAAGGACCACCCACCACACGGCGTACACGGCGGCCCAGAGCGGGACGCGGCGCACGGCCAGCATCCGCCAGAAGAGCCAGATGTAGCAGAGGTGTGCGAGGCCGAAGAACAGCAGCATCATCGGCACGGTCGGCAGCCAGGGCACGAACGTGCCGGCGCCGTCGCCGAGCCACGAGAGCCCGATGGCGGCGACCAGCAGGGTGTGGGCGGGGGTCCATCGTGAGCCGCGGACGCCCCACACGACCGCGAGTGAGAGCAACGGCATCAGGGCGAGCTTCGTCGGCGCGGCCACCGCGTCGGAGCCGACCGCCAGCGCCGCGACATGCACGATCGACACCGCGATGTAGGGCACGAACCCGATCCACAGCCGACGCATGATCCTCCTCGATACGCAGGGCAACCATAATCGTCGCATGACCGATGTGCTGGCTCGGATGGGCCTCGTCCGGATGTCCGCTCGCGATACGAATGCGGCCCACCGGGTGGCGACGCCTCTCGAGCTGCTGTTCGACCTGGTGTTCGTCGTCGCGGTGTCGCAGGCGTCGCAGAACCTGCATCACCTCATCACCGAGGACCACATGGGCCAGGGCGTGCTGGCGTACCTCATGGTGTTCTTCGCGATCTGGTGGGCGTGGATGAACTTCACGTGGTTCGCCTCGGCGTTCGACACCGACGACTGGCTCTACCGCGTGCTCACGATCGTGCAGATGGGCGGCGTGCTCGTCCTCGCGGCCGGCGTGCACGACGCGATGGTGGAGTTCGAATTCCTCGTGGTGACGTGGGGCTACGTCATCATGCGGCTGGCCCTGGTGGCGCAGTGGCTGCGGGCCGCAGCATCCGATCCCGAATCCCGTCGCACCGCGCTGCGCATGGCCCTCGGCGTTGCCGTGGTGCAGGTGCTGTGGGTCGCGCGCATCTACCTGCTGGACGAGGCGGCGCAGTTCTGGACCTTCTTCGTGCTCGTGGCGCTCGAGCTGCTCGTACCGGTGTGGGGCGAGTCCTCGGGGCGCACGGCGTGGCATCCGCACCACATCGCGGAGCGCTACGGGCTGTTCACGCTCCTGCTCCTCGGTGAGAGTCTGCTCGCGTCGGCGAACGCGATCATCGACGCGCTCGGCAAGGGTGAGCACGTCCCGGAGCTCGTGACGCTCGCGATCTCGGGGATCGTCGTGACCGCCGGCATCTGGTGGGTGTACTTCTCCCGCGAGCAGCAGCACCGGCTGGAGGGCAGGAAGTCCGCCTTCCGCTTCGGCTACCTCCACTACGTGATCTTCGCGGCGGTCGGTGCCGTGTCGGCGGGCGTGGAGGTCGAGATCGACGAGATCACCGGGCACACCGAGATCTCGCACGAGATCGCCGGTCTCGCCCTGACGCTGCCGATCGCGATCGTGGTGGCGGCGTCGTGGTTCGTCCTGCTGCGGGCCTCGCTGTCGCGCTGGGCGTCGGCCGCCGTGGTCGCCGGCGCGGTGCTGATCGCGCTGGCGGGTCTGCTGCCGTCGGGGGAGTACATCGTCGCCGCCGCGCTCCTGGTGTGCGTCGTCGTCGTGCTCGAGGTCGATCGCGTCCGCCGGGAGCCTGCGACGATGCAGTGACGCGAACGGATGCCGCGCGCCCGGGGTGCGCCCGGGCGCGGATCAGCGTGCGAGGTCGAGCGACACGATCGCGAGATGCGGCTTCGGGCGCGCGACCTCGCGGAACCCGGCGTCTTCGAACGTCGACAGCACGCCGTGGAACAACTCGTTCGACGGGATCTTCTTGCCGGCGTCCGGGTCGAGCGGGTACGCCTCGATCACCCGGGCTCCGCTCTCTCGCGCGTACGCGATCGCGGCCTCCAGGAGCTTCGCGTTGAGGCCCTGGTTGCGGTGCTCCTTGCGCACGACGAAGCAGCTCACCGACCAGACGGTCTCGTCTTCCCACGCCTCTTCCGACGCGGTCGTGAAGTTGCGCGTGCGGCCGAGCCGCACCTGTTTCGTGCGCGGCCCGATCCGCACCCAGCCGGCCGGTTCGCCGTCGACGTAGGCGATGAGCGCCGGGGGCGGCCCGGCATCGAGCTCGTCGCGCAGGAGCTCCTGCCGCTGCGCCTGCGACGTCTGCTGCCACTCGGCGTTCGTCATCATCCACCACTGGCACTGGCATCCGCGCCCGTCCCCGCCGCCGCTGAGCGCGTGCTGCGCGTCGTCGAAGCGATCTGCCGTAACCGGTTCGATGGTGATGTTCGCCATGGCGCGACGCTAGTGGGCCCCACCGACACCGGCAAGCGATCGACGGATGCCACGCCCGGGCGTCCCTCGGTTCGCGACGCCTGCCGGGAGCGGGTAGGATGGGGGAGTTGTCCGCGCGTCAGTGTGGTCAACGGGATGTGGCGCAGCTTGGTAGCGCACCTGACTGGGGGTCAGGGGGTCGCAGGTTCAAATCCTGTCATCCCGACCGGTAAGTCCCGGGAACCTAAGGGTTCCCGGGACTTTTTCCTTGGTGAAACTTGATCACGTCATCGCAATGCCATCTTTTTGACCGCTCCAGCGCCCGATCGCGACGCCGCGTCTCGGCTGGCCCGACTTCGTTCGGGTCGCTGCCGAACGGTAGGGCGACATCGTGCCTACCTACTCGGTATGGACGCCATCGACAGCGTGACCCTCGAGCTCTGGGGCTTGGAGAGACTCCTCAACATCAACGAGCTCGCCGCACATCTGCGTGTCCCGGTGTCGACGATCTACGAATGGCGGATGAAGGGGCAGGCGCCTCATGCCCATCGATATGGCAAGCACCTGACCTTTGCGGCTTCAGACGTGCGCACGTGGGTCGAAGCGCACCGGGAGCTGGGCGCGCCGTCACCAGCCGACCCGAGGTGACGCGATGAGCCGCGCGCGGCTTGCGATCGGTACCTTCGGCGAGATCGGCTTTCTCACGGCCGAGAACGGCCGCGTGATCGCGCGGGCGCGGTACCGCGATTGGGATGGTCGGACGAGGCTCGTGCAGGTTTCGGCCGAGACGCGCACGCTTGCCGAACGTGCGCTGAAGGTGAAGCTCTCGGCGAGAAGCATGTTCCAGCCGTCGACTACTGTTCTCACTGCCGACAGTCTGTTCTCGCAACTCGTGGACTACTGGCTTGACGACCTCGATCAGGACGAGCGCCTGTCCACGACTACGCGGCAGCTCTACGAGCGCGACATGCGAACTCTCGTGATGCCGGCGATCGGCAATCTGACGCTCCGCGAGATCGGCGTCGCGCGCTGCGATCAACTACTCAAGCAGCTGAACAAGCGAAGCTACAGCCGAGCGAAGCATGGGCGAGTTGTGCTGCGCTCGGCATTTAGCTTGGCCGTGCGCCATGAGATCCTGCACCGAAACCCCGTGGATCACGTCGCTCGACTGCACCGGCCGGCGAGAACACCCGACGCGCTCACTCCGGTTGAAGTTGGCGCAATCCGAGCGGCGATCGCCCTGTGGGAGAGCGGCCGCGCCATCTCAGGGCCGAAGCCGGACGGGCAGCTCGGCGGGATCATCGAGGTCATGCTCGGAACGTCCGCACGCATCGGCGAGGTGCTGGCGATTCGGCGTCGGGACGTCGACATCACCAGCCCAGTGCCTTCGATTCGCATCGCCGGAACAATCGTCAGCAACAAGGGCGAACCCACTCAGCGCCAGGACCACCCCAAGACCGCGAAGTCTCGGCGCACGGTCGCAATTCCGACATTCACAGCTGAGGCTGTCCGTCGGCGCCTGGCCCGGCTCACGGACCCGTCGCTGGACGCGCTGATCTTCTGCAGCCGGGACGGGACACCTCTGACGACCAACAACGTACGGCGGCAGCTCCGGCGCGTCATGGAGATCGCCGGCATCGAAGGAGTCACCCCGCATGCCTTCCGCCGCACTGTGGCGACTGCGATCAACGATCAGGCGGGTGTGGAACTTGCGGCTGAGTTGCTGGGACACACAGATCCGAAGATCACGGTTCAGCACTACATCCGGCGGAACGAGATGGTGAATCCGTCGACCGCCGCGATGCTGGACCGTGCGTTCGCGCGCGATCAGGAGCCGTAGCCTCACGAAGCCGGTTGGGGTGGGCCCTTCGTCGAGCCCCAGCTCGCGATCGGTCCGCCGCCCGGGCCGTGGTTTCGAATGAACTCGGCGTGCACCCGCTCGCACGCAAGGCGGAGGCTTGTCGACCAGCCGATGACCTCGCCTCGGAATGTGGCGCGGTAGCGGACATCGGTGGCGTTCACTCGGCGGATCTCGATGGTGCCGTACTCCCGGTCGAACCCGTCGATCAATCGCCACGTGCCGGGAGGGTCTTCCTGCGCGGCGAGAAGCGGGTGCCATCGGCTCGGTTCGACCATGGGCTTCCTCCTCCGGCCGAACGCACATGAGAGTAGACCGGCCCGCGGACATTGCCGTAGGCGCTGGCGGGCTTCACGCGCGCACCTTCTTGTCATGAGCGATCGTGAGCGCGCTGACGCCGTCCTGGAGCACGTCGCTGTGCTCGCCTTCCTCTACTACCCCGGCATCGAGGCGGATGATCCGAGCTACAGCCTCGACGAGGACATCGACTGGTGTCTGGCGCGGCTCGATGACGTGTCCGACGCCGAGCGGGGCCGGATCGCCGAGCTGTTCGCGCGCGCCATCAGAGACCCCACCGCTACGCGCGAAGAGTTGTTTACTGCGCTCGCGGAGCTCGACGGCGTGCTCGTCGCAGATGACCATGAGTGACCCTCACCCCAGCGAGGAAGAGCGTGCCGCACGTCTGGCCGCACAGCGGAAGGCATGGAACGAGGCGCACCCGGGCTATAACGCCGAGTACCGGGAGCGCAATCGCGAGGACATCCGTCGCAAGAACCGTGAGCGTGAGCGTGCTCGCGCGCAGCGGGAGCGGGAGGAGAAGGCGCGGCGCCAGAAAGGCATCGAGCGGGCGAAGGAGTGGGCGAAGGACCACCCGGAGGAGCGTCAGCAAGCGCGCGAGCGGTACAAGCAGAAGCATCCGGAGGCCTACAAGCAGGCCCAACGCGACTACTACTACCGGAATCGCGACGCCATCGCCGAGCGCCGTCGCGCCCGTGCGGCGGCCGACCCACAGAAGGCCAACGAAGCCCGCAGGCGCGCTGTCGACCGCGCCCGGGCCGGCGGTCGCGACTCGACCTGGTCCCCGACCCCTGATCGGCGTGCGACGTATCGCGAGCGAGAGAACGAAGCGAGGCGCCTCGCCCGTCGCCGGGCGCGTGCCGGGCTCCCCGAGCGACAGCTCCACCGGGTACACGCTCCGGATCGACGCCACAACGACGCTGCTGCGGACGAGTTCTTCGCGAAACCGCGCGGTGGTCAGGAAGTGGCCCGAATCAGAGAGCAAGACGTGCCGACCCCACCCGAGTTGGTTCGCGCGATGCAGGAGCGTTCGGAGAACCGACGTGTCGTCCGCGAGATCCTCGCGATCGCCGAGGTGTACTTCGCCGAACACGAGGTGGAACTTCGCGCGCGCGTCGCTGAGGTCTCGCGTGCGCGCTTCCGCGGCGGGATGCTACCGCTCGACGTACACACGGAGCCGCGCCGTCACGCGCTCGAGTTCGCTAGCCGCGGCTACCTCCGCGCGAGCGTTGCTTCGCCGACGGCGTCGATCGCCGTCTTCCGCTGGCTCACGACCGACCTCGCCAAACGAGGACCGGACATCTCGCTCTAACGGGATCCCCATGCGGGCATTGCCCGATGGAGGAGCCCGTGGGTGCTTTGATCACAAGGTTCCCTCACGCCCTGGCGTGTACGGACTCACCGAGCAGCCGCACCGGGCTTACGAAAAGCGGGTCGTCTCCGGCTCGCGTTCTGGGTGGGACCGGCAGGCGCTTCGAAGTACTCGCGATGCCGCGGGCTTGACTATCGAAAAGGCGTGGGGTGCCGAGCGCGAAGGATTGGATTGCGAGGACGGCTGCTCCGGCGGCCCCTTCGACGTTGTCGCTGGAGGAGTGGCTGATCGGCGGTGTCTTGGCGCGGGTGTCGCGGAGCTCTCGGGTCTTTTCCTTGAGCGCCTGATGGCCGACCACCGCGAGTCGCATCACTTCACCCGTAATGATGATGCGGTCGGGAAGGGTGAGGTTGCAGATGGCTGTTACCAGAACGCCGAGCCCGCGGGCGGAGTCACGCACAATTCGTGAGGCGGCAGGGTGACCTCCGGCGGCAACCGGCCCTCTGCGTGCCTAGCTTTCGCCTCCGGCGCGGGCTTCGGCTTGCTTCACGTATTCGCGGATGTGCTTGTGAGTGGCCAAGGAGTTGCTCGAGCTGTGCCCGCAGCGCCCGCAGACGTAGAAGGAGGAGGGGTTCGCCTCGAAGCACCAGATGCAGGTCCAGTGCTGGGCGGCCAAGACCTCCTCGAGTGTCGCGCCGGCGGCATCGCGCACGGTGCCGTCGGCGTCGGTTCTTGCGCGGAGGAGCAGTTCTTCGTCGTCATCGGTGTCGTCCGCCGCGAGGTAGAGCGCGGTCGCCGCACGCGCTCCGCCGCCTTCAGCCATCAGAAGTGCGGCCTCGGCTGTAGCCGAGGTGGCATTGAATAGTCGCACGAAAGCGAGGTTTCGTTCGCTGTGCCAGTTCGCGGCAACCACCTTGCGCGCAGCCTCGCAGACCGATGGGTATGACTGGTTCAGCAACACGTTGCGTGCAAGTTCCGATCCCCATCGTCCACGGTCTGCGACTATTGCAACCAGGTCCCTTGCCATCGCTTCGGGAATGACACCCTCTGCTCTTGATGCGGGCTGAAGGCGCGGAGTGAAGAGATACGAGACGAGGTCGTCGTGCTCAGTACCGCCTGCACGGCTGACATCCTCGGCTTCGACACGCACGGCGGCGTGACTGAGTTGCGCGCTGCCGATCGCGGCCGTGAGGAGGAGCTCGGCGGTGTTCGCGGGGGTCTTGCTGGCTTCTCGCAGTTCCCAGTAAACGGCCTTGCCCAGACTCGCGAAGTCGACCAGATCGGCCAGGGCACACATCTGCCAACGCTCCATCGCCGCAATTTCGTCCGCTGACTCCTCTCCGGCGACCAGGTGCGGCAAGAACCAGCCCAGTTCGAACTCGTCCAGTTGTGCCTGAGCCAGCCAGGGCAGCTCGCGCGCCGCCTCGTGTGGGCTCTCGAATCCAGCTCCGGCGAGCGTTCTGCGCACTTCGTCGTACTTGCCCGCTGGGAGGCGGATCGATATGTCCCAGATCCTGTCGACGGCAGCCGGGGTCAAGTAGTTCGCTATATGGGCGGCTCGAACCGCAACGCGGTCTAGACCAGCAGGTGGTCGCTCATTGCTGATGCCAATGTTGAGTGTGCCGAAGCGATCACGCGAGGGCGCCACGTCTCGGTACTCAGCCAAGGGGTATGCCAGTGCGCGCTCGACCGCGCGAACGACGGGTCCGGTGCGCGCATCAATAGGTGAGTCGGCGACCTCCGCCAGCTCGCAGAGTGCACGCAGGATCGCGCAGCGGTCAGGATCGGTTCGATAGTTGTCCAGGAGCGCGTCCTTCTGCGGGCGCAAGTGAGAGGGGACGGGAAGACTGGCGAGCTCGACGGCGAATCGCCAGCCAGGCCCGTCATGCCTGTCCTTCGACTCCTCAGCAGTGGCGAATATGGCAAGGATGTCCCCCTCTGGCTTGTCCGTGTTGACCGGAACACCGTCGATAGCCGCGGCGGCAAACGCGGACATGGCGTCACTCACGTCCGCGTCCGTCATGTGTGGCCAGGACGGCAAGTACTCCGCTACCCAGCTCGCTGCGCGCGAGCGTCGGACGCCCTCCTCCTCAACCGCAGCCCTGATCAACCATCGGGCGACGTCAATATCTGCGCTTGTGGCGAGCGCGAGCGCGTTGGCGCGGGACGGGTTGTCCAGGCACTGCGTCAGCCAGTCCCGCCGTTCCGTGACGGAGTCCAGTCGCACCGCGGCGTACGCATCGCCCAACTCCGCGAACACTCGTGATCGTGGTTGAAGGTTCTGGCCCGTATCGACGAAAACACCCACCGTCTCGTCCCAGAATTCGACCACGAACTCGGCTATCCGCTCGGCCGAACGAGACGAGAGCGCCCAGGGCGCCAGCGCAGCGAGGACCAATCGTCGGGCATCCGAGACCGACAGTGTTGCGTTCGCGTTGAGGGCGCGGCCGATCACCGCGAAACCGTCAAGGAACATTCCTGCGCTGAAGCCTGGGTCGGGTGCATCCAGATTGTTCGCGAAACGTTGCACCTCCCACCGGTTGATGCTGTCGTCGATGACACTCTTCAGAAGCTCGACGGCCGAGTCCACGGATGAGTGCCCGTCGAGGAGTCTCAGCGTCGCCAGTGTCGCGAGGAGGGGCACCTCCCAGATGTCTCGGTGGGACTCAGCGTATGAACTGATCAGCGCGAGTTTGACACGGCACCACTCATCACGATCGCCTTCGGGAAGCGTTGCAGCAGCGTACGACTCGACGAGGGCGACCTGGGCCCGGCGACTGGAAGGAGGCTTGAGATCGACCACGGGCAGCGCGAGGTGTGCCGCGGCGTCCATCGCACTTTCACGGGTCGTAAGGAGCACTCCGACATCCGGGCTGAGACCGGCGAGAACCTGCGCGACGCCGGCCGCGATGGCGCCGCGCTTCGCGTGCGTTTCGTCGAGCCCGTCAAGTAGCAGGGTGCAGTAGCCGGTTCGGACTTCCGCGTGCAGCGCGCGCAGGAGCGGAGCCGATGGTTCGCGCCCGCCATGAGAGGCGGCTGTGCGGATCAGCAAGTCCAGAGACACGTCATCCACGCCTGTCACCGAGGGAGCGATGTCCCGAAGCCGCACGAGCAACGGAAGCGGCGCCCCCGATTCCGCGGCAAGCCACGCCGCGACCTGTCGCACAGCCTCGGATTTTCCCGCGCCAGGAAGGCCACGAAGAATAAGTCGGCCGTTCCGGCGCAGCACGTGCGTGAGCGGATCGCTACTAGCACGCGACTCGTCCACGTCATACTCGACGTCGACCGACCCGATGAAGTCATCAACTCTCAGCACTGGGACCTGCGGGGAGATCATCGCCAGACCCAGCCGGTCCCTGCGACTCGCCAGGAGGTCGCGGTACTCGTCCAATGCCCGATGCTCAAGCTCGTGGGCCGCCGCAGCGCTGCCTAGACCGTCGATCGCGACATCCATGCCGTTGTCGATCAGCGCTTGTACCCAGTCGCGACTGGAAGTGCTGGTCCGTGCCGCGGACTGACGCTGGAAGAAGGCCTGCAAGCAACGAAACGCCGCCGGGCCCGAACCAGGCGAAGTGAGCCGTTCCAGCCGGGCTGCCGCGGAGTCCGCGCGAGTATCACTGACGTCCTCAACCTCCCAGGCGATTAGTCGCACGCGTTCGAGGATCTCGTCCGTGCGGAGACCGCACTCCTCGCGGACTTTGGCCTTGAACGCTTCGAAGTGGGCGCGGTCGCCCGCCGGCGGTTCCGGCGAGCGTCCCTGGCGACGACCATCCAGGACGCGCATTGCTCCGGCAACCTGACCACCGACAGTTCGCAATGCCAGAACGAGCGTGTCTGCTGCCGCGAGCGGCTGGGCCAGCCACTGGCGAAAGGCGCTGCGGAGCGAGGAATCGTTCACGGAGCGTTTTGCCTGGATGAACCATCGCTCGCCGTTCGCCATCGTGCACACGATGTCGTCCACGGCGTCCGCCGTCTCAAGAGCGATCTCGACCGGAACCCGGTCGTCTACTCCGTCCAGTGGCGTCCCAGACAGGCCATGCGCGGCGAGCACGGTGGCCAGCCCATTGCGATGGAGGCTGCCGTACTCATTCGCCGCACCACCCGCGTGTGAAGTGTTAGCGGTGTCGGGCACCTCGGAATCATTGCACGCGCCGCATTCAGGACGCGTGTCCCGAGCACGTTTCCTGCTCGGAGACACCCGCAGCGTGCCACTCGCCTTGTTGCCCATACCCTCACGCGCCACCCGCACAGCTGACGTCGGGCGCGCCACACGGTGCCCGACGCCGGTCCCGGGCATCATGGAATCAACTCGAAGGAGGCTCTGTGGTTCTGTCAGAGAGCGCCCGCGTGTTGATCACAGTCAAGGCCTCCCCAGAGCCCTCGGAGAAGTATGGCGACACGGTGTGCGTCGCTGGCGTCCGCCTGGACAGCGTCCAGCCCGAGTTCATCCGCCTCTACCCCGTGCCGTTCCGGTGGATGGCCACGGACCAGCAGTTCAAGAAGTACGACGTCATCGACGTTGACCTGATTCCGCCGATCAACGACCTGCGTCCGGAGAGCAACCGGCTCAACATCGACACCGTCCGCCGCGAAGGCAAACCAATCAAGGACATTCGCGCACGAGGCGCGATCCTCGAGCCACTGATCGGGCCGACCATGTGCGAGCTGCGCGCCGGCGTCGTGCAGAACATGAACGCCACATCCCTGGGATTGGTCCGAGTCCCGACGCTGAAGGGAGTGATCGTGGAACCTGGCCAGCCGTGGACACCCTCCCAACAGGCCAAGATCGACCGGGCGCTCCAACAGGAAAGCCTGTTCGGCGACACGACACCCCCCGAGCTGAAGCCGCCGCGGTTCATCGCCAAGTACCACTACTTCTGCGAGACAGCTGGCTGCTCCGGGCACAAGCAGCGAATCCTGGACTGGGAACTCACCGCGTTTCAGTTGCGCCTGCGAAACATGAGCGACGACGCCGCGGCAGAGAGCATTCGCCGCCGGTTCCATGACGAACTCTGCGCAGACGACAAGCGCACGCACTTCTTCGTCGGGAATATCGCGGATCCCACCAAGCGGCGTAACTTCTCGGTCCTCGGCGTCTACGCGCCGCCGAAGTCATCCGACTTCGCCGCCACCCTCGATCTCGGCATCTAGTAAGGCCGTCTGAAACATCCGTCGCGGCCGTCGTGCTCGGTCAGTGGTGACCGCGGGCACTGACCATTGCGCCCTCACCCATGCGGCGATAAGGCAGACCGGGCGGGTGAGGGTCGGGCGGGTCCGCCAGGTGGCATGTCCACACGCCTCCGCAACATCCTGCATGTAACAGATATGATCCGTTACATGGAGGATGTCCGGGCTCTAACGTTGGAGGAGCTCGAAGCACTGTCGACCAGCGTGAGCCGTGAGCTGCGCGCTCGTCGGCCCACGTCGCGCACCTGCCTATGGTGCGGCGCCTCCTTCGCCGGACGGCGCGGCGCGCAATACTGCGGCACGCGATGCCGAGTCGCAGCCCACCGCCAACGCACAACGAGGAGGAAACCGAACGTGGACATCACCGGAATCGGATACGAAGGCCTGACCCAGGACGCGCTCATCTCCCGGCTCCGCCTCCGCGGCGTAGAAACCCTCGTCGACGTGCGATTGAACGCCATCTCACGCAAGCCAGGATTTTCCAAGAAGGCCCTCACAACCGCGCTCGAGCAAGCCGGGATCCGCTACCGCCACATGCCCTCACTTGGCAACCCACGCGCCAACCGGGACGGATACGCGGAAACCACATCTTCATCCGCTCACCAGGCACGCGACCGGTACCGCAACACGCTCACACACGACGCAGCGGGCACCAGTCTGAAAGAACTCGTGGAGCTCGCCCGGACGCAGACGATCGCCGTGTTCTGCTTCGAAGAAGACGAACACCACTGTCACCGAGAGCAAGTCCTCGACCATGTACGCGCTGCTCTGGAATCAGAGATGGTTCGCGGGTAGCGCGGCCACGTCTGACGTGCACTGCGGTGGTACATCCGCGCAGACTCTTGGTCGAAGTGTCGTCTCCGATGGGCACGTGGGATTCGCGCGAGAATGTGCCCACGGGCCGAAGGATTCGCGCCGCGGGAGTGAAGAACCAGGAGTGGCGACAGCTCTCAGCGTGAGCGTGACCGATCGGGCGCGTCGCGCTCTGCTCCGGCAAGGATGAGTGAGCGCCGCACTTCGATCCCGTAGTCCTGAGGTCACAGCTAGTCGGGTAATTGGTGACACTCGGGCGTAGGCGGAGCCCCGCCTACGCGCGGCGGCCGGGCCGGCACACCTCTGCGGTCCCGTAGCCCGTCTGACATCATGAGCGCATGGGAGCCGCCGACAGTCAGAAGGTGCTCGCTGTCTATGAGCTGCTGATCGAGCATCTCGGGCTCAGCGACGTCGCTTACGACTTCGGTGACGGCAACCGCCCCGCGGTTAGTGCGTGCGCGTTCTCTGACTTCCGGGTTTTCAGCCTTGCCAGACCGGAGCGGGTGCGCGGATGGCCGCACGGTGACAGGTGGTGGTTCGAGGTCGAGCGGTGGAGCGATGACGAAGACGACTACGTCGTCTATTGGTCTGCTCGCTACTTGTGCGATACCGGTCCGACGCTTCCAGATGTTCAGGTGGGCGCGCTGCTCATCGCCGAGGCCGTCAAGGTGACCGAGACGCGGAACCGCCATATCTGGCAGCTCGAAGATTCCGACACGGACGACAAGCGGCAGGCTGGCCGGGTGCTGGACAGAAGGCTCGCGGAGCTCCGCACCCAATACGGGAGGCTGTACGAGCGCTGGTCGACGGAGGGTTCTGGCCGCCCGTGGCTACCGACCTACGCTTTGCCGAACTAGGGCCCGCCCGACGCGGTCGCAGCCAGCACTCGAAAGCTCGTTCGGCTTCGGGAGCAGGCGGCTGGCAGAGAAACTGCACGCTCAGATGGCGCGTGCCGCTATAGCGCTCGCTTAGCCGTGCCAAGGACCACGTTGCCATCGCCGGCTGCCCGCAGGACCGTGGTCGAGCGCGCCGAAATGGAGCTGGGCACCTTGGATCCCGTTACTCACTCGATCTCGCTCCGGCGGTAACCGCCGGCTGCCGATGCCGTTAAAAAGCACCTTGGCTCAACCTGAGCTGATTCCGGGGTTGCTAGCCTTCCGGATCTTCAGTCCCAGGGCGCAGTTTTGATAGGCCGGCAAACATCTGCGTCGCTTCGACCATTAGGTGCTGGATGAAGTCGCTCTTGCTCTTGCCATCCAACTCTCCAGCAAGAAACGCTTGCCCGCTTGATCCTGACGTGTGGGCCGCGATTCTTGACCGTAGTCCTTGAACGCGGCGCAGGAGCGCGACGTCGCGATCGGTGTGCTCATAGCCGTGCGCCTCGAGAAAGCGGCCGAGCTTCGCGATGCCCTTCTCGCCCTTGACCGGCGGCAGACCCTTCGCGATTGCACCCTCGTTCAGAAGATCGATCAGCAACTTCGCGAGGTTCAACAGTTGCGCTTCAAACTCGGTGTCTGTGTTGTTGAGCGGAATCCGGGCTCGTTGGATCAGTTCCGCATCGCTTCCCTTTGCATCGCGGTACAGTCCCCATCCCCACGTCGCGAGCCACTGGCGTTGGATCGCGAGGTAGGCATTCTTGAAGAGGTGTTCCGGGTTCTCGGTTTCGGCGGGCTGCGCCAGGAACGATCGTCGGAAGGTCGACTCGCTCATTGTTCCGACCGGCGGGATGTTGTATGCCCGCCAATGATCCCTGTGACTACTCGGGATGTCGCGGCCGAGGTCGCCCAGGAAGACCATGACTGCGGCAGGGCTGCCATTGTCGATCTGCACACCCCATAGCGACCCGCAAGTGAGACGCCCGTCGGTCACGGTGTATAGAGCAGGATCGTCATAGTAGCGCTTGAGTACTTCTGGTTTGAAGAACACAGGCGTGAGGTAGTGCGGAGCGTCTGGGTTCTTGCCGAAGTAGTTGGCGAGCTTGTCTTCCTCGCACGTGAACTTGAGTGGGCGCCCGTCCTCGTCTTCACCAATGATGAACTCCGGGTACTCCTCATCCTGGCGGTCCCACGGCCAGATCCCGCTCTTCTCCCTCGAGGGTGCCGGCAAGACCCTCTTCACCAGCAGGCGGGAGAACACCTGATTCTCGTGGAAGTCCATGTCACCGACTCCCAGGTACACTACTGAGTCGCCCTCGATGTGGTCATCCTCCTCGAGGTCGCGAAACGCATCGGCTGGTTGTTCCGTCTCCACAGTGACATCCGTGTCAGAGAACAGCACGAGATCGAGCTGACGAGCGGCCTGGAAACGGCGCAGTAGTGGGGTCCGAATGCGGATTCGCTCTCCGGCGAACTCGATCGCGAGCTCCTTGGCACCGTCTTCGGTCACGCTGTAGAAGTTGCCCGTCGACCGGTCCTCCCACAGGTTGAGTAGAAGCCGGAACTCCTCGGAGATGAGATACGCATCGGGCGCAACGCCGTGCATGTACTGCACAATAACGAGCGGCTCAACGTCCGGACCGGAAGCGTTGCGGTGATAGGTCGTGACCCAATCACCGTTCTCATGGCCCTGCGAGAACCCAGGGAAGCCATCCCCCTTGGTGAGGTCCCAGGCCGCGCTCTGGAGCGCACGTTTGCGGTACTCGGGTATTGAGAATGCAGCGAAGCGGCCGCCTCCTCGGTTGTCCTCGTCCCAGTTGTCGCACACGACCGTCCACGGCCCGCTGCCGTTCGTTTGGCTTGTGCTTCGTTCGTCCGCCTGCCGGAGGATCTCCGCGGTCTCTTCCTTGCTTGGCTCGCTCCTCATGTTGCTCCTGAGTATGGCAGCCGCCACCGACTCGTTAGGAAAGAGCGCAATGGCCGAGGCCTGGACTCGTCCAGACTCGCAACCAACCGTTCAGCGCACGAGCGGTCGAGCAGAACTCGGTGCAGGACGGCGCCGATGGCATCCGGTCAGCCGATGTAGCGGTCCTCACGGGTGCACTGCCCGCGGGCGTGAGCGGGGACGCGCGTCCGGATACCGGTCCTCCAGCGTGCGCACGCGGGTGGACCTCGAAGAATGGCGGCGCCGGGCACGAGACGAACGGCGGCGTCGAGTTGTCGGGAGCCGCCGAGCTCGACGTTTGCGTTTGACCCGGACGAACTTGGGCGCGTTCGCGAGCGGGTATGCGAGCAGTCTGTCTCTCGGGGCGCGCGTGCTACAGCGCCGCTAGCCGAAGCCGCCCCGGGTCTACTGATCCCGGCCAACTCCGTCGGCGACGAAGGCATACTCCACGGCTCGCCGACGCGCGATGTCCTCGACGACGAAGGTGCGGAAGTCGGCCGCCCGATCCTGAATCGGCGCTTCGGCGATCGTGGGCGCGGGGTCTTCTCCCGGCCACGCGGTTTGGCGTGTGGCGCGGTCGCGATCCAGCCGCGAGCCGGACGCGGCTACCCAGTCGTGAAGACGTTCGCGCGCTGCGGCGAAGTCTTGGTGCCAGCCCAGCGGGGCGGATCCGTGTTGCTGCTCGTCGTAGGCGCAGAGCCAGTGGAGGTGCAGGGCTGAGAGCTCCCAGACGAGCTCGGGATGGCGATGCCAGAGCGGCGGAATGATCGACGGGCCGAGTCCGTATGTCCGTCGCAGCCAGTTCACCCACCTGTCGAGCTCAACCCACTCGAACGCGGCGCGGTCTGAGGTGAGAGTGTTCCAGTTCACCGGCCGGGGGATGGAAGGAAGTCCTTCTGGCTCCGCATCCGGCTCATCGGGCGTGGGCGGCTCGAACACGTAGCCCGGGATGTGGAGGGGCTCGTCCGCAGGCATCGGGGTGTCCTCAGAGGGTGACGGGGCGCACGGTGGGCTTGCTCGCAGCCGGCGTCGAGGGCGCCAGCGACGGGACGGTGCGGCGGCGCTGCAGCGTGTAGTTCGTGCGAGCGGAGTCGTGGCCGAGGCGCTTCGCAACGAACTCTTCGGTCTCGACCGTTTCGCCGTCGCGCTGTCGGGATGATGTGTGGGTGTAACCCTCGGCGATGAAGGCGTCGCCCTTGTTGAACATCGCATAGGCGCGTTCGGCGTTGCGGCGGAACATCACGAGGTCGTGGTAAGTCGTCTCGGTCTGAGTGAAGGTGCCGTCGTCGTTGCGCTCGAAGTGCTCCTGCCCGATGCGTGCCCAGAAGCGGGCCTCGCCCTTCGCGTTGAACGCGAGTTGGGGTTCGGACGCGAGGAAGCCGGAGAGCGACTGTTGGGTGTGAATCGTCATCGGATGCTCCTACCGGGGAGGCCGCAGGTCGGCCATCAGTAAGGAGGTGCGTCGGCTATCCCCGGCGCAGTCGCTCCTCGATGCGGGCGCGGTCGTCGCGGAGTTTGGCGCCGTCAGGACGCGAGGTCCATTCACGCAACTGCGTGACGATGGGCGGCGCGGCGCGCAGCATGAGCAGCGCGGTGCCGTACGGCAGGGTGCGGATGACGTCGGGCGGCATGATCGCAACGCGGCGCGTCGATCGCTGATTGGAGCGAAGTCCGCGTTCTCCGACCGTGACGGAGTCGGTGACCTCGTCGCGTTCGCCGATGAGGGTCGAGATGTCCTGAAGATCCCGAGTTCCGGATGCGCCACCCAGCACGATCTTCGCGATGCTCGCGTCCCAGATCGCCGTGGCCGCGTTGTCGCCCCAACGCTGGCGGGCCTGCGCGAGCGATTGGAGAACTGGCATCGTCGTGATCCCGGTGCCGCCGCCTTCCGCCATCAGAACGGGCAGCGATGGCAGCGGCGCGAGGTTTCCGATCTCGTCCAGAGCCAAGAGAATGGGCGGGTCGAGCCGGGCGCCGGGCGAGCGCGCCGCGATCCGTCTGGTTGTCTCCACGAGGTCCTCGACGAGTGCGGCAACCAGCGAGGAGGATGCGCCGGCGCCGGCTCCCGTCGCTAGGAGGTACAGCGTGCCGTTGTGGCGGAGGAACGCCTCCGGGTCGAAGTGCTCATTCTCGCCCGGGCTGACGGCATCGAGGACGCGCGGGTCGGCGAGGGCTGCGAGCGCGAGGGAGACTCCTTGCCAGATGGAGTCGCGCGTGCGCGGGTCGGCATCGATCATCGCCTCGAGTGACGCCGCCCAGCCGACCGCCGCCGCCGGGCTGCTCGTAAGAATCGCGACAGCTTCCTGCGCGGCCGCCGGGTCGAGTGTCCAACGGTAGAGCTCGGCGGGTGAGCGACCATCGAGCGCAGCCGCGTGTAGGAGCGCCTGCAGCGCGGTGCGTGTCTTCCCCTCCCAGAAGCCGCCGTTCTCGACGCCGACGCTCGACAGGCCGGTGCCCGCCGCGAGTCCTGCGGCTCGGATCATCGCCGTGAGCGGGATCTCGCACCCGCGCACGGGTGACCAACGCAATCCCGCCGGCACGCCGGGGGCGAGCTGTTGCGGATCGAAGACAGCGATGGGTCCGCGTTTCATCCGCGCCCGGATCGTCGTCGTCAAGTTGTCCGGCCTTGTGGAGGTCGTGACGACTGCTCCCGGTGCGTCGAGGATCGCGTTGATGACGATGTGGGCTCCCTTGCCGGATCGTGGCGGGCCGATGACGAGGATGGAGTCTTCGACAGAAGTCCAGACCTTCGATCCCCGCGCTACTCCGACGAGATATCCGACATCGCTGGGCTGCGGCTTGGTGACGGATGCCCGCAGATGGGCGGCTCGGGAAAGGAGCGCTCGGTCCGACGCGGCGCGCCGCACGTCGGCAGAGGAGGCGATTCCGGCGATGCGGTTGGGATCCGAGCGGGCGTGGCGAGTGAGGTTGCGGAGAACCCGCCACACCCACCACGCGGCAACGGCGACGAGCGCCACAAGAAGGGCCACGGCAATCCAGTACGCGATCGGATTGAGCCCGGCGGAGCCCAGCGCCACCCCGGGCTCTGCCGGGGTACCGAACACTCCAAGTCCGGCGGCGAGACCACCGGTCGGTTGCGCCGCTCCGGTGAGGAACGCGGCGACGTCGCCGGCGACACGGAGGACCGCGGCGATAGCGATGACCGCACCCAGTCCGAGGAGGGCGAGGTTGGCGAGGCCGTCGCGACCCGAGACATCCAGGTCGAGGCCGCCGTTCACGTGAGGTCTCCGATGACGCAGGTGCCGGAGATGCGCCCCACGAGGACTACTTCGCCTGTGGCGCTTACCTGGCAGATTCCCGGCTCCAGGAGAGCTCGGGCCGAGCCGTCCGCGGATGCCTTGATGTGGCGAACGATGATCGCGACGGCGACGTCCTCGCCGGGGATGAAGCCGACTTCGCCGAGCACTACCCGCGGCGGTGCGATCAACGGTGCCGCATCGATCAGGGCGTCCGAGCCTTGAACGGCCCTGACGAGGGATTCATCGCGCGGCGGCGGCGAGATCGGGTCAAGCTCCCGTTGCAGCGGTCTGGTGATGAGGTCGGAGAAGACCGTGCCGTCGGTCTCGTAGACCAGCACCCGAACAGGGGAGCCGCGATCCTCGAGCACCGAATCGATGACGGCCGCGAAGGACGATCGAACCCACGGTGGGCCGAACCTGGGCGGCTCGAGCGGCGCCCCATCAACGGCGACCGTCATGGTTCCGTCTGCCGCGATCGTCATGGCGATCACCGGAAAGACCGGCGGCACGTTGAGGGCATCTGGTGCTCTCCGCATCGCGTGCGTTGTGCTCATTTCATGCCCTCCGTCATCCGACTGGTGGTATCGAAGGCTGCGAGCTCTGCGGGATGCAGCTGATGCTGCACGACGAAGCTGCGGTCCTTGATTCGCCACAGACCTTGACCGGTCCCGAGCCCCGGCAGCAGGCTCTGCTCAGTTCCGGTGAGCCCGAGCGCGCTCGCGGTGGCGCCGAGCTGGTCGGCTTCCTGACGGTAGATGATTCGGGTCTCGGCGTTGGCGAGGAGGGAGGATGCGATTGCCCGCATTGCGGACCCTTGGTCGCCGACGTTGTCGAGGTCGGAGAGCTTGTGGAACACGAGGAGGTTTGCGATCCCGTAGTGGCGCGCGAGCCGCCACTGGGCGTCCATGCGCCGCAGCAGAGCGGGGTGCGACATCAGCCGCCAGGCTTCGTCGTAGACGACCCATCGCTGCCCGCCGTGTGGGTCGAGGAGGGCGGATTCCATCCAGGCGGACGAGCAGGTCATGAGTACGGAAACGAGTGTCGCGTTCTCGGCGACGCGGGAGAGGTCGAGCGAGATCATCGGCAGGCTCGGGTCGAACGTGACCGTGCTGGGGCCGTCGAAGAGTCCGGCGAGGTCGCCGGCGACGAGTCGTCGGAGTGCATGCCCGACTACGCGGCCGTCTTCCACGAGTCGGCGATCGGCTCGCTGAGACTCGTCGGGGGAGAGGATCCGTTCGACGACCATCGGCAGGATGGGTGTATCGCAGGAGCGAACCGCGTCGGCGAGCGCGAGGTCGATGGCCGTGTGTTCGAGCGGGCTCAGCGGTCGATCGAGCACCGTCTCGGTCAGCGCGCCGATCAGATCGCGGCGACGTGACGCGACCTGGCCGGCCCAGCTCTCATCGGAGAGACCTGACGGGCGGTGACCTTCGTCGAGGGGATTGAGGCGGTTCGACATCCCGTGTCCGAGCACAACCGCCTGCCCGCCGACAGCTTCGGCGACGGCGGTGTGCTCACCCTTGGGGTCACCGGGTACGTACACCCGCCGGCCGAAGGGGATGGATCTCGTGTAGAGACTCTTCACGAGCGAGGACTTGCCGGAGCCCACGATCCCCGCGAGCACGATGTTCGGCGCGGTGATCATCCCGCGGGAGTAGAGCACCCACGGGTCGTAGACGAACGAGGCGCCCGAGTAGAGGTCCTGCCCGACGAAGACGCCTTGAGAACCCAGCCCGCCCTCGGCGAGGAACGGGTACGCGCCGGCGAGGGTCGCGCTCGTGTCCTGATGGCGGGGAAGACGGAGGCGACCGGGTGTGCGCAGCGCGGCAGGCCGTGACTCGCCGGATGCGGGGAGATAAGTGGTCGCCCGCTGATCAGCCCGTAGCGCTTCCCACTGGGCGCGCTGAGCCGCAGAAGCAGTCGCTCGGGAGTCGGCGGCGAGTCGTTGCGATGCTGTCTTCCTTGCGCGGCGGTCCTTTCTGCGTTCCCCGGCGGGGCCCACGAGCACCGCACTGTGGACTCTTTGGTCATCTCGTGCGTTCACAGCGACATCCCGTTTCGTCGGCGGCTCGCGGGCGTCGCCCGGCGGAACGACGAAGGTCGCACTCCCCGTTGGAAGGAGTCGTCGGCATCGATCCGTGGTGCGATCAATTCGGTGAGCAGTACCGGTGTGGTCGGCGACCCCGCCCCCCATGCGATGCGTCCCGAGTGCTGGGATGCCTGGTCTACGGCGATGCCTGCTCGGGCAACGAGGGTCGAAGCGCGTCGGAGCGCACTTGCGGCAGCGTGTGCTTCCTCGATCCCGGCCCAGGGATCGCCGTCGTTCGTGCGTGCGATCGCAGTCTCGCTCGTATGCGCCGAGGCGAGCTGCTCCAGAACCTGTTCGAGCGATCTCAAACCGCCGAGCACGTCTCCGACGACGGTGTAGGTCTCTGCAGGTTGGTCGAACGAGCGTGTGGCGTGCGCGAGGGCGCGCAACGCCTGGCATGCTTCCTCGCCATCCACGACCGGATCTTGAAAAGTGGGCATCGTGCTTCCCCTTGCTGCGGAGTCTTTGAAGAGGTGCGTGTGAGTTCCCCAAGGAAGTTCGCCGTGATCGTTATGGCGCGGCAGGTCAGATGTTTCGGCAGAGTGGGAGGGCAGCCGCGGTAAAAGATTGTGCTTGCTGCCCCACGAGCCGTCGTGTCTCGCACGCTGCCTGCACGGCGGCCTGCTCGATCGCGGCGACAGCGGCGTCGAGCTCCTCGACCGACGATGCAGACACGGCGACGAGGCCGGTGTATCTCAGCACGCCGTGCCCCGCCGCGAGGTCTGACTCCTGCTGGACGACGTCGTTGTATTCGGCGGTGCGCGCGGCATCCTCGATCTGACCGATCTTCGCGCGCTGTGCGGCGTCGGCGAGGAGTCCGACCTTCTTTCTCCGGATGTCCCGCGCTGCGACATCCGCGCGGACCGGAGTGCAGATAAGTGTGAAGGTGCGTTGGATGCCGGAGGTCAGGAGCAGGGGAGAGAGGAATCCGGGAAAGACCTGCGATCGCGGCCACTCAGAGACCCAGAGGACGGCGTGATGTGCAGAGTCAGTTCGCAGACGATCCCACGACTCGGTGACGGCAACGGGGCCCGCCGTGGCGAGAGACCGGCCGATGTCACCGTGGCGCTCCAGGGCCGGTGCGGCGGCGGGGTCATAGGCCGAGCGGAGGGCGACGGCCACCGCGCCCGGAGTCAGCCACTCTGAGGGTGTGAGGTCCGCGGCGCGCAACGCTGCGGCGAAGGTCGTCATCTCCTGGCGCAGGACGCTGGCGGCTCCCTTCACACCGCCGCCCGCGGCGCGGATCTGTCGAGCTGCGGCGCGCGTGTCGAGTGCGAGAGAGATCGTTGTCGCATGTCGTTCGCCAGCGGGTCCGGCGCGCTCGATGAGCTCCTTGTATGTCACTGCGGGCCAGCTGCCATCGTCACTGCCGTGCCGGGTCCACCATTCAGCGAGCCCGCTGCCTGAGCTGGGGACCGTGCGCTCGCAGATCTGCACTCGGGCGATGCGGCCCGATCGGCAGACGGTTGCGAGCACGCGGCCCCATCCCGCGACACGTCGTTCCTGCTCGCCGCTGTCGAGCAGGACGAACGCGGGATGGCTGATGCTGACCACGGCGGTCAGCGTCTGGGCGTGCGGGTCTTGGATCATTGCCGCGCCCGTCTCCGGGTCCACCCACTCACGCAGCGCCGCGGCGTCTCCTGGGAGGGCGAGCGTGCCGGCTGGGCGGGGGCGCACGACGTCGGCCCGGAACCGAAGCTGGCCGCCGATGCTTCGCCACACCCAGCGAAGGGCAATAGGAACCCACTCGATCACCTTTCGGCCGCCGAGCGGGACAAACGAGAGAATCAGGCTGGTCGCCCAGACCGGCGAGGTCAGGCCGAAGAGGATGCCGCCGCCCACGTAAACCGCGGTGGTGAACGCGATGAGCCCGATGGCGAGAGTGACGACTTGGGCCAACGACAGGCCGAGCAGCACGCCACGCTTGGGCAATCGCGAGAACTGCACCGGCCGAAGCTGATGTGCTTGATGAGAGTTGGTGATCATGCGGGTGTCCTTTCGCGCGGAGCCGGGACCGGACGCGGGGGAGTGGCCGTGGGTTTCGGAAGGGGAGCGGCAGGAGCTCCAGATTGGGTTGCCGTCGCGGGTGGCAGCTCGGTCGGTGCGGCGCCTTCGGCGTGCCCTGAAGCGGCGGCGCCCGCTGCGGAGCCGAGCTTGGGACCGGCAGCCGCTGCCTTGCTGACCACCTGGCCGCCGATGACAACCGCCGCGGCGGGGCCGGCGGCGGCCGCAGCGCCCGCGCCACCTGCCCCCGCGGCTCCCGCTCCGGAAGCTATCGAAGAAGCGGTCCCGGAGCCGCTCCCAGACGGCCATCGCATTCAGCGACGGATCGCGGACCGAGCGTTCGAAGGTCCGGGTGTGGAGCGCTCTGACCGGGGGGTCTCGGCCCGCCCCCGGTTGTCGTCGTCAATGCCGGCTCGCCCGTCGTGCGAACGGGAGAAGTACTTGGCCCGCGAGGACGGCGGGCTGCCGAAGGGAACTCCTGGAGCCTCTGCCATCGCGCGGCACCGTCCCATAGGGCGGGCATCTGAGCGAGGGCGTGTCGGCGGGCGGCTTAGCGTGAAACTGTCGGGCCAAAGGAGGCGGCCCAAAGAGTGGAAGGCGGCACCATGCTCAGTGAGCACATCCAGCACGGAACGGCCCTCGGCTACCGGCAAGGATGCCGATCGCGGGGCGGGTGCGCCAACCACGGATCGGCGACATATATGACTTGCGTGGACGCGGCGCTGGCCCGCAGAGCCGACTTCATGGTGTCTCGACTTTCCGCCGAAGAGAGCGTACTGCGTCACCAAGGCCGACCGGTCGAGTCGGTCGTCCTGGCTCGACCGGAGGGCATGGAGTCGTCGACCCGTGTACCTCCGGCCCCGCGCGCGTCCGCGCGCAGAAAGGGCTCACGTGGAAGCTCAATCGTGCAGCACGGAACGTCCACGGGTTACCTGAAGGGTTGTCGGAATCACGACGCTTGCCCTAAGGGCAGCAACGGACTGAGTTGCAATGAGGCGCGAAACGCGACGCGGAGGCGCCGCGCGCGAGAAGTCGGAATCGCATCGCCGCCGGAGGTCGTCGATGCACGGTCTGCGGCGCACCGGATCGAGGAGCTGAGACGCGTCGGTCTCTCCTTGAGAACGATTGCGGGACTCACTCTCGTGGGCCGAACTACGATCGCGAATGTCGCCGCCGGATCGGTTACAACGATCCGACAGGAAACGAGCGCTCGTATTCTTGCGGCTCGGCTTCCTCCTGCCTAGCGATGACCGTGACGACCGCGTCAGCGCAGCGGTCCGATCGCGTTCGCGATCGCCTGTGCAAGGAGCTCGTGACCCTCGTCCCCCGGGTGAATCCCGTCGACCAGCTCATCGACGGTCATGATCTGCAGGCCCCTGACGAGAGCGACGTCTGCGTACTCGGCCGCCGCCGATTCGAGGGCCTCCCGGAGGTCATTCAGCGTCGCACCGAGCCGGTTCGGCGTGTCATCGGCATCCGGCCGAACGATCGGGCTGACGAACACGATGCGTGTGCTCGGCCAGGCGTCCCGGATGGTCGTCAGAAAGATCCGGAGGGCTTCGGCGATCGCGACCCGAGTGGTAGGCGGGAACGTCCACGCGTTGGTTCCGAATGCCAGGACGACCGCGGCAGGCGGGCGCGGCGAGGCGGCGAGCTGTTCCGCCACGGCCACTTCGCCGCGGGCGGCGCCCGCGAACCCCAGGTTGCACACCTCGGCCCCCAGCATCCTGCCCACCCGCGCGGTCCAGGCCAGTCCTGGATCGCTCGTCGACCACCCTTGGACTATCGAATCGCCGTACGCGAAGACCAAGGGATGGTCGTCGACCGGCTCAACGGCACGCTCGCTCTCGATTGCGTGGATCGAAGGCCGGAGGGCCTCGGGGAGGTGCAGGACGAACTCCTGGGCCGAATCGGATACGGATGCCTCGCCCTCCAGCTCCAGAACCGCCGGTGATCCGGCTGTCGCCACTGCGGAGGCCACCACTCGATCGCCGAGCCACAGGGTGAACGTGTCCGGTCGTGTCGGCGGGGAGAACGGGTGGGGCTCGCCCACGTCGAAGTGCACGACGAAGCGGCGGTCACACGAACGGAACGCAAGGTGCATGCCCGCGGGGATGGTCGCGGTGTCGGCGGTGTCGGCGGGCAGCCGACGGTCCTCGGTGTCGAGGCGCGGCGCGCCGAGTGCAGGTCGGAGTTGGATTCCGCCGCGGAACAGTGGTGCGGGGTCGGTGATGATCACCGCAGCCCTCCTTCGTCGCGGTGCGACCATTCCATCGTGCTTGGGATGCGGGACCTGCTCAATAGAGAGTCTGCCCGCCGTCGGCTGAGTAGGTCGCGCCCGTGACGAACGCTGCGGCGGGCGACGCAAGGAACGCGACGACCTCCGCGATCTCTGTCGGAGACGCGAGCCGCTGGATGGTTCCCGGCGGCGGTGTGTACTCGGAGAGCCCCCATTTGCGCAGGGTGGTGGCGTACATGGGGGTGTCGGTCGGCCCTGGGCAGACGACGTTGCAGCGAACGGGCACTTCAGCGTACTGGCGGGCGATCACTCGGCTCAGGCCGACGATCCCGCTCTTGCTCGCCGTGTATGCCGGGCCCCCTGGGGCGCCCAGCGCGGCGGCCGAGGCGAGGTTCACGATCGCACCCTGGTCGGACAGCGACAACTCGGGGAGGGCGTACTTGCAGGTGTAGAAGAAGCTGGCCAGGTTCACGGACAGGATCTGCTCGAACAGCGCATCCGGGGTGTCCGCCACCCTGCTGTCTTCCGCGCGCGTGACGCCGTGCGAATTGATCAGGGCATCGATGCGACCGAATCGCTCCTTCGCTGCGGAGATCAGAGCCTGTGCCTCCCGAGGATCTGCCAGATCGCCCGTGAACGTCTCGACTTCACCCTGTGGCCAGGCAGGTGTCGCCAATCCGCCGGCATCGACGTCGGCCACGACGATCGACCACCCGCGTTGGGCGAGCAGTTCGCCGGTCGCGCGGCCGATGCCTGACGAGGCGCCCGTGATGATCGCGACAGGCGCAGCCGTCGCCCTGGCGGCCATCAGGCGATCGCGATCGGGTTGACCGGGCTGCCCGTCCCGCCCACGACCTTCATCGGGGCGATGACGAGGAAGCACTCATGAACGCCGTCGGCAGCCATCCCTCGAAGATCGGCGAACTCGAGCAGGTTGATCCCGCGGTGGACGAGCAGCTTCACATGGACGGAGAGGAGCGTTTCGTCGCAGGGGAGGCATTCGACGGCGCCGTTGTCGCTGCCGACGAGCGCGATGTCGTATCGGTCGATGAAGTCCACGGCGCTCTGGTCGATGCCTGCCTGTGCGGCCGACAGTTCGGTGCCATTGGCGAGCGAGTCGTAGAACGAGTCGATCCACCCTGTCCGGACGAGCAGGATGTCGCCCGGCCGGATCGATGTTCCCTGCGCCTCGCGGACCTCTTCGAGCACGTCGTCGGTAATGCGGAACATCGGGTCCAGCCAGGGGACGCCGAGGTGCGCGGCGACGTCGAGCATGACCGCACGACCCGCCACGCCGTCGACCTGGTGTATCGAGTTGCGGGCAGCTCCGCCGTAGGAGCCGAACGTCGAGGTCTCGAAGCCGTTGTACATGTGGTCGTCGTGATACACATGGCATAGCGCGTCGAGGTGCGTCCCGCTGTGCGTGCCGAAGATCAGAAGGTCCTCGTTGCCTCCCGCGCCATCGGTCGGGATGTCCATCGCCTCGCCGAAGCTCTCCCAGAACGCGCCATCCGTCTGCGACGCCAGCGTCAGCCGCTGTGCCGGTCCGCGGTACTCGAAGACGGGGACTCCGCTGCGCTGAATGGGCAGGCCGAGGGAGTAGATCTTCCCCGTCCGCAGCACCTCGTAGTCGGATGCGCGCTTGGTGTCGTCGATGAGGTTGAGCGCGCCGCGCTCGTCGTCGGCCCCCCAGCGACCCCAGTTCTTCTTGGGTGCGGTCGTCTCTGGCATCTGACGTGCTCCTTTGCTACGCGAGATCGTTCGTTTATTCGATCAGGATGATCGAATGTACGACCACGGTAGCGCGCCGTCCCCTGAGACTCAACCGTGCGGACGCATCTGGCACCCGAACTCACGCTCCAGGCTGTCGGTGTCCGAACCGAAAGGTGCGGGGAGCTCTGCCACCACCATCCGCGTTCGAGAGAACCGAGCCACAGGTCCTGCGAAGGTCACCACACCGTGATCGGCTGTGAGGGCGGCGATGCGGAGCCCGCGTGCGGCGGCGAGCCCGTCCGGCGCCATCACGTCACTGAGAGACAGCACGGGCTGCGCACCACCTCCCAGCCGGACGACGAGATCGCAGGCGGCTGAACGGTCGAGGTGTAAAACCGCCTCACCGAGCGTGCGCGCGGGGTCAGCGGCCGCATCCGCGCCGAACTCCGCTCTGACCCGAGCAAGCGATTCGGCGGGGCAGTGGACGGAGATCCATCCGTCCGCGGTCCGGTGCACTCCCCGCACCGACTGCTCTCCCGGCTCGGCGTCGACGGCCGCGCGATGACCGGCGATCCACGTGATCTGCTCCAGTGCGGTCGCGCTGAACAGCGAGGTGCTCAGGTCCGCGCCCACTCCTGACCGCGCTCGCTGAAGCAGGCCGAGCACGACACCGAAGGCGCCCAGTGCGCCGGCGGCGTAGTCCGTGAAGAACCAGCGGGGCCGGTCGATGATCGGCGACGATCCGCTCGCGGGCATGGTGCCGTCGAGCACGTGATCGGTGAGGCCGCTTGCGACGTTCGCGATCTCGGCGAATCCGCGATGCGCCGCCCATGGTCCCGTCGTCCCGAACGCGTTGAGGTAGAGGGTGACGATGTCCGGGCGCAGACCTCTCAGCGACTCCGGATCCACTCCGAGACGCTCCGCCGTCCCCATCGTGAAGTTCTGGATCGCGGCATCGCACGAGGGAACGAGGCCGCGAAGCCATTCCTGACCGCTCTCGGTCTTCAGATCGACGATCGCCGTGCGCTTGCCCCGGTTCAGCTGCACGTGCATGAGCGGTTCGGGGAAGATCGCACGGCTGGTGGCAGGGTCAGCCCCGATGCGGATGACGTCCGCCCCCAGTTCCGCGAGCAGCCTCCCGGTCGTCGGGGCCGCGACGACGAGCGACATCTCGAGGACTCGAACGCCGTCCAGCGGCGGCCGCTCGTCAGGCCCCGTCGCTGCCGCCGCCCGTGCGGATGACTCCTGTGCGGGCACCTGCGAGGCCCGCGAGGCCACGGCGATCCCCGGGACACTGACCTCCCCTCCTTCGGGGTCCGCGGTGCGCACGACGGCGCCGGACCGGATGGTGGCCGGCTCTTCGAGCCACTCCGCCGTCGAGCGGACCATCGCGATGGTGCATCCGGCTGCCCGGCCGATGCGTTCCCACTCGCCGGCGGGTCGCTCACGGAAAAGTTCGACGAGTCTGTCCCGGAGGCGGTCTCCGGCCGAGGCATCCGTCCAAAGGAGCTCGTAGTCGACGCTGCCGTCGTCGATCCAGTCATCACGCCCCGCCGCCGTCAGGAACCACAGAAGGTGGCGATGCCAGTTGGCGAGGAAGGTGACGTGTCGTCCGTCCTCGCACACGTAGACGCCGCTTCCGAAGCTCGTGAACGGCGGAGGATTCCGTTCGAAGGTCATCGCCCGCGAGCCGCTGGCCTCGAAGAGCGAATCGTGGAGTGGCACCTCGATCCATTGGCCGTGGCCGTCCCGCTCGCGGGCCAGGAGTCCCGCCGAGATGGAGAGCGCACCGTGGATCGCCGCGAAGACGGATGCCAGCGGCACATCCGACGCCATCGGGGGAGCATCATCGGGGGCTTGCGCATCCGCATACATGCTTCCTGTGTCCGGCGAGGCGTACGCTCCTGCGGAAGCCATTACCGGGCCCTCCCAGCCGGGCACCCCGGCCCGAGGGTCGTTGCTGCCGAAACCCGGAAGCGAGCAGTACACGAGCTGCGGCGCCTCCTCGAGCAGATACTCGTGTCCCAAGCCGAGTCTCGCCATGACTCCCGGCCGGAAGTTCTCAATGAGCACATCGGCCTCGCGCGAGAGTTCGATCAGCGTCGGCCCTCCGTCCCCCTTGAGGTCCAGCTCGAGCGTGGTGCGATTCCGCAGAAGCGCGGTATTCGCGGGCGAGCGCCACCGCGGACCCCCCGGTCGCTCGATGCGAACGACGTCGGCGCCCTGATCGGCGAGCAGCATCGCCGTCATGGGGCCGGCGATGTACTGACCGAGGTCGAGCACGCGGATCCCCGAGAGAGGACCCTCGCGCCTTCCGCCCCAGACGCCTGCGAGCTCCGTCATGCGCTTCCCCTTCGAAGTGCGGGTGGATGCGGCCCTGACCTCACGCTCCGCACGTCCCAGGATGCGCATGACCGCGGTGCCCACTCGAACGGATCCCACCGGGCGGGATGAATATGCGGCCGAGGGTCGGCTGCCGCAAAGGTGGGACCCAGTTTCGCGATGGCGCGGGCTACTCCACGCCGTCATACGGTCACAACGCTGTGAATGGAGCATCAGATGACGATCGCAGCCCCCCTCGAAAAAAGCGCCGCGAGCAACGATCCGGGCGACGTGCTCGCCGACTGGCTCGAAGCCCTCGAGAACGCCCTGCGCGGCGGATCCACCGAGGCGCTCGCCCGGCTCTTCCTGCCCGACGCCACCTGGCGCGACTTCCTCGCGTTCGAGTGGGACCACTCCAACCGCATCGGCCGCGAGGCGCTCGTGGAACGCCTGGCCGAGTGGAGCACGAAATGGCACGCCTCGGGTTTCGTCCCCGACGAGGGTCAGGCTCCGGTCGTCATCGACGGCGCGGTCAACGCCTTCTTCCGATTCCGGACCGACGAGCGCTCGAACCGGGCCTTCGTCGTTCTCGTGCAGTCCGATGAGGGCTACGCGGCCGCTGTGCTTCAGACGCAGCTCGACGCACTAGAGCGGTTCCCGGAGCGGAGCCGCCACCACCGCAGAGACGGCAAGGTCTATGAAGTCGTCCCCGGCCGCACCCGATGGGCGGACGATCGGGCGAAGGAATCCTCTTTTACCGATTCAGAGCCCGTGGTCGTCGTCATCGGCGGCGGCCATAACGGCCTGGCGCAGGCAGCGAGGCTCACGGCACTAGGTGTGCCCACGCTTGTGATCGAGAAGAACGAGCGGATCGGCGACAACTGGCGCAAGCGCTATTCCGCGCTGGCGCTTCACAGCCCGATCTTCGCCGACGATCAGCCCTACATCCCCTTCCCCGACACCTGGACGGCGCACACCCCGAAGGACAAGCTCGCCGATTGGATGGAGTCGTACGCGAAGCTCCTGGATCTGAACGTATGGACGGGCACGGAGTTCCTCGACGCCGATTACGACGAGGACGCGCAGCGGTGGAACCTGCGCACACGTCTCGCAGACGGCTCCTTCCGTGAGCTGCACCCGCGCCATGTGGTCATCACCACCGGTTTGAACGGACCCCCTCGCATCCCGGAGGTGAGGGGCCTGGACACGTTCACGGGCGAGTGGGCGCACACGGGCGAGTATCAGCACGCGTCCCGGTGGGCGGGCAAGAGGGCGATCGTCATCGGCGCAGGCGTGAGCGCACACGAGCTGGCACAGGACCTCTGGGAGCAGGGCGCAGATGTGACGATGCTCCAGCGGTCCTCGACCTACGTCATCAGCCTGGAGGCGACGTTCAAGTACATGTACGGCCTGTACACGCAGGACAAGATCTGGACGAAGGACTACACGGATCAGGTCGCCTTCTCGCTTCCAAATCGCTCTCCTGCCGCTCTGGCAGGGCTGCAGAACATCGTTGCTGCGGCAGCCGAGCACGACCGGGAACTGCTGGACGGACTGACGGCGAACGGATTCAAGCTCGAGTGGGGCCCGGACAAGACCGGCGTGATCGGCCTGCACATGTCCGGCAAAGACGGATACCAGTTCGACCTCGGCGGATCGAGGTTGATCGCGGAGGGAAAGATCAAGGTCAAGCAGGGAGTGGAACTGGTGGAGGTCGACGGTGAGACTCTGATCTTCAGCGACGGTTCACGCGATCGCGCTGATCTGATCCTCTTCGCCACCGGATACGTGCAGTTCTGGGACTACCTGAAGACGCGGTTCGGCAAGGCCGCCGAGAAGATCGACCGAATCTACGTGCCGACAGACGATCAGGGTGAGTACCCGAACGCGTGGCGCCGCAGCGCGCAGCCGGGCCTCTGGTTCGGGCCCGGTTTCGTCCAGTCGTCGAGCTTCTTCTCGAAATGGCCGGCCTTCCTGATCAAGGCGATCGAGGAAGGCATCATCCCCCGCGATCCCGACGCGTCGGCCTGATTCGCGGGTGAGGAGCCGCGGAACCGAACCGATCGGCTCTGCGGCTCCTCTTCGTGTCGTGGATAGGTCGGAACGGTCAGCCGTCCGCTGCCGCGCTCAACGGTCTCGGGCGCGAAGTCCCCGACCGTCTACCGGTCGATGAAGGTCCCGAACGGGCGAATGTCTCGCTGAAGCTCTCCAGACTTCCTCCGTCATTCGCCACGATCGTCGGAGAGGCCTCGCCGCAGACCTGTGAGTTGAAGAAGTTCGGCCGCCCCACGCGGTCTGACCCGAACAATTCGGGCTGGTCGGGTGACCTCGCCCGCCTCCATCGCGTCGAAGAGGGCGGGGTCGGAACATAGTCCGACACGAGGACTCCGCATACGACGCCGCCGGCGCTCGGCGCCGGGCCCGGAGGTGCGTTAGCCCGATCGCTTCCGCGCCTGAGCGTCGGTGATGACCGCGAGGATGATCACGCATCCCTTCGTGATAGCGACCGCGGGCTGACCCGCGTTGATGCCTGCGAGCACGTTGTCGAGCACCGCGAAGACGATGAGGCCGATGGCCGTCCGCCACACCGAACCCTCGCCCCCGTAGAGCGAGGTTCCGCCGACAACGACCACTGCGATGGCGTTGAGCAGGAGGTCGGCGGACGAATTCAGCTGAGTCGACTGGATCGCACCGAGCTTGCTCGCGAAGAGCACTCCTGCGAACGCCGCGCTCGCTCCGACGATGAGGTACGCGCTCAGCCGCAGACCGTTCACCCGCAGTCCAGCGAGCCGGGACGCCTCTTCGCTGCCGCCGATCGACATGAGACGCCGACCGTACGGAGTGAGCCCGAGCACGAGCTGCCCGATCACGAAGAGGGCGACCAGGATGACGATGGGCATGGGGACCCCTGCCACCGTCCCGGTGCCGAGGTATCGCGCGCTCGGCGACTGGATGTTGATGATGTTGGTACCCATGAGTGCGACGGCGATCCCGCTGTAGACCGACGCTGTCGCGAGGGTCGCGATGAATGAGTTCACCTTGAATCGCGTGACGACTATGCCGTTCACGAGTCCCGCCGTCGCGCCGACTGCGAGCGCGGCCAGGAGAGCGATGCTCCAATGGACAGTGCTGGAGAGCACCGCGTAGACGGCTCCACCCCCGACGAAGACCGGCACGACGGAAAGGTCGAACGCACCCGTCACCATCAGGAACGTCATCGCGATCGCGATCACTCCGAGCCCGGCGTTCTGGACCAGGATGAGGCTGATGTTGGCCGGCGTCAGGAAATTCGGGTAGACGCAGGCTGCCGCCACCACGAGCACGCCGAGGAGGATCAACATCGCGTTCCGGTAGAGGAACGCGGATGGGCGTGGACTCCCCACGGAGCCGCCGACCGTCTTCATGCTCATCGTGGTTGTCATGAGGTCTCCGCATCCTGCTCGGTTCCGAACGCCAGCGCGAGAATCGCGTCGGCGGTGATGGGCTCGTCGCTTGAGTGCAGCTCTCCCGCCAGCCGGCCGGCGTTCAGGACGAGCGCCCGGCTGCAGAGCGCCGTCACCTCCTCCATCTCGGCTGACGCAAAGAGGACCGCCTGCCCTGAGGCGGCGCGAGCCTCGAGGTTCGAGATGATCGTCGCCTTGGCGCCGATGTCGATGCCTCGCGTCGGCTCATCGGCCAGGAGCACCCTGAGGCGTGTGAAGTCCCAGCGCGCGAGGAGCAGCTTCTGCTGATTGCCTCCCGACAGTGTCCCCGCGCGTTGGTCCAGGCGGCCGGGGTCGTACCCGGCACCGAGAGCGCTCGGCGCCGTGGCGTCACGCAGCGACCGCCGCGTCAGGCCCCCCGACCTCGTTGCACCCCGCAGCCGCGGCAATGCGATGTTCGTGGCGGCGGAGGCGCCCAGGAGGAGTCCCTCGGACTTCCTGCTCTCGGGGATCATCCCGATCCCCAAGCGCAACGCCGCGCGAGGGGAGCGTGGCCAGCGGACCTCTTGCCCGTCGATCCACATCCGGCCGCCGGTGCGCTTTCCGAGCCCCATGAGCGCACGGAGGATGGTCGATCGGCCAGAGCCGACGAGCCCTCCGAGGCCCACCAACTCGCCCTCTTCGATAGAGAACGAGATTTCTTCGACGGCGGCCTCGACCGTGAGTCCCTCGACGCGGAGCACCTCCTTGCTCGGGCGATGGCGCCGTGCGACCGAGATCTGCTCGCTCTCGGCTGCTTCCTCGGTGACGCCCTTTGCCCCGAGCATCGCCGACACGAGGGCGGACTTCCGTCGCTCGCCGGCCGACGATTCCAGTGCGACTCGGCCCTCCCGGAACACTGTGATGTCGTCCGCGACCTCGAGCACGTCGTCCAGGTGATGGCTCACCAGCACGAGAGTCGTTCCCTGGCTCCGCAGCTCCTTCATGACGTCGAGCAGCCGGCGCGATTCGGTGAGCGAGAGGCTCGCGGTCGGCTCGTCCAGCAGAAGGATGCGCGATCCGTGGTGCAGCGCTCGCATAATCTCGAGCAGCTGCTGCTCGGCCACGGACAGCCGCCCTGCGACGACATTGGGGGGGATCGAGACCCCCAGATACTCGTTCCAGCGCTGCAGCTCCCGACGCATCGCCCGCTCGTCGAGGAACGGGCCATTGCGGAGTTCATCCCCGAGGTGCAGATTCGCCTGGGTCGTCAGCGTCGGTACATTGGAGAGCTCCTGGTAGATGGCGCTGATGCCCGCCCGGAGCGCGTCGTGCGGCGCGCGGAAGTCCACCTGGTCGCCGAACACGGCGATCGACCCGCTGGTCGGCTGTACCCGGCCCGCGAGCATGCTGAGGCACGTCGACTTGCCGGCGCCGTTCTGGCCGATGAGTGCATGGATGGATCCGGGCCGGATCGTCAGCTCCTCGACCGCCAGGACCTGCACGGGTCCGTAGCTCTTGGTGAGGTCGCGGCACGCGAATGCCGCGACCTCACCGATTGCGAGAGTGCTCACTATCCTCGGGCCGAGGCGCTATCGACCGTGTCGGGCTCGAAGTCCTCGACCGTCGTCTGGTCGATGAACGTCCCGAACGGCGGCTCGGTGTCGCTGAACGACTCCAGCTTGGCCCCGTCGTTGGCGACGATGGTGGGGATCGTCTCGCCGGAGACGATCTGGTGCAGCAGCTGGACAGCCGCCCATGCCGAGTGGCCGGGATAGTTCGGGTTCGTCGCGGTGACGTCGCCGGCCACGATCGCATCGACCAAGCCCGGATCCGCTCCGGAGATGTACACGTCCACCTGATCCTCCAGGCCGGCGGACTTCACCGCTTCGACCACGCCCTGTCCGGTCTCCCACGACAGCACGTTGATGAACCCGGCGTCCGGGTTGTCGTTGAGGTACTGCTGCGCGAGCGCCTGGCCGGCCGCGGCATCCGTTCCCTTCACCTCAGAGATCGTGAGATCGACCTCGTTGCCGGTCGCCTCCAGCGCATTCTCCACCGCAAGGCCGTAGGAGGTCGCGCACCCACAGATCCCCACTGGATAGTTGATGGACAGGCCCTTCTCGCCCGCGTGATCGCCGTAGGCGACCTCCAGGAACGCCTGCCACGAAGCAGTCGTGCCCGTCGCGCCGCCGACGTACGCCAGGGTGCCGGGCGAGTACATCGCGGTGACCGGCTCCGCGTCGAGGCCGCACACCGGGTTGGACATCGGGACGACGAGGATGTTCGCCGCGGGCAGCTCCTTCGTCCACAGATCGCACTCCGTCGATCCGTCGACGGTCGTGCCGACGATCGCGTCGTACTTCCCGTCGTTGATCGCCTGCTGCAGTTGGCTGATCTGGAGATCGAGGTCGAAGCAGTTCTCGAGGAGCTCGGCCTCGTAGCCGTACTCCTCCGCCGCGGCTTGGGCCCAGGCCCACGCGATCTGGTAGAACCCCGTGCAGGAACCCGAGAAGGAGAACCCGATCCTCAGCTTCTTGTCCTTCTCGACGGTGATGGGTGCGGCGGCGCCCACGTCGATAGTGACCTGATCTCCGTCCACGGTTGGCGCGTTCTCGGCTGACCCGATCACTCTGCCTTCCCACGGGCCCGAGGTCGGGACCGACAGCGTGACCTCGTCGGACGGCGCACTGGGCGCCCCCGACGGGCCCGACGCCGGCGGCACATCGGTGGCGCAACCGGCGAGGAGCAGGGCCGCGGCGGCTGCGAGCGCTGCCGTTCGCACAAGGCGGCGAGGGCGCCGCGTGGTGCGACCGAGGGTGACAGTTGCACGGGTCATTGTTGTTGCCTCCAGGAACTTCGTTGTTCTGCGGTGGACTGTCACGACCGCGAGATGCTCGTGTGAGCGAAGGCGGCCGTTCCTTCTTTCGTTGATCGCGGTCGAATAAGCGAACATCCCGCGATTGGACCGAATCATATTGATGAGCCACCGGAGACGGCGCGAAACTGTCCCACCCCGCGAGACACCTGCCGTGCCGAATGGTGTCCGGCCCTGATCAGGCGTCGAGCGCCGGCGCGATGTACGCCTTCACCAGAGCGCCCGAACCGAGCGCGCGAATCGCTTCTTCCGCCTGCCCGAGGGGGAACACCTGCGGCGAGACCACCCCTTCGAGCGGTGAGCGCTCCTGGAAGCGCGCGAGCAGTTCGATCCCACGGAAAAGATGACCCGGGTCGGATCCGAGACACCCGACGATCCTCAGTTTGCGGTTGTTGAGCAAGACCGGATCGACGGCTGCCGTCGCCTCACCTGAGTAGAGCCCGACGATGGCGAGGGTTCCACGGACCGCGAGGAGCTCTATGCCGTCGGTGAACGCGGCGGGGACGCCGGCCGCTTCGAACACCAGATCTGCCCCGCGGCCGTCGGATGCGTCGAGCACAGCCATTCGGCGCTGTTCCACCGTCGTGGCGGCGATGTCGAGCACGTCGGTCGCGCCGAAGGCGGCCGCGGCCCGCAAGCGCTCCTCTCCGGTGCCGACCACGATGAGTCGTGCGAGCGGCAGATCGGACATCGCCAGTGTCGCAGCGAGACCCACAGGTCCCGAGCCGAGGACGACGGCGACCGATCCCCGCCGTATCTCCCCGACCTGATCAAGGGCGCTGAGCGCCGTCGGCATGGCGCAGCCGAATGCAGCAGCCGCCTCGAGCGGGAGGATGTCGGGCACTCGGTACATCGGCACGTTCGGGGCGATCGCCGCCACCTCTTGGAAACCGGCCGGCCCGTCCTCGTGAGCCGGGTAGGGCCACCGGAGATTCGCGCACGTAGACGGGTCGCGGTCGATCGTGCACGAGCGGCAGTGACCACACGCGGCGGGCGAGTACCAGAGGATCCGGTCGCCGAGGTGAAGCGGCGTACCCGCGGAGTCGGACGTACGGGCGCCCCCCACAGCGGTGACGATGCCCACCGCCTCGTGTCCGAGCGCGATGGGTCCCGGGGGAGCGGGAAGATGGCCGGCGAGCCGATGGGCGTCTGTCCCGCATACCCCGCCGTAGCTCACGGAGGCGAGCAGGCCGTCTTTGGGGACGATCGGATCGTCGAAGCTTTCGAGCCTGAGACCGGAGGTGCCGGGGTCGTAGACGACGCGTCGAACAGTCATGCTCGCTCCTTTGACAAGGGTTGGGAGCAGGCTATCGGGCCGATCGTTTATCTAGTCAACGAGTTCGACTATTCGATCGAATCTCGAACGGGAAACTGTCCGGCGCAACCCCGCCGCTCGCTGCCGTGATCCGCATGGCCACGCTGAGGAGCAGTCTGCCGAGTCGCTCGATCTGCATCTTGGACTGGGGGCGGGTGAAGCCCACGACGTTCACCGCCATCGACACTCTGCCGACAGAGTCGAAGACGGGCGACGAGATGAAGTCGACGTCGTAGGCACTGCTCTCGTTGAGCTCCGCTACGAGGTATCGCTCGTCCTTCATCTCGGCCAGCAGCTCGCCGACGTGCGCTTTCGCACCGTCGACGGTCTCTTCGTCCTCGAGACGATGGAGCACGAGTTGGAGACGCTCGCGAGCGTTCACGCGCAGCCCGAAGGTGTAGCCGCGCTCGCGTGCGGCCCTGACGGCGGACCGGATCTCGTCGTGATCGAGATCCGACGGCGTGTCATCGGACTTTTCGAACCACCGTTGCAGCTCTGCTTCGTCGCCCCACGCCAGAAAGACCGTGCCGATGGGCGGCGCGAACGGGATCCGCTCTCCCACCTCGTACCAGGGACTGCGGACCAGCCGATCGCCGTGACGAGCGAGGATCACGATCTCGTCGTCGGTCACCGTACTGGCGACGGCCTGCAGGCCCTCGGACGCGGCGAGCTGGGACAGGAGCGGACGCGAGAGGTTGAGGAGTGCGAGCCGGCTGCCTATCGCCGCATCGCCCAGTCCGATGATCGCGGGGCCAAGGCTCAGCCGACCATTGGTGCTCCGCCGCATGTAGGCGTTTTCGACGAGGACGCGCACGATGTCGTGGAGCGTCGCCTTGCTGATCCCTGTCTGACGGGCCAGTTCGGCGAACGTGTACTCCGACTCCGAGTTAAGGGCGAGGAAATCGAGCACGGCGACGGTTCGACCGGTGGGGCCGCTCTCCTTGACGAGCCGCTGTCGCCGGGCTTCGAAGTCCTCCATGCGCGCTCCTCCTGAGTCGCGTGCGGCCCGACTCGATGACCTCGGGTGGGCACCGGCCGACGCCCACCGTGATGATACGGCCAGACTAGCCGGAGGCTCGGATCTGAACGCGTCCGACCCTCGACGACCCGCCTCAGACGATCGTCCCGATCTCGACCTTCTCCACATTGCCGGCTCGCCCGGCCGCGAACGCATTGCCCCGGTCGGTCTGCTGAAGCTCTTTCACCCATCGGTACGTCCGGACCGGATGCAGGATCCCGGGCCAGAGATCGAGACGCCGCAGGCCGCGTGGGCGCGGGCGTGCCCATCTGGGGCGTGCTCGCTTGTTCGTGTCGCGCGCCAGCGTCCAGGCGCGGCGCCGCCAGCGCCGCGACATGAAGATGTAGTAGCCGACACCGTCGGACCACTGCGTCACCACCTTGCCCGACGGGCTCTTGTAGTAGTTGCTCGCGTCATAGAAGGCCGAGCCCGCGAGTCTCCCTTGGATGATCTCGTTGAAGCGCACGACCGCCTGCGGACGAACCTCGATGTGGTCGGCATCCTCCCGCACGACGGCCTTGATGGCCGCGCCGACGTACTTCGCCTGTTCTTCGAGCATCGAAGCCACCGCTCCGCCGTTGGTCAGCGGCCCGTACATCATGAAGAAGTTCGGGAAGCCCGGCGTGAGCACCCCGAGCAGCGCCTCCGGCTCGCCGTTCCAGGCCTGCTGGAGGCTCCTCCCGTCGGCGCCGTACACGTCAAGCGTCGTGATATAGCGCGTGTCGAAGCCGGTGGACAGCACGAGCACGTCGACGTCGTGGTGCTCTCCGGACGAGTCGACCACGCCCGATCGTGTGATGCGCTCGACCGCTCGGGGGACGAGTTTGACGTTCGGCAGCAGCAGAGCGGGGTAGAGGTCGTCCGCCATGATCGGACGCTTGCCTCCGAATGGATACTTCGGGGTGACGGCCTCGGCGAGGTCGGGGCGATCGGCGAATACGGTGCCGATGAACTTCCGGGCATTCGACTCGGCTGCCCGGTTCGCCTTCGTACCGGGCTTCAGGAGGCGAAGGCCGTGCTGCACCTTCTCGCGCCGCCACAGCATGTTGCTGCGGACAATGCGCTGCACGATCGGGGACCCTGCGGCGAGCCGCTCTTCCTCGGTGAGTGGGCGGCTGTTCTTAGGGAGGACCCATCCCGGCTCGCGCTGGAACATCAAGAGACTCTCGACGGTGTCCGCGATGCCGGGTACGAGTTGGGCGGCGGTCGAGCCGGAACCCACCACCGCGACCGCCCGCCCGGTCAGGTCGACTCCCGAATCCCATCGGGCCGAGTGCAGCACTGGTCCTTCGAACTCGTCGAGGCCGGGCCAGGTGGGAAGATTCGGAACATTGAGGAAGCCCACGGCGCTGACGACGAACTCGAACTCCTCCCGACTGCCGTCGAAGAGTTCGAGGGTGTAGCTGTGGCGATCGGCGTTCCAGGTCGCGGAGCGCACCTTCGTGTTGAAGCGAGTCCTCTCGGTCACCCCGAAGCGATCCGCGACCCTGGCGAGATACGCCTGGAGCTCGTCGCGCTGGACGAAGTTCCGGCTCCATGCCTCGGGGGCGTACGAGAACGAGTAGAGGATCGAGGGAGTGTCGACCTCGGCGCCGGGATAGCTGTTGTGCCACCACGTCCCGCCGATGCCGTCCGCCTCATCGAAGACGACGACATCCTCGAATCCGGCATCGATGAGTTCGACGGCTACGGCGATTCCGCTGAAGCCCGCGCCGATCACGGCCACGCGGGGAGTTCGTTCGGTCATGTCTGTGGTCCCTGCCTCACTGCGTGAGAAGCGAGCCGCCGTCGACGGGCACGAGGAGGCCGTTGACGTAGGTCGACACGGGGGCGAGGAGGAACACGATCGCCGCAGCGATGTCTTCGGGCTGCCCGGGGCGCTTGAAGGGGTTGCGGTCGACGATCGCCTTGCCTGCCTCGCTCTCGACATAGAACTCACGGGTGCGGGGGGTGATCGTCATTCCCGGAGCGACGGCGTTGGCGCGGATGCCGTTCGGGCGGTTGAGCGCCAGGTACTTCGTGTATCCGGCGATCGCGGCCTTCGCAGCCGGGTACCAGGACTGGCCGACACCGATGTGGAACCCCGCGACGGACGAGATGTTCACCACGTGCCCGTCCGCGGAGCCCTCGGTGGCGAGCCAGGTACGCGTCACGAGCTCGACACTGCCGGCCGAGATCCGCAGAGCGTCGTCGAACGCGAACTCGGAGGTCGACGCGGGGCCGGCGTTGTTCACCAGGAATCCCGCCGGTCCGAGACGCTCGGTGGTCTGCTCGAAGGCCTGCCCCACCGCGGCCGCGTCGGTCACGTCCACGGTCAGGCCGATGGCGCGCCCTCCGGCGGCAGTGGCGGCATCCGCCCACTCGGCGATCGCGTCCGCTGACAGATCCCACCCGGAGACGGCGACCCCGGCCGCGAGAAGGGTGTCCGCGGTCGCACGACCGATCCCGGACGCCGCGCCGGTTACCACCGCGACGGCGTCGTCGGGGAAGTGAAGGAAGTCGAATGAAGTCTCAGCCACGGTCCATCTCCAGTGATCGTTCGGGGGTGGTGGCGTCGGCGCCACTCGCATACTGTAGCAAGAGTTCGGCTATGCGAAAACAGTGTTCACTTATTCGATCTAGTGCCTAGGTGCGATCTGACCGCTCGACCTCGCGCAAGACCGTCACGACGAGCGTCAGGGCGAGCAGGAACGCGACGACGATCGCACCGGTGACGCCGGCCCACCCCATCGCCCCAAACAACAGCCCGACTCCCCAGCCCAGGAGTGCCGCGCCGCTCTGCCCGGCGAGTTGATAGGTCGCGGTCGAGAGCGCCCGATCCCTGCGCGCATGCTGCGGGACCCACCCGCTCAGCAGAGCCTGCGCGGTGAATGCGCCCATCGTCACGAGTGCGAGGCCGAGGATGAGCGGCACGAGGTGGGTCGCGTTCATGACCACTGCGCCGCTCGCCCCGGCCACGTACGCGCCGATGAGGATCCGGACCCTCCCTACTCGCCGCACCACGCGGCCGACGAAGTACACCGTCGCCGAGCCGATGGCGAACACCGCGTACACCAGCACGGAAAGCGTCGGGGGGACGGAGAACTCGGGGCTGAGCAAGCGGAATCCGACGTAGTTGTATGCGATCGCGACGATCGCCGTGAGGAAGAACGTCGACACGAGGAGCGCGACGAGGCCCCGATCGCGGAAAATGCGCCCGAACGCGCGGGGGAGCTCGCGCGCCGTACCTCGCTCGCGCGGGCTGAACCGTCGGGACGGGGGAACGATGGTGATGAATCCTATTGCGAGCGCGAATGCGACGACAGCGAGCACGCCGATGCCGATTCGCCACGTGGTCCACTCCGTCACGAGACCGGCGACGATGCGGCCGAACAGCGCTCCGAACCCGTTCCCGGCGACGAAGGTGCTCGCGGCGGAGGCGACGTAGGGTGCGTGGATCTCTTCGGCCAGATACGCCATCGCCACTGCGACGATCGCCCCGAGGCCGAGCCCGATGAGAAACCGCGAGATCACGAGGAGTTCGAGCGTGGGAGCCAGCGGCGAGACGAGCCCGAGGATGCCCGACCCCATGATCGCCCACTTCATAACAGGTACGCGGCCGACCCGGTCCGAGAGGGTCGCCCACGGGACGACCGAGACCGCGATGCCGACGGAGCCCGCCGCCACGGTCAGAGCGGCGGAGGCGGGCGAGGCATCGAATTCCGCGGAGAGCTCCGGCAGCACCGCTTGAACGTCGAAGAGCTGCACGAACATGGCGAATCCGGCGAAGAAGAGCGCCAGGGAGACTCGCCGGAAACTCGGGTCGCCGGGGAGATGACCCTGAAGGTCGCTCATAGCCCGATCCGTCACGACCGCGGGCTCACTCGGACGGGTAGAGGATGCCATCCGAGCCCGTCGGGCGAGTGAACCAACCGTGAGAGAGGAAGCCGCCGTCGACGGGTAGCGCGGCGCCCGTGATCCAGGACGCCCCGTCGCCGCACAGGAACGCGACCGGTTCGCCCATCTCGTCGATCTCGGCGATCCGGCCGAGCAGTGACGCCTCGCGGCCGATCTCGTCCAGGCGGTCGCCCATGATGCGCACACTCATCGGGGTGCGCATGTAGCCCGGGGCGACGGCGTTGACCCGGATCCCCACGCGGCCGAACTCGATGGCCGCGGTCTTCGTCAGCCCGATCACTCCGTGCTTCGCGGCGTTGTACGCGGCACGCCCGGGCAGCCCGGTGAGTCCGGCGGTGGAGGCGACGTTCACGATCGATCCTCCGGGGTTGGCGAGCATCGCGCGGATCTGGTGGCGCATGCACTGCCACACCGCGGTGAGGTTGATGTGCAGCACGCGGTGCCAGTCGTCGTCCGGGTAGTCCATCGTGTTGATCTTCGGCCCTTCGATGGCCGCGTTGTTCACCGCCGCGTCGAGTCGGCCGTGCCGCTCCAGTGCGGTGTCGACGGCACGGGCGATATGCTCCTCGTCGGTCACATCGCAGTGGACGAAGGATGCCGCGCCCCCGGCTACTACGACCTGTTCGACGCACTCCGCACCGCCGACGTCATCGCGATCGGCGACGACGACGTTCCCGCCCTGACGGGCGATCGCGCGGACGATGCCCCTGCCCATCCCGACACTTCCTCCGACGACGAGAACGGTCTTGCCTGCCAGGTGATCTGTCATGGGTGTGGCCCTCCTTCGGACGCGGTGATCCTATGAGCGGCGCAGATCTTCAGAGTCGAAGGATCCCGCTCGACGGGACCGCGGAGCGTGGGTTCGGTCCGCCGGCCGCGAATCCGTCTCCGCGCAGGGCCTCGAGCAGCGCGATGGCGCGACGCTCACCGGCCTCGCCCGTCTGTGACGGCGTGAACTCCGCCTCCACGGGGTCGGTCCACCCGAGATCTCGGAGCGTGCCGAAGATCTCGGTGAAGGGAAGAGAGCCCGCCCCCGGTTCGACCCTTCCGGGCACATCGGCGATCTGGACGGCGCACCAGAGTCCGGCGTTCAGCCGCAGGGCTTCGGATACGTCGTCACCCTCGAGCGCGATGTGGCAGGTGTCCGCGACGAGGCGGAGGCTGGGGTGGGAGACGTAGTCGACGATGGCTCGCGCTGTGGCGACCCGGCTGACGAGCACCCCCGGGACGCGCTGCGGGCTGACCGGCTCGAGGCCGATCGTGATCTGGTGCCGGACCGCCTCGTCTGCAGCCAGCGCGAGACCGGCGGCCGCGTGCCGCTGCTGCGCGGCGGGGTCCGTGCCGTCGTCGTGCACGATGACGGTGAGAAGCTTCGCTCCGGCCCGATCCATCGCCGCCGCGGCAGCCTGGATCGCCGGCCGGGGGTCCATCCCGGGGTCCGTCCAGGTCACCGTGTGCGCTGCCGCGAGCGTGCACGTGCCGAACCACAGGCTCCGCGCGGCCAGGGCCCTGCCCATCCGCCGCTGATCGCGCACGCTTCGCTGCAGCAGCGAGTTGTCGAAGACGCCGGCGAAGCCGAGGTCAGCGGCCGCCAGAATCTGATCGACGGGATCGACTGAGCCGGCTGTCTCACGGAGCAGCGGGGAATCGGGGCCGGAGATCCCGAGGTGCGCAGCAACCCGGGGGTACAGACCCTCCATCACCGGTACGGGTTCGGAGTGAGCGTGTACTTCATCGAGAGGTAGTCGTGAATGCCCTCGGCACCGCCCTCGCGACCGAAGCCGGACTGCTTCACGCCGCCGAACGGCGCCGCGGCGTTGGACAGCACGCCGACGTTCCAGCCGAGCATCCCCGTCTCAAGCTGCTCCATCAGGCGCTGACCGCGCGACACGCTCTCGGTGTACGCGTACGCCACGAGACCGTACTCGGTGGCGTTCGCCGCGGCGATCGCGTCGTCCTCGTCGCGGAAGCTGCTGATCGCTGCAACGGGCCCGAAGATCTCCTCGCTGCCGATCCGGGCATCGCGGGGTACGTCGCTCAGAACGGTCGGGGCGTAGAAGGATCCCGCTCCCTCGATCGCCCCGCCTTCGAGCACCGGCCGCGCGCCTCGCGACACCGCGTCGGTCACGAGCCGGCCCGCCTTGTCGACGGCGCGGTCGTCGATCAGCGGACCGATCTCTACATCGGGTTCTGTTCCGCGGCCGATCTTCATCGCCTCCACCCGGCGCGCGAAGCGATCGGCGAACGCCCCGGCGACCGACTCGTGAACGAGAAGGCGGTTTGCGGCGGTGCATGCCTGGCCGATGTTGCGGAACTTCGCCTGCAGCGCGCCCTCCACTGCGGCGTCGAGGTCGGCGTCTTCGAAGACGAGAAACGGCGCATTCCCGCCCAGTTCCATCGAGACCCGGAGGATGTTCTCGGCCGCCTGTGCGATAAGTGTTCGGCCAACCTCGGTGGAGCCGGTGAAGCTGAGTTTGCGGAGCCGCGCATCTTTCAGAACCGCGCCCGAGAGGGCCCCGGATGCCGATGTGGTGACGACGTTGACGACGCCGTCGGGGAGACCCGCCTGCTCCAGGACCCGGGCGAACGCCAGCGTGCTCAGGGGAGTGAGCGCAGCGGGCTTGATGATGCTCGTGCAGCCCGCCGCGATCGCGGGAGCGACTTTGCGCGTAGCCATCGCCAGCGGGAAGTTCCACGGGGTGATGAGAAGGGCCGGACCGACTGGGTGATGCGACAGGATCATCCGCCCAGTGTTCTCGGGATTGCTGCCGTACCACCCGCCGATGCGGACCGCCTCCTCGGCGTACCAGCGGAGAAACTCGCTGGCGTAGTCCACCTCCGCGTACGACTGCGGGAGCGGCTTTCCCATCTCCAGGGTCATGAGGAGGGCGAACTCGTCACGGCGCTGCTGCACCAGTTCGTACGCCCGGGTCAGCACCCGCGCTCTGTCGCGGGCGCTCGACCTCGCCCACCCGCGCTGAGCGCCGGAGGCGGCGTCGAGGGCCGCGACGCCCTCGCGGGCGCCGGCGTCGGCTATGGCGGCCAGCGTCTTGCCCGACGACGGGTCGCGCACGGCGATGCGCGCTTCAGTCTGGACCCAGCGTCCTCCGATGAAGAGGCCGTCGGGGACGTCCGCGATGACGGAACGCTCGTCGAGCGAGGTAGCGATGGTCATGTTGCCTCCTTGAACTGCGCACTGGCGGGTCCCGGCGGACCTGGCCGGGTGGTGAGGACGAGTCCGATCAGGCTGACCACCGCGAATGCCACGACAGCCGCCTCGAACGCCAGAAAGGCGTTTGCGAGGCCCAGCGTGGACGCCAGTGCGCCGACGAGGATGGTGGGGAGCGCGAGTCCGACGTACGCCGCGACGTACACCGCGCTGATCGCGCCCGCCCGGTGTTCGGGGTCGGCTGCTGTCGTCAGCATCCGGAGGGCGCCCAGCAGGGACGCACCGACGCCGATGCCTGCGATCGCGGTGCCCGCGAGATAGGCGGTCAGGGAGCTCAGCGACGTGCCGAGGATCGTGAGTCCTGCGCCCGGGATGAGGCTGATCACGGTCACGATCATGATGGTGGCCGCAGACTGCTTCGCGAGCACGAAGGCCGCGACCGCCCCCGGCAGGCACATCGTCAGGACAACGACTGCGCCGAGGATCGCCCCGGAACCGCCCACGAGGTCGCTGAGCAGCACGGGCGCCAGAGAGAGGGTCACGCTGGATGCCGCCCACGCGAGGAAGAGGCCAAGCATCGTCCAGGGCGCTTCGCGACGAACCCGCCGGGGGATGTGGATACGGGGAACGAGCGAGGCGGCCAGCCCCGGCACGCGGCGCCAGGACTCCGGCGACAACGAGATGCTGACCAATTCGCCGGCGAAGATCACGAGGAGGAGGCCGAAGACAACCATCGGCGTCGAGGGCCAGACCAGCGCCGCCACGCTCCCGAGAATGGCGCCGACCGCGGTGCCGATCACCGCCCCCGCGCTGTTGACCAGACTGGCCAGGTGGGGACGCCCGACGGGTGCGAGCTCGACGAGATACGCGCCGACCGCGCCCAGGGCGACCCCGGTCGACAGTCCCTGCAGCAGGCGACCCGCTATCAGGACCGGCGTCGCCGTGGCGACGAGCAGGAGGACCATCGAGCAGATGAGTCCCGCCAGCGAGACGATGATCACCGGCTTGCGGCCGAGGTGATCCGAGATTGATCCGGCGATGAGAAGAGCGAGCAGCAGCCCGATCGGGTAGCCGCTGAAGGCGAACGAGATGTCGATGTGAGTGAGCCCGATCGTCTCCTCGTAGAAGGGATAGAGAGGGGATGGCGCGCTCGAGGCGGCGAGGATGGTGACGATGATCCCGCTCGAGGTCCAGAACGCCGCGCTCCGGCTGAGATGCGGGCGAGGTCGGTGGGAGTCCATGGCTCTTCAGGCGACGGCGCTGGGGTCGCGGTGCGGGATGCCGGCGGTCAGGCCGCCGTCGATCACGAACTCCGCCCCCGTGCAGTACGCGGACTCGTCCGAGGCGAGGAACGCCACCATCGCCGAGACCTCTTCGGGCCGGGCCCCTCGCCCCATCGGGATCGCGAGGCGCGTCGGGCCCAGGGACTCGGACATCGGGGTCAGGATCAGCCCCGGATGCACCGAGTTGACGCGGATTCCCCACGGCGCGCATTCCATGGCCGCCGCCTTGGTCATTCCCGTCACCGCCCACTTGCTCGCCGTATAGGCGAAGAGGTGGTCGGTGCCGCGCAGCCCGTCGACCGAGGAGATGTTGACGATCGACCCGGAGGACTGCGCCTTCAGGAGCGGCATGACAGCTGCCGTGCCGAGGTACACGCCGGTGGCGTTCACGTTCATCACCCGCTCCCAGGTCTCGCGCGGGGTCGAGTCCACGTCACCCCGGGCAAGGAGCCCCGCGTTGTTAATGAGCGCGTCGACGCGCCCGAACCGCTCGACCGCACGATCGAGCGCGTCCGACCAGTCGGCCTCCCGGGTCACGTCCAGCCTCACCGGCAGGGCTGCCTCGCCGAGTTCGCGGGCAAGCACCGCGGTGCCCTCCTCGTCGATGTCCGCGAGCACGACCAGCGCTCCTTCGGCGACGAGACGGCGTGCGTGCGTCTGGCCCATCCCCTGGGCGGCTCCCGTGACGACGACCACCTTCTCCGCGAGGCGCTCGGTCACCGGGTCGGCTCCAGCGGCACGCGCAGCAGGTCGGCGCCCGAGGAGACATCCGCGATGCCGTGGGCGAGCGGACCCTCGATGGCGTCCGCGATCTCCTCCGCGGTCCATCCGTCCGCCGACGCCTCCGCCGACAGCGGGACCGGCGAGGGATAGAGCCCGGCGACGGTGCCGGTGAACCGGACGATCTGACCGGTGATCCGTCGTGAGCGATCGGAGAGGAGATAGGTCACGACCGGTGCGATCTGCTCGGGGTCGGGAGGCGGGGCGAGCTGGTTGACGGCCAGCGCGAACATGTCGGTGTTGGCGACCGGGGAGATCGCATTGACACGGATGCCGGCATCCGCCAATTCGGTCGCCCAGGTCCACGCGAGCGTCGCGACCGCACCCTTGCTGGCTCCGTAGGCGCCGATCCCCGGCAAGCCGGTGCGCGCCCCCGATGTGACCAGCACGACCGATCCGCCGCCGCTGTCGCGCATGGCCTTCGCGGCGGGCACGACGACGTTCGCGACGCCGACGACGTTCACCCGGAAGTGCCACTCGAGGTTCGCGGTGGTCTCCTCCCAGATCGACGCCGCACGCATGACCCCGGCATTGGCCACGACCCCGTCCAGTCGGCCGAACTCGCCGAGCGCCGTGTCGACGAGCCTGACGCCGACGCGCGTCTCATCCGTGGCGCCGGGCGCGGCGACGGCCGGGAACCCTGCGGCGGAAAGGTCGGCCACGGTGCGGTCGGCGGAGACGGAGTCGATGTCGTTGACGACGATCGAGGCGCCGGCTGCTCCGGCGGCGAACGCATATGCTCGCCCGAGCCCGCGGCCGGCACCCGTGACGATGACGGACTTTCCCTCGAGCAGCGTCATCTCCCGGGGCCGTTCGTCTCGGCCGCGATCAGCGGGTAGTAGCCGTCGGCACCCCCCGCGCGCACCGCGTCGAGGACGACGCCGCGCCACAGGCTCAGCGAGCCGTAGTCGTGCGCCCACTGCCAGAGGTGGCGGGTCACGACGTGCAGCGGGTACTCCCGGGTGACGCCCATAGCGCCGTGCGCCTGGTGCGCCGCCTTGGTGGACTCCCTCGTCGACGCCCGCGCCACGAGGGTGGCGGCGGCGATGTCGAAAGCGGGATCGGGGGAGGAATCGAGAGCGGATGCCACGAGATCGGCCGTCATCCCGACGAGCGCCGCATCTTCGGCGAGGCGTGCCAGATGCACCTGGACCGCTTGGAACTTGGCGACGGGCTGCCCGAACTGGACCCTCTCGGCGGTGTACCGGACGCTGAGATCGCGGGCCCGCTCCAGTCCGCCGGCGATGAGTGCGACGCGGGTGGCCGCCGCCCGCCGGAGGAGCCGGCCCGCATCGACCGTGCTGGGTGCGACGCGGGCGGGCGCTGCCTGGTCGAGCACGACTCTGCTGCGCGGTGTGCCGGCGAGGGTGTGCGCGGTCGCGCTCACCGCCAGCGCCTCCGCGGGCACCTCCACGACCACCGGACCGTCGGGTCCTTCGGCCAGAGCGACGAGGTACGCGGCGTGCTCCGCCCAGGCGACACCCGACACCTCTCCGGCGACGGTCCGGCCGTCGTAGGTCAGCGTCCCGCCGAGCGGGGGTGCGAACGCCACCAGTCGGGGTTCGATCTCGAGCCCCGCCTGGGTGAGCAGCCACCCGGCGAGCAGCCCGGACTCGGCGATCGGCGCACCCGAGCCATGGGCGCCCAGCGCCCGGAGGACGGCGAACGCGTCCTCGTGCGAGCCGCCGGAGCCGCCGAGATCCTCATCGAGCGACACGTACGGGAAGCCGAGCTCGAGCAGGGCCTCCCACGCGGCGAGGCTCGTCTCGGGCTTCGCCTGGTCGGCCGGTCCCCACGCGCTGAGCACCTCGTCGACGACCTCGGCGATCTGGTCGCTGTCGTCGCTCATCGCAGCCCCCTCGTGATGATGGTGCGGAGGATCTCGGTGGTCCCTCCGCGGAGTGTCCAGGCCGGGTTATTGAGGACGGCGGCGAAGAGGAGCCCGCGGAACGATCCGGGTTCGTCCTCGACCACGTCCTGCTCGGCGACGTCCAGCAGGTCGGCGACGAGCTTCTGCTCGAACCGCGTCCCGATGTCCTTGACGAGCGCCGACTCGTGAGCGGGAGCCTCCCCCCGATCGATCTTGCGTGCGATCTGCAGGGAGAGCCGCCGCATCGCCCACCAGGCCGCCGTGGCGTCCGCGACGACAGCGGCGTAGGCATCCGGAAGCCCGTCGGCGTGCTCGCGGAGCAGCTGCTCGACGAGGAGGTACGGCGACAGCCACCGCTCGGGTCCGCCCCGCTCGTACACGAGCTCCGCGACGTTCTGGCTCCAGCCCGCCCCCACCTCGCCGACCAGGAGGTCATCGGGCACGAAGACGTCAACCATCGACACCTCGTTGAACTCCGAGGTCCCGTCGAGGAACTCGATCGGCTTCACCGTCACGCCCTCCCCGTGGAGGTCGACGATAAGGCGCGACAGGCCCTGCCTGCGGTCCTCCTCGTCGCTGGTGCGGCACAGGATGATGAACCAGTCGCTCTCGTGCGCTCCGCTCGTCCAGATCTTGGTGCCGTTGACCCGCCAGCCGCGCTCGACCTTGACAGCGCGGGTGGCGACGGCGGCGAGGTCGCTGCCGGCATCCGGTTCACTCATCCCGAGGGCGAACGACAGCTCACCCGCGCAGATGGGATCCACGAACCGACGGCGCTGCTCGGGGGTGCCGTAGCGGGCGAGGATCGGCGCGATCTGGCGGTCGGCGTTCCAGTGGTGCTCGACCGGCGCGCCCCATCGCAGCAGCTCCTCCACGACGATGAATCGCTCCACCGCCGAACGCCCCGCCCCGCCGTGCTCCGCGGGGATCGACATCCCCAGCCATCCCCGCTGGGCCAGCTTCCTCGAGAACTCCGGGTCGCGTCCGCCGACCATCCCGAGTCCGGGGACGAAGCTGCCCCTCGGAAGCTCTGCCGCGAGGAACTCGCGGACCTCGCTCTGCAGGGCGAGTTCGGTCGCCGTAAGCTCCGTATCGCGCGCCGTTGCTGACATGTCACCCCTCTGTATCCATCGGCCAGGCTACGAGTCGCTCCCCAACGGGCCCCCGTCCATCCCGCCAGGTGGGATGGACGCGATTTCCCGTCCGTGTTGCGAGCAACATGAGACCGCGCGAGGAAAGAAGGTGGCGCCAGTGTCGTCAGAGGTCACGATGAACGTGACGGGCCATGTCGCCCATGTCGTGCTGAACCGCCCGCCGGTGAACGCGCTGACTGCGCAGACGATGTCCGACATCGTCGACGTGTTCGACCGGATCGGCGGAACGAGCGGCGTCCGTGCAGCGGTCCTCTCCGCCGAGGGCCGCGTGTTCTGCGCCGGCAGCGACGTCAAAGCACGCCGGGAGAGCGACCCCGGGTCCGGCGAGGAGAGCGCCTACAACCGGCTGGCACGCGAGCTCAACGCGTCGATCGCGGACTGCCCCGTGCCGGTGGTCACCGCCGTCGACGGCCCGGCGCTCGGAGGCGGACTCTGCCTGGTCGCGGCATCCGACATCGTCGTCGTGGGGGAGCGCGCGGCCTTCGGTCTGCCCGAGATCAACGTCGGACTCCTCGGCGGCGGCGTCTGGGCGGCGCGACTGTTCGGAAGCCGCTGGGCGCGACGCATGACGCTCACGGGAGCCGCCGTTCCCGCATCCGAGTTGCTCGCGAGCGGATCGTTCCCCGCCGCCGAGTCGGCCGAGGACCCGCTGGCCGCCGCCTTCGAGCTCGCCGAGCTGATCGCGCGCAAGAGCCCGGCCGCCGTCAGGCTGGCGAAGGCGTCCCTCAACGACGTGGAGTTCATGGAGCTGCGAGCGGGCTACCGACACGAGCAGACATTCACCGCGCGCCTGCGCGGACACCCCGACTCACGCGAGGCGATGGCCGCCTTCGCGGAGCGCCGGGAGCCGAGATTCCATGACTGACCCGGTCGACACCAGGATCCTCGCCGCCGGGTTCGCCTTCCCGGAGTGCCCGCGCTGGCACGACGGCGAAGTGTGGGTCTCCGACATGCACACCGGGGAGGTGTCGTCGATCGACCCGCGAAGCGGCTCGGTCCGCGTGCGATTCCGCGTCCCGGGTTCGGCGGCCGGACTCGGCTGGGACGACGTCGGCGCGCTCGCCGTCAGCATGACCGACCGGGCCGTCTACCGGTGGGACGGCGGCGAGCCCGTCCGGCACATCGACATCCGTCCGTTTTCCTCCTCCCGGACCAACGAGCTCGAGTCCGACCGGCGAGGCGGCTTCTTCGTCGGCAACGTCGGATTCAGCCTGACGAAGGAGCCGCCGCGGCCGACGGTCCTCGTCCACGTCGACGCCGACGGGGCGGCCGTGGTCGTCGCCGAGGACCTCCTCGGGCCCAACGGCATGGCGGTGTCGCCGGACGGGACAGAACTGGTGCTCGCGGAGACCTTCGCCGACCGGATCACGCGTTTCCGCATCGACGCCGGCGGCGAGCTGACCGACCGCGAGACGCTCGTCCAGCTCCCGCCCGGCACCCGACCGGACGGAATCGACCGTGACGCATCGGGCGGGATCTGGTACGCCGCGATGGGATCCGCCGTCGTCCGTCATGTCGACGCGACGGGAGTGGAGGTCGAGAGCCTCACGGCCTCGCAGCCGGCCTGGGCGTGCCGGCTCGGCGGCGACGGACTCCTCTACATCTGCACGTCGTCGGGGCTCGACATCGCCGAGCTCGACCGGCGTCCGGGTCGCGTGGAGGTCGCCGATCCCCTCAGCATCGGCAGGAATGGACAGCGAACGCATGACTGAACTCCCTCGTCAGGCCATCGGCCGCGCGGAACTCGCGCAGGCTCTCGAGCACGCGAGCATCCCGACCCTCCTGCCCGTGCTGGTGCAGCTGACCGGAGACCGGTCGTGGATCGAGCCGCCGTACACGGTGGAGCGCGTGCGGGGGCTCGTCGAGAACCCCTCGGGCGGCCTCGCGCCGGAGTTGCAGGCGAAGGTCCGCGAGGCGGCGCTGGATGCCGTGCTCGAGTGGCACGCCGGCCGGCCCGCCGCGATGAGCAGGCCCGACCGCGACACCCTGCGCGCGCTGATGTCGGCGGCGATCGGACAGCCGGCGCGGATCGAGTACGCCGACATCTTCGCCGCGGATCTGGCCATCGACGAGTCCGTCGATGGGCGTGTCGAAGAGTCGCCGTCGGAGGCGGTGCCGGGGGAGCAACGGCTCATCGAGACCGACGTCGTGGTCGTGGGGGCGGGCTTCTCGGGACTGCGGGCCGGTATCGAGTTCCAGGAACGCGGCATCCCGTTCACGATCATCGAGCGCAACTCCGACGTCGGCGGTGTCTGGCTGACCAGCAACTACCCCGGCGCGGGCGTCGACACGCCGACACAGCTCTACTCGCTCGCCACCGATCCGTACCCGTGGTCGGGGGTGTTCGCCCGGCAGCCCGAGATGCTGGACTACGCGCGGTCCGTCGCCGAGCGCCACGCGCTGCACGAGTCGATCCGGTTCGGCACCGAGGTGACCAGCGCGGTCTGGGATGACGAGGGCGAGCGCTGGCGGATCGAGCTGCGAATCCCCGACGGCGGCACGGAGGTCCTCACGCCGCGAGTCCTCGTCAGCGCGGTCGGCACGTTCGCGACCGCGGCGATGCCGGCGATGCCGGGCATCGACGACTTCGCGGGGGAGGTCATCCACACGGCCCAATGGCCCGAGGGCGTGGATCTGCGCGGAAAGCGGGTGGCGGTGATCGGCGCGGGCGCGAGCGCCATGCAGCTCGTCCCGGCGATCGTGGATCAGGTGGACGAGCTGGTGCTCTTCCAGCGCACGCCGCAGTGGATCGCCCCCGTCGAGGACTACTTCGAGCAGTTCCCTCCGGAGATCGACCAGCTCAACCGCTGGGTGCCGAGCTATCGGGAGTGGTGGCGATTCCGGCTCGCGACGATCTGGAACGACGGAGCTTTCCCCGCGCTGCTCGTCGAGGAGGGCTGGGAGGAGTTCCCGCGCTCGGTGAACCGGGTGAACGCCTCGCAGCGGCGCTACTACGAGCGCTATCTGCGGCAGCAGCTCGAGGGCCGGGACGATCTCATCGAGATCTCGCTCCCCGACTACCCGCCGTTCGCCAAGCGGCTGCTGCTGGACAACGGCTGGTTCGCCGCCATCCGGAAGGACCACGTCCGCGTCGTCCCGCGGGGCGTGTCGGCGATCCGCCCCCACGCCGTCGTCGCGGAGGACGCAGAGGAGCACGAGGTCGACATCGTGATCTTCGCGACCGGGTACTCCGCGACCGAGTACCTCGCCACCCTCCCGGTCACAGGACCCGGTGGCGTGCGGCTCGGCGACGCCTGGAACAAGGACGATGCCTCGGCCTATCTGGGGATGACCGTGCCCGGCTTTCCCAATCTCTTCATCATGTACGGCCCCAACACGCACCCCGGTCCGGGCGGCAGCTACCTCTTCATCGCGGAGGTCTCCGCGGGATACATCGCGGATGCGGTGGAGTTCCTCGAGGAGCAGGGCGGCGGCACGCTCGCCGTGCGTCCGGAGATCCTCCAGGAGTATCAAGCGGAGGTCGACTCGATGAACGCCGGCATGGTGTGGGGCACCGATCTCGTGCGCAGCTACGTGAAGAACTCGGCCGGGCGCGTCGTGATCTTCCTGCCCTGGCGCATCAGCGACTACTGGCTATTGGCGCACCAGTTCCTGCCGGAGGACTTCCGGGTCGAGAGCCGCGTCAGCGCCCGGTGAAACGGGCGCGGCGCTTCTCGCGCAGCGCCGCGACGCCCTCGATGTGGTCCTCGCTGCTGCGCAGGCGGGCGGATGCCTCGGCCTCGGCGCGCAGCGTCCGGCGCAGGTCGTCGAGGTCGGCGTCGGCGATGATGCGCTTCGTGGCCCCCATGGCCAAGGTCGGTCCGGCGGCGAGCCCGGAGGCCAGCGCGACCGCTCGGCTGAGGCCATCGCCGTCGCCGGCGAGCTCATCCACCAGCCCTCGGCGGTGAGCCTCGTCGGCGTCGACCTCGCCGTCCGACCACAGGAGGCGCTTGGCGCCGCGCGGTCCGAGCGCCTGCACGAGGAAGAAGTGCGCACCCAGGTCGGGGACCAGCCCGAGGGCGGTGAAGCCCACGATGAAGCGCGTGCTCTGCTCGGCGACGACGACATCGCACGCGAGTGCCAGGGGGATGCCCGCCCCGACCGCGTATCCGTGGACGGCGGCGACGACCGGCTTCGGGAAGGTGACGAGCTGCTCGACGAACTCCGCCGTGCGCAGCATGCTGGCGCGCTTCTGCGCTTCGGTCACCGTCCCCATCGCGCGCGTGTTGCCGCCGGAGCAGAACCCCCTGCCGGCGCCGGTCAGGACGACCGCCCTGATGGAGTCGTCTTCGACGGCCGCCGCGAGGGCGCCGGCCAGTTGATCGCGGAGGGTGGGGGTGAAGGCGTTGCGGGTCTCGGCGTCATCGAGCGTGAGCACGAGGACCGCGCCCTCGGCGGAGGTCCGGAGCAGCGAACGCTCATCCATCGGAGCGTGCCGCCATTCCCAGCGCGCTCTGCGAGTCCGCGAGTGCCTGGAACTCGGCTTCCAGTGTCGTGGCGAGGTCGTCCGCGTCCCACGGCGCGTCGCGGCGCACGGACGCTCCGACCCGGGGGCGCGTGTAGAGGTCGATCTGATAGCCGTTCGAGCCGACGACCTGACCGTTCAGCCAGGATGAGCGATCGCCGGCCAGGTAGGAGACGACGCGTGCGACGTTGTCGGGCGAGAACTCCTCGTCGTCGGCGCGCGCGGTGGCCCGGTCGCCGGGCTGAGTCGCCGTCATGCGGGTGGCCGCGGTGGGGGCGATCGCCATCGACGCGACGTCGTACTTGCTCAGCGCCTTCGCGCAGGAGTAGACGAAGCCGACGCCGCCCAGCTTGGCCGCGGAGTAGTTCGGCTGCGTGGCTGCACCGAACAGTCCGGATCGGGAGGTCACGGCGATGAGCCGTCGGCCTCCCACCGTCGCCTCTTGGGCGCGCCAGTGACGCGAGGCGTGCGAGGTCACGGTGTACAGGCCGCGCAGATGGACTTTGATGACGGCGTCCCACTCCTCGGGGGTCATGTTGAAGATCATGCGGTCGCGGAGGATGCCCGCCACCGGGACGACGACGTCGACGCTGCCCCAGCGGTCGATCGCGCGCTCGAACACGGCGCCCATGGCGTCGTAGTCCGTCACGTCGCCGAACTCGGCGACGGCCTCGCCGCCGGCGCGGACGATGCCGTCGGCCACGCTCTGGGCGGGTCCCGGGTCGCCCGTGCTCTGACCGTCCAGCGAGACGCCGAGGTCGTGGACGATGACGCGTGCGCCGTCGGTCGCGAGCCGCTCCGCGATCGCCGCGCCGATTCCGCCGCCGCCTCCGGTGACCAGGACGACCTTTCCGCCGAGACCTGACATGCTGCTCCCTCTCTCGTACTGCTTGCTGCTGCTCAGGCCAGCCGGAACACCGGCAGCGTGATCTCTTCGGTGACGTCGAGGTACTCCAGTTCGACGCGCGCCCCGATGCGGATCCCTTCCGGGTCGGCTCGGACGATGTTCGACATGACCCGCGGCCCCTCGTCCAGCATGATCAGGGCGACCACGAGGGGGACGAGTGAGGCGAACCCAGGTGCGGCGGGTCTGCGGGAGACCGTGAACGAGTAGATCTCGCCGCCTCCGCCCAGCGCCACCCAACCGACGTCGGGGGAATGGCACTCGGGGCACAGCACGCGGGGGTACAGGTAGATCGTCCCGCACGCGTGGCAGCGCTGGGCGCTGTACCGGTGCTCGCGCAGCGCGGCCCAGAACGGCGCGGACTCCGCGTCGACGATCGGGAGCGGGCGGATCGGGTATTCAGGCACGGGTGAGCACCACCGTTCCGTTGCTGGAGAGCACGCCGCCGGTCCCGTTGACGATCGCCGTCTCGGCGCGAGGGAGCTGACGGACGCCAGCCTGCCCGGTGAGCTGCCGATACGCCTCGATCAGCAGGAAGATGCCGTACATGCCCGGATGGGAATGGGCCAGCCCGCCGCCGTTGGTGTTCACGGGACGATCGCCGCCGGGGCCGAGACCCCCGCTCAGGGCGAGCGGTCCGGCCTCGCCCGGGGCGCACACTCCGAGAGCCTCGAGGGCGAGCAGTACCGAGATCGTGAAGGAGTCGTAGACCTCGACGACGTCCATGTCGTCGATGCTCAGACCTGCCGCGGCCAGCGCGCGGCCCGCGCTGACCCCCGCCGTCGATCTGGCGAGGTCCGGCATCTGACTGATGAACTGGTGCGTCATCACCGAGCCTGTCCCGCTCACGGCGATGGGGGTCGCGTCGAGATCGCGGGCGCGCTCCGCGGTCGTGAGCACAATGGCGCCGCCGCCGTCAGTGACGAGGCAGCAGTCCACTTTCCGCAGCGGGTCGCTCAGCAGCGGGCTCGACATCGCCTCGTCCATCGTGATCGCACCGGTCGTGGCTCCCGGAGTGAGAGCCGCCCACTGGTGCGCGGCGACGGCGACCGCGGCGAGGTGCTCCGAGGTGGTGCCGAACTCGTGCATATGACGCTGGGCCGCGAGAGCGTAGCTGCCTGCGGGGGACAGCAGCCCCCAGATCGTTTCGTACTGCGCGCTCAGCTCGGGCGGCCGGCCGCCGAGACTCCGGCTGCGCTGACTGCGCTGGGTGCTGGCATAGGTGATGACGACGGTCTCGCAGTCGCCGCGCTCGATCGCGGCCGCGGCGTGGGCGACATGCACCTCGAATGACGAGCCTCCGAGTGCGGTGGAGTCCATCCAGGTCGGCGCGAGCCGCAGATACTCCGCCAGCGTGAGCGTCGGCCACTGTCCGACCCCCGACAGCCCCCACGCGCCGGTGGTGGCAAGGCCGTCGACGTCCTGCCACGACAGGCCAGCCGTGGCGAGGGCCGCGGCTCCCGTCGTCGCCAGGATCTGGAGGACGGTCTGCTCGGGCGCGACCCGGCCGTCCGTCAGCGGCGCGTCGGCGACGCCGACGATGACCGCCCTGCGACCGTCCGTCACGATGTCACCGGAACCGACACGGTCGCCTTCACGACGATCGCGTCCGCTACGCGGGCCTCGAGAGAGTAGTGCAGCTCCGAGGCCTCGGATGAGTCGATGGGCGCAGCATCCACCCGAACTCGCGCGCCCACCGGAACCGGCGCGGAGAAGCGGGCCTCGATCCTCCCGCCGCTAGTCCACGCGGATCCGAAGGATGCCTCCAGCGCCGACGAGATCAGCCCGAGCGTGAGGAGCCCGTGGGCGATCGCTCCGGGAAACCCTCGCTCGCGCGCGAACTCGTCGTCCAGGTGGAGGGGGTTGTGGTCGACGGCGACGTCGGCGTAGCGAGTCACCTGCTCCCTCGTGATCTCGAACTCCTGATGGATCGGCTCGCTCATCGTGCCCAGATCCTCCTGGCCACTCCCCGGATCGCGAGGTCGCCGCCCTCGCGGGCGAAGTCGGTCGTGATCACCACGTTCCGCCTTTCGTTGCGGATGTACTTCTCCGTCACGGTCGAGGTCACCACGATCCTGTCGCCGATGCGAAGCGGCGAGTGGAAATCGAACCGCTGCTCCGCATGGATGCCGCCAGGGGGCGCCGGAAGCAGTGTCCGCATCTCCCGCAGCAGCAGCACGCAGAAGGTGGGCGGGACGTCGTCGCCCTCCGCGAGGCCCAGCGAGGCGCGGTACGCCGCGACCTCGCCGGCCTCGATCGTATAGGTCCGAGACGGCAGGACCGTGCCGACCTCGATCTCGTCGAAGAGGACGTCGGCCATTGTCAGTAGGACCGCGGAAGCTGGAGCTGCTGCGTCGCGACGTAGCTCAGTACGAGGTTGTTGCTCACCGGCGCTACCATCGACAGCCGCGCCTCGCGGAACTTCCGCTCGATGCCGTACTCGGTCGTGAGGCCGGCGCCGCCGAAGGTGTCCATGGCGGCGTTTGCCGCCGCCCACTGCGCCTGCGACGAGAGGTACTTCGCGGCGGTGGCCTCGAATCCGGCCTGCGCCCCGGTGTCGAAGAGCGCTGCGGCGTGCCAGCGGAACAGGGAGGCGGCCGAGGTGTCGAGGTAGGCCTTGGCGAGCGGGAACTGCACGCCCTGGTTCTGGCCGATCGGACGATCGAAGACGACGCGCTCATTCGCGTACTCCGTGGCGCGGTCGAGGAACCAGAACGCCGAGCCGACGTGCTCCGAGGCGACGATGATGCGCTCCGCGTTCAGACCGCTCATCAGGTAGCGGTAGCCCTTGCCCTCCTCGCCGATCAGGTTCTCGGCGGGGATCCGTAGGTTGTCGATGAAGACCTGCGCGGTCTCGTGGTTGAGCATCGTGTCGATGGCGGTCGCGCGCAAGGCGTCGCCGGCGTCCTTGATGTCGACGACGAAGGCGCTGATCCCGTCGATCTTCTTCTGAACGTCTTCGAGCGGCGTCGTCCGCGCCATCACGAGGTAGATGTCGGAGTGGAAGAAGCGTGAGCTGTAGATCTTGCCGCCGTTGAGGACATAGTGGTCGCCGTCGCGGACGGCCCGCGTGCGCATCTTGGTCGTGTCGGAGCCTGCGTCGGGCTCGGTGAGCCCGAACGCCTGCATGCGCAGCTCGCCCGACGCGATTCGCGGGAGCAGTCGCTGCTTGAGCTCCTCGGACCCGTGCCGAACGACCATCGTCATGGTGTACATCTGCGCGTGCACCTGGTTCGCGCTTCCGCCGCAGCGGTTGATGGTCTCCAGGATGACCGCCGCGGCGCGCACGCCCATGCCGCCACCACCGTACTCCTCCGGGATGAGGACGGAGAGCCAGCCGCCCTCCTGCAGCGCATCCACGAACTCCTCCGGGTAGGTGCCCGCGGTGTCCTTGTCGATCCAGTACTGCATCGGGAAGCGGGCGCAGAGCTCGGTGATGGCCTCGCGGATGGCGAGCAGGTCCTCGTCGAGGTAGATGGAGTCGTCGAAGTCGAGCATGGATGATCCTTTCGGGAGGTCTATTCGGCGCGCCAGACGGGCGGGCGCTTCTCGAGGAACGCCAAGACGCCCTCGACGCGATCGGCGGAGGTGTAGGGGTTCGGACCGACGTTGAGGCGGAGTGCGGTCGGGATGGGCAGCTCCCAGCCCTTCGTCATCATCTCCTTGTACCGCCGCAGCGACAGGGGGGCGTACGTCATGAGTTCGGCCACGAACGCATCGGTGTACGCGGCGATCTCCTCCGCCGGGACGACGTGGTTGACGAGGCCGATCTGCTCGGCGCGCCGCGCGTCGATCCGCCGGCTGAAGTAGAGCATCTCCGCGGCGATCGCACGCGGGATGATCCGCGGGAGCACGACCGACGCGAAGTTGCCGCCCATTCCGATACGGGACTCGGGCATGCCGAACGTCGAAGGCTCCGATGCAATGCGGATGTCGCAGGCCAGCGCGAGCTCGAACCCTCCGGCGAGGCAGTACCCGTCGATGGAGGCGATGACCGGCTTCGGGATCTCCAGGACGGACTCGAAGATGTTGTTGCGGGCCGAGCCGATCATCGGCGTCGCCGGCGGGCGCCCCGTGACGTCGTTCTGGTTGAGCTCCTTGAGGTCCTTCCCGACCGAGAAGGATCGGCCGCCCGCTCCGCGGATCACGACGGCCCAGACATCCGGGTCCTCGGTCGCCTCCGCCGCCGCGGCAGCGATGTCGGCGGAGAGCTTCGTGCTGAGCGCGTTGAGCCGGTGGGGCCGGTCGAGTGTCAGCCACGCGACGCGGTTGCGTACCTCGTAGACAAGCCCGTCCGTGCCGGCATCCGTCGATTCGGTCATCGACCGGTCTCCTTCCGAGTCGTGCCGCCGAGTGTCGGCGGGGCGGTGGCGGGACTGTCGAGCTCGCCGTCGAAGGTCACCGGGAGCCGCATCGCGACGACGCCGTCGGCCATCCCGTCGACGGGCTGGAACAGGCGCATCGCGTCGACCTGAGGGCTGGTCACCGCGTCGGCGATCGTGTTCACCGGGTGGGCGGGGACGCTGTGCGCCCCGAGCCGCTCCATGAGGTCTGCGGTGCTGAGCACCTTCGTAAGCTCCGTCAGCGCGTCACGCAGCTCAGCGCGCGCGGCGAAGCGCTGCGCATTGGACGCGTACCGGGGTTCGGTCGCGAGATCGCTGCGGTCGAGGGCGGCGCAGACACCGCGGAACAGTCGGTCGTTCGCGGCGGCGATGACCACGTGCCCGTCGAGCGTGGGGAAGGCCTCGTACGGTGCGATCCCGGTGGTCCCGGATCCGAGCCGGGTCGGCACGACGTCGGTCGCCAGGTAGCTCATCGCCTGGACGGCCTGGAAGCCGAACGCCGTCTCGAGCAGGGACGTGCGGACGACCTGACCGCGCCCGGTGGTCTCCCGGTCGCGCAGCGCGGCCAGCACGCCGATCGCAGCCCACATCCCCGCTCCCTTGTCGAGCATCGAGACCGGGATGCGCGCGGGTGCCGCGTCATCGTGCCCTGTGATGGACATCAGGCCGGAGTACGCCTGCATCAGCGGATCGAAAGCCGGGCTGTCGGCGAGTGGTCCGGTGAAGCCGAAGCCAGAGATGTCGCAGTAGACGAGCCGCGGGAATCGCGCGGTCATCTCGTCGGGGCCGAAGCCTGCGCGTGCGAGGCTCTGCGGGCGGAGGTTCTGCACCAGCACGTCGGCCGAGGCGATGAGATCGAGGAGGCGCTCGCGGTCGGCGGCATCTTTCAGGTCCAGTTCGACGCTCTCCTTGCGGCGGTTCAGGTCGAGGAAGGTGAGGCCCACCTCGTCCCAGAACGGGGGCCCCCAGCCGCGGGTGTCGTCACCGGTGTGGGGACGCTCGACCTTCACGACCTCGGCGCCCAGGGCGGCGAGGATGTGCGTCGCGAACGGGCCGGCCACGTTGCTGGTCACGTCGACGACCCGCACGCCCTCCAGCGCGCCGCTCACTCCGCGCTCCTCAGTGTCGACTCGACGGCGTCCCGGGCATCGCTGTGGATGGGCTCCGGCCAGGGGGAGCGCTGGTGCGCGTAGGCGGCGGGGCCGTCGACGAAGTGGGATGCCTCGGCGAAGGTCTCGACGAACGGCATGTCCATCGGGTAGAGGTCCGCTCCGCGAGGTCGCGGTCCGGCCTGGCTGAGTTTGCCCGGAACCTGCCGCCCGAGGATCTCAGACAGTAGCCGTGCGGCCTCGATGAGCACGGCCCGGTCCACGCCGGTGTCGATGCCCATCTCCTCGAGCATGTCGACGAAGTCCTCTGTGGGGATCATGCCGGTGGCTCGCCCGTTGCCGCAGTAGGGGCATCCGCCGATCCCGCCGATGGCGGTGTCGAAGACCGCCGTGTGCTCCGCGCCCAGGCTCATGATCGCCGCGTAGGCGGTTACGATCGCCGCCCCGCGCTGATTGTGCAGGTGGAAGTGGAACGTGCGCACCGCGGGCCAGCGCGCGCGGATCGCCGAGATCATCTCGGTCGCGATCCCCGGCGTGTTCCACCCCATCGGGTCGCCGAGCCACACGGTGTCGACCTCGACGCCTGCGGCCGTCCAGAGATCGTGCTGACGCTCGAGGTAGCTCATCCGCTCCTCGTGGGAGAAATCGCCCAGCCAGTTCGAGCCGAATCCGGCGTTGAGGGCGATCGTCGCCGTCTCGGCGCCGGCGCGGACCGCGCGGCCGATGACGCCCGGCCACGCCGCGATCTCCGCTGCCTGATCGCGGTTGGTGTTGCGCTGGACGAAGACGTCGCAGGCGTGGACGATCGTGCGTGCCGCGTTCTTGCGGGTGAGCGGCGGGATGAACTCCTGCTGCAGCTCGACGCCCTTCGCGTTGAGGGCGAGCGCGGTGTACTCCACGCCCGGCTCGACGTGCATCCTCCGGATCACCTCGTCGGTGCCGGCCATCGACGGGCTCCATCGAGGGCTGACGAATGCGCCCACCACGATGCGCTGGAGCCCCGACCGAGACAGGGTGTCGAGGAGGCGCACGCGCTCGTCGACGGTGACGTCGCTCGACTCGATCTGCAGGCCATCGCGCATCCCCTCCTCGACGATGACCACGCGCGGCAGGCCGCCGGCGGTCATGACAGGACTCCCGGCGACGGCTCGACGATGCGCCGATGCTGCTCGCGGAGCGCTCCCTTGAGGACCTTCCCGCTCGCGTTGTAGACCAGGTCGTCGACGACGTGCACGTACCGCGGGACCTTGAAGTTCGCCATCCGCTCCCGCGACCAGGCGATCACGGCAGCCTCGTCAATGACGGCACCGGGCCTCGGGACGACGAACGCCGCACCGACCTCGCCGGAGCGTTCGTCGGGGACGCCGATCACAGACACGCGCTGGAGCCCCGGATACTCGCTGAGCACGTGCTCGATCTCCGCGGGATACGCGTTGAATCCGCCCATGATGAACATGTCCTTCTTGCGATCCGTGACGCGGACGTAGCCGTCGGCGTCCATCGTCCCGATGTCGCCGCTCCGCGCCCACTGGCCGTCGAACAGCTCCTGCGTCGCTGCGGGGTTGTCCCAGTAGCCGGAGGTGACGTTGAATCCGCGCACCTCGATCTCGCCGGTCTCACCGGGGCCCACGACGGCGTTCGTCGCGACGTCGACGATCCTCACCTCGCAGCCGGGGATCGGTCGGCCGACCGTCTCGGTGATCCGCTCGACCGTGTCGGTCGGATTGTTCGCGGTCACCGTGGCCATGGTCTCGGTCAGGCCGTAGGCCGTCGTCACGAGCGCGATGCCCAGCTCGTTCCGGATGCGCAGCACCAGCGAGGCGGGCACGGTCGTTGCCGCCGGGAATGCGAGTCGGAGACTCGTGAGGTCGTAGTCGCCGCGCTCCGGTGAGTCGAGGATGTCGTGGAAGACGGTCGGCGGCCCGGGGAGTGCGGTGGCGCCGAATCGCTCGATGAGCGCCATGGTCGAGACGGCATCGTGGCGCCTGACCGGGATCGACGTGCTGCCGAGCAGCATGCACCCGAGCCATCCCGACTTGTAGCCCCAGGTGTGGAAGAAGGGCGGGATCACCACGACGCGATCGTCGCCCCGATAGCCCGCCGACGTGATCAGCTGGCCGTGGGCGCGGACGCTCTGGCCGTGCCGGGCGACGACGCCCTTCGGAGTGCCCGTCGTCCCCGAGGTGAACATGATGTCGGAGATGTCGTCGCCCGTGATGCCGTCGACGAGGGCGTCGAGCTCGGCAGCGCCGAGCGGGTTCGCGAGGAGGTCGTCCCAGCTCGTGATCTCGCCGGAGGAACTCGCGCCGACGACGACGACCCTCTCCACGGGCGCGGTACCCAGGTCGTCGCAGATCAGACGGTGGTAGTCCCGTGCGCCGTCGCACGAGGTCAGCATTACGCGCGCACCGCTCAGCTCGAGGAGGAGCCGCACCTCGGCGCCCACGAATCGGGTGCTGATCGGAACGAGGATCCCGCCGTTCACCAGTCCGCCGAGGACACCCACGATCCATTCCAGGCGATTCTCCAGCATCACGGCGAACCGGTCGCCCTTTTCGAGGCCGAGGTCCCGGAAGCCGCCCGCTGCCCGGCGGACCAGGTCCCAGACCTGTCCGTAGGTGTACTCGGAGCCCTCGTCGATGACGGCGACCTTGTCGGGCATGTCATGCGCCCGGCGCCTCAGGACGTCGGGGATGTTCGCGAACTCGAGGTCGTATCGGACCTCGCGCGTCGGGTCGAACGGTGCGGATTCAGCAACCACGCTGTCACTCTTCAATCGATCGTGGGGGCGCGACCGCGCCCTGAAACCACTGTGCGCGGAGACGGGGCGCGAGGGGTTGATTGTCTCACTCTTCGGGATGGCGGGGGCGCTCGTCTCGCTGATCGCCGGCGACTCCGGCTGTCTCTCCGCCGTCGACCGCGTACTCCGCGCCGGTGACGAAGGAGCTCTCGTCGCTCGCCAGGAAGACGACGACCCTAGCGACCTCTTCGGCGGTGCCGGCGCGGCCGGCCGGCACGAGCGGGAAGGGCCCGGTGCGGGTGAGCATGTCGGTGCGGATGTTCCCCGGATGAACGGAGTTAACCCGAACTCCGGTCGTGCCGAGCTCGACCGCCAGGGACTTGGTGAGACCTCGGAGTCCGAACTTCGAGGCCGTGTACGCCGGGATCCGCGCCATCCCCTTCATTCCGGCGGTGGAGGAGATGTTGACGATCGAGCTCGGCGCGGATCGGGTCAGCGCGGGAAGGGAAGCGCGGATGCCACGGAACGCGCCGGTCAGGTTGATCGCGAGCACGTCGTCCCAGTCGGCATCCGTCGTGTCCGCCGTCGCGGCGCTGCGGATGATGCCGGCGTTGTTCACGAGCACACTGAGCCCGCCGAACTCGGCGACGGCAACGGCGACCGCGGCGTCCCACTGCGCGCTCTCCCGCACGTCGAGTGCCGCGAACCTCGCTCTCGCGCCCAGCTCGGACGCGAGCTCGCGACAGGCGGCGTCGAGCACGTCGGCGACGACGACGTACGCGCCCTCGGCGACCATTGCACGCGCGAAGGCGGCCCCCATCCCACGTGCGGCGCCGCTGATGAGCGCCACCTTTCCCGCCAGCCGATCGGCCATCTCGACCTCCTCCGTCGCCGACGACACTAGGACGAGCGGGTGCGTGGCGGCCTGGCCGTCCCACCTGGCGGGCGGACGTATGATGTGCACCATGGCGGTGGAGGAGAGCGAATCGACGGCGAAATCGGTGCTCGGGAGGGGGTTCGCCATCCTCGACGCCTTCCGGCTTCGTGAGGACTTCCTGACTCTCAACCAGCTCGCCGAGCGCACCGGCATCCCTCGGTCGACGACCCACCGCATCGCCAACGAGCTCATCGAACTGGGGCTCCTCCGACGGACAAACGAAGGCTACGAACTGGGCCTCGCCATCTTCGAGATCGGCAATCGCGCCGCGCGATCGGCCAGTCTCTCGGAGATCGCGCTGCCCTACCTCGGCCGCCTCCTCGAGCTCACCCGGCAGGTCGTGAACCTCGCCGTGCTCGACGGGACAGAGGTGGTCTACGTCGACCGTCTGCACGCGAAGCGCGACGCCCGCATGTCTTCGGGGATCGGCAGCCGGCTCCCTGCGCACTGCACGGCGCTCGGGAAGATCCTGCTCGCGATGGGCCCGCCTTCGATCGCGGAGAAGGTGATCGAGAAGGGCCTGGACCCGCGCGGACCCAACACGATCACGGACCCTGGACGCTTCCGTGCTCATCTGGCAGAGGTGCGCCGACGTCAGGTCGCCTTCGACGTGCACGAGTCGAACAACATCAATTTCTGCGTCGCGGCACCGATCCTCGACTTCGCGGGAAAGCCGCTGGCAGCAATCTCGGTCACCGGATTCCCCGATCTGAAGTCGCTCGAGCGCGCCGCCCCAGTCGTCCTCGAGAACGCCCGGAGCCTGTCACGGAACTACGGTCTGGCCATGCTCGAGCGGCAGACCCGCGGCGAGTCGGCCAGCCCGCTCACGGACTGAGAATCAGGAGAGGTCGCCGCCCGGGAGCTGGGCGCGGAGTCCGGCCCGGAGCACTTCGAGCTGGTCGATCAGTCGCGCGACGGCGTCGGGCCTGAGCTCGCCGAGCGCGCTGTCTAGGAGTTGATCGCCGGACTCGTACACCGCGCGCGCCGCGGCGACTCCCGCCGTCGTCAGGGCGACTCGTCGGGTCCGGCGATCGCTGCCGCGCACCCTCCGCACCAGGCCGAGTTCCTCCAGCCGTCCGAGCAGCTTGCTAGCCGTCGGATCGCTCACCCCCATCTCGCGCGCGAGTTCCGACTGCGTGGGGTCGGAGCCGCGGCCGAGGAACCAGAGCGCCCGCACCGAAGATGCCGACAAGGGCGTCCCCTGCAGGTCACCGACGAGCTGGCTGATCTCGTGCGACTGAAGGACACGCACGATGTCGTACAGGGTCGTCGCCAGCGGGTTGCCGTGATGGAGGGGTTGCGCGGTCACCCAATCAGTCTGCATCGGAACGATATACTTGCCAACGGCAACTATTGCCCGGGTCGCGAAGGGGCGTCGAAGATGATGCGGACGTCAGCGAGACGACGACGCGTCGAGCTCGGGGAGCGGCACGCTCGCGCCATGCAGGCCGCGAATCGGCTCGATGTAGTCCTTCAGAGCGCGAAGGATAAGCGAATTGGCGGCGACTTCGATGACTTGGAACCCGCGCTCCAGGAACGATCCAGCACTCCCGGGGGAGCGAGCGAGCGTTCCCAGTATCGAATCGCGCGCTGCCGCCGCAGCGATCTCATCAATCGCTGCATTGACCTCCGACGATTCGATGGCGCCGGGATAGCCCATCGACTGGGACAGATCGGTCGGTCCCACGAAGACCACGTCGACCCCAGGGACCGCAGCGATCTCCGCCGCAACCGCCTTGCCCGCCACCGTCTCGATCTGCGCGATCACGATGACCGAGCTGTTCGCGTCTGCCATCAGCTCTGCGTTCATCGGCGCGTAGGCGGCGGCGCGGTTGCCGGCGAGGCCCCGGCTGCCGTAGGGCGCGTACCGCGCGAAGCGCACCGCCCGTTCAGCCTGCTCGCGGGATTCGACCATCGGGATCTGAACTCCGGCCGCTCCGGCATCGAGAGCCACCTGGATCGGAGCGCGGTCGTTCGCCCCGACGCGGACGACGACGTCGAGCCCGAAGGCGTTGCCCGCGCGAATCATGTGCTCGACCGTCTCAGCGGAGATCGCGCCGTGCTCCGTGTCGACGACGGCGAAATCGTATCCGGCGACGGCCACATACTCGACCACCGCCGGGGACGGCAGTCCCACAATCACACCGAGGGCGGGGGCGCCATCGTCCAGCTTCTTTCGCAATCTGCTCGTCACGACTCGCGGTCCTCCAGGTTGAATCCGGTCCGTTCGATCGGCGGGGTCGGCTCGTCTCGTGAAGAAACCACGCTGTTTCCCTCCTCATGCCTGAGCCGCGCTCAAGCCGTGCATCCGAGTCTCCGGCCGCGTCCGCCGCAAGGCCGAACCAGTCTCATTCCGCGGGACGCTGGAGCTCGCACGCGGCTCGAAACCTGCTCGGGCAGCCGGTCTCACACCTGCCGCCGGCGGTGCGAGTCTCATGGAATGGGACGCTTGCGCGTCGACTGCGTGCGTGGGGCGTTGACTCTGGGCATCCGCCAGCGGCAGGCAGTCAATCCAGCCGACACAGCTGCCGGTCAGAGAACCCGAGAGTCGATCACAGAGAGGTGATTCCGTTGACAGCAAACAAGATTCGGCGCGGACATGGAGATGTGCGGCGGCGCGCGCTCGCATCCGTCGCTGTCGTGACGTCCGCCGTAATGCTAGGAAGCTGCGCTTCACAGGGAGGCGGCGAAACGCCGACCGACGGCGGAGATGGTGCGTTCGAACTCGTCGTCGTGTCGTCCCAGAGCGGCCCGCTCGCAGCGACCGGCGGTATCCCGCAGTCCAATGGTGTGCGCACGATCGTCGATCTGATCAACGAGGACGGCGGCATCGACGGCCGTCAGGTGAACCTGACGTTCGTCGACAGTGCAGGGGACGCGGCCCAGGCCGTCAACAACCTTCAGACCTACCTCTCCAGCAATGACGCGCCCGACGCCATCTTCGCGGGTCAGTACAGCTTCGAGGCGCTCGCTCTCGCCCCAATCACGACGCAGGCGGAGATCTTCTCCACCTCGACGTCGGTGAGCCCGGAGGTCACGAACGTGGCCAACTTCCCTTACACCTTTCAGGTGGCGATCCCGAACCCGGTGATCGTGGAGGCCCTCGCCAAGAAGATGGCCGACGAGGGATACGAGAAGGTCGGCTACATCGCCGCGGACGATGAAAGCGGTCGCAGTGCCGTCGACGGATTCACTGAGGTGGCAGGGGAGTACGACCTCGACGTCGTCAGCGGATTCGTGCCGACGACGTCCGTCGACGCCACGGCGGCACTGGAGGCGGTGCGCGCGGAGGATCCCGATGCACTCATCATCAACGGGACCGGAGCGGTCGCTACGGCGATCCTCGCAGCGCGGACGAAGATCGGATGGGATGTCGTCTCGTACGGCGAGGGCGGCGGGTTCGCCTCCCAGGACCTCGGCGTGATCTCGAAGCCGGAGGACTGGAACAACCTCTTCGTGCAGACCGGCCTTTACGGGATCTACCCCAGTGAGTGGACGGACGGCGAGGCGTTCGAGTCGATCCAGTCCCGGTACATCGAGGACTACGGCCCCATCGAGAACGGTTTCACGAGCCAGATTTCAGGCACCGAGGCGATTCTCGCGATCAAGGCCGCCTACGAGGCGAGCGACAGCGATGAAGTGGCAGACCTGGTCGCAGCGCTTGAGGGCCTCAAGGGAGAGCCGATCCCGGACTCCATCTCGAAGTGGTGGATTGGGCCGCCGACGTTCGAGTACGACACCGAGACTCACGCCAACTACGCGTGGACACCGGAGTTCTTCGAGTACACCCCGGCGGGACCCCTCGTCGACGGGATGGTAACCCCCTAGACGGGACACGCAACATCGGGTGCCGTAGCGATACAGCAGCAACGCTGCGGCACCCGCCCGCTTCCAACAACGATGAGGACACGATGACCGTACTCTTCGCCGGGATCGCGATCGGATCGCTCTATGCCATCACCGCGATGCTCTACAACATCACGATCGCGTCGTCCGGCATCTTCAGCTTCGCGACCGCGCAGTACCTGATGGCCGGGACATTCGTCAGCCTCGTCGTCACCCAGGCGGGGTTCTCACCCCTCTTGGCGATTCCCGCCGGCGCGGTCGTGGGCGGCCTTCTCGGGTACCTAACCGAGCTGCTGGCCATCCGACCCTTGTCGGACAAGACCGGCTGGGCAGCTTTGGTCACGACCGTCGGATTCGGCGTGGTCGTCGAGGGTGTCGTCTATGCCATCTGGGGCGGCGACCCGCGCACCGTGCCGTTTTTCATGCCGGACTCGATCATTCACATCGCCGGAGGCACTCTCACCGTCGTCGACGTGTGGCTCATCGGCATCGCGATCATCCTCACCGCTGCCGGCACGTGGATTCAGCAGCGCACGCGATGGGGCCTCATGGGCCGAGCCGTCACGAGCGACCAGCAGGCGGCGGCATCCCGCGGTATCAACGTGTCCCGTCTCACCGTCAACGGCTTCATCATTGCTGGCGCCATCGGCGGCGCGCTCGGTTTCGTCGTCGCACCGAAGGTGTCCGTGGTGTTCAGCCTGGGCTCGACGCTCGTCATCTTCGGCTTCGTCGCGCTCACCATCGGCGGCTTTGGGAGCTACCTCGGGTGCTGGATCGGGGGGCTCGTCGTCGGCCTCGTCCAGGCGCTCACCGAGCGCTACCTCGGCTCCAGCTTCCCTCTTCTCGTCCTGTTCGTCCTCCTGCTCGCGGTTCTCCTGTTCAAGCCAACGGGTCTGTTCGGCGACCGGCGAATGCGATTGGTGTGATACTCATGCGCAGCTTCCTCAAAGCCAGTCCGCTGGCACGTTTCGGCTGGGTAATCCCGCTCGTCGTGCTGATATTCATCCTCCTCCTGCCGTCGTTGGGCATGGGCGGTGGCGTTCAGCGTCAGATCATGCTGATCACCGTCTACACCCTCATGGTGAGCGGACTGAGCCTCGCCTTCGGATATGCGGGCGAGGTGATCCTGGGCCAGGTCGCGATGATGGCGTTCGGGGCTTATGCCACGGCGCTCCTCGCCCAGGCCGGGCAGAAGGACTTCGCCGTCATCCTCGTCGTGGTCATTCTCATGTCCGCCGTGATCGGCCTCATCACCGGCCTGCCGGGACTGAGGCTGTCGCACCTGTCTCTCGGGCTTGCCACGTTCTTCCTCGTGATGCTGGTTCCGCCTCTGGCGGTCGCATTCGAGGAGTACACGGGCGGATACACGGGCCTCTTCGGGATCACCGCTCCCACCATCTTCGGGATCAGCCTGGCCGATCCGGATGCGTTCTTCGTGTTCTGCGTGCTGATCACGGCGATCTGGATCATGATCTTCCGCAACCTCGTGCTCTCGCGCTACGGGACCGCGCTCCTCGTGCTCAAGAAGAGTCCCGTCCTGGCGGCTTCTCTGGGCCAGTCGTCGCTGCGCCTGCGACTGAGCGCCTACCTCATCGCCGGCATCCCGGCCGGCGTGGCCGGCGCGCTCTTCGCCTACATCACCGGCTACGTCGGTCCGTCTTCCTTCACGCTCACGCTGTCGGTCGCCGTGCTCGCCGCGGCGGTCGTCGGCGGAGCGCAGAGCATTTACGGCGCGGCGATCGGAGCGACCCTTCTCGTCCTCGGACCGCTGAGCTCGCAGGAGTTCCAGCGATACTCGATGCTCGTCTACGGCGTCTTCCTCCTACTGGTGGGCACGGTCTTCGCGATCGGGCTGGCCGGGTGGGGGCGCAAGGGGCTCGAATGGGTCCGCAGTCGTGCCAGGGCGCGCTGGGGTGCGGCGGCGACCCTCTCCTCGGGCGCTGCGGCGGCGGCACGCGACGAACTGCTCGCGAGCATCGCGGGGAAGCGGCTCACGGTGAGTGGCGCCAGCCGGGCGTTCGGTGCGGTCAAGGCGCTGCGCGGCGTCGACTTCGAGGCGCAGCCCGGCCGGATCACCGGCCTTATCGGCGCCAACGGAGCGGGTAAGACCACCCTCTTGAACGCCGTGTCGGGTGTGATCACCCTCGATGAAGGCCGCGTCGAGATCGAGGACGTCGAGATCACCGCTCAGCGACCGGCCGAGAGAGCCCGGTCGGGGGTCGGGCGGACGTTCCAGACACCGCTCATCCCCGAGACGATGTCCGTGCTCGAGGTCGCCCGCTCCGGAGCGATGATCGACGGCAGGCTGATGATGGTCTCATCGATCCTGCGACTGCCCCGGTTCTGGCGAACCCGGCGTCACGACACCGCCGTCGCTCTGGGGGCACTCGACATCGTCGGGCTGTCCGACCGCGCCGAGTCGGTGGCGTCCAGCCTTCCGCTGAGCACCCGTCGCCTCCTCGAGGTGGTGAGGGCGGTGGCCGGCAGGCCCAAGGTGCTCCTCCTCGACGAGCCCGCCGCCGGCATGGACGACGATGCTCTGGGAGAGCTGCGCGACCTGCTCCTGCGCCTGCGGGACGCCGGCGCCACCATCGTGCTGATCGAGCACAACATCTCGTTCGTCCTCGGCCTCGCCGACGACGTCTACGTGATGGAGCTCGGCGCGACTCTCGCCACTGGGACACCGGCCGCGATCCGATCGAACCCGGCCGTGATCGCGAGCTACCTCGGAAGCCGCCACGGCGCGGCCGACACCGCTACCCCAGAGGATGTGACGACGTGAGCACCCAGACGGAACCGATCCTCGTCGCGAAGGACCTCCGCCTCGGCTACGGGGACCTGATCGCCGTATGGGGCGCCGACATCGAAGTCTCCCCGGGCCGCACGACCGCCCTCCTCGGCCGGAACGGCGCAGGGAAGACGACCCTCCTGTCCGGCCTGCTCGGACTGCTCCCCGTGAAGTCGGGCTCGGTAACGTTCCGCGGCACCGACGTCACCCGCAAGAAGCCGTGGAAGCGCGTGGGGATGGGGATCGGCCTCGTGCAGGAGGGCAAGCGGGTGTTCCGCAACCTGACTGTGCAGGAGAATCTCATCGTCTCCCTTCCGGGCGGCAGCGGGCGGGGCCGGCACGCGGAGCTGCTGGAGAAGACGTGGGAGAATTTCCCGGTCCTCGCCGAGCGTCGCACGCAGCTCGGGGCCGAGCTGAGCGGCGGGCAGCAGCAGATGCTCAGCATAGCCACTGCTGTCTGCCGCGAGCCCGACGTACTGCTGATCGACGAGCCGTCCTCTGGCCTGTCGCCAGTGGCGGTCGAGCAGGTCTTCGAGGTCATCGCGAGCCTGAAGAAGTCCGGCCTAGCGATCCTGCTTGTCGAGCAGCAGATCGACGAGGTCCTCAACGGCAACGCGGACGACATCGTGGTGATCGACCAGGGTCGCGTCGTGCTCAATGCTCCGGCGAGTGAGGTGTCGGCGGACGCGATCGCATCGATGATCCTTGGCGCCGTCTGATGACCGCCGGGCGGACCACTGCGCGGGTGAGCGTGAACCTTCCGGCCACTGCGCTGCGCGACATCGGCACGGTAGCCCAGGCAGCTGAGAGTGCCGGGTTCAGCGCCCTCCGCGTCGGGGACATGCAGTCGACCGCCCGGGAGCTCTACACGACACTGACGATGATCGCCGCGGCAACGACGTCGATTTTGTTCGGTCCGGGCGTGACGAACCCGGTGACCCGGCATCCCACTGTCACTGCCTCTGCGATCGCCAGCCTGCACGAGTTCTCCGGCGGCCGCGCCGTGCTCGGCATCGGCACGGGGGACAGTGCCCTGCGCAACTCCGGAGCGCGGTCGACAACACTCGCCGAGCTCGAGGAATGCATCCTGGCCATCCGCAGCATGCACGAGACGGGGCGGGCCGAGTATCGCGGCGAGACCGCACGGCTCCAGTGGTGGTCGGGCGGACGGATTCCGATCCTCATGTCGGCGCACGGACCGAGATCTCTGCAGGCCGCGGGCCGGGTGGCCGACGGCGTCGTCGTCGGGCTCGGGGTGGGGGAGCGGTCGCGCGAGTTCGCGGCGGAGCACATCGCCCTCGGCGCCCGTTCCGTGGGCAGGGATCCCTCAGAGATCGAGGTCTGGCACTACGTCTGCCTGGACGTCGCCGAGTCGGGCGATCTCGCCGCCGACGCGTCGGGCTCGGTTCTGGCGGTCGCCGGCAACCTCTTGGTCAAGGGTGGAGGGCGAAGCGTCATCCCCGATTCGCTGCGTGGGGCGTTCACAGAACTGGCGCAGCGCTATTCCTACGTGCACCATGCGGATGGCGAGCTGGAGAATCCGAATGCGGCGCTGATCAAGGAGCTCGGGTTGCGGGACTATCTCCTCGAGCAGTTCGGCGTGATGGGTCGCCCAGACGAGGTGCGCGATCGCCTCCGCACTCTCGTCGCCGATGGCGTCTCGAACCTGTGGGGCGGCTACGCCCAGCCGGACCTCGTCGGCTTCTTCGACCGATGGCGCGCGGGAGTCGCCGACGACGCCGCGTCCACGCTGTCCGGCGCCGACGGCGATCAGCAGGTCAGGCCCGCGGCGCGGGAATCCCGGAGCTGAGGCCGTATGCGCGCGTCCCACTCCGCCGTGACCCGCAGCCGCGAAGAGGCCGCGATGCGCGGAGAGCTTCCCATGCCGGAGCGGATCGATGAGCGCACCTGGTGCCTTCCCCTTCCGATCGACTTCCCGAACGGGTCCGTGCGCTTCACGCTTTGCTATGTCCTCGAAGACGCCGAGCGGGGCATCCACCTTATCGACCCCGGTGCAGACTCGGAGGATAACGTCCGCATCCTCACGGATTTCCTGACCGACATCGGTCGCGACCGAGGATCAGTGCGGTCCTGCATCGTCACGCACCTGCACCTCGATCATCTGGGGATGGCGCACCGCCTCCGCGATCATGGAGCCGCCACCGTCATGGGTGCCCGAGAGGCGCGCCAGTTGAAGGAGAACGTCGCATTCCCCGACGAGGGCGCGCTTGCCAGGTGGGGAGTGCCCGACAAGTCGCGCGGCGAGCTTCGCGCTCGTGTCTCGCAATCGAGTATGCGCGCAGCCGATATCCACGTGGACGTGCGGGTCGAGGAGGGCGATGTCCTGCCCATACCCGGTCGGGAGGTCGTGGTCGTCGACACGCCCGGCCACACGGCGGGGCACGTGTGCCTCGTCGAGGAGGGCTCGGGTCTCTTCTTCTCGGGAGATCATGTGCTGCCGATCGTGAATCCCGGCATCGGGCACTGGGTGGGCGACGGTGAGAATCCTCTCGACTGCTATCTGGATTCACTGCGGAAGACGGTTCGCTACGACCACCTCGTCGTCAGCCCCGGGCACGGGTATCGCTTCACGGGCCTGGCGGAGCGCAGCGCCCAAATCGCAGAGCACCATGAGGCCCGCACTCGAGCGGTCGCCCGGGCGATGCGCGACAGACCCGCTGATTCGGTGTGGGGGACCGCACAGCGCATCCCGTGGACCGCGGGCCTGAGCACCCTCGTCGGCCCCCGGCTGGTGGCTGCCCTCGCGCAGACCGAGATGCATATGACGCGAGTACGGGCCGGGTCGCACTGACCCGTGCGGACCATCTCGGGGCAACGGGGATCGAGCGCGCCGGCTGAGATCGGAGAACAGGTGAGTCTGACGCGAGAGCGCACGGCGCTGCTGGATCTGCTGGAGGCGACCGGCGTCATCGTCGACCGCTCGGGCGCGACGCTCGCGGCGTACTCGTATGACGCGTCCAACTACCGAGTCCCCCCGCTTGTCGTCGTGTACCCCCGGGACCCCGAGCAGGTGCGTGGGGTCATCGCCGCATGTCGCTCCACAGGAACCAGCCTGGTGACGCGGGGCGGCGGGACGTCGATGGCGGGGAACGCGGTCGGCGCGGGAGTCGTCATGGATGTGTCCCGGTATATGACGCGCATCCACCGCATCGACACGGACGCCATGCTCGCGGACGTCGACCCCGGGGTGGTGCTGTCCGACCTGACCCGTGCAGTCGAGGATGCGAGCGGCGGGGCGGCGACGTTCGCCCCCGATCCGTCGTCGCGCAACCGTGCGACAGTCGGGGGCGCGATCGGCAACGACGCCTGCGGGAACCACTCGGTCCGGTACGGGCGAACGACCGACCACGTGATCGAACTCGACGTGGTCACGTCCGACGGGGCCGCGCTGACTGCGTCCGCCGGCGGAATCCGCGCGACTCGCGCTGACGACGAGTACTCGCTCCGCCGCGCAGAGGAGTTGGAGAACGGCCTGCGAGACCTGGCCCTCGGCAACCTCGCGGAATTTCGACTGGAGCTCGGCCGCATCCCGCGACAGGTTTCCGGCTACCACCTCGCGCACCTGCTGCCGGAGAACGGCTTCGACGCAGCAAGGGCGCTGGTCGGCTCCGAGGGCACATGCGCCGTCGTCGTGCGGGCGCGCATGAAACTGGTGCCCAGACCGGCGAGCGCGCTACTCGTCTGCCTCGGCTACGCCGACGTCGTCGACGCCGCGCGCGACATCCCGGAGATCCTGACGTTCCGGCCCGCCGCGGTCGAGGGGATCGACGAGGACATCGTTGAGACGATGCGCATGCGCCGAGGGCCGCAGAGTGTCGTTGGGATGCCCGCGGGCAAGGCGTTCCTTTACGTGGATCTGGACGGGAAGGACAGAGCGTCGGTCGTCGCGGAGGCGGAGCGGCTCCTGAGCCGGCTGCAGACGATGGGACGGATGCGGGAGGGGCTCCTGGTGAGCGATCCTTCCGACCGGGCAGCGCTGTGGCGCGTGCGCGAGGATGGCGCCGGTCTCTCGTCAAGACCGGCGCGCGGCGGGGAGACCATGGCCGGATGGGAGGACTCCGCTGTCGCGCCTGAGAACCTGGCTGACTATCTGGCCGACTTCCGTGGACTCCTGGAGGCGCACGGTCTCACGGGCATCATGTACGGCCACTTCGGTGCCGGTTGCATGCACATCCGGATCTCGTACGACCTGCGGACCGAGTCCGGGCGGGAGGTGTTCCGGGCTTTCACTCACGATGCCGCGCGCCTAGTGGTGCGGCATGGCGGCTCGCTCTCGGGTGAGCACGGCGACGGCCGTGCGCGGTCGGAGCTGCTCCCTGTGATGTACTCCGCCTCGATGATGAACTCGTTCCGGCGGTTCCGCGCGCTGTGGGATGGTCTCGGCCTGCTCAATCCCGGCTCGATCGTCGACCCCGCCCCGTTCGACGCCGACCTGGCTCTCGCGGACGTTCCGGATCGTGCGTGGCGCACGCACTTCGACCTGAAGCCGGCTGCCGGTGCGCCGGACGACATTGACCCGTGGGTCCATGCGGTGCAGTCCTGCATCGGCGTGGGCCGGTGCCGCTCGGACACCGGCGGTGTGATGTGCCCGAGCTTCCGGGCCACGCATGAAGAGACCGACTCGACCCGAGGCCGTTCGCGAGTGCTCCAGGACATGGTCCGGGGGGCGCGGGGCGCCGAGTCCGGGTGGCGGTCAGAGGAGGTGCGAGGAGCGCTCGACCTCTGCCTCTCGTGCAAGGCGTGCTCCACCGACTGTCCGGCCGGCGTCGACATGTCGACGTACAAGTCCGAGTTCTTCTCGCACTACTACGCCGGCAGGATCCGCCCCATGTCGCACTACTCTCTCGGATGGCTGCCGCTGTGGCTGCGGTTCACTGTGCACATCAGCCCGGTGGTCAACGCCGTGCTGAGGACTCCGCTACGTCGAGTCCTCCTCCGTGCCGGGGGACTGAGCCCACTCCGGCGCCTGCCCTCCTTCGCCTCACGGCGCAGTCTGCGACAGGCGCTCGGGGTGCACGGCACGAAGCGAACGGACGGGGATGTCGTCCTCTTCGTCGACTCTTTTACCAGGGGATTCCGCCCCGAGGTGGCGGGAGCGGCGGCGCGGGTCGTGTCGGATGCCGGGCACACGGTGTCGTGCGAGGCAGACGCCTGCTGCGGGCTCACGTACATCTCGACGGGTCAGCTCAGCACAGCCCAGCGGCTGCTGCGGACCGCGATCGACAGGCTGGACGACGGAACCGACCGTCCGATCGTCGTGATCGAACCCAGCTGCGCAGCGGCCCTGCGTAAGGACGGGCCCGAGCTGGTCGGCACCGCGGCGGCGCAGCGCGTGGCAGCTCGTATCCGGAGCTTCGCCGAGGCCGTGACCGACTGGACGACGCAGGGTTGGAGGCCCGCGCACGTCGCGTCCGAGGTCACGGTGCAGACCCACTGCCACGAGTACGCGGTGTTCGGCGCAGGCGTGCAGCGGGCCGCCCTCGAGGCCGTGGGTGTCACGATCGTCCGTGAGGCGACAGGATGCTGCGGCGTCGCGGGAAACTTCGGCTTCGAGGCCGCCCACTACGACGTGTCGATGGCAGTGGCGGCGCAGGCGCTCATCCCTGCTCTGAACCGGACCGGACCCGAGACGCCCGTCCTCACCGACGGCTTCAGCTGCTCCATGCAGGTTCAGCAGCTCGAGCCGGCTCGACGCGGCTGGCATCTCGCGGAGATCCTCGACCCGCCGGGCTATTTGAACGAGACGAAATCGGTCCGGCGCCGAGGGCGGCGACGGCATGAGGAGAGGACGAGTCGTGGCGCTCAACATCCGGGATCTTGAATTGACCAGCCTTGATCTGCCCGGGGGCGGTCGATTCCCCGACCGCTTCACCGCCTATTTCGACAACGCGGTGCCGCGGCTGAGTATCCGAGGTGTCCCGAGTGGCGCCGTCGAGCTCGCGCTCATCATGCATGACCCTGACGCCCCGCTGCCGTTCGGCTACTCGCACTGGACCTGCTATGGGATACCCGCCCGTGCCGGACTCCTCGGGGACGACCTGCCGTTTCGGACCGGCCAGAACGACGCCGGAAAACGCGAATGGTTCGGCCCTCGTCCTCCCGTCGGGCATGGGAAGCATCACTACTACTTCTGGCTCTATGCGCTCGACCGATCGGTCAGTGGGGAGCCGTCCCGTGCCGAGTTTCTCGCCCAGTACGCATCGCACGTGATCGAGCAGGCGCGCCTGGTGGCGACCTACTCGCGAGGGTAGCGACCGTCGCGTCCCGCCCGATGAGCGGCTTGCGCACGCGGCGGCGCCGGCCCGCGAGGATCTGCCTATGGCCGATGATGTCTTCTCCACGGGTGCGTTCCAGGGCAAACGGGTGCTCATCACGGGCGGAGGGACTGGTGTCGGACAGGCGACGGCTCTCGCCTTCGCCGCGCGCGGCGCCCGAGTGCTCGTCGGCGGGCGGCGCAGTCAGCCGCTGGAGCGCACCCGCGAGCTGGCCGCTGGCCTCCCCGGGAGCATCGAGGGTCAGCAGGTGGACGTGCTCAGCGCCGGTTCGGTGCGCAGCATGGTCGACCGCGCGACGCGGGAATGGGGCGGGGTGGACGTGCTGTTCAACAACGCCGGCAACAGCGGTCAGGGCCGCCCGCTGGCTGCGGTCGATGAGGAATCCTTCGACCGGACCATCGGCATCCACGCTAAGGGCGTTTTCCTCGGTATGAAGTACGCGATCCCGGCGATGGTCGAGTCGGGGGGCGGCGCGATCATCAATATGTCCTCGATCGCCGGTGTCGTGGGCATGGCGGGCAATGCCGAGTACTGCGCCGCGATGGCGGCGGTCATCGGCCTCACGAAGGCCGCAGCGGTCGACTACGCGCGACACGGCGTGCGCGTGAACGCGATCTGCCCCGGCGCCCACCGGACGGAGATCCTTAACGAGTTCATCAGCCGCTTCACGCCTGACGAGTGGCAGGAGCATGTCGATCGCGTGTATCCCACGCGCCGGGTGGCGGATCCGTCGGAAGCGGCAGCGGTGGTGCTCTTCCTCGCCTCCGACGCGGCGTCCAACATCCATGGCGTGGCGCTGCCCGTGGACGGAGGCTACCTCGCGCTCTGATCACCGCGTGCAGGCGCCCGGCCCACGGCCGGCGCAGGACTACCCGGCCGCGGCGACACCCATGCGGCGGGGCGTGAGCGCCGCCAGCACCTGCACGGGGTAGCCGGCCGCTTCCATGCGCTCCACCTCCGCCGTCGAGGGCGCGTGCGCCTCGGCGTCGGAGTCGAGGAACCACAGCAGCGTGAAGCGCGCCTCGCCGTCGGGGGTCTGGTCGCCGAAGATGTGGACCGCGGACACGCTCTCCACGTCGCGGACCACCGACTCCGCGCGATCGAGAAGCCATCCTGCCCCCTGGCCGTCACGGTCGATGACCACCTCGACCGACAGCGCCTTCGTGGGGTCCATCAGCGCATACTCGTCCGTGGGGAAATCGGGCTTGCGGCGAGAGCCCACGAAGTCGGCGAACCCGGTCATGAGCGGTGTCCGGTCCGCGAAGGACCGCCCCTCATCGTTCGCCCGGTTCGTCGCACTCATGATCCAGGACTTGGCGTCGTCGAGCCGGCCCTCGACGATCAGGTACACGCCCAGGAACCACCGGCCGGCCGAGGCCGTGGCTGCCAGTCCCTGCTGGGCGGTGTAGCCCGGAGATCCCTCCCACCGCCTTCCGGCGAAGAACCACGGACTGCTCATCGCGACGGGGACGAAATGGTCGCCTTCGTAGAACTGCGTGTACCGGTCGGACGCCTCGGTCGTCGTCTCGGCCATGGTGATCAAGGCATGGCCGAGGGCAGACGAGAGGGGGCCGGTGGTAGGCAGGGCGACGTACGACGGGGAGACCGACATGAGTTCCCATCCTTCCGCGGGGCGGACATTGTTCGAATAACCGAACTGTCTATTCGTTTTTTCAACTCCCTTCTTACTATGAGTTGACCAAGAACGCGACGTCGCGTTCTGCGGCGAAGCCGAACGCGACGTGCGACCTCGATACCGGACCGGGTTCCGGGAAAGGTGGAAGAGATGTCGTTGGAGACGGTGTTGGATGTCACGAAGTCCGCGGGCGCGGACTACCTCGACCGCGCGAAAGAACTCGCACCCCTGATCCGAGGCGAAGCCGACGAGATGGAGCGCACCGCGACGATCACCCCCGCGGTCGCGGATGCCCTCCGCGAGAAGGGGCTCTACTGGATGCTCCTCCCCGCCGATCTCGGCGGCGGCGGCCTAGGTCTGACCGAGACTGTCGCGGTGCTTGAGGAGATCTCTCGAGCCGACGGATCCACGGGGTGGGCACTGATGGCGCCGACGCTCGGAATCGGCCTCGGCGCGGGATACCTTCCGACCGACGGTGCGCAGGAACTCTACGGCGGGGACGACAAGGCCGTCTCCGCCGGATTCTCTGCGCCGTTCGGCAAGGCCGTGCGGGTAGAGGGGGGCTACCGAGCGAAGGCGAAGCTGCAGTTCCTCAGCGGATCCGCGTTCCTGACGTATGTCGCTGCGGGTCTCATGGTGGTGGATGACGAAGGGAAGCCGGAGCTGCTGCCCAACGGCGAGCCGAACACCCTGTTCGCCTACTTCCCGCGTGAGAACGTGGAGTACCTCGGCGGCTGGGACGTCATGGGAATGGTCGGCACCGGAAGCATCGACTACGAGGTGCCGGAGCAGTTCCTCCCGGAGCGGCGCGCATTCTCCACCGCATCCTCGGCGAAGCCGAACCGGTCCGAGGGTGTCTTCTCGCTGAGCCTTATCAGCATGAGCGTTGCAGGCCACGCGGCGGTAACGCTCGGCATCATGGGCCGGGCGCTCGAGGAGATCGCCGACGTTGCGAAGAACAAGGCGCGGCTCGGATACGCCGGCACGATCGGGGAGCACCCTCTGTTCGCGCACGACTTCGCCGTCCGCGAAGCGGAGTATCAGGCTGCCAGGGCGTTCGCATACCGGGTCTTCCAGGAAGCCGAGGATGCCGCAACGCTGGAGGGCGGGCTCTCCGACTATCACGATGCCCGGGTCCGACAGGTGTCGACGTGGGTTCACAACGTCGCCGACCAGCTGACGTCGTTCACCCAGCTGTGGGGCGGGAGCAAGGCGTTCCGCAACCCGAGCGCGTTGGGCCGCGCCACCCGCGACATCGCCACCGCGAAAACGCACCTCCTCGTCGACCAATCGACGCTCATCCCTGCCGCAGGACCGATCCTCGCCGAGTGGCGGGGAGAGAACGCATGACCGCGGTGGCCGAGTCTGACCAGACGCATCCGACCGGTGCGACCAACCCGGAGAGTGTGACGCCGCATCGCACACTCCCGAACACAGTCAGCGCGGACGAGTTCAAGCGGGCATTCCGCAACCATCCCGCCGGTGTAGCGGTGGTCACCGCAGATGCGGGCGACGGTCCCGTCGGGTTGACTGCGACGTCGGTCTTCTCGGTCAGTGCCGAGCCTCCACTGCTCGTCTTCTCGATTTCGGAGCTCTCATCGAGCGCGCCGACGATCAAACGCGCCGAGACAGTCGTCGTCCATCTTCTCGGCGCCGACCAGATCGGTATCGCCAAGTTGTGCGCGACGAGCGGTGTGGACCGGTTCGCCGACGAGGACTCCTGGAATCGACTGGTCACCGGCGAGCCGGTGTACCACGGTGCGCACGCCTGGATCCGCGGCGCGGTCATCGCTCAGTTGGAGGCAGGCAGTTCGACGCTCATGGTCGTGCACGCGCTCCAGACGAGTGCACCAGCCGCTGGAAGTGCGGAGGCGAACGCAGAGACGACGCGACCCCTCGTCTATCACAATCGTGCTTGGCATCACCTCGGAGAGCACTCGCGCCTGTGATGGGCGGATCACTTTCACCGCCTGTCGACGACGGAGGACGCTTAACTGATCACCGATGAGGCCGCGGCGAATTGCGCATGGTGTCAGAGCACGAGCGCGTCGCTTTGGATCTTTGCGACATGGCGAGCGGCACTGGACGTGGGATCGGTGCCGGCCATACGGGACGACGACGTCGACGTAGGCGTTGGCGTTGACGACCGGATCTGTTGCCAGAGTGGAGCGGCTCACTCGCAGGTCGAGTCGATCCAGTCAGCCTCCGTCAGCAGCTAGGGCCGAACACCGGACGGGAGGCGGTGACGTTCATGGGGTCTTCCGTCATCGGGTCGGTCGGCGGAGCTTTCAGCGGCCTGGCCGAATTCAGCTTCTGACATCACGGTTGCTAGTCCTGTGCGCTGGGGGCGGGCCCGAAACGGACTGGCCATGGGGCGCCCGAAGTGTTGATTGCATCGAGAGCTTGGGTGAGGGCTTCTCGCGTCAGTGCGCCTGCGGAGAGGGTCACCCACCGTGCGATGGGGATCGAGGCCATCATCCGGGCCATGTCGATGCCGAGTTCGTTTGTACCGTCCGCCATCGCATCGGCAGAGCCGCCAAGGAGGGTGCGGGCGAGATTCTGTGCACCCGGATGCTCCAGGACCTCACCGAGCGTCGAGCTCAGGGTAAGTGGCGGTGGCGCGTCGTCACCTGAGATCATCACGGTTGTCGTGGAGCGGACGTCGCGGCTCGAGGCTCCCACGAACAAGTTGTACCGTCCAGTTTCGATAACCCACCGGCTCATGCGGCTATCCCAGTAGGCAAGCTCAGTCAGAGGGACATCGATCGTGATCCGGCGCGTCTCACCACGCTCGAGAACAACACTGTCGAAGCCGACCAACGCGCGGGGTGCGCGCGAGATCACCGACTCGAATACGCCGAAGTACAGCTGCGGGACCTCCCGACCGTCTCTATCGCCGGTGTTGGTGATGTCGAAAGAAGCCGAGAGCCGGTCCTCGACGAGGGTCACCGTGAGATCACCGTAGGCGAACGACGTATAAGACATGCCATGGCCGAACGGGTATTCGACGTCCATCTGGCGTGCGTCGTACCAGCGGTAGCCGACGAAGTGACGTTCCCCGTACACGGTGTGCTGGTTCTCAGCGAAAGCTGTCAAGAAGGCGGGAACGTCCTCGAGTCGTTTCGGGACGGTCTCGGTGAGGCGGGCCGAAGGGTTGACGATGCCGAAAAGGACGTCTGCGATCCCGCGACCTCCCCCCTGGCCGAGCAGGCTTGTTGAGAGGATGCCCGCCGCGTGGGCGGTGACGTCGGTCAGGCCGAGTACTCCGCCGCTGGTGAGGACAACCACGACACGGTGGTGGACTGCCGCGATTGTGCGCAGGAGGTGCAGCTGGTCGTCGGGGAGTTCGATGTTGTCGCGGTCGAAGCCTTCGGAGGACTGCGCGTCGCCCGGCCCGAGGAAGAGCACCACCGTTTCTGCACCTGTGGCGGCGCGGAGGGCGTCGGCGCGCAGCTCGTCGGCGTCTTCAGATCCGTTCGTGGCGAAGCCGGCGGTGAAGGTCACCGCACTCCCGCCGTTCCGGTCGCGTATCTCATCGAACGGCGTGTCCACGATCGTCGGGTTTACACGCGAGCTGCCGCCGCCCTGAATGCGAGGGCTCTTCGCGAATTCGCCGATCACTGCGATGCTTCCACCGCTACGCAGAGGAAGCACACGGTCATCGTTCTTCAGCAGGACGATGGAGCGTCCCGCGACTTCCCGTGCCAGGGTGTGATGGTCCGTGACCGAGAACCCGACGGGCGCGCCGGCAACAGCCTCGGCTTTCTCGACTAGGGCAGCCACCCGGCGGGCCGCGGTTTCGAGCCGATCAGCTCCGATGAGGCCCTCTTCGATGGCGGACACCACTAAGGCGTCGCTAAGTCCTCCATTCGCGGGCATCTCGATGTCAAGCCCAGCATCGAGGGAGGCGACGCGGTCCCTCACCCCTCCCCAATCGCTGATGACGACCCCGTCGAAATCCCACTCGCCCCGGAGGACATCGGTGAGCAGCCAACGGTTTTCAGCGGTGTACACACCGTTGAGCCGGTTATAGGAGCACATCACCGTCCACGGCTTCGCCTTCTTCACGATCCGTTCGAAGCCGCGGAGGTAGATCTCCCGCAGGGTCCGCTCGTCAACATCAGAGCTGGCCCGCATCCTGTCCGTCTCGGAGCTGTAGGCCGCGAAATGTTTCAGGGCAGCGCCGACTCCTTCACTCTGCAGACCTCGGACCCACCATTCTCCGAGGGCCCCGGTGAGGAACGGGTCCTCACTGAAATACTCGAAGTTCCTGCCACCCCGGGGGTCGCGTTTGATGTTGATGCCGGGGCCCAGGAGCACGTCGACGGAGAGGCTCCTGGCCTCAACCCCCAGCGCCGCGCCAACCCGGCGGACGAGTGAGGGATCCCACGTTTGAGCGAGCGCGGCCGCGGGCGGGAAGCAGGTGGCTGGCACGCTCTCCGCGATTCCGAGGTGGTCAGCGTTCTCCAGCTGTCGCCGAACACCGTGGGGACCATCGGAGAAGGCAATGGGCGGATACCCGTGAACCGTCTTGGTCTCCCAGAACGTGCCGCCGCTGGTTAGGGCCGCACGTTCCGGTACGGACAAGTGATTGATATCGATCATGGTGGGTGCCGTGGATCTCGGGGCCAGCTCAGCGGACCGACTTGATCTTGAAGATGCTGAACCCGCCGATGAGGACGATCACGATGGAAACGATGAATACCGGCGGGTATCCCAATCCCGACGCGACGATAGTCGACGTGACGATCGGCGCCACGATGGCCGGCACCGTGTTGGCGGTGTTGAGGATGCCGAGATCCTTGCCGGCCTCCTCGTCCGACGGCAGGACCTCTGTCATGAGGGCGGTGTCGACGGAGAGGAAGGCCCCCAAGCCCAGCCCTGCGACCGCCGTGAAGGCGATCATCGACCATCCGGTCTGGAAGATCAGCGGTAGTGCGAGGGCCACCACGAATAGCATCACAGCCACGAAGATCGGCATCTTGCGGCGGCCGATCCGATCCGACAACGGCCCGGCTACGAACGTGCCGATGGCCGTAGACACCAGCAGCGCGAGTCCGGACAGGGCGAGGATCCCGCCAGCTTCCTCATTGGAGAGCCCGATGAAGTCCGTGAGGATGTAGAGCGTGAAGTTCGTCACCATGAAGAATCCGAGCAGGAGCAGGAATCGACCGGCGAAGGCCCAGTAGAAGTCCGGCGCCTTGGCCGGGAAGCGGAAGGCGTGCAGCAGCCCGCGCATGTTCATCCGCTCGCGCGGCTGGTCCCTGTTGTCGCTATCAGGGGCGATCAGGACGAAAAGGACCGCCGAGACCAGGAGCACCCCGCCAGCGATGTACAGCACGGTGTCGGGAGCAGTGATGAAGCCCGAAGCCACGATGACTGCAACCGAACCGGCTACGAGCTGTGCTCCGCCGTAGACAGCTGACATCGTCCCTCGCTTCGTGCGGGGCACCCTGTCCGGGAAGACCGCCAGCATCGCGGGGGGAAGGGCGTTGAACATGATCGAGTAGATCACTAGCGCGACGATGAACAGGGGCACCGTGTCGGCCAACGCGACGAACACCAGGCCCAGGAGACCGCCGATCGCGCCGATGATGATCCAGGGGGTGCGGCGCCCAAACCGACTCCGGGTGAGGTCGGAGATCGCCCCCCAGAAGAAGAGGATCACGGTCGAAACGATCGCGGTCAGTGCGGTGATCAGCCCCAGTAGCACCACCTTGTCCTCCGGTGCGAGGATGGCCAGCTTTGCGGCGGTGATCACGCCGGTCAGAACCGTATTGGCGAAGACCCATCCGAGGCCGCCGATGAAGAATGCGGTTCCGAGCCGCGCCGTTCCTCGGCGACCCGGGCGGGCGCCGATCGTCCCGGTCGGTTCTGCGAGAACGTCGGGGTGAGCGAAGGGATCAGGGATTTCAGAGGACATCATCATCCAAACTCGAGGCATTCCGGTCAGCGTCGCTGCTCCGGACCCGGCTTATCTACCAAGGTGAAGATAGTATCTACCACGGTGTAGATAATTGCAAGACACGCCAGTAGGCTCTCGGCTATGACCGGTACAGCCCCCCTTGCACCATCGCGCCGGCGTGTGCGCCTCAGTCCCGAAAGACGTCGCGCCCAGATTCTTGAAGTCGCAACCCGCCTGATCAGCGACTCAGGGTATACAGCGGTGACCTTGGCAGCGGTGGCCGAGGCATGCGACATCCGACGACCATCCGTCCTGCATTACTTCGCATCGATGGACGACCTGCTCATCGCGGTGATCAACGCCCACGACGAGGACCAGTACACCTACTTCCAAGAGGCCGCGAAACGGTACAACTCCGGCACGTCGGTCGACGTGCGCGCGCTATACACCGCCGTGTTCGAGAGGAACATCAGCAAACCCGAACTGGTCCGTCTCCATGTGATGCTGTCGGTGGAGGCCCTGTCTCCCACCCACCCGGCGCACGAGCTCTACAGCAATCGGGAGCGGGGTGCCCGATCCGAACTGGAGCGGCGGCTCACCTGGAAACGTGACCCAGCCATCGCCGCCGCCGAATTCACCGCCTTCTGGGATGGACTCGAAGCCGTGTGGGTGCGTGACCGGACGCTGGACATCATCGGTGTGTTCGACTCGTACTGCGAAAGGTTCTTTGCTGTCGACTAGCCCTCGTGGCGATCCGGTGGGAGCGACGGCGCGTAGAGGGATCCGGAGGGCATGTCGATCACGATTGCCTCGCCCGCCAACGAGCTGGAGCCCGTCAGAGGTAGTGCCCAGTAGCGCGCCTGGACGTGACGTGCCGAACTGGCGCGATCCGCACGTGTTCCAGCCGAGCGGGCGACGGGGTCGCTGGGATAGGTGGCTGCTCGGTGACTGGCGCGAAGGTGCGCAGCAGAGACACGTACCCGAAGCGCCCGTTGTTCGCGAGCGCGTAGCCCGACGCCGCACGTGGGACGACCTCATCGGTCGGACTCTGCGGGATCATCTCGTCGTACACATTTCCGTTACCCAGCGCGGCATCCCTCGTCTCGTCGCCGACATCCCATTAGGACAGGTGGCGGATCACAGCCTCGCATCTGTCTCGGTCGATCATCTGGAGAACGGCGTCGGCCCCCTCGCCTTGCAGGAATACGACGCTCATCCAACGGTGCTCGGCGGACGGTGCTATCGACGCCTCAGGTAAGGAGGCAGTTTAGGTGGCGATGCTGCGGTTCATTTTCAGCTCCCTTCCATAAGGAAGGTGTGCATGTGGGCCACTCAGCCGGCCGACGAGTCGCCGGGGGAGTGCGCCATCACTTCGCCACCCCAATCACTCAGGGGCGACCCGAGCCGACCGGATACAATCGGAGAACTCGAACCGCCCGGTTCCCTGTCAAGACAAGGGAACGCGAGGGTTCTCATGACAACCGGTGGAGCTCGGAAATCGCCTGAACTCTCCAGGGGGTCGCAGGTTCAAATCCTGTCATCCCGACGAGAACGACGAAGTCCCGGAAGCCGATCGGCTTCCGGGACTTCGTCGTCTGCGTGGCCGCTGGCCCGACGACCGCGGTCAGCCCGCGGTTGTGAGCACGCGCACGGCGCTGTTCGCCGGCGCACCGGGCGTCGACTCATCGATGTTCACCACGACGGGCTGGTGCTCGAGCACCTCTTCGCGCTCGTACTGGGCGTACGACATCACGATCACGACGTCGCCGGTGTGGACGAGGCGCGCCGCGGCGCCGTTGATCTGCATCACGCCGGTGCCGCGTTCGCCGGCGATCGTGTACGTCTCGAAGCGCGCGCCGTTGTTGACGTCGACCACGTGCACCTGCTCGTGCTCGACGATGTCGGCGAGGTCCAAGAGGTCGGCGTCGATCGTGATCGACCCGACGTAGTTCAGGTCACTTCCGGTGACGGTGGCGCGGTGGATCTTGGACTTGAGCAGCGTGCGACGCAAGGGAACTCCGAGGGGTCAGTGGATCGAGCCCAATAATACGATCGCGCGAGGTCGCCCCGAATCGCGGTGTCCCGCCGCCCCGGGTAGGCTGGAGGCGATGGGGAACACTCGTGCCGAGGCGGCATATCTGCGCTCACTCGCGGCGTTCCGAACCCCAACCCTCGACCTCCTGCACGGTCGATACGCCCCCTTCGTGGTCGCGGCTCTCTCGATCGTGTTCACGGTCGATCGCCCGTCCGTCGAGATCTCCGACGCCCACGCCGAAGTCGCAGAGATCCTCGACGAACTCCGCGCCGCGGGCTATGACGAGGGCGACCGCACACTCCCCGTCGGTACCGCCCGCGAGATCTGCCGCTACTGGGTGAGAGTCGGATGGCTCGTGCCGCAGATCGACGGCGACACCGAGGTGTACCGCCTGACCGCGCACGCGGTGGGCGCCCTCGAGATCACCGGTCGCACGGCCGGCGGCCGCACGCGCGTCTCGAACTCCCGCGTCCGCACGTTGCTCGAGGCGGTGGACCGCCTCTCCGATCACGCCGAGACCGATCCCGCCGTGCGAAGGGCCCGCCTCATCCAGGAGCGTGACGCGCTCGATGCCGAGATCGCGCGCCTCGAGCTCGGGCAGTCCGAGCCGGTCGACGACGAGCAGCTCCTCGAAGAGGCCGAGAACGTCCTGCACCTGGCGCGCGAGCTGCCGGCGGATTTCACCCGCGTCGCCGAGTCGATCAAGGCGATGCAGCGCGATGTCGTCGCGGATCTGCGTCGCGACGTCCGGCCGACCGGCGAGGTGCTGCGCGAGTACCTGCAGCGCGGCCAGCACGTCATGCAGTCCACCGCGGAAGGCCGGGCCTTCGCGGGGGCGCTGCGCCTGATCGGCGATCCGGAGCGCATCGACAGCCTCACCGAACAGCTGCACACGCTGCTCGCACAGCCGTTCACACGCCTCATGGACGCCGAGCAGCGCAGGGAGCTGGATGCCATCGGCCGCCGGGTCGAGCTCGGCGTGGAGGAGGTGCTCACCGCCCAGCGCCGTGCCTCGCGCGTGATCACCGGGCAGGTCCGCACCCACGACCCGATCCGCGACCGGCACGTCGACGACCTCCTGCGCGACGTCATGTCGGGTCTTCAGGCGTGGACCCGAAGCTCGTCCTCCGACGCCGGGGTCGAGCCGCTGCGCAGCCTCCCCATGGCCGACATCGGCCACCTGCGGCAGTCGGTGAGCGACATCCGTCCGCCCGGCGCGCCGGCGCCGCTCACCGCCTCGGACGAGGACGCGGAATTCGCGGATGCTGACACCCGCGCCTGGGGCGGACCCCGGTACGCCGAGCTCGAGGCGTACGTCTCCGGTCTCGGCGACGAGTTCGACCTGGGCGACGCGTTCGAGGGCGTCGACGACGCCGCCCGACGCCCGGTCGACCTCGTGGGCCTCCTCGAGATCGCGCACCGCAACGGCATGAGCGAAGGCGGCGGGGTGTCCGTCGTCGAAGCGCTGCGTCCCGACGGGACGACGCGACGGTTCGCGTTCGGATCCGTGACCGCCCGCACCGCGAAGGAGCACGACGATGACTGAGACCGCTGAACGGAGCGATCTCGACACCGGCGACGTCGATGCGAGCGAGGCGTTCATCGCGCCCGCCGCGATGGAGGACGACCTCGACGAGCTCTTCCCCGGTGACCGAGGCGTCCTCGACCCGGCCGTGCGTCGTGTCTTCGTGCACGTGCTCCAGCGACGGTTCGTGCTCGCGGACCGCAACCGCGACGAGTGGACGGTGCTGCTCGACAACCAGCAGCTCATCGAGTCGCGCCTCAACGACCTGTTCGTGCGCCTCGTGGTGGACCACGATCGCGGCGTCGCATACAAGCAGCAGGTGCGCTCCGACGAGCTCGAGATGCCGATCCTGCTTCGGGATGCCGCGTACACCCGCTCCGAGACGCTCGTGCTCGTCCACCTGCGCACGGTCTATCAGCGCGAGTCGGCGGCGGGGGAGCCTGCGGCGCGCGTCGATATCGAAGACGTCGAACAGACGGTGATGAGCTACTTCGTGGATGCCGACGGCGACACCGCTCGCCGTCAGCGGTCGATCCGCAAGGCGATGGATCGGCTCGCGCGCGACGGCATCGTCGACGAAGAGACGACGGGCAGGTTCCGCATCAGCCCCCTCGTCGAGATCGTGCTGAGCGCGGAGAAGCTGCGCGAGCTGCGTGACTGGTTGCGCGCACAGGGTCCCCTTCCGGATCTCGAAGACCCCGAACTCGAGGAGGCCGCGCTGTGACGATGCTCGACACGCTGTTCGGGCTCATCCCGGCAGCTTCCCGGGGTCAGCAGTGGCTCGCCGAGGATCTGCAGCTCGTCAACTGGGGCGGCTACGACGGCGCGCACCGCGTGCGGTTCTCGCCGGAGGCCACCCTGCTGTGCGGTGGGTCGGGCTCGGGCAAGTCGACGCTGATGGACGCCTACATCGCCCTCATGATGCCGCACACGACGCCGTTCAACGGCGCGTCGAACGGGGGAGTGACGGGCCGACCCCGCGGCGAGGAGCAGCGCAACATCCTCTCGTACGGCCGCGGCAAGCTCGACGAGTCCCGCACGGAGGACGGCACGAAGATGCGCGTGCTCCGCGGCGACGGCGAGGATACTTGGACCGCCGTCGCGATGACGTGGATCGACCACGACGGCTCCCGCTTCACCGCGGTGCGCGCCTGGTACATCCCGGCCGGCGCGCGTGTTCTCGAAGACACCGTGCGCGTGCGCGCGACGACGGACCGTGCGTTCGACCTGAGCTCGCTCCAGCAGGCGGCGGCGCTGCGCCTCTCCGACCTCTCCATCAGGAACGCCGGGCTCGACCCTGTCGGGACCGATCGGGAGTTCTCGGCGCGGCTGCACGCGGTGCTCGGGATCGGCGCGGCGGGGGCGGGGTCAAAGGCCATGAGCCTGCTCGCCCGCATCCAGGCCGGCCAGCAGATCACGACGGTCGACGACCTCTACAAGCGTCTCGTGCTCGAAGAGCCCGAGACGATGACCACCGCCGACGCCGTCGTCGCGCACTTCGACGGCCTCGAGAGCACGCGCACGCGCATGCTCACGGCGCGCCAGCAGGTGAGCGCCCTCGAGCCGATCCGCGAACTGCGCGAGAGGATCGCGGCGGCGATCCAGCGACTGCAGCTCATCGACGAGGTCGGCGAGTTCTCCGACCCGGCCTCGCTCGCGACGCTGTGGCGCGCAGATCGCCGGCTGGGTCTCCTGCGCGACGTCGAGACCGAGCTGCGCGACCGCAAGAACGCGGCCGACATCTCGCTGCGTGAGAACCGCGCGCTCGCCGATGCGGCCGAGGCTGAGCGCGACGGGCTCGTCGAGGTGCTGCGGCTGTCGGGCGGTGGTCGCCTCGAGACCGCGCAGCGCGAGCTCCGCGAAGTCGAGCGGCGGCTGACCGCGACCCAGAACCGGCGCGTGGCGCTCGAGGCGGACCTGCGCGCGATCGGTGAGGAGGCGGCCACGCACGCCGAGTTCACGACGCTCGTCGAACGCGCCCGAGAGACGCTCGCCGACCGCGACGCGAAGGGCGGCGCCCGCGCCGAGTACGCGGAGGCGATCTCGGCGGAGAAGTCCATCGCGCGAGAGATCGCCGAGCTGGAGGCGGAGGTGCGGCGGGCGACCGGGCTGCAGGGCAACATTCCGAGCGCGCTGCACGAATCTCGCGAGCTCGTGGCGCGCGCCGCGGGGATCGAGCTCGAGGACCTGCCGTTCGTGGGTGAGCTCGTCGAGGTGCGCACGGAGTTCGAGCCCTGGCGCCAGGCCTTCAACCTCGCGCTGGGCGGGTTCGCCACGACGCTCCTCATCGACGTGGCGCACATCGGGAGGTTCCGCACCGCGATCGACTCAGTCCGCACGCCGGTGCGGCTGCGCTACGAGGGCGTGCACACCGGGCTCGCCGAGGTGGACCTCCGTGACACGACCACGCTTCCGGGGCGACTCGATTACCAGAGCACCCCGTTCACCGGCTGGCTGCAGGAGCGCCTCGACGACCGCTTCGGCTTCGTGTGCGTCGACTCCGCCGCCGAGTTGTCGCGGCACCGCATGGCGCTGACGCTCAGCGGCCAGATATCGCAGGGGAGCCGCGGCGCCCACGGCGGGCATGGACGCGACAACGTGCTCGGATTCTCCAACGACCGGCGCCTCGCCGACCTCGCCCGACAGCTCGACGAGGCCCGCGCCCGGCTCGGACGAGCGGTGGAGAACCGCAAGCGGACGGATGCCGCGCTGGATGCCCTCGACGCTCGCTTCGCGGTGTACGCCAAGCTTCGTGATCTCACCTGGGAGCAGGTCGACGTCGCCTCGATCACCGCTGAGCGGGACCGGTGGCTCGCCGTGCAGGAGGAGGTGACGGCGTCCAATCCCGAGATCGCCCGCGTGCAGGGCCAGATCGCCGCCGCGAAGGGGAAGGCGGCTCGCCTGCGCGAAGAGATCGCGCGAACGACGGTGGAGCGCGAGCAGATCGAGTCCCAGTGGAGCGACGTCATCGACGACGTCGACTCGGATCAGACGGTCGTCGACGCCGCGGAGGATGCGGGACGGATGCTGAGCCCCGAGCAGAGCGCGTTCCTCGATGACCGATTCCGTCTGGCCGAGACGTCGAATCCGGAAAGCGCGTCGGACGCGCTGGCAGGTTTCGTCGCCGCCCTCACGACCGCCGCGCAGCGGCTGGTCGACGACCGCCGGGCGGCGGCCGACTCGCTCGAGCAGCAGCGCGACAGCGTGCGGCGCATCATGGTGAGCTTCCTGGAGCGCTGGCCCAACCCGAACCTCCTGCCCGACCCCGACGAGTCGATCGATGACTTCGAGCGCATCCTCGAGGCGCTCAGGACGAGCGGCCTTCACGAACTCGAGGCCGAGTGGCGCGACAGTCTCCTGAAGCTGTCGGGCAACGACCTCACCAACCTCGACTCCACGCTGAGCCGCTCGATCCGCGAGATCCGCGATCGCATCGAGCCGATCAACGAGATCATGCAGGACCTGCCGTTCTACGACGACGACCACCGCCTGCAGATCACGACGCGAGAGAACCAGTCCGAGGCGCGCCGCCGCTTCCGGCGAGAACTGCGAGAGGTGCGCGCCCTCATCGAGGCGGCGTCGTCCGACGACGAGCGGGAGCAGGCGTACCGCCGTATGTCGCGGCTGATCGGCCACATGCGGCGCTCGGCGCCCGACTTCGCCGATCTGATCGACGTGCGCAACCACGTGCGGGTGAGTGCCGAGCGGGTCGACGCGGCGACCAAGAAGCACGTGGCCCTCTACGACCACATCGGGGAGAAGTCCGGCGGCGAGTCGCAGGAGCTGATCGCCTTCATCGTGGGCGCGGCCCTGCGCTATCAGCTCGGCGACGCGGGCGCCGCGCGCCCGCGCTATGCGCCGGTGTTCATGGACGAGGCGCTGATCAAGGCCGACGCCCACTTCACCAAGCGCGCGATCGGCGCCTGGCGGGGCCTCGGGTTCCAGCTCGTCATCGGTGCGCCGAACGACAAGTACAGCGCCATCGAGCCGCACGTCGACGTGGAGTACGACATCCTCAAAGACACGCGGGGACGCTCCTGGGCCAAGCCCAAGGTCGGCCTGCGCGGCTGAGGGCTTCGGTCAGGCCCCGCCCGACTCCCACGCGTCCCGGGTGAGGAACGCGAGCTGCCCCGACTTGCCGGGCAGCTCGACTTGCGGGCCGAGGGCGAACCCGAAGAGGCGGGCGCGGGCGACGGCGCGGTCGTTGCCGACGTCGGGCTCGATCACGATGCGGTCGACCGGGGGCTGTGCGAAGAGGAACCCGGTGATCACGTGCGCCACGCGCGTGGTGAGACCGCGCACGGGTGCGCCGCGGTCGCCGAGCAGGAAGTGGATGCCGACATCCCCGGGCTGGGCGTCATACACCTCGCCGAGCGGGTCGTTCTCGGGCTCGTAGGTCTGCAACAGCACGATCGGGAGGCCGTCGCGCCGGATCAGGAACGCGTGATGGGTGGAGAGGCCGTCGACGTACGCGTAGAGCTCGCTCAGCTCCGCGGACGTGAGCTGCCCGAGACCCCAGAAGCGGGCGGTCGGGGCCGTCACCCAGCGGTGGATCACGTCGAGGTCGGCGACCGGGTCGAGCACCGCGATCTCGATGCGGCCGAGCACGGGGTCATCGGCCGTGTGCACGACGGCGCCGGCGGGTCCGCTCACGAGGCGGTCCGCGGTGAGAATGGTCATGCGGCTCCTGTCGGGACGTCGGGACGGAGGCGGGCCCAGTCGGTCACGACCCGCGTGGGTCGGACCTCGGACCATGCCGCGAGCTGGTCGGAGAAGTGCGGTGAGCCGGGGTCGCCTGCGGCGCCGAACGGCACGCTCCACAGGCTGTTCTCGCGGTCGGAGAGGTCCCACGCCCATCGTGCGACCGAGCCCCGCCACGACCGGTCGGTGACACCGGGCGTCGAGCCCGTGCACCGCACCGCGTCGCCGTCGCCCGACAGCGGCACATCGAGGCGTGCGCCCGGATCGATGGCCCCGGGCACGTCGGCGAGCACGTGCAGGGCGAGCAGGCGATGCGTCGCACCCCACTCGGCCGCGTCGGGGGCGTCGTCGAGCGCGGCCACCACCAGCGCCTCGACGTCGTCGCGCAAGGCGGGGTGGGCGAGCAGCCGCGCCAGCGCCGCGGCGACTTGCCCGGTGACGCCCAGCCACGGGTCGAAGACCGCGCCGAAGCCGTGCGGCGTGTGCAGCGGTCGCAGCACCGGATGCGCGGCCACCCGCCGCAGAAGGGTGGCTCGCCAGGCCGCGAACATGCCGGCGGCGACGGATGCCGCATCCATCCGTCCGTCCCAGCCCACGAGCGCGTCGCGCACCCGGGCGGCCCGAGGTGGCAGGGGCCCGCGCGGCAGGAACGGAAGGAGCGCGGCCGCCGAGCCGCTCGCCGTATCGCTCCAGACGGCCACGAATTCGTCGACGGAGCCCGGTCGGCGCTCCTCGAGCAGGACACGGATGCGCTCTGCACGGTGAGACGACGAGTACGCCCATCCGAGGTCGATCTCCGCGCGACCCGGCCGTTCGTTCGCGTCCACCGCCACATCGGTCACCGCGAGTGGGCGCCCGCCCGCTCGAGTCCCCGCAGCCGTCCCCGACTCAGCGCGCAACGGCAGCCGACGCTCGCCACGCGGCCTGTCCGGCGCGACCCCGGCCGTCACCGACAGCACCGCGCCATCGCGGTCCGCGGCGAGCACCCGGTTCACCGGGTCGACCCATCGCCCGAACGCGGCGACGACCTCGCCGGCGGATCTGGCGCGCAGCAGGCCGAGAAGTGCACCGGCGCCGAGGTCGGCGTTCGCGCGAGCGGGCATGCGCACACTCCATCCGACGAGCCCGTCGCCATCGGGACGCAGCTCGGTCACGACCGTGCCCCGTTCCGTCTCGATGGCCTCGACCGCGACCGGGTCGCCGCCGCGCACCCGGATCACCGAGCGCTCGACGCCGACGCCGCGCCAGCCGTCGGGTCCGAGCGCCTCGTAGCCGCCGGCGACCCGTCGCAGTCGTTCGCGGAACACGTCGACGCCGTGCGCCATCGCGTTCGTGACGCCCCACGCCGCGTCGCCGGCGTGCCCGAAGTGCGGGGTCCCGGGAACGCCGGGGAACGCGAGACCGACGACATCGAACTCGTCGCACGCCAGCCGCACCTGCTGGTAGACGCCGGGCAGCTCGAAGATGCGGTGCGGGTCGCCCGCCACCAGTGGCATCCCGGATGCGGTCCGCGAGCCGTGCAGCGCCCACCCGTTGCTGCCCGACGTCGGAAGCGTCTCGTCGCCGCCGTCGCCGTACCCCGCGAACACATCGACCCACGCGTCGCCGAGCGTCGCGGCGACGTGCTCGCGCCACAGCATCACGGGGAACGTCGAGAACAGCGCGTGCGCGACGTGCAGCACACCGAGCGGGTCGTGATCGGCCCACGGCTCGAGCGGTCGCGTGTCGCCGAAGACGTCGTCGAGCGTCCGGAACTCGATCGCACCCCCGCCGACGGCGGCCATGCCACGCCGAACCCCCTCCGCGTAGCGGCTCACGAAGGCGCGGGTCTCCGCATCCGTCCCCTCCCACGCCCGGCGGGCGGTGTCGTCGAGGCGTGCGCGCCGCGCGAAGGCGTCCCACGCCACGCCTGCCTCGCCGATCAGCTCCGACAGCCGCCCCGAAGCGCGCAGCCGGTCGACCTCGATCTGCCAGCCGCGGTCGCGTGCCGTCACCTCTCCTTGCGCCTCGGCGAGGTCCCCGACATCCGTCGCGCGGATGTGGGGGATGCCGAGGCCGTCGCGATAGACCTCCGCCATGGCGTCAGACTCCCACAGGCTCCCGCACCGCGGCCGAGCCGACGCGCGACCGGGCGACCGGGTTCGACAGGGTTCCCGCGTACATCAGCGACGCGGACTGGTTCGCGAGGTCCACCATCTGCAGCGTGTTGCGCAGCTGCAGGCGGTTCAGGCACGAGTGCGCGAACGCATCGGCACGCAGATCCACCCGGGAGTCGATCCACGGATGCTGCGCCTCGTGCTCGTCGATGATCTCGGCGGCGATCCGCCAGAACTCGCTCTCGCGCAGCGTCCCGTCGGTGTGCAGGATGCCGGCGAGGTGGCGCAGCACGCCGTCGAACACGTCGGTGAAGATCGCGAGCGCCTTCTCCTCGTCGTCGACCGGCGACACGATGCGGCGCACGGCGTCCGGCACGGCGCGGTCGGCGAGCAGCGCGACCTCTTCTCCGATGTCCTTCATGAAGACGCCGCGCGGTACGTGATCCTCGAGGATGAGGATGAGGTTCTCGCCGTGCGGCATGAACGCGAGGTCGTGCGCGAGCAGGCAGTGGACGAGCGGGCGCAGGTAGGCACGCAGGCAGGCGCGCACCCACGTCGTCGCGGCCATCCCGGACGCCTTCACCAGCGCCGTCGCATACGAGCGACCGTCTGCGTCGCGGTGCAGCAGCGCCGCCATCGTCGCGAGCCGCTCGCCGGGCGCGATCAGCGGCACCGGGCTCTCGCGCCACAGGGCGGCGAGCATCTTGCGGTGCGCAGACGGCGTCGGCGTCCGGTGGTACGCGTCGCCGGTGTACCCGATCGACGCGCGCTCGCGCAGCACGCGGAAGCCCGAGTCGCGCAGGGTGGCGTCCCCGGGCACGAGCTCGGCGACCCAGTCGTTGATCGCCGGGGTCACGCGCATGTACGCCGGCGACAGCCCGCGCAGGAACCCCATGTTCTGCACCGCCAGCGCCGTCTTCACGTAGTGCCGGTGGGGGTTCGTCGCATTGAACATCGTGCGCACCGACTGCTGCGCGCGGTACTCGTCGTCGCTCTCGCCGATCAGCACGAGGTCGCGCCGCGCGACGTCGGGTGCGAACGTGATCGCGATGCGGTTCTCCCACTGCCACGGGTGCACCGGCAGCAGGTGGTAGTCGCCGGGGTCCTCGCCGAGTTGCGTCACGCGCTCGGCGAAACGCGCGTGCTCGGCGGGCGAGAGCTCGCCGGAGAGGAGGGATGCCTCGTCCAGGCCCGCGCCGAGCGCGAGATGCGACTGCGACCGGCGCGCCGCGAGCCACACCATCCGGAACGGACGCCCCGCCTCGGGCGAGTAGGCGGCGTGGGCCGAGACGCCGAAGCCGATGCGTCCGTTGTTCGCGACGAACCCCGGATGCCCTTCGGTCATGGCGGACTCGATGGTCTGGAAGTCCGCCGTGAGCAGCTCGTCGGCCGAGGGCCCCCCTCGGGCGATCTTGAACGCTGCGCTCGCCAACGTGGAGGCGATCTCCTCGAGGTAGATCGGCAGGAGCTGATCGGACAAGCCCAGCGCCGGCTGCAGCTCGAGGATGAACGCCTGCGCGTCGAGCTCGGCGGGCTCGCCGGCCACGAGCCGACGCAGGCTCGCCTCATCGACGACCCAGTGATCGAGCTCGGCGCGCACCGCCTCGAACCGGTACTGCACGTCGGCGTCCGGCACGGTGACGCGCCAGCCCCCGACGACGGGTTCGGGAATCAGCAGACGTTCGTGGCTGAACTCGGCGATCGCCTTGGTCACGAGGTGGCGCTGTGCGTCGGCGAGGTGAGCGGGGGAGAGGTGAGCGGCGACGGCGGTCATGCGGAAATCCCTGTTCGTGCGAGTGCGGGTGCCGCGACGGCGGCGAGTTCGGAGCGGGCGTAGTCGTCGCGCGTGCACACCGACAGCACCGCGGTCTTGGCGTGGCCGCCCTCGTCCATGGAGACGTGGCGCAGCTCGGTGAAGCCGGCGCGGAGGTTCTTGCGCCGGATGCGGTCGTTGCGCGCATCGGGTTCGACGACGACGCGCTGCGCGCCGAGCCCGTCGAAGCACCACGTCATGACGGCGGCGAAGACGGCGTCGGTGAGGCCATGGCGGGGTTCGCCCCTCGGCGGTGCGATGAGCACGTGCATGCCGAGATCACTGGGGAGCGGGACATGGATGCCGCGCAGCAGCACGTGCGCCGGGTCGTACGTCTCGGCGAAGAAGGTGGGCACGCCGTCCACCAGTCCGAGCCAGGCCTGCTGGTGCGGGTCGGCCGCGACGCCCGCGAGGTAGACACGCACGGCGTCGACGTCGAGATCGCCCATGCCCCAGAACGCGGCGTGCGGGTCGGCGAGCCATCGCTGCAGCACGGGGGCGTCGCGCTGCGGGTCGGCCGCGACGATCGAGGTCGTGAACGTCATCGGGCCGCACCGATCGCGGCGGTGGCGTCGGCCGGCACCCCGAAGTCCTGGAAGGCGATGCGGCGCTCGATCGGGTACACCTCGCGGCCGGTGATCGACGCGAGGATCGACGAGTTTCGCCAGGCGCCGAAGCCCAGGTCGGGCGCGGTGAGACCGTGTGTATGCTCCTCTCCGTTCTGCACGAACACGCGGCCGCGCCCGCCGTCGACGCTGTAGTCGCGCGCCACCGCGAGGCGGCCGAGCACGTCGTGGTCGAGGCGGTCGGCGATCGGCGCCAGGAAGGGCGGCGTCTGCGCGGCGTAGCCGGTGGCCAGCACGAGGGACGCGGTCTCTCGCACGTACTCGCGGTCGACCTGGGCGTGGCGCAGCTGAAGCCGGTAGCGACCGCCGTCCCACTCGGCGGACGTCACCTCCGTGTCGGTCAGCAGAGTCGTGGGCACGGGCCCGTCGGCGCTCAGCCGGTAGAGGGTGTCGTAGATGTCGTCGATGAGGTCGGCCGAGATGCCCTTGTACAGGCTCCGCTGCTCGCGCCCGAGGTGCTGGCGGATGCCGATCGGCAGCGCGTGGAAGTGATCGGTGTACTCCGGCGAGGTCATCTCGAGCGTGAGCTTGGTGTACTCCATGGGGAAGAACCGCGGCGACCGGGTGACCCAGTCGAGCCGATAACCAGGGTCCCGCGCGCCCTCCAGCAGGTCGCGGTAGATCTCGGCGGCCGACTGGCCGCTGCCGACCACCGTGACCGAGCCCGACGCGCGCAGCGCGTCGCGATGATCCAGGTACTCCGAGCTGTGGATCACCGGGCCGTCGAGCCCGCGGAGGGCGGGTGGGATGACGGGCTGCGTTCCGACTCCGAGCACGACGTGCCGTGCGCGCAGCTCGCTCTCCTCGCCGGTATCGGTGCGCATGGCGCGCACGACGTACGTGTCGTCGGCGGGGTCGTGCTCGACCGCGATCACCTCGTGGTTCCAGCGCAGGTTCGGCAGCTGCGCGGCCGCCCACCGGCAGTACGCGTCGTACTCGGTGCGCAGCGCGTAGAAGCTCTCGCGGATGTAGAACGGGTAGAGGCGACCGGTGTGCTTCAGCCAGTTCACGAACGAGAACGGCGAGGTCGGGTCGGCCATCGTGACGAGGTCCGCGAGGAACGGCACCTGGATCGTGGCGCCCTCGATCATCATGCCCTGATGCCAGCGGAAGCCCTCGGCGCGGTCGAGGAACACCGCGTCCAGCCCGGTGGGTTCCGCCAGGCACGCCAGCCCGAGGTTGAACGGGCCGATCCCGACACCGACGATGTCGTGCACGTGCGCGCTCATGCGGACGCCTCCGCGCCCGCGAGAGCCTCGTCGAACTCGGGCGCGATGCCCGCGAGGGTGGTGGCGGCATCCTTCACCATCGCCAGGATCTGACGGATGTCGTCGAGTGTGGTCGAGGGGTTGAGCAGCGTCAGCTTGAGACAGGGTCGCCCGTCGATCACGGTCTTCGCGACGAGTGCGCGCCCCGATTCGAACAGCACGCGCCGGACGCCCGCGACGAGGGCGTCCCGCGTGCGGTCGTCGACCCCTTCGGGCTGCACGCGGAACAGCACCGTGCTGAGCTGCGTGTGGCCGACGAGCTCGAGCTCGGGATCAGCCGCGATCTCGTCGCCGACGATTTCTGCGAGGTCGATGACCGTGTCGAACATGTCGCCGATGCGGTCGGCCCCGAGCGCGCGGAGCGTGACCCACAGCTTGAGGGCGTCGAAGCGGCGCGTGGTCTGCAGCGACACGTCGACCTGGTTGGGCTCGTCGTTCTCGAGCGGGTTGAGGTAGTCCGCGTGCCAGGCGCCCGCCGCCAGGTCGCGCGGCTCGCGCACCAGGATCGCGCTCGACGACACCGGCTGGAAGAAGCTCTTGTGGAAGTCGATCGTCACCGATCGAGCACGCTCCACGCCCGCGAGCAGGTGCCGGCGTCGCCGCGACACGAGCAGCCCGCAGCCGTAGGCCGCGTCCACGTGCAGCCATACGCCGTGCTCGTCGCAGACGTCCGCGATCGCGTCGACCGGGTCGATCACCCCGCGGTCGGTCGTGCCGGCGGTCGCCACGACGGCCATCGGCAGGCGACCGGATGCCGCGACCTCGCGCATCGCGAGGGCCAGGGCGGCGGCATCCATCCGTCCCTGCCCGTCGCCGGCGATCTCGACGACCGCGTCGTCGGCGAGCCCCAGCAGCAGAGCGGACTTGCCCACGCTGAAATGACTCGACGCCGTCGCGAAGATCACGAGCCGTGCGAGCGCGTGCGGACGCGGCAGAGGCGTCGCCGCCATGGCGGCCTCGCGGGCCAGCAGCAGCGCGTGAAGGTTGGACTGCGTGCCGCCCGAGGTGAAGACACCGCCGCCGTGGGTGAAGCCGACGCGGTCGGCGGCCCAGCCGATGAGCCGCCGCTCGATGAGCGTGCCGACCGCGGACTGATCGTAGGTGTCGACCGACGTGTTGACCGCTGCGAGCACGGTCTCGGCCGCGACAGCGGGCAGCGCGACCGGACAGTTGAGGTGGGCGGCGTATGCGGGGTGGTGGAACCACACCGCGTGCTCGAGGAACAGCTCGTCGATCTCGCGGACGGCCTGCGAGGACCCGATGCCTTCGCCGTCGAGGGGGACGTCGTCGACGAGCATCTGGAGCTCGGCGCGGGACGCGCCCGAGAACGGCTGCGTCGTCGCCTCGAACCGATCGGCGACCTGCGCCGAGGTCTGTGCGATGAGGGAGCGGTAGGTGTCGGCGGTGGAACGCGTGAGCAGATCGAGCACGGGGGAGAGCTCCTTCAGTTAGGGTTGCCTTGCCTAACTAAGTCGATCTCGGAGCGTGTGTCAATGCGCGGACGTAACAGTTTCGTCGGCCGGCGGAATCGTCACGACGCCCGACGCCCCGTCGACGGTCACCTCGACGCCGGTCGTGATCGTGTCGGTCGCGCGCGCGACTCCGACCACCGCAGGGATGCCGTATTCCCGGGCGACGACGGCGCCGTGGCTGTTGGCGCCGCCCATCTCCATGACGAGCCCGCCCGCGGTGAGGAACAGCGGCGTCCAGCCCGGATCGGTCGATGGGGCGACGAGGATCTCCCCGGGCTCGAGGCGCGCCCCGACCGGGTCGAGGATCACCCGCGCCGGCGCGGTGACGGTCCCCGCCGATGCCGGGGTGCCCCGCAGCGCCCCGGGCTGATCCGCGGCGGAGCCGTCGCCGACGGCCTCCGGTTCCGTCCCATCGGAGAGCAGCATGCGCGGCACGTGGCGGCGTCGCAGCTCGGTGCCGTAGCGGTCTCTGCGCTCGCGCACCGTCGCGCGCATGTCGATTCCCGCGGCCGCCCGCTTGGCCTCTTCGAAGTCGAGGAAGAACACGTCCCCCGGATCTGCGATCCGTCCTGCGGCGGCGAGCTCGGCACCGATGTCGACGAGCTCCGCCCGGGCCCGGCGCATCGCGGTGATGATCAGGAACTTCGGCATCTCGCGCATTCCGACGAGCGCCCGAGTGCGCCGCAGGCAGAACCCGACGGCCGCGGCGCGGAGCCGGCTGCGCCGACGTGCGCGAGCGACGAGGGTGTCGATCATCGCCTCGGCGTCGCGCGCACCGGCGGCGAAGTGCTGGGCGGGGGTCGCAGCATCCGTGTCGAGGCGAAGGTATCCCGACAGCACACCGAACAGGTGCGCGGGGTCTTCGCCCCAGCGCGGCATGCCGAGGTCGATCTCGGCGACGGCGCGGTGACCGTAGCGGGCGAGGAAGTTCGCCATAGCGCGCTGCAGGACGGCGGGCAAAGCGCCCGTGAGATAGGCGTCCGCGAGGTCTTCGGCGTCGCGGGTGCGCAGCGCCGCCGCCGACTCGGCGTCGCGCCGCGCGCGCACGGCGACGTCCCACAGTTCGAGATCCATCTGGGTGGTGACGTTGTCGGGCACGCTGCGGAGCACCGTCTGCAGGTCGCCGGGCTGCGTCGAACCACGCAGCAGACGCCCGGCGAGTCCCAGCATCCCGAAGCCGACGAGGGCGCCGGGCAGGCTGCGCGGTGCGAGCGGCATCGCACGGAAGAGCAGATTGACCACGCCGTCGACCCGCGTCGGGATGTCGCCGCCGGCGGGAATGTCCCGCGTCCGGACCTCCCTCGCCAACCGGTGCACCCGTCGCTGCGCCGCTGCCGGACTGAAGAGCGCCTGCCCGACCAGGAGCGGGAGCCGGATGCGGGCGGCCAGGTGGAGGACGCCGCGCGCGAAGCGTCGCCGCGAGCGCGGGAGCACGGAGAACCTCGGGTCGGCGAAGAGTCCGCGCACCACGACGGCGGACCGCGCCTCCATCACGTCGAGCGCCCGCGGCATGATCTCGCGGCCGACGGTCGATCGCACGACCGGCGTCGCGTCGACGAAGATGCGGTCGCCCCCGATCGCGAACGCCCCGGGTCCGTCGGCGATCCGGGCGGGACGGCGGCCGATGAGGTCGAGGAACCCCGAGCCGACCACCCGGAAAGCGGCGATTCCCATCGGCGTGATGGGCCGGTGGAGCCCCTGCGCCAGGCTGACGCAGAAATAGACGCGGGTGTGGGCGGCGGGAAGGGGGGCGTCGCGGACGGGTACCGGGAACAGCGTCGTGATCGGCCTGGACTGCGTGAGCCACGCGTGCCCGTCGGCGTCGATCGCCCACTCGATGTCCTGCGGACTGCCGAACGCGCGCTCGACACGGTCTCCGAGCGCGGCCAGCGCACGCACCTGGGAATCGGTCACGCTCGCCGCCTGGTCGCCGTCGCGGCCGGCTCGGCGATCCAGGATCCGTCCGGTCGCCGTGTCGACGACGAAATGATCCGGGTCGACCGAGCCCGATACGACGGCCTCGCCGAGGCCACGCGCAGCGTCGATCACCGCCTGTCGCCGACGGCCGGTCACCGGATCGGCGGTGAACAGCACGCCCGCCGATTCGGCGTCCACCATCCGCTGCACGACGACCGCCAGCGCGACGCCCGCGCCGTCGATGCCCTGGGCGGTGCGGTACGCGACCGCCCGGTCGGTCCACAGCGATGCCCAGCAGCGGTGGACCGCGTCCAGCACGTCGTCGATTCCGACCACGTTCAGGTAGGTGTCCTGCTGGCCGGCGAAGCTCGCTCCCGGAAGGTCCTCCGCGGTCGCCGAGGACCGGACGGCGACGGGACCCGCCCCGGGCTCCAGCCGGTCGTACGCCTCTCGCACCGCCTGGGCCACCTCGTAGGGGAACGGCGCCTCGAGCACCGCCGTACGGGCGGCCGCAGCATCCGTGATCGTCCCTGCTTCCACGGCCGATCCGCGGACCGCCCGCCGGTAGGCCTCGGTGGTGACGCAGAAGCCGGGCGGCACGTCGAAGCCCGCGCGGATCAGCTCGCCGAGGTTGGCCGCCTTGCCGCCGACGGTCGCGAGGTCGTCGGCCGACAGCTCGGCGAGATCGACGACCAGGGCCGTGCCCGCGTCGACGGGCTCCTCTCGAGTGGACGCGGCCATGGTGTCGTCCTCTCGGCCAGGTCGGCCCACGCTCGTGGGCTCAGGTGCAGACTCGCACTCCGCGCACCTCGCCACAAGATCGACCGGATGTCGTCAGCCGGTCCAGGCTTCTTCGATGGGGATGCTGCGTCCCAGGACGTTCTCGGCGGCTCGGTGGCCCGAGAACATCGCGGCGGGAACCGTCGCCGGGTCGTCGGTCCAGGTCGCCTCGCCGGCGAGGTGGAGCACGCCGCCGACGGGCGTCGCCAGGTCGTCGTGGTCGGCCGTCGTCGACCCGACCGTCATGTAGGCGTACGAGCCGTGCGACCACGGGTCGTCCTGCCAGTCCGTGACGTGCACGTGCGTCGGCGCCTCGACACGGTCACCGTACAGGCGCCGCAGCTGCACGAGGACCGACTCCACGATCTCGTCCTCCGTCCAGTCGCGCGTCTGGACCGCGGCGGGACCGGCGGCGAACGTGAGCAGCGTCGGCGTACCGTGGAGCGCGGTGAGGTCGTACCACGAGTGCCACCAGCGGCTCTCGGGCCCCTGCTGGCGGATCGCGTAGACGCCGTCGTCCCAGAACTTCGCCGGGAACCGCAGGAACACCTTCTCGAACGCGTTCATCGTGAGCCTGCTGAGTGCCCCCGCGACCGGCTCGGGCAGCGGCGGTTCGATCACGAACTCGTCCGACTGCAGCACGCCGACCGGCACGGTGACGATCGCGGTGTCGGCGGCGAACAGCCCGCGATCGGTCGTCACCAGCACCCCCTCGGGCGACCACTGCACGTCTGTCACGACATGGATGAGACGGATGTCGAGTCCCTCGGCGAGCCGGCGCGGCAGGCGGTCGTACCCCTCGGGGAACACGACCTCGTCGCCGTCGATGGCGTCGTCGTCGAGTCCGTGGGCGGCGAGATCCTCGATCCAGGCGCCGTACTGCTCCTCCGACCGGTGCTCGAGGAACTCGCGCACGCGCTGCGTGCGCGCCGCGTCCCAGCCCTGCGCCGCGAGCGCGGCATCGGTCACGTCGCGGTACGACGCGTCGGGGGCGGAGGCGGCGATCACGTCCCGCAGCGTGGCGTCGACGGTGTGGATGTCGTCGATGAACGCCTGGGCGGCAGCATCCGTCAATCGACTCCCGTCGGGGCCGTAATAGGCGATGGGGTGGCTGTCGGGCTGGTAGCCGCCGACGGTGAACTCGACGGTGCGCATGCCGAACGCCTCCGCGGCCGCGGCGACGGGGGAGCCGTTGATGCCGTGGATCCAGGAGGCGCCCATGTCGGTCACTGTCCCGGGGAAGTGGCGGTCGGTCGAGATGCGGCCGCCCACGCGGTCCCGGGCCTCGAACACCACGACGCGACGGCCGGCCCTGCTCAGCAGGCGCGCAGCGGTCAGTCCCGCGACTCCCGCTCCCACGACGATCGTGTCGAAATGATCCATCTGCGATCCTCCCCGGCCGGCGCTTCGCTGCGCCCTTCGACGCTAGCGGCTTCCGGCGGGTCGCCCATCCACGGGCGCCGCCGAGGTCAGAGCTTGTACCCGATGGCGCGCAGCAGATCTCGCCGGTCGGCGACGTCCTGCTCGGTCTCGACGCCGACCGGCGGCTGACCGTCGATGACGCCCGCGACGCCGCGGCCGGCGTCGGTCACCGCGACGAGGAGCTGCACCGGGTTCGCGGTCGCGCAGTAGATGGAGCAGACCTCGGGCACGGCCTTCACCTGATTGAGGACGTTCACCGGAAACCCCTCGCGCAGCATGATCACGAACGCGTGACCGGCGCCGATCGCCAGCGCCGCATCGACGGCGAGCGCGACGAGGTCATCGTCGTTGCCCGTGCGGCGCACGAGCCGCGCACCGGATGCCTCGCAGAACGCGACGCCGAACCGGAGCGTTCCGCCGACTCCGGCGAGCGCTTCGTGCAGGTCCTCCACGGTCTTGATGAAGTGCGATTGGCCCACGATGACGTTCACGTCGTCCGGCTTGTCCAGCGGAACGACCTCGATGTCGACGGTCATGGGAACCTCCTCCGACAGCGCCAGCCTAGACTCCTCGTCCTCTCGACACGCCGGGAACCCGCGAGCGCTATCCGGCGCGGCTGGTGAGGAGCAGCCGGCAGTGGTGCGTCGTCACGAAGGGCTCCAGGCGCTGGAGCTCGAGCGGGCCCTCGGTGTGCAGCAGCACGTCCTGCACGAGTCGCGCGTGGACGCCGCACACGAGGGCGCGGTCCTCGTCGATCATGTCGTGGTAGCGGCAGGGCGCCAGGTCGAACGACAGCGTCGTCTCGTCCACGGCGGGGTCGAGCCCGGCGTCGTCCAGGTGCTCGTAGAGCACGTCGAGCTGACGCGCGGCGTCGGCGGGAAGCGGCGGAGCGTCGCTGCGGGTCACGGCGCGCAGCATCCGTCCCCGCGTCTCGGCGCCTTCGACGCGCGCGCTCGCCGCGTCGCTCGACGCCGACTCCCGCACGGGATGGAACACCACCGGCGGGCGCCCGCGCACGCCGACCTGAAGCGTCTCGCTGCGGATGAGCCCTTCGTCTTCGAGCACGCGAAGGTGATCGCGGACGGTGTTGAGCGGGATGCCGCACTCCGACGCGAGCTCGCCGGCGCGGCGTCCGGGGACGCGCTGGATCGCCTGCAGCAGCTGCAGGCGGCGGGGCTGTGTGAGCCCGCGGAAGTCGTGCGCGCGGCGGGGCATCCTCCGACGGTAACCCGCCCGGATCCGGCTGCGCTGGGAGACGGGCCGGATAAAACCGGTGGAACGCCCGCCGTCCCGCGCGCGGACGGAGGAAGGTCGAAGGCGTCGCGTCCGGTCCGAGAAAGGAACCCCATGCAGCTCTCACCGGAGTCCGAAGCCATCGTCCGCGCCACCGCGGGTGTCGTCGCGGAGCACGCCGAGGAGATCACGAAGGTCTTCTACCCGGCGATGTTCGCCGCCCACCCGGAGCTCCTGCGGGTCTTCAACCGCGCCAACCAGGCGGTGGGGGAGCAGCCGAAGGCGCTCGCCGCATCGGTGGTCGCGTTCGCCGTCCAGCTCATCGACCCCGACGCGCCCGACTTCACCCCGGTGATGCGCCGGATCGCGCACAAGCACGTCTCGCTCGGCATCCAGGCCCGCCAGTACACGATCGTCGGGCACCACCTGCTCGACGCGGTCGGCACCGTGCTCGGCGACGCCGTCACGGCCGAGGTGCGCGCCGCGTGGGACGAGGTGTACTGGCTGTTCGGCGTCTCGCTCATCGCCGAGGAGGCGAAGCTCTACGCGCAGGGCGGCACCGACCCCGAGCACCCGTGGCGGGAGTACCGGGTGGTCGAGCGGTTCGAGGAATCCGACGACGTGTTCTCCCTCCTGCTCGCACCCGTCGCGGGTGAGGTGCCGTCGCACCACACGGGGCAGTACGTCGCGATCGCGGTCGACCTGCCCGACGGCTCGCGTCAGCCGCGCCAGTACACGATCTCCTCGGGACCGCGCGGCGACTCGCTCCGCGTCACCGTCAAGCGCGTGCGCGGCACCGCCGGTACGCCCGACGGCCAGGTGTCGACGTGGCTGTACGAGAACGCGACGCCCGGCACAGTGCTCGACGTGTCGCAGCCGTCCGGCGACGTCGTGCTCGACGGCTCCGATCAGCCGCTGGTGCTGGTGTCGGCCGGCATCGGCATCACGCCGGTCGCCGCGATCCTCGAGGACCTGTCGCGCCGCCAGCCGCAGCGCACCGTGCGCCTGTTCCACGCCGACCGCGCGCACGACTCGCACGCGCTGTACTCTTCGCTGCGCCGCCAGGTGCTCGCGATGGACGACGCGAGGGCCCAGAACTGGTACGAGACCGATGCGGAGACCGCCCCGACGCTCCACCCGGCGCGCGCGGGATTCATGGACCTCGCCGACGTCGAGCTCCCCGACGACGCGACGGTGTTCATGTGCGGCCCGCTGCCGTTCATGCGCGTCTCCCGCGCGACGCTGATGGCGCGCGGCATCCCGAGTGAGCGCATCCACTACGAGGTCTTCGGCCCCGACCTGTGGGCCCAGAACCCCGAGGGCGCGGCCGCCTGAGCCCGGGTTGCTCGCACAGAGTCGGAGCTTTCGACCGACACACCGGGGACGGATGCCGCGACCCGCGGTGTCGCGTCGGACCTCCGATTCTGTGCACTCGGCGGGGCGGTCCGGAGCGGCCTACCGCCCGCCCGACCTCGGTGGGACCATGAACCATGGGGACGGGGGCCGACGGGGGTGGGGCCGAGGCGAGCGGGGCCGAGAGCGACGCGGCGCTCGCGCGCCGGCTGCAGATCCTGGCGACCGAGCACTGGGGGCTGCTCGCAGCACGCAGCACCGCGCAGAGCGAGGTGCTGACCCGCATCACGATCTTCCTCACGCTCGTGTCGGCGGGACTGGTCACGATCGGTCTGCTGGGCCAGGCGAGTGGGTTCGGATCGTGGTTCCCGGTGGCGGCGCTGAGCATCCTCGGCTTTCTGACGGTGGTCGGGCTGCTGACGCTGATCCGGGTCATCACGGTGGCCGAGGAGGACATGATGTATGTCGTCGCGATGAACCGGATCCGTGGCGCCTACCGTGAGGTAGACCCCGCGGCGGCGCGCAACTTCCTCGCCTCGACGAGCGATGACCAGCTCGGCATGTCCGTCACGTACTCCTTCCTCCGCTACCGGAGCGGAATCGAGCAGCTGCTCGGATCCTCGATGGTCCTCGCGATCCTCGTGACCGCGTCCGTCGCCGGCATGTGTGCAGGAGGCCTATGTGCGGCGTTCGGCGTGGCGACCGGGGTCTCGGTTGCTGTGGGCGTGGTCGTGGGCGCCGTCGTGGTGGTCGCCGGTGTCTCATACGGCGGCTACCGCTTCAGCTCCACGTGGCGGGCCTACCGACCACTCCGGCGCAGCGAAGAGCCGCCGTCGCACTGGCGACGACCCTGACGCGTCCGCCCCGATGCGCCGCCCGATCCGCTCTGGTAACGGCCGGGCCGGAGTGGGAGCATGAACCGATCGCCGCCGACACCGGTGATGGTGGCACTCGGGTCCTGGGGGACCCGGTGGGGGTCAGCGTGGGGACTATCCGTCGTTCGACGTATCAGTGCAGCGCGCGCACGACTCTGCACATGCGTTGATCCCGACATCAAGGAGCAATCATGCGCATTACTTACCGCATTCTGTCGTTCACCATCTGCGCGCTGGTCGCGCTGCAAGCCGCTTCGCACGCCTGGGCGTCGGCCGGTCTCGGCCTGTACATCGCGGAAGGCGGCGTCGTCGACGCCTCCGCGCAGGAGGGCCCGCCGCCGTTCCCGGAAGTGATGGGCTTCATGATCCACGGCATGAACGGCATGTTCGTGATCCCCGCGCTCGCGCTGATCCTGCTGATCGTGTCGTTCTTCGTGAAGGTGCGGCACGCGGTGACGTTCGCCGCCGGCGTCCTCGTGCTCGTCGTGCTGCAGGTGACGCTCGGACTGCTCGGTCACGGCATTCCGCTGCTCGGCTTCCTGCACGGCATCAACGCCCTGCTGCTGTTCACGACCGCGCTGCTGGCTGGGCTCAACGCCTCGAGGGGCCGTGTCATCGCGAAGGCCGACGCGGCCGCGCCGGCGGCCGTCGGTGCTTCCGCCTAGAACGGACTCGGCGAAGAGCCGGTGGGCCTGGTTCGCCCGCCGGCTCGGCGCCGTGCTCGGCGTGGTCGCGGTGGGGCTCGTCGGCTGGATGTGGTGGGCCAGCGTGCTGCCCGGCTCGTACTCGGCGATCGACATGGGCGTTCCCGACTTCGGGGGCGGGCCAGGTGCCGAAACCCCCGGTGCGGCGCACGGACACGTCAGCGCCTCCGGCACACGCACCGCGGCGAGCGGTCCCGCGGCCGACGAGACCAGCGTGTCCGACCTGACGGCAGACCCCGACCGCCCCGCCGACGTCCACGTCGAACTCATCGCGCGGGCGGAGCGCGTCACGCTCCCGGGCGGTGCGCCGTTCGACGGATTCACGCTCAACGGCAGCACGCCAGGCCCGACCATCCGGGCGACGGAGGGGCAGCTCGTCGAGGTGGTGCTGCGCAACGAGGACGTGCCCGCCGGCGTCACCGCGCACTGGCACGGGGTCGACGTCCCCAACGCGATGGACGGTGTCGCCGGCGTCACGCAGGACGCCGTGATGCCCGGCCAGACCTTCACCTACCGCTTCGTCGCCGAGCAGGTCGGCACGTTCTGGTACCACGCGCACCAGGCTTCGCACCCGCAGGTCGTCGGCGGCCTCTTCGGCGCGCTGATCTTCGGTCCCACCCCGCAGACGGATGCCGCCGCCGCGGCGGCCGGGAACCCTCCGGTCCTCGACGTCGTCGCAGCGATCCACACGTACCCCGGGGGCGCCCGCACGATCAACGGCGCGATCGGCGACTCGCACCAGGAGGCGGCCCCGGGTGACAGCGTCCGCGTGCGACTCATCAACACCGACTCGACGCCGACGAGCGCCTGGGTGAGCGGTTCGTCCTTCCGAGTGCTCGCCGTCGATGGTCACGATCTCGTGGGCCCCACCGCCGTCGCCGATCAGAGCGTGCAGATCACCGCGGGCGGTCGTGCCGACCTCGAGGTACGGGTGCCCGCCGGTGGTGCCGTCCGCGTCCAGGTTCCCGGTGCCTCGCTCGTCATCGGTCCGCACGGCGCTCACGTCGACCAGACGTCGGCGCCGAGGGACCCGCTCGATCTGCTCTCCTACGGCGAGCCCGCCCCGACCGCATTCGACTCGGACGCCCCCGATCGCCGCTTCACCTACGACATCGGCCGCCTTCCCGGTTTCCTCGACGGACGCCCGGGCTACTGGTGGACGATCAACGGCGGTCTGGGGGCCGGCGTGCCGATGTACATGGTCGACGAGGGCGACGTCGTCGTGATGACGATCTCCAACAGCAGCGGCGAGGCACATCCGATGCATCTTCACGGGCACCACCTGCTCGTCCTCACCCGTGACGGCGTGCCGTCGTCCGGCAGCCCGTGGTGGGTGGACTCCCTCGATGTCGCGCACGGCGAGTCGTTCGAGGTCGCATTCATCGCAGACAACCCGGGCGTGTGGATGGACCACTGCCACAACCTCCCTCACGCGGCGGAGGGCCTCATGACCCACGTCGCCTACAACGGCGTCACGACGCCCTTCCGCCTCGGACGAGACACCGGCAACGACCCCGAGTGAACGTCCGGCCCGGCCTGTCCCGTGAGAGTGTGGGGCGCATGACCATGCTCGACCCGCTGCCGCCGAAGGGCAGGGTGCTCGTCATCCGCCAGGAGGAGCGAGCGGATGCTGCGACCGACCTCGAAAGGTCCGCCGAGCTCCTGCGGGCGGTGGCGACCGGCACCATCGCGCAACCGCGCGTCGTGCGCCTGTACAGCCCGGTGCCGACCGTCGCGATGAGCCGCCGCGAGAGCCGCATGCCCGGGTTCGACATGGCACGACGGGCATCCCAGGAGCGCGGCTTCACACCGGCCATCCGTCCCACGGGCGGACGCGCCGTGGCGTACGACGAGAGCTGCATCGTCTTCGACGTGGTCGCGCGCGAGGCCGACGGAGCGATCGACCAGGTGCGGTTCTTCCGCGAGATCGGCGACGCGCTCGTCGTGGCGATGCGCGGGCTCGGCGTCGACGCCCGCGTCGGCGATGTGCCCGGGGAGTACTGCCCCGGCGAGTTCAGCATCAATGCGCGCGGCGCCGTGAAGCTCATCGGAACCTCGCAGCGCGCCGTGCGCGGCGCACGACTGCTGAGCGGGATGCTGCCGCTCGGCGCCGTCGAGCGGTTCACTGACGTGCTCCTCGCCGTGAACGCGGCACTCGAACTCGAGTGGGACCCGGCGACCTTCGGCACGCTTGCCACGGAGGTGCCGCGTATGCCGCGGGCGATGGTCGAACGCGCGCTGATCGCCGCGCTCACGGGCGCATGATCAGCGCAGCGGTCCGAAGAAGGCGCGGAGGTCGTCAGCCAGCACGTCGGGCATCTCCATCGCGGGGAAGTGCAGTCCGCCTTCGAATTCGGTCCAGCGCCCGTCCGCCGGGAAGGGCAGGACCCGGCGGACCGTCGGATCGGCGCCGAACACGGCCGCTGCCTGCGGCACCTTCGACGGCGCGCCCCAGTCCTGCGAGTGCGCCTGGTCGTAGAGAGTATGCGCTGCCGACGCGCCCGCCCTCCCGAACCATGCAATCGACACCAGCGTGAGGATCTGGGCGGGTTCGAGGTCGACGTCGGTCCAGTCCTGCAGCTTCTCGGCGATCCAGGCGAGCAGGAAGACCGGCGAGTCCGTCAAGCCGTAGCCGATCGTCTGCGGGCGGGTGTTCTGGATCGCAAGGTATCCCGACCCGTCGTTCCGGAAGGCGTCCATTCGCTCGAGAATCGTGTGGTCGGTCGCGTCGTCGGGGTCGAGGCTCTCCGCGAGACCGGGGAGGAAGGTCGCCGTGTTGGCGGCCGTCATCGGATCCGTGACGAAGTGCACGCCGGTGACGTGCTCGGGGTCGAGCCCCGCGACGAGGCCCGACACTCCGGCCCCGATGTCGCCGCCGTGCACGCCGTAGCGGTCGTAACCGAGGCGACGCATGAGCTCGACCCAGGCCCGCGCAGTGCGGCCCATCGCCCAGCCTGCGCCGCTCAACGGCGTCGAGAAGCCGTACCCGGGCAGTGCCGGCGCCACCACATGGAATGACTGGCCGTCTCCGGACGTGGTGAGCAGCTCGATCAGGCGTTCGAACTCGGCGTTGGAACTGGGGAATCCATGCGTGAGGAGCAGAACGGGGGCGTTCTCCTCCTCTGCCCGTGCGTGGAAGAAGTGGATCCGCTGGCCGTCGATCTCGGTGATCGACTGCGGGATACGATTCAGTCGCGCCTCGACCGCCCGCCAGTCGAACCCATCGCGCCATCGGTCGGCGAGGGCGCGCAGTTCGGCCGCGCGAATGCCCCGCTCCCGCCCGTCCGCGGGCGACTCGTCGGGCCAGCGGGTGGTGTCGAGGCGGCGCCGCAGGTCTTCGAGCTCATCGTCGCTGACCGCGATGCTGTAAGGCGTGATCTCGTCCATCGTCTCTCCTTCGATTCTCCGGGCGCTTGTGCGTCCACTGAGCCGAAGTTATCGTGCGATGCGGAACAGTTCGTTCCGCAATCGATGGGATCGTTGACGGGTGCTGGAAACCTCGGCGAGGCTGCTCCGCCTCCTCTCCCTCCTCCAGGTGCGGCGCGACTGGACCGGCCCGGAGCTCGCGGAGCGGCTGGACGTCACCACCCGCACCGTGCGCAATGACGTGGATCGCCTTCGTCGCCTCGGCTATCCGGTCGAAGCGAGTCCGGGTGTCGCCGGCGGGTACCGGCTCGGCGAGAGCGCGACGATGCCGCCCATGCTGCTCGACGACGACGAGGCGGTCGCCGTCGCCCTCGCGCTCAGGACCGCGACGTCGGGCGCGGTCGAGGGTGCGGCCGAGGCATCCGTCCGTGCCCTGCTCAAGCTCCAGCGGCTGCTTCCGTCACACCTGCGTGAACGCGTCGAGTCGCTCCGCGTGTCGGCGCTGTCGGTGCCGTCGCCCGAGACGGCGGTGTCGCCCGACCTGCTCGTCGCCATCGCCGCCGCGTGCCGCAACACCGAGCGGGTGCGGTTCGACTACGTGTCCCACGACGGAAGCCGGAGCCGTCGCGACGTCGAGCCGTACCGGCTCGTCGCGGCGAACTCGCGCTGGTACCTGTTGGCTTGGGAACCGGCACGCGACGCGTGGCGAACCTTCCGCGTGGATCGCATCGACCTCCGGCCGCCCGTCGGTCCGCGGTTCGTGCCGAAGCCCCTGCCGCCCGATGAGCAGATCGTCGAACACGTGGCGCGCGGCGTCGCCACGGCGACGTGGCACTACCGCGCGCGGGTCGTCGTCCACGCCTCCGCCGATCACGTTCGTGGGTTGATTCCCGTCCGTCTGTCGATCATCGACCAGGGCGACTCCCGGTGCGAGATCGTCGTCGGTTCCGACGATCCGCGCACGCTCGCGCTCTACCTCGGCATGCTCGACGCCGAGTTCGAGGTGGTGAACGCGCCCGACCTGCGCGTCGCGCTGCACGAGCTGGCCGCGCGCTTTCAGCGGGCAGCGGGGACTGACGGCCGGGCCCATCACCCGGTGATCGACCCGAGCGGCTGAGGGATGCCGCCGCCGGCCGGCCGTAGCGTCCGGGCGTAGTCCTCCTTGAGCACCGCGAGGTGGAACCACGCCTCGACCCCCGAGACGCCCGGGATCGCGCGGATCCGCTCCAGGCTCGCGTACAACGCGCCGGCCGACGGTTCGACGAGCGTCGTGACGACGTCGAAGCGGCCCAGGGTGCGTGCGGCGAAGTCGACGCCCCGCCACGTGCGCAGCGCCTCCGTCACCCGGTCGTCGGCGTCCGCGAGGTTCAGGCCGACGCCCATCGACAGCTGGCGGTGCACGAGGCCGCGCGCCTCCACCGCGCTGATCTTGATGACGCCGCCGTCGACGAGCCGCTGCACTCGTGTCGTGACCGCCGAGGGGGAGAGCCGCACGGCTTCGCCCAGTGCGCGGTAGCTCTTGCGGCCGTCGCGCTGGAGCTGCTCGATGAGCGCGGTGTCGATCGTGTCGACGGTGACGTCTCCGTGGTACTCCGACACGAAGAACCCCTTGACCACGTCGGTGTAGATGAGCGTGTTGATATCGGCCACGCCGGGGAGCGCCCGGATCTGCGCGAGCAGGTCGTGCAGCGCGGGCATCGATCCGAGCCGCACCTCGGTCACGAGGTCGTACGCACCGCCGACGGCGGAGACCAGCACGGTCTCGCTGAGTCCGCGAAGGTGCTGCGCCACCGGCTCGACACCGCCCTGCGTGCGGATCGAGACGTGCGCGAGCACGTGCTGCCCGAGGAACACCGGGTCGACCGCGGCGACGACGCGCACCGTGCCGTCGGCGAGCATGGCGTTCAGGCGCGTCGAGACGGCGGCGCGCGACTGACCGAGGCGCCCTGCGAGCGTGTGGATGCTGGCGCGGCCGTCGACCTGCAGCTCGCGGATGAGTTCGGCGTCGAAATCCATCGCGATCCTCGAATTCGTCGATTTCCCGGGGAACGCACGGCGTGGTGCGCAGAATCCGAGTCTAGAACGACTCGGACAGGACGCATCGCGTGATTCTGCGCGACATGCATGACAGAACCCCAGTGGATGAAGGCGCGCGCTGGAGTTCTGCCCTTGCCAGCAGCATCCGTTCGTCCTTAGCCTTCATCGCATCCCCGATACATCCGCAAAGGAGCGGTCATGACTTCCACCACCAGCAGGGCGCGGCGCGCAGGCATCGCCGCGTTCGTGGGAACCACCATCGAGTGGTACGACTTCTACGTCTACGCGACCGCCGCCGCGCTCGTGTTCGGACCGCTCTTCTTCCCGAGCGGTGACCCGCTCGCGCAGACCGCCGCAGCGTTCGCGACATTCGCCGTCGCCTTCCTCGTGCGCCCGCTCGGCGGCATCATCTTCGGCCACATCGGCGACAAGCTCGGCCGCCGGGTGTCGCTCGTCATCACGCTCCTGCTCATGGGCGTCGCGACCGTGCTCGTCGGGTGCCTTCCCACCTACGAGACCATCGGCATCGTCGCGCCGATCCTGCTGATCCTGCTGCGCGCGCTGCAGGGCCTCGCGGTCGGCGGCGAGTGGGGCGGTGCGGTGCTGATGAGCGTCGAGCACGCACCGGCCGGCAAGAAGACGTTCTACGGCGGCTTCACGCAGCTCGGCAATCCGGCCGGCGCGCTGCTGGCCTCGGGCATCTTCGCGATCATGTCCCGCTTCGGCGAGGACTTCATCATGGACGGGGGATGGCGCATCCCGTTCCTGCTGTCGATCGTGCTCGTGGGGGTCGGCTTCTGGGTGCGGTACCGCGTCGAGGAGTCGCCGGTCTTCGAGCAGAAGGTCGAGGGCCGCAAGCAGAGCATGCCGCTCGCCTTCGCGCTGCGAGTCAACTGGAAGCCGATACTCCTGGGCATCGGGCTGCTGCCCATCTCGACCGGCGGCTACTACCTCGCGACGACGTTCGCGACCGCGTACGCCACGGGCGAGCCGATCAGCATGAGCCCGCAGCTCATCCTCGACGCCATGACGATCGCCTCGTTCATCGAGTTCGTCGTCACGCTGCCGGTGGCCTGGCTCGGCGACAAGTGGGGCCGCAAGAACATCATGTACATCGGACTCGTGACCTCGGTGCTCACGTTCGTGCCGTTCATGCTGGTGCTGCCCGGCAAGATCGAGCCCGTCATCTTCCTGATGGCGTCGCTCGTGCGCATCGCGATGAGCGCCACGTACGCGCCCATCGCCGCGATCCTCGCGCAGATGTTCCGCCCGCAGGCGCGCTACACGTCGATCGCCCTGTCGTACGGCGTGGGAGCTGCGATCTGGGCCGGGTTCTCGCCCTGGTTCGCGACGATGCTCATCGCCTGGACGGGCAGCGTCTGGTCGGTCATCTTCATGTTCATCGGAATGGCCCTCCTCGCCGGTCTCTGCACCTGGCTCGCGCCGCAGCACTCCGACGAGGCGCCCGTGACGGACTCGTTCACGCCGCGCACCGACACCACCGCGGCACGCACGCTCTGAGCCCGGAACCGCCCGCTCTCGAATCGAACCCGAGGACAGCATGAGAAAGCTCGCCCCCTTCGACCGTCCCGCGCAGCAGACGCCACGGCTGGTGATCGCGGCCGCGATCCACACCGTCGACGCGCAGGCCAGCACCGCCTCCGCGATGCTGACGGACCGTGGCAGGATCGTCGCGATCGGCACGGCGGAGGAATGCCGGAATGCCGCCGCTGCCCTCCGCCTCGACCCCGACGTCGTCGACCTCGGTGACGCGGTGATCGTCCCCGGCTTCGTCGACGCGCACGCCCACCCGCTCATGTACGGGCAGCTCATGACCTGGGTGGACTGTGGTCCCGAGAAGGCCGGCAGCATTCCCGAGATCGTGGCGCTCCTGCAGGCGGCGGCCGCGGATCTCCCGCCAGGGCGCCCGGTGCGGGGGTACGGCTACGAGCACCGCAATCTCGCCGAGCAGCGGCATCCGTCCCGATTCGAGCTCGACGAGGTGGCGAACGACCGCGAGGTGTACCTGATGAACGCGTCGGGGCACGGCGGGGTCGTCAACTCGTACACGTTCGAGATCAACGGCGTCGACAGGGACACCCCGAACCCCGAGGGCGGCGAGATCTTCCGCGATGCCGACGGCGAGCCGACGGGCGAGATCTCGGATGCCGCGTGCAACATGCTCACCGGCGTGCACGGTGTGAAGATCGGCCACCACGGACCGAATTTCCACCTCGCCGACGAGCCGGACGAGCACCTGCGGCAACTGGATGTCGCGACGCAGCGCTTTCTCGCCGGGGGAGTGACCACGATCGGCGACGCGCAGGTGTCCCGCCGCGAGTTCGACATGTACCTGCGGCTCGCCGAGGCCGGGCGCCTCCAGCTGCGCGTGTCGATGTACCTGCTGTCGCACCTGCTCGACGAGGCGCTCGAGATGGGGCTCGTCGGTCAGTTCGGCAACGCGCACCTGAGCTTCGCCGGCATCAAGCTCTACGCCGACGGCACGCTGGGCGGCTGGACGGCGTACTTCCCCGACGGCTACGTCGGCGATCCGTGCCGCACCGGCCAGCTGTACCACGAGCCCGCCGAGTACACCGAGCTGATCCGCAAGGCGCACGGGGCGGGACTCCAGACCGCGACGCACGCCCAGTCGCCGACGGCGATCGAGATGGTGGTATCGGCGATCGAGGCGGCGCTCGCCGAGAACCCCGACGACGACGCCCGCCACCGCATCGAGCACTGCGGGCTGCCGACACCCGAGCACATCCGGCGGATGGCGGCAGCGGGCATCCGTCCCGTCAATCAGACCCAGCACTACTTCAACTGGGGCGAGGGCGTCGAGCAGGCGATCGGCACGCCGGGGGAGCGGTTCAACCCGCTGGGCGAGTTCGAGGCGGCGGGGGTGCCGTTCACGATCTCGTCCGATGCGCCGGTGGCCGAGCCGATCCCGCTCGAGGCGATCCAGACCGCCGTCACACGTGTGACACGGCGCGGGCACAAGCTCGGTCCCGACAGCCTCCGGGTGTCGGCGGACGCCGCCCTCCGCGCGCACACCTACGAGGGCGCCGTGTCTCTCGGTCGCGAGGACGACCTCGGCTCGCTCGAGGCCGGCAAGTACGCCGACTTCGTGGTGCTCGGCGCCGACCCCCTGGCCGTAGAGGCGAGTGAGATCTCGCAGATCCCGGTGCTCGAGACGTGGGTGGGCGGCGAGCGCCGGTACGCGTCGGTGCGGGTGGAGGCACTGGCGACATGAGCGCTATCGCCGACCAGTACGCCGACACGACCGGCCGCGCCGTGCTCGAAACGGTGCGGAGCTACGGGGTGAGCGCCGTCTTCGGCATCCCGGGCACGCACAACCTCGAGCTGTACCGTCCGCTGGCCGATCTCGGCATGCGCGCGGTGACGAACCGTCACGAGCAGGGCTCGGGGTACGGCGCCGACGGCTGGGCGCAGCAGACGGGGCTCCCCGGCGTCGTCATCACCACATCGGGTCCCGGCCTGCAGAACGCGATGAGCGCCATCGGCACGGCGTTCTGCGAGTCGCGGCCGCTGCTCGTGATCTCGCCCGGTGTCGCGCTCGGCGCCGAGTTCCGCGTCGTCGGCACGCTCCACGAGACGAAGGACGCCACGGCGATGGTCGGCGCGATCGCCGAGTGGTCGCGCCGCGTCACGAGCGCGACCGAAGCGGTCGACGCCGTGCACGACGCATTCGCGCTGTTCCGCACCGGGCGTCCGCGGCCGGTGCACATCGAGATCCCGCTCGACGTGCTCGAGGCGCCGGCCGACGTGCCGACAGCGGCTCGCGACGCTCGTCCGTCTCCCGCGCCGGTTCGCGGTGACGCGAGGGCCATGCGCGAAGCCGCTGCGCTGCTGACGGATGCTGCGCGCCCGGTGATCGTCGCCGGGGGCGGCGCCACGCGCGCCGGCCGCGCCGTCACGGCGCTCGCCGAGCGCCTCGGTGCGCCGGTCGTCACGACCCTGAACGGCAAGGCGACCGTCGACGAGCATCACCCGCTGTCGCTGGGCTCGAACCTGCGCCTCGAGGCGGCGCGCCGCGTCGCCGAGGACGCCGACGTGCTGCTCGTGCTCGGCTCGAAGCTCGGCGAGGCCGAGCTGTGGACGCCCCGGCTCGACGCACGCGGCGCCGTGATTCGCGTCGACATCTCGGCCGCGCAGGTGCACAAGAATCTCGACGCCGCGGTCGGCATCGTGGGGGACTGTAGAGCGGTCGCCGAAGACCTCCTCGCCGCGCTCCCCGACGCTGCGGAGAGGCCCCGCGACCTCGCGGCCGAGCGCGCCGCGATCGCCGCCGAGACGGCGTCCATCCTTCCCGAGACCGTCGCGCTCGCCGAGACCATCGCCGCCGCCCTTCCGCACGATGCGATCGTCGCGGGCGACTCGTCGCAGATCGTCTACCTGGCGCTGGCGAACGTGCTGCGCCAGTCCTGCCCGCACTCGCTGCTGTACACGCCGACCTACGCCACCCTCGGGTACGGCCTCCCCGCCGCGATCGGCGCACGCGTCGCCCAGCCCGCCGAGGGCGGCCGCCCCGTCGTCGCCGTCGTCGGTGACGGCGCGCTGATGTTCTGCGTCAACGAGCTCGCGACCGCGGTGGAGCAGCGACTCGACCTCACCGTGGTGTGCGTCGACAACGGCGGCTACGCCGAGATCAAGCAGAACGAGGTGGACCGCGGCATCCGTCCCGTCGGAGTCGACCTCGTGCAGCCCGACTGGGTCGCACTCGCGAACGCGTTCGGCGCGACCGGCCGCCGCGCCGAGACCGCGGACGAGATCGGGTCCGCGCTCGCCGACGCCATCACCGCCGGGGGCGTGCAGCTCGTCCACATCCCGCAGGGCGCACGGCCGCAGCATCCGTCCACCGAATCCTCCACCCCGAGAGGGAACTCATGACCGACAACCACGAGCCCGTCGGCCCGGTCGACGCGTCCGTCTACCCGCGCTACGCCGGCATCGCCACGTTCGCGCGACTGCCGCGCATCGAAGAGGTGCCGCGCGCGGACATCGCGATCGTCGGCATCCCGTTCGACACCGGCGTCAGCTACCGCCCGGGCGCCCGGTTCGGCCCCTCGCACGTGCGCGAGTCGTCGCGCCTGCTGCGTCCGTACAACCCCGCGCAGGACGTGTCGCCGTTCGCGGCGGCGCAGGTCGTCGACGCCGGCGACATCCCGGCGAACCCGTTCGACATCGGCGAGGCGGTCGCCGACATCGAGACCGCGGCCACGGCCCTCGGCGAGCGCGTCGACCGGATCGTCACCGTGGGCGGCGACCACACGATCGCGCTGCCGCTGCTGCGGGCGGTGAACAAGAAGCACGGACCCGTCGCGGTGCTGCACTTCGACGCGCACCTCGACACGTGGGACACCTACTTCGGCGCCCCGATCACCCACGGCACGCCCTTCCGACGCGCGAGCGAGGAGGGGCTCATCGACCTCACCGCGAGCTGCCACGTCGGAACGCGGGGCCCGCTGTACTCGAAGCAGGACCTCGACGACGACGAGCGCCTCGGGTTCTCGATCGTGTCGAGCGTCGACATCGAGGAGCGCGGCATCGAGGCCGCGATCGAGCGTGTGCGCCGACGGGTCGGCGACAGGCCGCTCTACATCTCGATCGATATCGACGTGCTCGACCCCGCCCACGCCCCGGGCACCGGAACCCCCGAGGCCGGCGGCATGACGAGCCGGGAACTGCTCCGGATGCTGCGTGCCCTGAGCGATCTCAACGTCGTGGGCGCGGACGTGGTCGAGGTGTCGCCCGCGTACGACCACGCGCAGCTCACCGGCATCGCGGCGAGTCACGTCGTGTACGAGCTCGTCACGGTGATCGCCGCGCAGATCGAGGCCGCCCGGAGGTGAGTCCTAGCGCGCACCTTGCCGGGTGACAAGCCCCTCCACGGAGCGTTCCGCCCGTCGCAGGCTGGAAGGACCCCAGAAGGAGGACCGCCATGAGCGACCACATGGACACCCCCGAGCAGAACCCCGGCGCCGGCACCCCGGCCGACGCCCGTCAGAACGTCCCGCAGAGCGACACCTCGCAGCAGAACGCCGAGCGCGAGGCAGCCGCCCGCCAGGACGCCATGCGAGGCGACGCCGTCTCGCACGGCGAGATGGAGCATGAGGCCGTCGAGCACAGCGCGACGACGGACCACGACGTGATCCGGCGCTGGGCGCAGGACCGGCACGCGATGCCGGCGACCGTCGAAGGCACCGAGCACGACGGGAACGTCGGCGAGCTCCGGCTCGACTTCGATTTCGGCAACGACCTCGAAGACCTGCGACAGGTCAGCTGGGACGAGTGGTTCCGCGCGTTCGACGAGCGCGGACTGGAGTTCGTCTTCCAGGAGACCACTCGGCCCGACGGATCGCCGTCGAACGACTTCCACCTCGAGCCGGCGGGTCACACGCGCACCTGACGCTCGATCACCGGGCTGCGACCGCGGGTGCGTGAGACTGAACGCATGGGTTTCACGCGCGCCGAGCTGGAGTCGTCCCGCGGGGGCGGCAGCCCGGACACGCGCCGTATCGTCGCGGCGCTGCTGCTCGTCGCCGCCGTCGCCGCCGGGCTTCTGGTGCACGCGCTGCTCCCGGATACGGCGGTGACCGACATCGCCGGCGACGCGCTCTACGCCGTGGCGGCGTACCTGGCGGTGGTCCTGCTCGCCCCGCGTCTGCCCGCGCTCGGCGCGGGCGCGATCGCCACCGCCTGGTGCGTCGCGGTCGAGCTGTTCCAGCTGACGGGACTCCCGCTCGCGTGGGGAACGAGGTTTCCGCCGGTGATGCTGGTGCTCGGCACGGTCTTCGACGCCCGCGACCTGCTGGTCTACGTGGCGACGATCATGCTCGCGACCGCGGTCGATGCCTTGCTCCACACAGCGTCGCGACCGCGCTGAGGCGTTTCGACTCTGCGTTTCGACTCGCAGGCTCGCTCAACGACCGCGTCCCTCGCTCGCTCAACGAGCGGTACCTGGACACACCCGCTCGTTGAGCGGAGGGCGCTCTGGCGCCCGCAGTCGAAACGCGTGAGCGCGGCGCACGGTCACGACCGCTCTGGCTCCGCGGCGCGCGCACGCGCGACCATGATCCCGCGCTGCGAGGTCGGGAACCGCGCGAGCATCGCCCGCAGCTGGTCCGCATCGACGTCGGCGCCGAAGGCCTCTGCGCCGGGCTCGAGCATGATCCCCGCGGCGAGAGGCCCCGCCAGCACCGGGTCGAACCCGAGATCGTCGACGAGTCGCATCACGACGTCGACGTCGGCCGCCGAGTCGCCGGCGACCGCGATCGCCTTCCGCCCGGCGGCGCCGGCGGGCCGCGCCTCCTCGTCCAGGTCTCGGTAGCCCATGTGGTTGAAGGCTTTCACCACCCGCGACGCGGGCAGGAACCGCTGCACCGTCTCGCTCGTCGTCGTGCGCAGGTCGCCGAAGTCGGCCCGCAAGCCGTCCACCTCCCACCAGTAGTTCATGGCGTCGATCACGAGCTTTCCCCGCAGCCCCTCGGAGGGCAGCGTGTGGTGCTGGGGGAGCGGCAGCGCGAGCACGACCGCATCGGCGTCGTGTGCGACGACGGATGCCTCGGCCGCAACCGCGCCCGGAGCCACCGCCTCGATCGTCCCGGCGATCCGCGCCGGGTCGCCCGACCCGGCGATGAGCACCCGGTACCCCGCGGCGCGTGCCAGCCGTGCGAGCACCTGGCCCACACGCCCGGCCCCGATGATCCCGAGAACCCGGATCGGCCGCTCCTGATCACCCTGACTGCTCACCGGCCCAGGCTAACGAGCGGCAGCGGGTTGCAGCATCCGTCATCGCCACCGACGATGGGGGAATGGGGGATGCCGAGACCGACGGCCCGGGGGCGGACGAGTCTGCCGTGCCGCAGGGTGACGAGCGCGTGCCGTCGAGGCGACGACTGTGGGTCTGGGCCCTCATCGCCCTCGCCGCGATCATGCTCGCGGCCGGGTTCGCCGCCGCCCTGCTGCTGCGGCCGCCGCCCAACGGCCCCGCCCCCGCCCCGACCCCCACCGCGGCCGCATCTGCCGCAGCCACGCCGAGCGCCGAGCCGACCCCGACGCCCACGCCCACCGGCTTCGCCGCGAACACCGCCTCCTACGACGTCTCGACCCTCCCGCAGGTCAACGTCTTCGCGGTCATCCCCGCGCTTCCCGTAGACGATGCGGCGTACGCGACCCCGCTTCCCGTGCGGGCGGCCGCGAAGGGGATCGGTGCCCCCGTCTGGGCAGACCCCACGGCACAGCCGGTCGCGTACCTGCCGCACGAGTACTCGTACGACGGCACCACGGTCCCCGTGGTCGAGGAGCAGGAGAACTGGGTCAAGGTGCTCCTCACCGGGCGCCAGGCTGTGCCGTCGCAGGGCAACCCGGCGCAGACGACCGGCTGGATGCGCAAGAGCGACGTCGACCTCGCGCCCACCGACACCAGCGTCGTCGTGAGCATCTCGGGCCGCACGATCGACATCGTCCGCGCCGGCGTGCCCGAGCGCATCGCCTCGGACTTCGCGTGGGGCACCGACCGCACACCCACGCCGCTCGGTCGCGCGTTCATCATGACCACCCGCGTCGTGCCGGAGTACTCCTACACGCGCGGCCATCCCATCGTGTACCTGTCGGTGCAGTCGCCGGTCCTCGACGGCTTCGGGGGAGCGGATGTCGCGGTCACAGCGTTCCACTACCACGACGATCGCTCGGGCGCGATCTCGAACGGATGCCTCCGCGTCGACCCTTCCGCGATCACGAAGCTCTCCGAGCTCCCGCTGGGAACCCCGGTCATCGTCAACCCGTGACGGACGTCGCGAGGCGCCCGCGCCTCACACGAAGGGCCGGGACACGTCGATGATGCGCCGCAGGCACAGCTCCATCGCCGCGCCCGTCGCGATCTCCGCGCGTGTCCCGGGCCGGGGCATGCCGAGCGCCCGCTGGTAGTCCGCCAGGGCATCGCCCGCTTCACGGAGCCGTTGCGGAGCGTCCGGGTCGCCGAGCGGGGTCGCGACGAGGTCGGCGGTGCTCCTGATCGCGCCGGCCAGCTCGTCGCGGACCTCCTCCGCGAGCGACGCGTCGTCGGCCGCTTGCAACTCGAGCAGGAGGTCGATGAGCTCCTGGGTGAGGAAGGCCGTGCGGTCGAGCGCCGCCATGCGGCGTGAGTTCTCCTCGCGCTCGCCGCGGTGGCGGCGGCGACGGGGATTCGCTCGAGCGCTCTCCTCCGCCTCGTCGACCTCCGCGGTGACGGTCTCGCGTGTCTCGGCGAGGGTGCGCATCGCCGACTCGAACCGGTCGGCGCCGATGCGCTCTTCGGTCACGGCGTCCGCCGCGTCGTCCAGCACCCGGGTCACGGTGTCGCGCAGCGCCGAGAGTCGTTCGCTCGCCCTGCGCAGGTACAGCGGCGGCACGACGAGGAGGTTGACGACGATCCCGACGATCACTCCGAATGCGGTCGTGCCGAGGTACGAGACCGAGAACTCCTCGGGGTCGGTGGCGCCCCCGATGAGGAGCACGAACAGCGCGGCCAGTGGCGCCCAATCCCCGCCGTCCCCGAGCAGTCGCACTCCGCCCAGCAGCACGCCGACGCCGATCACCGTGCCCAGCACCACGCCGCCCGGCACACCGAGACGCAGCGCAGCGACGCCCGAGAGCCCGAGCCCGATGCCCACCGCGAGGCCGACCAGCACCTGAAAGCCCACCCGGGCGGAGCGGGCCACCGTCGGGTACATCGTGACGAGGGCGCCGAGCGGCGCGTAGTAGGAGTACTGGTCGTCGAGGAAGGGAATGAGCGGCGCCAGGTACCACGCCAGCACGGCCGCGAGCGACGTCTTGATGGCCAGCAGCAGTCTCGGCTGCTGGGCGAGGCGCGCCGTGTACGAGGCGGCGCGGCGCAGGGTCGGGGTGCGCTCGGCGGTCAAGGCTCTGCTCCTTCGATCCCGGCCACGCTAGTCCGCGTCGGCGCTCCCCGCCCGGGGATTGCATCCCGCAGCCTCGCGCACTAGACCTCGTGGGATGCTGGAACACGACCCCCACCCCTCGACCCCGGAGGATCCTCATGCAGCAGCGCGCACTCGGCCGCACCGGACGCTCGGTCTCGGCCATCGGCCTCGGAACCTGGCAGCTCGGCGCCGACTGGGGCGCGGTCACGGAGGAGGACGCGACCGCGGTGCTCGCAGCATCCGTCGACGAAGGCGTCACCCTCTTCGACACCGCCGACGTCTACGGTGACGGGCGCAGCGAGTCGCTCATCGGCCGGTTCCTCACCGCCCGGCCCGGCCACGGCATCACGGTCGCGACGAAGATGGGGCGGCGCCTCGCGCAGGAGCCCGAGAACTACACGCCTGAGAACTTCCGCGCGTGGACCGACCGCTCCCGCGCCAACCTCGGAGTCGACACGCTCGACCTGGTGCAGCTGCACTGCCCGCCGACCGCGGTCATCGACGACGGTGCCACGTACGACGCGCTCGACGAGCTCGTCGCCGACGGCGCGATCGCGGCGTACGGCGTCTCGGTCGAGACGACCGCACAGGCCCTCGCGGCGATCGCCCGCCCGAACGTGACGAACGTGCAGATCATCTTCAATCCGTTCCGCCTCAAGCCTCTCGATGAGGTGCTGCCCGCCGCCGAGGCGTCCGGTGTCGCGATCTTCGCGCGTGTGCCCCTGGCGTCGGGCCTGCTGTCGGGCAAGTACACAGCGACCACGACGTTCGCCGCGGACGACCACCGCACCTACAACCGCCACGGCGAGGCGTTCGACCGCGGCGAGACGTTCTCGGGCGTCGACTTCGAGACCGGCGTCCGGGCGGCGGGCGAGCTCGCCGGAACCCTCCCCGCCGGCGTGTCGCTCCCCGCCGCCACGCTCGCCTGGATCGCCTCGCGCCCCGGCGTCACGAGTGTCATCCCCGGCGCGCGCAACGTGCGGCAGGCCGAGGCCAACGCCGCTGCGGCCGCTCTGCTCGACAGCGCTCTCGAAGATCCCGGCTTCGACCTCGCGGCGTTCGACCGCGTGGTGCACGACGTCTACGACCGCGACCTTCGCGCGGCGATCCACCCGCTCTGGTGACCTGGCGGCCCTGAAGCCCGGATGCCCCGACCCCGCGCAGCGCTCAGGGCCGAGGCATCCGGTTTCCGGGGGGTCTTCACGGGGCCGGGTAATCCACCACGAACTGCGGGGTTCCCGTGTTGGTGCTGTCGGCCTGGCCGCCGACACCGTTCACGACGTGCTGGACCGTGCCGGCGGACAGGTTCACCGTCATGATGTGGTGCAGGCGGACGCCCGGGGTCTCGGGCACCTCGAACCCGTTGGCGGTGAGGATCGACGGGTTGTTCTGGTTGAACACGTACACGCCGGCGCCGTCGAGCTCGTGATTCTCGACGTGGTCCGCCACCTTGTAGCCCGGGTAGCCGAGCGTGCCGTTCGGCTGCGTCCAGTCCGCCTGCGTCGGCGGGTCGTACGGCAGCTCGTTCTGGTACAGGATGACCCGGCCGTTCTCGCCGTTCCACAGGGTGTTGTACGTCTGGAAATGCTCGACGAACAAGCCCGTCGCGGTCACGTCGTCACCGTTCACGATGACGCCGGTGGTGCCGGTGTTGGTGGCCCAGCGCTCGTTGTCGCCGTTCACACCGTCGGTCGGGTCGAAGCCCTCGACGCCGTGGTCGCCACGCCACACCCAGGTGTGGTCGATGAGCACATCGTCGGCGTTCACTTCGAGTGCCGTCGTGGTCTTGCCGATGTGCGGGCCGCCGACGCGGAAGTACACGTCGCTGAGTGTGATCGGGTTGCTCGCGTCGAGCTTCTTGCCGCCGTGGGGGTTCCCGACGCGCAGCAGCACCGGCGAGAGCGTCTCGCCCGCGTCGATGGTGACGCCCGCGACGACGATGCCGTCGGCATCCTTCACCTCGAGCGGAACCGCGCCGTTCACCGCCGTGAGCGTCGCGTGCCCGAGGCCGAGCACGACGGTGTTCGCGCGCTTCACCTCGATCGACTGGGCGACGTCGTAGATGCCGGGCGTGAGGATCAGGTTCTGGCCGCGCGCGAGCGCGTTGTTGATGTCCTTCACCGAGTCCGACGGGGTCGCGATGTAGAAGTCGGAGATCGGGATGCTGCGTCCCGCCGTCTCACCCGCGGCCCAGCTGATCCCGCTCGTGTCGCGCTGCGCCGCCGGCACCCGCACGTTGTAGCGGCCCTCGTCGTCGACGTACAGGTACGGCTTCTCGCGGCTGACGGGCGTCTCGTCGATCGTCGTGTACGGCGGGTCGGGGAAGCCCGCGTCGTCGGGGGCGCCGACGACGCCTGAGAACACCTGGTTCCAGACGCCGTTCGACCAGCCGGCGACCTCGCTGTTTCGGATCAGCCACTGCTGCTGCGAGCCGTTCACCACGAACGGCAGGCGCGAGTCGGCGATGAAGCCGCCGCTGGCGTACTGCGGGCCGGCGGTGCAGTAGTCCATGAGCGACAGGTTGCCGCCCGAGATGTCGAGGCGTCGCATCGACACCGCCTGCGACACGGCCCAGAACTCGGCGCTGGCGCGGCAGCCGTCCTGGCCCGCTTTGTCGATGTCGATCGACAGGTTCGAGATCGTGCGCCAGAAGTTCACGAGTGCGAGGCAGTTGCCCGTGCCGCCGTCCGCCAGGCAGCGGTTGTAGACCTCAACGGCGCCGTGGACGGTGACGTCCCCGGGCGACGCGCCGAGGCCCGCGACCTCGGTGTAGTAGCCGACCTTGACCTGCAGCGGATCAGCGGCCGAGCCGTACTGGCCGGGGAGGAAGTAGACGGCCTTGCGCGTGGTGCTCATCTCAGCGTCGACCTGCTGCGCGTGCAGCGCGTCGAGATCCGACTGGATCTGGGCCACAGGAACGTCGGGGGAGTAGATCGTGACGTTCGGGCCGAAGTCCGGGTGGAAAGGGTCGACGGCGCGCGGTGGCGCGGCGACCGCGGGCGTGGCCAGCAGGGCGCTCGCGACCAGCGCGGTGCCGGTCACCACGCTGCCGATGCGCACGGCGCGGGCACGTCGACCCGATCGCGCGCGCGACGGGGTACGGAAAACGGGGGCGGGCATGGAAAGTCCTCTCCGTTGAGGTGGGGGCGGCGGGGATTGCCGCTTGCTTACCGGACTGTAACCAACCGTGGGAGCGGTCTCAAGAGCCAGTTTCGGGCGAGCGCTTGCTGATTCGTTTCACAAGTCGAGGCGCATGACGAGACGCCGTTTCGTCGGATGCGTGACCTCTCGGAAGCCGGCGGCGAGGAACGGACCGACGGGGCCGACGTTCATCTCGTCCCAGATCACCGCGCTTCCGCCCGTGAGCATCGGATACCCCTCCACCGCCGCGGCTCCGCGCTCGCGGGCGTGCTCGACGGCGGCGGCGACGAGCGGATAGGTGAGTCCCAGGCGGCGATGCCCCTTGCGCACGATCATGCACGCGATCGCCCACACCGAATCGTCGTCCGGGTCTTCGTCGCGGCCCTGCCAGGGAACGGGTGAGCCGCGAACCCGCCCGTACACCCCTCGCCGGTCGACCGCGCACCACGCGACGGGCTCGTCGTCCTGGTAGGCGACGATGCCGATCGTCTCGGTCGCGCGCGGGTCGTCACAGTGCGTCTCGGCGCGGAGGATCGCGGCGCGTTCCGCCTCGGGCATGTACCACCAGTCGCGGTCGCCGAGGCGCTGCCGCTGGCACTGGCATCGGCGCGCGGCGCCCGTGAGGACGGCCTGCAGGTCGTCCCACGAGGCCTCGTTGGCGGGAGCGAAACGCAGTCCGTCCATGTCGGCAGGGTAACGCGGCCGTCCGACACGCCGGGAGTATGGTGTGGCTTGTGCCCCTCGCCCCTCGCGTCGCCGTGGTCATTCCGTGCCGGAATGACGCGGGTTATCTCGACGCGTGCCTGGCCGCACTCGCCGCGCAGACGCATCAGCCCGACATCGTGATCGTCGTCGACAACGCCAGCACGGATGCCTCGGCCGCCGTCGCCCACGCCTACGACGCCGTCGTGGCATATGAGCCCGCCATCGGCATCTGGCCGGCCGCGTCCCGCGGCTACGACGCGGCGCTCGAGCACGCCGACATCATCGCGCGGCTGGACGCGGACTCCCGCCCGCACCCGGACTGGATCGCACGACTCGTCCGCGCATTCGTCTCGGATCCCACGCTCGGCGTGCTGACCGGCGGCGCCGAATTCTATGGCGGCACGGCGGTCCAGAACTACCTCGGCGAACGCTGGTACATCGGCGGCGGCCACTACTGGATCAAGAAGTGGCTCGGCATCCCGCTGGTGTTCGGCTCGAACTTCGCCATGCGCACGCGCGTATGGGAGCGCGTGCGCGACCAGGTCGACCGCGGCAACGCGCGCATCCATGACGATCTCGACCTCACGATCCGGCTCCGCCTGTCCGACGGCGTCCGCTACGACCCGCAGTTGCGCATGCCCGTGTCGGCACGCCCGGTGCAGACGCTGTCCGGGCTCTCGCGGCGGGTGTTCCGGGTCGCGTCGACGTTCGCCGCGAGCTGGCCCGAGGGCGCCAAGTGGCGCCGGGCCGAGCCGTCCCGAGTGGCGTCCGCCTCGGGCGAGTGGATGCCCGAGGGTGACGACTGGGCGCCTGAATACGGCCGCTGACGCCCGACTCAGCCGCCGAGCGCGGGGGCAGTGAGGTAGACGTACGCCGCCAGTGCGAGGATGTTCACCCCGACGGTGCCCCAGAAGGCACGGCGGAACGATCGCTTGCGAGTCTTGTGACGGAACACCTGCTGCGCGACGAGCGCGCCCGGCCAGCCGCCGACAAGTCCGAGGATCAGCAGCGTCTGCTCCGAGATGCGGTTCGCCTGGCGCTGCGCGGCCGACTTGTCGATGCCGTAGGCGGCGAACGCGACGATGCTCGCCGCCACGTAGAGCGCCGGCACCCACCACGCGAGCCCGAGCGCGACGTATGCGCCTGCGAGGGTCGCCGCGAAAGCGACGAGCGTGATCCAGCTGAGCGCCGCGGGCAGCGGCTTCGAGAGGTCGCGGCCCGGCCGCTCCGACGTGGCGAGGGAAGCGCGAGGGCGCGGGTTCGACATGCGCACGATCCTATGGGTGTGGGTCGGCGTACGGTGTCACCATGCATGAGCTCACCGAAGAGGCGCTTGTCGCAGCATCCGTCGATGTCGCATGGCGGGAATTCACCGTCGCGGGTCGTCTGTCGGAGTGGTTCTGGCCGCCGCGCTTCGAGACGACCGCGGTCGTCGAGCTGCGCGAGCTCGGTCGCTGGGAGGTGCGGTCGGTGCCCGTCGACATGGCGGTCGAGGGTACGGTGCTCACCTTCGAGGCGCCGCACGCGTTGAGGCTCGGGTGGCGGTGGGCGGGGGAGGAGCACACCACCGACGTCGAGGTCGAGCTGCAGTCGGCAGCGGATGCCACGACCCGGGTGATCGTGCGGCACTCCGGCTTCGCCACCACGGAGGAGCGCGACAACCACATCGACGGCTGGTCGAGCTGTCTGCAGCGCCTGGTGGATCGCCACGGCGGCGCGCCGGGCGAACACCTGTAAGAGCTCCGGGTCACGGGACGGCGGATCGGGCGGCGACGTCAGGCGCCGGCCGAGCGCTGCTCGTGACTGCTGCGAGCCGCCGCGATCAGCACCGCGTCGAGCTCAGGACCGGTGCAATCGTGGCCGGCGTCGGGGATCTCGATGAGGCGCGCGTCGGGAAGCGCAGCGACCACGTCGAGCGCGGCCTCGCGGGGGCTTCGCGCGTCTTGCGCCCCGCGCACGATCACCGTGGGCGTGCGGATCGAGGGGAGCGCGGGGCGCAGGTCCAGCGTCATCACCTCGAGCAGCGCGGCCGTGGTCGCCGGGCGCCAGTCGTCGAGGAGCGCGCGCGCCCGAGCGCGCCGCTGGGGCATGGAGCCCGGCGCGAAGACCGAATCGAGAAAGTCGTCGGCCCACTCCTCGACGGGATGATCGATGGTGAACCGCGCCGCGTCCGTTCGTTGAGCGAGCGCCTCGGGGTCGAGTGAGCCACCCCATCCGGCGTAGGCGCCCACGAGAACGAGACTGCCGACGACGTCGGGGTGATCGCGGGCGAGCAGCAGCGCCACCACCGATCCCATCGAGAACCCGGCGACGCACGGCGAGGTCACTCCGAGTGCGATGAGAAACGACGCGGCCGCGTCGGCCCAGTCGCGGTCGGTCCATCCGGCCGGAATGTCGTCAGATCCACCGCATCCCGGAGCGTCCCACGCGATCAGGTCGACCGAGGCGGTGAGGCGGTCGAACTCGTCGCTCCACGCCCTCGAGTCCTCGAAGGCTCCGTGCAGCAGCACGAGCGGTGCACCGCGGCCTTCTCGTCGGTACGCGATGCGGATTCCATCGGCCACGATGGCGGCCATGCCCGAAGCATACGCTCGCCGCGTCGGACCTGCTCGCTACCCTCGTGTTCGTGATCATCGAGTTCGACGGCGACGTGTTCCGGTGGGACGCACGTGAGGATGCGGCCTGGTTCTTCACGTCGGTGCCGTCCGAGCTGAGCGAGGAGATCCGTGAGATCCCGCGCCCGTACCGCGGATTCGGCTCGGTGCGCGTGCGGGCGCACATCGGCCGCAGCGAGTGGACGACGTCGATCTTCCCGTCGTCGGACTCCGGGTCGTACGTGCTTCCGTTGAAGAAGGCGGTGCGCGACGCCGAGGGGCTTGTCGACGGTGGCCCCGTGACGGTGAGGATCGAGGTGCTCGACGGCTGATCACGTGGTGCTCTCGGTCCCCGGCTCCGGTATGTTTGCGCTCGAGAATCACTGTGCTGGGGAGCATGATGACGGACGGGTCTCAGGGGGGACCGCCGCCCGGATGGTACGAGGACGACTCGCGTGCTGACCGCCTGCGGTGGTGGAACGGCGCTGCGTGGACGGAGGACTACCGTCCGCTGACGACGGATGCTGCCGCCACGGATGCCACGGACGTCGCGGGTGGTGCGAGCACGGCGCATGGCCCGCCGATGAGTCGGGCTCAGTTGCGTGCGCAGCGGGCGGCGGATTCGGATGCGGCGGGCGTGGATGCTGCTCCTGGCGAAGCGTCGGAGGTTCCCGGTGCGGCGGCTGCGTCGCCCGAGCTGGCGTCGGTCGCCCAGGAGCCGCATGAGGCTGCGGTGTGGCCGGCTCCGTCGTCGCTGGGCGACGAGTCGCTCGAGCCTTCGCACGCGGAGGTGGTCGAGGCATCCGTCCCGGTTGCCGCTGAGCACGAGGAGCCGCATGCGGCCGCGGTGTGGCCGGCTCCGTCGTCGCTGGCTGAGCCCGCTGCGGCCCGGGAGGAGGCATCCGTGGATCCGCCGTCCGTCGCGCCGGAACTCGAAGGCTCTGCGCCCGCCCCGACGCCGCCTGCCGCTTCGGCTCCTCGTGCGTCGGCACCGCACGAGGTCGCGACGAACGGCTCCCGGGTTGCGAAGGGCGAGACCTTTCCCGACCAGATCGTGCCCCGGCGTCCCGCGCCGGTCGACGATCGGCTGCCGACGCCGATCGTGTATCAGCCGATGTCGAGCTCGTACGTCGGGGAGATGCGTCCGCCACTTCCCGAGGCTGCTCCGGCGAACATCCCGGCGCGCGCGTCGATCGTGCTGATCGTCGTGGCCGCGCTCGGCGGCTTGGCGGTCGTGTTCTGGCTGAGTGGCTGGAACGAGTCCGTGGCGGGCCTGGTCAGCCTGGTCAGCGTGGCGTTCGCCGCCGGCGCGTTCTTCCTCGCGATCGGCGGGTTGATCGTGGCGACGCAGCGCCGGACGAGCAGGCTCATGTCGGGGATCGCCGTCGCCGTGTCGATCGGGCTCGTGGCGTGGCTTGCGATCGTCGCCACGCAGCAGGCACTCGCGATCTTGAACTGAGGGCGCGTGTCGTTCGCGCGTGCGACCGCGCCGTCGTGCGGCGCCGCCGAGTGCGGGCGTTGCGGTGGAGCGTGCGTCAGAACGGTGGTGGTTCCACCGGGACCGTCAACGAGGTGGGCGACACCCACGATCTCGCGCCGGTGATCTCATCGCGATAGAGCACCCATTTGCTCTTGGTCTTGATCACATGGTGTGGTTCGCAGAGCGGACCCGTGTTGGTGTCGGCGGTCTTCCCGCCGTACTGCCAGTCGAGCAGGTGGTCGATGTCGCAATCTCGGGCGGATCTCATGCATCCCGGCCCGGTGCAGACCTGGTCACGGACCCCGAGCCACCGTCGCAGCGCGTTCGGAACGCGGTAGGTGGTGCGGTCGACGTCGAGAACCGTGCCGGTGACGGGGTGGGTGAGGATGCGGACCCAGCTGGTTGCGTCACCGGCAAGCCGCCGCGCGGTCTCGGTGTCGATCGGCCCGTAGCCGTCTAGCGTGGCCGGCTCGTCGTCCTGTCCGAGAAGTGTCAGGACCGGCACCGTGATCGCCACGGATGCGCGCGCACGCCAGGTGCCGGACTCGGCGGCGTGCGACATGCCTCGTGCGGTGAGGTCGACCACGATGTCTGCACGGAGCTGTGCGAGCGTGCGCTCCTCACCTTCCTGGGCGCGTAGGTGTCGGGCGAGCGCATCCGCGTACCGTTCAAGAGCGATCACCTGGTCGGCAGTGGTGAACACCGTGTAGGAGGCCATGCCGTCGGCCTCACGCTGGAACCAGACGTTTCGCTCGTCGTTCGCCCGCTTGTGCCGCTCATCGATGTGCTCGGGGTGCACGAGTTCGCGGACGACCCTGGCCCGCACGCGGAACTTTCCCGGCGCGAGCGTCTGCGCCGACCCGGCGAGCTGCTCGTCGAACTTCGCCCAGGCGTCCTTTGCACGAGCGGGGAGAGTCGCGGCCTGCGCCGCCGCCGTCGCCGCGTTCTGCGCGACGATGCGCCCCGACCGGAACGCCTCCCAGATCTTCGGGCATCGCTCGCGCAGCGTGTCGGCGTGCGCCGCCCGGGTACGAACCGCGTTCTCCGACATACCCAACCGCACCGAGAGCTCGAGTGCCGCGGCTCGCACCGCGATGTTCCGCCGCTCGGCGCGCACGGCCGCCGCGGACCGTCCCTGCGGATCGAGCCACGCAGGATCCAGCGTCGGATCCGGGCCGACCCACGGATCAGGGCAGGCTGCCGCATCCTTGAGCACATTCGCGATTCCCGCGTACTCGTCGGCGACGAGGACTCGAGCGCGGGCGTTGATGCCCTCGAGTTCATGCATCGCGGCAGTGTGTGACTCGCCGCTGGCGTCGAGCTCAGCGACGTCGAACTCTGGCGGCTCGATGCCCAGTTCGAGCGCCTCTGCCTCCGAGAGGAAGCCGTCGGGATCGTCGATCCACGGGTCCAGCTCGTCCAGTGGCGATGAAAGGTTCACATGTTCAGACTACGGAGGGGCTCCGACATTCGACCAAAGCTACGAGGCGACGGCGCGACAGATGCCGCGCCCCCGCCCGGCGAGCTGAGTCGCTCAGTACGGCAAGACGGACGCGACGGTACGGAGCACAATCCAGACCATCGCGATCGACGTGAGCACGAGCGCGAACACCGCCTCGCGCTTGCGCGTCGGGCGCCGCACCGCGATCACCATGCCGACGATCGCGAGCACGAACGCAGCCACGGCCATGAGGAACCACAGCAGCGACAGGATGCCGAACAGCCAGAGGTACTGCAGGATCTGCGATCCGACGGCGAAGGCGAGCGCCGCGATCCCGAAAGAGCCGAGCAGCTGCACGAGGATCAGGATGAGCGCCGCTCTCGCCGGCCCGTTCTTCGCCGTCGCGGGCGCGTTCTGCTTGGGGTCGGTGCCGAACGTCGCCCCGTACGTCGGCGCCGTGGTCGGCGGGAGCACATGGTGCGTCCAGGCCACGCCGTCCCACCAGCGGGTCTGCTCCGTCGACGGGTCGTAGATTCATCCCGGCGGCGGCAGTTGCGCCTGCGGGGTGGGCCCATCGGCGCTCATCGTTCGATTGCCGAACCTCGCGTGCGTGACGTCGTCATTGAGGTCTCCCCGGTCCTTCGAACGGACGACGGATGCTGCCGCCCGCTGCTTCCCCAGGGCGCCAGAGTACTGGGTCACACGACTTGCGCGGCAAGGTCTTCGCGCGGTCTGACTGAGGCTTTCTTAGGGGAACACTGCGCGCGCCGTCGTTGACAGGTTGCCAGGGCGGGTGAGAGGTTCTATGGCGGGAGGGGATTCACGCTTTGCGCGTGTGTCTCAAACCCAGCTCCGACAGGATCTGGGATTTTCGTTACTGGGGATGACTGAGACCGGCGTGCGTTTCGTGGCGCCGGTCTGTCGGAGTTGACCACTCAACTCAACTGGGGAGACAAGCGCCATGCGTGCAACCATCAAGAACTACATTGACGCCGCCAAGCGTCGTCGCGAAGAAGAGGGTGAAGAGGGCTTTTCCCTCATTGAACTCATCATCGTTGTTGTGATCCTGGGGATCCTGGTCGCGATCGCGATCCCGATCTTCGCCAACATCCAGGCGACCGCCGAGAAGAACGCGCTCACGGCGGCCGCGGCGAGCGGGGCCACGGCGGCCGCCGCCGCGTTTGCGGATGACGCAGCGAGTCCGACTCCGGCCGAAGCTGCTGCTTCTGGTGGCAGTGGCCAGATCACGACCGCGCTCGCTAAGGGCACCTCTGTCACCGACGTTTGTGTTAGCGCCGCGAAGACGGGTCAGACCACCGTTTACGCGGGTCCCGGGGCTCTGGCAAACGGGACCGCCTGCAAGTAGCCAAGATTGTGGGGGACCGAGGGCCAGTTGCCTGGTTCTCGGCCCCTGCTATCAGGAGACTCAATCCCTAGGCGGAAGGCACGTCGATGCAATCACATTCAAACTCTGAGACGGGTTTTGGGTTGGTTGAAGTGATCATCGCCATGTTCCTTCTTGGCGTGGTCGCGATCGCCATCCTGCCGGCTCTTTGGCAAGGCATTGTGCTCTCGTCACAACAGGCATCCACGGCCACCGCTACGCGCTACATGAACTCGTTGATTGACGACGCACGCGCGACCCCGACGTGCCTCTACCTCTCTGCGATCGCCTCACGGCCGGCGGTTGTCGACGGACGGGGGGTCCAGCTATCGACGTCCACTAGCACCGTCGCTGGATGTGCACCCGGTGGCACCGCAACACTGACCATCAACGTCGACGGCGAGGGACGCACCCTCGCGACGACGACCGCACTCATCTACATCCCATGACTTCCACGACGCGCGCGGACGACGATGGGCTCGGCCTGATCGAGTTCATTGTCGCGATCGTCATCACAGGCATCGTGATCGCCGCTGTGGCGACGATCTTCGTCAATTCCTGGAAGACGCAGGAGCAGGTGACCACGGTGACGCAAGCGACGAATCGCGGACAACTCGTATCCTCGACGATCGAACGGGCGATGCGCAACGCCCTGTATTTCGAGGTCACCGAGAGCGGGACCGTGCTGCGGGTGCGGACTTCCCTCACAGGCGAACTCAAGTGCCAGGGATTTCGAATCACCGACACGGAGGCCCAGTTCACAACCGCGTCGGCAGCGCTGACATCCCCGAACACTGCCTGGCCGGCGTGGCAGTCCGGCATCGAGAAGCAGGGAACCACGCCGTACCTCGCGCGCACGACTGCAGGCTCAGTCACCTACACATTCAAGATCACAACCGATGCCTCGCCCGTGACCTTCGTGGGCGATGTTCTGCCACGGTCGATTCAAGACACAGGGAGCGACGGATGCTGGTGATCGATCGGTTTCTGAACCGCACACGTCAGCAGGACGAGAGCGGTGCCGTCCTTGTCACGGTTGTCGTCGTCATGTTCGTCGGCTTCATCATTGCTGCGACCATTGCTGCCTCAGTCGTATTCACCATTGGTGCCAACGTCGATAACAAGGACCGAACGCAGGCGTTCATCGCAGCCGAATCGGGCCGCGACACCGCGGTTGCGTCCATCAAGTCCGCGATCACCTCGACCGGCCTCAACTGCGCTTCTGTGGCCATGTCTGCGAACTCGACCGCAGGCACGTCGCCGGTCTTCTCTTATTCGATCCGCTCGTCGGAGGCCGCAGTCAAGCCGACCGGTTGGGACGCGACCGGGGTCACCGCCACATGTCCCACGCCCACGACGAAGTGGGTTGTCATCCGATCTACCGGCACCGGCACGGACGACGCACAGACGACTGTTGACGCCGTGTACCCGTGGTACCACGGGCCGGCGACGACCCCCTCCGGCACCGTCGCCTTCTTCGAGGGGGAGTTCAAGGCGACGAAGTCGACCTACACCGGTGATCTCGTCATCCGCGAGGGTGACTACGAATGCAACAACGGCGCGACGGGCGCCATAGACGGCGACCTCTGGGTCCTCCGCGGCGGGCTGACGATCACTGACGACTGCACCGTCACCGGCAGCGTCTATGCCCGTGACGCGATCGAAATCAAGAACAAGAAGTTCACCGTGGGCGGCGATGTCATCTCCGTCGCCGGGCAGATCAAACTCAATGTGAACGGCGTCAGCGTCGGAGGCGACGTCTACGCCGCGGGCAACATCGACACCAAGAACGGCAAGGGCAAGGTCGACGGTTCCTTCAGGACCCACCTCGCGATGGTCGATCACGTCCCTGCGGACTGGACGAAGGCTGACGGAACCACGCCCGTACCAGTCCTGACCGGCGAGCCCACACCCGTGATCTCTCCGACGCTCGAGCAGGTGTTCGCGGCGACGGCGTGGATAGAGCTGACCGCCTCGACGACGTGGAGCTCCGCAGCATTGCCCGTCTACGCGCCAGCTGCCGGCACGGTGTGCAGCACCGCAGAGCTGCAGGCCGTCCTCAGCGCAACTGGCACTCGCGCCGTCATTGACATGACAGGGTGCCCCGCAGGCGGCAGCGGCATCAAGGTCGCCCCCGGCAATGTCACGGTGGCGCGTGATGTCGTCATCCTCGTCCCCGCAGCGGAGAAGATGGACCTCGAACTGACCGGGACTATCTCCCGTCCGACCGGAACAACTCTGGCCGCCGGACCTCAGCTCTTGATCGTGCACCTCGATCCGAATGGAAGCGATGGACGACCTCCGGCATGCGCGTCGTCAGTGCTCGACAAGTTCTCCGCGGGAACGACCAACAACGTTCGGACACTGATCTATAGCGCATGCGGCATCGGCAGCACTATGTCGCTGACCATGTCCGGTCAGCTATACATGGGCAGCGATGGCCTCCACCTCAATGGAGGAACATTCACCTGCATGCCGATGTCTTGGGCTCCGACTCTGCCCACCATCAGCTGCGGCATCAAGGGAACCGGGGGCATCTTCGACCCCTCGAACACGGTCACGCGATTGGACAATCTCGCGTACCAGTCAGAGCGTTAGCGCATGACTCCATTCATCGTCTTCCTCACCGTCATCGCCGGGATCCTCGGCCTGGTCATCGGGTCGTTCCTCAACGTCGTCGCCTACCGGGTGCCGGCGAAGATCTCCCTGATGCGCGAGAGCCGCTGCCCGCATTGCGACACGGCGATCAAGTGGTGGCAGAACGTACCAGTCGTCTCGTGGATCGCATTGCGCGGGAAGTGCGCGAATTGCAAGGCGCCGATCTCGTTGCGGTACCCGATCGTCGAAGCGGTCACGGGTATCGCCTTCGCGGTCGTCACATGGTGGGGCACCGTCGTCTACGAAGGACTTCTCGGCACGAACCTGCCGACCTACCTCGCGTCGCCACAGGTCGACGGCGTCGTCCGTCCCGCCGATCTCTGGGCGCTCGGCCTCGTCATCGTCGCGTACCTCTACTTCGCCGCGATCTCGATCGTGCTGACGCTCATCGACCTCGACACTCACCGTCTGCCGAACAGCATCGTGCTGCCGAGCTACCTCGTGGCCGGCATTCTGTTCACCATCGCCGCGTGGCTGACGGGCGAGTGGGGCCTGCTGCTCATGGCCGGTATCGGCATGGCAGTGCTGTACCTCTTCTACTTCCTGCTGCGCGCGGCCCGGCCGGGCGGCATGGGCGGGGGAGACGTGAAACTCGCCGGGGTTGTGGGTATCTACCTCGGCTGGCTGGGATGGGGTGCGCTCGCTGTGGGGGCGTTCGCGGCCTTCCTGTACGGGGGAGTGTTCGGCATCGCGCTGCTGCTGCTGCGTCGCGCCGGACGCAAGACCGCCATTCCGTTCGGGCCGTGGATGATCCTCGGCGCCTGGACAGGGGTGTTCGCCGGCGAGGCCGTCGGCAAGTGGTACGTGAATCTCTTCGTCGGCGCTTGACGCCGACGTCTTGGGGGAAGGGGAAGTCATGGGGAAGACGATTGTCGGGCTGGAGGTGACCGAAGAGAGTGTCCGCGCCGCGGAGATCTCGCTCGGTCGCAAACCCCAGCTCGTCGCCTACGGGGAAGTGCCGCTGCCGCCCGAGGCGGCGCGCGACTCAGAGGTGCTCGACTCGGGCGCCGTCGCGGTCGCGCTCCGGCAGCTGTGGACGGGCGCCAGATTCAAGAGCAAGGATGCCGTTCTCGGCGTCGCGAGCCGCCGCATCCTGGTGCGCGAGTACACGACTCAGGCGATGCGGCCTGATCTGCTGCGCGAGGCGCTGCCGTACCAGGTGCAGGACCTGCTGCCCGTCCCCGCCAGCCAGGCCGTGCTCGACTTCTTCCCGCTGTCGCAGGACGGAGACCAGGTCTCGGGTTTGCTCGTCGCGGCCGTGTCGGAGAACATCGAGCAGATCATCTCGACGCTCGCGAAGATCAAGGTACGCGCGCAGGCGGTCGACCTCTCGGCGTTCGGCCTCGCTCGCGTCACGGCACCGCTGGCGTCCCGCGAGGAGACCGTGGCGACGGTGAACATCGGGGATCACACCACGCAGGTCGTGATCTCGCGAGGAGGCGTTCCGCTTTTCGTGCGCTTGCTGCCGATCGACGTCGCCACTGCGGCGAGCCGTCGGCACAGCGCAGAGGTCGCTGAGCCTGAGCTCGAGCTCGCCGTCGCCGGGAACGGCATGGGCGCGTCCACAGGCCTCGCCGCACCCGCTCGCACGCGCGGTGCCATCCGCGCGGCCACGCCCCCCGGTGTCTCCGACCTCGCGGCCCGCCTCCGGAGCACGCTCGCCTTCTTCGGCAGCCGCCCGACGGCAGCGCCGCTGACACGGATGTTCGTCACGGGCGCCGGCGCCGGAGTCGAAGGCGTCCTGCCTGCGTTGGGCGCCGCCATCGACACCCCGATGGCCGTCGTCTCGGTGGGTGACGTGATCTCGATCTCGACGCCGCCGCCCGCCGGTGAGGTCGCGCTGAACCTCGTCGGCACCGTCGGCATCGCACTCGGGGAGGCCTCGAAATGACCGCCATCCCCGTCCCGTTCTCGGGAGCACCCCGCGTCAACCTCATGCCGCGCAGCGAGATCGTGCGGCGCGAGCGCGACTCGCTGGTGCGGCTGTGGGTGTGGATCGCCCTCGCGGCCATCGTCGTCGCGGTGCTCATCATCGCCGGTGCGTTCGCCTTCAAGTTCTTCGCGGACCAGCGACTGGTCGCCGAGCAGGCCCGGACCAACGCGCTCCTCACCGAGATCGCGTCGCTTTCGGAGGTCAGCCAGGCGCTGGCGACCGAGTCGGAGCTCACGGACTTCCGCACCGACGCCATGGCGACCGACCTCGCCTGGGCGCCCGTGATGGCGAAGATCACCGGCGTGCTGCCGGCCGACACGACGATCACCGGCCTGGACCTCGCCGTCGGCGGTGTGCCGCAGGGCGACGACCCGGCCGTCGAGCCGGGTCTCGTCGGCACCGTCACCTTCGACAGCCCGACCCCGCTCGACGTCGTGGCTCTCATCCGCTCCCTCCGCGGGGTGGAAGGCGTCCTGTACGCCGACGGGCAGTCGGTGACCTCGAGCCAGGTATCGGCAGACCGCTTCTCGTATCTACTGAACGTCGAGTTCGACCAGTCCGTGTACTCGAAAGAGTTCGCGGCCGAAGAAGGGGGTGAGTGAACGATGCCCAAGCACCTCGTGACCGCCATCGGTCTGATCGTCTCGCTGGGCGTCATCGCCCTGGGTGTGTTCCTCGTCGCCATGCCTCTCTATTTCCAGGCCGTCACGGTCGACGGACAGACCGCGACCGTCGCGAGCACGAACGCGCTCTACCAGGCGCAGGTCGACGAACTCACCGCTCAGCAGGAGAACCTCGACGAGATCACCGCGAACGTCGCGGGGCTGCGATCGCAGATCCCCGCCACGGGGCAGTACGACGACGTCTTCGAGGTCGTCGGCAATGCGGCCGCGGCATCCGGTGTCGCCATCACATCCGTCACGGCGGGGGAGCAGGTCGTGTACGCGACCCGCACCGGTGCGACGGACGGGGACCCGGCGGCTGCGGCAGCCGCTCCTGCACCGGAGGCGACGGATGCTGCGACCGACCTGAACGCGACCGCCGACCCGAACGCGACCGAGGCGAACGCGGCAGCGGCACCCGATGCCGCCGTCGCAGCTGGTCGCCAGCAGGTCGACTTCGTGATCAGCGCCACCGCGGCGGACATGGCGCAGGTGACCGCGTTCGTCGACGCGCTGCGCGCCGGCCCGCGCCTGCTGAACAGCATGGCGGTCACGATGACGCAGAGCGGGGAAGGCACCGTCGACATCCAGATCACCGCCCTGAGCTACATCGACGAGGAAGGGTGACGACCATGGACGACCTCGACTTCGAAACGCTCCTCGCGTACGGCGCTCGGCACCGCGCATCGGACGTTCACATCACCGCCGATGCGCCGCCACTGCTGCGCGTCGACGGGGACCTCGTGCCCATCGAGGCGTACCCGACCCCGCTGTCGGCCGATTGGGTCGAGCGGACCGCGTTCGCCCTCATGACAGAAGGGCAGCGCGCCGAATTCCTCGAGCACGGCGAGGTCGACCTCGCGCACGCGACAGCGGGCATCGGCCGGTTCCGTACGAACGTTTATCGGCAGCTCGGCTCGATCGCGATCGCCCTGCGCTACATCCCCGACCGGGTGTACTCGCTCGAGGAGCTGGGCGCGCCCGCGATCGCTCGCGACCTGGCCCTCCGCCCTCGCGGTCTCGTGCTGCTCACCGGCCCGACAGGCTCGGGCAAGTCCACGACGCTCACCGCGATGGTCGACATCGTCAACCAGCTCGTGCCGGCGCACATCGTCACGATCGAAGACCCGATCGAGTTCCACCACCAGTCCAAGCGCTCGCTCGTCCACCAGCGCGAGGTCGGGCGCGACACGAACTCGTTCGCCGAGGCGCTGCGTCGTGTGCTTCGCCAGGACCCCGACGTGATCCTCATCGGCGAGCTCCGTGACCCCGAGTCGATCTCGACCGCCCTGTCAGCCGCCGAGACCGGCCACCTCGTGCTCTCGACCCTGCACACGCAGGGCGCGGCCAAGAGCATCAACCGCATCATCGACGTGTTTCCCGCCGACCAGCAGCACCAGATCCGCACGCAGCTGGGCGACACGCTCCAGGGCATCATCAGCCAGACGCTGCTGCCGCTCGCGCAGGTGAATGGCCGCACGATCGCCACCGAGGTGCTCATCAACACGCCGGCCGTCGCGAACATGATCCGTGAGGGTCAGGTCGCTCAGATCTACTCGGCGATGCAGGCGGGCTCGGAGATCGGCATGCACACGCTCGATCAGGACCTTCGTCGCCTCGTCGCCGAAGGCACCATCGCGCGCAACGTCGCCGTGGACTTCGCGGTCGACCCGAAGAGCCTCGACGGCGTCTACATCAAGCCGCGCGATCTCGACGCGGAGGAGTGGGCGCACCACGCCGGCGAATGGCGGCAGGGGGAGCTTGCGGCTCCGGCAGCGAACGCAGCGCGGGGCACCGGCATCGGTATGGGATCCCGCTTCGGCACACCCACCGTCGGGGGTCGCGTCGATCCCACGGCGCGGGACGTCGAGTGGGGCGGCGTCGACGATCTCGAGGCGTGGGCCGCCTCGAACGGGGAGGGCTGACATGGCCGTCGTGCAGGAGTTCGTCTACCGGGCGGTCGACCCGCGTGGCGGGTCGGTGGTCAAGGGGACCATCGAGGCCGCGAGCGAGTCTGCCGTCACCGGCAAGCTCAAGGCTCAGGGGCTCACGCCTCTCGAGGTGACGCTGAAGTCCAACACCGGCTTGAACAAAGACATCAAGCTGCCAGGCGCGACCAAGACCGTGTCCGCGCGCACGCTTGCGGTGTTCTCGCGGCAGATGGCCGGGCTCATCAATGCCGGTCTGCCACTGATGCGGACTCTCTCGATCCTCATCGAGCAGACCGATGACAAGAAGCTGCAGCCGGCGCTCGTGCAGGTGCAGGCCGACGTCGAGTCGGGGTCGTCGTTCTCGGCGGCGCTGGCGCGGCATCCGCAGACCTTCCCGCCGCTGATGCTGTCGATCATCAAGGTGGGGGAGGCGGGCGGCTTCCTCGGGAGTGCGCTCGGGTCGATCGCCGACAACTACCAACGCGAAGCCGAGCTGCACAACAAGATCCGCGCCGCGGTGACGTACCCGGCGATCGTGCTCGTGATCGCGATCATCGGCGTGCTCGTCATGGTGACCTTCGTCGTGCCGATCTTCGAGGGCATGTTCAAGGGGCTCGGCAGCTCGCTGCCGCTGCCGACGCAGATCCTCGTGACGATCTCCAACAACATGTGGTGGATCATCCCGGCGATCATTCTCGTCGTAGTCGTAACGCTGGTCTGGTGGCGCGCGAACCGGCACACCGAGCAGTACCGCCGGTTCGTCGACCCGATCAAGCTGAAGATGCCCGTCTTCGGCAAGCTGACCACGAAGATCGCGGTCGCCCGTTTCGCGCGGAACCTCTCGATGATGCTCAACGCCGGTGTGCCGATCATCCAGGCGCTCGCGATCGTCGGGCAGGCGTCGAACAACTGGAAGATCGAGCAGGCCGTGCGCGACGTGCAGGAGTCGATCCGCCAGGGCCGCTCGTTCGCCGCGCCGCTGGCCAAGGCCGAGGTCTTCCCGGCGATGGTGCCGCAGATGGTGTCGGTGGGCGAGGAGTCGGGCACGCTCGTCGACATGCTCGCCTCGATCGCGGACTTCTACGAGGACGAGGTCGAGACGGCCACGGCGCAGCTGTCGTCGACGATCGAGCCCATCCTCATCGTGGGCCTCGGCATCGTGATCGGCGGCATGGTGATCTCGCTGTACCTGCCGATCTTCACTCTCTACGGGGAGCTCGCGAAGCAGGCGTAGGGGTGGGGGACTCGACGACCGGGAACCGGGACTAGATCACACCGTGACCCGGAGCACTTCCTCGATCGTCGTGAGCCCCTGCGCGACCTTGGACCACCCGTCCTCGCGGAGCGAGATCATCCCCTGCTCGAGCGCCACCTGACGGATCTCCGATCCGGTCGAGCGCGTCACCACCAGCGACTCGAGCTCGTCGCTCAGCGTCATGACCTCGTGCAGCGCCACGCGCCCGCGGTACCCGGTGCCGCTGCAGGCGGGGCATCCCATCGCCTTGTACAGCTCGGGCACGTCCGCCGGGTCATGTGGGAAGCCCAGCGCCGCGAGCACCTCGCTCGGCTCCACCAACGGCTCACGGCAGCGCATGCACAGCCGCCGCGCCAATCGCTGGGCGATCACCGCCGACAACGCCGTCGCCACGAGGAACGGCTCGCAGCCGATCTCGGTCAACCGGGTCAGTGCAGAGGGTGCGTCGTTCGTGTGCAGCGTCGACAGCACCAAGTGCCCCGTCATAGCCGCCTCGATCGAGATGTTCGCCGTCTCGAAGTCGCGGATCTCGCCGACCAGCACCACATCCGGGTCCGACCGCAGGATCGACCGCAGTGCCGTCGCGAACGTCAGTCCGGCGCGGTTGTTCACCTGCACCTGATTGATGCCGGCGATGCGGTACTCGACCGGGTCCTCGACGGTGATGACGTTGATCTTCGGGTTCGCGATCGAACGCAGGGCGGTGTACAGGCTTGTCGACTTTCCGGAACCGGTGGGTCCGGTCGCCAGGATCATCCCGTGCGGCTTCGTGATCGCCTCGCGGAACCGCTTCTCGTTGGTGCTCGAGAACAGCAGGTCGCGCATCGTCATGGTCTGACCGGTGTTGTCGAGGATGCGCATGACGATCTTCTCGCCCCACACCGTGGGCAGCGTCGCGACGCGGAGGTCGACGGTACGGTTCTCGTGCGTGACCGAGAGGCGGCCGTCCTGCGGCTTGCGCTTCTCGGCGATGTCGATCGACGACATGATCTTCAGGCGCGAGATGATGCCGTCCTGGATCGCGCGGTCGGCCTTCTGCATCTCGTGGAGCACGCCGTCGATGCGGAACCGCACGGTCAGCTGCTTCTCGCCGGGCTCGACGTGGATGTCGCTCGCACGGTCGTTGATGGCCTGCGCGATGAGCAGATTCACGAAGCGCACGATCGGCGCCGAGTCGTCCTGCTCTTCGAGGCTCTCGGTGAAGGCCGCCTCGGTGGCCTCGCTCGACTCCTCGATCGACATCGACAGTTCGCTGAGCTCTTCGTCCGAGCGCAGGAACCGCTCGAACATGTTCGTCAGCGCGTCTTCCGCGACCACGACGGGTTCGACGAAGAGATCCGTGATGGAGGCGACGTCGTCGAGCGCGACGATGTCGGTCGGGTCGAGCACGCCCACCGTGAGGCGATCCCCGCGGCGGTCGACCGGGATGAGACCGTACTTGCGGCACAGAGCGCCGGGAACCAGCGCGACCACGTTCGGGTCGAGCGGCATCTCGGCGAGGTCGACGTACCGATGGCCGGTATGCAGGGCGATCGCCTCGGCGACCTGCCCCTCGGTCACGAGCTTCGAGCTCACCAGCAATCGCTGCAACTCCGGACCTTCGCCCACCTGAGCGAGGGCGGCCGACATGTCGGCAGCCCTCACGGCTCCTGTGAGCACCAGCGTCTGTGCAAGACCTCTCACGGCACACCCCTATCCCCGAGGGACAGACTATCTGCCGCACGTCAAGCCTGATCCTCAGGATTGACGCACTCGATAAGGTGGCGCCATGGCGGACCTGATCGCGAAGCTGACGGCCTGGGCACTCTCCCTCCGGCCGGTGCGCGTCTGGTTCCACTACCTCGAACGCCGGGGCCCCATGCTCTCCGACAGCATCACCTATCGGGCGCTGTTCTCGGTGTTCGCGGGGGTGCTGCTCGGCTTCTCGTTCGCCTCGGTCTGGCTCGCCGACAACCCTGCTGCGTGGCAGTCGTTGGTCGACGCGGTGGATGCTGCGATCCCTGGCCTGCTCGGAACCGGAGACGACGGGCTCATCGACGTCTCGACGATCGAAGCTCCGGCCGACCTCACGGTCGCCGGCATCATCGCCCTCGTCGCTCTCGTCGGCGCGGCGATCGGTGCCATCGGGTCGCTGCGGGTCGCGTTGCGTTCGCTCGCCGACAAGGTCCACGACGACGTGTTCTGGATCTGGGTGATCGTGCGCAACCTGCTCCTGGCCATCGCGATCGGCGGTGGATTCGTGCTGTCGGCCGGCGCCACCTTCGTCGGCACCTCCTTCGTCGGTGCGGCACTGGACTGGCTCGGCGTCAGCCACGGCCCGTTCGCCGACTTCGCCACGCGCTCCGTCTCGATCATCGTGGTGTTCCTGCTCGACGTGGCCATCGTGGCGCTCGCGTTCGTGTCCCTCAGCGGGGTCAAAGCACACCCCGCCTCGCTCTGGTCGGGCGCCGTCATCGGCGCGATCGGCCTGACGGTGCTGCAACAGCTCTCCTCCCTCTTCGTCGCCGGCGCCGGCTCGAACCCGCTCCTCGCCTCGTTCGCTTCGCTCATCGCCCTGCTGCTGTGGCTGAACCTCTCGGCGCAGGTGATACTCCTCGCATCCACCTGGGTCATCGTGAGCGAACGTCAGCGGGTCGACCGCGTCCGCGAGCGCTTCGGATCCCCGACGTTCGCGGTGCGGCGGGTGCGCCGGGCCGAGGATGCCGTGCGCGTGGCCACCGAAGAGCTCGAGCACGCGCGCGCCGACGCCGAGCGCGAGAAGCTCGCCGCCCAGAAGCGTGAGGCGAAAGCCGCCCCAGACGACACCCCTGCCGAGCAGGAGCGCGTCCCGGAGAGGGTCGACCGCACATGACCCAGCGTGTTCCGACCTACACCGCCGAGCAGGTGCGTGCGGCGGAACGCCCTCTGCTCGACTCCGGAGTCCCGCTCATGCGCCGCGCCGCCGCCGCCCTGGCCGACGTCGTGCGCGCAGAGCTCGCCACGCCCGAGACCGTCGTCACCATGACCGGCGTCCTCGAACCCGTGATCCGCGAGACACCGCTCGCGCTGCGGCCCCGCGTGCTCGCGCTCGTGGGCTCCGGCGACAACGGCGGCGACGCCCTCTACGCCGCCGCGCACCTCTCCCGCGTCGCCGACGTCGACGCGCTCCTCGTCTCCGAGCGCTTCCATGTCACCGCCCTCGCCACCGCCGTCGCCGCCGGAGTCCGTCGCGTCGACCTCCCCGAGGTCGACGACGCCGTGCGCCACTATGCGATCGTGGTGGACGGCATCCTCGGCATCGGCGCCTCGAGCGATCCGTCCCTGCGCGGCACGGCGCGCGAGGCGGTCACGGCGATCCTCGACGACTTCCGCAGAGGAGGACGGATGCCGCGGGTCATCGCCGTCGACATCCCCAGCGGTCTGCACCCCGACACCGGCGAGGCCGACGACGCCGTGCTCGCAGCATCCGTCACCGTCACGTTCGGCGCAGTGAAGGCCGGCCTCGTCACCGGCCGCGGAGCGGAGCTCGCCGGCGATATCGTCCTGGTCGACATCGGTCTCGGTCCGGCGCTGGCATCGGTCGAACCGGTGGGCGCAGCATCCGTCTCCCGAATCGTGACGGCGTCGACCGACTGATCTCAGCGCAGCCGGGGCATCGCGACGAGGACGTGTCTGACAATCGTCGGGCGATGGCGGCTTGGATGACGACGGCGGCGCGGTAGACGATGGCGTGCTTGTCGTATCTGGTCGCGGGCCCGGGCCGTGCCCCCGCGGCGTCGAAGTGGGCCGACCGGATCAGGTGCCTGTTCAACGGGGCCGGCCGTGCCCTACTCAGCGGTGGTGCCGGCGAGGCAGCAAGGCGAACGCGCTCTCCGCGATCGAGGTCAGGCGGGCGGGGCTGTGGCCGTATGCGCCTACGACGTCGGTCCCGCGGACGATGGTCAGCAGAAGGTACGCAAGGTCGTCGGGATCCGCGTCGGGGTCGATGTCGCCGTTGCGCTGCGCCGCTCGCACACAGTCGGCCACCGCCGTCGCGACCACGGAGAAGCAGTCGTTGGCCAGGCGTTTCACCTCGGGGTCGGAGGTGCCGAGTTCCAGGGCCATCTTGGCGGCGAAGCAGGCCGCCGCCGCCCGGTCGGGGGCGGGGGGTACGTCGGCGGCGAGTGGCACTCCGTGGACGGCGCGGAGCAGGTACCCATGCAGTCGTTCCAGAGCGCCCTCGTCCGGTCCGGCGAGCGCTTTCGGCGCAATTTGTGCCAGCCGGGCGAAATAGCCGGCCATCGCCTGCAGCAGCACGCCGTGCTTGCCGTCGAACGTGGCATAGAGGCTGCCGCGGCCGAGGCCGGTGGCGGCGCTGATGTCGTCGACGCTGGTGCCGTTGTAGCCCGTCGTGCGGAACTGCCGCTCGGCGGCATGCAGGACATGGTCGCGGTCGAAGCTTCGTGGTCTCGCCATACACCAACGGTAGAGCCGACCCGCCGTATTTGACAAATCAGTACAGAACCGCCTAGGTTCTTGACTGTTCAGTACACAAACGTCTGGCGACCCGCGCCGGGCACGACGAAGTCACGCCCACAACCGAAGGAACCAACATGCAGACAGCTTCCCCCGTAGCCCTCGTGACGGGTGCTTCCTCCGGGATCGGGCGGGCAGCAGCGCTCGCCCTCGTGAACGCCGGCTACGCGGTGGTCGGCACGAGCCGCAACGCGGCGAACGCCGGGCCGCTCGCCGGGGTGACGTTCCTCGATCTCGACGTGGCCAGCGACGAATCTGTCCGCTCTCTGGTCGACGAGGTTCTTGATCGGTTTGGTCGAATCGATGTCTTGGTCAACAACGCAGGCGTCGGCGCAGTCGGCGCCGGCGAGGAGAGCTCGATCGACCAGACCAAGGAGGTCTTCGACATCAACGTCTTCGGCCTGATGCGGATGACCAACGCAGTGCTGCCCCACATGCGCGCTCAGGGCAGTGGCCGCGTGGTCAACGTCTCTTCGGTACTCGGTCTGATCCCAGCACCTTTCATGGCCACCTACGCCGCCACCAAGTATGCGGTCGAGGGCTACTCGGAGTCCGTCGACCACGAGCTTCGCGAGCACGGCGTCCGCGTGCTACTGGTCGAGCCGGCCTTCACAAGCACGAGTTTCGAGGCGAGCAGCCTGGCACCCGATTCGCCCCTGCCGATCTACGCCGCACAACGGGAGATCTCCCGAGACGTCCTGGCCACGGCCGTGCGCAACGCCGACGCCCCGGAAGTCGTCGCGAAGGTGATCGTCGCGGCCTCCACCGACTCCAAGCCCAAGCTCCGCTACACCGCCGGTCCGATGGCCGGACGCGTCAGCCTCCTGCGCCGGATCGTGCCGTCGCGCGCCTTCGACACACAAATCCGCAAGCTCAACCGGCTGGCCGGCTGACCCCGAGTAGCACGAGGCAGCCGAGCAGACGCCCATATCCGGACAGAGACATCGAAGCCGGCCTCAGCATCTCCCGTCCGACCGCTCTGGGAATGGGCTCAACACAAATGGAGTTCAAGCACGTCACTTTCGACCTGCCGCCGGGGAGCGGCTGGTTGGCCACTGCCCGCGATCTCGCCCTCATCGACCGCCTCTGGCGTCAGTGGTCGCCCAACCTTTCGCTCGCTCCAGCGCTCCAGGCGGAGCTGCACGAGCACTTGCGGGCGAGCATGCCCGCGCCCCTCAAGTACGGGATGACCACCCAGAACTCGAAAGGCTGACCGAACCATGACTGACCGAACCATGACTGATAAGGAAAGGCAGGAGACCATGGCTGTGACGACACCTCCGTACGCGAGCGACGCCCTGGACGAGGGGACCGTCGACGCGGTGGTGATCGGCGGGGGCGCCGCGGGGCTGAACGGCGCACTGATCCTCGCCCGCTCCCGCCGCTCGGTCGTCGTGATCGACAGTGGCTCCCCGCGCAACGCGCCCGCGGAGGCCGTGCACGGCCTCCTCGCACTGGACGGCACCCCGCCGTCCGAGGTCCTTCGACGGGGCCGGGAGCAGGTGCGCCAATACGGCGGACGCGTCGTGTTCGGCGAGGTCGTCGCCGCCGAGCCTGCCGCCCCGTCGGCGGGCGGAGACCTGCGGTTCACCGTCACCCTGGCCGACGGCCGCAGCATCACCGCCCGCCGCATCCTGGTGGCGACCGGCCTCATGGATGTGCTGCCGGAGGTGCACGGGCTCGCCGAGCACTGGGGGCACAGCGTGGTGCACTGCCCGTACTGCCACGGCTGGGAGGTGCGCGATGAGCCCATCGGTATCCTCGCCACCGGCCCGGTCTCCATCGACCACGCGTTTCTGTACCGCCAGCTGACCGAGGACCTGACCTACTTCACCCACGGCACTGACCTGGACGAGGACAACCGCGCCCGCTTCGCTGCCCGCGGCATCCGCGTCATCGACACCCCGGTCACCGAGGTCATCAAGGACGAGGACGGCGCCCTCGCCGGTGTACGCCTGGCCGACGGCCAGGTCGTGGCCCGCCGCGTCCTCGCGGTCCTCGCGCACATGCAGATCCGCGCCCAGGGCCTGGAAGGTCTGAGACTGCCGGTGCAGGACCTGCCGAAAGGCCGCAGTTTTGCCTCCGGCGTGGCCGGCATCACCGAGGTGCCCGGTGTGTGGGTGGCCGGCAACGCCACCGATCTGACCGCCCAGGTCGGGGCCTCCGCCGCGGCCGGCGCACTGGCGGGCGCCGACATCAACAGGATGCTGGCCACAGCGGACACCGACGCCGCCCTCCAGGAGATCGCCAACGTAAGCCCAAGAGGTTTCACAGGATGATCTTGAAGCCCTGAGATCTCGGCCGTCACCCTCTCGCCTCACCTTCATTGGCGACGGACGGAACCTGGGACAGGGTCCTTGCCAAGCTCACCGCTGCGGCTGACGCTGCACGCCGTCGTCTACCGCGCCGCCGTCCTCATCCAAGTCGCCATAGCCTGGACCCGACAATTGTCAGACACGCCCTAGTCGTCGCTCTGATCGTCGCCGTTGTTGCCGGGGAAGTCGGGGGAGTCCTTGTGGTGTCCCCAGGCCTTGCCGTTCCCGTTGCCCGGACCGTCTTCCTGCCTGTCGCCGCTGCCGTTGTCGCCGGGAAAGTCGGGTGAATCCTTGTGGTGCCCCCACGCGTTGCCGTTGTCACCCGGGAATGCGGGATCGTCCTTGCGATGGCCCCACGCCTTGCCGTTGCCCAGTCCGCCCGGCGCGTCATCCGGTGTGACGACGCTCGTTGCGGGCAACACCCGAGCGAGCGGCACGCCCGACGCGACGGCCGGCACGATGATCGCGGCCGCCGCGACGACGGCGATCACGGCACCCGTGATGAGCAGCTTCTTCGAGCCCATGACGCACCTCGATCTCCCCAGGCGGAGGCAGCCGGTGCGGGGAGCGTACCACCCCGCTCGCGCTGTGCGAAGAGGATCAGCGGGCGTAGCGCTCGACGAAGGTGCGCAGCATGCGGCTCGGGTGCGAGACGGTCGCGCGGCGCACGGCGGCCAGCGTGAGGTCGAGCTCGTCGGCCGCGAAGTAGCCGTAGCCGGCGTAGGCGTGGATCCGCGTCGTGATGCCCTCGACGTCGAGTTCGGGGTGGAACTGCGTCGCGTACACGTTCTCGCCGACCCGGAACATCTGCACCGGACACGTGGGCGACGACGCCAGCAGCGTCGCCGAGGCGGGCAGTTGCGTGATCGCCTCTTTGTGTCCGACGAACGCGCCGAAGGTCTCGGGCATGCCGGCGAGCAGGGGATCGGATGCTCCGGCCTCTGTCATCGTCACGGGCACGACGCCGATCGGCTCGGAGTAGGTGCGGTCGATCTCCGCGCCCTGGTGCGCGCCGAGCGTGCCGACGCCGTAGCAGGCGCCGAGGAACGGGAAGTCGCGCGCGACGACCTCGTCGAGGAGGATGCCGAACTCCTGCTCGACCCGGCGCTGCGTCGGCGACTTCTTGTCGAGCGGATCGGAGGCGTTGAACGGCCCGCCGCCCACGAAGATGCCCGACAGCGCGTCGAGGTCCATCCGCGGCATCGTCTCGGCCTCGAGCCGCACCCGGATGAGCTCGTCGGGCTCCAGGCCGGTATACCGCAGGAAGAGCGCGTACTCCTCGTCCGCCGGCACGTCCTCAGCACGGGTCGCGAGGAGGACGAACGGCTTCACCGCACCAGCCTACGGGCCCTCCCGCCGCTCGGTGAGCGAAGGGCGCTCCAGCGCCCGAAGTCGAAACGTCCCGGGTATTCGAAAGTGTCAGCGCCGCGGCGTTGCGTCGGGTTCGACGCGTTTCGACTCGCTCATTCCTCGCTCGCTCAAAGACCGGGAAACGGCAGACACACGAAAGCCTCGGCGCGGCGCAGTGCGCCGGGCCGAGGCATCCGTCATCCGTTACTCGCCGCCGAACTGGTGCGTCCAGGTCGACACCGCATCGGTGGCCACGGCGAAGCCGTCCTTCGGGACGGCGGTCACCTGCACCTTCGAGCCGGCGGGCACCTTGACCAGTGGCTTCTCGGCCCTCACGCCGTTGACGTAGTAGTCGAACGACGCGTCGGGCGCGACGACCACGTGGTCGGAGTTCGAACCCTTCGGGTCGGTGAACTTCGGCGCGCCGGGCGTGGCAGCGGTCGTGAGCACGGGCACGTTCGCGAAGTCCATATCGCTCGCGAAGTAATAGCTCGTGTACGACGGCTGGTTGTAGGTGGTGTTCTGGCGAGCCACCTCGGCGCGGTACTGCACGTCGTGCATGAGCGTCGGCAGCTTGTGCGTCGTCGTCTCCGTGCTCGTGTAGATGCGCAGCGCGCTCGAGTCGGCGGTGCGCACGAGCAGCTCCTCGCGCCAGTCGCCGAACACGTCGGCAACGAGCGACGGGTTGCCCTTGGTGCCGTTGTTCGTGCGGGTGCCATCGGCCGTGAGCACAGTGCCACGGGTCCAGTCCCTGATGGTCGGCGTGACGTCGAGGGCGCCGTCGACGATCTGGGTGGTCATGTCGGCCGCCCAGCGGATCGACTGGTTGGTTCCGGGGGTGGATGCTGCCAGCGGCACGTTCGTCGCGCTCAGCAGGCCCGAGCCCTCGGTGCCGTTGGGCATGCTCGCCCACACCTCGAGTCCCGGCACGTCGGAGCGCACGTCGCCGATCATGCTGCGGCCGGTGTCACGGCCCGAGTAGGCGCCGAAGAGCACTTCGCCGGTCGCGGCGTCGCGCATCGCCGAGCCGTAGGGCGCGAACGTGGCGCCTTCGTGCGCCGTCCAGATCTCGAGACCGGGGCGGTTCGGGTCGATGTCGGTGACGTGCATCGCGTCGCCGTGGCCGAGGCGCACGTTCTGTCCCGGCGTGGCGCTGCCGGCCGGCAGCTCGTCGAACGAGCTGTGCAGCAGGCCGCCGTCGTCGTCGATCGTCGCCGCCCCGTAGACGATCTCGTGCTTGCCGTCGCCGTCGACGTCGGCCGCGCTCAGCGAGTGGAAGCCCTGCGTCGTGATGGCGCCGTACACCGGGTCGGTGCCGTCACGGCCGTGCGGACCGTCGTTGAACGGGTTGGTCAACGGCACGTGGCCGCTGTCGACCGCCCAGCGCGTGGTGAGGTGCTCGCCGTCCCAGTCGTAGGCGTTGACGGTCGTGCGCGTGTAGTAGCCGCGTGCGAACACCGCCGACGGGTGCGTGCCGTCGAGGTATGCGACGCCCGCGAGGAAGCGATCGACGCGGTTGCCCGGCTCGATGCGCGCCATCGCGTAGTCGCCCCACAGGAGGCCGTCGTCGTCGCGACCGGGCTCGTAACGGACCGTCTCGAGCTCTTCGCCGGTCGCCGAGTCGAACACCGTCAGGTACTCCGGCCCGTCGACGATGAAGCCCTCGAAGGTGGTCAGGTCGTTGCGGGCGCTGCGCGCGGGCGCGTATGTCGTGATGAAGTAGTCGACGAGCTCGGTCGCCGACGCGGTGGACAGCGGGTACTCGTGCGTCACCGGGATGCCGAACGCCTGCTCGAGGGTCGCCGGCCAGTGGCCCGCGACGACCTCGGGATGCGCCGACCAGCCCTCGAACGTCTCGATGAGGTGCTGGCGGTAGTCCGCAGCGCTCATTCGGTAGTCGTCGGTCGCCTGGTATCCGGCCGCGAGGTCGTCGGCGAGCATGGTGATGCCGGCCTCGGATGCGACGGTGCCGTCGGCGTTGTAGCGGATCGAGGTCGTTCCGGGCGCAGTCTTCAGCATCGTCTCTGACCGGCCGTCGCCGTCGAAGTCGTAGACCATGAACTGCGTGTAGTGGGCGCCTGCGCGGATGTTCACACCGAGGTCGATGCGGTTGAGCAGCGTGCCGTCCAGCTCGTACGTGTCGATGTAGACGGGGCCGGTGTAGCCCTTCTGCGACACGTCCTTGGAGTTCGACGGGTCCCACTTCACGACGAACTCGAACGCACCGTCGCCGTCGACGTCGGCCACCGAGGCGTCGTTCGCCGAGTAGGTGTACTTCTCGCCTTCGGGGAACAGGACGCTCGTGGGCGCCACGCCGTCGGCCGGCTTCTGCAGCGGCAGGTCGTAGAACCCGTCGCTCCACACCGACACCGGCGCCGACTGCTCGCCGGTCACGTCGTTCCGTGCCGGAGCGACCGCGTAGACGGATGCTGCGGTCCCGCCCTGGTCGGCATAGTTCGTGCTGTCGTCCACCGTGGCGATGCGCTCGCCGTCGCGGAAGACGGCGAACGAGGGGCCGCTCACGCCCGTCGCGGTCGCAGGACCGGCCTCTGTCGCGAGCAGGCGCCAGCTGAGGAACACGCCCTCGCCGGTCGAGACGGCGACAAGGCCGCGGTCGAGCGCCTCCAGCTGTGCGCCGGCGGGGGAGGGCTGCTCGGCCAGCGCCGGTTGCGCCAGTCCGAGCGTGAGTGCGCATGCGGCCGTGCCGGCCACGAGCGCGCGGACAGATGTGCTGCGAAGATTCATCGTCGAATCGCTCTCCCGAGGTTGGGGTCCGTGTGGGGACGGACCTCATCGTGGTATTCGCCAGGAATACGCTTTCCCGGACGACACTAGTCAGCCGCTCGTGCCAGGGTCAACACTTCGGGCGGAGAAATTGGAACGATTTAATGAGCGGGCGCCGAACGCCGCCCCACCGGTCGTTGAGAGGAGCGCGCTCTGGCGCGCGACGTCGAAACGCTTTGAGTGTTCGAGACGCTCAAGGCGTTTCGACTCGCTCGTTCCTCGCTCGCTCAACGACCGGGGAAACGGCGTGCCGCGGCATCCGTCAATCCGAACTCAGGAGGCGTACGTGACGAGGCCGAGCTCCACCGGCGACACCAGCTGGGCGTGCGCGGGGCGCACGCGGACGGTGTAGCCGAACGTGCCGGTCACGCTGAGCGGGAGGGTGCCGCTGAACACCGTGGCGCCGTCCGCCGCGGACGCGCCGGGGGACAGGCGGTACACCGAGTGGTCGCGGGCCAGGGCGTCGTCCTCGTTCGTCGCGCCGTAGAGCAGTTCGACCGCGACGTCGTCGGGCGACAGGCCGTCGAGCCGCACGTCGGCGCGCACCTCGAGGATGTCGCCGGCCTGCGCCTGCTGCGGAATGCCCGAGCTGTCGACGCTTGCGATCGACACGCGGCCCCACGCCTCGCGCACGCGCGCGACGAACGCGGCGACAGCGCGCGCTTCGAGGAAGCCGTTCGCGCGAAGCGCCACGTCGTGCGCCGCCGCCGGCACATAGAGCCGCTGGACGTAATCGCGCACCATGCGGTCGCTCGTCGCCTTCTTGCCGAGCTCGGTCATGGTGTGGCGCACCATGGCGAGCCAGCGCAGCGGAATCCCGCCCTCGCGCTCGTAGAAGCGCGGCACCAGCTGGTGCTCGATGAGATCGTAGAGAGCGGCCGCCTCGGCGTCGTCGCGCTCCTCATCGTTCGACGCGGTGTCGGCCGTGGGGATCGCCCAGCCGTTCTCGCCGTCGTACCACTCGTCCCACCACCCGTCGAGGATCGACAGGTTGAGGGCGCCGTTGAGCGCCGCCTTCATGCCGCTCGTGCCGCACGCCTCGAGCGGGCGCAGGGGGTTGTTGAGCCACACGTCGCAGCCGGGGTACAGGTCCTTGGCAAGCGTGATGTCGTAGTCCGGCAGGAACACGATGCGCCCGCGCACCTTCGGGTCGCGGCTGAAGCGCACGAGCTGCTGGATCAGGATCTTGCCCGAGTCGTCGGCCGGGTGCGACTTGCCGCCGATCACGATCTGCACCGGGCGCTCCGGGTCGGTGAGCAGGCGCGTCAGCCTCTCGGGGTCGCGCAGCATGAGCGTCAGGCGCTTGTACGTCGGCACGCGGCGCGCGAAGCCGATCGTCAGCACCTCCGGGTCGAGCAGATCCGCCACCCACGAGGGGGTGTGGCCGTTGGAGACGGATGCCGCGACCCGCCGCCGCGCCTCCGCGACGAGCTCGCCCTTCATCTGCTGACGGACGCCCCAGAGCTCGGCATCTGTCACGATTCCGCGATCGGTCCAGTCGTGCGTGTCGGTGTGCGCGTCGCCCCACGCCCGCTCGCTGACGGCCTTGAGGGCCGGGTGCACCCACGTCGGAGCGTGCACGCCGTTCGTGATCGACGTGATCGGCACCTCGTCGGTGTCGACCCCCGGCCACAGCATGCCGAACATGCCGCGGCTGACCTCGCCGTGGAGCACCGAGACGCCGTTCGCGTGCTGGCCGAGGTGCAGGCCGAGCACGGCCATGTTGAAGACGCCCTGGTCGCCGCCCTCCCACGTCTCGAGGCCGAGCGAGATCGCGCGGCCGGCGTCGAGTCCCTGGAACAGGCTGCTCGAGAGGAAGTCGGCGATGAGTTCGCGAGGGAAGCGGTCGATGCCCGCGGGCACCGGCGTGTGAGTGGTGAAGACGGTACCCGCGCGCACCTGGGCGAGGGCCTCGTCGAAGCTCAGGCCGTCGTGGGTGATGAGCTCCGACATCCGCTCGAGGCCCTGGAACCCGGCGTGGCCCTCGTTCGTGTGGTAGACGTCGGGCGCGGGGCGGCCGGCGAGCTCCGACCACGCGCGCACCGCGCGAACGCCTCCGACGCCGAGCAGCAGTTCCTGCAGCAGGCGGTGCTCGCCGCCGCCACCGTACAGGCGGTCGGTGACGCGTCGCATCTCGTCGGTGTTCGAGGGCGTCTCGGAGTCGAGCAGCAGGAGCGGGATGCGGCCGATGTCGGCGACCCAGATGCGCGCGTGCAGGCGGCGGCCACCAGGCAGGTCGAGCGCGATCTCGACGGGGGCGCCTTCGCGGTCACGGAGCAGCGTCAGGCCGAGTCCGTACGGATCGAGCAGCGGGTAGCTCTCGCGCTGCCACCCGTCGTCGCCGATCGACTGGCGGAAATACCCGGCGCGGTAGAAGAGGCCGACGCCGGTGAGCGGCACGCCGAGGTCGGACGCGCTCTTGAGGTGGTCGCCGGCGAGGATGCCGAGGCCGCCGGAGTACTGGGGGAGCGAGCCGTCGACGCCGAACTCGGGGGAGAAGTAGGCGATGTGCACCGGCTTGTCGCCCTCGAGGTGCTGGAACCAGCGGTCGCCCTCGAGGTAGGCGGCGAGGCGCTCGTCCTCCTCGCGTACGCGGGCGACGAACTGCTCATCCCGGGCGAGCTCGTCCAGGCGTTCTTGGCCCAATGCGCCGAGCATCCGTGCGGGGTTCGCGCCGGTCTCGTCCCACAGGACGGGATCCATCGAGGCGAACAGCGCGTGCGTCGCACGGCTCCACGACCAGCGCCAGTTGGAGGCGAGGCGGTCGAGCGGGGCGAGGGAGTCGGCGAGGACGGGACGGACGGTGAACGTGCGGATGGCCTTCACGCTCGCGATTCTAGGGGCAAAAGCTGGAAGCGCTTGCACCGGGTCGGTGACCGAGAGTCTCGCAGGGCGCGACACGTCGTGCGGCGACCGAAAGGGAGCCGCTCGCGTCGGGTGCCGGGTCTACGCTGGCGCTATGGCAATCGCACGACTGCACGGCGGACCCCTCGACGGACAGATCATTCCGCTCGACCCGACCGTCTCCGATTCGTACATCGTCCCCTACGGCGAGGGGCAGCTCGTCTATCGCCGCGAGGGCGACGAGACCCACACGGGCGACCAGGACGGCCCGACCGAGACGCGCTTCGTCTACGTCGAGGCCACCGAAGACATCGACCCGAACCCGGATGGTCGTGACGACTGATCGCACTCCCCACGCGGCCGGCGGCGACGCCGCCGCCGCGAGCGGCGCGTCGCACAGCGTCGAGGTCGAGCTGAAGTTCGACGTCGACGAGTCGACGCCGCTGCCCGACTGGTCGGCGCTTCCGGGTGTGGCGCGCGTCGGCGACCCCGAGTTGCGTCAGCTCGACGCCACCTACCTCGACAGCGATGACCTCGCGCTCGCGCACGCGGGCTACGCGGTGCGCCACCGCACCGGCGGTCCTGACGAGGGCTGGCACATCAAGGGCCCGCGGGGCGCCGACGGCGGCCGGGTCGAGCTGCACTGGCCGATCGGCCCCGTGGATGAGATCCCGGATGCTGTCGCCGACGCGGTCTCGAAGATCGCGCGCGCGTCGGACTTCGCGCCGATCGCCCGCATCCGCAACAGCCGCACCGCCTACGCACTGCAGGACGAGCACGGCGGCCTCGTCGCGGAGTTCGTCGACGACCACGTCGTCGCCACCGACGAGCGCGCCGGCGTGGACCGGTCCTGGCGCGAATGGGAGTTCGAGCTGGGACCCGCCGCCCCGACCTCGGACGAGGGCCGCGCCGCGCTGCTCGCGGCCGCGGAAGCCGCGGTGCGTGCCGCAGGCGGCCGCGCCGCGGCATCCGATTCCAAGCTCGCCCGCACGCTCGGCGCCTGAGGTCGCTCGCAAGCCCGACGCGTTTCGACTTCGCGCGCCAGAGCGCGCTCCGCTCAACGACCGGTGCCCTACTTTCGGTCGTTGAGCGAGCGAGGAACGAGCGAGTCGAAACGCCCTGGGTTTCCGAGGAAGCCCAGGGCGTTTCTGCGTCTGCTGATCAGAGGTTGATCATGTGGCCGGCGAGGCCGTGGAAGGCCTCCTGCACGGCCTCCGACAGCGTCGGGTGCGTGTGGACGTTGCGCGCCGCCTCGAGAGCGGTGAGGTCCCACTTCTGCGCGAGCGTCAGCTCGGGCAGGAGCTCCGAGACGTCAGGGCCGATGAGGTGGCCGCCGAGCAGCTCGAGGTGCTCGCCGTCGGCGATGAGCTTGACGAAGCCGATGGGCTCGCCCAGGCCGTTCGCCTTGCCGTTCGCCGAGAACGGGAACTTCGCGACCTTGACGTCGTAGCCGGCGTCGCGCGCCTGCTGCTCGGTGAGACCGAACGAGGCGACCTGCGGCGAGCAGAACGTCGCGCGCGGCATCATGCGGTAGTCGCCGAGCGTCATGGTCTCGGCCTTGCCGATGGTCTCGGCGGCGACGACGCCCTGCGCCTCGGCCACGTGGGCCAGCTGCAGCTTGGCGGTGACGTCACCGATCGCGTAGATGTGCGGCACGTTGGTGCGCATGTGGTCGTCGATGTCGATCGCCCCGCGGTCGGTGAGCTTCACGCCGGTGTTCTCGAGCCCGAAGCCCTCGACGTTGGCGGCGAAGCCGATCGACATCATGACCTTGTCGGCGTCGATCGAGCCCTGGCTGCCGTCCTTGGCGGTGTACGTCACGGTGACCTTGTCGCCGTGGTCGGTGACCGTCTCGACCTTGGTCGAGGTGAGGATGTCGACGCCGTAGCTCTTGTACTGGCGCGCGATCTCCTTCGAGACGTCCGCGTCCTCGTTCGGCAGGGCGCGGTCGAGGAACTCGATGATCGTGACCTTCACGCCGTAGTTCACCATCACGAAGGCGAACTCCATGCCGATGGCGCCGGCGCCGACGATGACGATCGACTGGGGCAGGTCGCGCGCGAGGATCTGCTCCTCGTACGTCACGATGTTTCCGCCGATCTGCACGCCCGGGAGCAGCCGGACCTTCGAGCCGGTCGAGATGATCGCGTTGTCGAACGTGACGCGCTCGGTGGTGCCGTCGGTCTTGGCGACGTCGATCGTGTTCGCGTCGACGAACGACCCGCGGCCCTCGTACTCGTCGACCTTGTTCTTCTTCATCAGGTAGTGGATGCCCTTGACGTGGGTGTCCGCCACCTTGCGGCTGCGGTCCCAGGCGACGCCGAAGTCGAAGTGCACATCGCCCGAGATGCCGAACAGGTCGGCCTTGTGGTGGAACTGGTGTGCGAGGTCGGCGTTCTTCAGCAGCGCCTTCGAGGGGATGCAGCCGACGTTGAGGCAGACACCGCCCCAGTACTTCTCTTCGATGATGGCGACCTTGAGGCCGAGCTGCGAAGCACGGACGGCTGCGACGTAGCCGCCGGGCCCCGCGCCGAGGATGGCGACGTCGTAATGAGGCATGGTCTCAAGCCTATCGGTCGACGGGGGGCTCGGAGTCGGGCCCCGGGGCGTCGGCGGCGCGGTCGGTCGACCCGTTCGCGAGGGCCTTCTCGCGGCGCGAGCGCGAGACGAGGAGGTACACCACGGCGCCGATCAGCGCGAGGGCGAGCACGCCGGCGATGATCCACGGCAGCGCGGTCGATGCGTCGTCCGCGACGGGCCCGTTCGTGACCGTCGGCGTCGGCGTCGGCCCGGCAGACTCGCTCGGCGCTGCGGTCTCTGTCGGCGTGGGGACGGTGGTCTCGGTCGGCGCCGGCGCCGGTGCTCCCTCGACCGCGAAGGTGAACTCGCCCGAAATCGGGTGCCCGTCGCTCGAGACGACCTTCCACAAGACCTTCACGGCACCGGATGCCTCGCCCGCGAGCGGCTGGGTCAGCACGTTGTCGCGCACGGTCGGTGCGCCGTCCGCGAGCGACGCGCCCGAGGCATCCATCACCTCCACGACCGAGGCGCCCTCGTCGTCGGCGATCTCGGCGCTGAAGGTCAGGGTGAGCTCCGCGGGGAGGGCCTCGAGCGTGCCGTCTGCGGCCGGATCGCTGCCGAGCAGCTCATCGTGCGCGCTGGCGGGGGAGGCTGCGGCGAGAATCATCCCGGAGGCGATCAGCAGTGCGGCGAGGAATGCCCAGACCCGGGCGGGAAGCGGCCTGTGAAGAGTTTGTGACATCACCCGATCGAGCCTATCCGGCTCTTTGCTGGGGGCCCGGCGAGGTCTAGCCTGGCGACAGGCGGGCCCGGAGCCCGCCGTTCCCCACGCGGAAGGATCCGGCGGATGGACCAGATGATGATGGGCGCCATGTCCAAGGACATGATGTCGATGCCCGGCATGGAGACCATGGACATGTCGGTCATGCAGGCCTGTATGGACGCCTGCTCGGCCTGCGAGCAGGCATGCACGGTGTGCTCCACGCAGATGATGTCGTGCGCCCCCGCGTGCATGAGCTGCGCGGACATGTGCAACACGATGATGCGCGCCATGATGCGGATGCAGGGCATGAACCCCGCGACCATGATGTCGATGCTCGACGCCTGCATGGCGATGTGCCAGCTGACGATGGACGAGTGCATGGAGCACGCCGACCACAGCGAGGTCTGCAAGATGTGCGCTCAGGCCTGCAAGGCGTGCATGGACGCGTGCATGGCCATGAAGGACATGATGATGGCGATGAGCTGAGGCTCTTCGCTTCTTCTCTGCGGCGGCTCGGCCGGCCCGGTCGCTGAGCTTGTCGAAGCGTCAGCCGCGGAGGACGTTGAACCGCGCGCCGCCGACGGCGAGCACGTGGTAGCGCTCGTGGATCGCGACCGGCGTGCCGGGCTTCGCGGCGGCGGCTGCGCCGGTGCCGTTCCAGAGCGCCACCGCGCTCCAGTCGGCGAGCGTGCGGAGGATCACGAAACCCGAGCGCTCGTCGGATGCCTCGACGATCGCGTCCGCCCACTCCGACGGCGTCGCCGAAGCGAGCCGTGCCTGGATCAGGTGCAGCGCGTGGCCCGGTGCGAACGAGGAGCAGTTGTCACCGTGGTCGCACATGCACGCCGCAGCCTCACGCACCTCGAGGGGCGGGATGTGGCTGTGCGGGCTCGACACGGTGGTCTCCTTCTGGTTAACGGATCGTTGCCGGTCCTGCCAGGCTAGGGGGGTGTGCCGTTCGCGGCATCTCGGCCGACACGCGGCGAAACATTGCGGCAACCGGGAACGTCCTCTTCCGAGCCGAGGGCGATCGGATAGGCTGGCGAGACAGAGGAGGAAACCGTGGAGCACGACCGCCGACCCGATCAGGGCGACATCCGCCGGGCCGCAGGGTCCGACGCACACGAGTCCGACCGCGCGTCCGACACGACGCAGACGTTCGGCCACGATTCCGACCTGTCCTTCGTGCCCTTCGGCAGCGAGCTCGGCGAGGCCGAGCTCGACGCGATCGACGCCCTCCCGTCCGGCGCCGCCCTGCTGCTGGTCCGTTCCGGACCCACTGCCGGCGCCCGCTACCTGCTCGATGCCGATGTCACCACGGTCGGGCGGCACCCCGAAGCCGACATCTTCTTCGACGACGTCACCGTCTCTCGCCGCCACGCGGAGATCAACCGCACCGGCACCACGTTCGAGCTCGTCGATCAGCGCTCGCTGAACGGCACCTACGTCAACGGCGAGCGGGTCGATCGGGCCACGCTCACCAACGGCGCCGAGGTGCGCATCGGAAAGTTCCGACTCAACTTCTTCGTCTCACCGGCTGACCTCTCCAGGGCGACGGAGGCCTGATGCCCGCGGCTTCCGTCCGTGACAGGGCGTCGTCCGCGGGTCTTCTCAGCATCGGTCAGGTCCTCGCGCGTCTGTCGCCCGAGTTCCCCTCCCTGACCTCCAGCAAGCTGCGCTTCCTCGAGGTCCAGGGGATCGTCACGCCCCTGCGCACCGAGTCCGGGTACCGCAAGTTCTCGCAGGGCGACCTGGAGCGACTGCGCCTCGCGCTCACCCTGCAGCGCGACCACTACCTGCCGCTGTCGGTGATCCGGGATTACCTCGAGGATGTCGACGCCGGCCGCGACCCGGCAACACCGACGGCGGTGCCTCCGCCGTCCATCGTGCCGGCTCCGCGCCGCTATCGCCGCGATGAGCTGCTGTCGGCGGCGGGCGCCGCACCGCAGCTGCTCAACGACGCCATCAGCACCGGCATCCTCACGGGCGCCGAGTCGTACACGGAGCAGTCGGTGACGCTGCTGCGTGCTCTCGTCGCACTCGACCGGCACGGCATAGAGCCGCGCCACGTTCGCGCGCTGCGGCAGAGCGCCGAACGCGACGTGGCGCTCGTCGAGTCGGCTCTCGCGCCCCTGCTTCGGCGGACGGATGCCGCGTCCCGCGGCCGCGCCGGAGAGCTGGCGCCGGAGCTCACCCGGCGTCTCGACGACGTGCGCGCGATCTTCGTGCGCGCGGCGCTCGAGCGCATGCTGTCCTGAGGTGCGGAGGAAGTCGCCCTTCCCCGACCGGTCGTCGAGGGAGCCTGCGAAACGTGCCGAAGTGCGCGACACGCCGACCCCCGAACGCCGGATGTCGTTGCCGCGAGGGGGAGGCTGATCTAGCGTGGAACTATTCGATCCGGAGGGGGGAACGAGCATGACCGGAGACGTTGCTCCTGGCGAGCCGTTCAGTGCAGAACTCCTCTTCACCGACGGTCTTCCCGCGATGGATGACGAGGTCGGCTACCGCGGCGCCGCCGCGGCGAAGGCCGCCGGCATCACCTACCGCCAGCTCGACTACTGGGCCCGCACCGAGCTCGTCGAGCCGACGGTCCGCGGCGCCAGCGGATCCGGCTCGCAGCGGCTCTACGGCTTCCGCGACATCCTGGTGCTGAAGCTCGTCAAGCGCCTGCTCGACACCGGCATCTCGCTTCAGCAGATCCGCACGGCCGTCGACCAGCTCCGCGCCGCCGGGATCCGCGACCTCGCAGGAACGACGCTCATGAGCGACGGGGCATCCGTCTATCTCTGCACGTCGAACGACGAGGTCATCGACCTCGTCAGCCGCGGTCAGGGCGTCTTCGGCATCGCCGTCGGAAAGGTGCTGCGCGAGGTCGAATCGGAGCTCCTCGAGTTCGAGGTCGAGAAGCCCGACCCGATGGACGAGCTCTCGGTGCGCCGCGCCGCCCGCACGGCATAGAGCGCGCGGCCGGAGTCAGCCGAGCGCAGACTCCATCTGCTCATGCGCGCCCGCTGTCGTGGTGAGCGCCTGCTCGAGATCCGCGATCAGGTCCGCCGGATCCTCGAGGCCGATGGAGAGGCGCACGAGCGCGTCGGAGGGCTTCGCGTCCGCCGTGACGGGTCGGTGGGTGAGTGCCGCGGGGTGCTGGATGAGCGAGTCGACGCTGCCCAGCGACACGGCATGCGTGAAGAGCCGGACGGACGCCGTCAGAGCCGACGCCGCATCGAACCCGTCGGCGAGTTCGATCGCGATCATCGCGCCGGGTCCGCTCTGCTGGGTGCCGATGAGGCCGCGGGGGTCGCTGTCGGCGAATCCCGGGAAGTGCACGCACGCGACCTCGGGCCGGGTGGTGAGCCACTCGGCGACGATGCGAGCCCCCTCCTGCTGCGCCCGCATGCGGACGGGCAGCGTCGCCAGACCGCGGTGCAGCAGGTAGGCGGCGAGGGGGTGCATGATCGCGCCGGTGATGGCGCGGGTGCGCCGAAGCGCCGCCGCGAGTCGCGCGTCGCACGCGACGACACCGCCCACGACATCGCCGTGGCCGCCCAGGTACTTGGTGGCACTGTGCAGCGACAGCGAGGCGCCCAGATCGAGCGGGTGCTGCAGCACCGGCGTCGCGAAGGTGTTGTCGACCAGCACCGGTACGTCGCCCGCCGCCGCAGCCACCCCGCGGATGTCTACGAGCTCGAGCGTGGGGTTCGCCGGGGTCTCGAGCACCACGAGCGCCGTGTCGTCGCGCAGCGCCGCGGCGACACCGTCGGGGGAGCAGAACGTGGTCTCGACGCCCAGGAGCCCCGAGGCGAGCAGGTGGTCGGTGCCGCCGTACAGCGGGCGAACGGCGACGACGTGGCGCTTTCCCGACTCGTGGGTCAGCGCGAGCAGCACGGCGGTGACCGCCGCCATGCCGGACGAGAACGCCACCGCCTCCTCGGCGTGCTCGAGACGCGAGAGGGCCTCCTCGAAACGGGCGACGGTCGGGTTCCACAGTCGCGCATACACGTTCGACCCGCCCTCGAACGGGTGGCCGCCGGTGGCGAGCACCTCGTACGACATGCCGCCGAGCTCGATGCCGGGAAGCGGGTTGGTCGACGAGAGGTCGAGGGGGAGAGCGTGGACGCCCTGGCCCGCGAGATCGTCGCGGCCGGCGTGCACGGCAAGGCTGTCAGGGTGCAGCGTCATCGATGCCATGGCGATATGGTCAGCGAAATCGCGACGAAAGGCAAGTCGAGCTCACCCGCACGTGCACAAGTAGCGCAATGTGCTCATCGGGTGAGCAAAGTGGTCACTCCCACGGATGCTGCGGGCCGCGGCATCCGTCAGATCACGCGCGGGAGTCCTCGGCGACCGGGATGCGACCGGTGCGCATGATGCGGTCGAGCAGGGAGTCGAAGTCGGCGGCGAGCTCCTGGGCGGAGTCGCCGGGCCAGATGTGCAGCGGCTTCGCCGCGCCCTGCGCCTGCTGGAGCGACGTGCGCTCGGGCAGCTGCGGGCTCAGGACGAGCGGGCCGAACATGTCGCGGAGCTCCTTGATGCGGAACTGATGCTCGATCGACTGCGGACGCACGCGGTTGACCACGATGCCCAGCGGCTGCAGGCGGGGGGAGAGGCCGCGGCGGATCTCTTCGATCGCACGCAGTGCGCGGTCGGCGGCGGCGACGGAGAAGAGCCCGGGCTCGGTCACGACGATGACGCGGTCGGAGGCCGCCCACGCGGTTCTGGTGAGGGCGTTGAGCGACGGGGCGCAGTCGATGAGCACGAGGTCGTAGTCGGCCTCGATCGTGGCGAGCGCCTCTTCGAGCTTCCAGACGTCGCGGACGCTCGGGTGGGGTCCGTCGAAGTTGATGGCCGACGGGCTGCCGATCATGACGTCGATCGTGCCCGGGTGCACCTTCGCCCAGCCGCTCGAGGTGATGGCCTGGCGGACCGTCTTCTCTTTGGGGTTGGCGAGGACATCGGCGACATTCAGGCGGCCGGCCACCTGGATGTCCATGCCCGTCGAGACGTCGGACTGCGGGTCGAGGTCGACGACGAGCGTGCGGACACCGCGGGCGAAAGCCGCCGACGCGAGTCCGAGAGTCACGGTCGTCTTGCCGACGCCACCCTTGAGCGAGCTGACGGATAGGACGTGCACAAGCCACCACGTTACCGTCCCCTAGGCTGAGAGCACACTCAGCCCGCATTTTCGGGTCCGCCTGCGCCGCCGCACACGGAGGTCTCATGTTCCGCAAGATCCTGGTCGCGAACCGAGGCGAGATCGCCATCCGAGCGTTCCGAGCCGCATACGAGCTGGGTGCGCGCACCGTCGCCGTGTTCCCCTTCGAGGACCGCGGCTCGCTGCATCGCCAGAAGGCGGACGAGTCCTACGAGATCGGTGAGAAGGGCCACCCGGTCCGCGCCTACCTCGATGTCGACGAGATCATCCGCGTCGCGCAGGCGGCCGGCGCCGACGCGATCTACCCGGGCTACGGCTTCCTGTCGGAGAACCCCGAGCTGGCGGAGAAGGCGGCCGCGAACGGCATCGCCTTCATCGGCCCGCCCTCGAAGGTGCTCGAGATGGCCGGCAACAAGGTCACCGCGAAGCAGCACGCGATCGCCGCCGGCGTGCCGGTGCTGCGCTCCACGGACGCTTCCGACGACGTCGACGCGCTGCTCGCTCAGGCCGACGGGATCGGGTTCCCCATCTTCGTGAAGGCGGTCGCCGGCGGCGGCGGACGAGGGATGCGGCGGGTCGAGCGCAAGGAGGAGCTCGCGCCCGCCCTCGCCGAGGCCATGCGCGAGGCCGGCAGCGCCTTCGGCGACGCACGCGTCTTCCTCGAACAGGCGGTGCAGCGGCCCCGTCACGTCGAGGTGCAGATCCTCGCCGACAAGACCGGCGAGACCGTGCACCTGTTCGAGCGCGACTGCTCGGTGCAGCGCCGTCACCAGAAGGTGATCGAGATCGCGCCGGCGCCGAACCTCGACCCAGCGATCCGCGACGCCCTCCACGGCTACGCCGTCGCCTTCGCACGGTCGATCGGCTACGAGAATGCCGGCACCGTCGAATTCCTCCTCGAGACCGCCGGCCCCCGCACCGGCGAGGTCGTCTTCATCGAGATGAACCCGCGCATCCAGGTCGAGCACACCGTCACCGAGGAGGTCACGGACGTCGACCTCGTGCAGTCGCAGATCCGCATCGCGGCGGGGCAGACGATCGCTGAGCTCGGTCTCACTCAGGACCGCATCCAGCTGCGCGGGGCGGCACTCCAGTGCCGCATCACGACGGAGGACCCGTCGCAGGGCTTCCGCCCCGACACCGGGCGCATCACCACGTACCGCTCGCCCGGTGGCGCGGGCATCCGCCTCGACGGCGGAACGACCGCCGCGGGGTCGCAGATCAGCCCGCACTTCGACTCGATGCTCGCGAAGCTCACCTGCCGGGGCCGCGACTTCCCGGCCGCCGTCGCACGCGCCCGCCGCGCGCTGGCCGAGTTCCGCATCCGCGGCGTCGCGACCAACATCCCGTTCCTGCGCGCCGTGCTCGATGACCCCGCCTTCATCGAGGGCGATGTCAGCACGTCCTTCATCGACGAGCGCCCGCAACTGCTCACGAGCAACCCCTCGCGCGACCGCGCGACGAAGCTGCTCGCCTGGCTCGGCGACGTCACGGTCAACCGCCCGTACGGCGAGAAGCCGCTGTCGGTGTCGCCGGGAAGCAAGCTGCCGGCCATCGATCTCGCCGCCGCGCCGCCCGCGGGCACGCTCGACCGCCTGCGCGAGCTCGGCCCCGAGGGCTTCGCCCGCGCCTTGCGCACGCAGAGCGGCCTCGCCATCACCGAGACGACGTTCCGCGACGCCCACCAGTCGCTGCTCGCGACGCGGGTGCGCACGCGCGATCTCGTCCGCGTCGGCCCGCACGTCGCGCGCATGACGCCGCAGCTGCTCTCGGTCGAGGCGTGGGGCGGCGCGACGTACGACGTCGCGCTGCGCTTCCTCGCCGAGGACCCGTGGGAGCGCCTCGAGGCGTTGCGCAGTGCGATGCCGAACATCCCGATCCAGATGCTGCTGCGCGGCCGCAACACCGTGGGCTACACGCCGCGTCCCGTCGAGGTGACCGACGCCTTCGTGCGCGAGGCCGCGGCCACGGGGGTCGACATCTTCCGCGTCTTCGACGCCCTCAACGACGTGTCGCAGATGCGTCCCGCGATCGACGCGGTGCGCTCCACCGGCACCGCGATCGCCGAAGTCGCGCTCTGCTACACCTCCGACCTGCTCGACCCGGCGGAGAAGCTGTACACGCTCGACTACTACCTGCGCCTCGCGGAGCAGATCGTCGAGTCGGGCGCGCACATCCTCGCCATCAAGGACATGGCGGGCCTCGTGCGTCCCGCCGCCGCCGCGAAGCTCGTCACCGCGCTGCGCGAGAACTTCGACCTGCCCGTGCACCTGCACACGCACGACACCGCGGGCGGCCAGCTCGCGACGCTGCTCGCGGCGAGCGCCGCGGGAGTGGACGCCGTGGATGCTGCGGCCGCACCGATGTCGGGCACCACGAGCCAGCCGTCGCTCTCGGCCCTCGTCGCCGCGCTCGCCCACACCGACCGCGACACCGGGCTCAGCCTTCAGGCTGTCAGCGACCTTGAGCCGTACTGGGAGGCGGTGCGCCACCTGTACCGTCCGTTCGAGTCCGGCCTCGCCTCGCCGACCGGTCGCGTCTATCACCACGAGATCCCGGGCGGGCAGCTGTCGAACCTCCGCCAGCAGGCGATCGCCCTCGGCCTCGCGGACGACTTCGAGCTCATCGAGGACATGTACGCCGCGGCCGACCGCATCCTCGGCCGCATCCCGAAGGTGACGCCGTCGTCGAAGGTCGTGGGCGACCTCGCCCTCGCGCTCGTCGCCGTGCGCGCCGATCCGGCGGATTTCGAGGCGAACCCGCAGAACTACGACATCCCGGACTCGGTCGTGGGCTTCATGGCGGGCGAGCTCGGCGATCTCCCGGGCGGCTGGCCCGAGCCCTTCCGAACGAAGGTGCTCGCGGGGCGCACGGTCTCGATCGAGATCCCGCCGCTCACCGCGGACGAGGAGGCGGGCCTCGCCGGCGACGCCGCGACGCGCCGCCGTACGCTCAACCGCCTCCTGTTCCCCGGGCCCGCGCGCGAATTCGAGAAGAACCGCGAGACGTACGGCGACCTCGCCAGTCTCGGCACTCCCGACTACCTCTACGGCCTCAAGCCGGGAGAGGAGCATGTCGCCGAGATCGACCCCGGCGTGCAGCTGTACGTGGGACTCGAGGCGATCGGTGAAGCGGATGCCAAGGGCATGCGCACGGTCATGACGACGCTCAACGGTCAGCTGCGCCCGGTGTTCGTGCGCGACCGCAGCATCAAGGTCGAAGCACGCCAGGCGGAGAAGGCCGACACCTCGAAGCCGGGGCAGGTCGCCGCGCCGTTCTCGGGTGTGGTCACGCTCAAGGCCAAGACGGGCGACACGGTCGCGGCCGGCCAGCCGGTCGCGTCGATCGAGGCGATGAAGATGGAGGCGGCCATCACCGCACCCGTCGAAGGCGTCGTCGAGCGCCTCGTCATCCCCGAGACCGCGCAGGTCGATGCCGGCGACCTTTTGGTCGTCATCCGTCCGGCGCAGTAGCCTGGAGGGTGGCATCCGCCCCTACGCGCCTGCGGCATGAGCCCGGCGCCGTCTTTTCAGGAGAACCCCGCTGTGACGCCCGATCGCACCGAACACACGCCCGACGAGCCTGAAAACGGCGTGCTGTCCGAGACCGAAAGCATCGACACGACCGGTCTCGGCATCCTGGGTGGTGCGACGGCGCAGGTGAACGTCGAACTGCCGTCCGAATCCGACGACGACCGCGACGACGACGGCGTGATCGACGACGAGGTGCCCTTCGTCATCGAGATCCCGGCCGACGCCGACCTTCCGGTGATCGAGGCGGTCTCGGTGGAGGAATTCTCCACCGAGACGAGCGAGGCCGAGATCGTCGAGAGCCCGGCCGACCTCGAGGAGTGGACCGTCGAGGGCGAGGGGTTCGCCCCGGTCCCGCCGACGGAGGACCTCGCCGACGCTGAGATCGTCGACGTGATCGAGGCCGAGGTCGAGGTCGACCGCGACGACGTGGTCGAGGAGGCATGGGCCGAGCCCGAAACCGAGGTCGAGTCCGTGGTCGAAGAGCCCGAAGCCGTCGCCGACGAGTCCGCGCCGGTCGCCGAAGAGCCCGTCGCCGAAGAGCCCGTCGCCACCGAGCCCGAGGCCGAGCCCGTGGCCCAAGAGCCGCCGGCCGAACCCGTTGCCACCGAGTCCGCACCCGCGGAGCCAGCGGTCGACGAGTTCGCGATCGCCGACTTCGACGCCGTGGAATTCGAAGACGCCGACTTCGACGGCGAATTCGATCCGGCCGAGTTCGACCTCGAACTCGCCGACGACGGCGTGGAATCCGCCCTGGCGGAGAACGCCGCAACGGGAGACGATGTCATCGCGACCGACGACAGCGCGGAGGAGCCCATGAGCGCCAAGACCCCTGCCGACGACCAGAAGGCAACCGCGACACCGGCGCCTGCCGCGCCGAAGCCGGCGCCCGCCCGTCCGTCGGTCCCGGCGGCAGCTGCGGCGGCGCAGACCGCACCTGCACCTGCGCCCGCCACGCGCCGCGAGGCCAACCACACCGGCGCCCAGCCGGTGATGGAGCGCTCGGCGGTCGAGCGCACGCCGTTCCCGCGCGCCGATGTGGCCCTGACCTCGAAGCGCCTCGGCGAGTTCGAGGCCGACCGTGAGACCGCCGACCTGCTCACCGCCGATCGCCTGCTCGACCCGCACCAGGTGGTGCGCCCCGAGCCCGAGGGCGCGTGGCAGCATTTCGTCTACTCGATCTCGGGCAAGCGCATCAACCTCGGCGACAGCAAGCGCGCGAAGGCCCGCAAAGAGCTCGACCGCCGCATCGCGGCGCCGCTCGCCGGCGGCGCGCGCTTCGTGCCCGTGCTTTCGCGCAAGGGCGGCGTCGGCAAGACGACCGTCACCACCCTGCTCGGTCAGGCGCTGGCCGACGCGCGCGACGACCGGGTGATCGCCGTCGACGCCAACCCCGACCGTGGCACGCTCGCCGAGCGCATCTCGCGTGACAGCGGCAAGACGGTGCGCGACCTCGTGCGCATCAGCCCTGAGGTCGTCGGCTTCAACGACCTTTCGGGCATCGTCGCCCGCGACGAGACGCGTCTGGACGTCGTCGCCTCCGACACCGACCCGCGCGTCTCCGAGGCGTTCAACGACGCCGACTACCGGGATGTCGCGGCCCTCGCGGCCCACTACTACTCGGTCGTGCTCACCGACACCGGCACGGGCATCGTCCACTCGGTGATGGGGGCGACGCTCGACCTCGCCGACCAGATCGTGATCGTCGCCGGCCTCAGCGTCGACGAGGCGCGGCTCGCGTCCGAGACGCTCACGTGGCTCGAGACGAACGGCTACGCCGACAAGGTGCGCAGCGCCGTCGTGGTGCTCAACAACGCGCGGCCGGGGCATCCGCTCGTCCAGCTCGATGAGCTCGAATCGCACTTCCGCACCCGCGTGCGCGCCGTCGTGCGCGTGCCGTACGACGCGCACATCGCGGCCGGCAGCGCCATCGTGTTCCGCGAGCTCCAGCCCGCGACGCGCGATGCCGCCCGCCGGCTCGCCGCCACCGTGGTCGAGGGCCTGCGCTCCCTCTCGACGGCGGCCTGAGGCATCCGATGGCAGTCCGCCCCATCCGCGTGTTCGGCGACCCCGTCCTGAAGTCCGTCAGCGCCCCCATCGGTGTGATCGACGACGGCGTGCGCGCCCTGGTCCGCGACCTCGTCGACACCGTCGAGCTCCCCGGTCGAGCCGGCGTCGCAGCGCCGCAGATCGGTGTCGGGCTGCGCGCGTTCAGCTACAACATCGACGGCGACATCGGCTACGTCCTGAATCCCGTGCTGGTCGAGGTCTCGGGTGAGCCCGAGGCGATCGGCGAGGGCTGCCTGTCGGTGCCCGGCCTGTGGCACGACGCCGTGCGCTACCCCTGGGCAAAGGTCGTCGGCATCGACCTCGACGGCGCCGAAGTCGTGCTCGAGGGCGAAGGCCTTCTTGCCCAGGCGCTGCAGCACGAGACCGACCACCTCGACGGCACGCTGTACCTCGACCGCCTCACCCCTGAGGGGCGCCGCACGGCGATGCGTGAGATCCGCGAGTCCGACTGGTTCTGAGACGCCCGCTTCACCGCGCAACGCGAAGCCCCGGACCCTGAAAAGGGCCCGGGGCTCGCGGCATCCGTCGTCCGCTACGAGAGCGACACGTTCGTCGTGTTGACGGGAACGGCGTAGATCTCGTCGATGTCGCCGGCGAAGTCATCGAGGATGACGTTGCGCTTGATGCTCATCTTCGGGGTGAGGTGCCCGCTGCCCTCCGTCCACTCCGTGGGGAGGATGGTGAACTTGCGGATCGACTCGGCGCGCGAGACGTTCTTGTTCGCGATGTCGATCGCCCGCTGCACCTCGGCACGCACCGCGTCGTTCTTGGCGGCGTCGGCGAGCGACATGTCGCCCGGCAGGCCGTTGTTCGAGAGCCAAGCCGGCAGCATCTCGGGGTCGAGCGTCACGAGGGCCGCGATGAACGGCTTCTGGTCGCCGACGACCACGACCTGACCGACGATCGGGTTGGCGCGGATCGGGTCCTCGAGAGCCGCGGGGGAGACGTTCTTTCCGCCGGCGGTGACGATGATCTCCTTCTTGCGACCGGTGATCGTGAGGAAGCCCTCGGAGTCGAACGCGCCGATGTCGCCGGTCTTGAACCAGTCGCCGTCGAACGTGGCCGCGGTGGCCTCCGGGTTGCGCCAGTACTCCTTGAACACGTTGATCCCGCGCACCTGGATCTCGCCGTCGTCGGCGAGACGGATGCCGACACCCGGCAGGACCGGGCCCACGGTGCCGATCTTGGACTTCGTCGCCAGGTTGACGGTCGCGGGGGCCGTCGTCTCGGTGAGGCCGTAGCCCTCGAGGATCGTGACGCCGAGGCTGTGGAAGAAGTGCCCGAGGCGCGGGCCCAGGGGAGCGGAGCCCGAGACGGCGTACGTGACATTCCCGCCCATCGCCGTGCGCAGCTTGCTGTAGACGAGGCGGTCGAACAGCGCGAACTTGATCTTCGTGCCGAAGGGGATCTTCTTGCCCTCCTGCTGAAGGCGGGAGTGCTCGATCGCGGTGTGCGCGGCGGCGCGGAAGATCTTGCCCTTGCCGCCCGCCTCCGCCTTCTGCTCGGCCGAGTTGTAGACCTTCTCGAACACGCGCGGCACGGCCAGGAGGAACGTCGGTTTGAACGACCCCAGGGCGGGCAGCAGCTGCTTCGTGTCGGGCTGGTGGCCCGTCTTCACCCCGGCATGGATGTCGAGGATCGAGATGAAGCGCGCGAACACGTGCGCCGTGGTGATGAAGAGGAGGGTCGAGGCGCCCGGCGTCTCGACGACCTCGTGCAGCGACTTGGCGGAGTTGCGCGCCAGCTCGACGAAGTTGCTGTGGGTCAGCACGCAGCCCTTGGGACGCCCGGTGGAGCCCGAGGTGTAGATGAGCGTCGCGATGTCGGCGCCGTTCGCGATGTTGCGACGCCGTTCGATCTCTTCGTCCGTGATGCTCGCGCCCTCGGCGACGAGCTTGTCGAGGTCGCCGCCGTGCATCTCCCACGCCGAGCGGATCAGCGGGAGCTCGGGACGCGCGTCGGCGAGCCGCGCGCTGTGGTCGGGCAGCTCGGTGATGACGGCGACTGCGCCCGAGTCGGTCAGGTTCCAGGCGATCTGCGCGCTCGAGCTGGTCTCGTAGATCGGCACCATGACCGCGCCGGCAAAGAACAGCGCGAAGTCGACGAGCGTCCATTCGTAGGTCGTGCGTGCGATGAAGCCCACCTTGTCGCCGGGCTCGATGCCGCCCGCGACGAAGCCCTTGGCCAGCGCGATGACCTGCTTCTGGAAATCGGCGGCGGTGATGTCGCGCCACCCTTCGCCCTCGGGCACGGCGAACAGCGCGAGGTTCGGCGTCGCCTTGACGCGCTCGACCAGGAGGTCGGTGATGTTCGCCTGCGGATCGGCGGGGACGATAGCAGGGACTTCGAATTGGACCACGGCAGCTCCTTCGGTACCGGACGACTGAATCTCGGGTGGATCTCATCCGAGTCTAATCAGGTGTCACATCGAACTCAGCGGGGGATGTGGAGAGCACCGCCTGGATAGACTTCAAGGCGCTGTCGCGCGTGCGGCGGAGGAGAGGGAGAACGTGCTCAAGGTCGGCATCGACATCGGCGGAACCAAGATCGCGGGCGGAGTGGTCGACTCAGAGGGCACCATCGTCGAACAGCTCCGTGTCGACACGCCCACCGACACCGCCGCGCTGGCGCAGGCCGTCGTCGACATGGCCCGCTACTTCCGCGGCGCGCACGACGTCGCCGCCGTGGGCGTCGCGGCGGCCGGTTTCATCGACCGCGACCGGGCGACCGTCATCCACGCCCCCAACATCGCGTGGCACAACGAGCCGCTGAAGGCGACGCTCGAAGAGGGGATCGGCCTGCCGGTCACCATCGAGAACGACGCGAACGCCGCAGGGTGGGCCGAGTTCCGCTTCGGGGCGGGCCGCGGCGTCGAGCACATGGTCATGCTCACGATGGGCACCGGCGTCGGCGGGGCGGTCGTCCTGGACGGCCAGCTCTTCCGCGGCGGGCACGGCATCGCCGCCGAGCTCGGGCACATCCGCTTCATCCGCGACGGCATCCTCTGCGGCTGCGGTCAGCACGGATGCCTCGAGCAGTATGCGTCGGGCCGCGCTCTGCAGCGCGAGGCCAACGACATCGCCGACGGCGGCGGCATCGGCGCCGCTCTCGCAGCGCACCGTGCCGAGAACGGCAAGATCAGCGGGCCGGCCGTGTCGCGCCTCGTGCTCGCCGGCGACGCCGGCGCCGCAGAGGCGCTCCGGCGCGTCGCGACCGCGCTCGGCGAGGCGTGCGGCGGATTCCAGGCGGTGCTCGACCCCGAGCTCTTCGTCATCGGCGGCGGCGTCGCCCAGCTCGGCGACGCCCTGCTCGCCCCTATGCGCGTTGCGTACGAGAAGTCGCTGCCCGGCTACGGCGACCGGCCGATCGCGAGTTTCAAGATCGCGAAGCTCGTCAACGACGCAGGCCTCATCGGAGCGGCCGACCTCGCGGGGACACAGGCGTAGCGCGATGTTCTACTGGCTGATGAAATACGTGGTCATCGGACCGATCGTCAAGGCGATCTGGCGCCCGTGGATCGTCGGCCGTCGCAACATCCCCGCCGAGGGCGCCGCGATCCTCGCGAGCAACCACCTGTCGTTCGTGGACTCGATCTTCCTGCCGCTCATGCTCGACCGGCCGGTGGTGTTCCTCGCGAAGAGCGACTACTTCACCGGCAAGGGGCTCAGGGGCTGGGCGACCCGCATGTTCTTCAAGGGCACGGGCCAGCTTCCCATCGACCGTTCCGGCGGCAAGGCGTCCGAGGCATCCCTCAACACGGGTCTTCAGGTGCTCGGCAGCGGTGATCTGCTCGGCATCTACCCCGAGGGCACGCGCAGCCCCGACGGCAAGCTCTACCGCGGTCGCACCGGCATCGCCCGTATGGCCCTCGAGGCGCACGTTCCGGTCGTGCCGGTCGTGATGGTCGACACTGACACGATGATGCCCATCGGCACCACCATCCCGCGGATCGTGCGGGTCGGCATCGTGGTGGGCGAACCGCTCGACTTCTCGCGCTTCCAGGGCATGGAGGGCGACCGCTACATCCTGCGCTCGATCACCGACGAGATCATGGTCGCGCTGCAGCGGCTGGGGGAGCAGGAGTACGAGGACGTCTACGCGTCGACCGTCAAGGACCGGCTCAAGCCGAAGTCCCGCTGAACGCCCGGCTGGCCGGTCGTCACGCGGCGCCGGCGCCCGCCGAGCCACGGCTAGAATCGGGGGATGCTCCAGCACCTCGACGCACTCGACCATTGGCGGACCCTGCCCATCAAGCAGCAGCCGCAGTGGTATGACGCCGAGGCTGTGGCCGCAGCATCCGCCGAACTGGCGACCCTGCCGCCGCTGGTCTTCGCCGGTGAGGTCGACAACCTCCGCGACCGCCTCGCGCGCGCCGCCTCGGGCAGGGCGTTCCTCCTCCAGGGCGGCGACTGCGCCGAGACCTTCGCCGGCGCGACCGCCGAGCAGATCCGCAACCGCATCAAGACGGTGCTGCAGATGGCCGTCGTGCTCACGTATGGCGCGTCCATGCCGGTCGTGAAGATGGGCCGCATGGCGGGCCAGTTCGCGAAGCCCCGCTCGAGCGACACCGAGACGCGAGGCGACGTGACCCTGCCGGCCTACCGCGGCGACATCGTGAACGGCTACGACTTCACCGAGCACTCGCGCAAGGCGGACCCGAACCGGCTGCTCAAGGGCTACCACACGGCCGCGTCGACCATCAATCTGATCCGCGCGTTCACGCAGGGTGGCTTCGCCGACCTCCGCGAGGTGCACTCGTGGAACAGGGGATTCGCCCAGAACCCCGCCAACCAGCAGTACGAGCGCCTGGCGACCGAGATCGACCGCGCCATCAAGTTCATGGAGGCCGCCGGCGCGGACTTCGACGAGCTCAAGCGCGTCGAGTTCTACACGGGTCACGAGGGTCTGCTCATGGACTACGAGCGCCCGATGACCCGCATCGACTCGCGCACGAGCACGCCGTACAACACGTCGGCCCACTTCCTGTGGATCGGCGAGCGCACGCGCGACCTCGACGGCGCGCACGTCGACTACTTCTCGAAGATCCGCAACCCCATCGGCGTGAAGCTCGGCCCCACCACCTCGCCCGAGACGGCGCTCGAGCTCATCGACAAGCTCGACCCGAACCGGGAGCCCGGTCGCCTCACCTTCATCACTCGCATGGGAGCGGGCAAGATCCGCGACGCGCTGCCGCCGTTGCTCGAGGCCGTCAAGGACTCGGGCGCGACCCCGCTGTGGGTCACCGACCCGATGCACGGCAACGGCATCACGACGCCCACCGGTTACAAGACGCGTCGCTTCGACGACGTCGTCGACGAGGTGCGCGGCTTCTTCGAGGCGCACCGCTCGGTGGGCACGTTCCCCGGCGGCATACACGTCGAGCTCACCGGCGACGACGTCACCGAGTGCCTCGGCGGCTCCGAGCAGATCGACGAGGCCACCCTTGCGACCCGCTACGAGTCGCTGTGCGACCCGCGCCTCAACCACATGCAGTCGCTCGAGCTCGCCTTCCTCGTGGCCGAGGAGCTCGAGAAGCGTTGACGCGGCTCGGATCAATGCGAGCGCCAGCGAGCGTTGATGCGTGCCGGGTCGAGGTTGAGCGAGCGAAGCGAGTCGAGACCCCGTCAGCCTGACACGCAGAAGATCCCGGATGCCTCACCCCGAGGCATCCGGGATCTGTTCGTTCTGCGTCAGAGGGCGGCGGCGATGCGCAGCGAGATGACGGTGCCCTTGGGCTCCATGTCGCCGGCGTCGGGCTTCTGCGACTCGACCTTGGTGAACGGGTCGGGGAAGGCGTCCCAGCGGTCGTCGTAGTCGATGGTGAATCCGGCGTCGGCGGCGGCCTGGCGTGCTGCCGCCAGCGTCATGCCCTCGAAGTCGGGGACCTCGAACAGCGCAGGGCCGGTCGACACCACGAGGGTCACCGTGTCGCCGGGAGCGAGCCAGGTGCCGTCCTCCTTGCCGATGACGCGGATGACGCGCTCGGCCTTCACCGAGTCGCTGGACTCGGCCTGGCTGGGATCGGCGACGACGAGCCCGAGGCCCTCGAGCGTGCTGCGCGCCTTGCCCTCGCTCTCGCCCGAGACGTTCGGGAGAGGGCCGAGCGAGACCTGCAGGCGCGCGGTGTCGCCCTGGTGCACGGTGCAGCCGTCCATGCAGGCGACATCCTGCGAGCCGTCCTCCGGCGCGCCCGCGGGGCGGATGATCACGCCGATGACGACGTCGGGGGCGGCGTCGGTGAAGAAGGTGGCGCTCTCGTCTGGGGCGGACACGGACTGGGCCTGGAGGGCGGCGCGCGCATCGGCCTCGGGCATTCCCGAGAACGACGGGAATGTCGCCTCCTGCGGACCGAGCGAGACGTAGACGTCCACCTCGGCGCCCTTGTCGACGCGGGTGCCGCCACCCGGATCGCTGCGGATGACCTCACCCGCCGCGACGTCGAGGCTGTACTCGCCCTGCTGGACCGCGACGAGCGAGTCCTCCTGGAGACGTGCAGACGCCTGGTCGAACGTCATGCCGGTGACGTCGGCGACCGCGACCATCGAGCCCGGACCGGAGCCGAACCACCAGCCCAGGCCGCCCGCGAGCGTCGCGAGCACGAGCACGAGCACGACGAGCCAGGCGCCGCGAGAGCGTCGGCGCTGGGTCGCCGTGCGCAGACGGCCGGCGTTGTCGACATCGGCCATCGTGGCGATGGGACCGGTCGCCGTGCCGGGCAGCACCGCCGTGAGCTCGCCGGTCGCGGCGACGTCGTCGCGCACGATGCCGATGGGGCCCGTGCGGGTGACGACGGGGGAGATGCCGAGCTCGCGCTCGATGTCGTGCAGGCGCTGCAGCATCTCGCGCGCGTCGACGGGCCGCTCGTCGGGCGACTTCTCGGTCGCCCACAGCACGAGCTCGTCGAGGGGCTCGGGAACGCCCGGATTCTTCACGCTCGGCCGCGGCACGGAGTCGGTGGCGTGCTGGAACGCGATCTGCATCGGCTGCTCGCCCTTGTACGGCTGCTCGCCGGTGAGCATCTCGTACAGCATGATGCCGATGGCGTAGATGTCGCTGCGCGCGTCTGCGGTGCCGCGCGTGACGAGCTCGGGTGCCAGGTACGCGATCGTGCCGAGCAGCTGGGCGCCCGATGCGGTGTTCGCGGTCGTCGCGCGGGCAAGACCGAAGTCGCCGATCTTGATGCGGCCGTCTTCGGCGAGGAGCACGTTCTCAGGCTTGACGTCGCGGTGCACGATGCCGGCCTTGTGCGCGGCGGCGAGCCCGGACAGCACGGCGTCGAGGATCGACACCGCCTGCGGGACGGTCAGCCGGCGCTGCTCGCGCAGGAGCTCGCGCAGCGTGATGCCGGGGAGGTACTCCATGACGAGGTACGCCATGTCGCCGTCCTGGCCCTGATCGAACACGTTGACCACGTGCGGATCGGCGAGGCGGGCGGCCGCGCGGGCCTCCTGGATGAACCGGCTCTGGAAGACCGTGTCATCGCTCAGGTGGGAGTGCATGACCTTGAGCGCGACCCGTCGCTCGAGGCGCAGATCTGTCGCCACATACACGGTGGCCATGCCACCGCGGGCGATGCGAGCACGCACCCGGTATCGGCCGTCGACCAGACGGCCGATCAGCGGATCCGTCTGCTGACTCGTGCTCACCCTCAGAGTCTACGGATCCGTGCCTGCGAGCCGGCGGAGCGGCTCACCCGCCGAGATCGCAATGTGACGTCAGCCGAGCGCGGCGAGCCAGGAGTAGGCGGAGGCCTCCCACTGGGCGTACGCGTCCGGATAGGCCGAGATCTGCACCGCCTGGGCGGCCTGCGTGAAGGTCAGGTTCTCCCAGCCGGGGATGTCGCGCAGCCCGCGCGTGCGCGAGCCGTTGGGGTCGCCGGCGCCGCCGAAGAAGACGCGCGTCGCACGTGCAGCATCCTGCACCTCCGCGGCAGTGCCCCAGCCGTAGCTCGGACGCTGCTGGAACAGGCCGAGCGAGTCGCGGTCGCCCCACGTCACGTTGCGCAGCGACGATTCCTGCATCGCGGTGCCGAGTGCGATGGCGATACCTCTGTCGGAGACGCCGAGTTCCCGCCCGATGCGCACGATCAGCTGCGCGTTGGAGACCTGCTCCGACGTGAGGCCTGGGATCGAGGGGGCCGAGACCGGGATCTTGATGGTCTGTCCGGGGTAGATGATCGACGACCAGCCGAGCCCGTTGGCCGAGAGCACGGCGTTCGTCGTGACGCCGTACCGGCTCGCGATCGAGCTGATCGTCTCGCCTGCGGTGATCGTGTGCGACCCGCCCGACGTCGTGTCGGGCGCGGGAGCAGGAGCGGGCGCCGGCGCCGGCGCGGCAACGGATGCTGCGGGCGCGGCCGCGCCGGGAATCCTGATGGTCTGGCCGGGGTAGATGATCGAAGACCAGCCGAGCCCGTTGGCCGAGAGCACCGCGTTCGTCGTGGTGCCGTGGCGCTTGGCGATCGCGCTGACGGTGTCGCCGCGCTGGACGGTGTACGTGCCGGCAGACGGGGCCGGCGCGGGTGCGGCGGGCGCGGGTGCGGCGGCCGCGCTGAGCTTGAGCACCTGACCCGGGTAGATCGTCGACGACCAGCCGAGCCCGTTGAGGGCGAGCACGTCGTTCGTGCGCAGGCCGAACCGCGCCGCGATCCGGCTCACGGTGTCGCCGCGCTGCACGGTATACGTCGCGGGCGCGGTCTCGGCCGCCACCCGGACCGTGGGAAGCGCGGTGACGCGGGGGACGTTCACGGCGGCGGCGCCGAGCATGCGCGGCACGCTCACGGGCGCAGCATCCGTCGTCGCTGCATGTGCGGGCGCCGCCGACAGCGTCAGCGCGATCGAACCTGCGACGGCCACGGGGACGCCGGCGAAGATCGCTCGAGACGGCGTGCCGCTGCGGTCGACACGATTCTTTGTACTCCGGACCTGTCGCACGAGTTTCCCCCCTCAGTCGACTTCGAGAACCGTGTCACGGATGTTTATTGGTGTCAACTGGTGTTAATCAAAGAGGTTTCTGTTACTCATGAGGCCAGAGTGCGGTGGACGAGTGCCCGATGCGATCTGAGATAGTTGCTTCCGTGACCTCTGACGCCGCTCCGCGCTTCGAGACCGACTGGCTCACCCTGCCCGACCTCGTGGAGGTGCTCGGCGAACCCCTCGGCCGGGTACGCCGACTGCTCGACGAGTACTACCTCGTCGGCTCCAAGCGCGACGGCGTATTCAAGGTGCCGTCGGTCTTCGTCGTGGACGGGCACCCGCTGTCGTCGCTGCGGGGCACCGTGTTCGTCCTGCACGACGCCGGCTTCTCGGACGACGAGGCGATCGACTGGCTGCTGAGCCCCGAGGACACGATCGGGATCGCACCGATCGAGGCGCTCCTCGCCGGTCGTAAGAGCGAGGTCCGCCGGGTCGCCCGCACCCTGGCCTGACCCTTCGGCGTCCGGGGACTCAGGTCGTGCGGACCGTCGCGGCCCGCGCGAGGTCGCGCAGCTCGCCCACGGCCGCATTGCCGAGCCGTGCGCCCGAGAGTGCGCGATCGGCCTCGTGCGCGTAATCGGCGATGAGCCTCTCGACGCGGTCGAGCGCGCCGGTGTCGACGATCGTCTGCTGCAGCGACGCGATCTGGGAAGAGTCGAGGCCGGGGTCGCCGACGAGCTCGTCGACGATCCGCCGTGCGGTCGGCGCGAGCGCCTCCCGCGCATACGCGATCAGCACCGTGCGCTTTCCCTCGCGCAGGTCGTCGCCGGACGGCTTGCCGGTCGCGGCCTCATCGCCGAACACTCCCAGCACGTCGTCGCGCAGCTGGAAGGCCATGCCGAGCGGGTGCCCGAACGCGGCCAGCGCCGCCGCCTGCGCAGCATCCGCCCCCGCGAGCGCAGCGCCGATCGCGAGCGGCTGCTGCACGCTGTAACGCGCGGACTTGAAGGATGCCACGCGCAGCGCCCGCTCGGTGTGCCGGTCGTCGGGCTCGCTGGCGAACGCGGACTCCTCGGCGATGTCGAGGAACTGTCCGAGCGTGACCTCGCGACGCATCAGCGCGTACTGACGGCGGGCCGCTGCCGCGCGGTCGGGGGAGGTCTGCGCAAGACCCTCCTCGAGGAGGTCATCACTCCACGCCACGAGCAGGTCGCCGAGCAGGATCGCGCCCGAGCGGCCGAACGCGTCCGCGTCGCCGAGCCAGCCCGCGCCGCGGTGCCCGGCCTCGAGGGCGCGATGCGCCGACGGGCGGCCGCGGCGCGTGTCGGAGTTGTCGATGAGGTCGTCGTGGACGAGGGCCGCGGCGTGGAACACCTCGAGGGCGGCGGCCGCACCGATCACGGGGGCGGGTGCGGGGCCGACAGTGCCCGAAGACTCCTCCACAGCCCTCCACCCGGAGATGCAGAAGCGTCCGCGAAGGCGTTTTCCGCCGGTCACGGCATCCGCTCCGGCCGCGACGAATCGGGCCGCTTCGGGACCGGCGTCGGCCACACTCCGGCGCTGAGCCGAGACGAACATGTCCACTCGCTGGGAAATGGCTTCGATCGGCGAGGCGGAGGCGGACACGGGCCTAGCCTAGTGAGGAACGGCACGCGTACAATCGAGCCACGGAAGTACAGAGGGGGAAGCATGCCACTCTCCGAACAGGAGCAGCGCCTGCTGGACGAGATGGAACGCCATCTCATGCGCAACGACGCGGATGTCGTCAGCGCGCCCCGCGACGGACGCACTCTGAGCTATCGCAACATCGTGTACGGCACGATCCTCGTGCTGCTCGGGCTCGGCGGTCTCATCGTCGGGGTCTCGCAGCAGTTGATCGTCGTCGGCGTCATCGGATTCGTCGTGATGCTGGGCGGGGTCCTCCTCGCCGTCACTCCCGGGCGGGGCCCCGGAAAGGTGAGAGTCGAAGCCGACCGACCCGCCAAACCCCAGAACAGCGCTTCGTTCATGGACCGCATGAACGATCGCTGGGACAAGCGGCAGGAGGAGCGCTGAGCGTCCCCGCCGCCTGAACCGGCACGAGAAGCACCGACCTTCGGGTCGGTGCTTTTTTGTTGCCCGCGCGCCGGCCGTACATCCGCCCGGGCGATGAGCGGAGGAGCGTCAGATCACGAATCGGTAGCGAAGTGGAGGAGAGTGGAGTAAAGTGGCGCATAACCCGGGGTCCGGACGAAGGGGGTGTGATGTACCGATGCTTTTGGGCACGCACACACCCAAGCTCGATGACAAAGGGCGCGTCATCCTTCCGGCGAAGTTCCGCGACGACCTTGGTGGGGGTGTCGTCGTGACGCGCGGACAGGATCGCTGCCTGTACGTGTTCAGCGAGAAGGAGTTCGAGCGGGTGCACGACCGCATCCGCGAGGCGCCGCTCGCGAACAAGCAGGCGCGCGACTTCCTGCGCATGTTCCTCTCGGGCGCGAGCGCCGAGAAGCCCGACAGTCAGAACCGCATCACGATCCCCCCTCCGCTGCGCGCATACGCCGGCTTGGAGCGCGACCTCGTCGTCACCGGCGTAGGCGCTCATGCCGAGATCTGGGACGCCACGGCGTGGAACACCTACGCCGAGGCCAACGAAGAGAGCTACGCCGAGCTGGAGCAGGAGGTGATTCCGGGCCTGTTCTGAGCCCTCGGCCGTGACTCCCAGCTGCTCGTGCCCTGACGCCACTTCCCCGGCGCCAGGTCGGAGCGGATGGGGATCAGGGCCGACGGACCAGGACCGCCAGGCGACGATCATGAACCTCCGCGACATCCACACCCCCGTCATGCTCGAGCGCTGCGTCGAGCTGCTGGCGCCGGCGCTCGAGCACGACGGTGCCGTGTTCGTCGACGCCACACTCGGCATGGGCGGCCACTCCGAGGCCTTCCTCCAGCGCTTCCCGAAGCTCCAGCTCATCGGCCTCGACCGCGACACCGACGCCCTCCGCATCGCGGGGGAGCGCCTCGCCCCCTTCGGCGACCGCGTGCACCTGGTGCACACCGTCTACGACGGGATCGCGGACGCGGTGATCTCGAGCGGTTTCGCCGCGGCCGACGGCATCCTCTTCGATCTCGGCGTCTCATCGCTGCAGCTGGACGTCGCCGACCGCGGCTTCGCGTATGCGCAGGATGCGCCGCTCGACATGCGCATGGACCAGTCGGCGGGCACGACGGCCGCCGACATCCTCGCGACCTACGGCGAGGGCGACCTGCGGCGCATCTTCGAGCGGTACGGCGAGGAGAAGCTCGCCGGTCGCTACGCCCGTGCGATCATCGCCGCGCGTGCCGAGGCGCCCATCGATCGGTCCGGCCGCCTCGTCGAGATCCTGCAGGCGGCGACTCCTGCCGCCGTCCAGCGCACCGGCCACCCGGCCAAGCGCGTGTTCCAGGCCCTGCGCATCGAGGTCAACCGCGAGCTGTCGGTGCTGGAGCGGGCGGTGCCCTCTGCGCTCGGCATCCTCCCGGTCAAAGGCCGCATCGTGGTGCTCTCGTACCAGTCCCTCGAAGACAGGCTGGTGAAGCGCGCCTTCGCCGACGCCTCGGCATCCACCGCTCCGAAGGGGCTGCCGGTCGAGCTGCCCGAGCACGCCCCCAAGTTCCGACTGCTCGTCAAGGGTGCCGAGCTCGCCACCGACGAGGAGCGCGCGGTCAACCCGCGCGCCACGCCGGTGCGCCTCCGAGCCGCTGAGCGCGTGAGGCCCGAGCACGCTGGGGGTGCGTCATGAGCACGATCGCGAACGCCACGACGAGCGCGCGCTTCGGCCGGGCCGTCGCCCCGGAGAGGACGGATGCCCCGCGCCGCCGGCTGCGGGTGGTCGATGCCCCGGCCCGCCGGCGTCGTCCGAAGCTCTTCTACGGGATCGTCGCCGTGCTGGGGGCGTTCCTGATCGCCGGCGCCCAGATGTCGCTGTCGATCATGACGACGCAGGGCACGTATGAGATCGCGGCGCTGACGAAGGAGCAGCGCGACCTCACGTACGAGAAGCAGATCCTCTACGACGACGTCGCCGGGCTCAGCTCGCCGCAGTACCTGGCCGCCAACGCGGCGGCGCTCGGCATGGTCATCAACGAGGCGCCCAGCTACCTCCGGCTGAGCGACGGCGCGATCCTCGGACCGTCGGAGGTCGCGATGGGCACGTCGTCGGTCGACGCGATCGGCCGCGGATCCGTTCCCAACTCGCTCATCACGGACACACCTCTGGTCACCGTGCCCGATGCGACCATCGACGGGCTGCCGGTCGAGGTCGCCGAGACACCCGACGGCGGAGTCGGCAACACTCCGCCGCCGCTCACGGACGGACTGCCCACTCCGAGCACACACTGAAGCGACGACGCCGAGCCGAGAACCGATCGAGACGCCCCACTGCACGAGGCGCAGAGCACGAGACGCAGATGACGACACGAAGCACGAGAAGCCCCCGCCGCCGAACCGTCGTGGCCCTCGCTGTCGTCCTGGCGGTGCTGGCCGGATTCATCGTCCGCCTCGTCGACATCCAGGTCGTGAACGCCGACGATCACATCAAGGACTCGCTCGATGTCGCCTTCGCCGGCGAGCAGACGCTCTACGGCACGCGCGGGGCGATCGTCGACACCAACGGCCAGACCCTGGCTGGCAGCATCCTTCGCTACGACTGTCAGCTGTCGCCGCTGCTCATCACCCAGATCGACGAGCAGGTGCTCGCGGGAGAATCCGACGACCGACTGTGGGCGGACGTCTCGAACGACGTGGCCGAGATCACGGGCCAGACGCCCGAAGAGGTCCGTGCGATCGTCGGCGCTGCCCTCGCAGAGGACCCGAACTCGCAGTACGCGGTGCTGAAGAAGGGCGTGTCGACAGAGCAGTTCCGGGCTCTGGCCGACCTCGAGACGCCGTACATCGCGTGCGTCTCGCATCCCGCACGCACGTATCCCGACGGCGCGGTCGCCGGCAACCTCATCGGCTTCGTCGGCGCCGACGGCACCCCCCTTGAGAGCCTCGAGCAGTCCCAGAACGCGTGCCTCGCCGCGACGAACGGGACGCGGACGTACGAGAAGGGCAAGGACGGGGTCGTCATCCCGGGCACCGAGCGGGAGACACCCGCCACCGACGGCGGCACACTGCAGCTCACGATCGACCGCGATCTGCAGTGGTACATGCAGCAGCTGATCGCCGAGCAGACGCAGACGATGGCCGCCCAGCGCGGCGCGATCCTCGTCTACGAGGTGAAGACCGGCAAGGTGCGCGCGGCCGCGGAGTACCCGACCGTCGACCCCAACGACTTCGCCGCCGCCCCGGTGAAGGACCGCACGAGCAGCATCTTCACCGACTGGTTCGAGCCCGGGTCGACCTTCAAGGGCCTCACGGCGGCGACCGTCATCGACGCCGGCGGACAGACACCGAGCTCCACCGTCGTCGCATCGGGTCTCGAGGGCTTCGACGGGGGCGCGCGCGTGCGCGACTCCTTCCAGCACCCGGCGTACACCTACACGCTCACCGGCGTGCTCATCGACTCTTCGAACGCGGGCATCTCGAAGTTCAGCCAGAAGGTGGACAAGCAGACGCGCTACGACTACTTCACGCGGTTCGGCATCGGCAAGGGCACGGCATCGGGGTACCCGGGCGAAGGTCAGGGGCTCATCTACCCGGCGGATCAATGGGGAGCCCAGACGACGCTCAACACCTCGTTCGGTCAGGGCGTCACCACGACCATGCCCGAGCTCGCCCGCGCGTACGGGGCGATCGTGAACGGCGGCATGAAGATGCCGCTGCAGATCATCGAGTCGTGCACGAAGGCCGACGGCACGGTCGTCGAACCCGACGTCGCCGAGCCCGAGCGTGTCATCAGCGAGGGTACGTCGGCACAGATGCGCGAGATGCTCGAGAACGTCTTCCTCCAGGCGCCCTACGCCAAGACGGTCGCCATCCCCGGCTACCGCCTCGGCGGCAAGACGGGTACGGGTGAGAAGAGCGACGGCCAGGGCAACTACAAGGCCGGCGTCTACTACACGACGATGGTCGGCTTCGCCCCTGCCGACGACCCCGAGTACGTCGTCGTCGTCACCCTCGACGAGCCGACGAAGGTAACATCGTCTGCGGCCAACGCGACCGCGTTCCAGAAGGCCATGACCCAGGTTCTCAAGACCTACCGCGTCATGCCCTCGACGACGTCGCCGGAGCTGCTGCCCAAGTTCGGGTAGTGTCCCGAGCTTCCGGAGTTCCCCACATGATCGCGCTCAACATCGCCCAGATCGCCCGTGCCGTCTCGGGCGAGGTGCACCTCGAGAACGGTGACACCCTCGACACCGTCGTGTCGGGGGCCGTCGACACCGACTCCCGCCTGATCGAGCCCGGCGGCATCTTCGTCGCCAAGCCGGGCGAATCCACCGACGGGCATCTGTTCGTCGACGCCGCCGTCGAGAAGGGGGCCGCGCTGGCCCTCGTCGAGCGGCGGGTCACGGCATCCGTGTCCCAGATCGTGGTGCCCGATGTGGTCGCCGCCATCGCGGACCTCGCCCGCGAGGTCGTGAGGACGGTGAAGGATGCCGGAGACCTGCGCGTCGTCGGGATCACCGGGTCAAACGGCAAGACCACGACGAAGAACCTGCTCGCCCGCATCCTCGAGGGGGAGGGCGAGACCGTTTCGCCGAAGGCGTCGTTCAACAACGAGGTCGGAGCGCCGCTCACGATGCTGCGCGTCACCGGCACCACCAAGTACCTCGTCAGCGAGTTCGGCGCGAGCGCGCCCGGCGAGATCGCGCGCCTCGCCGGGCTGGTCGACCCCGACGTCGGCGTCGTGCTCATGGTCGGCATGGCCCACGCGGGCGGCTTCGGTGGCATCGAGGCGACGTTCCACGCCAAGTCCGAGCTCGTCCGCGCGCTGAGCACCGGGGGAGTGGCGGTGCTCAACGCCGACGACGCCCGGGTTGCGGCGATGGCCCCGATCGCCGCCGAGCAGGGTGCCTCGGTGCGCTGGTTCGGCCGCGGCCCCGCCGCCGATGTGCGCGCCGACGACGTCGTGGTCACAGCATCCGGGACCTCCTTCACCGTCACCGCCGACGGCGTCTCGCTGCCGGTGCGCCTGAGGGTCCTGGGCGAGCACCACGTGATGAACGCGCTGGCCGCGATCGCCGCGGCGACGACGTTCGGCGTCTCGCTCGCCGATGCCGTCGCTCGCCTCGAGACCGTCGAGATCGCCGAGCGGTGGCGCATGCAGCCGCTCGGCTCGGACCGCGTGCGCATCATCAACGACGCCTACAACGCGAGCCCCGACTCGATGGCGGCTGCCTTGCGCACCCTCGCGCAGATCACCGCGCCAGACGAGCGCACCGTCGCCGTGCTCGGCGCGATGAGCGAGCTCGGCGAGTACGCCGAAGAGGAGCACGACCGCGTCGGGCTGCTGGCCGTGAGACTCGGCATCCAGCGCATCGTCGTCGTGGGCGACCCGGCGCGCCGCATGTACCTCGAGGCGGTCGCGCAGGGCTCGTGGGACAACGAGGCCGTCTTCTTCTCGACCGCCGACGAGGCGTTCGACTACCTGCAGGGCGAGCTGCGCGACGGCGACCGCGTGCTGGTGAAGTCCTCGAACTCAGCGGGGCTCCGGTTCCTCGGCGATCGTCTGGGAGAATCGTTCTCGTGAGATCTCTCCTTACCGCGGCGGCGATCTCGCTGGCATTCACCCTCTTCCTCACCCCGGTGTTCCTGCGGCTCTTCCGCAAATGGGGCTGGGGCCAGGTCATCCGGACACCGGAAGACATCCGCAACCCCAACCACCAGACCAAGCGCGGCACGCCCACGATGGGCGGCACCATCTTCATCGTCGGCACGATCGTCGGCTACCTGGTCGGGTGCTACGTGGGCAACAACCCGCCGACGATCTCGGGTCTGCTCGTCATCTGGATGATGGTCGGGCTCGGCGCGGTCGGCTTCATCGACGACTACATGAAAGTGCGCCAGCAGAAGTTCATGGGCCTGAGCGGCTGGCGCAAGGTCGCCGGCCAGGTCGCAGTCACGGTGCCGTTCGGCATCGTCGCCCTGAACTTCCCGAACCAGTTCGACCAGACGCCGGCGTCGCCGTTCGTGTCGGTCTTCCGCGATGTTCCGGCCCTGGGGTTCATGACGCTCGGGCTCGTCATCGGCTGGATCCTCTACCTCGCATGGGTGACGTTCATCGGGGTCGCGTTCTCCAACAGCACGAACGTGACCGACGGGCTCGACGGGATGGCCGCGGGAGCGGCGATCTTCGTCGTCGGTGCCTACAGCCTCATCGCGTTCTGGCAGTTCAACCAGGCGTGCTGGGGAGGCGACGCGCTCTCGGCCGCGGCGAAGGCTGCCTGCTATCCGACGCGCGACCCGTTCGATCTGGCGATCGTCTCGGCGTCCTTCGTCGGGGCGCTGGTCGGGTTCCTCTGGTGGAACGCGCCCAAGGCCAAGGTCTTCATGGGCGACGTCGGGTCCATGGCGATCGGCGGCGTCATCGCTGCGATGGCGATCCTCACCCGGACCGAGCTGCTGGCCGTGCTGGTCGCCGGCGTCTTCATCATCGGCCCCGGGTCGGTGATCCTGCAGCGGCTCTACTTCAAGATCACGCGCGGCAAACGCCTGTTCCTCATGAGCCCGTTCCACCACCACCTCGAGCTGCGAGGGTGGTCGGAGGTCACGATCGTCGTGCGCATGTGGATCATCGCCGGCCTCCTCGCGGTGTCGGGCGTCGGATTCTTCTACGTCGAATGGCTCTCTCGCACATGACCCCGGATCGCCTCCGCGCCCTGACCAGCTGGAACGCCGACTGGAAGGGTCTGCGGGTCGCCGTGCTCGGCCTCTCGGTCACCGGCTTCTCCGTCGCCGACACGCTCGCCGAGCTCGGCGCCGACGTCCTCGTCGTGACCGAGAAGGCAGACGAGGAGTACGAGCGCCTGCTGCCCGTCATCGGCGCACGCCTGTGGACGGGATCGCTCGAGTCGGTGCCCGCCGAGCTCATCGAGTTCGCGCCCGAGGTCGTCGTGGCGTCGCCGGGCTTCGCGCCGCGGCATCCGCTCATCTCGTGGGCGCGGGAGAACGGCATCGCGCTGTGGGGAGACGTCGAACTCGCGTGGCGCGTGCGCGACAAGGTGGTGCGTGCGGACGGCACGCCCGCCGACTGGATCCTCATCACGGGCACCAACGGCAAGACCACCACCACCCGTCTCACGGCCAGCATGCTCGTCGCGGGCGGCTTGCGCGCCGCGCCGGTCGGCAACATCGGCACGCCGGTGCTCGACGCGGTGCGGGACCCCTCCGGCTTCGACGCGCTGGTGGTCGAGCTGTCGAGCCACCAGCTCTGGTATCTCGGGCTGCAGGACTCGGACGACCCGCTGTCGCCCTACGCCGCGGTGTGCCTCAACCTCGCCGACGACCATCTCGAGTGGCACGGATCGTTCGAGGAGTACCGCGCCGCCAAGGCGCACGTGTACGACAACACGCGTGCGGCCTGCGTCTACAACAAGGCGGATGCCGCCACCCAGGCGATGGTCGAAGACGCCGAGGTCGTCGAGGGCGCCCGCGCCATCGGCTTCGACCTCGGCGTGCCGGGACCGAGCGACCTGGGTGTCGTCGAGGGGATCGTCGTCGACCGCGCGTTCCTCGAGGACCGGCACAAGAGCGCCCTCGAACTCACCACGGTCGAGGAGCTCGCCTCCCTCGGACTGGCGGCGCCGCACATCGTCGCGAACATCCTGGCGGCGTCGGCGCTCGCGCGATCGCTGGATGTCGCACCCGCGGCGATCCGCGACGCGCTGCGCGGCTTCCGCCTCGACCCGCATCGCATCGAGGTCGTCGCGCGCCACGACGGCGTCACGTGGGTGGACGACTCCAAGGCCACCAACCCCCACGCCGCGGCCTCGTCGCTCGCGGCCTACCCGGGAGCCGTCTGGGTCGTCGGCGGGCTCCTCAAGGGGGTCGACATCGCAGACCTCGTCTCGGGCCGCGGCGCCGGAGCGAAGGCGGCGATCGTCATCGGCCTCGACCGCACCGCGGTCGTGGCCGCGTTCGAGCGACACGCGCCGGCGGTGCCCGTCTTCGAGGTGGACGCCGATGAGACTGAAGAGGTCATGGCGCAGGTCGTCGAACTGGCGGCAGGGGTGGCGCGTGACGGGGACGTGGTTCTTCTCGCTCCCGCTGCCGCATCCTTCGACCAGTTCGCGTCGTACGCGGACCGCGGCCGCAGATTCGCTGCAGCGGTGAGGGAACGGATCGGAACGGGGGACCCGGGTGACCACGACGCAGCCGCCTCGGGCCCGCCAGACGCGCCCCGCCCCGGCGACGACCGAGGCTGACAAGCCGGCACGTCGCGGGCTCGCCGCCCGCGTCTCGCTCGGGCGCGTGTTCGCACCCGTGCCGAGCGAGTTCCTGCTCATCGCCTCGACCGCGCTGCTGCTGACCGTCTTCGGGCTGGTCATGGTGCTGTCGGCGACCTCCGCGACGGCGACCGCCGCCGGCGAGGCGCCGTGGGAGATGGTGCTCAAGCAGGTCGTCTTCGCCGTGATCGGCATCCCGCTGATGTTCATCGCGAGCCGCCTGCCGGTGACGTTCTGGAAGAAGATCGCGTGGCCGGCGCTCATCTTCGGCGTCGCCTTCCAGCTCCTCGTCTTCACGCCGCTCGGCCACGGCGCCGACGGAAACCGCAACTGGATCATCATCGGCGGCTTCCAGGCGCAGCCGTCGGAGTTCCTCAAGCTCGGCCTGGCGCTGTGGGTCGCGTTCGTGCTGTTCCGCAAGCGCACACTGCTGACCAAGTGGCAGCACGTGTTCATCCCGCTCGTCCCCGTCGCGGGCCTCGCGATCGCGACGGTGCTCGCCGGCGACGACCTCGGCACCGCGATGATCCTCGTGCTCATCGTGCTGGGCGCGCTGTTCTTCTCGGGCGTGAAGCTCCGCATCTTCGTCCTGCCCGCGATCGCGGCGGCGGGTGCCGTGGCGTTCCTCGCCGTGACGAGCCCCGACCGCATGCGTCGGTTCATGAGCTTCCTGAACCCGAATTGCCTCGACGACTACTTCAACGACTGCTACCAGCCGCTGCACGGGATCTGGGGACTCGCGAGCGGAGGGATCTTCGGCCTCGGTCTGGGCAACTCGCGCGAGAAGTACGACTGGCTCCCCGCGGCGGCGAACGACTACATCTTCGCCATCGTGGGCGAAGAGCTCGGTCTCATCGGCTGCGCGGTCGTGCTGGCGCTGTTCGCCCTCTTCGCGGTCGGCGCGTTCCACGTCATCCGCAAGACCGACGACCCGTTCGTGCGCATCGCGGCCGGCGGGATCACGGTGTGGATCGTCGGGCAGGCGCTCATCAACATCGGGGTCGTGCTGCGCGTGTTCCCGGTGCTCGGCGTGCCGCTGCCGTTCATGTCGCAGGGCGGCACGTCGCTGCTGTCGGTGCTGCTGGCGTGCGGCGTGCTGCTCGCGTTCGCGCGATCGCTGCCGGCATCCGTCGCGCGCCGCGAAGCTGCGATCGCGTCGGCCCGCGCCGCGCGCGAGCGCGCGAAGCTCCGCGCCGTCCGCTGACCACGGGCTGCCGCCGGGGTTTGGGGCGTGCGGCGTGCGTTCGGGGCGCACGCCGTGCACCCCGAACGACCGCGACGCGCCCCAAACCCGGGAGGGACCGAGCCGGGTAGGCTCGGGGAGTGACGACGTATCTTCTCGCCGGCGGCGGCACCGCCGGACACGTCAACCCGCTCCTGGCTGTCGCCGACGCGCTGCGCGCACGCGACCCCGAGGCCGAGGTGCTCGTGCTCGGCACTCGCGAGGGGCTCGAGGCGCGGCTCGTGCCCGAGCGCGGCTACGAACTCCTGTTCGTCGACAAGGTGCCGTTCCCGCGCCGTCCGAACAAGGCGGCGGCCGCGTTCCCGGCGCGTTTCCCCCGCGCGATCTCGCAGGTGCGCGCGCACATCGCCCAGCGCGGCGTCGACGTCCTCGTCGGGTTCGGCGGCTACGCGTCGGCTCCCGCGTACGTCGCGGCGCGGCGCGAGAACGTGCCGTTCGTCGTGCACGAGGCGAATGCCCGCCCGGGTCTCGCGAACGTGCTCGGCGCCCGTCGCGCGGCGGGCGTCGGCGTGGCGTTCGAGGGGACCCCGCTGAAGCGCTCGACGGTCGTCGGCATGCCGCTGCGCCGCGAGATCGTGTCGCTCGACCGCGAGGCGCTCCGCGACCAGGCCGCCGCGTACTTCGGCCTCGATCCGGCGAAGCCCGTGCTCCTCGTGTTCGGCGGCTCGCTCGGCGCCCAGCGACTCAACGCCGCCTTCGGCGAGGGACACGGCGAGGGCTGGCGCGCCGTCGTCGACGCCGGGTGGCAGCTGCTGCACGTCACCGGCGAGCGCTCCGAACTCGTCGACCCCGCCGCGCCCGGCTATGTCGTCCGCCGGTACGTGGATCGGATGGACCTTGCCTTCGCCCTCGCCGACTTCATCGTCTCGCGCGCGGGCTCCGCCACCGTCAGCGAGATCAGTGCGCTGGGCATCCCCACCGCCTACGTGCCGTACGCCGTCGGCAACGGCGAGCAGGCGCTGAACGCCTCGTCAGCGGTCCGCGCGGGCGCGGCGATCCTGATCCCGGATGCTGAGTTCACCGGCGAGCGCGTGCGGTCCGAGGTCGTGCCGTTCCTGGCCGACAAGGCCCGCCGCGCGGCCATGGCGGCGGCCGCAGCATCCGTCGGCACCCGCACGGGTACGGAGAACGTCGTCGCGATGATCGACGACGCTCTCCGCGCCTGAGATGCGCGTCATTACGGCCTCACTGACCGCGCTGTGCATCCTCGCGTTGAGCGGATGCGTCGTCGGCCCGGGGGAGCCGAAGGGCGGACCGACTCCGACGGCGTTTCTGCAGCGCGAGGAGCTTCCGTCGTGCGGCACTGTCGAGCTCGATCAGGGTGAGGCGGTCCCGACAGGAGACATCGCCTGCCTCGAGGAGGCGACGTCCGCCGGCGCAGAGCTCGCAGTGACGCGACCGACCGTCGAGGGCGACCCGATCACGCAGTACTACCGGGTGCTCCCCGGCGGCGGGTGGGAGATCTACACCGACATGACCAAGGATGCGTACGGCGAGGGGTGGTGGCTCGACGAGTGCCCCGAGGCGCTGTCGATGTCGCAGCTCGGCGAGTGCACGAACACCAAGCTGTGACGCGAGCGGGCTGAGCCGGGCCCTCCAGCGCGCCGGGGCCGCAGCATCCGTGACCCGACCTAGACTTGACCGGTCATGATCAGACCCGATCTCAGTCTTCCCATTCCCGACGACATCACCGCCGCGCACTTCATCGGAATCGGCGGATCCGGCATGTCGGGGCTCGCCCGCATGTACGTGGAGCGCGGGATCCGCGTCTCGGGCTCCGATCGCGCCGACAGCAAGGCGCTGCGCGAACTCGCTGAGCTCGGTGCGACCGTCTACGTCGGGCACGACGCCGCGAACCTCGCCGACGACGTCGACACCGTCGTGCACACAGGCGCGATCTGGCCCGAGAACCCCGAGTTCGTGCTCGCGAAAGAGCGCGGACTTCACGTCATCCATCGCTCACAGGCGCTGTACTGGCTGATCGGCGGCCGCCGCCTCGTGTCGGTCGCCGGCGCGCACGGCAAGACCACGTCGACGGGCATGATCGTCACCGCCCTCCGGGATCTCGGCGTCCAGCCGACCTTCGTCAACGGAGGCGTGATCGCGCAGCTCGGCGTCTCCAGCGGCAGCGGCTCGGACGACCTGTTCGTCATCGAGGCCGACGAGTCGGACGGCACGTTCCTGCTCTATGACACGTCGGTCGCGCTCATCACGAACGTCGACCCCGACCACCTCGACCACTGGGGCACGCGCGACGCGTTCTACGCCGCGTTCGCCCGGTTCGCGAACGAGGCGCGCGAAGCCGTCGTCATCTCGTCCGACGATGCGGGCGCGCAGCTCGTCACCGCCCAGCTGACACACCCTCACGTCGTCACCTTCGGCGAAGCCGACGGCGCCACGGTGCGGGTCAGCGACATCGTGACCGACGGCCCCGTCTCGTTCCGCATCACGCACGACGGCGTGACCGTCGACGCGCAGCTGCCGGTGCCCGGCGCGCACAACGCGATCAACGCCGCCGGCGCTGTCGCCGTGCTGCTCACGCTCGGCCACGATCTCGAGCCCGCGGTCCGCGCGGTCGAGGGCTTCGCCGGCACCGTCCGCCGCTTCGAGCTGCACGGCGTCGAGCGCGGCGTGAGCGTCTTCGACGACTACGCCCATCACCCGACCGAGGTCGCCGCCGCCCTCGCGGCCGCGCGCTCGGTCGTCGGCGACGGGCGTCTCATCGCGATCCAGCAGCCGCACACCTACTCGCGCACGCAGGAGATGTACCGCGAGTTCGCCGAGGTGCTCGAGCGGTACGCCGACCATACGGTGATGCTCGACGTGTACGGAGCCCGCGAAGACCCCGTGCCCGGTGTCACGGGAGAGCTCGTGAGCGGCGCGTTCGCGGACCCGTCGCACGTGCACTACGTGCCCGACTGGCAGGAGGCCGCCGACTACACGGCCTCGGTCGCCCGAGACGGCGACTACGTCATCACGCTCGGCTGCGGCAACGTGTACCTCATCATTCCGCAGGTGCTCGAGGCCCTCGGCCGCGAGGACGCCGGAGCGTAGGGGTCGTATGCGCCGCCCGTCGCCGTTGCCGCAGCCGCCGGTCGCCTCGCGCGGCACGGCGGAGAAGGCCGCGCCGGCGCGCGCCCCCCGTCGCGTCGATGCACCCGCGCCGCGCACGGCGGAGCGCGAGCCCGAGGAGCCGACGCTCGACGAGAGCCCCACGGCGCCCGTCATCCCGCTGGCGCCGCCGACGCCGCTGGCCGACGCGAAGCCGACGCTCGCGGAGGCGACGACGGGCGAGGCGACGGATGCTGCGGACGTCGGCTTCCGCGAGGTGTTCAAGGCGGCTCGCGCCCGGCGCAAGGCGCTGCGCGCCGAGATCCGCCGCTTCACCGTGCGCCAGCGACGCCGGCGTGCGGTGTGGCTCGGGGCGGCAGCATCCGTTCTGCTCCTCGCCCTCGGCACTCTCGGCGCCGCGTACAGTCCGCTCTTCGGGGTGGAGAAGATCACGGTGGTGGGCGCGCAGCAGCTCGCCGTCGCCGACATCACCGACGCCCTGTCGGGGCAGCTCGGAACGCCGTTGCCGCTCGTGGACGAGAGCGCCGTCAAGGCCGAGCTCGTCGCATTCCCGCTGATCGAGACCTACGCGCTCGAGGCGCGCCCGCCGCACGAGCTGGTGGTGCGGATCGTCGAGCGCACGCCGATCGGCCTCATCGAGACCCGCGCCGGCTACACGCTCGTCGACGCGGCGGGGGTCGCCCTCTCGACCACGGCGACGCCGAGCCCCGGCACGCCGCTGCTCACGATCACCGGCGGCGTGGATTCCGAGGCCTTCGCCGCTGCCGGCCGGGTCATGCGATCGCTGCCCGAGGAGATCCGCGCACAGGTGACGGCGGTCACGGCCTCCACCCCCGACGACGTCACGCTCGAGCTGGGCGGCACGAACACCCAGGTGGTGTGGGGGAGTGCCGAGGAGTCGGCGAAGAAGGCGTATGTGCTGCAGGCGACGATGGCCGCCCGCCCGCCCGCTGACGTGTTCTCTTATGACGTCTCGTCACCGGACGCCGTCGTCGTCCGCTGACCTCCGCGCCTTCCTGCAGCGACTTCCGGCACCAGATGCCGCGACACGCCGACTCGGTCCGAGCGCGCGCGCGGCATCCGCCTACTTTCGTGACAAAGGAATTGCATACCGGGCAATTCTTTATACCTCTACTAGAGGTTGAAGGTTTAGACAGGTCCAGGGCTACGGAGGCCGGCATGAGCCAGAACCAGAACTACCTCGCCGTCATCAAGGTGGTCGGCGTCGGCGGCGGCGGAGTGAACGCGGTCAACCGCATGATCGAGCTCGGCCTGCGAGGCGTCGAGTTCATCGCCATCAACACCGATGCCCAGGCGCTGCTCATGAGCGACGCCGACGTCAAGCTCGACGTGGGACGCGAGCTGACACGCGGGCTCGGCGCGGGCGCCGACCCCGAAGTGGGTCGCCGCGCCGCCGAGGACCACGCGGAGGAGATCGAGGAGGCGCTGCGCGGCGCCGACATGGTCTTCGTGACCGCGGGCGAAGGCGGCGGCACCGGCACCGGCGGTGCCCCGGTGGTCGCGAAGATCGCGAAGTCGATAGGAGCACTCACGATCGGTGTCGTGACGAAGCCCTTCTCCTTCGAGGGTCGTCGCCGCCAGCAGCAGGCCGAGTCGGGCGTCGCGCGCCTGAAGGAAGAGGTCGACACCCTCATCGTGGTGCCGAACGACCGCCTGCTCGAGATCAGCGACCGCGGCATCTCGATGATCGAGGCGTTCGCCACGGCCGACCAGGTGCTCCTCGCCGGTGTGCAGGGCATCACGGACCTCATCACGACGCCCGGTCTCATCAACCTCGACTTCGCCGACGTCAAGTCGGTCATGCAGGGAGCGGGGTCGGCCCTCATGGGCATCGGCTCGGCGCGGGGAGCGGATCGCGCCATCAAGGCCGCGGAGCTCGCCGTCGAATCGCCTCTGCTCGAAGCCTCCATCGAGGGCGCACACGGCGTGCTGCTGTCGATCCAGGGCGGCTCGAACCTCGGCATCTTCGAGATCAACGACGCGGCGCAGCTCGTCAAGGAGGCCGCGCACCCCGAGGCGAACATCATCTTCGGTACCGTCATCGACGACACGCTCGGCGACGAGGTGCGCGTCACCGTCATCGCCGCCGGCTTCGACGGCGGCGAGCCGCAAGCGCGGATCGAGCCGATCACGGCCGCCCGCGTCGTCTCGACCCCCGCGCTGCCGGTGACGCCCGCCGACGAGGCTGCGAAGGACCGCGATGTCGTCGAGACGCCTGCCGCCGTTCCGGTGCCCGTCGGCGCGGTGACCGAGTCGTCGTACGACACCGCCTTCGGCGACGACGACCTCGACATCCCCGACTTCCTCAAGTAAGTGGGCGGTCTCGCCGAGCGTCTCGCGGCGATCGATGAACGGATAGCGGATGCTGCGCGGGCAGCGCATCGCGATCCGTCCGAGCTGACCCGCATCGTCGTGACGAAGTTCCACCCTGCGTCGCTCGTAAAGGAGCTGTACGGGCTCGGTGTGCGCGACGTGGGGGAGAACCGGCAGCAGGAGTTCAGTCGCAAGGCCGTCGAGGTCGGAGACCTCGACGGCCTGCACTGGCACTTCATCGGGCAGGCGCAGACCAACAAGGCGCGTGCGATCCGGGCCGCGGCATCCGTCGTCCATTCGCTCGACCGCGCCCGCCTCGCCGACGCGCTCGACGCCGCCGCCGAGCCGGGCGACCTCGTCCTGGACGTGCTGCTGCAGGTGAATCTCACGGACGACCCGGGTCGTGGGGGAGTCGCACCGGGCGACCTCGAGGCACTCGCCTCGCATGCCGCGGCGCTGCCCTCGCTGCGCGTGCGAGGGGTGATGGCGGTCGCACCGCTGGACGAGCCGCCCGCACCCGCCTTCGAGCGCCTGAACGGTCTCTCGGGCGTCGTGCGCTCGGTCGTCGCCGACGCCGACTGGATCTCCGCGGGCATGACGGCCGACTTCGCCGAGGCCATCGCGGCCGGCGCGACACACCTACGCATCGGTTCGGCAATCACCGGACCCAGGCCAGAACGCGATTAGCCTCGGAACAGATGAGCACTACGGAGGATCAGATGTCGAACCCGCTCAAGAAGACCATGGTGTACCTCGGACTCGCCGACGAGGAAGAGGTCTACGAAGAGCCGGCCCCTCAGCCGCGTGCTCGCACCTCCGAGAAGGTGGTCGACAAGCCGGCGGCGCCGGTGACCCCGATCCACCGCCCGGCGGTCGTGCGTCAGCCGGCGCCCGCGGCGATCAACGAGATCCTCACGGTGCACCCCAAGCAGTACCGCGATGCCCAGATCATCGCGGAGAACTTCCGTGACGGCATCCCCGTCATCATCAACCTCTCGCAGATGAGCGACGCCGATGCGCGGCGCCTCATCGACTTCGCGAGCGGCTTGTCGCTCGGCCTCTACGGACGCATCGAGCGGGTCACCAGCAAGGTGTTCCTGCTGTCGCCCGAGAACGTCGCCGTGTCAGGCGACGGAGCGGTCGCGCAGGCGGATCCGGAGTCGGTTCCGTTCGCACAGCCGTAATCTGGCTACGTGGCAGTCGTCCAACTCATCGCAGCGATCCTCAACCTCGCGCTGCTCATCTATGTCTTCGTGTTGCTCTCGCGCCTGGTCCTCGACTGGATCCCGTTCTTCAACCGCGAGTGGCGCCCCCGGGGCGCGGGCCTGGTCGCCGCGGAGATCATCTACACCGTCACCGACCCGCCGATCCGGCTGTTCCGTCGCTTCATCCCGCCGCTGCGCGTGGGTGCCATCGCGATCGACTTCGGGTTCGCGCTGACGATGCTGCTGTGCTTCATCCTGCTCAGCATCACCCGCACTATCGCGGGCTGAACCGACTCATCTCCGACCCGGTCGCCGGCTTCGACACTCTCAGAACCGATGACTATGCTTTGCTGATACGAACGGCCGCCAGCCGGCGGCCGCCCCGACATCGGCCAGCGACCAGACGCTCGAAAGAGGAATCACCATGGCATTGTCCCCCGATGACGTCGTCACCAAGCAGTTCCAGCACGTCCGCTTCAAGGAGGGTTTCGACCCGGATGAGGTCGACGACTTCCTCGACGAGATCGTCGTGGAGTGGCGCAAGGCTCTCACCGAGAACGAGGAGCTGAAGGCCAAGCTGGCGGCGTACGAGTCGGGTGCTGCCGCACCTGCCGCTGCGCCCACCCCGGCGCCTGTCGTCGAGGCCGCCCCCGTCGGCGGAGCCGGCCCCGCCGCGAGCGCCGGCATCATCGAGCTTGCCCAGCGCCTGCACGACGAGCACGTCGCCGAGGGCATCGCGCAGCGCGACCAGCTCATCTCCGACGCCAAGTCGCAGGCGGCGTCGATCGTGTCCGAGGCCGAGACCCGCGGTCGCGAGGAGCTCTCCAAGCTCGAGCGCGAGCGCACGACGCTCGAGGGCCGCATCTCCGAGCTCCGCAACTTCGAGCGCGACTACCGCGCGCAGCTGCGCAGCTACATCGAGGGCAAGCTGCGCGACCTCGAGACCACGGCGACGGCGTCCGGCGCACAGCCGGTCTCCGCGCTGGGCCTCTAGGCCTTGTCGCGCCGACCTCCCCTTCGTCAGGCGGCGGCCGGCACCATCATCGCGGTTCTCGCGGTGGCGGTGCTGGCCGCCGACCAGTTGGCGAAGTATCTCGCACTCGAGAATCTGCCGTACCAGGAGCCGGTCGAGGTCCTCGGCCACTTCCTGAGCTTCTATCTGACCCGCAATCCCGGCGCCGCCTTCTCGCTCGGCGAGGAGGTCACATGGATCTTCACGATCGCGCTGGCCGCCGTCGCCGTCGTCATCGCGTGGCTCGCGGCGACGCGCGTGCGCTCGCGCCTCTGGGCGGTCGCCCTCGGACTCCTCCTCGGCGGCGTCCTGGGCAACCTCACCGACCGGCTGTTCCGCGACCCCGGCTTCGGCGTCGGGCACGTCGTCGACTTCATCAACACGCCGTGGATGTGGTTCTTCCCCGGCATGTCCCCGGCGATCTACAACGTCGCCGACATCTTCATCGTGTGCGACATGATCGCGATCGCACTCCTGGTACTCGTGGGGGTTCACATGGACGGTACGCGCGACCACGGCCGCAAGGACAAGAACGAGAGCGAGAGCGAGAGCGACGAGACGCTGCTCGGCGCCGAAGGCGACCAGTTCGCCTCGGGCGGCACCGTGGAGGGCTTCGGTGACGAGTTCCCCGTGGCCGACCCGGATGCCGGCATCCCCGCCGCCGAGCGCGGCCTGCCGCCGCTCAGCGAGGCGGAGCAGCGCAAGGTCGAGGAAGAGGCCGAGCGCGAGGCCGAGGAGTTCGAGGCCGACCATGAGACGGGCAACGATCCGAAGCGGCCCGGGTCGGGCGCCCAGCTCTGACGTGGATTCGCGCAGCCTACCCGTCCCCGACGGCCTCGACGGCGTCCGCGTAGACGCGGCACTCGCCAAGATGCTCGGCTTCTCCCGCACGTTCGCGGCCGAGGTCGCTGAGGCCGGTGGCGTCACGATGGACGGGCGCACGCTCGCCAAGTCCGACAAGCTGCGGGGCGGCGCGTGGCTGGATGTGTCGTGGGCGCCCAAGGAGGAGCCCCGCGTCGTGCCTGTGGAGGTGCCCGACCTCGGCATCGTCTACGACGACGACGACATCGTGGTGGTCGACAAGCCCTCCGGTGTCGCGGCGCACCCGTCCCTCGGATGGGAGGGGCCGACCGTCCTCGGCGCCCTCGCGGCCGGCGGCTACCGCATAGCGACGACCGGCGCCGCCGAGCGCCAGGGCGTCGTGCACCGACTGGATGTCGGCACGAGCGGGCTCATGGTCGTCGCCAAGACCGAGAGCGCGTACGTCGCGCTCAAGCGCGCATTCAAGGAGCGCGAGGTCGAGAAGATCTACCATGCCGTCGTGCAGGGTCACCCCGACCCGCTCGCGGGCACGATCGACGCGCCGATCGGGCGGCATCCGTCCCATTCGTGGAAGTTCGCGGTGACCCCGGAAGGCAAGGACTCGGTCACCCACTACGAGACGCTCGAGGCGTTCCCTGGCGCGTCGCTGCTCGAGATCCACCTCGAGACCGGCCGCACCCACCAGATCCGCGTGCACATGGCCGCGCACCGGCACCCGTGCGTCGGCGATCCGCTCTACGGCGCGGATCCGACGATGTCGGCGCGGCTGGGCCTGACCCGTCAGTGGCTGCACGCGCGCGAGCTCTCGTTCGCGCACCCCACGACGGGGGACTGGGTCACGTTCACGTCGGACTATCCGGCCGACCTCGCCCACGCTCTCAGCCTGCTGCGGGGCGACTGAACCGGCGGGAGCAGGCTCGAGGCGAGCTCAGCGCCCGCCCTCGAAGCGTGCGGGGACCTCGTCCTGCACCGCCACCTCGATCCGGCGACGCATCTCCGCGCTGACCTCGGCGGGCAGGGCCGCGAGCTCGTACCAGCCGACCTCCGTCATCTCGCCGTCGGCGGGGTAGGGCTCGCCCGACACCCACGGGCAGCGGAACGCGAGGTCGAGATAGTCGCTCTGGTCGCCGTTGTCGTACGTGACCCGTGGAATCTGATGCACCCACGCGAGCCGCTCGACCCGGCAGACCACGCCGGCCTCTTCGAGGGTCTCCCGAACGGCGGCATCGGCGGGCTCCTCGCCGGGGTCCACGATGCCGGTGACCGGCGTGAGGTGGCCGTTGTCACTGCGCCGGCCGAGCAGCACACGGGCATCGCGGACGACCACCGCGGTCACGCCGACCAGCGGCAGAGGGTGGGTGCCGATCTTCTCGCGCAGCTCGAGGACGAAATCCGGGGTGGGCATGCTCACACCCTATGCGGCGTGGTGGGCGCGATCGCCACCGCCTGGACGATGTCGGATGCTGCGGGCAGAGTGTTCGCATGTCGATCGAGGTGAGACCTGCGACGGTCTATGAAGACGTCGCCACGATGGTCGGTCCGAAGAATCCGGATTCCAATGTGTGCTTCTGCCTCAGCTACCGCATCCCGTCGAAGGAGAACCTCGCGCTCAAGGGGCCGGAGCGCGGCGAGCGGGTGCGGCGACTCATCGACGAGGAGGGACCGATCGGCGTGCTCGCGTACGACGGTGAGGAGGTCGTCGGGTGGGCGGCTGTCGCGCCGCGCGCGCAGACACACTTCGCCACCTTCCGCAAGATCCCGCACGTCGACGAACAGGACGCATGGTCGGTGTGGTGCTTCCGCGTCCGGCCCGGTCATCGCAAGAAGGGGGTCATGCACGCACTCATCGACGGCGCCATCGACTTCGCGCGTGATCGCGGCGCCCCGGTGCTCGAGGGCTACCCCGTCGACAACCGCGGCGAGAAGGTCGACCTGACGATGGCCTACGTCGGCACGCGCCGCCTCTTCGAGCAGGCGGGATTCGTGAAGGCGGCCGACACCGAGTCGGTGCTGTCGGGGTTTCCCCGCGTGCTCATGCGGCTCGACCTCTAGCGTGGACGCGTGAACGAACTCCTGCGCCGCCGGCTCGAGCGCGCCAACACCCTCTACCTCGACTTCATCGACACGATTCCCGCCGAGCACCTCGGCTCGCATCTGGCAGATCTGCCCTCCGACACGATCGGACACCAGCTGTGGTGCGTGCTCGGCGCGCGCGAGAGCTTCCCGAAGGCCGCACGGGCGGGGGAGTGGCAGGGATTCTCCAGCCCCGTCGCGCGCGACGGCTCGTCGGACGCCGCCGCGGTCCGTACCGCGCTCGGCCAGACCGCCGCCGCCGTCGACGAATGGGTCGGCGGCATCGATCCCGCCGACGACGACTCGCTCCGCTACGTGCTTGCGCTGCTCGAGCACGAGACCCAGCACCAGGGGCAGCTGATCCGCTACCTGTACGGCCTCAGGATCGACCGCCCCGAGTCGTGGCAGCGCCAGTACGCCCTCGACGAAGACTTCTGAGATCCGGCCTTCATCCTCGAGTCGAGGGTGAGGGGACCTCGCGGCGGGAGTGCGCGACTCACGACGGATGCCGCGGCAGGTGTCGGCGGCCGAACCTAGACTCGATGCGTGGCATCCGATTCCTTCGTTCATCTGCACGTGCACAGCGAGTACTCGATGCTCGACGGAGCGGCCAAGATCGGGGCGATGACGCAGGCTGCGGCCGAGTACGGCATGCCGGCCATCGCCGTCACCGACCACGGCAACACGTTCGCGGCGTTCGAGTTCTATCGTGCGGCGCAGGCCGCAGGCATCAACCCGATCATCGGACTCGAGGCGTACGTCACGCCCGGCACCCACCGCAGCGACAAGTCTCGTGTGGCGTGGGGCACGCCCGAGCAGAAGAGCGACGACGTCTCCGGCTCCGGTGCGTATACGCACACCACGCTGTGGAGCGAGACCACCGAGGGCATGCACAACCTGTTCCGGTTGAGCTCGCTGTCGAGCATGGAGGGCTACTACTTCAAGCCGCGCATGGACCGCGAACTCCTGCAGACGTATGGCAAGGGACTCATCGCGACGACCGGCTGCCCGTCCGGCGAAGTGCAGACGCGCCTCCGCCTGGGTCAGTACGACGCGGCCCGGGCGGCGGCCGCGGAATTCCAGGACATCTACGGCAAGGAGAACTACTTCGCCGAGATCATGGATCACGGCCTCTCGATCGAGCGGCGGGTCATGTCCGACCTGCTGCGACTCGCCAAGGATCTCAGCATCCCTCTGGTGGCCACCAACGACTCCCACTACACGCACCAGCACGAGGCCGACGCGCACGCGGCGCTGCTGTGCGTGCAGTCCGGGTCCACCCTCGACGACCCGAATCGGTTCAAGTTCGACGGCGACGGCTACTACATCAAGACCGCGCAGGAGATGCGCCAGCTCTTCCGCGACCATCCCGAGGCGTGCGACAACACGCTGCTGATCGCGGAGCGCTGCAAGGTCGAGTTCAACACTGCCGCGAACTACATGCCGCGCTTCCCGGTCCCCGACGGCGAGACCGAAGACAGCTGGCTCATCAAGGAGGTCGAGCGCGGGCTCCACTACCGGTACCCGGGCGGCATCCCCGACAAGGTGCGCAAGCAGGCGGAGTACGAGACCGGCATCATCCTGCAGATGGGCTTCCCGGGGTACTTCCTCGTCGTCGCCGACTTCATCAACTGGGCGAAGGACCACGGCATCCGCGTCGGCCCCGGCCGAGGCTCGGGTGCGGGCTCGATGGTCGCCTACGCGATGAAGATCACCGACCTCGACCCGCTCGAGCACGGCCTCATCTTCGAGCGCTTCCTCAACCCGGACCGCGTCTCGATGCCTGACTTCGATGTCGACTTCGACGACCGCCGCCGCGGTGAGGTGATCGACTACGTCACTGAGAAGTACGGCTCCGAGCGGGTCGCGCAGATCGTCACGTACGGCACCATCAAGTCGAAGCAGGCCCTGAAGGATGCGGGACGCGTCCTCGGGTTCCCGTTCAGCATGGGGGAGCGCCTGACGAAGGCCATGCCGCCGCCTGTCATGGGCAAGGACATGCCGCTCGACGGAATGTTCGACCCGCAGCATCCGCGTTACAAGGAGGCTGTCGAGTTCCGCACGCTGATCGAGACCGATCCCGAGGCGAAGACGGTGTTCGACCGTGCACTCGGGCTGGAGGGACTGAAGCGGCAGTGGGGCGTGCATGCGGCCGGCGTGATCATGTCGTCGGAGCCGCTGCTCGACATCATCCCGATCATGCGGCGCGAGCAGGACGGCCAGATCGTCACGCAGTTCGACTACCCGTCGTGCGAGACCCTCGGCCTCATCAAGATGGACTTCCTGGGGCTGCGCAACCTCACGATCATCTCGGACGCGCTCGACAACATCCGCCTCAACCGCGGGGAGGAGCTCGACCTCGAGCACCTGACGCTCGACGACCGCCCCGCCTACGACCTGCTCACCCGCGGCGACACGCTGGGGGTCTTCCAGCTCGACGGCGGGCCGATGCGATCCCTGCTGCGGCTGATGAAGCCCGACAACTTCGAAGACATCTCGGCCGTGATCGCCCTGTACCGCCCGGGCCCGATGGGTGCGAACTCGCACACCAATTACGCGCTGCGCAAGAACGGGCTGCAGGACATCACGCCGATCCACCCCGAGCTCGAAGAGCCCCTCAAGGACATCCTCGACACGACCTACGGCCTGATCATCTATCAGGAGCAGGTCATGGCCATCGCCCAGAAGGTCGCCGGCTTCTCGCTCGGCCAGGCAGACATCCTGCGCCGCGCCATGGGCAAGAAGAAGAAGTCCGAACTCGACAAGCAGTACGAGGGCTTCTCCGGCGGCATGAAGGAGCGCGGGTTCGGCGAGGCCGCCATCCAGGCGCTGTGGGACATCCTGCTTCCCTTCTCGGACTACGCCTTCAACAAGGCGCACTCCGCCGCCTACGGGCTCGTGTCCTACTGGACGGCTTACCTCAAGGCCCACTATCCGGCCGAGTACATGGCCGCGCTCCTCACCAGCGTCGGCGACTCGAAAGACAAGATGGCGGTGTACCTCAACGAGTGCCGCCGCATGGGCATCAAAGTGCTCCCGCCGGACGTGGGGCAGTCGATCCGCTACTTCGCGGCCGTCGGCGAAGACATCCGCTTCGGCCTCGGGGCGGTGCGCAACGTCGGCGGCAACGTCGTCGACGGCATCGTCGCCGCGCGGGCCGATGCACCCTACACGAGCTTCCACGACTTCCTGTCGAAGGTGCCGGTACACGTCGCGAACAAGCGGACGGTCGAGTCGCTCATCAAGGCCGGCGCGTTCGACACGATGGGATCGACGCGCCGCGCACTCATGGAGATCCATGAGGACGCGACCGAGGCCGCCGTGCTCGACAAGCGCCGCGAGGCCAACGGCGAGGTCGGCTTCGACTTCGACTCGCTCTGGGCAGACGACGAGCCGCACCAGGCGGCCAAGGTGCCCGACCGGCCCGAGTGGACCAAGAAGGACAAGCTCGCGTTCGAGCGGGAGATGCTCGGCCTCTACGTGTCCGACCACCCACTGGCGGGGCTCGAGATCCCGCTCGCGAAGCACGCGTCGACCAGCATCCACGATCTGCTCGCCTCGGAGGACGTCGGTGACGGCGACCAGGTGACGATCGCCGGCCTGGTCACGAGCGTGCAGCACCGCGTGGCCAAGCAGAGCGGCAATCCCTACGGCATGATCACCGTCGAGGACTTCGACGGCGAGATCACGGTCATGTTCATGGGCAAGACCTACACCGAGTTCCAGCACATGCTGCAGGCGGACTCCATCCTCGTGGTGCGCGGCCGCGTCTCGCGTCGCGACGACGGTATGAACCTCCACGCGCAGTCGGCGTTCGCCCCGGATCTCGGAAGCATGGACGAGTCCAGCGCACTGGTGCTGATCATTCCGGAGCGCCGCGCGAGCGAGGCGCTCGTCGGCGAGCTCCTGCAGACCCTGAACCGTCACGCCGGCGACACCGAGGTGTCGCTCAAGCTCCACAGCGGCACGGTGGCCAAGGTCTTCGAGGTCCCGCACACCGTGCGGATCACCCCGGATCTGTACGGCGAGCTCAAGGGACTTCTCGGGCCGCAATGCCTGGGGTGAAGCAATCGTGCGCGGGCGCCGGCGCGTGTCGCCGCGCGTCGCGTCGTCTCATCGGCGTCTCATACGCCGTGGGTAATATCGGGTCGACGCGAGCCTCGGGAGCTCGCCGGAAGGAAACATCGTGACGGACGAGAAGCAGGGCGAGAACATCGACGAGGCGGTTGCGACCGAAGAGCCGCCGCAGTACGGCGTCGGACCGTTCTCCATCCGCGAGGTCGCCCTCGTCGGCACGTGGATCGTCGCGTTCGTGGTGTCGTTCTTCCCGATCTACGGCCCGTTCGAGTCGGCGCCGTCGGTCTGGACCAGCGGCATCGACTGGGTGCTGACGATCGGCGTCCCCACCATCGCGGTGTTCCTGATCGTGCTGCGCCGCCTGTCGCCGCAGGGCATCCGGCGTGTGGGTTCGCTCGGCATCGATCAGTTCGCCTCGGTCGCCTTCTCCGTCGCCACCGTGCTGTGGTTGTCCATCCTGTGGAACTCGTTCGTGCGGCTCTCCGTCGGCCAGGGCTTCCTCGCCTCGTGGGTCGTGTGGGTGGAGTTCTTCCTCATGCTCGCCGGCGTCGTGCTCACGGTCGCCGCGCCGTTCATCGCGCCATTCGCGCAGGACTTCCGTGGTCGCCCCGAGGTTCCTGCCCACCGCAGCGCCCGCCCGGTCCGGCGCGTGTCGCCTCGCCCTGCGCACGTTCGACCCGAGCCGGAGCCCGAGGTCGAGCCCGAGTACACGCCTTACGCCCCGGCAGGTGCCGCGACGGAAGGCGCTGAAGCCGCAGCGACGCCGGACGCGTCCGCGAACGAGGACTTCGCCACCACCGTCATCCCGCTCGACGAGCAGGTCGTGCCGGCGGAGGAGCCGGCCACGCCGGCGCCGAACGAGCCGACGCAGGCCCGTGAGTCCTTCGAGCACGTCGAGAATCCGACGTCGACCGTCGAGCCGGCGGCCGCCACCGCGGCGCAGCACCAGGCCTTCTGGGCGCTCGTGCCCGAGGAGCGCGACATCGTCGACGAGATCGGCATCCCGGTCTTCCGCATCGGCCCGAGCGCGTGGGCCCTCGTGATCGAGGACCGCGGCGACGTGTTCGTGGTGCGCCACGAGGACGGCCGCATCGGCTACCTGCACGACGTCTCGGGCGTCACGCGCGGCTGACACCGGCACCGCGCGCGGTACCGTAGACGGATGCTCCGGACGATCGACCTGCGCGGGCGCACGCTCTCGCCCGCGGAACTCCTCGCGACCGTTCCCCGTGCCGAGGCGGCGCGCGAAGAGGCCTTCGCCACCGCCGCGCACATCGTGGAAGACGTCGCCGCGCGCGGCGAGGTCGCTCTCCGCGAGCAGGCCGACAGGTTCGACGGCGTGGCGGGACACGACATCCGCGTCCCCGCCGCGCACCTCGACGAGGCGCTCGAGGCGCTCGACCCCGCCGTGCGCGCCGCACTCGAGCAGGCGATCGAGCGCGTGCGCGAGGCATCCGCCGCGCAAGTGCCCGCGCCGACGGTGACCGAGCTCGGACCCGGCGCCAGGGTGACGCAGCGGTGGCAGCCGGTGCGCAGGGTCGGTCTCTACGTCCCCGGCGGCAAGGCCGTGTACCCGTCGAGCGTCGTCATGAACGTCGTGCCGGCGCAGGTCGCGGGAGTGTCCGAGATCGCGCTGGCCTCTCCACCGCAGCGCGAGTTCGCGGGCCGCGTGCACCCGGTGATCCTCGGCGCCGCGAAGCTTCTCGGGGTCACCGAGGTGTACGCGATGGGCGGGGCGGGCGCCATCGGCGCCCTCGCCCACGGCGTCGCGTCGCTCGGCCTCGAGCCGGTCGACGTGGTCACCGGCCCCGGCAACAACTTCGTGGCCGCCGCCAAGCGCGCCGTGGCGGGTCTCGTCGGGACGGATGCCGAAGCCGGCGCTACCGAGATCCTCGTGGTGGCCGACGACAGCGCCGACGCGCGCCTGGTCGCCGTCGACCTCATCAGCCAGGCCGAGCACGACGAGCAGGCCTCCGCAGTCCTCGTGACGACGTCGGAGCGCCTCGCCGCCGGAGTGCTCGAGGCCGTCGCGCCCCGCGCGGCCGCGACCCGGCACGCCGAGCGCGTCGCCGCCGCCCTCGCGGGACCGCAGTCCGCGATCGTGCTCGTCGACGACATCTCCGTGGCGACCGCGTTCAGCAACGCCTACGCGCCCGAGCACCTCGAGCTGCACCTCGCCGACCCGCGCCCCGAGGACTTCGTGCACGCGGGCGCCGTGTTCGTCGGCGCCGACTCCCCGGTGAGCCTCGGCGACTACCTCGCCGGCAGCAATCACGTCCTGCCGACCGGGGGACAGGCGCGCTATTCGTCCGGCCTCTCGGCTGCGACGTTCCTGCGTCCTCAGCAGGTCATCGAGTACGACCGCGACGCCCTCGCCGCTGTCCACGACGCCATCGTGACGCTGGCCGAGGCCGAAGCGCTCCCCGCCCACGGCGAGGCCATCACGGCTCGCTTCCAGGACTGAGCCGGGATTCCCGGCGTAGGCTGTCTCTGCCATGCACTGCCCGTTCTGCCGTCACGCCGATTCACGCGTCATCGACTCGCGCACCAGCGACGACGGTCTCAGCATCCGTCGCCGTCGTCAGTGTCCCCAGTGCGGCGGCCGCTTCACGACGATCGAGACGGCGAGCCTCAACGTCGTCAAGCGCTCCGGCGTGATCGAGCCGTTCAGCCGTGAGAAGGTCATGTCGGGCGTGCGCAAGGCGTGCCAGGGCCGGCCCGTGACCGACGCCGACCTCGCGGTCCTGGCGCAGACCGTGGAGGAGAGCATCCGGCAGACCGGCGCCTCGCAGCTCGACGCCAACGAGATCGGCCTCGCGATCCTCGGCCCGCTGCGCGACCTCGACGAGGTCGCCTACCTGCGCTTCGCGAGCGTCTACCAGGCGTTCGACTCCCTCGAGGACTTCGAGGCCGCGATCGACCAGCTGCGAGCCGACCACGGTCGCGCGCCGGCTCGCGATGAGAGCGCGGCGGCCGCCTCGGAGTGACCGGATAGCCTAGGAGGGATGTATCCCCTCCTCTTCCGCACTGTCCTGTCGCGCATGGACCCCGAGTCCGCCCACCATTCGGCGATGGTCGTGATACGGATGCTGGGGGTCCCGCCGTTCTCGTGGGCCACGCGTGCGATCACCCGGCCCGCATCGGCGTTGGCGACCACCGCACTGGGGCTGTCCTTCGACTCGCCGTTCGGCGTCGCCGCCGGGTTCGACAAGGACGTGAAGGGGGCATCGGGGCTGCACGCCCTCGGCTTCGGTCACGTCGAGGTCGGCACCGTCACGGCGATCCCGCAGGACGGCAACCCGAGGCCGCGGCTGTTCCGGCTGATCCCGGATCGCGCGGTCGTGAACCGCATGGGCTTCAACAACCACGGCGCCGAGGCGGCGGCCACACGTCTGCGCACGCTGCGCAAGCGCTCGCGTCGCACGGTGCTGGGCGTCAACATCGGCAAGAGTCGCGTCGTCGACGTCGCCGATGCGACCGCCGACTATGTCCGCAGCGCGACCCTGCTGGCGCCGCTTGCCGACTACCTCGTGGTGAACGTGTCATCGCCGAACACCCCGGGACTGCGCGGCCTGCAGGCGGTCGAGACCCTCCGGCCGCTGCTCGACGCCGTGCGCGACGCCGCGGGCGCCACGCCGCTGCTGGTGAAGATCGCGCCGGACCTCCCCGACGACGAGATCGTGGCGATCGCGCAGCTCGCGGTCGATGCCGGACTGTCCGGGATCATCGCGACGAACACCACGATCTCACGCGAGGGCCTCGTCACCGACCCGGCGACGGTGGCGGCCGCCGGCGACGGCGGGCTGTCGGGAGCGCCGCTGAAGGCGCGGGCGCTCGACGTGCTGCGGCTGCTGCGCCAGGCGGTGCCCGCCGGGTTCGCGGTGATCTCGGTCGGCGGCGTCGAGACCGCCGCCGACGTGCAGGAGCGATTGGATGCCGGCGCCACCCTCGTGCAGGGCTACACGGCCTTCCTCTACCGCGGCCCGCTGTGGGCGCGGCAGATCAACCGGGGTCTGGTGAAGCTCAGGCCGGCTTCCGGCCGCGCTTGACCTGCGGCTTCGGAAGACGGAGGAAGCGCATCTGCACGGTGCGCATGGCGGCGTACCAGCCCAGGCCCTTCTCGACCTTGCCCTCGCCGAACTTCTTCTTGACGGCGCGCTTGACGGTGATGGACGTGATGACCATGTCGCCGATGACGAAGAAGATGAAGATCCAGAGGCCCACGAAGGCGTAGTACTGGAGCGCGGGGATCGGCAGGAACGTCGCGAGGATGACGAGCACCATGGCGGGCATGACCGCCTCGCCGAGGTGCCAGCCGGCGTCGACCCAGTCGCGCACGAACTTGCGTTGCGGACCCTGGTCGCGGGCAGGGAGATACCGCTGATCGCCGTTGGCCATGCCGATGCGGGCCTTCTCGCGCTGCGCGGCGAGATCCGCCTTGGCCCGCGCCTTCGCCTCCTTGCTATCGGGCACCAGGGGGCGCTTGCGGGCGGCCTCCTGCTCGGCCCGAGAGGGGGTCGCGCGGCCCTTGCCGGCGGGCATGCCGTTCAGGACGGCGCCCTCGGAAGGGGCGTCGTTCGGCACGGGGTCGGTGTTCTTGGCCACGGATGATCCTCGGAGTGCGGGAAGAAGGGGTGCACTTAAGATTACCCGCATGACCTCTGAGCTCTCCCGACAGGATGCTGTGCGCGAAGCCGCGGCTTCCGGCATCCCCGCCGCCCTCGCCGATCTCGGCAATCTCGTGCGCATCCCGTCCGTCGCGTTCCCCGGGTTCGACCCCGCCGAGGTGCAGCGCAGCGCCGATGCCGTCGCCGAACTCGTGCGCGGGACCGGTGTGTTCGAGACGGTGGAGATCCGGACGGCGGTGATCCCGGAGACGGGGGAGCCGGGCAACCCTGCGGTGCTCGCGACCCGCGCCGCGCGCAACGGTCGCCCGACGATCCTGCTCTACGCACACCACGACGTGCAGCCGGTCGGCGACGAGTCGCTCTGGGAGTCGTCGCCGTTCGAGCCCACCGTGCGCGGCGGCCGGCTGTACGGCCGCGGCGCGGCCGACGACAAGGCCGGCATCATGGCCCACCTGGCAGCGCTGCGCGCGCTCACGGAGGGCGTCGGCGACGACTTCCATCTCGGTGTCGCGCTGTTCTTCGAGGGGGAGGAGGAAGCGGGCTCGCGGTCGTTCGCGCAGTTCCTCTCCGACAACGCCGACGCGCTCCGCGCCGACGTGATCGTCGTCGCCGACTCGGGCAACTGGGACGCCAGGACCCCCGCGCTCACAGTGTCGCTGCGCGGCAACACACGCTTCACCCTCCGGGTGCGCACGCTCGCGCACGCCTCGCACTCCGGCATGTTCGGGGGAGCCGTCCCCGACGCCATGATGGCGACCGTCAAGCTGCTCGCGACGCTGTGGGACGAGGACGGCGCCGTCGCGGTTGCGGGACTGACGGAACGGGATGCGGCGACCCCCGAGTACAGCGAGGAGACCCTGCGCGACGAGGCCGGGCTGCCCGCCGGCGTCTCGCCCATCGGCCGCGGCACGGTCCTGAGCCGCATCTGGAACAAGCCGTCGATCACTGTGACGGGCATCGACGCCCCGAGCGTCGTGAACGCCTCCAACACGCTGAGCCCCGAGATCTCGGTCGTGATCAGCGCCCGGATCGCGCCCGGCCAGCCGGCGCGCGAGGCATACGCCGCCATCGAGTCGCACCTGCGCGAGCATGCGCCGTTCGGGGCGCAGCTGACCTTCACCGACCAGGACTACGGCGACGCCTTCCTCGTCGACACGTCGGGCTGGGCGGTCGAGGCCGCCCGCGAGGCGCTGCACGAGGGCTACGGCGTCGAGTCCGTCGACATCGGCGTCGGCGGCTCGATCCCGTTCATCGCCGACCTCGTGCGCGAGTTCCCGGGTGCGCAGATCCTGGTGACCGGCGTCGAGGACCCGCACGCGAAGGCCCACAGCCCGAACGAGTCGCTGCACCTCGAGACGTTCCGCAACGCGGTGCTCTCTGAGGCGCTCCTCCTCGAGAAGCTCGACGGGCGCACATCCCAGCCGTGACGCCGGGGCGCCGGGATCGCCGCGAATGCGTCGGTCCCGGAGCCTTCTGCCAGCGGGCACGCGTAGAATCGACGCATCCCGCCGCCTGAGTGGATGATCGATCCAGGGCGGCCCTTCCGGAGGAGTGCCATGACCGACACCGCACTGACGACCGAGCAGACCGCCCGCGAGCACGGTGTGCTGCTGACCGACGCCGCCGCCGGCAAGGTCAAGAACCTGCTGGAGCAGGAGGGCCGCGACGACCTGCGTCTGCGCGTGGCCGTGCAGCCCGGCGGGTGCAGCGGCCTGATCTACCAGCTCTACTTCGACGAGCGCTACCTCGACGGCGACAAGACGGTCGACTTCGACGGTGTCGAGGTGATCGTCGACGACATGAGCGTGCCCTACCTGGACGGCGCCACGATCGACTTCAAGGACACCATCTCGGAGCAGGGTTTCACGATCGACAACCCCAACGCGGCCGGGTCGTGCGCGTGCGGCGACAGCTTCCACTGATCGCTAACGATCCGATACTTTTCCGGCGGGTCCGGTGCGCTCCGATTGGCGCCCGGGCCCGCCTTTTTCCGCCCCTGCGACACGATCCAACCTGAGCGGATGGCCTGAATCGCCTGGGCGGTTGCCCTAGACTGGCGAGAGTCCTGTTCGTGATCGGAAAGGTGCACCGTGCCTTCGAAACGCCGTATCCGCTGGGCCGTTCTCCCACTCGGGATCGCAGCGGCTGCAGTCCTCGCCGGATGCACCCCGACCGAGCTGCACGGCTTCCTCCCCGGGTTCACCGAAGAAGGCCAGCCGGCCACCAACCACGTCGACATGGTCGCGGGTCTCTGGGTCAATTCGTGGATCGTGCTGCTCGTCGTCGGTGTCATCACATGGGGCCTCATGGGGTGGGCGGCGATCGCCTACCGGCGTCGCAAGGGCCAGATGGGCCTGCCGGTCCAGTTGCGCTACAACATGCCGATCGAGATCTTCTACACGGTCGTCCCGCTCATCCTGGTCGTCGGCTTCTTCGCCTTCACCGCGCGCGACCAGGCGATCCTCGAGACGCAGTACGACGAGCCCGACGTGTCGATCACGGCGATCGGCAAGCAGTGGTCATGGGACTTCCAGTACGACGGTGCGAGCGATGACGAGACCGTCTGGACCATGGGCGTCCAGGCGCAGACCGACGAGCGCGGCGATGTCATCAGCGAGCTTCCCACGCTGGTCCTCCCGGTCAACGAGTCGGTCAAGATCAAGCTGCAGTCGCGTGACGTCATCCACTCGTTCTGGATCATCGACTTCCTTTACAAGAAGGACATGTACATCGGCAAGGACAACTACTGGTCCTTCACGCCGACCCGCGAGGGCGAGTACGCCGGCAAGTGCGCCGAGCTCTGCGGCGAGTACCACTCGATGATGCTGTTCAACGTCAAGGTCGTGAGCGCAGCCGAGTACGAGGAGTATCTCGACACGCTTCGCGAGGCGGGCCAGACCGGCGACATCAACGACGCTTACGACCGACTTCAGAACCTGCCCGGCACGGGCGGTTCCATCGATGAGAACGTGGAAGAGGTGGACCACTGATGGCGACGACGCTCCCTCTCCAGGAGACGTCCCAGGGGCGTCCGACGACCCTGCCGCCGCGGCAGGCGGCCCTGCTCAGCGCATCGCGCGTAGAGCAGAAGGGCAACATCATCGTCAAGTGGATCACCTCCACCGATCACAAGACGATCGGCTACCTGTATCTGATCTCCTCCGTCGTCTTCTTCCTCCTCGGCGGAGTGATGGCGCTGCTCATTCGTGCGGAGCTGTTCGAGCCCGGGATGCAGATCATCCCGACCAAGGAGCAGTACAACCAGCTGTTCACGATGCACGGCACGATCATGCTGCTGATGTTCGCGACGCCCCTGTTCGCGGGCTTCGCGAACGCGATCCTGCCGCTGCAGATCGGCGCGCCTGACGTCGCGTTCCCGCGTCTGAACGCGTTCGCGTTCTGGCTCTTCCTGTTCGGCTCGACGATCGCCGTCGCCGGCTTCCTCACCCCGCAGGGTGCGGCTGCATTCGGCTGGTTCGCCTATCAGCCGCTCGCGAACGCCAGCTTCTCGCCAGGCGCAGGCGGAAACCTGTGGATGCTCGGCCTCGGCATGAGCGGCTTCGGCACGATCCTCGGCGCGGTGAACTTCATCACCACGGTCATCACCATGCGCGCGCCGGGCATGACGATGTGGCGCATGCCGATCTTCTCGTGGAACACCCTGATCACGAGCATCCTGATCCTGATGGCGTTCCCGGTGCTGGCCGCCGCGATCCTCGCCGCCGCGGCGGACCGCGTGCTCGGCGCGCACATCTACGACCCGGCCAACGGCGGTGTGCTGCTCTGGCAGCACCTGTTCTGGTTCTTCGGTCACCCCGAGGTGTACATCATCGCGCTGCCGTTCTTCGGCATCGTGTCCGAGATCTTCCCGGTCTTCAGCCGCAAGCCGATCTTCGGGTACAAGACGCTGGTCTACGCGACGATCGCGATCGCCGCGCTGTCAGTCGCGGTGTGGGCCCACCACATGTACGTCACCGGCGCGGTGCTGCTGCCGTTCTTCGCGCTGATGACGATGCTCATCGCGGTGCCCACCGGCGTGAAGATCTTCAACTGGATCGGCACGCTCTGGCGGGGCTCGGTCACGTTCGAGACCCCGATGGTGTTCGCCCTCGGCTTCCTGGTGTCGTTCGTGTTCGGTGGTCTCACCGGCGTGATCCTCGCGTCGCCGCCCCTGGACTTCCACCTGTCGGACTCGTACTTCGTCGTCGCGCACTTCCACTACGTCGTGTTCGGCACGGTCGTGTTCGCGATGTTCGCCGGCTTCTACTTCTGGTGGCCCAAGTGGACGGGGCGCATGCTCAACGAGCGGCTCGGATACGTCCACTTCTGGATGCTGTTCATCGGCTTCCACATGACGTTCCTCATCCAGCACTGGCTGGGTGTCGACGGCATGGTCCGCCGCTACGCGGACTACTCGGAGGCGGACGGCTGGACCTGGCAGAACCAGGTGTCGACGATCGGCGCCATCATCCTCGGCGCCTCGATGATCCCGTTCCTCTTCAACGTGTGGATCACGTCGCGCAAGGCGCCGAAGGTGACCGTGAACGACCCGTGGGGCTACGGCGCATCGCTCGAGTGGGCGACCTCCTGCCCGCCCCCGCGTCACAACTTCACGTCGATCCCGCGCATCCGCAGCGAGCGGCCCGCGTTCGACCTGAACCACCCCGAGGCGGGCATCCCCGTCGGAGTCGGTCCCGCGAAGGACGCTCCCGAAGCCCCGGTTGCCGACCTTGCCGATGGAGAGGTGAAGTAAGGTGCGCACGAACACCGGACTCTGGTGGCTGCTGTCTATCTTCTTCCTGCTGGTGGCGATCGTCTACACCATCTGGAACATCATCGCCCACCCCGACCTGGTGTGGTACCACGCCATCGAGTGGGTCGGCAGCGTGGCGCTGCTGTTCACCGCCCTGATGGGCGCCCTGATCGCGTTCTACATCGGCCGGGTGCACAACGCCCAAGGCGGCGAGCTGCCCGAGGATGTCCTCACCTCCGACATCGACGACGGCGACCCTGAGCTCGGTGAGTTCAGCCCGTGGTCGTGGTGGCCCATCGTGCTGGCGTTCTCAGCGGCGCTGGGCATGATCGGCCTCGCCGTGGGTGCGTGGCTCATGCCCATCGGCATCGGCGTGTTCGTCGTCGCGATCGTCGGCTGGGTGTACGAGTACTACCGCGGATACTTCGCCCGCTGATCCGGCGCTGCCGGCCCGCATGCCACACTGCGTGACGCGCACGGGGACCCGTCTGTGACGGGGCCCCGTGCGTTTCTCCGTGCGGCCGCCTGCTCGGACGTCGGCCCGCACCGCGCGACGAACCAGGACGCAGCGTTCACGGCTTCGTGGGGCGCCGCCGTGGCCGATGGCGTCGGAGGAGGACCCGCCGGCGATCTCGCCTCGGCCGCGTTCATCCACCGGCTGGCCGCGGGGCGTCTGGACGGCCTCGAGCCCGTACAGCTCGCCGATGCCGTGCGATCGGCCAACTGGGACCTTCGCGCTCATGTCGAGCGCGATCCATCGCTGAGCGGCATGGCCACGACGTTCACCGGACTGTTCGTCGCCCGGGGCGGCGGACTCCTGCTCGCGCACACCGGTGACTCACGGGCATACCGCCTGCGGGCCGGTGAACTCACGCAGGCCAGCAGAGACGATTCGCTCGTGCAGGCGCTCGTCGATCGGGGAATCGTCTCGATCACGGATGCCGCTTCCCACCCTCGCCGCAACATCATCACCGCGTCGCTCAGCGGGGCGGAGCGTGATGCGGCGGCGGTCACCGGGTTCGACGCGCAGCACGGAGACCGGTGGCTGCTGTGCAGCGACGGGCTCACCGACTACGTCCCGGACGCCGAGATCCGCGCGCTCCTCCTGGAATTCCCTCACGCGGGGACGGCAGTCGAGGCGTGCGTGGCGGTCGCTCTCGAAGCCGGTTCCCATGACAACGTCACCGTCGTCGTGTGCGACGTCGACGCGGCCGACGGGATCGGCGGCGAGCCCACGCAGACGTCTTTCTACGGTGCCGCCGCCGAGCGGTTCATGGAGGGTCTGGAATCGGCCTGAGCGGGCGCCTCAGCCGGCGACGCGGGTGCGTACGACCATGACCTGCGCGTCGAACACGCGGGGGAGTGCGCCCTCGTCGTTCTCGGTCGGCTGTCCCTCGCGCACCCAGTACTCGTACCCGCCGATCATCTCCTTGACGGCGTAGCCCAGCTTCGCGAACTCGATCGCGCCCTTGGCCCCGGCGTTGCAGCCCGGGCTCCAGCAGTAGACGACGACGGATGAGGACGGGTCGATCTCGCGCGGGGCGCGCTCGGCGATCTCGCGGTACGGCATGTGGATCGCGCCGCTGATGCGCCCCTGCGTCCACGCCTCGTCACCGCGGACATCGACGAGGACGAGGTGCTCGCCGGCTTTCTGCGCGGCGTAGACGTCCGACGAGTCGGTCTCGAGGGCGAGCTTGGCGGAGAAGTAGGAGAGAGCATCTGTCATGCGTCCACGCTAAGGCCGGGCAAGATCGCCGAGCGCCGGATGCTCGGTCAGACGTCGTCCGATTCCTGCCGAACACGGGGCGGGATGTCGCCGGGCCGGGATGACGGATGCCCCGGCGCGATCGTCAAGATCGTGCCGGGGCATCCGTCTGCGAAATGCGGCGACCTACTGGTCGGACTCCTTCTCGCGGTTGCGCGGAGCCTTCGTGCCGGGCTCGCGCTCCGGGACGATCACGTTCGAGGGGCGCACCGGAACCTCTCCGTGCTTCCCGTCGTCGATCGGCTTGTGCGGAGCGTCCGGCACGCCGGCGCGCTCGTGTGCCGCCTGGATCTCGAGGTCCTCTTCGGCCGCGATGTGGTCGAGGTCGTGGTGCTGGTGAGCCAGCGCCGCGTCGAGCTCGGCCTGGGTGACCGGGGTCAGGCGATCCTCGAAGAACCAGCGCGAGATCGATGCGCGGAGGTTCTCGTGCCACGGGATCTGGCCCTTGGCGTTCGGACGCACGACGAGCGGCTCGTAGGTCTCGAAGTAGGCCAGCTTGAAGCGCTCGTAGTCGTCGACCGGCTGGTGCACCTCGATGTACTCGCCGCCGGGAAGGCGGACGATGCGTCCCGATTCGTAACCGTGCAGCGAGATCTCACGGTCCTTCTTCTGCAGCGCGATGCAGATGCGCTTGGTGACGAAGTAGGCGATCACCGGACCCAGGATCAGCAGAGCCTGGAGCGTGTGGATCACGCCCTCCATCGTCAGCCAGAAGTGGGTGGCGATGATGTCGGAGGCCGCCGCCGCCCACAGCACCGCGTAGAAGGTGACGCCGGCCGCACCGATGGCGGTGCGGGTCGCCGAGTTGCGAGGACGCTGGGCGATGTGGTGCTCACGCTTGTCGCCGGTGACCCACGCCTCGATGAAGGGGTAGATCAGGACGAGGACGATGAACAGACCGAGCCCGACGAGCGGAACGATGATGTTGAACGACCACGTGCGGTCGAGGAACAGGAACTCCCAGCCCGGCGGAACCAGGCGCAGGGCGCCGTCCGCGAAGCCGATGTACCAGTCGGGCTGGGTGCCGGCGGAGACGGGGGACGGGTCGTAAGGGCCGTAGTTCCAGATCGGGTTGATCGTGAACAGCGACGCGATGAGCACGATCACGCCGAACGTGATGAACAGGAACCCGCCCATCTTCGACATGTAGACCGGCATCATCGGGTAGCCGACGACGACGCTGTTCGTGCGACCCGCACCCGCGAACTGGGTGTGCTTGTTGATCACCATCAGCATGAGGTGGACGACGAGCAGGCCGACGAGGATCGCGGGCAGCAGCAGGATGTGCAGCGTGTAGAGGCGACCGACGATGGCGTCACCGGGGAACTGACCGCCGAACAGCAGGAACGAGGTCCAGGTTCCGATGATCGGGATGCCCTTCACCATGCCGTCGATGATGCGGAGGCCGTTGCCCGAGAGCACGTCGTCGGGGAGCGAGTAGCCGGTGAAGCCCTCACCCATCGCGAGGATGAACAGGATGAAGCCGATCACCCAGTTGAGCTCACGCGGCTTGCGGAACGCGCCAGTGAAGAACACGCGCAGCATGTGGACGCCGATGCCGGCGACGAACACGAGAGCGGCCCAGTGGTGCATCTGACGGACCAGGAGGCCGCCGCGCAGATCGAAGGAGATCTCGAGGGTCGACGCCATGGCGGCCGACATCTCGATGCCTCGCATGGGCAGGAACGCGCCGTTGTAGTGCGTCTCGGTCATCGACGCCTGGAAGAAGAACGTCAGGAAGGTCCCCGAGAGGAGCACGACGACGAACGCCCACATCGCGATCTCGCCCAGCATGAACGACCAGTGGTCGGGGAAGATCTTGCGACCGAGCTCCTTGACGAAGCCCGACAGGCTCGTGCGCTCGTCGATGTAGTTCGCGGTGGCGCCGATGAAGCGCCCGCCGAGCGGGCGGTCACCGTTGCGTGAGACGGGAGCCGCCGGAGCCGCAGGCTGCTCAGTGACGGTTGAGGTGCTCAATGACGCTCCCAGAAGCTCGGGCCGACGGGTTCGAGGAAGTCGCTGCGGGCGATGAGATAGCCCTCGTCGTCGACGGTGATGGGCAACTGCGGCAGCGGGCGGGCCGCCGGGCCGAAGATGACCTTCGCGTGGTCGGTCACGTCGAACTGCGACTGGTGGCACGGGCACAGAAGGTGGTGGGTCTGCTGCTCGTACAGCGCCACCGGGCAGCCGACGTGCGTGCACACCTTGGAGTAGGCGACGATGCCGTTGTACGACCACTCCTTGCGGTCCTCGGACTCCGTGAGCTGCTCGGGGAGCATGCGGATCAGGAGGACGATCGCCTTGGCCTTCTCGTCGAGGTAGCCGTCGCTGTGCGAGACCTCGGCGAGTGCCTCGGGGATGACGTGCACGGCGGAGCCGAGGGTCAGGTCGGCCGCCTTGATGGGCTCGCCCGACGGGTCGTGCGCAAGGCGCATGCCCTCCTTCCACATGGTGTGCTCGAGGAGGTACACCGGGTCGCCCGCGTGCGGCTTCTCCGGCGAGTTGAACGGCGCGAGACCGCGGAACAGGACGACGCCGGGCACGACGGACGCCACGAGGGCGGCGATCAGCGAGTTGCGGACCATCGCGCGGCGGCCGAAGCCCGAGTCGGCGTCGGCGTCGGCGAAGGCCTTGATGGCGGCCTCACGCGTCGTGTCGCGACCGCGCGTGGCGTGACGGGGCTCGACGAACTCCTTGTCGGACATGACGGCCTTGGACCAGTGGATCGCGCCGACGCCGATGGCGAGCAGCGCGAAGGCGATGCCGAGTCCGATGAAGAGGTTGTTGTTGCGGATGTCGACGATCCGCCCGCTCTCGATGGGGAACAGCATGTAGGCGGCGATCGCCCAGATGCTGCCGGCGATCGACAGGTAGAAGAGCGTGTAGATTCCCCGGACCGCGCGCTTCATGGAAGCGGGGTCCTTGTCGGTCATCCGCTCGCGGTGCGGGGGGAGGCCAGGGTTGCTCACCGGGTCGGTGACCGCGACGGCGAGCCCGGGGGAGGGCTTCCAGGAAGCCCTCTCGTGCTCTAGCGGGTCGTCCTCGTGGGCCATGCTGCTCCTCGTCAAGTGTTACGTGTGTCGTGCGTCGATCAGTTGGACTTCGCCGTGATCCACACGGTGATGGCGATCAGCGAGCCGATGCCGAAGATCCAGATGAAGAGGCCCTCGGAGACGGGGCCGAGCGAGCCGAGCGAGAATCCGCCCGCGGACTCGTTGTCCTGCAGCCAGAGCAGGTAGGTGATGATGTCGCGCTTCTCTTCGGTGGTCAGCGTCATGTCGTTGAACACCGGCATGTTCTGCGGGCCCGTCACCATCGCCGCGTACATGTTGAGCGGGGTGGTGGTGTGCAGAGCGGGGGCGTACTTGCCCTCGGTGAGCGCACCGCCGGCACCCGCGACGTTGTGGCACATCGCGCAGTTGATGCGGAAGAGCTCGCCGCCCTCGGATGCGCTTCCCTCGCCGTCGAGCACCTCGTCGTCGGGGTAGGTCGGACCGGGCGCGATCGACTGGATGTAGGAGGCGATCGCGGTGATCTGCTCCTCGGTGAACTGCGCCGGCTTCTGCGGAGCCTGCGGGCCCTGCATCTGCAGCGGCATGCGGCCGGTGCTCATCTGGAAGTGCACGGCGAGCTCGCCGACGCCGTAGAGCGACGGGCCGTCCTCGGTGCCCTGCACGTCGAGGCCGTGGCACGTGGCGCAGTTGGCCTGGAACAGCTTCTTGCCGTCTTCGACGGTGAGCGCGGAGTTCGCGACGGTCTCGGGGGTCGTGGCCGCCATCGCGGCGGATGCACCGGCGTAGACGCCGCCCGTGATGAGCAGGCCGATGCCGATCAGTGCGGCCGCTGCCCAGGGGCTGCGGCGGCCTTTCGAGCGGCGCGTGGTCTCTCGTGCCATTTCGGGGTTCAGCTCCGCTCTCACTTGAGGAAGTAGATGACGAGGAAGAGGGCGATCCAGACGACGTCGACGAAGTGCCAGTAGTACGACACGACGATCGAGGACGTCATTTCTTTGCGCCCGAAGTTCTTGACGGCGTACGCGCGTCCGATCACGAGCAGGAAGGCGATGAGGCCGCCCGTCACGTGGAGGGCGTGGAAGCCGGTGGTGAGGTAGAAGGCCGACGCGTACGAGTTCGCGCTGATCGGCATGCCCTCGATGACGAGCTGGGCGTACTCCCACACCTGGCCCGAGACGAAGATCGCGCCGAGCGCGAAGGTCAGCCAGAACCACTCGACCATGCCCCAGCCGAGCCAGCCGCGCTTCTTCGTCGAGTAGGGCTGGAAGCGCTCGGCCGCGAACACGCCCATCTGGCACGTGACCGAGGACAGCACGAGGATGATCGTGTTGACGGTCGCGTACGGGATGTTCAGCAGCTGCGTCTCCTGCGCCCACAGTTCGGGCGAGGTGTTGCGCAGGGTGAAGTAGATCGCGAAGAGGCCCGCGAAGAACATCACCTCGCTGCCGAGCCACACGATGGTTCCGACAGCGACCGGATCCGGCCGCTTGACGGACCGCATGGCCTGGGAGTAGGTCGCTGTGGAGGTCGTCACGCTCCCCATTATGGCCGATCTCAAGCCGCGATTTTCGCATCGGAGGGCATGTCTTGGCCGGGTCCCGAACTTAGGAGAGCCTAAAAGAACCCTGCGACTCTGCCGTGAAGCCGTGGTGAAGACGCAGAATCGCCGCGACCGGGACGCCGTGTCACGAAACGGTTCCGATTCGCGGGCCCGGCTAGGCTTCTCGGTTATGGCGGAGCTGTACACCTGGCCGGGAATCCTCACCACGCTGCTCGAGCGACGCGACCTCAGCGTCTCGGAGTCGACCTGGGCGATGCGGCAGATCATGTCGGGCACCGCCACCTCCTCTCAACTGGCGGGGTTCCTGGTCGCCCTGCGCTCGAAGGGCGAGACCGTCGACGAGATCGTCGGGTTCCGCGACGCGATCCTCGAGGCCGCGCTGCCGCTTCCCGTCGACGCCGCCGTCCTCGACATCGTGGGCACGGGAGGCGACCGCTTCGGCACCGTCAACGTCTCGACCATGTCTGCGCTCGTGGCCGCAGCATCCGGGATCCCGGTCGTCAAGCACGGCAACAAGGCCGCCAGCTCCTCGTCGGGCTCCTCCGACGTGCTGGGCGCACTCGGCGTCGATCTCGCATTGTCGCCCGACGCGGTGGCCGAGACGCTCTCCCGCGCGGGGATCACCTTCGCGTTCGCGGGCGCGTTCCACCCTGGCTTCAAGAACGCGGCGGCGACGCGCAGCGAGCTCGGCGTCCCGACGGTGTTCAACTTCCTCGGGCCGCTGTGCAACCCCGCGCGTGCCGAGGCGAACGCGGTCGGCGTCGCCCACCTCGACCGCGTGCCGCTGATCACCGGCGTCTTCCGCACGCGCGGCGCGACCGCGCTGGTGTTCCGCGGCGACGACGGACTGGACGAGCTCACGACGACCGGGCACAGCCGGCTGTGGGAGGTCAGTCGCGGCGACATCCACGAGCACGACCTCGACCCGCGCGACCTCGGCATCCCGCTGGCCGACATGGACGACCTGCTCGGCGGGGACCCCGCCCACAACGCGGACGTGGTGCGCCGCGTGCTCGCCGGCGACGAGGGTCCGGTCCGCGACATCGTGCTGCTCAACGCGGCCGCCGGCATTGTCGCCTACCGGCTGTTCCGCGACGCCGGACAGGTGCAGCGGCCGATCCTCGAGCGCCTCGCGGAGGCGCGCGACGACGCCGCCGCCGCGATCGACAGCGGCGCGGCGACGTCGACCCTGGATCGCTGGGTCGACGCCACGCGCGCACTCGCGTCCTGAGTCGCCCGGACCACCGGGTTCTCTCGACGCGCGCTCTTCCGCCGCCCCGCGCGGCGCCGCTAGCGTGTGGCTCAACGACCCGCATCCGAGGAGGACGCATGAGCGAGGAAGAGCCCCGCACCACGGACGTGATCGAGCCCCCCGAGAAGAAGGTCGGCCTGGTGAAGGCGGTCGGCATCCTCGGGATCATCGGCGGCGTGCTGCTGATCGTCGTCGGCATCATCGCGTGGATCGGCGTGACCACCCAGCTCACGGCCGAGAACATCACCATCCCCGACGACGCCGCGGCGTTCCAGGGCCAGCAGGTCACCGGACCCTTCACCGCCTACGTGCAGGCCGACATCATCAACACCCATGCGCTCGAGGCGTCGGGCGGCAAGACGTACGCCGAGCTCGACCAGGACGACCCGGTGCGGGCGACCGTGATGCAGGCGTCGTTCCTGCGCGCATCCCTCTTCACCTCGGTCGTCGCGTACGGCGTCGCGCTGTTCGCAGCCGGCATGGGCGTGCTGGCGATCCTGTTCGGCTGGGCGATCCACCGCCTGGCGAGCGTACCGGTGGTGATCAGACGGTCGAACGTCTACTGATCCGCCCGCTTCTTTCCCCGTGAATCCCCACGACGCGCTCGCCGAGATCGCCACGCTCCTGGAGCGTGAGCGCTCGTCCCGGTACAAGTCGAAGGCCTTTCGCGCCGCGGCCGATGCGATCGAGGGCCTGAGCGACGCAGAGCTGCGGGACACCGCTGCTCTGCGTCGCCGCAAGGGCATCGGCGACTCCACCTTGGCCGTGATCCAGCAGGCGCTGGCGGGCGACGTGCCCGGCTACCTCGTCGACCTGCGCGAGCGCGCCGGCGTGCAGCGCACGTCGACGCTGCGGCCGCTGCTGCGCGGCGACCTCCACTCGCACAGCGACTGGTCGGACGGCCTCACCTCGATCGATCTCATGGTCGACGCGGCCCGAGCCCTCGGTCACGAGTACCTCGCCCTCACCGACCACTCGCCGCGGCTTCGCGTCGCGAACGGGCTGTCGCCCGAGCGCCTGCGCTCACAGCTCGAGGTCGTGGCGGGCATGAGCGGCGACGGGTTCACCCTGCTGTCGGGCATCGAGGTCGACATCCTCGAGGACGGCGCGCTCGATCAGGAGCCCGACCTGCTCGGCGAACTCGATGTCGTTGTCGCATCCGCCCATTCCAAACTGCGCATGGAGCGCGGCCCGATGACCCGGCGCCTGGTGGCTGCGGTGTCGAGCCCCCACATCGACGTGCTCGGCCATGTCACCGGCCGTCTCGTCGAGGGCTCGCGCGGGACGCGGCCTCCGTCGACCTTCGACGCCCGCGCCGTGTTCGAAGCCTGCGAGGCCCACGGCGTCGCGGTCGAGATCAACTCGCGGCCCGAGCGGCAGGATCCGCCCGACGAACTGATGGCCCTGGCGCTGGAGATCGGATGCCTCTTCTCCATCGATTCGGACGCTCATGCGCCGGGCCAGCTGTCGCTGCTCGACTACGGTGCCGAGCGCGCCGAGCGCATGGGCGTGCCGGCCGAGCGCATCGTCACCACGTGGCCGCTGGATAAGCTGCACGCCTGGACCGGACGCGACCGCGGCGCCTGAGCCCGCGCCGACGGACCGGCGCCGCGCCCGCTGACGCCACCGCGGCTCAGACCGTGTCGAGGGCGTCGACGATGCGATTCATCGACGCACCGAGTGCCCACTGCTCGGCGAGGGACGCGGCATCCGTCTTGCCCTCCTCGGTGAGAGGGCGCAGGCGGGGGTCGGGCACGTCCAGCGGGAGGTCGCGGACGACGGCCACCACCTGCGGAGCGACGGCGAGGTAAGGAAGCCCGGCGAGCACCTTGGAGCGCACGCCGGCGGACATGCCCTCGCCGCGCTCGGCCGCGGCGACGATCCCGGTGAGGTCGCCGTGGGCCGCGAGGAGCCCGGCGGCGGTCTTCTCACCGATCCCGGCGACGCCGGGGAGGCCGTCGGACGAGTCGCCGCGGAGTGTGGCGAAGTCCGCGTACTGCGACGGCAGCACGCCGTACTTGGCGACCACGGACGCGTCGGTGAGCACTTCGAGGTTGCTCATGCCGCGTGCGGTGTAGACCACCCGGACGTCGCGCGCATCGTCGACGAGCTGGAACAGATCGCGGTCGCCGGTGACGATGTCGACCGGCATGGTCGCGGTGGTGGCGAGGGTGCCGATGACGTCGTCGGCTTCGTGGGCCGCGGCGCCGACGATCCTGATTCCGAGTGTGTCGAGCACCTCGCGGATGACAGGCACCTGCACTTCGAGTGGATCGGGGACCACTTCGACATCGGGTCCGCCGGCGACCACCTCGGCGACGCGATGCGTCTTGTACGTCGGGATGAGCTCGACGCGCCACTGCGGTCGCCAGTCGTCGTCCCAGCACGCCACGAGATGCGTCGGACGGTAGGTCGTGATGAGCCGCGTGATGATGTCGAGGAAGCCTCGGACCGCGTTGACGGGCGTCCCGTCCGGGGCGCGCACGGTGTCGGGCACCCCGTAGAACGCGCGGAAGTACAGGGACGCGGAGTCGAGCAGCATCAGGCGGTCGGTCACGCGTTCATCCTGGCATGCGCCGCCGACGTGCACCCCGGGCGCAGGAACGCGTCGGCTCGTCGTCGGGGGATGGCGGCCGCGACGTGCCGTGCCCCGCTACCCGCCGTTCACCTACCGGACCGGCACCGGCCCCACGCCAGGACCCATCGCGTTCACGTCGGGCGCCCACCGTGGGCAGACAGCGCTGAGCCCGATCGTGAGGCACAGCCGGAAGGAGGGCGCCCCATGGGTCGCGAGGACGTGCTGGCGTGGGTCGAGTCGCCGCTGCAGCTCGTCGGCGCCGCGGAGTGGGCGGCCGCCCACAGGACGACCGTTCCGGTCGCCGGCCGGCTGACCCCGCAGATCTCGGCCACCGCCGACGTGCTGCTGTCGCGCGGCGCGCGCTTCGGCGCGCTCGAGCCCTACCTCGGCATCCCCTGGAGCCTGCTCGCCCGCCACGGCCATTGGCTCGTCGGCGACGGCTTCTCGGGCCAGTTCCGGCTCGCCGCCGCGGTCCTGCGCCCGCACCGCATCACCTTCCTCGATGACGGCGCCCACGCGATCGCATACGCCGACACGCTCCTCGGCCGGCGTCCCTACGCGCGCCCGAGCATCGACGAGCGCGGACTCACCACCTTCGTCGCCCCGTTCGCCGCGGAGCTCGTCCACCGCCGCGCGACCGCGCGGCGAGCGGGGATGTTCACCGCGTTCGACCTCGGCGCCGACCGCCTCGACGCACTCGCGGACCACGGGTTCGGCATCCGACGCCACGACTTCTCGTGGACTCGGCAGAGCGCGCCTCCCGCGCCCGGACTCGGCCGCCGGGTCGTGCTCGGCAGCGCGCTGCCGGTCGACGGACGGATGCTGCTGCTCGACTACGTCCGATGGGCGCGGGATGCCGCTGCCGGAGGCGCCGTGTACCTCCCGCACCGCCGGGAGACGGCGGAGCAGCTGGACGCCGTCGCGACCGCGCCGGAGCTGCGGATCCACCAGACCGGACTGCCCGTCGAGCTCGTGCTCGCCGGGGCTCGGGGGCCGCTCGACGTGCACACGCTGCCGTCGAGCACCACGACCACACTCCCGCTGGTACTCGCAGGCACGGGAGCGACCGTGCACACCGGCCGCGTGCGCCGCTCGGCCCGGACGGCGGCGGCATGAGCGAGGTCGTCGCCGTCATCCCCGCCCGCGGCGGCTCGAAGGGCGTGCCGCGCAAGAACCTGCAGCGCGTCGGCGGCGTCCCGCTCGTCGCGCGTGCGGTCGAGGCGGCGCGGCGCTGTCCCGCGATCGACCGCGTCGTCGTGACGACCGACGACGCCGACATCGCCGCAGTCGCCGCCGAATGGGGGGCGGAGATCGTCGAGCGACCCGCGGACCTCTCCGGCGACCTGGCGAGCAGCGAGAGCGCGCTCGTGCACGCCCTCGACACGCTCGACGCGCGCAAGGTCGACGTGGGCGTCCTCGCGTTCCTGCAGGCCACCTCGCCGTTCATCGACGTCGACGCCCTCACCGCGGCCGTGCAGCTCGTGCGCTCGCGACGGCGCGACAGCGTCTTCTCGGCCGTCGAGACGTACGGCTTCCTGTGGGAGAAGGGCGTCGGCAGCGCGGCCGAGCCCGTCAACCACGAGATCGACGTGCGCCCGCGCCGGCAGGAGCGCGAACCGCACTACCTCGAGACGGGCGGCTTCTACGTCATGCGGGCGGCGGGTTTCCGCGCGGCGAACCACCGCTTCTTCGGCAGCGTCGGCATCGCCGAGGTCGCCCCGCGCACCGCGATCGAGATCGACACGCTCGACGAGCTGGAGCTCGCGCGCACGCTCGCGCCGCTGGTCGACCGCGACTCGTTCGGCGCCCACGCGGGTGCGATCCCCGTCGACGCGGTCGTGACCGACTTCGACGGCGTGCACACCGACGACACCGTGCACGTCGACCAGAACGGCGTCGAATCCGTCACCGTGAGCCGATCGGACGGCATGGGGGTGGGGATGCTGCGGGCCGGCGGCATCCCTTTCCTCATCCTCTCGACCGAGGCGAACCCCGTCGTCGCGGCCCGTGCGCGCAAGCTCGGCGTCGATGTGCGACAGGCCGCGGCCGACAAGGCGGCGGTGCTGCGCGAGTGGGCGCGGGAGCGGGGCATTCCGCTTTCGCGCATCGCGTACCTCGGCAACGACGTCAACGACCTCGGGTGCCTCGAGATGGTCGGCTGGCCCATCGCTGTGCCCGACGCGCACCCCCTCGTCCTGTCCACCGCGCGCGTCGTGCTCGACCACCCTGGCGGCGCCGGCGCGGTGCGCGACCTCGCCGAGCGCGTGCTCACCGGCAGATCGGCCACGGCCGTGGCCGACACGCTCCGCCCCGCCGTCGCGCCGGTGCGAGTCACCGCATCCGATCACCCCACCGCACCACAGGAGGCCTCATGACCGTCACCATCGGATCCCGCGTCGTCGGGGGAGGACGCCCCGCGTACCTCATCGCCGAGATCGGGCTGAACCACAACGGCGACGTCGACATCGCCAAGCGCCTCATCGACGTGGCGGCCGACGCCGGAGCGGACGCGGTCAAGTTCCAGAAGCGCACACCTGAGATCGCCACTCCGGAGCACATGCGCGACATGCCGCGCGACACCCCGTGGGGCCGCATGACGTATCTCGACTACCGTCGGCGCGTCGAGTTCGATCGCGAGGAGTACATCGAGATCTCGGACCATGCGCTGCTCCGCGGCCTCGAGTGGTTCGCGTCGCCGTGGGACGTGCCGAGCGTGGCCTTCCTCGAGGACCTCGGGGTCGTCGCACACAAGGTGGCATCGGCCTCGCTCACCGACGTCGAGCTCCTCCAGGCGCTCCGCGACACCGGCAAGCCGGTGATCCTCTCGACCGGCATGTCGACGATCGAGCAGATCGACGCCGCGATCGACATCCTCGGCACCGATCACCTCGTGCTGATGCACGCGACGTCGACGTACCCGATGGAACCGGAGGAGGCCAACCTGCGCATGATCCCGGCGCTGCGCGACCGCTTCCCGGGTGTGCCGGTCGGCTACTCGGGCCACGAGCGCGGTCTGCAGATCTCGCTCGCGGCCGTCGCCCTCGGCGCCGTCGCGGTGGAGCGGCACATCACGCTCGACCGCACGATGTGGGGTTCGGACCACGCCGCGTCGCTCGAGCCGGCGGGCCTTCAGCACCTGGTGCGCGACATCCGCGTGATCGAGGCGGCCCTCGGCGACGGCGTCAAGCGCGTGTACCCGGGCGAACTCGCGCCCATGGCGAAGCTGCGCCGCGTCCCCGCGTGAGTGCGCACGCGACGGAAGGCAGGCGGCCGCGGGTCGTCGCGATCGCCGACACCGACTCCTACGTGAAGTGGGCGGCGGCACTGCTCGGAAGTGTCGGAGAGCGATGGGATGCCTCGCTCCTGGTGCTCGACACGCCGCTCGTGGTGAGCGATGCCCAGCTCGACTCCGCGCTCAGGGGAAGCGGGCTGGCGCGGGATCGCGTGGAGCGGATCGCCTACCCCGGCCTGGCGGCCCGCCTCGCCGAACTGCGCGCAGAGGTGGTCGTGATCGGCGCGCGCGGTCCGCTCGTGCGCGTGCTCGCGCGCGACCTTGCCGCACTCGCTCTGCGCCCCGTCGTGGTGACGGGGCTTCCCGGCATCTCGATCCCCGCGACACGCAGAGCCGTCGTCTACCGGCTGCAGTCCGACCTGTTCGTGGTGCACTCGCGCCGCGAGGTGCGCGAGTTCGGCGCGTTGTCTGCCCGTACCGGCTACGCACACCGCTACGCCCTGGCGACGCTGCCCTTCGCGCGCGGCGCGGTGACCGCCTGCGGAGGCGCCCGCCCCGACGCCGACGGCACCGACCTCGTGTTCGCCACGCAGGCGAAGGTGCCCGCAGGGCGGGAGGACCGGCTGCGCGTCGCGCGCATGCTCGTGCGGGCGGCCGAGGCGGATCCGTCGCGGCGCGTCGTCGTGAAGCTCCGGGCCGCGTCGGGCGAGCACCAGACGCACGCCGAGCTCGACGGCTACCCCGAGCTGCTCGCCTCGCTCGGCCCGCTGCCGCGGAATCTCGTGACCTCGACCGGGTCGATGGGCGCCGCGCTCGACACCGCGGAGGGCCTCGTCACCGTCAGCTCCACGGCGGCGATCGAGGCGATCGCCCGCGGCATCCCCGTCATCGCACTCGACACGTTCGGGGTCTCGCCGCGCCTCATCAACGAGACGCTCGCCGACGCCGACCTGCTCGCGAGCGAGGACGACGTCGTCGCGCGCCGGTTCAGGCACCCCGATCCCGAGTGGCTCGACGAGAACTACTTCCATGCGCCCGAGGCCGACGACTGGACAGCCCACGTCGAGGCGCTGCTCGCGCAGCGCTCGGCGGGGCGGCTGCCGCCCCGCGCGCCGGTGTCTCGCCGTGGCGGTGTGCTGCGCGACGCGTGGGAGCGCAAGGTCGCCCTCGGCCGCAGCGACACGTCCGCATCGGGCGCTGTGGCCTACGCCGTCGGCGTGCCGCTGCGCGAGGTGGTGCGGCTGACGAATCGTGCGCGCCGCTCGATCGCGGGCGCCGTTCAGCAGCCTGGGCCGGTCGGATCCTCGACGCAGGTGCGGTCCACGAGCGCCGTGCGCACCTCGACGACGCGCACGCCGTAGCCGGCCGCCTGGGCCCGCACCACACCGGGCACGGGCCGCCAGGTGCCGCTGCCGAAATCGACGGAGGCCTCGTACTCGACCGTCACCGAGACCGGGTACGTCCCACGGGCCCGGTATGCGTGACTCGTCGCGGTCGGCGTGAACTGCCCCTGGCCGAGGGCCGCCCACGACGTGCCGCCGGTGGTCGCACGCGTTGTCGTGCCATCGCCGTTGCCGAACACATAGGCGACCGGGACGAAGCGCACGGTCACGTCCCACCCGAGGACGGTGCCCGGGATGAGCTGCTCGGATGCCGACGCCAGCAGGTTCGTCGGCATTCCGACGACGCCGAAGCCCGCGGGCTCTCCGGCGAGCGTCGGCTGCGCGGGCCGGAAGGAGGCGAGGTCGGCGAGGGTCACGTCAGGCGGGCCGGCGACGACGTACGTCTCGCAGCGGTTGAGCGGACCGCAGTCCTCGGGCTCGGTGGGGGCTTCGGGCGCGGGAGCGGCGCCAGAGTTCGATCGGGGCTCGTTGTTCGTCGCCTTGCCGGGCTGGGACTTGCCCGCGCCGACGCTGACGCTCGACCCGCTGTTGTCTACCTCGCAGTAGGTCCAAGCGCTAGACCCCGAACAATCTGAGGCTGGTGAGCTGTGCACTGGCCCCACAATCGCGAGCAACACCAGGGAGGCCGCTACGAGCTGCACCGGGAGTCTTCCACAGCATCGCTGGTGCTGACGCTGAGCCCCGTCGCAGTTGACGAAGCAACGAACGCTACCTGTAGCGCGTATGTACTTGGGCGGTTCGGAGAAACCATCGACTGCCCCTCGGCGTTCGACACTTGTACTTCACTCACGTCACTGCATACGACCGCGTCAACGGTTCCGTCCTCGATGGCACCGGGGTGGAAGCCCACGACAGCCGTATCGCCATCGACGACCCACCCGTCGGCGTGCATTTGGGAGAGCGACTTCCGCTCGTTGGCGTTGGCTTCGCCGGTCGTCCAGCTGTACACGGCCTCGAACGTCTCCGGGTCGCTGAGATCCACTTGATTCAGCGCGTCCACGTAGGCCCGGTACGTCTCCTCCGCCGCGGCGAACGCCTCTTCCTCGCTCGAGAACGCCGGCGTCGGCGTGGGCTCCACCGGCCCCGGGGTGGTACACCCGGCGAGCACGAGCACGAGCAGGCCGCTGAGCGCCGCCGCCGTCACCCGAGTCCTCACGCCCCCACGCTATCCGCCGGCGTCGACGCTCCGACGGAGTTATCCACAGCGCGCACGCGGAGAAGCCGGCGATCGCGTCCGGGGAGTGTCGCAGATCGCCGGCTCCGGGCGGGTCGGTGAGACCGCCCTTCGTGCCCACGGGGGGTCGGGCACGAGGAGTGGTCCCGGGCGACTCATCGCCTGCAGGGGTTTCGCGGAGGGGACCGGGATTCCCCCTCACCGCGATGCCTCCAGGCTAAGAGCTCGTCCTGGGAGATCCCTATCGCCTGACCACACGAATGCCGCGCACTGGCCGTGCGGCGGCTGGGCTGTCATCATGACGCCATGCGCATCGCCGGACCGGTCGTCTCGCTCATGCTCGCCGCCTCCCTCGTCGCGCTCAGCGGCTGCGCCTCGCCGCAGCCGGTCATCGCTCCGGTCACCCGCGACGTCGGCGACCTCCAGGGCGAGACCGTCGAGCTCGCGGTGGGACAGGTGCTGAACATCGACACCGGCGACCTCGCCGTCGACAGCTACCGCGGCGTCGTCTCCGATACGTCCGTCGCGACGTTCACGGCCGGTCGCGAAGAGGGCGGCACGACGTACAACCCGGGCGTCGAGGGGCTCGCCGAGGGGACGACGAAGGTGGTGCTGTCGAACGAGGACGGCGGCATCCAGGATGTGACGTTCACCGTGGAGGTCTCGGGCTGATCCGGCACGGCTGCGGCCGGGCCGCGGCATCCGGGCGTAGTCTCATGCGATGACCTCCGCCGCGAGCCGGACAGAGCTGCGAGCGCTCCTCGACGAGCTGCACGACGCGGCCACCGTGCGCATCGCGGCGATCGACGAGACGCTCGAGGAGCTCCGCGCAGATCGCGGCTCCGACGTCGCCGACGACGAGCATGATCCCGAGGGCGTCACGCTGTCGGGGGAGTGGTCCCGCGCTGTCGCCCTCGAGGAAGCCGCCCGCCGGGAGATCGCCGAGATCGACGAGGCCGTCAGGCGCTGGGAGGCCGGCACCTACGGAATCTGCGTCGACTGCGGTCGGGGCATCCCGATCGCGCGGCTTCGCGTGCGACCCTTCGCGACCCGCTGCGTGTCGTGCGCCGAGAAGGCCGGCGCCTGACGTGTCGTTCGGCGCCGCGGCATCCCGTGCCGCCTTCGACGGCTTTCCTCGCGTCGCCGACGCCGATCCCTGCCCGTGCGGGAGCGGCGAACGCTTCGCCGGATGCTGCGCCCCCGCCTTGCGCGGAACGCCGGCGCCGACCGCTGAGCGTTTGATGCGGTCGCGGTACACGGCGTTCGTGGTGGGCGACGCGGCGTATCTGAGCGAGACCTGGCATCCGGGCACGCGTCCCGACGACCTGACCCTCGATCCGGACCAGCGCTGGACCGGACTCGAGATCGCCGCCGTCGGGGAGGGAGCCGAGGCCGACAAGCGGGGCGTCGTCGAGTTCCGCGCCGCCTGGCGCCACGGCCGCGATCGCGGCGTGCTGCACGAGCGGAGCCGCTTCGTTCAGCAGGGCGGGCGCTGGTGGTACCTCGACGGCCGGATCGATCCGGCGTGACCGGTCCTCCCTGCTCGGAGCGCCGATAGCGTGGCAGTCATGACCACTCAGGCAGAGAAAGCACAGACCCTCGCCCGACTGCACGCCGCCCCCGAGATCCTGCGCTTGGTGAACGTGTGGGACGCCGTGTCGGCCCGCACCATCGCCGCGCTCCCCGAGACCCGCGCCATCGCGACGGCGGGCCATTCGATCGCCGCGACGTTCGGCTATCCGGACGGCGGGATCCCGCTCGAGACCACGCTCGACATGGTCGGCCGGATCGTCGAGGCCGTGGGCGACCTTCCGGTGAGCACCGACCTCGACGCCGGCTACGGCGATCCCGGCGAGACCGTGCGTCGCGCGATCGGCAAGGGCGTCGTCGGCGCCAATGTGGAGGACCGCCTCGTGCCGCTCGACGAGGCCGCGGCCACCGTCGAGGCGATCATCGCGGCCGGGGAAGCAGAGGGCGTGCCGTTCGTCCTGAACGCCCGCACCGACGCGTTCGTGCGGGCCGGCAAGCGGCCGATCGAGGAGTCCATCGCCGACGCGATCGAGCGTGGACGCGCCTACCTCGCCGCCGGCGCCGACCTCGTGTTCGTGCCCGGCATCCTGAACGCCGACGTCACGCGCCGGCTCGTCGAGGGGATCGGCGAGCGCAAGATCAGCGTCATCGGCGTGCCCGGCGCGCTGCCGGCGGGGGAGTACGAGGCGCTCGGCGTCGCTCGCATCTCATATGGACCCACGACGCAGCGCGTCGCGCTGACCGCGCTGCAGGATCTCGCGGCCGACCTGTACGCGGACGGCGTCATCCCCGCCTCCACCCGCGCATTGAACTGACGGGGCCTCGTCCGATCGGCCCGGGGGGAATCCTCGCGGGCCGATCGTCGTTGTGCCGGGCATGGAGCCCGCACCCGTCGACGTCATCGTGATCGGTGCCGGCCAGGCGGGACTCTCCGCCGCGTATCACCTGCAGCGCCGCGGCTTCGTCCCGCTCTCGCGCGCAAGCGCCGTGGACCAAACGTTCCTCGTGGTCGATGCCAACCCCGAGCCCGGCGGAGCGTGGCAGCACCGCTGGGCGTCGCTGCGGATGGCGACGGTGAACGGCATCCATGAGCTGCCTGGATTCGCCGTGCCCCCGGCGGATCCCGCAGCGGCGAGCCGCGACATCCTTCCCGCGTATTTCGCGGAGTACGAGGAGCGTTTCGCGCTCGACGTGCTCCGGCCCGTGCAGGTGAAGGCGGTGCGCCGCGCCGACGACGACCCCCGCGGTCGGCTGCGGGTCGAGACCGACCGCGGCACGTGGGCCGCGCGCTTCGTGATCAATGCCACAGGCACGTGGACGCGTCCGTTCTGGCCGCACTATCCGGGGCAGGAGCGCTTCCGCGGGCGGCAGCTGCACGTGGGCGACTACGTCTCGGCCGAAGGGTTCCGCGGCGAGCGCGTCGTCATCGTCGGCGCCGGCGTCTCGGCGGTGCAGCTGCTCGACGAGATCTCGCACGTCGCCGACACCTTCTGGGTGACGCGGCGCGAGCCGGACTGGGTCGAGGAGGACTTCGACATCCCGGCGCGCGTCGCCGCCATCGCCGGCGTCGAGGACCGCGTGCGCCGGGGTCTTCCGCCCGGCAGTGTCATCTCGGTGACCGGGATGCACTGGACGCCCTGGGCGCGGGCGGCCGAGACTCGCGGCGTGCTGGTGCGGCATCCGATGTTCTCCTCGATCGAGGAGGACGGCGTCTGCATGCCCGACGGGACGCTGGAGCGCGCCGACGTGATCCTGTGGGCCACGGGCTTCCGGCCCGCGCTCGACCATCTCGCGCCGCTGCGGCTGCGCACGCCCGAAGGCGGGTTCCGTGTCGAGAACGGGCGCTCGATCGACGAGCCGCGCCTCTTCCTCATCGGCTACGGCCCGTCGCAGTCGACCGTGGGCGCGAATCGAGCGGGCCGTGACGCCGTCCGAGCGATCGTGGCGGACCCGGTCGCGATCGCCGCCTGACGACTCGGGAGCGGCCGGGCGCGTCGCCCAGCAGGCCGAGCGTGATGCGCGGCGGAGCGGCCGCGGCGTAGCGTGGAGCGCACGACGAAGGGGGAACGATGGCCCGCATCCTGATCTTCGGCGGCCACGGCAAGGTCACTCTGCTGCTGGAGCCGCTGCTCGTGGCGCAGGGGCACACGGTGACCGCGGTGATCCGCAACGCGGCACACGAGGCGGAGGTCGCGGCGACGGGCGCGCAGCCGCTCGTCGCCGATGTCGAGGCGCTGGACCTCGACCAGCTCGTCAACATCGTGGCCGGCAACGACGTCGTCGTCTGGTCCGCCGGGGCCGGCGGCGGCGACCCGTCGCGCACGTACGCGGTCGACCGCGATGCCGCGATCCGCTCCATGGACGCGGCTGCGGCGGCCGACGTGCTGCGCTACGTGATGGTGTCGTGGCTGGGCTCGCGCGCGGACCACGGCATCGCGTCCGACGCCTCGTTCTTCCCTTACGCCGACGCGAAATGGGCCGCGGACGCGCACCTCGCCGCGGGCGCGCTCGACTGGACGATCCTCGCGCCCGGTACCCTCACGCTGGATCCGCCGACCGGCCGCATCGCACTCGATCCGGAAGAACGCGGCGCGGTCCCGCGCGCGGACGTGGCCGCGGTGATCGCTGCGACGATCGCGGACGACTCGACGATCGGCCGGACCATCCGGTTCGGCGCCGGCGACGAGATCATCGGCCACGCGATCGCGGGCTGAACCTCAGTCCTCGCTGGAATGCAGGCCGCGGCGCGCCGACAGCAGCGTCACCTCGGGGTGGTCGGCGACCAGGCGCTCGGCGTGGTCGAGCACATCACGCACGTGCGACGACCCTGACGCCACGATCGAGACGCCGATTCTCGCCCGGCGGTGCAGGTCGTGCTCGCCGACCTCCGCGGCGGCCGCCTCGGTGCGCCGGCTCAACTCGGCGACGAGCGGGCGCAGCACGCCGCGCTTCTCTTTGAGCGAGCGGACGTCGCCGAGCAGCAGGTCGAACTCAATCCACCCGATCCACATGGGTCCATCGTGCCAGCGGCCGCGGGTGAGGGCCCGCCGCCTTAGGCTCGTGTCATGCTCGCCACCGTCATCCATGCCGCCCGCGACATCCGCGTCGAGAACGTCCCCGATCCCGTGCTGTCCACCGGCGCCGATGCGATCGTGCGCGTGGTCGCCGCATGCGTGTGCGGCTCCGACCTCTGGCCCTACCGCGGCGTCACGCCCACACGCGAGCCGCATCGGATCGGCCACGAATTCGTCGGCGTCGTCGAGGAGGTCGGCGACGAGGTCGAGGTCGTGCGTCCCGGCGACTTCGTGATCGCCCCGTTCTACGTGTGCGACGGCACCTGCGCGAACTGCCGGAACGGCGTCAGCACCTCATGCCTCACCGGCGGCTGGTGGGGCAGCGACGACCGCGTCGGCGGCTTCGCCGACGGCGGCCAGGGCGAGCGCGTGCGCGTGCCGCTCGCCGACGGCACGCTGGCGGTCGTACCGGGACCCGTGGCGGATGCCGAGGTTCCGGGCCTCCTCACCCTCAGCGACGTCATGGGCACGGGCCACCACGCCGCGGTCTCGGCGGGCGTCGGCCCTGGCGACGCCGTCGCGGTGGTCGGCGACGGCGCGGTCGGGCTGTGCGCGATCATCGCGGCCAAGCGCCTCGGCGCAACGAGGATCATCGCGATGTCGCGTCATCCGCAGCGGCAGGCGCTCGCGCGCGAGTTCGGCGCCACCCACATCGTGGCGGAGCGCGGCGAGGCCGGAATCGAGGCGGTGCTCGCGCTCACCGGTGGCATCGGTGCGGACCGCGTTCTCGAATGCGTCGGCACCAAGGAGTCGATGGACCAGGCGCTGCGCTCGACGCGTCCCGGCGGCATGGTCGGCTATGTGGGCGTGCCCAACGGCGGACCGGAGCTGCCGGTGCGGCAGATGTTCAACCGCAACGTGGGCGTGAACGGCGGCGTCGCGCCCGTGCGCGGCTACATCGAGGAACTCCTGCCCGATGTGCGCTCGGGTGCGATCCGGCCGGGCCGCGTGTTCGACCTCGAGCTCCCGCTTGCCGACGCCGCCGAGGCGTACGCTGCGATGGACGAGCGGCGCGCGACGAAGGTGCTGCTGCGGCCGTGAGCGGGCTCGTGGCACGCCCGAACACCGGCTCAGCGATTCGCGACGCGCCCGCGCGCCTGCGCGTGGGAGGGTGTTCGTGGGGTAGAACAGCAGGAAGGCGAAGGGAACCCGAACCGTGAAGCTGATCAAGCGCATCGTCGTGGTGCTCATCATCGCGTTCGCGGCGTTCTACCTCATCACCCGGCCGCAGGATGCGGCGAACGCCGTGCAGGGCGCCGTCGGCGCCGTGTGGGGCGCCGGGGTCGCCGTCGTCGACTTCTTCATGGCGCTCGCCCAGGGCTAGGACCGAGATGTTCGATCCGCGGATCGAGAAGCACCTGATCTCGGATCAGGGAGAGCACGTCGTCGACGAGGTCCGCAAGCACTGGGCCGCCACGGTCTCGGCGGTGCTCGAGCTGTTCGGCGGCGTCGTCGTGCTCCTGCTCGCCTTCTTCGTCCCCGCGCAGGCCTGGTGGGTGCCGGCGCTCCTCGGCGCCGCGGTGACCCTGCACGCGATCTGGCGGGTCTTCGAGCAGCACACCGACCGCTTCGTCATCACCAACATGCGCGTCTTCCGCGTGCACGGCATCCTGTCGCAGCGCATCGCCACCATGCCGCTTGCGCGCATCCTCGACATCTCGGTGTACAAGCCGCTCATCGGCCGGATCTTCGGCTACGGCCACTTCGTCTTCGAGTCCGCGGCGCAGGAGCAGGGGCTGCGCGAGATCAAGTACGTCGGCGATCCCGACCAGCGCGGGCTCACGATCCAGCGCGTCATCCAGCAGGCCGGCCTCCGCGGTGCCGCCGGCCGGCCGGGGGCGGAACAGTTCGCCGGGGCGCCCTTCGCGCCTGCGGCACCGCCGGCGCCTCCGGCCGCGGCATCCGTCACCGTCGTGCCGGTCGTCGACGACCGCAGCTCGACCGCTCCGGTCCCCGACGTGCGGCGCGGCTCCACGACATCGGGGTGGGACTGGCTCGCAGACGCACAGCGGCGGGAGGACGAGCGGCTGGCGCAGCTGCGCGGAGAGGCGACCCCGTCGCCGGCGCCCTTCGATCCCGACCGGACGAATACGGCCCCGATCGAGCTCCCCCGCTGAACCCGACACCGAACCGCGGGGCCCCGTGTGAACGCGGATTTCGAGGCGATCGGGAACATCTCTTCAGACCCGGCCGTTCTGGTACCCTGGAGTGTCACTCGTGTGGCTGTTTCGCCACGCCCGAGTTCCGGTTCGCGCCGGTGACCGGATCCCCGCAGGGGCCGAGTGACATCGCTGGAAAATCCGCTTCGCCTCGGTCGAGGCATCCGTTCGCGCTCGCGCGGGGGAGCCGCTGAAAGCCGGGGCCCGACACCCAACCCCAACAAGGACAACCCACTACATGACTACCGCAACGACCGCCCCGGCCACCAAGCAGGTCGCGATCAACGACATCGGATCTGCCGAGGACTTCCTGGCCGCGGTCGAGAAGACCCTGAAGTTCTTCAACGACGGCGACCTCATCGAGGGCACCGTGGTGAAGATCGACCGCGACGAGGTCCTCCTCGACGTCGGTTACAAGACCGAGGGCGTCATCCCCTCGCGTGAGCTTTCCATCAAGCACGACGTCGACCCCAACGAGGTCGTCAAGGTCGGCGACGAGGTCGAAGCCCTCGTTCTCCAGAAGGAGGACAAGGAAGGCCGCCTCATCCTCTCGAAGAAGCGCGCACAGTACGAGCGTGCGTGGGGCGACGTCGAGAAGATCAAGGAGAACGACGGTGTGGTCACCGGCTCCGTGATCGAGGTCGTCAAGGGTGGTCTGATCGTCGACATCGGCCTGCGTGGCTTCCTCCCCGCATCGCTCATCGAGCTCCGCCGCGTCCGCGACCTCACGCCGTACCTCGGCCAGGAGATCGAGGCGAAGATCCTCGAGCTCGACAAGAACCGCAACAACGTCGTGCTCTCGCGCCGCGCCCTGCTCGAGCAGACGCAGTCCGAGTCGCGCACCACGTTCCTCAACAACCTCCACAAGGGCCAGGTCCGCAAGGGCACGGTCTCGTCGATCGTCAACTTCGGTGCGTTCGTCGACCTCGGTGGCGTCGACGGTCTCGTCCACGTCTCGGAGCTCTCGTGGAAGCACATCGAGCACGCGTCCGAGGTCGTCGAGGTCGGCCAGGAGGTCACCGTCGAGATCCTCGAGGTGGACCTCGACCGTGAGCGCGTCTCGTTGTCGCTGAAGGCGACGCAGGAGGACCCGTGGCAGGTCTTCGCCCGCACGCACGCGATCGGTCAGGTCGCGCCGGGCAAGGTCACCAAGCTCGTTCCGTTCGGTGCGTTCGTGCGTGTTGCAGACGGCATCGAGGGTCTCGTGCACATCTCCGAGCTGTCGGGCAAGCACGTCGAGCTCGCCGAGCAGGTCGTGTCGGTCGGCGAAGAGGTCTTCGTCAAGATCATCGACATCGACCTCGAGCGTCGCCGCATCTCGCTCTCGCTGAAGCAGGCGAACGAGTCGGTCGACCCCAACGGCACCGAGTTCGACCCGGCCCTGTACGGCATGGTCACCGAGTACGACGAGCACGGCGAGTACAAGTACCCGGAGGGCTTCGACCCCGAGACGAACGCGTGGCTCGAAGGCTTCGACGAGCAGCGCGAGAAGTGGGAGCAGGAGTACGCCGCCGCCCACTCGCGCTGGGAGGCCCACAAGGCCGCCGTCACCAAGGCCCTCGAGGCCGAGGCGGCTGCTCCGGCCGAGACCGGCTCGTCCTCGTTCTCGTCCGACAGCAGCCCTGTGGGCACGCTGGCCGACGACGAGGCACTCGCGGCTCTGCGTGAGAAGCTCTCGGGTCGCTGATCCTGAGCTGAGCCGCCCGGTTCGCTGAACCGTCCGGTTCGAAGGCCGTCACCACCGCTTCGGCGGGGTGGCGGCCTTTCGCTTGCCCCGACGTCGGAGGTCGCCGGTACCGTCGCCCTGTGTCAGAGCTTCCTCCCGCCGCGAGATGTCTTGTCGATGACGACGGATGCCGCGGCGCTGTGCCTGCGGACGCTCCGGTCGCGCTGTGCGAGGGTCATCTCGCGGCGGCGGGGGAGTGGGCAGGCGCCCAGTACGGCGTCACCGATGCACTGCCGTCGCCGTGCCGGCTGTGCGGGTCGCGGCTGGGCGTCCGCTATCCGTCCGGCTGGCTGTGCGCCGTGTGCGAATGGCGCCATGGCGACCTGCCCGACGACGACGTCGCGCCGCCCCGCGTCGACGTCGTGTACTACCTGCGCTACGGCGACCGCGTGAAGATCGGCACGAGCGCGAACCCGCGTCAGCGCTTCGGGGCCATCTGGCATGACGAGCTGCTGGCGTTCGAGCGTGGCGGGCGTGCGCTCGAGCAGCGACGGCACCTGCAATTCGCCGCCGATCGCTTCCCTGGGACGGAGTGGTTCCGCCGCTCCGACGCACTGTCCGCCCACATCGCGGTGCTGGCCGCCGGCGTCGACGACCCGTGGCACCTCCACGTCCGCTGGCTGAGCGAGGCGCTCGCGGCGCGCGGGTGAGCCGGTACGCTCTGCGAGAACCACCGCGGATCCTCCAGCAGGTTCGGAGGAAACGCGCCTAGCTTGAGGATCCACCCGCCCACGCAGACGACGGAGCAGCACATGGGATTCCTCGACCGACTGTTCGGAGGCGCGGATGACGCGCGCCAGGCTCCGCCTGTCCCGCAGAACCGCTACGGCGCCCAGGGGCCGGGCACTCAGCCGCCCCGGAGCGAGGACGAGATCGCGATCGAACGCTACCGATACCTACTGAAGACGGCGCCGCCGGAGACCATCGAGCAGGTGCACGCGGAGGCCTTCGCGAAGCTCACCGAGCCGCAGCGGCAGCAGGTTCTCGCCGAGCTCTCGGCGGGCCTCCCGCCGCAGGAGCAGCCGCGCTCGACCGATCCGCAGGCGATGGCCCGTGCCGCGACCCGCGCCGAGTACACCAACCCCGGTTTCATGGAGCGCACGCTCGGACCCCAGCGCCAAGGCCCCTCGTTCGGCTCGATGCTCGGTTCGTCCATCCTCGGCACGGTGGTCGGCTACGTCATCGGCTCGGCGCTGGTGAGCTCGTTCCTGGCGCCCGGCCTCGCCTACGACCAGGGCTCCGAGGACGGCTCGGCCGCGGACGGCGGGTCCGGCGAGACCGGCGCCGCCGACGCCGGCGCCGACTCCGGCTCCGGCTGGGGCGGCGACCCGGGCTCGGGGTGGGGTGGCGACGCCGCCGGCGGCGACATGGGCGGATTCGGGGACTTCGGCGACTTCGGGCTCTGATCCGGCGCCTGGGTCGCACCCGGCGCACTCGCCGGCCCGGTGGGCGGCGGCGAGCGCGCCGTTCGGGCGCAGGGCCGCAGCATCCGTTACCGTCGCGGTATGACCGCCGCGAAACGGGGCGAGCCGGAGGGGCCCGCGGCGCGCTCCCGCACGGGCGGGACCGCGCCGGATGGCGCCGATCACACGCGCGGTCGCACCGCGACGCTGAACCAGCTGCTGCTCGCGGCGGTGGTGTTCGTGCTCGGCGTGCTCGTGGCGATCGGGCCGTTCGGCGGCGAGCCGGTGCTCTTCTTCCTCGGCGTGGTCGTCGTGGTCGCGGTGACGGCCGTCACGCTCGTCGTGCCGTGGAGCCGCCTGCCCTACGGCTGGGTCGCGGTGGTGCCCGCCATCGACATCGTCGCGATCACCCTGATGCAGGTCGCGGCGCCCGAGACGGCCCTCGGGCTCCTGTGGATCTTCCCGGCGACGTGGCTCGCCGGCGGCTTCGGCCTGCTGGGGCTCTTCGGCGTCATCGTCGCGATCGCGGGCATCGTCAGCGTGCTCACCGCGCTGAGCGCCGCCGAGGTGACGTACCGGACCTTCCTGCTGCCGCTCGTGATCATCGCCGTCGCCGTCACGAGCCACCTCAACGCCCGGCGCTCGGATGCCCAGCGCATGCTGCTGGCGAAGCAGTCGCAACTGCTCGCCAGTGTGCTCGCGCGCACCAGACGTCAGGAGCAGGTGGTCACCGAGGTGCTGGATGCCGTCGACTTCGGCGTCGTGCGGATGGGGACGAGCGGGCGCGTCGCGGTCACGAACGAGGCCCACGGGAGGCTCCTGCAGGGATTCGAGCTCGAATACGACGGCACCGAGGTGCCGGCGTTCCGCGACGACGGCACCTCGCCGCTGCCGCCTGACGAGCTTCCGCTCGAGCGCGCGCGCCGCGGTGAGGCGTTCGACGATCAGGTGGTGTGGTTCGGGCCAGAGCCCGGACCCCGCCGCGCGCTCACGGTCACGGCGCGACGCCTCACCGACCCCGACGGCGGCGACGCCGGCGCGGTGGTCGTCTCGCGGGACGTGACGGCCGAGCTCAACGCCCTCCGGGCCCGCGACGACCTGGTCGCCTCGGTGTCGCACGAGCTGCGCACCCCGCTCACGTCGATCCTGGGCTACCTCGACCTCGCCATCGAGGACCCCGACACCCCCGACGCGGTGCGGGCGAGCCTCGACGTCGCCGAGCGCAACGCCGAGCGCCTGCTCCGGATCGTGGCGGACATCCTCGCGGCGTCCAGCTCGTCGCCGTCGTCGGTCGAGGCATCTCTGGCCCCTCAACTCCTCGACGTGCGCGACCTCGTGCGGGCCGCAGCCGCCGACGCACTGCCGAGGGCGACCGCCCGGGCGATCATCATCGACGAGACGGGTCTCGAGCCCGCGACCGCCTGGGCCGACCCGCTGCGGCTGCGGCAGGTCGTCGACAACCTCGTGTCGAACGCCATCGCCTACAACAAGGACGGCGGCACGGTGTTCGTCGGCACCACGACCGACGGCACGTCGAGCTGGATCCTGGTGCGCGACACCGGCGTCGGCATCACGGACGCCGACCGGTCGCGACTCTTCCAGCGGTACTACAAGGCCGGCGGCGAACGCCGGGCCGGCACCGGCCTCGGCCTCGCGATCACCCGCGACATCGTGCGCGCCCACGGGGGCGAGCTCGCCCTGCACAGCGCGCCCGGCGTCGGTTCGACCTTCATCGTGAAGCTGCCTTCGATCGGCCCGGAAGGAGACGAGCGATGACCCTCGATCTGCCGAGCGTCCTCATCATGACCGCGCTGGTCGTCAACGTCAGCGGGGTGCTGTTCATCCTCGAGACGCTGCTGCGACGGGACGAGGGGGCGGGGCGCATCTGGTCGATCGCGTTCCTCGCGGCGATGCTCACCACCCTCGCCTACACGATCTGGTCGCAGTCCGACGGCGCCTGGTGGGCGATCGCCGTCGGAAACGCGGCGTTCGTCGCGGGCACGGGGTGCATGTGGCTGGGATGCCGCCGCTTCAACCGGCGCGACATGCGCTGGTCGTCGATCCTCGTGGTCGGAGCCGTGGCGATGGCGGCTCTCGCGGTCGCGGTCGAGGGCGACGAAGGCGGCGACTGGGCGGGTGCGCTGTGGATGTTCGTGCCGCTGCTCGCCTTCGCGGGCGCGGGCGCCGTGGAGTGTCTCCGCGGCGAGATGCGCGAGTCGCGGACGGCGTGGGTGCTGGGCGCCGTCCTCGGATTCCAGTCGCTGTACTACGTGTCGCGCACCACCGCCTTCGTGACCTCCGGCCCCGACAGCGCGTTGTTCGAGACTGCGTTCGGCACGATCAGCACGAGCTACCTCACGGTGACGCTGACGATCGTCGCCGTCGTCGTGACCTCGGTGCTGCGCGCGAGCCGCGCGCCGGTGCGCGGCTATCTGCGCGAGGCCCAGGCCGTCGACGAGGAGCAGGGCATCCTCAGCGAGGCGTCGTTCGTCGCCGTGCTCGAGGGCATGTGCCGCCGCGCCGAGCGGCGTTTCGAGGCGATCGCCGTGACGGCCGTGCGGCTCGACGACCTCGACCAGATCTCGACCGCGTTCGGCAGTGACGTCGCCGGCGCGGTGGCCGCGACCTGGCGCACCGGGGTGCGCCACCACGCGCCGACGAACGCCGTCGTGGGCCAGGATGGGCATACCGGGCTCGTCATCGCCCTCGCGGTCGCATCCGCGCAGGAGGCGCGACGGCAGGCGGGCGCGATCTACCGCGGCCTCTTCGACGACCTCGGGAAGGTCGGCGGGGGAGTGATCCCGGTGGTCGGCGTCGGCGTGGCGCTGAGCGAGACCGCGGGGTACGACCCCGCGGAGCTCTTGCTCGCGGCCCGCGAGGCCGCGAGCCGCGCGGCTGCGAACGTCGAGACGTCGGTGCTGGTCGACGAGGGCGAGTAGCGGCATCCGTCCGCCCTCGCGGAGCGTGCGTCAGGCGGTGAGGCGGTAACCGACGCCGCGGACGGTCTCGATCCACCGCGGCTGCGCCGGCGACTCGCCGAGCTTGCGTCGGAGGTTCGCCATGTGCACCTCGATCGCGCGGGCATCGCTGTCGGAGACGAAGTCGCTGACCGCGTACTGGTCGCCGCGCAGCATGAGGGCGAGATCCGACTTCGCCCGGACTCGCCGGCCTGCCACGAGGAGGTCGGCGAGGATGTCGAACTCGCTTCGCGTGAGCTCGACGTCCTGGTCGTCGACGGTGACGAGGTGGGTCGAGGCATTGAGGCGCAGCCCGTGGTGCTCGAGCCAGACGCCGTCCGGCGGCCCGTTCTCACCGACGGCCTCGGGGTCGGCCGGCGCCACCTGCCGCGGCCGGCGCAGCATCGCGTCGATGCGGGCGCGCAGCTCGCGCGGGCGGAAGGGCTTGGCGACGTAGTCGTCGGCCCCCGCCTCGAGTCCCTGCAGAGCGTCGATCTCCTCGCTGCGGGCGCTGAGCATCACGATGTAGGTCGAGCTGATGGCGCGGATGCGCTTGGCGGTCTCGAAGCCGTCCATGCCCGGCATGTTGACGTCGAGCGTCGTCACCAGTGGCCGGCGCTCCCGCACCAGCTCCACGCCGTCCGCGCCGTTGGCCGCGCCGTGCACCTCGAAGCCCGCTTGAGCGAGCACGGTCGACAGGAGAGAACGGATGTCTTCCTCGTCCTCGATCACGACCGCGACGCGCGCTTCTTCCACCGATGCACCCTCCGGGTCCGGTGCCGTCGACGGACCCTGGACGTCGGTCATGATATCCCAGAACGCGCTGCGGAACGGGTGCGGCAGGCCGTCGATGATCACGGGAGGTGACCGTATGCGGGGCGGGCCGTTGAGCTCTGCTCGCGTGCGTCCGCCACCCGGCCGGTCCGTCGGACCGCGCGTAGGGCGGGAGATATCCCCATATCCCGCCCTGCGCGCGTCCTCCGTGCACGGACCCGGGCCGCAGTTGTCCCCACGCGCGCGGCCCGTCCGTACCCCAGGACGATTCGGCTGGTGCAGCGGAGCGGTGTCGCGTCGGTTACCACGATGTCGGGTCCGGCGTTCATCTCCCGCCCTCCCCAGTGCCACACGGGTGAATCTGTCCTTCGGGTGCCCCGAGGCTACCTCCGGGACCTCAACGCCCGCTCAGGCCCGCCTCAGGAACCGCGCAAGGCTTTGCGGCGCCGGCGGCGCCGGCTGGGGCGGCGCGTGGCATGCTCGAACCATGCCGCTCGTCGCCCTCACCGGAGGCATCGCCTCGGGAAAGTCCACGATCGCCCGCCGCCTCGCCGAGCATGGCGCCGTCGTCGTCGACGCCGATCAGCTGGTCCGCGAGGTGCAGCAGCCCGGCTCGCCTGTGCTGGCCGCGATCGCCGAGACCTTCGGGGAGCGGATGCTGCGACCCGACGGATCCCTGGACCGCGCCGCCCTCGGCAGCCGGGTGTTCGGCGACGACGCCGCAATCAGGCAGCTCAACGGGATCGTCCACCCCGCCGTCCGCGCCGAGTCCGCGCGCCGGTTCGAGGCGGCCTTCGCGGCGGATCCCGACGCGGTGGTCGTCTACGACGTGCCGCTGCTCGTCGAGGCGCGTGTCGAGGACCCCTGGCAGCTGATCGTCGTGGCGCACGCGCCCGAGGACGTCCGCCTCCGGCGCCTCGTAGAGCTGCGCGGCATGACCGAGACGGATGCGGCGGCCCGCCTCGCGTCGCAGGTGCCCGACGACGCCCGCCTCCGGATCGCGGACGTCGTCATCGACACCGCCGGCTCGCTCGAGAGCACGGAGCGCCAGGTCGACGAGCTGTGGGCCTCGCTCGGCGAGCACGTCGCGCAGCGCGCCGCGCGATCGTAATCTGGAAGCGGAGCGAGGAGGTCCCTCATGGCCGTGTTCTCGAGGTTCCGCCGGCGTAAGACGCCGTACGGAGCGACGACCGAGGAGGAGCGCATCGCGCGCTACGTCTACCTCCTCAACACCCTGCCCGCGTCCGTGATCGAGAGCGCGCACGCCTCGGCCTTCGCGGACGTCCCGCCGGAGCGCCGGCGCGAGATGTTCGAGCAGCTGCGGCCGTTCCTCGCCGACTCGGAGCGCGACGTCGCCGCCGAGGACCCGACCGTGATCGCGCGGCTCGTCCGTCGCGCCGAGGAGCACAGGGCAGCTCGCGCCGCGGCGGCCGGGGAGGCCGATGCCGCGGCCCGGTCCTCGGCGGACCCCGCCCGCACGATGGTCGGGGTCGACGATCGCGACCCGCGCGACGCCGTGGACCCCCGCGCGATGCTCATGAACGTCGGGGTGATGACGATCGTGGCGAACCAGTTCCTGCTGTCGAGCTCGGTCGCCGCGTACTACACGGTGGGTGCCGGATCTCTGCAGATCGGCGACGGCCCCGCTTGGATCGGCGAGACCTACGACCCCGGCTCGGGCGGCTTCGACGGCGGCGGAGGCAGTGGCTTCGACGGTGGCGGCGGCTTCGACGGGGGCGGATTCGGCGGTGGTTTCGACGCCGGGGGCTTCGGGGGCGGCTTCGACGGCGGCGGGGGCTTCGGCGGCTGAATCTCCGCACGGGCGGCGGGCGGCAGCATCCGCTCGTCGCGAACGCCGCCCCGATGTCGGGGGCCGCGCCTACGCTGGATTGGTGCAGACCACTCGATCCGTGCGGCCGTTCGAGGTCGTGAGCGAATTCGCGCCCTCGGGCGACCAGCCGCAGGCGATCGCCGAGCTGGCGGCGCGCATCAACGCCGGTGAGACCGACGTCGTGCTGCTCGGCGCGACCGGCACCGGCAAGTCGGCGACGACGGCCTGGCTCGTCGAGGCCGTCCAGCGCCCCACCCTCGTGCTCGCCCACAACAAGACCCTCGCCGCACAGCTGGCGAACGAGTTCCGCGAGCTCATGCCGCACAACGCCGTGGAGTACTTCGTCAGCTACTACGACTACTACCAGCCCGAGGCGTACGTCCCGCAGACCGATACGTTCATCGAGAAGGACTCGTCGGTCAACGCCGAGGTCGAGCGGCTGCGCCACTCGACGACCAACTCCCTGCTCAGCCGACGCGACGTGGTCGTCGTCAGCACCGTGTCGTGCATCTACGGCCTCGGCGCGCCCGACGAGTACCTGCGCGCGATGGTGGCGCTGCAGGTGGGCGAGGTCTACGACCGCGACGCGCTCATCCGCAAGTTCATCGCGATGCAGTACAACCGCAACGACGTCGACTTCTCGCGCGGCAACTTCCGCGTCCGCGGCGACACCATCGAGATCATCCCGGTGTACGAGGAGTACGCGATCCGTATCGAGATGTTCGGCGACGAGATCGAGGCGCTGTTCATGCTCCACCCGCTCACCGGCGACGTGGTTCAGCGGCTCGACAGCGTGCCGATCTTCCCGGCGTCGCACTACGTCGCCGGCACCGAGACCGTGCAGCGCGCGATCGGCACCATCGAAGACGAGCTCGCGGAGCGGCTGAAAGAGCTCGAGTCGCAGAACAAGCTGCTCGAGGCGCAGCGTCTGCGCATGCGCACGACGTTCGACCTCGAGATGCTGCAGCAGCTCGGGTTCTGTTCGGGCATCGAGAACTACTCGCGCCACATGGACGGGCGCGCGCCGGGCGAGCCGCCGCACACGCTGCTCGACTTCTTCCCCGACGACTTCCTCATGGTGATCGACGAGTCGCATGTCACCGTCCCGCAGATCGGGGCGATGTACGAGGGGGATGCCTCGCGCAAGCGCACCCTCGTCGAGCACGGGTTCCGGCTGCCGAGCGCCCTCGACAACCGCCCGCTCCGATGGGACGAGTTCAAGGACCGCGTCGGTCAGACGGTGTACCTGTCCGCGACGCCGGGCCGGTACGAGATGGGCATCGCGGACGGCGTGGTGGAGCAGATCATCCGCCCGACGGGCCTCGTCGACCCCGAGATCGTCGTGAAGCCGTCGAAGGGCCAGATCGACGACCTGCTCGAAGAGATCCGCATCCGTGTCCAGCGCGACGAGCGGGTGCTCGTGACGACGCTCACGAAGAAGATGGCCGAGGAGCTCACCGACTTCCTCGGCGAGCACGGCGTGCGTGTGCGCTATCTGCACTCCGACGTCGACACGCTGCGTCGCGTCGAACTCCTCAGTGAGCTGCGAGCCGGCGTCTACGACGTCCTCGTCGGCATCAACCTGCTCCGAGAGGGTCTCGACCTGCCCGAGGTCTCGCTGGTGTCGATCCTCGACGCCGACAAGGAGGGGTTCCTCCGCAGCGGCACCTCGCTCATCCAGACGATCGGTCGCGCGGCCCGGAACGTTTCGGGTCAGGTGCACATGTACGCCGACACCGTGACCGATTCGATGGCCAAGGCGATCGAAGAGACCGACCGGCGCCGCGAGAAGCAGATCGCCTACAACACCGCCAACGGCATCGAACCCCAGGCGCTGCGCAAGCGGATCGCCGACATCACCGAAGTGCTCGCCCGCGAGGCATCCGATACGGATCGGATGCTGCGGGGCAAGGCGGCGGCGAAGACCAAGTCGGGTGTCGGCAAGAGCCCGACCCCGCAGCTGCGCCGCGAGGGAATCGCCGCCGAGGGCGCGGAGCAGCTCGAGGCGACGATCGCCGACCTCAGCCAGCAGATGCTCGCCGCGGCCGGGGAACTGAAGTTCGAGCTCGCCGCGCGGTTGCGCGACGAGGTGCAGGACCTCAAGAAGGAGCTGCGTGCCATGGAGCGCGCGGGCCACGCCTGAGCCCGGCGCCCTTCGACGCTCGCGCGCGCTCGACTACGGGCAGTGCATCAGAGGCTTCGGACCGGAACGGTCGAACGTGTGCTGCGAGATCGGCACGCCGCACAGCGGGCACGCACGCTCGGCCCGTTCCGCCTGGCTCGGCGGGGGAGTCGTCTCGTATGGCCCCACGGCGGCGGGGCCGGCGACGCGGATCAAGTTGGAGTTGAGGAACGCGTACCATCCGCCGGCTTCGCGCACGCGCTCGCGGAGCGGACGACGGTCGGGGGTGGAGGCATCCCTTGCTCGCATGTTCATTAGTGTACTAATGATTAGTGCCGATAGGATAATCCCGTGAAGAACGCCGAACTCAGCCCCGACGATCTGCTCAAGCTCGACAACCAGGTCTGCTTCGCGCTGGTGACCGCGGCGCGCAACGTGGTGGGGCTGTACCGGCCGATCCTCGAGCCGCTCGGCCTCACGCATCCGCAGTACCTCGTGATGCTCGCACTGTGGGAGCGGTCGCCGCGCTCACTGCGCGAGCTCGCCGCCGAACTCGCCCTGGAGCCCGCGACGCTGTCGCCCCTCGTCAAGCGCCTCGAGGCGCAGGACCTCGTCACCCGCTCGCGCCGCGACGACGACGAGCGGGTGCTCGACGTCCGGCTGACCGAGGCGGGTGCGCACCTGCGGGTTCAGGCGCTCGAGGTGCCGGGCAAGGTGATGGCGAGCGTGGGGACGGATGCCGCCGCGCTCCTGGCGCTCCGCGACGCGCTGCAGCCGTTCGCCGGCGCCCGCTGACCGAAGACCGCGGCGAGGGCCCTGTCTTCGCCCACGGCGAACGGCTCCCAGCCCGCGTGTCGGAGGCCCCACCTAGACTTGTCGGGTGCCCATCGTCCCTGTCGCTCTGCCCGGAAGCATGCCCGCAAACTCCCTCGGCGGTACCAGCGGAAAGCTCAGCGTCCGCGGTGCCCGCGTGCACAACCTCAAGGACGTCGACCTCGACATCCCGCGCGATTCGCTCGTCGTGTTCACGGGCCTGTCGGGCTCGGGCAAGTCGAGCCTCGCGTTCGACACGATCTTCGCAGAGGGCCAGCGCCGGTACGTCGAGTCGCTGAGCGCCTATGCCCGCCAGTTCCTCGGGCAGGTCGACCGCCCCGACGTCGACTTCATCGAGGGGCTCAGCCCCGCGGTGTCGATCGACCAGAAGTCCACGAACCGCAACCCGCGGTCGACGGTGGGCACGATCACCGAGATCCACGACTACATGCGCCTGCTGTGGGCGCGCATCGGCGTGCCCCACTGCCCCGAATGCGGCGAGGTCATCCAGCGCCAGACAGTGCAGCAGATCGCCGACCAGCTCATGGAGCTGCCCGAGCGCACGCGGTACCAGATCGTCGCACCCGTCGTCACGCAGAAGAAGGGCGAGTTCGTCGACCTCTTCAAAGAGCTCGGCGCGAAGGGCTACGCCCGTGCCATCGTCGACGGGGATCTGGTCCAGCTCGCCGAGCCCCCGACGCTCAAGAAGAGCTACAAGCATGACATCGCGGTCGTCGTGGACCGTCTGGTCGCGGCACCCGGCATCCTCGACCGCGTCACCGACTCGGTCGAGACCGCGCTCTCGCTCGCGAGCGGCGTCGTGCAGGTCAACTTCGTCGACGAAGAGGGCGATGCCGCGTGGCAGTCGTTCTCCGAGAAGCTCGCGTGCCCGAACGGCCACCCGCTGCAGCTGACGGAGATCGAGCCGCGCACGTTCTCGTTCAACGCGCCGTTCGGCGCCTGCCCGGCGTGCTCGGGCCTGGGCACCCGCATGTCCGTGGACGTCGAGCTCATGCTGGGCGACGAGGACCTCTCGATCCGCGAAGGCGTCCTCATCCCGTGGACGACCCAGGGCAAAGGGCTCTTCCAGTACTACGAGCGCCTGCTCGAAGGACTCGCGAACGACCTCGCGTTCTCGCTCGACACGCCGTGGAAGAAGCTCCCGTCCGAAGTGCGCGAGGCGGTGCTGCGCGGCGAGGACTACAAGGTGACGGTGCGGTGGAAGAACCGCTACGGCCGCGAGATGCGCTACTCCTCAGGCTTCGAGGGCGTGGTCCCCTACATCGAGCGGCAGTACACCCAGGCCGAGTCCGACACGCAGCGTCAGCGCTGGGCGGAGTACCTCCGCGAGGTGCCGTGCCCGGTGTGCGACGGCGCGCGACTCAAGCCGGAGGTGCTTGCCGTCCAGGTGCACGGGCATTCCATCGCGGATGCCTCGCGCCTGAGCCTCGGCGAGGCGCGCGAGTACTTCGCCAAGCTGACGCTCACCGAACGCGAGGCGACGATCGCCGCGCAGGTGCTGCGCGAGATCCGCCTCCGGCTGGACTTCCTCATCCGCGTCGGCCTCGACTACCTCAGCCTGAGCCGCGCCGCGGCGACGCTCTCGGGCGGCGAGGCGCAGCGCATCCGGCTCGCGACCCAGATCGGCTCCGGCCTGACCGGCGTGCTGTACGTGCTGGACGAGCCGTCGATCGGCCTGCACCAGCGCGACAACCGCCGTCTCATCGAGACCCTCGTGGCGCTGCGCGACCTCGGCAACACCCTCATCGTCGTCGAACACGACGAGGAGACGATCCATGCCGCGGACTGGGTCGTCGACATCGGCCCCGGCGCCGGCGTCAACGGCGGCGAGGTCGTGCACTCCGGGCCGATCGGCGAGCTCCTCGCCGACCCCGACTCGATCACCGGCGACTACCTGTCGGGCCGGCGCTCGATCCCCACGCCGAAGAAGCGCCGCAAGATCGACAAGAAGCGCCAGGTGACCGTCGTCGGCGCGCGCGAGAACAACCTCAAGAACGTGACGGTCGACTTCCCGCTCGGCGTGCTCACCTCGGTCACCGGAGTCAGCGGCTCGGGCAAGTCGTCGCTGGTCAACGGCATCCTTTATCAGGTCCTCGCGACGCGCCTCAACGGTGCGCGGCGAGTAGCCGGCAAGCACACACGCGTGACGGGACTCGACAACCTCGACAAGGTCGTGCACGTCGACCAGGCGCCGATCGGGCGCACGCCGCGGTCGAACCCGGCGACCTACACCGGCGTCTTCGACCGCATCCGGACGCTCTTCAGCGAGACGCCCGAGGCGAAGGTGCGCGGCTACCAGCCGGGCCGGTTCAGCTTCAACGTCAAGGGCGGCCGCTGCGAGGCGTGCTCGGGCGACGGCACGATCAAGATCGAGATGAACTTCCTCCCCGACGTGTACGTCGACTGCGAGGTCTGCCACGGCAAGCGGTACAACCGCGACACCCTGGCGGTGCACTACAAGGGCAAGAACATCGCCGAGGTGCTCGAGATGCCGATCGCAGAGGCGGCGGAGTTCTTCGAGCCGATCCAGGCCATCCACCGCTACCTGAAGACGCTGGTCGACGTCGGCCTCGGCTACGTGCGGCTCGGTCAGTCCGCCACGACCCTCTCGGGCGGCGAGGCGCAGCGGGTGAAGCTCGCCACCGAGCTGCAGCGGCGCACCAACGGCCGGTCGATCTACGTGCTCGACGAGCCGACCACGGGTCTGCACTTCGAAGACGTCCGCAAGCTGCTCGAGGTGCTGAACGGCCTGGTCGACAAGGGCAACACGGTCATCGTCATCGAGCACAACCTCGACGTCATCAAGTCCTCCGACTGGGTGATCGATCTCGGCCCCGAGGGCGGCTCGGGCGGCGGCCAGGTCATCGCAACGGGCACGCCCGAGCAGGTGGCGCGCGTGGAAGACAGTCACACGGGTGCGTTCCTCGCCGAGGTCCTCGGGCTGCGCGCCCCCACGCACGCGGTCACCGAGCTCGTCGAGGCCCGCAAGGCCGGCTGAGCCGCATGGCGCGCTCCGCTCCCACCGTCCCGTACAAGCCGAAGCCGGGAGAGATCCCGACCAACCCCGGGGTCTACCGGTTCCGCGACCGGGACGGGCGCGTGCTCTACGTCGGCAAGGCGAAGAACCTCCGCGCGCGCCTGTCGAACTACTTCGCGCCGCTGCACACGCTCCACGAGCGCACGCGACGCATGGTGACGACCGCGGCGTCGGTCGAATGGACAGTCGTGGCGACCGACGTCGACTCGCTGCAGCTCGAATACCAGTGGATCAAGGAGTTCGATCCGCCCTTCAACGTCCGCTACAAGGACGACAAGTCGTACCCGTTCATGGCGATCACCCTCGCCGACGAGGCGCCGCGCGTCATCGTGACGCGCAATCGCCGCATCCCGGGAGCGAAGTACTTCGGTCCGTACCCGAAGGTGTGGGCGGTGCACGACACGATCGATCTGATGATCCGAGTGTTCCCGATCCGCACCTGCAGCGATTCGTCGTACAAGAAGGCGATGGCGACCGGGAGGCCGTGCTTCCCCGGGCAGATCGGGCGGTGCGGCGGGCCGTGCTCGATGAAGGTCACGATCGAGGAGCACCGCGCGATCGTCGACGACTTCATCGCCTTCATGTCCGGCGGCGACCAGCGCTTCACGAGAGAGCTCACGGCGCGCATGCGCGAGGCCTCGGCCGCGATGGACTACGAGGCGGCCGCCGTCTACCGCGACCGGCTGCAGTCCATCGACGCCGTGCTGAATCGCAGCGCGCTCGTGCTCGCATCCGACACCGACGCCGACCTCTTCGGGATCGCCGAAGACGAACTGGCCGCCACTGTGCAGCACTTCGTGATCCGCGGCGGCCGCGTGCGGGGCGTGCGCGCGACCACGATCGAGAAGGAGCTCGACATCACCGGCGGCGAGCTCGTCGACCAGGTTCTGCAGCGCACCTACGGCAACGCCGCGGGCGCCGACATCCCGAAGCAGGTGCTGGTGCCGGCGATGCCCGACGACGCCGCTGACCTCGAGGAGTGGCTGCGTGGGCGCCGTGGCAAGGCCGTGACGATCCAGATCGCGCAACGCGGCCGGAAGGCGGACCTCATGCGCACCGCGACGCTCAACGCGCAGCAGGCGCTGATGCTCCACAAGACCCGCCGTACCAGCGATTACGTCGCGCGCAGCCAGGCGCTCACCGACCTGCAGGAGGCCCTCGAGCTCGCGGAGGCGCCGCTGCGCATCGAGTGCTTCGATGTGTCGCACCTGAGCGGTACGAACGTCGTGGCATCGATGGTCGTCTTCGAGGACGGACTTCCCCGCAAGGACCAGTACCGTTCGTTCGGCGTCGCCGAGACCACCGACGACACGGACTCGCTGTACCAGGTGCTCACGCGCCGGCTCGCGTACCTCGACCGTCCGGAGGAGAACGAGCCGGATGCCGCCCCGGACCCGACCGCGGACGGCGAAGTGGTGACCGAGCGGCGCCGCCCGCGCTTCGCGTACCGGCCGCAGCTGCTGGTCGTCGACGGCGGCAAGCCCCAGGTCGAGGCCGCGGCGCGGGCCTTGCGCGACGCCGGGCACGAGGAGATCGCGCTGTGCGGCATCGCCAAGCGGCTCGAGGAGGTATGGCTGCCGGGGGAGGAGTACCCGGTCATCCTGCCCCGCACGTCCGAGGCGCTGTACCTCCTGCAGCGGCTTCGCGACGAGGCCCACCGGTTCGCGATCACTCACCAGCGCAAGCGCCGGCGCCGCGACATCCAGAGCGTGCTGGCCGAGGTGCCCGGCCTGGGCGATGCCCGGATCAAGGCGCTGCTGCGGCACTTCGGCTCAGTGTCGGCGCTGCGGAAGGCGACGCCGGAGGAGATCGCACAGCTTCCCGGCGTCGGCCCGAAGCTCGCGTCGGCCATCCACACGCACCTCGCCGAGCCCGCCGCCCTCGCCGACGCGCCGTAGCGCCGGTCGCACCGACGAGCGGCCGTCCGCTGTGACTGACTAGGCTTGTCGGGACGGGGGTGGTCATGGGCGAGGCGACGCGTCAAGACGTCGGAGAAGTGCTGATCGTCACGGGGATGTCGGGTGCCGGGCGGTCTACGGCGGCGAACGCGCTGGAGGATCTCGACTGGTACGTCGTCGACAACCTCCCCCCGCAGATGCTCAAGCCGCTGCTCGAGCTCACCGAGCTCGCCGGGGGAGTGCTGCCCCGGGTGGCCGTCGTGGTCGACGTGCGGGGGCGAGACCTCTTCTCGGACCTCCCGGACGCGATGCGCGCGCTCCGCGAGCGCCGGCAGATCCGGCTGCTGTTCCTGGATGCCTCGGACGAGGTGCTCGTGCGGCGCTTCGAAGCCGTGCGGCGCCCTCACCCGCTGCAGCACGACGGAACCATCCTCGACGGCATCCGTCGCGAGCGCGCGCGCCTCGCGGCCGTCCGCGAGAGCGCCGACGTCATCATCGACACGTCGTCGTACAACATCCACCAGCTGGCGACGAAGGTCGCCGACCTCTTCAGCGAGGAGGGTGCGGCGCGGCACACCGTGACTCTCCAGAGCTTCGGCTTCAAGTACGGTCTGCCGCCGGACGCCGACATCGTGGCCGACATGCGTTTCCTCCCGAACCCGTTCTGGGACGAGCGGCTCCGCCCGTTCACAGGCGAGGACGAGGAGGTGCGCGAGTACGTGCTGGGCCAGGAGGGCGCGGAGGAGTTCCTCGACGCGTACAGCGCGGCGCTGCGCCCGGTGCTCGAGGGCTATCAGCGCGAGAACAAGAGCCATTCCGTCGTCGCGATCGGCTGCACCGGCGGGAAGCACCGCTCGGTCGTGATGGTGCGCGAGCTCGCGCAGCGCCTCGCGAGCGTGCCCGGCGTCGCCGTCCGCGTGACGCACCGCGACCTCGGGCGCGAGTGACCGCGCCTGCGCGGCCGGACCGGCCGGGTAGGCTTGACGGTCGTTCCCGCAAGACCGATGAAGGAGACCCGTGTCGCTGACCGCTGACGTGAAGGCCGAGCTGATCACCGTGCGAGACCCGCGCCCTACGGCACGGGTGGCCGAGCTCACGTCGCTGCTGCGATTCTCGGGAGGTCTGCACTCGATCGCCAACCGCGTCGCGGTGGAGGCCGAACTGGACTCCGACATCCTCGCGCGCCGCACCGCCCGCGATCTCGTCGAGCTCTACGGCGTGCGGCCGGAGCTCGTCCACGTACAGGGCTCCGGAGCCCGCACGGGCAGCCACTACGCGGTCCGCGTGATCGAGGGCGGCGAGACCCTCGCGCGGCAGACCGGTCTCCTCGACCAGCGCCGCCGCCCCGTCCGCGGCCTCCCCAACAAGCTCACCACGGGCTCGCGCGGCGACCTCGCCGCCATCTGGCGCGGCGCGTTCCTCGCCGCCGGCACGCTCAGCGACCCGGGTCGCTCGGCCGCGCTCGAGATCACCTGCCCGTCGTCGGAGGCCGCGATGGCGCTCGTCGGCGCTGCGCACCGCCTCGGCATCGCCGGCAAGGCGCGCGAAGTGCGCGGCATCCCGCGCGTCGTCGTGCGCGAGGGTGAGGCGATCCGCGCGGCCCTCGCCGCGATGGGTGCCGTCCGCGCCGCCGGCGAGTGGGATCAGATGCGTCAGCGCCGCGAGGTGCGCGCGGGCGTCAACCGGCTCGTGAACTTCGACGACGCCAATCTGCGCCGCTCGGCGCAGGCCGCCGTCGCCGCGTGCGCGCGCGTGGAGCGCGCGCTGGAGATCCTCGGTGACGAGGTACCCGACCACCTCCGTCAGGCGGGCGACCTTCGCCTCGCGCACCGTGACGCGAGCCTCGACGAGCTCGGCCACCACGCCGACCCGCCCCTCACCAAGGACGCCGTCGCCGGCCGCATCCGCCGCCTCCTCGCCATGGCCGACAAGAAGGCCGAGGCCGAGGGCCTGCCGGGTACCGAATCGGCCGTTCCCGCCGGTATCGAGGACTGAAACCCAGGACGGATGCTGCGGTCCGCGGCATCCGTCTTCCATACGTCACAGACGGAAGCAACCCCGCCGCGCGGGCGTTGGCCCTCAGTAGGATGAATCCGTCACCCCTCGCTGCGCCGGGGACTTCGGCGCGCGCCGACAGGAAGAAGAGAACATGGCGAAGTACACCTTGCCCGACCTCCCTTACGACTACGCCGCACTCGAGCCGCACATCAGCGGCAAGATCATGGAGCTGCACCACAGCAAGCACCACCAGGCGTACGTCACCGGCGCGAACACCGCGCTGGAGCAGCTGGCCGAGGCGCGCGAGTCCGGCAACCTGGCGAACGTGAACAAGCTCGAGAAGGACCTCGCGTTCCACCTCGGCGGTCACGTCAACCACTCGATCTTCTGGACCAACCTCTCGCCCGAGGGCGGCGGCGAGCCCGAGGGCGAGCTGCGCGCGGCCATCGACGAGTTCTTCGGCGGCTTCGACAAGTTCCAGGCGCACTTCACCGCCGCCGCCAATGGGATCCAGGGCTCGGGCTGGGCCGTCCTCAGCTGGGACCCGATCGGCGAGCAGCTCATCATCCAGCAGCTGTTCGACCAGCAGGGCAACACCGCGCAGGGCACGATCCCGATCTTCCAGCTCGACATGTGGGAGCACGCCTTCTACCTCGACTACCTCAACGTCAAGGCCGACTACGTCAAGGCGGTCTGGAACATCGCGAACTGGCAGAACGTGGCCCAGCGCCTCGACGCCGCCCGTCAGAAGACCTCGGGCCTGCTGGTACTGTCCTAGTAAGCGTGGCGTCCCGGCGGGACAGCCCGCCGGGACGCCGTTGTCCTCGTTCGCATCGCAACAACCGCGCATTCGCGCACGACACATCTCAGGAGAAACTCCGTGACTGTCAAGATCGGCATCAACGGCTTCGGCCGAATCGGACGCAACTACCTCCGCGCGGCTCTCGCGCAGGGTGCGGACCTCGACATCGTGGCGGTGAACGACCTCACCGACAACAAGACGCTTGCGCACCTGCTCAAGTACGACTCGATCCTCGGCCGCCTCGACCAGGAGGTCTCGTACACCGAGGACTCGATCACGGTCGGTGACAAGACCATCAAGGTCTTCGAAGAGCGCGACCCCGCCAACCTCCCCTGGGGAGAGCTGGGTGTCGACATCGTCATCGAGTCGACCGGCCGCTTCACCAAGGCCGTCGACGCCGCGAAGCACATCGCAGGCGGTGCCAAGAAGGTCTTGATCTCCGCTCCCGCCACGGGCGAGGACGGCACGTTCGTCATCGGTGCGAACGAGGAGACCTACGACTCCGAGACGCAGAACATCATCTCGAACGCCTCGTGCACCACGAACTGCCTCGCGCCGCTGGCGAAGGTGCTGAACGACGAGTTCGGCATCGTCAAGGGCCTGATGACGACGGTCCACGCCTACACGGCCGACCAGAACCTGCAGGACGGCCCGCACAGTGACCTGCGTCGCGCCCGCGCCGCCGCGCTGAACATCGTCCCCACGTCGACCGGTGCCGCCAAGGCCATCGGCCTCGTGCTGCCGGAGCTCAAGGGCAAGCTCGACGGCTTCGCGCTGCGCGTGCCGGTTCCCACCGGCTCTGCGACCGACCTCACGGTCGAGCTCGAGCGCGAGGTGACCGTCGACGAGATCAAGGCGGCCTACAAGGCCGCCGCCGAGGGCCCGCTCAAGGGCATCCTCAAGTACACCGAGGACGAGATCGTCTCCAGCGACATCGTCACCGACGACCACTCCTGCATCTTCGACGCCGGTCTCACGCGCGTCATCGGCAACCAGGTCAAGGTCGTCGGCTGGTACGACAACGAGTGGGGCTACTCGAACCGCCTCGTCGACCTCACCGAGATCGTCGCCTCGAAGCTCTGATCCCGATGGCTCTGCGCACCCTCAGCACGCTGGGTTCGCTGGCCGGCAAGCGTGTCATCGTCCGTGCTGACCTGAACGTCCCCCTCAAGGACGCGGTCATCACGGACGATGGCCGTGTACGGGCCACGCTCCCCACGCTCAACGCCCTGATCAACCAGGGCGCCCGCGTCATCGTCTGCTCGCACCTCGGCCGCCCCGACGGTGCCCCCGACGCGAAGTACAGCCTCGAGCCCGTCGCCCAGCGACTCTCGGAGCTCCTCGGCAAGCCCGTCGCGTTCGCGCGCGACACGGTGGGGGAGTCGGCCCGCGAGGCCGTCGCCGCCCTCGAGGACGGCGACGTCGCGATCATCGAGAACCTCCGGTTCAACCCCGGCGAGACGGCCAAGGACGACGCCACGCGCCGCGCCTTCGCCGAGGAGCTCGCCGCCCTCGGCGACGTGCTCGTCTCCGACGGCTTCGGTGTCGTGCACCGCAAGCAGGCGTCGGTCTACGACCTCGCCGAGCTCCTGCCCTCGGCTGCCGGGTTCCTGATCGAGAAGGAGGTCGAGGTGCTCGACCGCCTGACCGAGAACCCCGAGCGTCCCTACACGGTCGTGCTCGGCGGCTCGAAGGTCAGCGACAAGCTCGGCGTCATCGACCACCTGCTGCCGCGCGTGGACCGTCTCCTCATCGGCGGCGGCATGCTGTTCACCTTCCTCGCCGCACAGGGGCACAAGGTCGGCTCGAGCCTCCTCGAGGCCGACCAGCTCGACACCGTGCGCGAGTACATGCGGCGCGCCGAGGAGTCGGGCGTCGAGCTCGTGCTCCCGACCGATGTCGTCGTGGCCTCGAAGTTCGGCGCCGACGCGGATCACGTCGTCACGAGCGCCGACGGCATCGAGGACACGGCGTTCGGGGCATCCGGTCTCGGCCTCGACATCGGCCCCGAGACCGCCGAGCGCTTCGCCGCGCTCGTGCGCGACTCCCAGACGGTGTTCTGGAACGGCCCAATGGGCGTGTTCGAGCTCGCACCCTTCGCCGCGGGCACCAAGGCGGTCGCCCAGGCGCTCACCGAGGTCGACGGCCTGTCGGTCGTCGGCGGCGGCGACTCCGCCGCAGCGGTCCGTCAGCTCGGATTCGCCGACGACGCCTTCGGTCACATCTCGACCGGCGGCGGAGCCAGCCTCGAGTTCCTCGAGGGCAAGAAGCTCCCCGGACTGGAGGTCCTCGGATGGCAGTAGCAGGCCGTACCCCGCTCATCGCGGGCAACTGGAAGATGAACCTCGACCACCTTCAGGCGGTCGCGTTCGTGCAGAAGCTGCACTGGACCCTCAAGGACGCCAAGCACGAGGACGGCTCGGTCGAGGTCGCGGTGTTCCCGCCCTTCACCGACCTGCGCACCGTGCAGACGCTGCTCGATGCCGACAAGATCCCGTTCGCCCTCGGCGCACAGGACCTGTCGGCGCACGACTCGGGCGCGTACACCGGTGAGATCTCGGGTGCGTTCCTGGCCAAGCTCGACGCCAAGTACGTCATCATCGGCCACTCCGAGCGCCGGCAGTACCACGACGAGACGGATGAGGTCGTGGGCTCGAAGGTCAAGGCCGCGCTCAAGCACGGCCTCGTGCCCGTGATCTGCGTCGGCGAGACCAGCGAGGACCTGGAGAAGTTCGGCGCCAGCGCCGTGCCGGTCAGCCAGCTGTCGGTCGCGCTCGAGGGGCTCAAGGCCGACGCCGACATCGTCGTCGCCTACGAGCCCGTCTGGGCGATCGGCTCCGGCCAGGCCGCGACGCCGGAGCAGGCGCAGGACGTGTGCGCCAAGCTCCGCGAGGTCATCGGCGAGAAGCTCGGCGCGGACGCGGCAGCGCGCACGCGCGTGCTCTACGGCGGGTCGGTGAAGGCCGCGAACATCGCGAGCTTCATGCGCGAGCCCGACGTGGACGGCGCCCTGGTCGGCGGTGCGAGCCTCGTCGTCGACGAGTTCGCCGCGATCATCCGCTACCAGAAGCACGTCGGGGTCTGACCCCGCGGTCGGCGGGCGGTGAGTATTCCTCACCGCCCGCCGACCTACACGTATACTTGACCCTTGTGCGATCGGCGAACGATCGCAGCGAAAGGCTTCAACGACTGTGCAGATCCTCGAGTTCGTCCTGCAGGTGCTTCTCGGCATCACGAGTCTCCTGCTGACTCTCCTCATCCTGCTCCACAAAGGGCGCGGCGGCGGCTTGTCCGACATGTTCGGCGGCGGCATGACGTCGGCGCTCGGCTCCTCGGGCCTCGCCGAGCGCAACCTCAACCGGTTCACGGTGGTCCTCGCCCTGGTGTGGTTCGCCTCGATCGTCGCCCTCGGCCTGATCACGAAGTTCCAGGCCGTCTGATGGCCACCGGAGGCAACGCGATCCGCGGCACCCGCGTCGGTGCCGGTCCGATGGGCGAGCAGGACCATGGCTTCCACGCCGACCGCGTGGCCGTCTCGTACTGGGATGCCCTGGGCAACGAGACCGTCCGCTACTTCGCGGCGGGAATCCCCGAAGAGGAGATCCCCGACACGATCGACTCGCCGCACTCGGGTCTCCCGGCAGGCCGCGACAAGGAGAACCCTCCCGCCGTCGCGAAGACTGAGCCGTACAAGACGCACCTCGCCTACGTGAAGGAGCGCCGCACCGAGGAAGAGGCCGAGACCCTCCTCGACGACGCGCTCAAGCAGCTGCGCGAGCGCCGCGGCCAGGACTGAACAACCTCACACATACGAGAAGAGCGGATGCTGCAGCATCCGCTCTTCTCGTATGTCCGGCGCTCGTCGCCGAGCCGCGTCAGTACTCCCGGTCGATGAGGTCCGGCGGCACCTGAGCGGCGGCGGCCTGGTCGACGAAGAACGTCGTGCGCTTGCGGCCCTTCGCGCCGGCAGCGGGCACGCTCGCGTAGCTCGCGCCGGCGAGGGCGAGCCCGAGGGCGGCCGCCTTGTCGGCGCCCGCCAGCACGAGCCAGACGCGCTTCGAGCTGTTGATCACCGGGCGCGTCATGGTGATGCGCTCCGGCGGCGGCTTGGGGGAGTCGCGCACGGCCACCACCGAGCGGTCCGTGATCTGGATCTCGGAGCGGTCGGGGAAGAGCGATGCGATGTGCCCGTCCGGGCCGACGCCGAGGAAGCAGACGTCGAACGACGGCCACGCGCCCTCGGCACCCGGGAAGCGCGCGAGCTCATCGGCGTACGCGGCAGCCGCTGTGTCCAGGTCGGCCCCGTCGTCGCTCCCGAGGGTCGCGTGGATGTTCTCCGCGGGGACCTCGACGACATCGAGGAACGCGTCACGGGCCTGGCGGTCGTTCCGCTCGGCGTGGCCGAGCGGAACGAAGCGCTCGTCGCTCCACCAGAAGTGCACGCGCGACCAGTCGATACGCGCCGCACGTGGATTCCGCGCGGCCGCCGCGAGCACGGCCGCGCCCATCGAGCCGCCCGTGAGCGAGATGTGTGCGAGCTTGCCCTCATCGATGCGCTTGGTGACCCGACTCAGGAAGCGGGGCGCGACCGACTCGGCCAAGGCGGCGGGATCGGAACTGATGATGACGCGTTTCTCTGCCCAGCCCTCAGGCATCCGTCTGCGTCCCGTCCGTCACCCGCGCACCGCTCATCAGGTCTGCGTCCCCTTCGTCGCCGGGGGGTCGAGCAGCTCCCAACCCTCGGTGATCACTCGACCATACAGGACGTCCGGGTCGAGTCGACGAAGCTCCTCCGCGAGGCATTCGCGCAGCGTCCGGCGGGGGAACGCGAGGTCGTGCGTCGGCTGACCCGGCTGCGTGAGGATGGCCACGCCGGGCGACGGGCGCTCCAGGAGCACCTCGCCGCTCGCGCGCACCAGGACGACGGACTTGATGCCGTGCGGCCACTCTTCCGCGTCGAGGTAGGCCCAGTCGACCGGCACGTCGAGCGTGAGACGCAGCCACGCCGCCAGGAGCGCGGTGGAGGGCGAGTCGGACGCCCCGCGCACGCGCACGCCCAGGACGGGCTCGTACGGCGGCTGGTCGAGGATCGCGGCCAGCTGCTCGCGCCAGCGCGTCAGGCGCGTCCAGGCGAGGTCGGTGTCGCCCGGCGCGTACTGCTCGCCGAGGCCGGCGACCCACGCCGACGGGTCCGACTTGGTCGCGGCATCCGTGATCCGGCGCTGCGCGATGCGGCCGATCGACGTCCGCGAGATGTGATCGGGGGTCCGGTTGGGCCACCACACCACCACAGGGGCGTCGGGGAGGAGGAGACCCGTCACGAGGCTCTCGAGGTTCGAGCGGCCGGCGTCGCCGAACGCGCGCAGCGTGACGACCTCGCTCGCGCCGGCGTCGCCGCCGACCCGGATCTGCGCGTCGAGGCGGGACTCGCCGTCGCCGGAGTCGGGGATCATCAGCACGATGACGCGCATCGGATGCTCGCGTGACGCGTCGTTCGCGGCCTCGATCACCTCTTCGACGGCGCCCTCGCGGGTGAGGATCACGAGCGTCAGCACGCGGCCGAGCGCGACAGCCCCGCCCTCTTCGCGCACGTTGACGAGTGCGCGGGAGATCTTGCTGACAGTGGTGTCGGGAAGGTCGACGATCACGGGCGCCTCCAGGTGCGACCATCGCGGGAGAGCATCTCGTCCGCGGAATCCGGGCCCCACGACCCGGGCGAGTACTGTTCGAGCGGGCCGCCCTGGGCATCCCAGAACTTCTCGATCGGGTCGAGGATCCTCCACGACAGCTCGACCTCTTCGTGCCGCGGGAACAGCGGCGGGTCGCCGAGGAGCACATCGAGGATGAGCCGCTCATAGGCCTCGGGGCTCGCCTCGGTGAATGCGTGGCCGTAGCCGAAGTCCATCGTGACGTCGCGCACCTGGGCGCCGGCGCCCGGCACCTTGGAGCCGAAGCGGATCGTCACGCCTTCATCGGGCTGGACGCGGATCACGAGGGCGTTCTGGCCCTGACCCGAGGTCTGGCTGCGCGAGAACAGCAGTTCGGGGGCGCGCTTGAACACCACGGCGATCTCGGTGACGCGGCGGCCGAGGCGCTTGCCGGTGCGGAGGTAGAACGGCACGCCGGCCCAGCGGCGCGTGTTCACCTCGAGCGTGACGGCGGCGTACGTCTCGGTCGTGGACTGCGGGTTCATGCCGTCTTCCTCGAGGAAGCCGAGCACCTTCTCGCCGCCCTGCCAGCCGCCGGCGTACTGACCGCGAGCGGTCGAGCGCGCAAGGTCGGCCGGGAGGGTGACGGCGGCGAGCACCTTCTCCTTCTCGGCGCGGAGGTCCTTCGCGTCGAACGAGATGGGCTCCTCCATCGCGGTGAGCGCCATGAGCTGCAGCAGGTGGTTCTGGATGACGTCGCGCGCGGCGCCGACGCCGTCGTAGTAGCCGGCACGGCCGCCCACCCCGATGTCTTCCGCCATGGTGATCTGCACGTGGTCGACGTAGTTGCGGTTCCAGATCGGCTCGTACAGCTCGTTCGCGAAGCGCAGCGCCAGGATGTTCTGGACCGTCTCCTTGCCGAGGTAATGGTCGATGCGGAAGATCGAGTCCGTCGGGAACGCCGAGCGGAGCACATCGTTCAGGGCGCGCGCCGACTCCTGGTCGTGACCGAAGGGCTTCTCGATGACGACGCGGCGCCAGCGGTCGGGCTGGTCGGCGGTGTCGTCGACGAGGCCCGAGGACTTCAGCTGCTCCGCGACGAGGGGGAACGCCTTCGGCGGGATCGACAGGTAGTACGCGTGATTGCCCATCGTGCCGCGGTCGGTGTCGAGCTTGTCGACGGTGTCCTTCAGACGGCGGAAGGCGTCCGGGTCGTCGAACTCGCCCGAGACGAAGCGGATGCCCTGGAGCAGCTGCTGCCACGTCTCGTCGCGGAACTCGGTGCGGGCGTGCTGACGCACCGCGTCGTAGACGACCTTGGCGAAGTCCTGGTCCTCCCAGTCACGTCGCGCGAAGCCGACGAGCGCGAAGCCGGGAGGCAGCAGCCCCCGGTTGGCGAGGTCATAGACGGCGGGCATGAGCTTCTTGCGGGAGAGGTCTCCCGTGACGCCGAAGATGACGAGCGCGCTCGGGCCGGCGATGCGGTTGAGGCGACGGTCTTCGGGGTCGCGCAGCGGGTTGTGCCCGCGCGAGATCTCGACGGTCATGTGGGGCTCGAACTCCTACTGTGCCGCTTCGAAGAGCGAGAGCACTTCGATCTGGGGGTCGGTGAGGGTCAGGGTCACGACCGGACGGCCGTGGCCTTCGGCGAGCACGGCCGCGTCGCCCGCAGCCTGCGCCTGGATGAGCTGGCCGAACGTGAACGGCCGGCCAGGGATCTCGAGGTCGACGTCGGTCTGCTCCAGGATCTGCAGGAACACGCCGTTCGCGGGGCCGCCCTTGTGGTACTGCCCCGTCGAGTGGAGGAACCGGGGCCCCCAGCCGAACGTGGCGGGGCGACCCGAGTCCGCGGCGACGAGTTCGCGCAGGCCGGAGAGCTGGCCGAGCTCGAGGCGGTTGACGTAGGCCTGGATCGCGACGTAGCCGTCCTCGGGAAGGCGGGCCCACAGTGCGTCGAGCACTCCCGCGACCGTTCCGGATGTGGCGAGGGCGGGGTCCGAGACGCGCACCTCGACGCCCTCTACGGCGAACGCCGGCGCAGTGGCTTCGGGACGGGCATCGAGCAGGCTGCGCGCGGCGACCTTGGCGGACTCGACATCGGGCTGGTCGAACGGGTTGATGCCCAGCATCCGTCCCGCGATCGCCGTCGCGTACTCCCACACCACGAACTGCGCACCGAGCGAGCCGCTGACGAGGATCTCGCCCTCGTGGTGCTCGAACAGGTGGAACTTCTTGGCCTCGTCCACGAAGCGCACGATCTGCAGATCGGCGGGCTTCGTGTCGACCTCGGGGGAGACCGGCAGCAGGACGACGGGCAGGATGCCGGTGCCCTCCTTGCCCGTCGACTCGGCGACGAGCTGCTCGATCCAGTCCGGCAGCCCCACGATGTGGGTGCCGTCGGTGATGAGGCCGAGCTTGTCCTTGCGCGGTTCGCCTCCGGCGATGGCCGCAGCCAGCACGAGCGCAGGGTTGTCGGGGCTGTCGATCGAGACCTCGAGCAGCGACGCCTCGGCCTCGTCGAGGAGTTCCGAGATGTCGGCGCCTGCGAGGCCTGCCGGCACGAGCCCGAACGCGGTGAGCGCCGAGTAGCGGCCACCCACGGTCGGGTCGGCGTTGAACACGGTGTACCCGTCGGCGCGGGCCTCCTGGTCCAGCGGCGAGCCGGGATCGGTCACGACGATGATCCGCTCGGCGGGGTCGATGCCGAGGTCGCGGAACGCGGCCTCGAAGGCGCGCTTGGCCGAGTCCGTCTCGACGGTCGACCCCGACTTCGACGACACCACGAGCGCGGTGCGCGTGAGGTCGCCCGCCTGGGCGTCGCCGTCGATCGCGGCGAGCACCTGGCCCGGCGCGGTCGAGTCGAGGATCACCAGCGGCGCACCCGACGTCTGCGTGATCACCTCGGGCGCGAGCGACGAGCCGCCCATGCCCGCGAGCACGATCCGGGTCACGTTGCGGGCGTGCAGGCGCTCGCGCAGGGCGAGGATCTCGGGCACCAGCGGGCGCGAGACGCTGACGGCCTCTGTCCACCCGAGCCGACGGGATGCCTCGTCCTCCGCCTCCGAACCCCACAGCGACGAGTCGCCCCCGGTGATCCCCGACGCCACCAGGCTCGCGACGAGCCCGGGGAGCGTCGCCTCGACGACGGACTTGACGTGCCCCGACAGGTGGATGTCGAAGCTCATCGGGTGGCCTGGAGCGCGTCCTCGAGGGCCGTCTTCACGGTGCCCTGCAGGTCGTGCCAGGAGGCGATGAACTTCTCGACGCCTTCGTCCTCGAGCACCTGGGTCGCGTCGGCGAAGTCGACGCCGACCGCGGCGAGGCGGTCGAACACCTCGTGCGCGGCCGCGTAGGTGCCGGTGACCGTGTCGCCGGCGATCTGGCCGTGGTCGAACGTCGCCTCGAGCGTCTTCTCCGGCATGGTGTTGACGGTGCCGGGGGCGACGAGCTCGGTGACGTACAGCGTGTCGGGGAGGTTGGGGTCCTTCACGCCGGTCGAGGCCCACAGCGGACGCTGGGCGTTGGCTCCCGCATCCGTCAGCGCCTTCGCGCGATCGGTGGCGAACTCCTTCTCGAACAGCTCGTACGCGAGACGGGCGTTCGCGACGCCGGCGAGCGACTTCAGGCCCCCGGCCTCGTCCGTGCCGATGGCGGCGAGGCGCTTGTCGACCTCGGTGTCCACGCGCGAGACGAAGAACGACGCCACCGAGTGGATCTGCGAGATGTCATGGCCGTTCGCCTGCGCCTGCTCGATGCCCGAGAGGAACGCCTCGATGACCTCTGCGTAGCGCTCGAGGCTGAAGATCAGCGTGACGTTGACGGAGATGCCCTCGGCGAGCACCGCGGTGATGGCCGGCAAGCCCGCCTTCGTCGCGGGGATCTTGATGTGGACGTTCGGGCGGTCGACCTTCGCCCACAGCTCCTTGGCCTGCGCGATCGTCGCGTCGGTGTCGTGGGCGAGGTCGGGGGAGACCTCGATCGACACGCGGCCGTCCACGCCGTTCGTGGCGTCGTAGACGGGACGGAAGATGTCGGCCGCGTCGCGCACGTCGTCGGTCGTCGCCGCGAAGATCGCGTCGTCGACCGACGCGCCCGCCTTCGCGAGCTCGGAGATCTGGTCGGCGTACGCGTGTCCGCCGCCGCCGATCGCGCCCTGGAAGATCGTCGGGTTCGTCGTGACGCCTGAGACGTTGCGCGTCGAGATGAGCTCGGTCAGGTTGCCCGACGTGATGCGCTCGCGCGACAGGTCGTCGAGCCAGATGCTCACGCCTTCAGCGACCAGCTTCTCGGTGGGGGTGCTCATTCTGCCTTCTCCTCGTGCTTACTTCGCCGCTGCGAGTTCGAGTGCTGCCGTGGCCGCGAGGGACTCGCGGGCGGCCTCGACGACGGCGTCGGCGGTGATGCCGAACTTCTGGAACAGGGTCTTGTAGTCGGCCGACGCGCCGAAGTGGTCGATCGCGACGGAGCGGCCGGCGTCGCCGACGATGCCGCGCCAGGTGAGCGCCGAGCCGGCCTCGACCGACACGCGCGCCGTGACGGCCGCGGGCAGGACCTTCTCGCGGTACGCCTCGTCCTGCTCGTCGAACCACTCCAGCGACGGCGCCGACACCACGCGGGCGTTCACGCCCTCGGCGGCGAGGGTCTCACGGGCGGAGACCGCCAGCTGCACCTCGGAGCCGGTCGCGATGAGGATCACGTCGGGGGTGCCGTTCGGCGCCTCGGCGAGGATGTACGCACCCTTGGCGACGCCGTCGGTCGATGCGAACACGTCGCCTTCCGCCTCACCCTCACCGCGCGCGAACACCGGGATGTTCTGACGGGTCAGCGCGATGCCCGACGGCCCGTCCTGGCGGCGGACGATCTCGAGCCACGCGGCCGAGGTCTCGTTCGCGTCGGCCGGGCGCACCACCGTGAAGTTCGGGATCGCGCGCAGCGTCGCGAGCTGCTCGACCGGCTGGTGGGTGGGGCCGTCCTCACCGAGCGCGACCGAATCGTGCGTCCACACGAAGATCGACGGGATGTTCATCAGCGCGGCCAGACGCACCGACGGGCGCATGTAGTCGCTGAAGATGAGGAACGTGCCGCCGAACGGACGGGTCGGGCCGTGCAGCTTGATGCCGTTGACGATCGCGCCCATCGCGTGCTCGCGGATGCCGAAGTGCAGCACGCGGCCGTAGGGGTCGCCCGACCACTCGTGCGTGGACCACTCGGCCGGGATGAACGACTTGGCGTCCTTGATGGTGGTGAGGTTCGACTCGGCGAGGTCGGCCGAGCCGCCCCACAGCTCCGGCAGCACCGCGGCGAGCGCGTTGATGACGGTGCCCGACGCGGCGCGGGTCGAGACGTCCTTGCCGGCCTCGAACGACGGCAGAGCGGATGCGACGTCCTCGGGCAGTTCGCCGGCCTCGAGGCGGTCGAACAGTGCCTTGCGCTCCGGGTTGGCGGCGGCCCACGCGTCGAAGGACTCCTGCCAGACTGCGCGCTGCTCGGCGGCGCGATCGGCCAGCGCCCGGGTGCGCGCGATGACGTCGTCCGCGACCACGAAGGACTGCTCGGGGTCGAAGCCGAGGACCTTCTTCGTGGCGGCGAGCTCGTCGGCGCCGAGCGCGGAGCCGTGGATCTTGCCGGTGTTCTGCTTGCCGGGCGACGGCCAGCCGATGATCGTGCGGAGGATGATCAGCGACGGCTTGGTCGTCTCGCCCTTCGCGGCCTCGATGGCGCCGTACAGCTCGGCGACGTCTTCGACGTACTCGCCGGTCTTCTTCCAGTCCACGACCTGCACCTGCCAGCCGTAGGACTCGTAGCGCTTCGCGACGTCCTCGGTGAACGCGACGTTGGTGTCGTCCTCGATCGAGATCTGGTTCGAGTCGTAGATCGCGATCAGGTTGCCGAGCGCCTGGTGGCCCGCCAGCGACGAGGCCTCCGAGGTGACGCCCTCCTGCAGGTCGCCATCACCGGCGATCACATAGATGTGGTGGTCGAACGGAGACTCGCCGGCAGCGGCCTCCGGGTCGAAGAGGCCGCGCTCGTAGCGGGCCGCGTAGGCGAAGCCCACCGCCGAGGCGAGGCCCTGGCCCAGCGGACCGGTCGTGATCTCGACGCCCTTGGTGTGGCCGTACTCGGGGTGACCCGGGGTGAGCGAGCCCCAGGTGCGCAGCGCCTTGAGGTCCTCGAGCTCGAGCCCGAATCCGCCCAGGTACAGCTGCACATACTGGGTGAGCGACGAGTGGCCCGCCGACAGGATGAACCGGTCGCGACCGACCCAGTGGGTGTCCGTCGGATCGTGGCGCAGCACCCGCTGATACAGCAGGTACGCGGCCGGCGCCAGGCTCATCGCCGTGCCGGGGTGGCCGTTGCCCACCTTCTCCACCGCATCCGCTGCCAGGACGCGCGCGGTGTCCACCGCTCGCCGATCGATCTCATCCCAACGCAGTTCCGACACCGGGTCGCCTTTCTGTGGAGTGCGCCCAAAGAATGTGGCCGGCTCGCGGCCCTTGTCCGGATGGAGAAGGGGGAATCGGCGACGGGCGCGCGTGTTTCTCAGCATAGCGAAGGGGCATACCGCCCAGGCCATGCAAGCCGTCTATGTGACGGAGTCTTTCGAACGTCGGGTCGTCATCGGTGACATCCCGGTGTCGGTGGAGTCACGTTCTGCTCACGCGCGCGGACCGGCCGATGTGATCCGCCCCCGCATCGTCGCGGTCGCCTGCGAGCCGGCCGCGACACGCCGATGCCCTAGACTTGGGGGGATTCTGCAGGCGGCGATTGCGGGGGCCATGGACAGCACGAAGACGGCCGGGACCGTAGCATCCGTCGACGGCTCCAGCCGGCCTCCGCAGACGTTCGGCCGCACCGTCCGCGCGTACATCGCGCTGATGAAGCCGCGCGTGCTCGAGCTGCTGCTGGTGACGACCGTGCCGGTCATGATCCTCGCGCAGGGCGGCTTCCCCGACGTGTGGCTGGTCCTTGCGACCGTCATCGGCGGCACCGCGAGCGCCGGATCGGCCGCCGCGTTCAACATGTACCTCGACCGCGACATCGACGCGCACATGCAGCGCACGGTGAACCGCCCTCTCGTCACCGGCGAGGTCTCGCCGCGCGGCGCGCTGATCTTCGCGTGGACGCTGGCGGTGTTCTCGACCGTGTGGCTGTGGCTCACCACGAACTGGCTCGCCGCGACGCTGTCGGCCGCCGCCATCTTCTTCTACGTCGTGATCTACACGATGATCCTCAAGCGCCGCACCGAGCAGAACATCGTGTGGGGCGGCATCGCGGGCTGCTTCCCGGTGCTGATCGGCTGGACCGCAGTGACCGGCTCGCTCGCGTGGCCGCCGGTCATCCTCTTCGCCCTCGTCTTCCTGTGGACGCCGCCGCACTACTGGCCGCTGTCGATGAAGTACAAGGACCAGTACGAAGAGGTCGACGTTCCCATGCTCGGCGCGACGCGCGCCGGCTCGCAGGTGGGCCTCCAGGTGATCCTGTACGCGTGGGCCACCGTGGTGTGCTCGCTGCTGCTGATCCCCGTCGCCGGCATGGGCCTCGTCTACACCGTCTCGTCCCTCGTCTTCGGCGGCTGGTTCATCTACGAGTCCCACGTGCTCTACAACCGCGCGGTGCGCGGCACCGAGCCGCGGCCGATGCGCGTGTTCCACGCCTCGATCACTTACCTCACGCTGCTGTTCGTCGCGATCGCGGTCGACCCGCTGCTGCCGTTCTGACCTCTGGGCGGTTGTCGATTCCGGCACCCTCTCGTTCGTCGTTCAAATGAAGGGCACAATGCCGTTCGACGAAGGAGGAGAGCAGACATGGCGCAGTACCTGATCCTGATCTACGGCGACGAGGCGCGCTGGGAGGCGGCCTCCGACGCGGAGCTCCGGCAGATCGACGACGGCCACCGGGCGTTCCGCGCGCGGGCCGGGTCGGCGGTCCTCGCCTCCGGCGAACTCAAGCCCACCCGCACGGCCACGACCCTGCGGCCCGGTGCTGAGCGACCGCTCGTCACGGACGGGCCGTTCGTCGAGACGAAGGAGGTGCTCGGCGGCTTCTATGTGATCGACGTCGCCGACCTCGACGCGGCCCTGGAGCTCGCGGGTCTTCTCGGCGAGGTCCGGCAGGACCACAGCGGCGTGCAGGTGCAGCCGCTCGTCGATCACGGCTCGCCGGGGCGACCGTCGCCCTGACGCGGATGCTGCGCGCGCGGCAGGTCCGTCGGCCGCTTCGCGATCACGAAGCGCGCCCGATGGCACATGAGAGGGGCCGCCCGGCGAACCGGGCGGCCCCTCCGTTCTTGCTGGGTGGATCAGCGAGCGGCGACGGATGCCTCGGCCTCGGCGTCGACCGGCTCCGCGGCCTCGGCGGGGGTGGCGTCGGTCGCCTTCGGGGCCTGCGGCTCCTCGGCGACGGTCTCGGACTCCGAGGTCCAGTCGATGGGCTCGACGACCTCCACCGCGGGGTGCGGGCGGAGCGTCGAGAGGGCGGCGACGCCGAGCGCGAGCAGGACGCCGATCACGCCGGCGCCGATGAGGATCGAGCCGAGCTGGGCGATCGACTGGCCGACGTACACGTCGACGCCGGTCGCGCTGCCGTCGGTCAGGGTCGTCGTCATCGAGCCGAGCTTGTCGGTGGTGATGTACCACCCGCCGGCGATGGTGGCCAGCGAGACCACGACGAGGCCCCAGAACGGGATGCTGCGGATGAGACGGGGACGGGTGGACATGTGTCGATCACTCCTCGGGATGCGCAACCCGGGTGGTCGCGGCATCCCACCCTCGCAAAGGAGTCCGTGCGACGCCAATCCGGTTGCTATGGATCAGCTGTGGGCGAGGTCTGCCGCGACCGGTGCCGTGAGGTTCATGACCACCGCGGTCATGGCGGCCACGAGCGCTACGGCGAGCACCATGTGGATGTTGACCAGGACGATCGGAAGGCCGGTCCGCGCCTGCCACAGGCCGACGGCGATCTGCGCGAACTCGACCGCCAGGAGCAGCAGCGTCCACAGGCGGAGGCGCAGCGCCGCAGGAGTGCGCCACGAGCCCGCGACGAGCACGACGGTGAGAGCGAAGGTGAGGTAGCCCGGCCACGCGTGGATGTGCTGCATGAGCTCGGGATTGAGCCCGTTGCGCGCCGCGCCGCCGTCGCCGGCGTGCGGGCCGGAGCCGGTCACGAGGATGCCGACGACCACGGTGAGCAGCACGAAGGCGCTCGTGATGTGGGTCACGACGGCGTACCAGCGCGGCACCGCGAGAGCACGCGGCCCGGGCACCGCGTACACACGCACGACGAGCCCTGCCGCCAACGCGACGAGCAGCACCGATGCGAAGTAGTGGAGGCCCACGACGTAGGGATTGAGCCCGGTGAGCACCGTGATGCCGCCGATGACCGCCTGCAGCGGCACGTAGAGGCCGATGAGGAGCGACAGCCAGAACAGGTCGCGACGCTCGCGGCGCATCCGCACCACGAAGAGGAACGTGATGATCGCGACGGCGACCAGCACGAACGTCAGGAGGCGGTTGCCGAACTCGATGAACCCGTGCACACCGGACACCTCGGGAACGGGCACGAAGGAGTCCTCGCTGCAGCGCGGCCATGTGTCGCAGCCGAGCCCCGAGCCGGTAAGGCGAACCAGCCCGCCGGTGCCGACGATGCCGATCTGCACGACCAGTGTCGCCCAGGCGGCGGCGATCACCCGGCGGTCCACCTCGTCGGGAAGCCAGCGCCAGAAACGCCTCCAGATTCCCGGTGCCGTGGTGGTGGTCTGCTGCGCGGACATGCTGATCGTCGCTTCCTGGGAGATGTTCGGCGGCGCCGCACGCGGCCGCGACGTGACGTCACGGCGCGGCCGGGAGGGGCCGGAGCCTGTAGAATCGAGGGGTCGGACGCGCATGTGCTTCACAGCGCCGCGCACCACTGACATTCTAGGCGCGATGGTCGGCGCCGCTTGAGAGGGCCCGAGAAGCGGCATCCCTTTCCGGTATCTCCACCGGGGAGCACGGATGCCGGGACGGATGACACCGCCAGGACCCGGAGGAGAACGAGACGATGTCTGATGTGCTGATCGATCGCCCTGAGCTGGAAGGCCTGGGCGTCTACGAGTTCGGCTGGCACGATGCCGACGCCGCGGGAGCGAGCGCCAGGCGCGGCCTGAGCGACCTCGTGGTGCGCGACATCTCGGCTCTGAAAGCCGAGCCGGAGTGGATGCTCAAGACCCGCCTCAAGGGTCTGCAGCTCTTCGAGCGCAAGCCGATGCCGACGTGGGGCGCGGACCTCAGCGAGATCGACTTCGACAACATCAAGTACTTCGTGCGGTCGACGGAGAAGCAGGCCGGCTCCTGGGAGGAGCTGCCCGAGGACATCCGCAACACCTACGAAAAGCTCGGCATCCCCGAGGCGGAGCGCCAGCGCCTCGTCGCGGGCGTGGCCGCCCAGTACGAATCCGAGGTCGTGTACCACCAGATCCGCGAGGACCTGGAGCAGCAGGGCGTCATCTTCATGGACACCGACACGGCCCTGCGCGAGCACCCGGAGTTCTTCGAGGAGTACTTCGGCACCGTGATCCCCGCCGGTGACAACAAGTTCGCCGCGCTGAACACGGCCGTCTGGTCCGGCGGGTCGTTCGTCTACGTGCCGCCCGGCGTGCACGTCGAGATCCCGCTGCAGGCGTATTTCCGGATCAACACCGAGAACATGGGCCAGTTCGAGCGGACGCTGATCATCGCCGACGAAGGCTCGTACGTCCACTACATCGAGGGCTGCACGGCGCCGATCTACAAGTCGGACTCGCTGCACTCGGCCGTCGTCGAGATCATCGTGAAGAAGAACGCGCGCGTGCGCTACACAACGATCCAGAACTGGTCGAACAACGTCTACAACCTCGTCACCAAGCGTGCCGTCGCCCACGAGGGCGCGACGATGGAGTGGATCGACGGCAACATCGGCTCGAAGGTCACGATGAAGTACCCGTCGATCTTCCTGATGGGCGAGCACGCCAAGGGCGAGACGCTCTCGGTGGCCTTCGCCGGTCCCGGCCAGCACCAGGACGCCGGCGCCAAGATGATCCACATGGCGCCGTACACGCAGTCGTCGATCGTCTCGAAGTCGATCGCCCGCGGCGGTGGGCGCGCAGGCTACCGCGGCGAGGTCCGGGTCGACGCGAACGCGCACCACTCGGCCAACACCGTGCGCTGCGACGCGCTGCTGGTCGACACGATCTCGCGCTCGGACACCTACCCCGCGATCGACATCCGCGTCGACGACGTGCAGCTCGGCCACGAGGCCACGGTCTCGAAGGTCAGCGAGGAGCAGCTCTTCTACCTGATGAGCCGCGGCATGCCCGAAGACGAGGCCATGGCCATGATCGTGCGCGGCTTCATCGAGCCGATCGCCCGCGAGCTGCCCATGGAGTACGCGCTCGAACTCAACAAGCTCATCGAGATGGGCATGGAAGGATCCGTCGGCTAGATGAGCCCCACCACCGAGGCCCCCACCGTTCCCGGCGCGAAGGGCCACACCGATGGCGCCGGTGCCTTCGTACCCGTGCAGACCCGCTCCGAGCGACCCTGGTCGTACGACCCGACCGCCTTCGCTGCGCCGACGGGCCGCGAGGTCAACTGGAAGCACACGCCGATCGCCCCGCTGCAGCCGCTGTTCGCCGACGAGGCCGGACCCCACGGGGTCATCGAGGTCGACGTCGACGCCCCTGAGGGACTCGTGCAGGAGCGCCTCGTCGTCGGCGCCGCGCCGCGGGGCGAGGTCTTCCGCCCCGAGGACCTGCCCAGCGCGATCGCGTGGAAGCAGGAGAGCGAGGCGCCCCTGCTGCGCATCCCGGCCGGCGCCGAATACTCTGAGCCGATCGTCGTCTCGCTGAAGGGCACCGGCGGTCGTGCCCACGCGCACGTCGTGATCGAGGCCCTGGCGAACTCGCACGCGACCGTCGTCTTCCACCACACCGGCACCGCGCACCATGCGCAGAACGTCGAGATCATCGTCCGCGATGGTGCGCACCTCGAGCTCGTCACGGTGCAGCGCTGGGACGACGACGCCGTGCATGTGGCGTCCCACCAGGCGCGCGTCGAGCGCGACGCGACCCTCCGCCACGTCGTCGTCAGCTTCGGCGGCGGCATCGTGCGCGTGAACCCGAGCATCGAGCTGGCGGGCACCGGATCGCGCGCCGAGCTCTACGGCCTCAGCTACTCCGATTCCGGGCAGCACCTCGAGAGCCAGGTCTACCTGCACCACAAGGGCGCCGAGACGTCGGGCGACGTGCTCTACAAGAGCGCCCTGCAGGGCGCCGCGGCGCGCACGGTCTGGATCGGCGACGTCCTCATCGGACCGGATGCCGTGGGCACCGACTCCTACGAGGCGAACCGCAACCTCGTCCTCACCGAGGGCGCCCGCGCCGAGTCGATCCCCAACCTCGAGATCGAGACGGGCGACATCCGCGGTGCCGGGCACGCGAGCGCCACGGGGCGCTTCGACGACGAGCAGCTGTTCTACCTGCAGGCCCGCGGGATCACCGAGGATGAGGCGCGACGCCTCGTCGTGCTCGGGTTCCTCGCTGAGATCGTGCAGAAGATCGGTGTCGAAGACCTCGAGGCGGAGCTGTTCGCCGCGATCGAGGAAGAACTCGCCAAGGAGGCCGGCCTGTGACCGCTCAGCGCGTGTGCGCCCTCAGCGACCTCGTCCAGGACGAGGCGACCCGTGTCGAGGTGGACGGCGTGGCCATCGCCGTCGTGCTCGACTCGAACGGCGAAGTGCACGCGATCGGCGACGTCTGCACCCACGGCGACATCTCGTTGTCCGAGGGTTTCGTCGACGGCGAGTCGCTGGAGTGCTGGGCCCACGGCTCGGCGTTCTCGCTGCGCACCGGCAAGCCCCTCAACCTCCCCGCGTACGAGCCGGTCCCGGTCTTCGCGGTCACCGTCGACGGCGATGACGTGCTCATCGACGCGACCGTCAAGCTCGAAGTGAACTGAAGAAGGTACTGAAGAATGTCTGTTCTCGAGATCCGCGACCTCCACGTGACGGTCGAGACGGATGCCGGCACCACGTCGATCCTCAACGGTGTGACGCTCACGATCCGCACGGGTGAGACCCACGCGATCATGGGTCCCAACGGCTCCGGCAAGTCGACGCTCGCGTACACGATCGCCGGACACCCCAAGTACAACGTCACGAGCGGCTCGATCTCGCTCGACGGCGAGGACGTCCTCGCGATGTCGGTCGATGAGCGCGCCCGCGCCGGTCTGTTCCTCGCGATGCAGTACCCGGTGGAGATCCCCGGTGTCACGGTCACGAACTTCCTGCGCACCGCGAAGACCGCGATCGACGGCGAGGCGCCCTCGATCCGCACGTGGACCAAGGACGTCAAGGCGTCGATGAAGAACCTCCGCATGGACCCGAAGTTCGCGTCGCGCAACGTCAACGAGGGCTTCTCGGGCGGTGAGAAGAAGCGTCACGAGATCCTCCAGCTCGAGTTGCTCAAGCCGCAGATCGCCGTGCTCGACGAGACCGACTCCGGCCTCGACGTCGACGCGCTGAAGATCGTGTCGGAGGGCGTCAACCGCGCCAAGGCGGAGACGGACCTCGGCGTGCTGCTCATCACGCACTACACCCGCATCCTGCGCTACATCGCTCCCGATTTCGTGCACGTCATGGTGGGCGGGCGCATCGTCGAGGAAGGCGGCCCTGAGCTCGCCGACCGCCTCGAGGACGAGGGCTACGACCGCTTCCTGCCCGCGGGCGAAGCGGAGTCGGCCGAGGCCCCCGTCGGCAGCGAAGCGTAGGATCGACGTATGACGGCGACGCTCACCCCCGAGAAGTACGACGAGGTGACCGAGGCTCTCAAGGACGTCATGGACCCCGAACTGGGGATCAACGTCGTCGACCTCGGCCTCATCTACGATCTCGCGTGGGACGACGAGAACGACGCGCTGGTCATCCACATGACCCTCACGTCCGCCGGGTGCCCGCTCACCGACGTGCTCGAGGAGCAGACGGCTCAGGCGCTCGATGACATCGTCGAGCGGTTCCGCATCAATTGGGTGTGGATGCCGCCGTGGGGGCCGGAGCGCATCACGGACGACGGGCGCGACATGATGCGCGCGCTCGGCTTCGCGATCTGACGCTTCATACGAGGACGCACAACGGCGGCCGTCCCGCCGCGCTCGTTAGGCTTTTCGGGTGAACGTCACCGTCACCCCGCTGCAGGCCCTGCCCATCGACGAGCTGCGTCAGCGTACGAGCACGAAGTGGCGCAAGTACGGAGAGGACGTACTCCCGTTCTTCGTCGCCGAGACGGACTACGCCCTTGCGCCGGCGATCACCGAGGTGCTGACGCGCGCGGTCCAGCTCGGTGACACCGGCTACACCCCGCCGGAGCCTGGTGTGCGTGAAGCCTTCGTGGGCTTCGCCGAGCGGCGCTGGGGCTGGAACGTGGACCCGTCGCACGTGTTCTGGACCGGCGACGTGATGATGGGCGTCGTCGAGATCCTGCGCCGTGTGATCGAGCCCGGTGACCGTGTCGTGGTCATGCCCCCGGTGTACCCGCCGTTCTACGACACCGTGGAGGAGGCGGGAGGCGTCGTCGAGCGGGTGCCGCTCGTCACGAGCGACGCCGGCTGGGAGATCGATCTGCCCGGTGTCGAGGCGGCTCTCGCGGGCGGCGCGCGCGCTGTACTGCTGTGCAACCCGCACAACCCCACCGGCACGGTGCACGCGCCGGAGACGCTGGCGGCGCTCGCCGACATCGCGGAGGGCTTCGGCGCGACCGTGATCAGCGATGAGATCCACGGTCCCCTGACCTACGCGCAGAAGCCGTTCACGCCCTTCCTCGCCGCGTCCGGCTCCGCTCGGCGGGTCGGCTACGCCGTCACCAGCGCGAGCAAGACCTTCAACCTGGCCGGTCTCAAGTGCGCCGTCATGGTCGGCGGCGGCGACGCGCAGGCCCGGCAGCTGCGCGCCCTGCCGTGGGAGGTCGAGTGGCGCACGGGGCTGTTCGGCGCGCTCTCGAACGTCGCCGCGTACTCTCGCGACAGCGACGAGTGGCTCGAGAGCCTGCTGGCCGCCCTCGACGCCAACCGACTTCTCTTGGCCGACCTGCTCGCGGAGCACTTGCCGCAGGCGCGGTACCTGCCACCTGATGCCGGCTTCCTCGCGTGGGTCGATCTCTCGGCGTACGGGTGGGGTGAGAATCCAGCCGTGAAGGTGCTCCGCGAGGCGAAGGTCGCCCTGCACCACGGGCCGCTCTTCGGCACCGAGGGGAAGGGGCACGTGCGCATCAACTTCGGCTGCGATCCCGAGCTCCTCCGCGAGGCCGTGCAGCGGATCGGCGCACTTGCGCGCAGCTGACTGCAGGGGCATCCGTTCGCCCCCGTCCGTCTGCGGGAGGGGTTAGCCTGGCCGGATGACCTTCCCGGCCGCCGTCGATGCAGAAGCCTCCGGCGTCTGGGGAGGGCGCTTCCTGTGGGTGACTGTCGGCGCCGTCGCGCTCATCTTCCTGGCGGCGATCCAGTCGCTCGCCGTGACGACGGTCATGCCGGTCGTGAGCGCCGACCTCGCCGGTGAACGCCTCTACGCCGTGGCGTTCGCCGGAACTCTCGCGACGAGTGTCATCGGCATGGTGGCCGTCGGCGCCTGGTGCGACCGCGGCGGCGTGCTCGCCCCGCTCATCACCGCGGTCGCGCTCTTCGTCGTGGGCCTCCTCATCGCGGGCCTCGCCCTCACGATGCCGGTGCTCGTCGCCGGCCGCCTGGTGCAGGGGCTCGGCACCGGCGGGCAGACGGTGGCGCTCTACGTCGTGGTCGCGCGCGTGTACCCCGGCGCGATGCACGGACGCGTCTTCGCCGCGTTCTCGGCCGCGTGGGTCGTGCCGTCGCTGATCGGGCCCTTCCTCGCCGGGGCGGTGACGGAGTTCCTGCACTGGCGCTGGGTGTTCCTCGGTGTCGCGGCGCTCACCGTCGTCGCCTTCGTCCTCGTCGTGGCACGACTGCACGGCCTTCCGCTGCACACCGACGAACCCTCGACGGCTCGCATCGGCCCACGCCTCGCGTGCGCGGTCGCGGTGGCGGTCGGCGCGCTCGGGCTCAGCCTGGCGGGCGAGCTCGGGGCGTGGGCGTGGGCGGCGGTGGCGGCATCCGTCGTCGTCATCGGGCTCGCGTCACGGCCGCTGCTGCCGCGCGGCACCCTGGTGGCGGCGAGAGGCCTGCCGAGTGTCGTGCTGATGCGCGGTCTCATCGCCGGAGCGCTGTTCGGTGCGGAGATCTACGTGCCGTACCTGCTGATCGACGGCTACGGCTTCTCGCCGACGTGGGCGGGACTGGGGCTCACCGCGGCCGCGCTGGCGTGGGCGATCGCCGCCGACGTGCAGGGCCGCTTCGGGGACCGGATGGGGAACACCCGCATCACGCTTGTCGGAACCGCGCTGCTCGTTGCCGCGCTGCTGATCGCTGCTGCGACGGCGCTCCTCGCACTGCCTGCCCCGGTCCTCATCGCCGGGTGGAGTCTCGCCGGAGGCGGCATGGGTCTGATGTACCCGCGGCTGACCGTGCTCACCCTGGCGTACTCGACGCCGCAGAATCAGGGGTTCAACTCGTCGGCGCTGTCGATCTCCGACGCGGTCGGGTCGGCGTCCTCGATCGCGGTGATGGGTCTCGTCTTCACGGCCTTGGCGGGGACGGATGCCGGCTTCCCCGCGGTCTTCGCGATCGCCGTGGTGCTGGCGCTCGGCACGCTCCTGCCGGGCCTCAGGCTCGGCCACGCGCACGAGGCGCCGCGCGCCTGAGTCAGTTCTCCGCGCGGCCGAGGCGCCAGTAGCCCATGAACGCGACCGCGCGGCGGTCGACGCCGCGTTCGGCGACGAGGTGGCGGCGCAGGGACTTGATGGCGCCGGCCTCCCCTGCCAGCCACGCGTACAGGCGTGCGCTCTTCAGCGCCGCGCCGCCCTTCGCCGTGCGTGGCACCTCCCACAGGATGTCGGTGTCGATGTCGATCTCCTCGACGTCCGCGCCGGCACCGGCGGGCACCAGGCGCGCCGCGGCATCCGTCACCGACTCCACCAGGTGCGCGTGACGCTCCCGGTCGCCGCGGGCGCCGAGGCGGTACTCGAACCCGGGATGCCGCGGGAAGTACGCGGCGTCGTCGGCGTGCGGCAGTTCGACGGCGACCACTCCGCGGGCGTCTCGGGGAAGCTGCTCGAGGATCGCGGCGATCGCGGGCGCGGCCGTCTCGTCGCCGGCGAGCAGGATCGAGTCGACGCGTGCGGGGGGCACGAAGTCGATGCCGAAGCTCACGCCGCTGTGCGCGGCGGTCGGCGCGAAGATGAGCACCTCGTCGCCGACCCGGGCCCGGTCGATCCAGTCCGAGGCGGGGCCGATGACGTCGTGGGAGACCATGTCGACATCGACTTCGCTGAGGTGGTTGCGGACGTAGCGCGTGGTGTACGTCCGGAACGGCAGGCGCTGGTCCTCGGGAAGTTCGCGCCACCGGGTGTACCAGTCGTCGCCGGTCGGCATCGCGTCGAGGCCGAGTGTGCGCGTGGGGAACACGATCTTGATGCGCTGGTCGAGACCCGGGTCGCCGTAGTCGCCGAGGTCGTCGCCGCCGAACGTGAAGCGGCGGAAGCTCGGCGTCACGTCGGCGATGGCCGTCACCCGCGCACGGAAGAAGCGGTAGGGCACGTCGGCGTCGGTCATCTTCAGGCTCCTGTCGGCAGGGGGGAGGCGGGCTCAGGGAGCGAGGTCGCCGCGGCGGGCACCGGCGACACGTGGTGCCGGCCCCGCGGAAGGACGATCGGCGAGCCCGACACGGGATCGGGCACCACCAGGGCGTCGAGGTCGAAGACCTCGCGGATGAGCTCGCCGGTCATCACATCGCCGGGCGCGCCGCTGGCGACGACGCGGCCCGCGCGCAGCGCGAAGAGGTGGTCGGCGTAGCGCGCGGCGAGGTTCATGTCGTGCAGCACCATCACGATCGTGGTGCCGCGGTCTCGGTTGAGGTCCGTCAGGAGGTCGAGCACGTCGACCTGGTGCGCGACGTCGAGGAAGGTCGTCGGCTCGTCGAGCAGCAGGATGTCGGTCTCCTGCGCGAGCGCCATCGCGATCCAGGCGCGCTGACGCTGCCCGCCGGAGAGCTCGTCGACCGAGCGATCGGCGAGCTCCTCGATGCCCGTCGAGGCGAGCGCCCGCGCCACGACCTCGTAGTCGTGGGAGCTCCAGCGCGCCAGCAGCTTCTGGTGCGGGTGGCGTCCGCGGCCGACCAGGTCGGCGACGGCGATGCCTTCGGGGGCGGTCGGGCTCTGCGGGAGGAGTCCGAGGGTGCGGGCGATCTCCTTCGTCGCGCGGCCGTGCAGGACCTTGCCATCGAGGATCACCTGGCCTTCGCGGGGCGAGATGAGACGCGCGAGCGCGCGGAGGAGCGTCGACTTGCCGCATCCGTTCGCTCCCACGATCGCGGTGATGCGGCCGGGCGGGATCACGAGGTCGAGGTTTTCGACGATCGTACGATCGCCGTACGACAGTGTCAGAGCCTCCGCGGACAGGCTGTGGGATTCGGTCATAGCGAGCCTCCGGAGCGGTTCGTCCTGATGAGGAGGTAGATGAGGAAGGGAGCGCCCAGCACGCCGGTGACGACCCCGACCGGGTAGCGGCTGTCGAACGCGAACTGTCCCAGGAGGTCCGACAGCTGCACCAGGAGCGCGCCGACGAGAGCCGAGGGGAGCAGCAGGGAGCCGCCGGGCCCGACGATGCGCGCCGCGATGGGGCCGGCCATGAACGCGACGAACGCGATCGGCCCGGTCGCGGCGGTCGCGAAGGCGAGCAGCGCCACGGCCGCGATGATGCCGATCAGCCGGGTGCTCTGCAGACGGATGCCGAGGCTCGCGGCCGCGTCATCGCCGAGGCGCAGCACGTTCAGGTCGCGCCCCTTCGCCAGCAGCGCCGGCACGAGCACGACGCTCGCGAGCGCCAGCGGGAGGACGGTGGACCAGCTCGCGCCGTTCAGGCTGCCGGTGAGCCACCGCATCGCGGCCTGCAGGTCGTACGCCGGCGCCTTCGAGAGCACATACGTGACCGCCGCGTCGAGCATGGCGGCGACGCCGATGCCGATGAGGATCAGCCGCGTGCCGGCGAAGCCGCCCTTGTTCGAAAGGAGGTAGATGGCGAGCGCCGTCGCCAGGCCGCCCGCCACGGCGAGGACGGAGACCGCGGTCTCGCTCAGCGACAGGATGACGATGCCGAACACCGCAGCCGCGCTCGCGCCCGCGGTGATGCCGATGATGTCGGGCGACGCGAGCGGGTTGCGCAGCATCGTCTGGAAGGTCACGCCCGCGATACCGAACGCGATGCCGGCGAGTATCGCCAGCACCGCCCGGGGGAGGCGCAGCTCGCCGACCGTGAACGAAGCGCCGGGCACCGTGTCGCCGAGGAGGACGCGGACGACCTCGTCGAGGCCGTAGAACGTCTGCCCGATCATGAGGGACGCGACGAAGACCAGCGCCACGCCGACGGCGAGCGCCACGGTCACGATGGCGCGCCGGCGGCTGCGGCGGCGCCGGCCGGTGACGACGGTCTGCGCGGTGGGACGGAGGAAAGTGGCGGAGCTCACAGTTCCCGCACCTTCTGCCTGCGGACGATCCAGATGAAGAACGGGGCGCCGATGAGCGCGGTGAGGATGCCGACCTCGATCTCGTCCGGGCGCGCGATGACGCGGCCGACGATGTCCGCGGCGACGAGCAGCACGGCTCCCGCGACCGCCGAGAACGGGAGCAGCCACCGGTGGTCGGTGCCGACCAGCAGGCGGCACAGGTGCGGGATGATCAGGCCCACGAAGGCGATGGGGCCCGCGATCGCCACCGCCGCACCGCACAGGATCACGGCGCCCGCGGAGGCGATCAGCCGCGTGCGGAGCACGTGCTCGCCGAGGCCGGTCGCGACGTCGTCGCCGAGCGCCAGCGTATTCATGCCGGGCGCGCACACGAGAGTGATCACCCCGCCGATCGCGAGCACCGGGAGGATCGTCCCGATGCGATCCCAGGTCGCGCCGCCGACCCCGCCGATCTGCCAGAAGCGGAAGGTCTCGAGGAGGTCCACACGGGGGAGGAGAACCGCGCTCACGAGAGACATGAACGCCGCCGACGTCGCCGCGCCGGCGAGCGCCAGTTTCAGCGGCGTGGCCCCGCCGCGGCCGAGTGAGCCGACCGTGTAGACGAAGACCGCGGCGCCGCCGGCGCCGACGATCGAGGCCGCGATGAAGGCGTAGGGATCCGACATGCCGAAGAAGGCGATGCCGATGACCACGGCGAGCGCGGCCCCGCCCGATATCCCGAGGATGCCCGGGTCGGCGAGCGGGTTGCGGGTCACCGCCTGCATCGCGGCGCCCGACATCGCCAGTGCCGCGCCCACGAGGATCGCGAGCACGGTCCGGGGCACCCGCGCGACCACGGCGGCCTGCGCGACGCCGGAGGTGTCGCCGCCGAGCCCCGCGAGGATGTCGCCGAGCGCGACGTCGCGCACGCCGAAGGCGACGCTCGCGACGCACAGCATCGCGAGCACCGCGAACGACACCGCGAGCCAGGCCAGTCGCACCGCTGCCGGACGCCGCAGGGTTGCGGCATCCGGCAGCGGCGTGCGTGTCTCGGTGACAGTCACCCGATCGAACCCCCGGCCTTCGTCAGTCGGCGGTCAGGGCGTCGTCGAGCAGCGCGAAGTACTGGTCCACGCCCCAGCCGATCGACAGCGGCGACGGGTTGGCGGACGCCGCCAGCGGAGTTCCCTCCTCCAGGATGGCGATGCGACCCTCGGCGATCGCAGGGATCTGCGACAGCAGCGGGTCGGCCTGCAGCTGAGGGATGATCGAGCCGGTCGCGTCGCCGTAGGTGACGAACACGTCGACGTCGGCGAAGCGGTCGGCCTCCTCGGCGCTGACCGAGGTGTAGAACTCGACGCCGTCCGACTCCTCCTCGACGACGGCGGGCACCGGGAAGCCGAGACCCTCGAGGAAACCGGGGCGAGTGTCCAGGCTCGTGTAGAAGCCGACCTGGCTGAAGTCCGACGGGTCGATGTAGGAGAAGAGCACGCGCGCGTCGGCGAGCTCGGGGTAATCGGCGAGGGCGGCGTCCACCTCGCGGTGCAGCTCCTCGATCAGGGCGTCCCCCTCCTCCGCGAGGCCGAGCGCCTGCGAGTTGAGGCGGATCATGTCCTCGTAGGAGGTGCCCCAGGCGACCTCCGGGTACGCGACGACCGGGGCGATCTTCGACAGCGTGTCGTACTCCTCCTGCGTGAGGCCGGAGTACGCGGCGAGGATGACGTCCGGCTGCGTATCGGCGACGGCTTCGAAGTCGATGCCGTCGGTCTCGTCGAAGAGCACGGGCGTCTCGGCGTCGAGTTCCTCGAGCTTGTCCTCGACCCACGGCAGCACGCCGTCGCCGTCGTCGTCGCCCCACGCGACCTCGGCCATGCCGACCGGGACGACGCCCAGCGCGAGCGGCACCTCCTGGTTCGACCACGCCACGGTCGCGACGCGCTCCGGCTTGGACTCGATGACCGTCTCGCCGAAGGCATGCTCGATCGTGACCGGGAAGCCGGCGCCTGACGAGGCTGCGGTGTCGGTGTTGTCGGCGGCCGCGCTCGCGCATCCGGCGAGGGCGATCGCGGCGACGGCGAGCGTCGCGGTGGCGGCGGCGGAACGGTTGAGGCGCACGGAATCCTCCGGAAGGATTTAGGTAAGGATGCCCTCAGCAGGGCTGGGTAAGGCCAACCTTACCTAGCCGCTTCCCAGATCGCGAATCCGCCGTGTCACAGTCCCGCGAACGCGAAACCCCGATCGTCCAGCGGGGGCTTTCGCCACGATGCGCGCGCGAGTCGGAGCGCGGCCACGAGGAGCGCTGCGGCGACCGCCGCGGTGAACACGGTCGTTCCGGTCACCAGGAGCAGGACCACGGCCGCCGTTCCTGCCGCGGTCGCGAGGCCGATGCGTCCGGCGGACCGGCTGCGCGCCGGCGAGGGCGCCGCCTCGATCCGGGCGAGCGGCCACGCGACGAGAACCGTCGCCGCCAGCGCTACTCCCAGCCACGCCGGGCGAGTGATCCACCACCACGTGCTGTCGATGACGGGGAGCGGCACGCCGGTGCCCATCGCGCCGGCGGCTGTCAAGCCGGCGAGACAGAGGAGCACCGGCATATGCCACAGGTAGACGGTCATCGCGCGAGGCGTGACTGCCGCGACGGCCAGTGCCGGTGCGCGGCGCGCCGAGAGCCGCTCCAGCGGGCCGCGGAGGAGGGAGAACAGCGCCGCGTGCGCGACGCCGACCAGCAGCAGGGCCGTCGTCGGCGGATTGATGTTCGCGACGAGGTCCGCCGAATGGACTCCCGCGACGAACGATGTCCCGAGTGCCGTGATCGCCCCCGCAGCGCACAGGATGCGAGTGCGTCGCGAGAGCGCGTCGATCCTTCCGTCGGCCAGGAAGAACCCCAGCTGCTGCAGCGCCAGCCAGACGAAAGCGAGGTTCACGAACCCGAACGCCTCGATGTCCGTGCTGATCCGGATCACGTCGACCACGACCGCGGCTCCCGCGAGGGCCGCGATCGTGCGCGTGGGCGCGCGTTCATGCAGGCGGAGCAGTGTCGGCAGCAGCGCCTGACAGACGAGGAAGACCCCGAGGAACCACAGCGGCTGAGCGAAGCGGAAGCCCGCGAGTGCGACGAGGTCGGCAGGGACTCCCGCGGAGGCGAGCAGTCCGAGCAGCGCTCCCGCGGTGCCGATCGTGGCCAGCGCAGGACGCAGCAGGCGATGGATCCGGCCCGCCACGAAGTCGGCGCCGCCCTGGCCGCGGAGTCGTGCTCGGCGGAAGGCGGTGGCGCCGGAGAACCCGCCGATCACGAAGAACAGCGGCATGACCTGCAGGAGCCAGCTGAGCGGGATGATCCACGCGGTGCCCTCGCTCGCGTTGACGAAGGACGGACTGCCCTCGGTCACGGCGACGCCGACCATCATCGCGTGGAGCACGACGACACCCGTGATGCAGCCGACGCGGACGAGATCGACGGCGCGGTCTCTGACCGGCGCGCCGATCCGGGAGGGTGGCGCCGGGACGACGGTGCGGGCGATGGTCATGAGGCCTCCTCGGGGTGCATCCCGGGAAGGCTATGGAGCCGGTCGGCGCGTCCGCATCGCTCCGTGGTGTCGTTGCGGCGTCACCCCGCGGAGGGATCAGGGGGCGGGTTCGACGAGCCCTGCGTCGTAGGCGAAGATGACCGCCTGGACGCGGTCGCGGGCCCCGAGCTTCGCGAGCACCTTGCCGACGTGCGTCTTCACCGTCTGCTCCGAGATGAACAGCTCCGCCGCGATCTCGGCGTTCGAGCGCCCGCGGCCGATCAGCGCGAGCACCTCGCGCTCGCGCTCGGTGAGGTTGCGCAGCGCCGCGGCGGCGCGTCCGGCGCGGGGTCGTCGAGCTGCGAAATGCTCGATCATGCGTCGTGTCACGCTCGGTGCGAGCAGTGCGTCACCCGCGGCGACCACGCGCACGGCGTGGACGAGGTCCTCGGGGAGTGCATCCTTCAAGAGGAAGCCGCTCGCCCCGGCTTCGAGGGCGTCGTACACGTAGTCGTCGATGTCGAACGTCGTGAGCATCAGGATCCGCGGCACGTGGGCGGCGGGGTAGCCCGGACCGAGGATGCGCCGCGTCGCGGCGATGCCGTCGAGGTCCGGCATCCGCACGTCCATCAGCACGACGTCGGGGTCGAGGCGGGCCGACAGCCTCACCGCCTCGTCGCCGTCCGCCGCCTGGCCGAGGACGCGGATGTCGTCCTGCGCGGCGAGGAGGGCGGCGAAGCCCGCCCGCACCATGGCCTGATCGTCCGCGATGAGAACACTGATGGTCACGCTGGACCTCCGGGAATCGGGTCGGGTGGGAGTGGGGCGAGGGGCAGCGCGGCGCGCACCGTCCATCCGCCATCGGCGTCCGGCCCCGCGCTCACCGTGCCGCCGACGAGTGCGGCGCGCTCGCGCATCCCGAGGAGGCCGTGCCCTCGCGGCGCAGACGTGTCGGCGTGGGCGGCCTCGCCCGGAGGACCGTTGCGGACGAGGAGGCGCAGGGTCGCAGCATCCGTCTCCATGGCGAGCTCGATGCGCGCCTGCGGCGCGTGCCGCACCGCGTTGCTCAGCGCCTCCTGGGCGATGCGGAAGGCGGCGATGTCCACGGCGCTCGGCACGGCGTCGGGCACGGCGACGAGCGCAGCGTCGATCTCGGCGCCCGCGCGCCGCAGCGCCTGCACGAGATCCGGGAGGTCACGGATCCCCTGCTGGGGCGCCAGGTCAGCCTGCTGGTCGTCGGTGCGGAGCACTCCGAGCAGCCGTCGCATCTCGGTGAGGCCCTCGCGCGCCGTCTGCGCGATCTCCTCGAATTCGTGCGCCGCCTCGTCGGAGAGTCCGGATACGCGGTAGCGCGCGGTCGAGGCCTGCACCTGAATGAGCGACATGCCGTGCGCGACGACGTCGTGCAACTCGCGCGCGATGCGGGTGCGCTCCTCGACGAGGACGCGACGCGACTGCTCGAGGGCGGAGAGTTCGCGCTCGCGCGTGAGCTCGGCCCCGACGCGCAGACGGCTGGCCGCGAGGACCGCCACCAGCAGGCAGGCCCCAGACACCGACGTGACGATGACGAGATTCACGATCCCCGCGACCACGGGCATGGTGGCGGCCAGCGCGATCACGACCGCCAGGGTCCCGCCGACGCCGAGGAGCCAGGCCAGGAGGGCGATGTGCCAGCCGTGCACGATCGCGAGCGTGCCGACGAACAGGATGAAGGAGAGCATCGCCGGCACCGACCACGGCCACGGCCAGGTCGCCGCGGCCGGGCCACCCGGCAGCGGCAGCAGGACCGCCGCCACGGTGGCCAGGACGATGGACCAGCGAGGGAACCGCGCGGCCACGAGCGGGGCCGCGCACAGCATCGCTCCGAAGAGGAACGCCAACGGTGCCGGCTGGCCGTAGAGCGTGATCTGCACCGGCACGAGCACGGAGAAGAGCGCGACCGCCGCCAGTGCGAGGGCGCCGAACGCGATCGCGTGCGGGGTCGGGCGTCGACGCGTCCGGGATTCAGCGGTCACGGGGGAGGTGGTGGCACGCACGATGTCATCCTGTCAGTCGACGATCGCCGGAACCCGGCGTGCGCGCGCGGCGACCAGCCTGTCCACGAGCAGCCCGATGCCCACCGCGAGCACGATCCCCAGGCCCGCGCTGAGCAGCGGGCTGTCTTTCAGCCAAGCGCCCGCAAGCAGGCCGATCGCGATGCTGTAGCCGGCCCAGCACAAGCCGGCCGCGACGCTGAGCAGCGCGAACCGCCGCCACGGGTACCCGACGGCGCCGGCGGAGAGATTGACGGCCACCCGGCCCACGGGGATGAATCGCGCGCCGAGGATGAGGCCGGCGCCACGCCGATCGAGCGCGGCACGCGCCCACGTGAGCGCCCGGGCGACACGAGGCCGCCGCCTCCAGGCGAGCCGGGTGGTGCCTGTCCGCCTTCCGATCGCGAACGCGATGTTGTCGCCGATCGCGGCGCCGGCGGCGGCCGCGAGACCCAGCGCGATGAGATCTGGACGGCCGGTGGATGCTGCGACCGCCGCCGCCGCGACCAGCACCGTCTCGCTCGGCACCGGCGGAAAGAACCCGTCGATCAGCGCCACGGCGAACATCGCGAGATACAGCCATGGCGAGGCCACGGCCTGCAGAACGAGGTCGGAGATGAGATCCACCCCGGAACGGTATGCGCGGACTGCGGGCTGCAGCATCCCTCTGCGGTATCGGGTGGGTCCCTCTGCGGAGGTATTCCGTCGAACCACGAGGAGGGGCGCCCCGTATACTGGGAGGCTGGCCGTTCGGCCACCTCCCCATCTCCATCGACGGATCGGACTTCCGCTGTGCTCGCCGTGCACGACCTCGAGATCCGCGTGGGCGCCCGCGTGCTCATGTCGGACGTCTCCTTCCGCGTCTCGGACGGCGACAAGATCGGCCTCGTCGGCCGCAACGGCGCCGGCAAGACGACGCTGACCAAGGTGCTCGCGGGCGACCTCATCCCCGCGGACGGCAAGGTCGAGCGCTCCGGCGAGCTCGGCTATCTGCCGCAGGACCCGCGCTCGGGCGACCCCGAGATGCTGGCGCGCACGCGCATCCTCGACGCCCGCGGACTCGGCACGCTCGCGATCGGGATGCACGAGGCATCTCTTGCGATGGGTGACGGTGACGAGGCCGTGGCCGCGAAGGCGATGCGCAAGTACGCCAACCTCACGGAGCGCTTCGAGGCGCTCGGCGGCTACGCGGCCGAGGCCGAGGCGGCATCCATCGCCCACAACCTCTCCCTGCCGGATCGCATCCTCGACCAGCCGCTCAAGACCCTGTCGGGCGGTCAGCGCCGCCGCATCGAGCTCGCGCGCATCCTCTTCTCGGACGCCCAGACGATGATCCTCGATGAGCCCACCAACCACCTCGACGCTGACAGCGTCGTGTGGCTGCGCGAGTTCCTCAAGGGCTACAAGGGCGGGCTCATCGTCATCTCGCACGACGTAGAGCTCGTCGGCGAGACCGTGAACCGGGTCTTCTACCTCGATGCGAACCGCCAGGTCATCGACGTCTACAACATGAACTGGAAGAACTACCTGCGCCAGCGGGTGGCCGACGAGGAGCGCCGCAAGAAGGAGCGCGCCAACGTCGAGAAGAAGGCCACCGTGCTGCAGCAGCAGGCAGCCCGGTTCGGCGCCAAGGCGTCGAAGGCCGCCGCGGCGCACCAGATGGTGGCGCGCGCCGAGAAGATGCTCGCGGGCCTCGACGAGGTGCGCCAGGAGGAGCGCGTCGCCAAGCTGCGCTTCCCGAAGCCCGCCCCGTGCGGCAAGACGCCGCTCATGGCCTCGGGGCTGTCGAAGTCCTACGGCTCGCTCGAGATCTTCACCGACGTCGACCTCGCGATCGACCGCGGGTCGAAGGTCGTCATCCTGGGGCTCAACGGCGCCGGCAAGACCACACTGCTGCGCATCCTCGCGGGCGTCGACCAGCCCGACACGGGGCAGCTCGAACCCGGGCACGGCCTCAAGATCGGCTACTACGCGCAGGAGCACGAGAACCTCGACGTGTCGCGATCGGTGCTCGAGAACATGATGTCGGCCGCGCCCGACATCACCGCGACCGATGCCCGCAAGGTGCTCGGCTCGTTCCTCTTCACCGGCGACGATGTGCTGAAGCCGGCCGGGGTGCTCTCCGGCGGCGAGAAGACGCGCCTGTCGCTCGCGACGCTCGTCGTGTCGTCGGCGAACATGCTCCTGCTCGACGAGCCTACGAACAACCTCGACCCCGCCTCTCGCGAGGAGATCCTCGGCGCGCTCGCGCATTACGAGGGCGCGGTCGTGCTCGTCTCCCACGACGAGGGCGCCGTCGAGGCGCTCAACCCCGAGCGCGTGCTCATCCTGCCTGACGGCGTCGAAGACATCTGGGGCCGCGACTACGCGGACTTGGTCACGCTTGCGTGACCAAGAAGCACGGTGGTTGAGTAGCCGACGCGCCAGCGGCGGCATATCGAAACCCGTCTCGCTCGCGTAAGGGGGCGCCGACGGCGGGTCAGCGGCCGGCGGCGTCGAGAAGCGCGTCCTCGTCCTCCGCGTCGCGGTCGCGGCGACGGCGCGAAGCGGGCGGCGCGGCGGTGGCAGCATCCGTTCCGCCGTCCTCCGACTCGGCGTCCTCCGCGTCCTCGCGACGATGGCGGCGTTCGGTGCGGATGACGTAGCCGATGAAGACGAAGCCCATCACGGCGAACAGGATCCACTGGATCGCGTAGGAGAGGTGGGGTCCGGGGTCGTCCGACGGCGGCTCGAGGGCGGTCGGCGCGGTCGCCGGCGCCGGGTCCTCCGACATCATGACCCCGTATGCGCTCTGCTCGAGCGCTTCGCTCGAGGCGGGCGAAAGCGCGTCGGCGATGAGCCCCAGGTTGATCGTCGGGACCTGTCCTTCGGGAGCCGAGCGGCCCGACGACGGCAGGGCCTCGCCCGGTCGCAGCCGTACGACCACCGTCGCCTCGCCGGACGGCGGCGCGGGGATCGCGTCCGGGACGGGCTGGTCCTGTCCCGGGGCCACCCAGCCGCGGTCGACGAGCAGCACGCGTCCGTCGTGGAGGCGGAAGGGCACGAGCACCTCGAAGGCCGAGGTGCCGCCGTGCGGCCGGTTGCGCACGAGGAGTTGTTCGGCGGCCAGGTACGTTCCGGTGAGGACCACCGGGAGCCATTCGTCCTGCGGCGAGAGCTCGCCGTCCGCGGGAACGAGGTCGGACAGCGGCACCGGCGGGGCGTCGTAGTTCTCGGCGACGAGCGCGAGCTGCGCCGAGCGCTCCTGATTGCGCGTGAACTGCCAGTTCGACAGGAAGGCGCACGCGATCGCGAAGAGCACGGCGAGGGCGATGTAGATCGCCCAGCGGCCGGCGCGGGGGAGATTCTGCATGCTGACGGCGCGAGGGCTCATCGCGCGGCCTCCGTCGAGGCGAGCGGTTCGACCGACACCGGGAAGTCGCGTGCCGCCAGGAACTCGCGCAGGTAGCCCACGTGCTCATCGCACGCGACCCAGGTCTTGCGGCGATCCTCCGAGTGGATGCGGGGGTTGCGCCAATCGATGCGCCAGCGCGCCGTGGCACGGCACCCTGCGCGCGAGCAGACCGCGTCGGCGACCTGGTCGGGTCCGGCGTCGCTCATGCGGTGGGGTCCGCCTCGTCGTCGGCGCGCGGCCGCTTCTCATCGGGCCGCGCCTCGTCGCCGGTGATCGCCCGCGTCTCCTCGACGCGGATCACCTGCGTGTCGGTCGGGGCTGCGGTCGAGGGCGCGGCGGGGAGCGCGGGCTCCGGGTCCTCGCGCCGATTGCGTCGTGCCTCCTGGCCCACGTTCGCGGAGACGACCGCGATGTAGGGGAGGAAGATCGCCGCCGCGCCGAAGACCCATGTGTACCAGCCGTACGGCGTGATGACCACCATGAGGATGAAGCACGCGACGCGGATGCCCATCGTGATCAGGTACCGGGTCGAACGCGCGTCGACGTCGTCGCGCGGGGAACGCGGCAGGGATGTCGCCGACGGGGCGTGGCTCGAACTCTTCACGGTACTTCCAGGGTACGCCGGTTGCACCGCGGCATCGCCCCGGGGACGTGTCCCGGGGCGATGCGTTTCAGGAGCCGTAACTGCTGTATGAGCCGTAGTCCTGGTAGATCGATGCGAAGAACGCGAAGAAGAGGATCGCCGCGATGATCCCGAGGATCGTGAGGCCCAGACCGACCCAGCCGACGATCGTGCCGGCGAGCGCCATCCCGCGCCCCTGCTCGCCGCTCGTCTTGAGCTGATTGAGCGACATGTGGCCCGTGATCACGCCCACGATCGAGCCGATGAACGGGAGGATCACGAAGCTCGAGATCGATGCGATGAGGGACACGATCGCGAGGGTGTTCGTCTTCGCCGGTGCGCCGTAGCCGTAGCCGGGAGCAGCGCCGTACGCCGGGGCTGAGCCGTAGGCGGGGGCGCTGCCGTACGCGGGCGCGGCGGGCGCGCCGTAGGCCGGCGGGGGATAGGCGCCCTGGGCGGGCGGCGGGTACGCGCCAGGAGCCGGCTGGGCGGGCTGATCCGCCGCCGGAGCGGGCGGAACCGGCGGGTATGCCCCGGGTTCCGATGCGGGGTTCTGCGGGGTGTTGTCGCTCACGGGCGGCCTTTCTTCGATGTCTGGGACCAGCGTCCCAGCGGCGCCGCCGGGGTGTCAAACAGGCGGGCCGATCGGGGCCGCGCCGATAGGCTGGTGCGGATCCGCCACAACCCCGGGAGTGTCACCATGTCCACCGATCGCGTCGTCCTCGTCACCGGCGGAAACCGCGGCATCGGCCGCGCCATCGCGGAGCGCTTCGTCGCCGAGGGCTACAGGGTCGCCGTCACCGCACGCTCCGGCGAGGGTCCCGAGGGAACTCTCACCGTGCGGGCGGACGTGACGGATGCTGCAGCCGTAGACGCCGCGTTCACCGAGGTCGAGAACGCTCTGGGCCCGGTCGAGATCGTGGTCGCGAACGCCGGCATCACGAAGGACACCCTCCTGCTGCGCATGACCGAGGACGACTTCGACAGCGTCGTGTCGACCAACCTCGGCGGCGCGTTCCGTGTCGTCAAGCGCGCCTCGAAGGGCATGCTGCGCGCCCGCTGGGGCCGCGTCGTGCTGATCTCGAGCGTGGTCGGGCTGTACGGCTCGGCGGGCCAGATCAACTACGCCGCTTCCAAGAGCGCGCTCGTCGGCTTCGCCCGATCGCTCACCCGCGAGCTGGGCGCCCGCGGCATCACCGCGAACGTCGTCGCGCCCGGCTTCATCGAGACGGACATGACCGCAGAACTCGCGGATGAGACGCAGGCCGAGTACAAGAAGAACATCCCCGCCGGGCGCTTCGCGTCCCCGGACGAGGTGGCGGGCGTCGTGACGTGGATCGCCTCGGACGACGCCGCCTACATCTCCGGAGCCGTGATCCCCGTCGACGGCGGCCTCGGCATGGGGCACTGACCCGCAGCACTCATCGAGCTTCGACGGCCGCAGTGCCCGGCGACGGGCTCAGCGACCGGGGTTGCGTGCGCTGAGCCCGTCGACGTTCAGCCGATCGCCTGGAGGATCGCCTCGGCGACCGCGCCGGGTCGCGAGAACTGCGGCCAGTGGCCGGTGGGGTCTCCGGGTGAACCGAGCTCGACGATGTCGAGGTGCTCGAGCGCGGCGAGCTCTGCCGCCCACGGCGGCGCCGCCGCGATGATCTCGCGGACCTGCGCCGCCGGCACCGTTCCGGTGATCATCGTCGCCGGCACGGTGCGCCGCCTTTCGTCCGTGAGACGGATCGGATCGGTCGGCACCTTCTCGGGTACCGACTTCGCCCGGGCGGCGGCGTCGGCTCTGGTCTGCGGATCGAGGTCGGCGACATCGGACTCGTCGAAGAAGTCCCAGCCGGGGAAGGGGATCACGCCGTCGAGGACGGGGAACTCGGAGATCGAACCGCCGTCTCCGGGTGGGAACGTGTCGAGGAACACGACATGCGCGACCCTGTCGGGTCGGGCGTCGACGGCGCCGTAGACGACGTTGCCGCCACCGGAGTGCCCGACGAGGACGACGGGCCCGTCGAGGCGGTCGATCTGGGCGACGGTCGCCGCCACCCAGTCCGCGATGCCGATGCCGGCGGACTCGGTGGCGGGGACGCCGACTCCGGGCATCGTGAGAGCGTGGGTGCGATGCCCGGCGGCTTCGAGAGCGGGGTCGATGTCGCCCCACGACGACGCGTCGAGCCACAGCCCGGGAACGAGGATGATGTGCATGCTCCGACGCTACCGACGGCGCCCGACATCGGAACAGACTGCGACAGGGGCAGGCCGACGGTCTACGGCAGCAGCGGGATGACCTCGGCGAGGTCGATCGGGCCGACGACCACGTCGGCGCGCTCGCGCACCGCGGGCTTCGCGTTGAACGCGACGCCGAGCCCGGCGACCGCCATCATCTCGAGGTCATTCGCGCCGTCGCCGATTGCGAGCGTGCGGCTGAGCGGCACATCGCGCTCGTCGGCCCATTCGCGGAGGGCGGCGGCCTTGCCCGCGGCATCCACGATCCCGCCGTCGACGGTGCCGCTCAGGGCGCCGTCGCTCGTCGCGAGACGGTTGGCGCGCCACACGTCGACGCCGAGCTCTGGGGCGACGGTGTCGAGGATCTCGTGGAACCCGCCCGACACGACGCCGACGGCGCCGCCGCGCTCGTGCACGGCCGCGACGAGTTCTCGCACACCCGGCGTCGGCTCGATGCGCGCGAGCACGCGCGCGAACGCCGTCACAGGCACGCCTTCGAGAGCTTCGACACGCGAGCGCAGGCTGGTCGCGAAGTCGACCTCGCCGCGCATCGCGGCCTCCGTCGCCGCGGCGACCTCCGCGCCGCGTCCCGCCTCGTCGGCGATCAGCTCGATGACCTCGTTGCGGATGAGCGTGGAGTCGGCGTCGAGCACGACGAGGAAGCGGGCGGGGGCGACAGGCATGCTCCCACGCTAGCGGGACCCGGATGCCGCTCCCGCCGTGTGTCAGCGCTCGACGCGGAACCCCTTGCCGACGACGGTGATGCCGGTGTCGGTGATCGTGAAGCCGCGCGCGAGGTCCTTGTCACGGTCGACGCCGACCGTGGCGCCGTCCTCGAGGACGACGTTCTTGTCGAGGATCGCGCGGTGCACGCGCGCGCCAGCGCCGACCTGCACGTGGTCGAACAGCACCGAGTCGGTGATCGTCGATCCGCCGCCGGCCAGCGTCCAGGGGCCCACCACGCTGCGCTCGAGATGCGTGCCGGAGAGCACCGAGCCGAGCGACACGATCGAGTCGATCGCGTTGCCGATGCGGCCGACCGAATCGCGCACGAACTTCGCGGGCGGGGAGTTGACCGCCTGCGAGTGGATCGGCCAGTCCATGTTGTACAGGTTGAACACCGGCAGCGTCGAGATCAGGTCGCGGTGCGCGTCGAAGAACGAGTCGATGGTTCCCACGTCGCGCCAGTAGTAACGGTCGCGGTCGGTCGAACCCGGCACGTCGTTGCGGTTCATGTCGTAGACGCCGGCCTCGCCGCGATCCACGAAGTAGGGGACGATGTCGCCGCCCATGTCGTGGTTGGACGTCGGCAGCTCGCCGTCGGACTCGACGGCCTCGATGAGCGCGTCGGTGTCGAAGATGTAGTTGCCCATGGAGGCGAGCACCTGGTCGGGCGCATCGGCCAGACCGATCGCGTTCTGCGGCTTCTCCAGGAACTCGCGGATGCGCATCGGGTCGTCGGGGTCGACGTCGATCACGCCGAACTGGTTCGCCAGGGAGATCGGCTGACGGATGCCGGCGACCGTGGCCCGCGCGCCCGATTCGATGTGGGCGGCGAGCATCTGCCGGAAGTCCATCCGGTAGACGTGGTCTGCGCCGATCACGACGACGATGTCGGGCTGCTCGTCGTTGATGAGGTTGAGGCTCTGCAGGATCGCGTCCGCCGATCCGGAGAACCACCGCTTGCCGAGGCGCTGCTGCGCGGGAACCGACGCGACATAGGAGTCCAGCAGAGCCGACATGCGCCAGGTCTGCGAGATGTGGCGGTCGAGGCTGTGGGACTTGTACTGCGTCAGCACCACGATCTGCCTGAGGCCCGAGTTGATCAGGTTCGAAATCGCGAAGTCGATGAGTCGGTACTGCCCGCCGAACGGGACGGCGGGCTTGGCGCGATCCGCGGTCAACGGCATCAGCCGCTTCCCTTCGCCGCCGGCGAGGATGATTCCGAAGACCTTGGGGGCTGCTGGCATGGCACCCACCCTAGGGCCGGTGGGAGATTCCGGGTACCCGTTACACGCGGGCGTCCGCGTGTATTAGGTTTCGTGCCATGCGCGTCGACATCGTGACCAAGGAGTACCCGCCCGAGATCTATGGTGGCGCCGGCGTCCATGTGACGGAGCTCGTCAAGGCGCTCCGCGCGAGCATCGACGTCCGGGTGCGGGCGTTCGGCGCTCAGCGCGACGAGGAGGGCACCACCTCCTACAGCGTGCCCGCCGAGCTCTCCTCCGCCAACGCCGCGGTGCAGACGCTCGGCACGGATCTCGAGATCGTGACGGATGTCGCCGGCGCCGACGTCGTGCACAGCCACACCTGGTACGCGAACTTCGCGGGACACCTCGCCTCGCTGCTGCACGGGATCCCGCATATCGTGACGGCACACAGTCTCGAGCCCCTGCGCCCGTGGAAGGCCGAGCAGCTCGGCGGCGGGTACGCGGTCTCGAGCTGGATCGAGAAGTCGGCGTACGAGAGCGCCGCCGCCATCGTCGCGGTGAGCAACGGCATGCGCGAGGACATCCTCCGCAGCTACCCGTCGCTCGACCCTGAGCGCGTGCGGGTGATCTACAACGGGATCGACGTCGAGGCGTGGCATCCGGTCGAGGATCTCGCGCTGCTGGCGGAGCTCGGGATCGACCCGGCGAAGCCGTCGGTGGTCTTCGTCGGACGCATCACGCGGCAGAAGGGGCTGCCGTACTTCCTCCGCGCCGCCGAGCGCCTCCCTGCCGATGTGCAGGTGATCCTCGCCGCCGGCGCGCCCGACACACCGCAGATCATGGCGGAGGTCGAAGGGCTCGTCCGCGGGCTGCAGGCGACCCGCGAGGGCGTGGTGTGGCTGGATCGGATGCTGTCACGCCACGAGCTGTGCACGATCCTCAGCGCGGCGACGACCTTCGTCTGCCCATCGGTCTACGAGCCGCTCGGCATCGTGAACCTCGAGGCCATGGCCTGCGGCGCCGCCGTCGTCGGCACGGCGACCGGCGGCATCCCCGAGGTCGTCGTGGACGGCGTCACCGGGCGCCTCGTGCCGATCGATCAGGTGCAGGACGGCACGGGAACCCCGACCGATCCCGAGCAGTACGTGGCGGATCTCGCGCGCGTGCTCACCGAGGTCGTGAGCGATCCGGAGCGCGCGAGAGAGTACGGCGCGGCCGGGCGGAGGCGCGCGACCGAGGACTTCAGCTGGCAGCGCATCGGCGATCAGACGGCCGAGCTGTACGCGGAGGTGGCCGGCGGCGGCCGATAGGCTGTCAGCATGCCCCAGGTGCTCGAGTTCTCCGACGTCGTCGTCCGCCGAAACACCCGGAACATCGTCGACCACCTGGACTGGACCATCAACGACGACGAGCGCTGGGTGGTCCTCGGACCCAACGGCGCCGGCAAGACCACCGTGCTCCAGATGGCCGACACGCTGCTGCACCCCACGTCGGGCGTCGTGACCATCCTCGGGGAGCGCCTCGGACGCACGGACGTCTTCGACCTGCGGCCCCGGATCGGGTTCGCCTCCTCGGCGATGGCGCGTCGCGTGCCGCCGGAGGAGACCGTCCTCAACGTCGTCCTGACCGCGGCGTACTCGGTGCTCGGCCGCTGGCGCGAGGACTATGAGGACATCGACGAGCGCCGCGCACTGCGCGTGCTGGCGGAGTGGAAGCTCGACCACCTCGCCGACCGCACGTTCGGCACCCTCAGCGACGGCGAGCAGAAGCGCGTCCAGATCGCCCGTGCCGTGATGACCGACCCCGAGCTGCTGCTCCTCGACGAGCCGACCGCCAGTCTCGACCTCGGCGCCCGCGAAGAGCTCCTCATCCTGCTGGGCGGCTACGCCCAGGCGCCCACGACACCGGCGATGATCATGGTCACGCACCACGTCGAAGAGATCCCCATCGGATTCACCCACGTGCTGCTGCTTCGCGACGGCCAGGCGGTGGCGGCAGGTCCCATCCGCGAGACCCTGACCGCCGAGGCCCTGACCGACACGTTCGGCGTTCCGATCCGCCTCAACGAAGAGGGCGGTCGATACGCCGCCCGCGCCGAGCACTGAGTCTCGAAGCGGCCGGTTCGGCGTCCGCGCCGGAGACTGGTAGAATCTCTCTTTGGTGCATTCGCACCCCAGACTTTGACCGCCCTGGCAAAATCCAGGGCACCATCCTCAAAGGACCATCATGAAGACTGACCTCCACCCGGACTACCAGGCCGTCGTGTTCCGTGACCTCGGCTCGGGCGAGACCTTCCTCACCCGCTCGACGGTGACCAGCGACAAGACGATCGAGCTCGACGGCGTCGAGTACCCCGTCATCGACGTCGAGATCTCGTCGGCCTCGCACCCGTTCTACACGGGCAAGCAGCGCATCATGGACTCGGCCGGTCGTGTCGAGAAGTTCAACCAGCGCTTCAAGAACTTCGGCGGCTCCAAGTAAGCAGCTCCGCCCCGAAGACCCCGCCCACGGCGGGGTCTTCGCGTTTCCGGGGCCGCATCAGCGGATCGGCCAGCGCCCGTCGAGCCGGTCGTCGGGGTCGAGCCGCCCAATGCGGATGAAGTACTCGGTGAGGCTCTCGGCTTGCGCCCGGGCCCAGCCGATCTGGCGGGTGTGCAGTTCGTGCACGGTCGCGGGCAGCCACGGCGCGAAGCGCTCGGCGAGCGCCTGGGCGACGCGGCCCGCCGCCACCGCGTCGGCCGACGCCTCGTGCGCGGCGTCCAGCCGCACGGCGTGGTGGGCAGCGACCACCTCGAGCGTGCGCTTGCCCTTGCGCCACCGGTCGTACGCCTTGTCGACCACGAGAGGGTCGATGACCGGCGAAGGGTCCTCGATCGGCGTGACGCCGTGCCGCAGCGACTCGTATTTCAGCAGCGAGAAGTCGAACGGCGCGTTGTACGCGACGACCGGGATGCCTGCGTCCAGCAGCGCGCTCACCGCCGCGACCACTTCGCCCACGACCTCGCCGGCGGGCCGGCCATTCGCGCGCGCGTGCTCGGTGGAGATGCCGTGGATCGCACTCGCACCCTCGGGGATCTCGACGCCGGGGTCGGCGAGCCAGTCGCGCGCACGGATGACGCGGCCCGAGGCGTCGAGTAGACCCACGTGGGCCGTCACGATGCGATCGGCGGTGACGTCGACGCCCGTGGTCTCGAGGTCGAACACGCCCACGATGCGAACCCAGTCCGGCACATCCCACAGCGGCAGCTGTGCGGGTTGCGGGCGGCTCATGCCGTTCACGGTATGCGTCGCCTCCGACATCCGACCGCAGGCGCTCCGCGCACAGCCGGGCCCGGGGGAGTCCTCGTAGACTCGACGGGTGACCGCGCCGAACCCGTACGCCCCGCTCCTCGACGAGATCCCCGTCGAGCGGCGCCAGGTCGCTGTGCTGGGTGGCACGACGGCGTACTGGATCTACGGCCCCGCAGGCGCCGAGACGACCATCGTCGCGGTGCACGGCTTCCGCGGCGAGCACCACGGGCTCGAGCCCGTCGTCGCGCACCTGCCGGGCGTGCGGGTGATCTCGCCGGACCTTCCCGGCTTCGGCGAGACGCCTCCCGTTCCCGGGCGCATCCACGACCTCGACCTGTACGCGGACTGGCTGCGGGCGTTCGCCGCGGCCGTCGCACCCGGAGCCGTGATCCTCGGGCATTCGTTCGGCTCGATCGTCGTCTCGGCCGCCGTCGCCGGTGGCCTCGAGACGCCGCGGGTGATCCTCGTGAACCCGATCGGCGCTCCGGCGCTCGAAGGTCCACGGGGCATCCTCACGCGTCTCGCGGTCTTCTACTACTGGGCCGGCGCGAAGCTCCCGAAGGGCCTGGGAGAGGCGCTGCTGCGCAATGGCCTCATCGTGCGGGTGATGAGCGTCTCGATGGCGAAGACCAAGGACTCCGGCATCCGTCGATTCGTGCACGATCAGCACGACACCTACTTCTCGCGCTTCGCGGACCGCGACGTGCTGCACGACGCGTTCGTCGCGTCGGTGTCGCACGATGTGCGCGCGTTCGCTCCGCGCATCGCGCAGCCGACGCTGCTGGTGGCCGCCGTCAGGGACGACATCACGCCGATCGAGGCCGAGCGGGAGCTCGCGACGATGTTCCCGCACGCTGATCTCGTCGAGATCCCCGACGTCGGCCACCTCATCCACTACGAGACGCCGGCGGCCGCCGCCGACGCGATCACGCGGTTTCTCGCGCCTTCCGACGCCGATACGCGTTGACGTTCATGCGGTTGCCGCAGTTGCCGGTGTCGCAGTAGCGCTTGGAGCCGTTCTTCGAGAAGTCGACGTACACCCCGTCGCAGTCGTCGGCCGCGCAGACGCGCACCCTGCCGTACTCGTCGGCGCGGATGACGTCCACGAACGCCAGCGCCGCCTCGACCAGGATGCGCGTCGCCAGCGGCGCGTCGTCGCTCGTGGCGTGGATGTGCCAGTCGAAGTCGTCGTGGATCACGAGGCGGGGGAGCGCCTGCCCGTCTCGGAGCATCTCGTTCACCAGCGGGACGGCGCCCTCCCGGTCGACCTCCCACAGGTGACGCAGCCGCGGGCGGACGGCGCGGATGGCTGCCAGCTCGGTTTCGTCGCGGCGGATCGTGCCCGTATAGGGGTTGACCCTGAGGTAGTCCTCGAAGTCCTCGAGCGTCACCAGGGTGTCCTCGCCGTCGAAGCCGGGCATCGTGTTGACGAGGTACGACGCGGCGCGCAGATTCTGCTCCGTGTCATGAATGAAAATCACGTTGACTCCTGACATGCCGTTCCGCTACTGTCACCAGTGTAAACAGTCTTCACTCCTGACAGTCGGATTCCGCCCATGACCGCCTCGAGCACGTCCCTGCCCGTCATCGCTCCCGGCGCGGCCTTCGGCAGGAGCGCGCGAATGCGCACGAGCGGGCTTGTGATGGGCGTGGCGTCGGCGCTGGCGTTCTCGTCGAGCGGACCGTTCATCAAGCCACTCCTCGAGGCAGGATGGTCGCTCGGTGCCGCCCTGCTCGTGCGCATGGGGGTCGCGGGCCTGGTGCTCTCGCCGGCGCTGTTCCTGGCGATGAAGCGGCAGCGGGGCTTCCTGAAGCGGCACTGGCGGCTCATCGTCGGCTTCGGCCTGATGCCGGTGCTCGGCTGCCAGCTCTTCTTCTTCTCGGCGATGCAGCGGATGCCGGTGGCTGTTGCCCTGCTGATCCAATACCTCGCGCCGGTCATGCTCGTGGCGGCGGTGTGGGCGCGCACGCGCAGAGCGCCGTCGGCGCTCGTGCTGTGGGGGTCCGCGGTCGCGATGGTCGGCCTGGTGCTGGTCGTCGACATCTCGGGCGCCTCGTTCGACCTGATCGGAACGCTGCTCGCGCTCGCCGCGGCCGTGTGCGTCTGCGCCTACTTCGTGATCTCGGAGCGGACAGGCGACGACCTGCCGCCGCTCGCGCTGGCCGCGAGCGGACTGCTGACGGGTGCGGTGGTCATGGGTGTGCTGTGCCTCGCGGGGTTCCTGCCGTTCCAGGCTCCGGCGGTCGACGTGGTTCTCGCCGGAGTGACGGTCCCGTGGTGGATGCCCCTCGGCTGGGTCGCCGCGATCGCGACGACGCTCGGCTACGCGCTGGGCGTGATGGCGGTGCCGCGCATCGGCTCGCGCGTGGCGTCGTTCGTCGGGCTGTCGGAGGTGCTCTTCGCGCTCATGTTCGCCTGGATCTTCCTCGCCGAGGTGCCCGCGCCCATCCAGTTCGCCGGCGGCGCGCTGATCCTGGTCGGCGTGGTGCTGGTGCGCGCGGACGCGTCGTCGACCGGAAACCCGAAAGGCCCGGCGGCTATGAGTCCCGCCGCGCCAGCTCCATGAGCGGCGTCACGCGGTGGGCGATGACTTCGCCCATGACCAGCGACGTCTCGGTGCGCTCCACGCCCTCGATGGCGAGGATGCGGGCGTCCGTGTCGAACAGGTGCTGGGTGTCGCGGCACGCGACCCGCACCAGCAGATCCACCTGACCCGACAGTCCGTGCGCCTGCACGACCTCGGGGACGCGGGCGAGCTCGACGGCGATGCGGGGCAGGTCGGCCTGCCGCACGATGACGCTGATGAAGGCCTCGATGGGGAACCCGAGGGAGGCGGACGAGATGGCTCGCTCGTACGACAGGAAGACCCCGCCCTTCTCCAGCCGCGACATGCGCGCCTGGACGGTGTTGCGCGAGAGACCGAGTCGTTCGGCGAGTGCGACGACGGTCGCGCGGGGGTCGGCGGAGAGCGCTGTCAGCAGCTCCAGGTCGACGTGATCGAGGGCACTCATAGTGCGAAACGTTAGCACGGTTCCTGTGTGTTTCATTTGTCAACATGCTCAAGAAGTCTTTGAATGCTTGAGCGAGGTGCGATACAGACGTACCGTTGGAGGAGTCGGCGAAGAGGCCGGCGCACGCCAAGCGGCCCCTCACAAGGGGGCCGGCGAAGAGGAGTGATGACGATGACGCACACCCTGACACCCACAGCGGATCTCGCGACCGACATCGAGGATGTCGCGCGACTGCTGACCCCCGACGGCGAGCGCATCGCCGACCCCGAGCTCGATCGCTGGGTGGCCGACGTCGACGCCGCGACACTGCGCGGCCTGTACCGCGACATGGTGCTCCTGCGGCGCATCGACACCGAGGGCGTCGCCCTGCAGCGGCAGGGCCAGCTCGGCCTGTGGCCGCCGTGCCAGGGGCAGGAAGCGACCCAGATCGGCACCGCCCGAGCCCTCCGCGCCGACGACTTCGCCTTCCCGAGCTACCGCGAGACCGGCGTGGTCTACGCCCGAGGTGGCAAGCCCGCGGACTTCGTCCTGGCGTGGCGCGGCGAGGAGCACTCGACCTACAACCCCTACGACATCAACACCGCGACGCAGCAGATCATCATCGGCGCACAGGCGCTGCACGCGGTCGGTTACGCGATGGGCGTGCAGCGCGACGGCACAGACCAGGTGTCGGTCGCCTACTTCGGCGACGGCGCGTCCAGCCAGGGCGACGTCAACGAGGCGATGGTCTTCGCCTCCTCCTTCCGCGCTCCCGTGGTGTTCGTATGCACCAACAACCAGTGGGCGATCTCCGAGCCCGTCACGGTGCAGGCGAAGTTCCCGATCGCCGGCCGGGCGCCGGGCTTCGGCATTCCCAGCATGCGCGTCGACGGCAACGACGTGCTGGCGTGCTTCGCCGCGATGCGCTGGGCGCTCGACAACGCGCGCCGCGGCAACGGCCCCGCGTTCATCGAGGCGGTCACGTACCGCATGGGGCCGCACACCACGTCCGACGACCCGACGCGCTACCGCGACAAGGAGGAGGTCGAGAAGTGGCGCCGGCGCGACCCGATCGCCCGCGTCGAGGCGCTGCTGCGGTCGCGCGGCGAGTTCGACGAGGCGTTCGTGGGGAGTGTCGAGGCCGACGCCGACGCCCTCGCGGCGTCGGTGCGCCAGGCGGCGATGACCGCCCGCACCCGCGACCCCCTCACCGTGCTGGACAACGTCTACGCCGAGGCCCACTCGGGCCTCGCCGAGCAGCGCGAGTGGTTCGGCGCGTACCTCGACGGGTTCGCCCCGGCCGCCGAGGGGGTGTGACGATGACGCAGCTGACGATGGCGAAGGCCATCAACGAAGGACTCCGCCGCGCGATGGCGGACGACGACAAGGTCCTCGTCATGGGCGAGGACATCGGCAAGCTCGGCGGCGTGTTCCGCATCACGGACGGCCTGCTCGACCAGTTCGGCGCTCAGCGCGTGATCGACACCCCGCTCGCCGAAGCGGGCATCATGGGCACCGCTGTCGGACTCGCGTTCCGCGGCTACCGTCCCGTCGTCGAGATCCAGTTCGACGGCTTCGTCTACCCCGCCTTCGACCAGATCGTGTGCCAGGTCGCGAAGCTGCACTACCGCACGCGCGGCAACGTGAAGATGCCGATCACGATCCGCATCCCGTGGGCAGGCGGCGTCGGCGCCGCCGAGCACCACTCGGAGTCGCCGGAGGCGTACTTCGTGCACACGTCGGGCCTGCGCGTGATCGCGGTGTCGAACCCGCAGGACGCCTACGTCATGCTGCGGCAGGCGATCGCGTCCGACGACCCGGTGGTCTACTTCGAGCCGAAGCGGCTCTACCACACCAAGGGCGAGGTCGACCTGGACGTCCAGCTCGCGGACGCCCCGCCGATGGGGCTTGCCCGCGTGGCTCGAGAGGGCAGCGACGTCACGCTCCTGACGTACGGCTCGCAGGTGCTGACGGCGCTGGACGCCGCCACCGCCGCCGAGGACGACGGCGTCTCGATCGAGGTCATCGACCTGCGCTCGATCTCGCCGGTCGACTACCGCACGGTGACCGCGTCTGTCCGCAAGACGGGGCGCGTCGTGGTCACCCATGAGGCCGCGCGCGAGGCGGGCGTCGGCGCCGAGCTCATCGCGAGCGTCACGGAGCGCTGCTTCAACTACCTCGAGGCGGCGCCGCAGCGCGTCACCGGGCACGACATCCCCTACCCGCCGGCGAAGCTCGAGAAGCACCACCTGCCCGACCTCGACCGGATCCTCGACGCCGTGGACCGCGTCATGGACCGGCCGAACAGCCTGAGCGGGGTGCTGGACTGATGGCGGTGCAGGACTTCACGCTCCCAGACCTCGGCGAAGGGCTTCCCGAGGCCGAGCTCGTGCAGTGGCTGGTCGCCGTCGGCGACACGGTCAGTCTCAACCAGACGATCGCCGAGGTCGAGACCGCGAAAGCGGTCGTCGAGCTGCCGTCGCCCTACGCCGGCACCATCACCGCGCTCCACGCAGAAGCGGGCGAGGTCGTGGCGGTCGGCTCGGTGCTGATCTCCTTCGACATCGGCGGCACGGATGCTGCGCCTTCGGCGCCCGCCGCGGAGGCCCGGACCTCCGCCCCGGAGGTCTCCCTGAGCGCGCCGGCCGAATCGGCCAAATCCGAGCCCAACCTCGTGGGCTACGGCGCCGCGCCGAAGGGGGCCGGGCGCCCGCAGCGCCGCGCCCGTGTCGCAGGTGCCGTGGCCGCAGCATCCGACACCGCCGTCCTCGAGGCGGCTCCGCACGATGCGATCCAGTTCGCGGATGTCGTGGAGCGTCCCGTGGAGCGCCCGCGTTCGACGCCGCCGGTGAGGCAGCTGGCGAAGCAGCTGGGTATCGACCTCGCGCTCGTCGAAGCGAGCGGGGCGTCGGGTGTCATCACGCGCGCCGACGTCGAGGCGTACGCGACGCGCGTGGGTGCGACGACGACCGCACCCGTTGCGCCGGAGCCGGTCGAGACGTTCGAGATGCCGACGCCGGCCGTGGCGGGGGAGCGCACGACGCGTACGCCGATCCGCGGGGTGCGTCGCATGACCGCCGACGCCATGGTGCGCAGCGCCTTCACCGCGCCGCACGTCACGACCTTCCTGACGGTCGACGTGACCGCCACGAGCGAGCTCATCGCCTCGCTCAAGGGCGACCGCGACCTGCAGGAGCACCGGATCGGGATCATGGCCGTCGCCGCGAAGGCCGTGTGCCTCGCGCTGGGGCGTCACCCCGGCCTCAACTCGAAGTGGGACGACGAGGCGGGCGAGATCGTCGAGCACCACTACGTGAACCTCGGCATCGCCGCGGCGACGGGGCGCGGTCTCGTGGTGCCGAACATCCGCGATGCCCAGGACCTCACCCTGGTCGAGCTGGCCGACGCCATCCGCGGGCTCGCGGAGACCGCGCGCGCGGGAAAGACGGCGCCGGCCGACATGATGGGCGGCACGTTCTCGATCACGAACGTGGGCGTGTTCGGCGTGGACGCCGGGACGCCGATCATCAATCCGGGGGAGGCCGGCATCCTCGCGCTCGGTGCGCTCCGGCGCCAGCCGTGGGAGCATCGCGGCGAGATCGCGCTGCGCGACGTCATGACGCTCGCGCTGTCATTCGACCACCGCCTGGTCGACGGCGAGCAGGGATCGAGGTTCCTCGTGGACGTCGCGGACATCCTCCGCGAGCCAGGGCGGGCGATGCTGCTGCGCTGAGAAGGCCGCTGGCCGGCCGGGGGATCGGCCGGTCAGTCCTTCTTCGGGTAGAACAGCCCGAGGCCGTGCTTCTGGAGCACGTCGTACGCCTCGGCATAGGTTTCCGGCTCGGCGGCGCCGGGCGCCGCGTACCGCGCGAGCAGAAGTCCGAGCAGCCCGCGTCCGGGCTGGCTGAGGGGCTTGTTCCTGTGGGGGCCGTCCTTGAGGTCGCTCAGCTCGTCCTCGTCGGGGTTGGGCGGCACGTACATCGGGTGCACCACCGGCCACGTCGCCGGGTCGCGGGGAATGTCGAGGTTCACGACCGAGAACAGATCGCGCGCCTCGGCGTCGCGCCGGGTCAGCGGGCGCAGCCCGTGCAGCCGAGCGAGGGTGGCGGCGACCGCCGCGTGATGCATCTCGTCGTGCACGATCGTGCCGGCTCGCGTATAGGCCGACACCGCGATCGTCGGGACGCGAACGCCGAGACGGTCGAAAGCGAACCCCATCTCGCCCGGCTCCTCGTCGGCGACGGGCGGGGTCGCCGCCGGCGGCGGCACATGGTCGTACGTCCCGCCGTGCTCGTCGAACGTGATGAGCAGCAGCGTGTTCATCGCGTTCGAGCCATCCGGCGTCGCGCTCGCCTTGATCGCGTCGTAGACGTCGGCCACGAGCTTCTCGCCGGCCCGCACGTCCGACACGGCGGAGTCCACCACGACTGAGCCGTCGACCTCGCTCTCGCGGAGCGCGCCGAACGGCGGATGGAAGTCGTTGTGGTTGTAGACCAGCCGCGGCTCGATGAAGGCGTACGCCGGGAGGGTGCCCGCCTTCGCGTCGTCGAAGAACTCCGTCATGTGCCCGAAGCGGCCCGTCCGCCAGTACTTCTCCAGCACGGGCGCGTGCAGGATCCCCGTGAGCGATACCAGCTGCATCTCGTCGAAGTAGACCTTCCACGCGATGCCGGCGTCCTCGAGCCGGTTGAAGATCGTGGGCGTCGGCGCCGCGTCGAGCCACTTGTCGTAGCCGCCGCCGTGCTTGTTGGTGACGAAGCCGTGCGATGTCGAGGCGTGGAAGAACGACCGGTTGCAGTAGGTCTGCGACGGCACGGCGGCGAACCAGGCGTCGAAGACCGCGAATCCCTTCGCGAGCGTCGACAGCACCGGCAGCTGCTCGGGGGAGAAGCCGCCCATGATGTGCGACGCCTCGTCGATGGTCGGCTGTGTGCCGTGGCGCAGCCGCGTCAGGTTGTTCCAGTAGTCGTGGAGGAAGCCCGCCATCGTCGGCGCGGTGCCGGACGGGGGCGCATTGAACGGCGCGGCCATGTCGCCCACCTGGCTCGCGGCGTTGTCGCTCGGATCGACGACACCGAAGATCTGCGTGTTGACGTGCGGGAATTCCTCGCCGGGATCAGGGTCGGGCCGCGCCATCACGTCGTCCGTGGGCCCCGAGTAGGCGTGCACCGCGACGCGCTCGCCGGAGGGCGCCGTGTTCGCGTAGTCGCCGAACGCGAGCCCGTCGAACGTGGCTCCCTGGGGCAGGTTCTCGGGGGTGTAGAGCCATCCCAGCAGGTTGTCGAAGGACCGATTCTCACCCATGAGGACGACGACGTGGTCGAAGCCGGGCTCCGAGCGCGGTGGGAGGGCGCCGAAGTCGACCGATCCTTCGCGGTGGCCGATCGTGTGGCCGATGGCCGCGCCGGCCGCGGCTCCCACTGCGCCGCCCACCACCAGGCCGGCGGCGGCGACCCCGCCGAGCTTGAGGAAGTCGCGACGCGAGCTCGAGTCCGCCGACTCGGGCGCGCCGGAGTCGGCGGACGTCTCGGTGCCGTCGACGCGCCCCGCCCGGGCGTCGTCCTGCTGGCCATGCCCCGTCATGGTCCGTCCAGACTAGGCCCCCGGCAGGGGATCAGGCGGTCAGCGAAGCGCGGGCCATCGTCCGGAGGATGCCGCGCACGTCGCGCTCGCCGGGGCGCGACCTGGACGCCCGCACGGTGTGGGGTGTCGAGTTGATGAGGCCGAAGCAGGCGTGCGCACGCACGCGGAGGTCGTCCTCGTCGCGCTCCGGATGGACGCTGGAGAGGATGCCGATCCACACCTCGACGTACTCGCGCTGCAGGCGCCGCACGGTGTGGCGGTCGTCGTCGCTGAGACTCGCGAGGTCGCGGTCCTGGACACGGATGACGTCGGCGTCGCGCAGCGCGAACTCCACGTGGAAGGCGATGATCGCGTCCAGCTGCTCGGAGGCCTCGTCATGACTCGAGATCACTGCGCGCCCGCCCGCGAGGAGCCGCTCGCTCACCTCGACGAGAATCGCGCCGAGCAGTGCCTGCTTGTTGGCGAAATGACGGTAGAGCGCGGGACCGCTGACCCCGACCGCCCCGCCGATGTCTTCGAGGCTGACGCCGCTGAACCCGCGCTCGGCGAAGAGCGCGGCCGCTTCGTGGAGGATCGCCGCGTGGCGGTCGGCCTTCGCGCGATCGCGGTCGGTGACACCGTTCGTCATCTGCTGCTCCGCTTGTAAATCCAGTTAAGGCTCGCTAACCTGAACCTCAGTTAGTGAACACTAACCAATCCGATCGCGTCCCGACAACGGACGTGATCCGATCGTGACGTCGAGGAAGATGCGCGGGAGATCCGGATGAGCGTGCTGAGCACCGCCGCAGTGCACGACGAGACCTTCGCGCGCACGCGCGACGCCCAGCGGGAGCTTGCCGAGGGGCTGCGCGCGCGGCTGGCCGCAGCATCCGCCGGCGGACCCGCCGCCTCGCGCGAACGGCATGTCGCGCGCGGCAAGCTGCTGCCGCGCGACCGGGTCACGCGACTGCTCGACGAGGGGAGCCCGTTCATCGAGGTCGCCCCGCTGGCCGCGGAGGGCCTTTACGACGGCGACGCCCCGGCCGCGGGCGTGATCGCGGGCATCGGGCTGGTGCATGGCCGCCACGTGATGGTGGTGTGCAACGACGCGACGGTCAAGGGTGGGACGTACTATCCGCTCACCGTCAAGAAGCACCTGCGGGCACAGGAGATCGCTCTGGAGAACCGCCTGCCTTGCGTGTACCTCGTCGACTCCGGCGGCGCGTTCCTGCCGATGCAGGACGAGGTGTTCCCCGACCGCGACCACTTCGGCCGCATCTTCTTCAACCAGGCGCGACTTTCCGCCGCCGGCATCCCGCAGATCGCCGCGGTGCTCGGTTCGTGCACCGCCGGGGGCGCGTACGTGCCGGCGATGAGCGACGAGACGGTGATCGTGCGCGGCCAGGGCACGATCTTCCTCGGCGGTCCGCCGCTGGTGAAGGCGGCGATCGGCGAGGTCGTCACGGCGGAGGAGCTCGGCGGGGGAGAGCTGCACGCCCGCCGCTCCGGCGTCGTGGACCACCTCGCGGAGGACGACGAGCACGCCCTCCAAATCGTGCGCGACATCGTGGCGACGCTGCCCGCGCCGGCAGAGCCCGCGTGGGAGGTCGTGCCGACCGTCGAGCCGGCGGTGGCGGCATCCGATCTGTATGGTGTCGTGCCCGTCGACGTGAACCAGCCGTACGACGTCCGCGAGGTCATCGCCCGACTCGTCGACGGCAGCGAGCTGCACGAGTTCAAGCGCGAGTACGGCGACACGCTGGTGACCGGGTTCGCGCGCATCCACGGGCACCCGGTCGGCATCGTCGCGAACAACGGCGTGCTGTTCAGCGAGTCCGCCCAGAAGGGCGCCCACTTCATCGAGCTGTGCGACCAGCGCGGCGTGGCGCTGCTGTTCCTGCAGAACATCTCGGGCTTCATGGTGGGGCGGGATGCCGAGGCCGGCGGCATCGCGAAAGACGGCGCGAAGATGGTCACGGCCGTCGCCACCACCCGGGTGCCGAAGCTCACGGTGGTGATCGGCGGGTCGTTCGGCGCCGGCAACTACTCGATGTGCGGTCGCGCGTACTCGCCGCGGTTCCTCTGGACGTGGCCGGCGAGCCGCATCTCGGTGATGGGCGGCAGCCAGGCGGCGTCGGTGCTCTCGACCGTCAAGCGCGACCAGCTCGAGGCGCGCGGCGAGGCGTGGTCCGCCGGCGACCAGGTGGCGTTCGAGGCGCCGATCCGCGCGCGTTACGAGGAGCAGGGCGACCCGTACTACGCGACGGCGCGCCTGTGGGACGACGGCGTCGTCGACCCTCTCGACACCCGCGACCTTCTCGGCCTCGCGCTCGACGTCGTCTCGCGCACCCCCCTCCCCGAACCGCGCTTCGGCGTCTTCCGGATGTGAGCGAGAGAAGTGCGAAGCATGCCCCCGGTCATTGAGCGAGCGAAGCGAGACGGAATGCCGCTGCCTGAACCCGCCGAAGGGTTCGACACCGTCCTCGTCGCCAACCGCGGCGAGATCGCCCGCCGGGTGATCCGCACTCTCCGGCGCCTCGGCATCCGGTCGATCGCCGTGTACAGCGACGCCGACGCCGACGCGCCGCACGTGCGCGAAGCCGACGACGCCGTGCGCATCGGTCCCGCCGCGGCCGCGCAGTCGTACCTCGACATCGACGCCGTCGTCGCGGCGGCCGTCTCGAGCGGTGCGCAGGCGGTGCACCCCGGGTACGGCTTCCTGTCGGAGAACGTCGCCTTCGCCCGGGCGTGCACCGCGGCGGGCATCGTGTTCATCGGTCCCGGCGAGCGCGCGCTCGAGGTGATGGGCGACAAGATCCGCGCGAAGGCGCACGTCGCCTCCCACGGCGTGCCGACCGTGCCCGGCTTCAGCGCAGCAGGGATGACGGATGCTGAGATCTCGGCGTCCGCCGAGCGCACCGGCTTCCCCCTCCTGGTGAAGCCGTCGGCCGGCGGCGGCGGCAAGGGCATGCAGGTGGTCCGGTCGGCTCGCGAGCTGCCCGACGCCCTCGCGACCGCGCGTCGCGTCGCGTCGGCCGCGTTCGGCGACGACACCCTCCTGCTCGAACGGCTCATCGAGCGCCCGCGCCACATCGAGGTGCAGGTGCTCGCCGATGTGCATGGGAACGTCGTCCACCTCGGCGAGCGCGAGTGCACGCTCCAGCGCCGGCACCAGAAGGTGATCGAGGAGGCGCCGTCGCCGGCGGTCGACGCCGGCACCCGCGCGCGCCTGGGCGCGGCCGCCTGCGCGGCGGCGGCATCGGTCGACTATCGCGGAGCGGGCACCGTCGAGTTCCTCGTCGCCGCCGCCCGGCCCGACGAGTTCTTCTTCATCGAGATGAACACGCGCCTCCAGGTCGAGCACCCGGTCACCGAGCTGGTGACCGGCTTCGACCTGGTCGAGCAGCAGCTGCGGATCGCCGCGGGGGAGCCGCTCTCGTTCTCGCAGGACGACGTGCGCCTCGACGGCCACGCGATCGAGGCCCGGGTGTACGCGGAGTCACCGGAGCGCGGATTCCTGCCCGCCACCGGCGAGGTGCTGGCGTGGCGGGCCGCCGGGGGCGTCCGCACCGACTCGGCCGTCGAGACCGCGAGCGTCGTGACGGCGGACTACGACCCGATGATCGCGAAGGTCATCGCACACGGATCCGACCGGGCGGAGGCGCTCGCACGGCTCGACGGCGCGCTCGCCGAGACGGTGGTGCTCGGGCTCGACACCAACATCGGCTTCCTGCGCGCGCTCCTGGCTGAGGACGGCGTGCAGACGGGCGACATGGACACCGGGCTCATCGACCGGATGCCTGCCTACACGAGCGAGCCGCCGACGCCCGCCGCGCTGCGCGCCGCAGCATCGATCGACTCGCGCCGCGCAGATGCACCGCGGGCTGCGGGCAGCGGTGCGGCCTGGCGAGAGCTCGAGGGATGGCGGGCGGGCGCGCCCGCCGTGCCGGCGACGCTCCAGCTCCTCGACGAATCCGGTGACGTCCACGCCGTGACAGCCGGCGGAGGTGACACGTCGGGGCGCCTCGGAGCGTCGGACGCGACCACACCAGCCACCTCGGCGGCCCTGCCGGCGCGCACGGCGGTCGACGCCGACGGCTGGGTCTGGGTGCACGCCGATGGCGCGACGCATCGCCTCCACCGGCTGAGCCGGCGCGCCGCGATGGAGCGGCGCCTGGCGGCCCGAGAGCGCGCGGCCGCGGCATCCGATCCGGAACTGCGCGCCCCGATGCCGGGCGCCGTCGTCGCCGTACATGTGACCGATGGCGCGACCGTCGCCACGGGCGACCGCATCGTGACGATCGAGGCGATGAAGATGGAGCACCCCGTCCTCGCCCCGCATGACGGCGTGGTGCGCGTCGACATCTCCGTCGGGGAGCAGGTGCGCCGCGACCAGGTGCTCGCGCACGTCTCGCTCGCCGACGCGCCGGCGGCGGCATCCGATTCTCCCGACGAATCCACCGCGGACGCCCACGAGGCGTCCGCGCCGACCTCCTGACACCCGAGGAGCAGCAATGGACAGCTACGACACCTACGACCTCAGCGACGACGAGCGGGAGCTCGCCGCCCTGGTGCGGCAGTTCGCCGACGAGGTCGTCGCGCCCGTCTCGTACGAGGCCGACCGCACGCACACCCTGCCGATGGATGTCGTCGCGCAGATGGCGGAGCTGGGGCTGTTCGGCCTGCCGTTCCCCGAGGAGTACGGAGGACAGGGAGGCGACTACTTCGCGCTCTGCCTCGCGATCGAGGCACTCGGCCGCGTCGACCAGTCGCTCGCGATCACGCTCGAGGCGGGCGTCAGCCTGGGCGCGATGCCGGTGTTCCGGTTCGGCACCGAGGAGCAGAAGCAGGAGCTCCTGCCCGACCTCCTCGCCGGCACGGCGCTCGCCGCCTTCGGGCTCACCGAGCCGGAGGCGGGATCGGATGCGGGCGCCACCCGCACGACCGCGCGCCGGGACGGCGACGAGTGGGTCATCAACGGCTCGAAGCAGTTCATCACCAACTCGGGCACCGACATCACGCGGTTCGTCACGGTCACCGCGGTGACGGGTGAGACCGACGGCCGCAAGGAGATCTCGACCATCATCGTGCCCCACGGCACACCCGGCTTCACCGTCGAGCCCGGTTACGACAAGGTCGGCTGGCGCGCGTCCGACACGCACCCGCTCACGTTCCAGGACGTGCGCGTGCCCGCGGCGAACCTGCTCGGGACGGAGGGACGCGGGTTCGCGAACTTCCTCCACATCCTCGACGAGGGACGCATCGCGATCGCCGCGCTCGCGACGGGAGCGGCGGAAGGATGCCTCGACGCCGCCGTCGACTACGCCAAGAAGCGGACGGTGTTCGGCGACGCGCTCTCGACGCGGCAGGGAATCCAATTCCTCCTTGCCCGCATGCAGCAGCGGGTGCACGTCGCGCGGCTCGCGTGGCACCATGCCGCGCGCCTGCGCGACGCGGGCAAGCCCTTCAAGACGCAGGCGGCGATGGCGAAGCTCACCGCGAGCGACGCCGCCATGGACAACGCCCGCGACGCGACCCAGATCTTCGGCGGCAACGGCTTCATGAACGAGTACCCCGTCGCGCGCCACTACCGCGACTCGAAGATCCTCGAGATCGGCGAGGGCACGAACGAGGTGCAGCTCCTCGTGATCGCACGGGCGCTCGGCGTGGCGTGAGGGTAGCGTGACAGACGTGACCCCCGACGCTCCCGAGCACGCCCTTCCCGCCGGCGAGGCGCGCGAGATCGTGCAGCGCGGGCTCTACTACGACGAGCTCGAGGTCGGTGCGCGGTACCTTCACCGGCCAGGCCGCACGGCGACCGAGGCCGACAACGTGCTGTTCTCGTCGATCACCATGAACACGCAGGCGCTGCACCTGGATGCCGCGTTCTCCGAGTCGCAGCCGTTCGGACAGCGCCTCATGAACTCGATGTGGACGCTCGCGACGATGGTCGGCGCATCCGTCTCGCAGATCACGCAGGGGACGCTCGTCGCCCAGCTCGGGATGACGGACGTGTCGTTCCCGGCGCCCCTGTTCCACGGCGACACGCTCTACACCGAGACCGAGGTCCTCGGCAAGCGGCTCTCGGCCTCGCGACCGGGGCAGGGGATCGTCACGCTGCGGCACACCGGCCGCAATCAGCGGGGCGAGGTCGTCGCCCTCGCCACCCGGACTGCGCTCATGTGGGGCGCACCGAAGACCCCGGAGGAGACGTCGTGAGCTTCGATCTCGGCCCCGCACTGCTGTTCTGCCCGGCCGACCGGCCCGAGCGATACGCGAAGGCGTACGACCGAGCCGATGCGGTGATCCTCGACCTCGAAGACGCCGTGGCGCCCGCCGACAAGACCGCGGCGCGCGGTCACCTCATCGAGTCGGAGCTCGACCCGGCGCGGGTCATCGTCCGGGTGAACCCGCCCGAGACCGACGCCTTCACCGCCGACCTCGCCACGCTGTCGCAGACGGACTACCGGCGCATCATGGTCGCGAAGTCGGAGTCGCCCAAGCGCGTCCGGCGCATCGACGCCCGGTTCGAGGTCGTCGCCCTGTGCGAGACGGCGAAAGGGGTCGCGCAGGCCGACCGCATCGCCGCCCTCGACAACGTCGTCGCGATGATGTGGGGCGCGGAGGACCTCGTCGCGAGCATCGGCGGCACTTCCAGCCGAAAGCCCAACGGCCGCTATCGCGACATCGCGCGCTATGCGCGGTCTCGCGTGCTGCTGGCGGCCGGCGCGCGCGGCAAGGCCGCGATCGACGCCGTGCACCTCGACATCGAGGACGCGAAGCGCCTGGCCATCGAGGCGGCGGATGCCGCAGCATCCGGTTTCCGCGCCACCGCATGCATCCACCCGAGCCAGGTGGCGGTCATTCGTGCCGCCTACCGCCCCGACGAGAAGAGCGTGGCGTGGGCGCGTGCCGTCCTCGCGGCGGCCGACGGCGAGCGCGGCGTGTTCTCGTACGAGGGACGGATGGTCGACGAGCCGGTGCTGCGCCACGCGCGCGGCGTGCTGGCCCGCGCAGACGGCTGAGCGCCGAGCCTAGGCCACCAGCCCCGCGTAGGTCACGAGCCGCAGGTGGTCGCGCTCGTAGACGAAGTCGTGGGTGGCGCCGTTGGCGAGGCGCTCGCCCTCGAGCGGCAGCTCGCCGGCGGTCGCGTGGCGCATCACCTCGCGGATGAGCGCGCCGTGGCTCACGACGATGAGCGAGGCCGCGGCAGGAGCGGTCGCGCGGCGGTGTTCCCGCACGACACGGCCGAGGGCGGCGATCGCACGGGTGCGCAGATCGGCCCACGGCTCGGCACCGGGCACCTCCGCCGTGTACCAGTCGCCCCAGCGGCTGCGGAACTCCTCGATGCCGACACCCTCGGCCTCGCCGTATGCGCGCTCGCGCAGACTGGCGTACGTGCGCGGAGCCGCGAGGCCGAGCTCGGCGGCGATGATCTCCGCGGTCTCGCGGGCACGGGCGAGGTCGCTCGACACGATCGTCACAGGCACGGCGCCGTCGAGGCGCTCGCGCAGCACCTGCGCGGTCGCGCGGGCCTGCGAGCGCCCGGTCTCGTTGAGAGGAATGTCGGTCGCGCCCTGGATGCGCCGGTCGCGGTTCCAATCGGTCTCGCCGTGGCGGATCAGGGTGAGCGCGGTCATGCTCTCGACCCTACCCGCGCCGTCTGGGCGTCAGCCGCTCAGGCGAGAGCGGGCAACCCGTCGGCGAGCGCGCGCAGCACCTCGCTCGTGCCCGCGTCGATCTTGACCGTCGCCCGGGCGTCGGCGCGCGTCGCACCGCGGTTCACGATGACGACGGGCAGGCGACGGCGGCGTGCACGCTCGAGCAGCCGGATACCGGAGTTCACCACCAGCGACGACCCCGCCACGACGAGCGCCCCGCTCGTGTGGACGAGCTGCTCGGCCTCGCGGAACTTCTCGGCGGGGATGAACTCGCCGAAGAAGACGACATCGGGCTTCAGCATCCCGCCGCACACGCTGCAGTCGGGGATGCGGAAGCCCTCGGTGCTCTCGGGGAGCACGTCGCCGTCGGGGCCGAGTGCGACGTTCTCGGGCACGCGGATCCACGGATTGTCATCCTCGACGCGACGGGCGAGGTCGCGCCGGTCGAAGACCTGGCCGCAGTGGGTGCAGAAGATGCGGCGCATCGTGCCGTGGAGCTCCACGACGCGGCGGCTGCCGGCGCGCACGTGGAGCCCGTCGACATTCTGGGTGACGACCCCGGTCGCGAGCCCGCGGGCCTCGAGGTCGGCGAGGGCGCGGTGGCCGGGGTTCGGCTCGGCCGACGCGAACGCCTTCCAGCCGAGGTGGCTTCCCACCCAGTAGCGGCGGCGCGACGCGTCGCTCGAGAGGAACTGCTCGACGGTCATCGGGGTCCGCACGGGCGCGCCCGCGCCCCGGTAGTCGGGGATGCCCGAGTCGGTCGAGACCCCCGCGCCCGTCAGGACGGCGATGCGCCGGCCCGAAAGCGCGGCGATGGCCTGGGCCACGGCATCGGTGGTCCGGGCGTCCATTCCGGTCGCGATCGTCGTCACGGCGCACCCCCTTCGCGTCGAGTGTAGGCCCCGCGGTTTTCCGGGATGTTACGGGGCGGCGCGGCGTGCCAGGATGAGCGCGTGGGCAGCTTCGGAGGCGTCAGCGCTGAGCAGTACGCGCGTTTCATGGGCCGGTTCTCGACCCCGCTCGCGGTCGGGTTCGCCACCGTGGGGCTCGACGGCGTCGACGCGGACGCCCGTGTGCTGGACGTCGGCTGCGGACCGGGGATGCTGACCCTCGAACTCGTGAAGCGTCGCGGGCCTGCGGCGATCAGCGCCGCAGATCCGGAACCGGCGTTCGTCGAGGCGACGGAGGAGCTGTGCCCGGGCGTGGACGTCCGTGTCGCCGAAGCGGAGCATCTGCCGTTCGCCGACGGGGAGTTCGGGGCGACGCTCGCCCAGCTCGTCGTCCACTTCATGTCGGACCCGGTGCGCGGGGTGACGCAGATGGGCCGCGTGACGGCGCCGGGGGGCCGCGTCTCGGCCTGTGTGTGGGACCACGCCGGCGACGGCGGCCCGCTCTCGACGTTCTGGCGCGTCGCACGCCGACTCGACGAGGACGTGCGCGGAGAGGCCGGTCTCAGCGGAGCCGCACCGGGGCAGCTCGTCGACATCTTCCGCCGCGCAGGACTCGCCGACGTCGCGCAGACCGTCGTCGAGTGCACGGTGTCGTTCCGAGACTTCGCCGACTGGTGGGACCCGTTCCTCCTCGGCGTCGGGCCGGCGGGCCGGTACATCGCCATGCTCGATGGGCAGGAGCTCGCGCGGCTCGAAGCTTCGCTGCGCGAGGAGCTCGGCGACGGGGCGTTCACGGCGACCGCGCGGGCCTGGACGGCGGTCGGCACTCGGGCCTGAGCGCCGTGCGACGATGGGACGCGATGCACGCGATCCAGATCACCGACGCCTCCGACGAGCGGCTCACGGACTACCGCGATCTCACCGATGTCGCGCTGCGGCGCGTGATCGAGCCCGCGGGCGGCTTGTACATCGCCGAGTCGGCGAAGGTCATCGGGCGCGCGATCGCCGCCGGCCATCGCCCGAGGTCGGTGCTGGTGCAGGAGAAGTGGCTCCCCGACATCGAGGAGCTGGTGACGGATGCTGCGGTGCCGACGTACGTCGTGACCCCGGCGATCGCCGAGTCCCTCACCGGCTACGCCGTGCACCGGGGCGCGCTGGCCTCGATGCATCGGCCCGATCTCCCGCCCGTGGCGGAGGTCGTCCAAGACGCGCGGCTCGTCGTCGTGCTCGAGGACATCGTCGATCACACCAACGTCGGGGCGATCTTCCGCGCGGCGGCGGGGCTCGGCGCCGATGCGGTGCTCGTGAGTCCGAGGTGCGCCGACCCGCTGTACCGGCGCAGCGTGCGGGTGAGCATGGGCACCGTGTTCCAGGTGCCGTGGACGCGGCTGCCGGAGTGGGGCGAGGCGCGCGGAGTGCTGCACGACGCGGGCTTCGAGCTCGCGGCGCTCGCGCTGTCGGACGACGCCGTGTCGCTCGACACCTTCAGCGGGCGCCGCCCGGAGCGGGTCGCCCTCATGCTCGGCGCCGAGGGCGACGGACTGTCGCGCCGCGCGCTCGAGGCCGCCGACACCGTGGTCACGATTCCCATGGCGGGTGGCGTCGACTCCCTCAACGTCGCCGCCGCGAGTGCTGTCGCGCTGTGGGAGCTGCGGGCGCGCTGACCCGTCCCGCCGCGCGCGGCTCAGGCGCCCGGACGGACCGTCAGCTCGGTGAGGTCCGCGTCGCGGGGCAGGTCGAGGGCTGCCAGGATCGCGGACGCGACGGAGGCCGGGTCGATCCACTGCGACGCGTCGTAGTCGGCGCCCTCCTGCTGGTGCACCTTCTCCTGCATCGGCGTCGCCGTGCGGCCCGGGTACACCGTCGTCACGCGCACGCCGTTGGCCCGCTCCTCCTCGCGGAGCGCGTCGGCGACCGCACGCAGCGCGAACTTGCTGGCACCGTACGAACCCCACTCGGGGCTCACGCGCAGGCCGGCCCCGGAGTTCACGAACACGACGCGTCCGCGGGCGGTGCGCAGGGCGGGGAGCATCAGGCGGGTGAGCTCCGCCGGCGCGACGGCGTTGACGTTGAGCTGGTGCTGCCACGTCGCGACCGGCGTCTCGCCGACCGCGCCGAGCTCCACGACACCTGCCACGTGGACGAGCGCATCGAGCCGGGGCGGCACGGTCTGATGGCTGAACGCCCACGACAGGCGCGCCGGGTCCGCGAGGTCGCCGACGAGCGTCTGCGCACCGGGGAAGCGCTCTCGCAGCTGCGCGGCGCGGCCGGCATCCCGCACGAGCAGCCAGAGCTCGTCGCCGCGCGCGGCGAGCATCTCGGTCAGGGCCGCGCCGATGCCCGAGCCCGCGCCGGTGACGAGGTGCGTCGCCACGTCAGGCCTCCTCGCCGCGACCGGCCGCGGGGTCCTGCCCGGGCGCCAGGGTGATCACGGGCAGCGGGTCGGGACGCTTCGCGGTGACGTTGTCGCCGGACGACTGGTGACGCACGCGCCGCAGCACCCAGGGCACGAAGTACTCGCGCGCCCAGACCATGTCGACGGCCCGGGCTTGGCGCCACGTGCGGACCGGGAGCGGGTCCGGCTGCATCGGCTGGAGGTCGTTCGGCACGTTGAGCGCGCGCAGCACCATGCGGGCGACCTCGTGGTGCCCGAGGGCGTTGTAGTGCAGGCGGTCGTCGTCGAAGAAGCGCATGTCCTGCACCTCTTTGAGCGCCCACTGGTCGGCGACGATGCAGTCGTAGCGCTCGGCGATCGCGCGGATGTTCTCGTTGTAGATCGCGACCTTGCCGCGGATGCCGCGGAAGACCGGGGTGAACGCCGTGTCGATGCCCGTGAAGACCACGACGGTCGCGCCGTCGCGTGAGAGGCGCACGACGGCGTCCTCGAAGAGCTGAGCGACGTGGTCGGGGTCGCCGTTGGGGCGGATGACGTCGTTGCCGCCCGCCGAGAAGGTCACGAGATCCGGCTTCAGGGCGATGGCCGGCGCCACCTGCTCCTCGACGATCTGGCCGATCAGGCGCCCGCGGATCGCCAGGTTCGCGTAGGCGAAGTCGTCGACCTGCTCCGAGAGCACTTCCGCGACACGGTCGGCCCAGCCACGGAACCCGTTCGGGGCCGACGGCTCGGGGTCGCCCACCCCCTCCGTGAACGAGTCGCCGATCGCGACGTAGCGTCGCCACGGGTGCGGCTCGGCGTTCGCGACGTAGGGGCTGCGGGGATCTTCGCTCGTGGACATCCGTGTCATCCGTTCTCGGCTCGTGACCGACAGTCAGGCTATCGCGGCAGGGGGACATCCACGGATGCTGCGGCCCCACGACTCGTCGACCCTCGATGTCGTCCGGGTCGTCTATCGTGGTGACTCGTTGTCTACGGGGGAGGTGTGATCGGTGACGGACGAAACGACGATCGAATCACCGCCCGCCCTCCCCGGGAAACTCCTCACCGAGTCCCTCGCCGACCGCCGCCTCAGCACCGGCCCCCACGGCGCCGATCCGCACATCGGCAGCTTCGCCGCCGAGCACCTGTCGCCCACCTACCCGCAGCGCGCGCCGTGGGGCACCGCGCAGCGTCTGCGCGCGTGGCAGGCCGAGGCGCTCGATCTCTATTTCGGACTGGACGGCCCGGACGGCCCCGGCGGCGGACCCCGCGACTTCCTCGCCGCGGCGACCCCTGGCGCCGGCAAGACGACGTTCGCCCTCCGCCTCGCGAGCGAGCTGCTGCGGCGCCGCGTCGTCAACCGCATCGTCGTCGTCGCCCCGACGGAGCACCTGAAGACGCAGTGGGCCGACGCCGCCGCCCGCGTGGGCATCCGTCTCGACCCGGCGTTCAGCAACAGGCACTTCGCGCCCGCACGGCAGTACCACGGCGTCGCCGTGACGTACGCGCAGGTCGCGGTCAAGGCATCCGTCCATCAGCGGCTGACGATGGACGCGCGCACGCTCGTGATCCTCGACGAGGTGCACCACGGCGGCGACGCACTCAGCTGGGGCGACGCGCTGCGCGAGGCGTACGCGCGGGCGACCCGCCGGCTGCTCCTGAGCGGAACGCCGTTCCGCAGTGACACGGCTCCCATCCCGTTCGTCGAGTACCACCCCGATGCGAAGGGCATCCGCGTCTCGCGCACCGACTACGCCTACGGCTACCGCCGCGCGCTCGAGGACGGCGTCGTGCGTCCGGTGCTCTTCATGGTCTATGCGGGCCAGATGCGCTGGCGCACGAAGACCGGCGAGGAGATGGAGGCGCAGCTCGGCCAGGACAACACGAAGGACATCACGTCGCAGGCGTGGCGCACCGCGCTCGATCCCGAAGGCGACTGGATCCCCGCCGTGCTGCGGTCGGCCGACCGGCGGCTCACCGAGGTGCGAGAGCACGTTCCGGATGCCGGCGGCCTGGTGATCGCGACGGATCAGACCGCCGCGCGCGCCTACGCCGCGATCCTGCAGGACATCAGCGGCGAGGCACCGACCGTCGTCCTGTCGGACGAGGCCGAGGCGTCCGGCCGCATCGAGGAGTTCTCGAAGTCGACCACCCGGTGGATGGTCGCGGTGCGCATGGTGTCGGAGGGCGTCGACGTGCCGCGGCTCGCCGTCGGCGTGTACGCGACGAGCGCGTCGACCCCGCTGTTCTTCGCACAGGCCATCGGACGCTTCGTGCGCGCGCGGCGTCGCGGCGAGACCGCGAGCGTGTTCCTGCCGAACGTGCCTCAGCTGCTCGCGCTCGCGAACGAGATGGAGCGCCAGCGCGACCATGCTCTGGACCGCGACTCCGACGGCGAGGACGAGTGGAACGCCGAAGAAGACCTCATGGACGCGGCGGAGCGCGAGGACAAGGCGTCCGACGCGCTCGAGGAGGAGTTCACGTACCAGGCGCTGGGCTCGCTCGCGCACTTCGACCGCGTGCTCTTCGATGGCAAGGAGTTCGGCCAGCTCGCGGTGCCCGGCACCCCCGAGGAGGAGGAGTTCCTCGGTATCCCGGGTCTGCTCGAGCCCGACCAGGTGCACGATGTGCTCATGTCGCGGGTGTCGCGGCAGTCGCGTCACCGGAGCGCGCGCGAGGCGCAGGAGGCCACGGTGCCCGAGGAGGAGCCCGCGCTGCCGCAGGCGCTGCACCGGACGCTCAAGGAGCAGCGCCAGCTGCTCAACAGCCTCGTCGGCCTCTACGCCCGCCAGACGGGCGAGGCCCACGGCCTCGTGCACGCCGAGCTGCGCCGCATCTGCGGCGGCCCGGCCGTGTCGCATGCCACCGTGACGCAGCTGCAGTCGCGCATCGACGTGCTTCGCAAGCGCGTCCGCTCCTGACGGGCGCGGGGACGTTCGGATCCCCGAAATGCTGGCAATCCCCGGTTCCGGGGCAGCCGTGCCCGCAGCGGTGACTAGCGTTGACGGGTCCCGCACCCCGACTGGAGGCTTGAGTGAGCACGCCCGCCGCACCGACCGACCGCGATCGACGCCGCTGGGCGCAGTACCTCGTGAATGAGCGCGCGGAGGCGCATGTCTACCGCGAGCTCGCCGGACGACGCTCGGGGGAGGAGCGCGAGATCCTCCTGGCCCTCGCCGAGGCCGAGGGGCGTCACGAGGCCCACTGGCTGCTGCTGCTCGGCAGCGAACCGGCGCGACCGCCCCGAGCCGATGTGCGCACGCGCATGCTCGGCTGGATGGCCAGGCGGTTCGGGTCGATCTTCGTGCTCGCCCTCGCCCAGAACGCCGAGGCTCGCTCGCCCTATGACGACGAGCCGTTCGCGACCCCGACGATGGCAGCCGACGAGCGGATCCACCACGAGGTCGTGCGCGGGCTCGCCGCCCGCGGCCGCCGTCGCCTGTCGGGCACGTTCCGCGCCGCCGTCTTCGGTGCCAACGACGGGCTCGTCTCGAACCTCGCGCTCGTCATGGGCATCGGCGCCACCGGCGTCTCCAGCCAGTTCGTGCTCTTCAGCGGCATCGCCGGTCTCCTCGCGGGCGCGCTGTCGATGGGCGCGGGGGAGTTCGTGTCGGTCCGCTCGCAGCGGGAGCTCCTCGCGGCCACGGAGCCGAGCGACTACGCCGACGGCGCCATCCCGCACCTCGACATCGACGCCAACGAGCTGGCGCTCGTGTACCGCACCCGCGGGATGCCGGAGGCCGAGGCATCCGCGCGCGCCCGCCGCGTCGTCGAAGCCGCCCACGCTCTCGGCCAGGGACGCGCCGACACCGGACCGATCTCCGTCGCCGATCACGAGGAGGTGGTGGGAAGCGCCTGGTCCGCCGCGCTGTCGAGCTTCCTGTTCTTCGCGTCCGGTGCGATCATCCCGGTCCTGCCGTGGATCTTCGGCCTGTCGGGCCTCACCGCGGTCGTGGTGGCCCTCGTGCTGGTCGGGATCGCGCTGATGTCGACAGGTGCCGCTGTAGGCCTGTTGTCGGGCTCCCCGCCGCTGCGCCGCGCGCTGCGCCAGCTCGGCATCGGCTTCGGCGCCGCCGCCGTCACCTACGTCCTGGGCCTGCTGTTCGGCGTCTCGTTGGGATGACGCGCCCGGGCGTCGCGCGATTCGTTGAACCTCCGGTGACGTGGTAATGTCATTCCTCGGTTGCGAAACCGAAAACCACCTGCGCGGGTGGCGGAATAGGTAGACGCGCTAGCTTGAGGTGCTAGTGCCCGTATAGGGCGTGGGGGTTCAAGTCCCCCCTCGCGCACAGTAGGTCGAAGGCCCCCGAAAGGGGGCCTTCGTCGTTGCGAGGCCTCGCGGGTCGACCACGGCATTCGGAAACGGACGGGAAACCAGTGACGGCTAGGTTGGAACGCGTGCCCTCATCCGATGCCGAACTCCCCGAAGTCGCCGCACTCGCGCGGGATCTCATCCGCTTCGACACGACGAACCACGGCGGCGGCCGCGCCGCCGGAGAGCGGGAGGCCGCGGAGTACGTCGGCGCCTACCTCGAGACGCTCGGCCTGAAGGCCGAGTTCTACGAGCCCGTCCCGCGCCGCACCAACGTGATGGCGAGGGTTCCCGGCCGTGACAGCGACAAGCCCGCGCTCGTGCTGCACGGCCACCTCGACGTGGTTCCGGCGATCGCCGAGGACTGGAGCGTCGATCCGTTCGCGGGCGTCGTGAAGAACGGGATGCTGTGGGGCCGCGGCGCCGTCGACATGAAGAACATGGACGCCATGATCCTCACCTCGGTCGCCGATGTCCTGCGATCGGGCGAGCAGCCCGAGCGCGACCTCGTGCTGGCGTTCTTCGCCGACGAGGAGAACGGCGGTGTCGAGGGCTCGGCGCTCGTGGTTCGCGACCGCCCGGAATGGTTCACCGGCGCCACCGAGGCGATCAGCGAGGTCGGCGGCTACTCCATTCCCCTCGGCGACCGCCATGCGTATCTCCTCCAGGTGGGGGAGAAGGCGCTCATCTGGATCCGCCTCGTCGCACGCGGCCGCGCCGCGCACGGATCCAAGCTGCACGACGACAACGCCGTGACGCGGCTCGCCGAGGCAGTCGCGGCGCTCGGTCGCACCGCGTGGCCCGTGACCCTCACCGACACGTCGCGCGAGATGAGCGAGCGGCTCGCCGAGCTCACCGGCCGGGACGCGGGCGACCCCGACGCCGTCGCGGCAGCCACGGGCGCAGCATCCGGATTCCTCCGCTCGACGCTGCGCACCACCACCAACCCGACCGGTCTCGTGGCCGGCTACAAGCACAACGTCATCCCCGACCGGGCCGAGGCTCTCATCGACGTGCGGGCCCTCCCCGGCACCGAGGAGGCGGCCCTCGCCGACATCCGGCGCATCGTCGGCGACGGCGTCGAGGTCGAGGTCGTCCATCAGGACATCGGTCTCGAGGTCCCGTTCTCGGGCGACCTCGTCGACGCGATGGTGGCCGCCCTCGGCCGCCACGACCCGGGCGCGCCCGTCGTGCCGTACCTCATGGGCGGCGGCACCGACAACAAGGCGCTGGCCTCCCTCGGCATCGCCGGGTACGGCTTCGCGCCGCTGCGCCTGCCGTCCGACCTCGACTTCACCGGCATGTTCCATGGCGTCGACGAGCGCGTCCCGATCGACGCCCTCGTGTTCGGCCAGGCCGTCCTCACAGATCTGCTCCGCACCTACTGAGAACCGAACGGATGCGAGCTCCCCGCCGCATCCGTCATGGCAACGGCTGAAAGGCGCCCATGCTTCTCGAAGCGATCATCCTCGGCTTCGTCCAGGGACTGACCGAATTCCTCCCCATCTCGTCGAGTGCGCACCTGCGCATCCTCGGCGAATTCCTGCCCTCCGCCGAGGACCCGGGCGCGGCCTTCACCGCGATCACCCAGATCGGCACGGAGGCGGCCGTCGTGGTGTTCTTCTGGCGTGACATCGTGCGCATCATCGGGCACTGGTTCCGGGCGCTGTTCGGCCGCATCCCGCGCAACGACCCCGACGCGAAGCTCGGCTGGCTGATCATCGTCGGCTCGATCCCCATCGTGGTGCTCGGCCTGCTGTTCCAGGACCAGATCGAGACGGTGCTGCGGTCGCTCTGGATCACCGCGGGCATGCTGATCTTCTTCGGCGTGCTGCTCGGCATCGCCGACCACGTCGGCGCGAAGAAGCGCAAGCTGCAGGACATCACCATCGGCCACGGCGTGATCTACGGCTTGGCGCAGTCGCTCGCGCTGATCCCGGGCGTGTCGCGCTCGGGCGGGACGATCACCGCCGGCCTCTTCATGGGCTATGAGCGGGCCGCCGCTGCGCGCTACGCCTTCCTGCTCGCGATCCCCGCCGTTTTCGGAAGCGGCTTCTTCCAGCTGTTCAAGAGCCTCGACGAGCCCGGCATGTTCACGCTCGGCGAGACCGCGGTGGCCACCGCAGTCGCGTTCATCGTCGCGCTCGGGGTGATCGCGTTCTTCATGAACTGGATCTCCAAGCACAGCTTCCTGCCGTTCGTGGTCTACCGCGTGGCGGTCGGCTCACTGCTGCTGGTGCTGCTGAGCATGGGCGTGATAAACCCCTGACGCGGGGACGGATGCCGCTCAGCGGCGCGGGTCGTCGCGGCCGGGCTTGCTCGGCCCGTCGCCCGGCTTGCCGTCGGTGCGGCGCAGGTACCGCTCGAACTCCTGGGCGATCGCGTCGCCCGAGGCCTCGGGGGAGTCCCACGTGTCGCGGGTTCGCTCGAGCTGGTGGATGTACTCGGTCATCTCCTCGTCGTCGGCCGCGGCCGCGTCGATGGACGCCTCCCACGCCGCGGCCTCCGTCGCGAGGTCGCCGCGGGGCACGGGGGCGCCGGTGAGGTCTTCGAGTCTGTCGAGGAGCGCCAGCGTGGCCTTGGGCGAGGGCGTGTGGCCGGCGACGTAGTGCGGCACGCTCGCCCACAGGCTCGCCGTCGGGATACCCGCGCGCTCCGCCGCGTCGCCGAGGACGCTGAGGATGCCGACCGGGCCCTCGTAGGTGCTGCGCTCGAGCTCGAGCGCAGTGCGCAGGTTCTCGTTGTCGCTGCCGGAGAAGACCGAGATGGGCCGCGTGTGCGGCACGTCCGACATCATCGAGCCGATGGCGACGAACCCGGTGATGTCCTCGCGCAGGGCCACATCGATGAACTCCGACGAGAACGCCTGCCACGCGCGAGCCGGCTCGACGCCGGTGAGCAGCCACAGCTGCGTCCCGCGCGTCGCCTGCGCGGGGCGCAGGAGCGTCGCCTCGGGCCAGCGGAGGGTGCGGCTTCCGTCGCCGTCGGCGGCGATGTGCGGACGCGTGTACTGGTAGTCGAAGTACAGCTCGGGATCGACCGAGAACACCGTCTCGTACGAGCCGCCGTCGCGCAGCTGGGTGATGGCGGACGACGCGGCTTCGCCCGCATCGTTCCAACCGTCGAACGCTGCGACGAGAACACGACGACCCAATCCGTCCACGGGACCCCTTTCGCCCTCATCCGCTGCGGGTTCCTTCCAGGATAGGCCCCCACCCCCGGGGAGGGCCGGAGAGCCCTCGGTAGGATTGCACGGTGAATGCGCCCCGACTCGCCGCCGTCCTGTGGGACATGGACGGCACCCTCGTCGACACCGAGCCGTACTGGATGGCGGCGGAGACGCCTCTCATCGAGAGCTTCGGGGGGACGTGGTCGCATGAGCAGGCGCTCGGATTGGTCGGCCTCGGGCTCGAGGACTCCGCCCGCATCCTGCAGGGCACGGGCGTGCGTATGAGCACCGACGCGATCATCGACCACCTCACCGAGGACGTCATGCGCCAGCTGTCCGCCACGGGCGTGCCGTTCCGCCCCGGCGCCCGTGAGCTGCTGGCGAGCCTGCGTGACGCCGGTGTCAAGACGGGACTCGTGACGATGTCGATGCGTCGTATGGCGCAGACCGTCGTGGACCTCATCGACTTCGACGCGTTCGACGTCGTCATCGCCGGCGACGACGCCACGCGCCCGAAGCCCTTTCCCGACCCTTATCTCCAGGCGTGCGAGGCGCTCGGAGTCACGCCCGACCAGACGGTCGCCATCGAGGACTCGCCCAACGGATTGCGCTCAGCCGTCGCGTCGGGCGCGTCGGTCATCGGCGTGCCGCTCATGGTGTCGCTCACTGGCGCCGGCGCCCACACGCTATGGCAGAGCCTCGAAGGGCGCACGGCCGCAGATGTCGTCGACTTCCACGCGGCGCACCGCGCCCGCGTCCACGCCACGCACCCCGCCGAGGAGACCGCCCGATGACCGACGACAACCTGGAGACCGCGGGCTCCCGTCCGAGCGGTCCGTTCCGCCTCGGCGACCGCGTCCAGCTCACCGGACCCAAGGGGCGCCTCCACACCATCACGCTCCGCGAGGGCGGTGAGCTGCACACGCACCACGGCGTGCTGCGCCACTCGCAGCTCGTCGGGCAGCCCGACGGGTCCGTCGTCGCCAACAGCGGCGGGCACGAGTACCTGGCGCTGCGGCCGCTGCTGCGCGACTTCGTGATGTCGATGCCGCGGGGTGCGGCGATCGTGTACCCGAAGGACGCGGCGCAGATCCTCGCCGAAGCCGACATCTTCCCCGGCGCCACGGTCGTCGAGGCCGGCGTGGGCTCGGGGGCGCTGTCGCTCTGGCTCCTGCGCGCGATCGGGGGCGAAGGGCGGCTCGTCTCCTTCGAGCGCCGTGACGACTTCGCCGCGGTCGCGCGGGCGAACGTGGAGACGTTCACCGGCCACGTTCCGGCGAACTGGGACGTGGTGGTGGGCGACCTCGCCGAGGAGCTGAACGACACGGTGGCCGAGGCATCCGTCGATCGTGTCGTGCTCGACATGCTCGCGCCCTGGGAGTGCATCGACGCCGTGGCCGAGGCGCTCACCCCCGGTGGTGTGGTGGTCTGCTATGTCGCGACGGCGACCCAGCTCAGCCGTGTCGCGGAGTACATCCGCGGGACCGGGCTGTTCACCGAGCCCGACGCGAACGAGACCATGGTGCGCGGCTGGCACGTCGAGGGCCTCGCCGTGCGCCCGGATCACCGCATGATCGCGCACACCGGGTTCCTCGTGTGGGCGCGCCGGCTGGCCCCCGGGGCCATCCCGCCCGAGGTGAAGCGCCGTGCATCCAAGTCGAGCTACGGCGACGAGGACGTGGAGCTGTGGACGCCGGGCGCCGTCGGCGACCGGCAGATCACCGACAAGAACCTGCGCAAGCGGGTGCGCGAGGCCGAGCGCGCCGCCGAGGGCGCGCGCCAGGCGGCGGGACGGTCCGACACGCCCGACGAGTCCGCCTAAACTAGCCCGGTGCGCAAGATCCCCGCTGCCCTGGTTGTCCTGGGACTGGTGACCGTCGGCCTGGCCGGATGCTCGCTGCCCGGCTCGTCCCTGTCCGACTGCTCGCGTCCCGAGGTATCGAACCCCGACGTGATGGACCTCATCACCGTCACCGGCGACACCGAGGACGAGCCCGAGGTCGACCTGTACACGCCGGTGAAGGCACCGCAGCTCGCCTACGAGGACGTCGTGACGGGTGACGGCACCGCCATCACGTCCGCGACCCAGTCTCTCGTGCTCGACGTCGCACTGTTCAGCGGCACGACCGGCGAGCTGCTCGCCGCGACGCCGTACGACGGCGACCTGTCACGGGTGGGCTCGGTCGCGCAGTTCGCCAACTTCCCCGGCTTCGAGGAGGCCCTGCACTGCGCCACCGAGGGATCCCGCGTCGCGGTCGCGCTGTCGCCCGACGACCTGGGCGACGGCGTCGCCGAGCAGGCCGGTCTCGATGACGGAGACGCGCTCGTCGCCGTCATCGACCTGCGCAAGGTGTACCTCGCGGCCGCCGACGGCCAGAACCAGTTCAACAGCGGCTTCGGGCTGCCCAGCGTCGTGCGCGCGCCCGACGGACGCCCCGGCCTCATCATCCCCGACGGTGCGGCCCCGAGCGATCTGACGATCCAGACGCTCAAGAAGGGCGACGGCGACGAGGTCACCGGCGAGCAGCCGGTGCGCGTCCACTACACCGGCGTGGTGTGGGGTGAAGACGAGCCCTTCGACTCGACGTGGGACGGCGAGCCCGCATCCCTCACGCTCGACGCCGTGGTCCCCGGCTTCGCGAAGGCGCTCGAAGGACAGACCGTCGGCTCGCAGGTGCTCGTCGTCGTGCCGCCCGCCGAGGGCTACGGCGACCAGGCGCAGGGCGGCATCCCGGCCGACTCGACCTTGGTCTTCGTCATCGACATCCTCGGCGTCGACGCGGTGCCGGCGGAGTAGCGCCGGGGTTCGACGACCTCGACACGGGCGGTCATAGGATAGGCGGGTGCCTGCCACTGCCGCCGCGAAGATCCCGCCCGAGGAGCGCCTGGTGAACCTCGTGGTGGCGCTCATCGCGACCGATCAGGGCCTCACGAAGGACACCATCCTGACCTCGGTCGCGGGCTACCGCGAGCAGAGCGAGGCGGGCGCGTCGAAGGACGCGCTCGAGAAGATGTTCGAGCGCGACAAGGAGTCGCTGCGCGGGCTGGGCGTTCCCATCGAGACGATCGGCGACTGGGCCGACCCCGACGACCTGCGCGAGGCGCGGTACCGCGTGCCGAGCGCCGAGTACGAGCTCCCGGAGGACATCGAGTTCACCCCCGCCGAGCTGGCGCTGCTCACCCTCGCCGGCGGTGTCTGGAGCGAGAGCTCCATGTCGGACGACGCCCGCAGCGGACTGCGCAAGATCCGCGCCCTGGGGGATCTCGTCGACGAGCCCATCATCGGCTTCTCGCCGCGCCTCAGCCTGCGCGATCCCGCGTTCCCGGCGCTGCAGCAGGCCATCGAGTCGAGCCGCGTGGTCACCTTCCCGTACCTCAAGCCGGGGGAGGCGGCACCTCGCACGCGGCGCGTGCAGCCGCTCGCCCTCGTCGAGTACGAGGGCCGGTGGCACGTGTTCGGCATCGACCTCGACGTCCAGGCCGACCGCACGTTCCTGCTCGCGCGCATCGTCGGTGCGGTCTCCATCACCCGCGCGTCTTTCGACGCGGCGCTGCGCGAGGGTGCGGGCGACCGCGCACTCGCGGGTCTCGACGACGTCGCTGCGCGCAATTCGGCGCTGCTGGAGGTGAACCCCGGCACCGAGGCGGCGCTGCGTCTCGCGCGGCGCGCCCAGCCCGCCGAGCAGGGGATCCGCGTGCCGTACGTCGACGCGCACATCTTCGCCGACGAGCTCGCCTCCTACGGTCCCGAGGTTCGGGTCGTCGAACCGGCGGACCTGCGCGACCGCGTCATCGACCGGCTCGCGGCGACCCGCGACCTCCACGGAGGGATCTCATGAGCGTCCGGCGCCAACTCGTGGCGACCGACCGCGCCGCCCTCATGCTCCAGCTCGTCCCGTACCTGATCGGCAAGGGCGAGGTGTCGCTGGCGGAGGCCGCCGACGAGTTCGACGTCTCACCCGAGCAGATGCGGTCGATGGTCGAGAAACTCACGGTGATCGGCCTGCCGGGCGACCGCGGCTACTGGCAGATGGCGAACGACCTGTTCGACATCGACTGGGACCTCCTCGACGAGCGCGACCTCATCGTCATCACGAACTCCGTCGGTCTGGAGCGCGCGCCCAAACTCACGGCACGCGAGGCGGCGGCGCTCCTGGCGGGCCTGCAGCTGGCGCGGTCGATCCCGGGCGTGGGCGACACCGCCGTGTACGCGGGGCTTCTCGCGAAGCTCGCGCGGGGCGCGTCGGGGATTCCCGCCGAGGTGATCCTCGCCACCGAGCCCGTCGACGCCGTGCGCGACCTCGTGTCCGACGCGCTGCGGCGAGGCGTCGCCGTGTCGTTCACGTACAAGGCGCCGGACGCCGCGCCCACGACGCGCACGGTCGACCCGGTGAAGGTGCACATCGCGAGCGGGCAGTGGTACCTGCAGGGCTGGTGCCATCTGCGCGAGGCGATGCGCACGTTCCACCTCGACCGCGTCAGCGACCTCGAGCTCACCGGCATCCCGAGCACGCACGCCGTCGACCAGGCACCGGACTGGTTCGACACCGACGCGGGCGAGGTGGTCGCGCGCATCCGATTCGCGGAGGATGTCGCGCCGCTGCTGGGGGACTACCTCGATCGCGCCACGCTCGAGACCGCCGACGGCGTCACCGTCGCGACCATGCGGGTCGCCGACGAGCTGAGCCTCCGCCGCCTCGCGGCGCGCCGCGGCGGACTCGTCGAGGTGCTCGAGCCTGCGGCCGCACGTCGCGCCGTCGCGGACTGGGCAGAAGCGGGCTTGGCGCAATACCGGTGAGGGCAGTTCTGGCCGCTCGCCGTCGGGTTACACTGGACGCACATCCGCACCGACAAGGAGACTCCGCATGGGCGCATTCGGATGGCCGCACCTTCTGATCATCCTCGCGGTGATCCTGCTTCTGTTCGGGGCGGCGAAACTGCCGGCTCTGGCCAAGAGCCTCGGTCAGTCCGCCCGGGTCTTCAAGGGCGAGATGAAGGCGATGAAGGAAGACGACTCCACGGCGAAGCCGAAGGCCGAGAACGTGGCGTCCGAGACTCCCAAGGCCGACACCCCCGCGAGCTCGAGCAGCACCGCAGACCCCTCATCCTGACCCACCGTGGTCACCACGGATCCACCGCGCATCGAGGAGCCTGAGCAGCCTCGGCGCGACAAGCGCATGTCTCTGGGCGGGCATCTGCGCGAGCTCCGGCGGCGCTTCTTCATCGCCGCGGCCGGCCTCGTCGTCGGAATGATCGTCGCATTCGTCATCAGCGGCTGGGTCATCGACCTGCTCTCGCAGCCGATCGTGCAGATCGCGGGCGAACGCGGCGACCAGTACATCGCGCTCAACTTCACGACCGTGTCGAGCGGTTTCGACCTGCACATGCGGATCGCGTTCGCGATCGGACTGCTGATCTCGGCGCCCATCTGGCTCTGGCAGATCTGGGCGTTCATCATGCCCGGGCTCACGCGCAAAGAGATCAGCTACACGATCGGCTTCCTCGCCGCCGCGATCCCCCTGTTCGTCGCCGGGCTGTACGTGGGCTGGCTGATCATGCCGCACATGGTCGTGCTCATGGCGAACTTCGTGCCGAACGACCAGGGCATCGCGCAGTTCTACGACTACGCCACGTACTACGACTTCGTCTTCAAGCTGCTGCTGGTGATCGGGGTTTCGTTCGTGACGCCGGTCTTCCTGGTGGCGCTCAATCTGGCGGGCGTCGTGTCGGGTCGCGGCATCCTCAAGGGATGGCGCGTCGCCATCATCGTGATCACCGTGTTCGCGGCCGCCGCGACCCCCGCCGCTGACGTCACCTCGATGCTGCTGCTCGCGGGCATCCTGTGTGTGCTGTACTTCGCGGCAGTCGGCCTCTCGATGCTGTTCGACCGCCGCAAGGCCAAGCGGGACCGCGCAGCCGGCATCCTGCCGCCCGAGGTCTCGTGAGCGAGCCCGCTCCCGCCGACCGCTACGCGCGCGCGAGCGCGTCCGCGCGCCTCGACCGGACGCACCCGATCACGGCCGCCTTCGCCGCCTCCCAGCGGTTCACCCTCGATCCGTTCCAGATCGAAGGATGCCAGGCCCTCGAGGAGGGCCGGAGCGTCCTGGTCGCCGCCCCCACCGGGGCGGGAAAGACGATCGTCGGCGAGTTCGCGGTGCACCTCGCGATGCGCGAACCCGGCGACAAGGCGTTCTACACGACTCCGATGAAGGCGCTCTCGAACCAGAAGTTCCGTGAGCTCCAGGACGTCTACGGCGAGGGCGAGGTCGGTCTCCTCACCGGCGACACCAACATCAACGGCAATGCGCGCATCGTCGTCATGACGACCGAGGTGCTGCGCAACATGCTGTACGCCGACTCTCCTGCGCTGCGGGGCCTCCGCTACGTGGTCATGGACGAGGTGCACTACCTCGCCGACCGCTTCCGCGGCGCGGTGTGGGAGGAGGTCATCATCCACCTCGCGCCGAGCGTGCGGCTGGTCTCACTGTCGGCGACCGTCTCGAACGCCGAGGAGTTCGGCGACTGGCTCGACACGGTGCGCGGCGCCGGTGCCGATGGGGGCGAACCTGCGGTAGAGGTCATCGTCTCCGAGACGCGCCCGGTGCCCCTCGAGCAGCACGTGCTCGTGCGCGGCGATCTGCTCCCGCTCTTCGACGACCGCGCCGGCATCGCGACGGCCCAGGTCAACCAGGAGCTCATGCGCATCCGCTCCTTCAAAGGCCAGAACTTCGAGCGCAATCATCGGGTGCAGGCGTCCAACAGCGCGCGGCAAGCGGGATACGAGGCAGCCCGTCGTCGCCCGAACCGCGGCGGCAAGCGGCCGGTGCGGTCCGCGAACGTACAGCGGATCGAGCGTCTCGACCGCCCCGACGTCGTCGAGCTGCTGTCGCGCGCCAACCTGCTGCCCGCGATCTTCTTCATCTTCAGCCGGGCGGGCTGCGACGCGGCCGTGCAACAGGTGCGCCGTGCCGGTGTGCGGCTGACCTCGCAGGAGGAGCGGCGCGAGATCCGCGCCGTGATCGAGGAGCGCACGCGCACCCTCCTCGAGGAGGACCTCGCCGTGCTCGGCTTCTGGGAATGGCGCGAGAACCTCGAGCGCGGCGTCGCCTCGCACCACGCGGGACTGCTGCCGGCGTTCAAGGAGGTTGTCGAGGAGCTCTTCCAGCGCAAGCTGGTGAAGGTCGTGTTCGCCACCGAGACCCTCGCCCTCGGCATCAACATGCCCGCGCGCACCGTGGTGCTCGAGAAGCTCGAGAAGTTCAACGGCGAAGCCCGTGTCGCCATCACGTCGGGGGAGTACACGCAGCTCACCGGTCGGGCAGGCCGGCGAGGCATCGACGTCGAGGGACACGCGGTCATCCAGTGGACCGAGGGTCTCGACCCGCAGGCCGTGGCCGCCCTCGCCTCCCGACGCACGTACCCGCTCAACTCGAGCTTCCGGCCGACGTACAACATGGCGGTCAACCTCATCGACCAGTTCGGCCGTGCCAAGGCGCGCGAGATCCTCGAGTCCTCGTTCGCCCAGTTCCAGGCCGACCGCGCCGTCGTCGGGCTCGCCCGGCAGGTGAAGGAACAGGAGGAGTCGCTCGCAGGCTACGCGAAGGCGATGGCGTGCGACCGCGGCGACTTCGCCGAGTACTCGCGCATCCGCCGCGAGCTGAGCGACGTCGAGAAGCTCAACCGCAAGGACGTGAGCGCGTCCCGCCGGACTCGCGACGAGCGACAGCGGCACATCGCGAGCCTGCGCAAGCAGATGCAGCGGCATCCGTGCCATCAATGCCCCGACCGCGAGCAACACGCGCGGTGGGCCGAGAGGTACTGGAAGCTCAAGCGCGACGTCGACAAGCTGCGGCGCCAGATCGAGACCCGCACCGGCACGGTGGCGCGCATCTTCGACCGCGTCGTCGACGTGCTGGGCGCCCTCGAGTACGTGTCGATCCACGAAGACGGGACGACGACGCTGACCCCCGCGGGTCGCACGATGCGCCGCATCTACGGCGAGCGGGACCTCCTCGTCGCCGAGTCGCTGCGGCGCGGCATCTGGAAGGACCTGGATGCCGCCTCCCTCGCCGCGCTCGCCTGCTCGCTCGTATACGAGCCGCGGCGGGACGACGGCGGCCCAGGGGAGAGGGGGCTGCCGCGCGGGGCGTTCCGCCCGGCGTTCGAGGCGACGCTGTCCCTATGGCAAGAGCTCGACGACATCGAGCAGGAGCATCGGCTGCCGGGCACCGAGCCTGTCGCGGCCGGTCTTGCGCTGGCGATGCACACGTGGGCGCGCGGCGGCATGCTCGATCGCGTGCTGATCGAGGCCGACATGGCCGCCGGCGACTTCGTGCGCTGGTCGAAGCAGACGATCGACCTGCTCGACCAGCTGTCGATCGTCGCCGATCAGCCGATCGCGGGAACGGCCCGTAAGGCGTTGGATGCTGTGCGCCGCGGCATCGTCGCGTACTCCGGCGTCTAGGGCCGCCGAGGCGGCGAAGGAACGCCGCTCGGCTCGCTTAGGCTGAATCCGTGCCACCTCGCCCGATCCTCCCGCTGTGGGCGGCGGTTCCCCTCTCGGTGCTGGCCGGGGTGCTGTTCGACCTGGCGTTCCCGTCGGTCGCGTGGTGGCCGATGGCATTCGTGTCGGTCGCCCTGGCGCTCGTGACGCTCATCGGGCGCCGGGTCGGCGGCGCGTTCCTCACGGGGCTCGCCTATGGTCTGGCGTTCTATCTGCTCAACGTCGACTTCACCGCCGAATGGGTCGGACCGCTTCCGTGGGTGGCGCTCTCCCTGCTCGAAGCGCTGTTCGTCGCGGGCGGAGCGGTGCTCATCTCACTCGCGTACCGATGGGTGCCTGTGGTGGTGCCGCGCCGCGGCCGCATCCTGCTCACGTCGGTGCTCATCGCGGGGCTGTGGACCGCGAAAGAGGCGGTGATCGGCGGTTTCCCGTACGGCGGCTTCCCGTGGGGGCGCGTCGGCACGTCGCAGGTGAACGGGCCTTTCGCCGAGGTGGTCTCGTGGGCGGGGACTGCCGGACTCACATTCGCGATCGTCGCGCTCGTCGCCGCCGCGGTGGAGCTCGTCCGGTCCCCGCGACGGACGAGGGGACGCGGCATCCGTCCCGTCCTCCCGGTCGCGGTGCTGGCGCTCGTCGCCACCGCGCTCCTCCTCGTCCCCGCGTGGGCGACGACGCCGGCGGGCACGATGCGCGTCGCGAGCGTGCAGGGAAACGGCCCGGCCGGCTATTTCGACCACCGGGAGGCGGGAGACATCCTCGAGTCCCAGTACGAGGCCACGAAACCGCTGTTCGGTGCGAAGGGCGTCGATGTGGTGCTGTGGCCCGAGGGGAGCGTGGATGTCGACCCCGACGGATCGCCGGTCGTCGCGGCGGCCCTCGATCGTGTCGTGAGGCAGGTGGGCGCCCCGCTGGTCGCCAACCGGATCGACAAGCGCGGCGACGAGTACTTCAACATGTCGTTCGTCTGGCGCGAGGGCACCGGCATCGAGCAGACCTACGACAAGCGCAACCCGGTGCCCTTCGGCGAGTACGTGCCCGACCGCCAGTTCTATGCGTCGATCGCGCCCGATCTCATCGGCATGATCGGCCGCGACTACACGCCGGGCACCACCGCGCCGGTGTTCGACATCGACGGCACCGTCGCGGGGCTCGCGATCTGCTTCGACGTCATCTACGACGCGCTGATCTGGGAAGGCGCGCGCGAGGGTGCGCAGATCTACCTCTTCCAGACGAACAACGCCGACTTCCGCGGCACCGACGAGAACCTGCAGCAGCTGGCCGTCGCGAGACTGCGAGCGATCGAGACCGGGCGCTCGGTCGTGAACCTCTCGACGGTCGGCACGAGTCAGGTGATCGCTCCCGACGGGTCCACCATCGACGGGCTCTCGGCGGACGAGCCCGGACACATGCTGACCGACGTCGCGCTCCGGACCGGCCTCACGCCGGCCGTCATCATCGGGCCGTGGCTGAACGCGCTTGTGGCATGGGGCAGCGTCGTCGTGCTCGCGGGGCTCGGCGTCGCCTCACGCCTGCGCTCGCGCGGGGACGCGAAAACGCCGGCCCCGTAGGGCCGGCGTCGCGCGGAGCGCGGGTCAGGCGCTGAGCTTGTCCACCGTCACGGCCTCGCCGGCGCCGCGACGGGCGCGGACGTACGCGAGGCGGTCCTCGAGCAGCTCTTCCAGCTCGGGGATGGTGCGGCGCTCCAGGAGCATGTCCCAGTGGCTGCGAGGCGTCTTGTCACCGGAGTGATCGACGGTCGCGGTGCCGTCGCCGACGCGCAGCAGCGCTTCCGCGCCGCACGTGCGGCACTCCCATGCCGGGGGAACCTCGGCGTCGGCCGCGAAGGTCAAAGTCGTGTCACGTCCGCACGACGTGCACGAGTAGATGTGCTGTGCGCGCTCATGGAACACGACGCCCTCTTCGCTCTGTAGGCTCTGGGCGCCGAGTCGGATGCCGCGCAGGCTGCGGTCTGCCATTTTGTGGTCCTCTCGTCGCTGTACAGGTATAACGAAGTGACCTGAGCGGATCATCCGAAGGGACGCTGTTCATCGACCTTTCACAGTGGATGCACAGCGGAGGGTCCGCCCGGTCACCGTCGCGGGTTATCGGAGGGCGGCGATCGCGACGTCAGCCCTGTCCGTGACGATGCCGTCGACCCCCATCTCGACCAGCCGGATCATGTCGTCGGGGGCGTTGACGGTCCACACGTGGACCTCGACGCCGTGCCGGTGCGCGGCCGCGACGAGCCGGGGCGTGACGACGCGCACGCGGGCCTGCCGCTCGGGAACCTGAAGGGCATCGACGCCTGCTAAGGCCCGTGCGACCAGCCGATCCGACCGCGCCGACACGGCCGCCAGCACGCGTGCGATCGTGCCGCGACCCCCGGATGTGGCGGGACGGATGCTGCGGCCCGAGGCCTCGCCCACGGCCCGTGCCGCGGTGAGCGCGGCGCGACGCCGTTCGTCGGAGAAGCTCGTCACCAGCACCCGGTCGGCGAACGGTGCGATCGCGGTGCCGACCGCGGACGCGGCACCCGGCGCCTTCACATCGAGGTTGAATCTCACGGTCGGGAACGCGGTCAGAGCCTGCGCGAGGGTGATGAGCCCGCCCCGGCCGGCCATGAGGTGCTCGAGCTCGCGCACCGTGACGTCGGCGATCTTGCGCGGGTCTCCGGTCACGCGTGACAGGTCGTCGTCGTGGAACAGCACGACGACCCCGTCGGCCGTGCGGTGACAGTCCGACTCGACGTAGTCCGCCCCTGCCGAGTGCGCGGCGGCGACCGCGGCGAAGGAGTTCTCGACGATGCCGCTGTGCGCGGCGTCGGGCGTGACGAGGCCGCGGTGTGCGAGCACGCGGGGCGTCGAGACGCCCTCGAACCAGGGGTGGGTCACGGGGTGGGCGGGGTGACTGCGGGCGGCGGACCGCCGATCGCAGCCCCGCCGGATGCCGCGGCGCCCGGCGCACTGCCGCCCGAGGAGCCGCCACCGGTGGCGATGCCACCCGCTGCGGGCGTGCGGCCCTTGGTCGCAGCATCCGCCATCACTCCCGCGAAGGAGCCCGTCAGACCCTTGAGCGCCTCGGTGAACTCGCTCGGGATGATCCAGAGCTTGCTCGACGCGCTGTCGGCGATCTTCGGCAGGGTCTGCAGGTACTGGTAGGCCAGCAGCTTGTCGTCGGGGTTTCCGAGGTGGATCGCGTCGAACACGGTCTGGATCGCCTCGGCCTCGCCCTGCGCGCGCAGGACCGCGGCCTGCTTGTCGCCCTCGGCCCGGAGGATCTCGGCCTGTCTCCGCCCCTCGGCCTCGAGGATCTGCGACTGCTTGGAGCCCTCCGCCGTGAGGATCGTGGCACGGCGCTCGCGCTCGGCGCGCATCTGCTTCTCCATCGAGTCCTGGATGGAGTGGGGCGGGTCGATCGCCTTGAGCTCGACGCGCGACACCCGCAGGCCCCATTTGCCGGTCGCCTCGTCGAGCACGACGCGCAGCTGGCCGTTGATCTCGTCGCGGCTCGTGAGCGCCTCTTCGAGGTTGAGCCCGCCGACCACGTTGCGCAACGTCGTCACCGTCAGCTGCTCGACCGCACTGAGGTAGTTGGCGATCTCGTACGTCGCGGCCCGGGCGTCGGTGACCTGGAAGTACACGACGGTATCGATCGAGACCACGAGGTTGTCCTCGGTGATCACGGGCTGCGGCGGGAACGACACGACCTGCTCGCGCATATCGAGAAGCGGTCGCAGACGGTCGATGAACGGGACCAGCAGGTTCAGGCCCGGCGTGAGGGTCTTGTGGTAGCGACCGAGGCGCTCGACGACTCCGGCGGTCGCCTGAGGGATGATCCGGATGGACCGGAAGATCACCACCAGCACGAAGATGAAGACGGCGATCGCGAGGATCCACCCGATCGCCGTCGGGATGGCCGAGGTGAAGTCGTTCATGCGAGCGGGTCCTCTGGTGCGGGGGCGAGGGGTTCGGGGGAGTCGGAGCGGACGACCGCGGTCGCGCCTTCGATGCGGCTGACACGCACGCGCGTGCCGGGCTGCAGATCGCCCGCCTCGGTGCGCGCGGTCCAGATGTCGCCGTTGGCGAGCTTGACCTGTCCGCCGTGTGCGCCGACCGACGACACGACGGTGCCGCCCAGACCGATGAGCGCGTCGACGTTCGACGGCGTCGGGTCTTCGCCGCGGCGCAGGCGTCGCAGGAGCGGCGGGCGGAGGAGGAGGACGAGCGCCGCGGCCACGCCGGCGGCGATGATGACCTGCAGCCAGATCGGTGCGCCGAGAAGGTCGGAGATGAGACCGGCGAGGCCGCCGATGCTCAGCATCAGGAACGTGAAGTCGAGAGTGAGCATCTCGATCACCAGGAACACCAGGATCAGCACCAGCCAGCCGATCCACGCCCACTGTTCGACGACCTCGATGAGCTCCACGGTGCGCCTCCTCAGCTCGAACCTAGCAGGTAGGGTCTACACGTGACTCAGACTCTGTCCCCGCTTCCCGAGAGCTCGCTGAGCGGCAAGACCGCACTCGTGACGGGCTCGTCCCGCGGCATCGGCGCCGACACGGCCCGCTACCTCGCACAGGCCGGAGCGGACGTCGTCATCAACTACCGCAACAAGGCTCCGCGGGCCGAGAAGCTCGCGACCGAGCTGCGCGAACTCGGCGTCCGGGTGCTCGTCGTCGGGGCCGATCTCACCGACCCGGCATCCGTGCAGGCGATGTTCGACGAGGTCGCGAACACGTTCGGCTCGCTCGACATCCTCGTGCTCAACGCGTCGGGCGGCATGGAGTCCGGCATGGCCGAGGACTACGCGCTCCTTCTCAACCGCGACGCGCAGGTGAACGTGCTCGAGACCGCGCTTCCGATCCTCGGCGAGGGCTCGCGCGTCGTCTTCGTCACCAGCCACCAGGCGCACTTCATCCGCACCACCCCGACGATGCCGGAGTACGAGCCGGTCGCGCTGTCCAAGCGCGCCGGTGAGGACGCCCTGCGCGAGCGGATCCCCGTGCTCGCCGAGCGCGGCGTCGACTTCGTCGTCGTGTCGGGCGACATGATCGAGGGCACGATCACGGCGACCCTGCTCGAGCGGGCCAACCCGGGCGCCATCGCCGCCCGCCGCGAGGACGCGGGCAAGCTCTACAACGTGTCGGAGTTCGCTGCCGAGGTCGCCCAGGCGGCACTCGACCCGGTGCCCGCCGACAACACCCGCCTGGTCGGCGACGTGTCGTCGTTCGGCGCGGAGTGAACCGATGAAGGCGAACGACATCGAGACGCTCGTCTCGGTCGGGCGTCCCGAGATCGCCGCCGACGGCTCGTTGGCCGTCTTCGCCACCTCGCGCCCCGACCTCGCGGCCAACCGCAACGTGGGCCAGGTGTGGCGCATCGATCTCCCCGACGGGACGCCGCGCCGCCTCACGCGCGGCACCGCCGACAGTGCGCCCAAACTCTCGCCCGACGACACGCGGATCGCCTTCCTCCGCGGTGACGCCAAGGGCAAGCCGCAGGTGCATGTGGTTGCGGCCTCCGGGGGCGAGCCGGTGCAGGCCACCGACGCCGTGCTGGGCGTGGAGGACTTCGCGTGGTCGCCGGACGGCGCGACCATCGCATTCGTCGCCCGGGTGCCGGAGAAGGGCCGCTACGGCAGCGTGGAGGGGCTGGATGCTGCGGCCGAGGCGCCGCGGCACATCACGGGCGTGCGCTGGCACGCGAACGGCCTCGGCTACATCGGCGACCGCCCGGCGCATGTCTTCGCCATCGCCGCGCCCGAGGTCGACGCCGAGCCGTTCTACGAGCCCGCCGCCGCCGTGCGCCCCGATGACGAAGCGCCGCCGAAGAAGACGCTGGTCGCTGCCGAGGCGCGCCAGCTGAGCGAGGGCACGGCATCGCACGGCGGCGTCGTCTTCACCGCCGACGGCCGCGAGATTCTCACCGTCCCCGACGAGATCGAGACGGATCGCCGTGACCTGCGCAACCGCATCGTCGCCCTTGCCGTCGACGGTTCCGGGCAGCGCGAGGTGCTCGGCACCGACGCGGGGATCGCGATCTACGAAGCGGTCGTCGCCCTAGACGGCACGATCGCCCTCCTCGCGCACGAGGTCGGCGACGGCGTGGACTTCATCGCCCCCGGCATCGGACTCTGGCTCGTGGAGGACGGGGTCGCGCGCCGGATCACGGACGCCGACGCCCTGAACCTCGGCGAGGGGCACCTGCGCGTGGACGGCGACGGCTTCCTCGTGCAGGATGCTGCACGCGGTCGTGTGCGCCTGCTGCGCATCTCCCGCGACCGTGCGGTCAGCGAGCTGCTCGGCGGCGACGTCGAGGTGCGCGGGCACGCGACCGGTGGCGGCCGTGTCGTGGCTGCCGTGTCCCAGCCGGACTCGTTCGGCGAGCTCGTCCTCATCGAAGACGATGCGGCACGCACGCTCACCGCGTTCGGAGCTCGGGCCGCAGCATCCGGAACCGTCCTCCCTCGGGAACTGACCGTCACGGGCCGTGACGGCTACCCCGTGCACGGGTGGGTCGCGACGCCGGAGGGGGATGGGCCGTTCCCCGTCGTCCTGCAGATCCACGGCGGACCCTTCGCCTCGTACGGCGTGCATCTCTTCGACGAGACGCAGGTGCTGGTGGATGCCGGATACGCCGTCGTCTACTCGAACCCCCGCGGGTCGTCGGGTTACGGGCGGGCGCACGGGCGCAGCATCCGTCAGCAGATGGGCACGGTCGACTTCGCCGACGTCATCGACTTCCTCGAGGGCGCGATCGCGGACGACCCGCGGCTGGACGGCGAACGGGTCGGCGTGCAGGGCGGCTCGTACGGCGGCTACCTCACCGCGTGGGTCATCGCGCACGACCACCGGTTTGCCGGGGCGATCGTGGAGCGGGGCTTCCTCGAGCCGCTCTCGTTCCAGGGCACGAGCGACATCGGGTCGTTCTTCGGCGACGAGTACGTCGGCATCTCGGTGGAGGACATCGCCCGCCAGAGCCCGATGGCCGTCGTCGCTCAGGTCACGACTCCCACGCTCGTGATGCACTCGGAGCTGGACTTCCGGTGCCCGCTCGAGCAGGCCACGCGGTACTACTCGGCGCTCAAGCGCCAGGGGACCGAGGCCGAGCTGCTGGTGTTCCCCGGCGAGAACCACGAGCTCACCCGCTCGGGCCAGCCGCGCCACCGTGTCGAGCGCTTCGACGCGGTGCTCGACTGGTGGAGCCGGCACCTTCCCGTCGGCTGATCCGACCGCGGACATGAGTCGGCCCCGGGAGCGTTCACTCCCGGGGCCGACTGCGCTTCAGGTGCGGATCAGATGTCGCCCTTGAAGGTGAAGGCGCGCACGATGTTGATGACACCGAGCACGACCAGCGCGATGCCGAGGATCCACCAGAGGATCGCGACGCCCCACACCGGTGCGAACAGCACGACGATACCGGCGATGATGCTCAGGATGGCGAAGAAGATCGACCAGCCCTTCGACGCGGCGTCGCCGAGCGTCGACAGCGCCACGATGCCTTCGACGATCCACATGATTCCGATGAGGATGCCGAGGAACAGCGCAAGCCATGCGGTGGTCTGGCCGAGGTTGAACAAGGCCACGACGCCGGCGATGATGAACAGGATGCCGAGCGCGATGTGGCCGACGCGAGCCCACCCGCCCTTGGTCTTCGAGAAGATCCCGAGACCGGCGTAGACCAGTCCGGCGGCGATCGCGTAGATCGCGATGATCGCCGTGATCACCGCGGCGGTCTTGCCCGGCCAGACCAGGATCAGGATGCCGACGATGATGGCGAGGACGCCGCCGACGCCGAGCGCCGTGCGGATTCCGTTGACGGCCGACTTCTCGGCTTCGGATGCAGTAGACATGAGGGTCCTTTCTGAGAGTTCCCTGTACGTGATGCGGCTAAAGTTTAGACCCCAGATCGAACATGCAAGAGAGCGTGAACGTGTGTTGCCCGATGCCCATCGCCTCAGAGGGCCGCGCCGCGCTAGCGTGTGCGTGTCCGTTCCCGCGAGCGTGCGCGCCCAGGCGGCGCGCAGGAGGAGGTTCCGATGGCCGTCGTGTCGAGAGGGTTCGGGGCGCGTCGCCGCGAGAGCGATCCGCGGCTGCCTCCCGGGCAGTACCTGACGGAGGACTTCCCGGTGCTGTCGGCCGGGCCGACGCCGAGGATCGAGCAGGATGAGTGGCGCTTCGGCATCCGCACCGAAGGCGGCGACGCGGTCTCCTGGACGTGGGACGAATTCATGGCCCTGCCCATCGAGGACGTCCACACCGACATCCACTGCGTGACCCGGTGGTCCAAACTCGGCACGTCGTGGCGCGGCGTGTCGCTCGACACGCTGCTCGACAGCGTCGACACGGTCGCCGAGTACGCGATGGCGCACTCCTACGGCGGCTACACCACCAACGTGCCGCTCGAGGATCTGCTGGGCGGGAAGGCGTGGGTGGCGTTCGAGTTCGAGGGGGAGCCCCTCGACCCCGAGCACGGCGGCCCGGCACGGCTGCTCGTGCCGCACCTGTACTTCTGGAAGAGCGCGAAGTGGGTCCGCGGGCTCACTCTCATGCAGGACGACGAGCCGGGTTTCTGGGAGCAGAACGGCTACAACATGCACGGCGACCCGTGGACCGAGGAGCGGTATTGGTGACGGTCGGCGGCTGGAGGCCGGGGAAGGTCGTCGACGCGGTGGCCGCGACGCCGTCGGCCCGCATCCTGCGACTGCACGTTCCGGGCTGGCCGGGCAACGACGCCGGCCAGCACGTCGACATCCGGCTCACCGCCGAGGACGGCTATCAGGCGGTGCGGTCGTACTCGCTCGGCTCGTACGGCACCGGCGACACGATCGAGCTCGCGGTCGACGAGATCCCCGAGGGCGAGGTGTCGCCGTACCTCGTCGAAGACGTGCTTCCCGGTGACGAGCTCGAGGTCAAGGGCCCGCTCGGCGGGTACTTCGTGTGGCACCCCGGGGGAGAGGAGCCGGTGCAGCTGATCGCGGGAGGATCCGGAATCGTGCCTCTGATGGCGATGGTGCGGGCCGCGACGGATGCTGGGGCGGCAGCTTCCGTCCGTCTGCTCTACTCCGTCCGCACTGCGAATGACGCGATATATCGCGAGGAGCTGGAACAGCTGACCGTTGACGGGGGAGTCGGGCTGGCCTGGCGGTACACCCGCGCGGCGCCCGACAACTGGGCAGGGCGGGTCGGGCGGCTCGACGACGACGCCCTGCGCGAGGCGACCTGGGAGCCGGGCCGCGAGCCGATCGTCTACGTGTGCGGGCCCACGGGGTTCGTCGAACACGTCGCCGACGCGCTCGTCGGTTTAGGTCATGAGCCTGCTCGGATCAGGACCGAACGTTTCGGAGGTGCATGATGCGTGCGGAGAACGCCGCAAGCGTCGTCGACGGCAACGCCGCGGCGGGGATGCTGTGGGACGTGTTCGGCGCGGACGTCACCGCGCTCGTCGGCGTGTGCGGCGGGTGCGGTGACGCTTCGGCGCTTGCCGAGGCCGTCGTCGAGCTCGATGAGACCGCGGCGATCGTCCGTTGCCGTTCCTGTACGCACACGCTGTTCACCGTGCTCCGCGACGGAGACCGGGTGCGGCTCGTCTTGGGGATGCTGCACGAGATCGTGCGGCCGTGACCTGCTGAAGCGGGTCAGCCCAGGAGCAGGGTGACGAGAATCAGCACGGGGACGCAGCCGATCGTCGTGAGGAACACGGTGTCGCGGGAGATCGTCTCGCCGACGTCGTAGCGCTGCGAGTAGTTGAAGACGTTCTGCGCGGTGGGCAGGGCAGCGAGCACAGTGACGATGAGCACGTCGTGCGGCGAGAGGCCGAACACGAGCTCGGCGACCGCCCAGGCGATCACCGGCATCGCGACGAGCTTCAGGGTCGTGGCGAGGACGATGTCGCGGCGGCGGCCCGACGCTCCCAGCACACGCTGTCCGTGCAGCGAGATGCCATAGGCGATCAAGAGGATCGGCACGCACGCGTTCGCGATGAGCACGGCCGGCTCCATCACGATGGGCGGCAGTTCGATCCCCAGCACGGAGACGAGTGTGCCGAGCACGGAGCCGACCACGATCGGGTTGGTCGCCACGCGGGCCACCGCACGCCAGAGCGATGCGCGGGCGGTGGTGACAGCATCCAGGATCGCCATCGTGATGGGCGTGAACACCAGCAGCTGCATGAGGATCACCGGCGCGGGATACGCCGCGCTGCCGAGGAGATACAGCGACAGCGGGATGCCGATGTTGTTGGAGTTGACCTGCCCCGCGCTGAGGGCGCCGATCACGGTCTCGCCGGCGGAGCGTCGCCAGACGAGGCGGGCGACGATCGCGTAGACGAGGATCACCGCCACGGCGGCGATGGCAGACACCGGCAGGAGCGCCGAGAAGAGCGTCTGGACGTCGGCCTGTGCAAGGACGACGAACAGCAGGAACGGCGAGAGGACGAAGAACGTGAGCCGTGCGAGCACTGGGCGCGCGTGTTCGCCGAGCAGGTCGATGCGGCCCAGGATCCAGCCCACGAGGATAGCCACGCCCACCACGACGAACCCGGTGAGCGATTCCAGCATGCTCCGAGCCTAGGAAATCGTTCTCTGGTGAGCGAATCGCGTGCCGTCGGATGGCAGACTGGCACGCGCCGACCCAAGGGAGCAACGGATGCCTGAACCTCGTGACCGCGTGACCCGCACGGCCGATCTGCTCGCGGCGCTGACGGCCCCGGCGGCCGACGTCTGGGTGGCGACCGCGTCGCCGGACGCGGCGCCGCATCTCGTGCCGCTGTCCCTCGCGTGGATCGGGGACCGGGCGGTCATCGCCTTGCAGGAGCGGTCGGTGACTGCTCGCAACCTCGGCGCGTCGGGTGTCGCACGGCTGGCGCTCGGCCCGACGCGCGACGTGGCGATGATCGACGTCGTGCTCGAGCGGGCCGCAGGCGTCGACGACGACGCCCCGCTCGGTGAGGCGTACGCGGCACAGGCCGACTGGGACCCGCGCGGGCTCGCCGGCTACGTGTTCCTGGTGTTGCGGCCGACGCGCATCCAGGCATGGCGCGAGTCGAACGAGCTCGCCGGCCGCGTGCTCATGCGGGACGGCGACTGGGTCGTCTGAGCGGCCTACGCCGATACGAGCCCGACCCGGCGGTAGGCGCCGCGCAAGACGGATGCTGCGACCCGGAGTCGCGGTGGAACTACAGCCGTGTAACACGCGCAAGGAAAGTCATCCGGTTGACTCTGTCATCTTCGGCGACGGTCGCGCGATGAGTTTGTGTGCAGGTTCGGTCGTGAATCTCTGTGGGCGGAACCCCTTCTGAGAATCTCTTCTGGCGCGGGGGGCATGGAAGGGGTTCCGATCCCGCCGCTTCGCGAACTGCGCCGATAATGCACATTATGTCAGCTGGAACTTGTGCTCTTTGCCAGATTCGCAATTGCTGCAGAAACGGGTATCGCTAGGCGCCCTCCCCTGAAAGGTGGTCTGACCAGGGATTGTCGCCCATGGGAATGCTGTGCCTCACAGCGCCTCGCGTGGGCGGCCGATCAGCCTACGGCCACGGCGCGTATCCGCTGGGCGATCTCCTCCAAGCGCTGGGTCGAGTTCCTCCGTGGGTATCGCACCCGAAACCCGTTCGGGGTCTGCGCGAGCGCGTCCGAGCACTTCTCGACCAGCTCGCAGATCCGCCGGAGAACCCGCCCTTCTGACATCAGGTGCGGCACGATCGAATCGAACCGTGATAGTCGGGTGCTCCGTTGAGCGTCCGACGAGGCTTGGGTGTCGAAGGAGGAACAGTGATCGCGATTCTCAACCGTGTGATCGAGCTCGTCGAGGCAGACCTGTCGGAAGACGTCGATCTCGCCGGCGTCGTCGGAAGTCTCGGCACCACCGAGTACCACGTCCGCCGCATGTTCGCGTCGCTCGCGGGCATGCCGTTGTCGGAGTACATCCGACGTCGGCGCATGTCCGTCGCCGCCGGCGACCTGCTCGGCGATGGGGAGATGCTCGACATCGCTGTGCGCTACGGCTACGGCTCCACGGAGGCGTTCGGTCGCGCGTTCCGGGCGGTCCACGGTGCCAGCCCCGCTGACGTGCGCCGCGACGGCGGTCCCCTTCGATCGCAACCGCAGCTCAGGTTCCGCCTGACCGTAGAAGGGAACACACCCATGGACACCCGTATCGCCGACAGGCCGGCATTCCAGCTCGTCGGCCATGCCGCACGTGTGCCCCTCATCCATGAGGGCGTCAATCCGCACATCCAGGCGCACATCGCCGCGCTCCCCATCAGCGAGCACGCCCGGCTCAAGGGCCTCAGCAGCACCGAACCGGCCGGGCTCCTCCAGGTCAGCGCCGACGTCGATCCCGACTATGCCGAGGGAACGCAACTGACCTATCTCCACGGTGTCGCGGTGGGTGAGGACGAGTCCCCTCCCGACGATCTGGACGTGATCGGGGTCCCGGCCGGTGCGTGGGCGGTCTTCCGCACGGAAGGGCCCTACCCCGCCGCACTGCAATCCACCTGGGCGGCGACAGCGAGCGACTGGTTCCCGTCGAACCCCTGGCGCCTTCGGCCGGGCCCGTCCATCGTGGCGGTGCTCGATCGCTCCCCCGACTTCAGCTCCGCGACCTGCGAGCTGTGGCTGCCGGTGGAACGCGAGTAGTCGGAGCGGCAGCGGAGCGCGCGGCGTGAAGCGGCCGCAGGCACCGACCACACGCTGCCGCCTTCCCTGAAGCGTACGCCGTGAAGTCGAGCAGGAGGTTGATGTGCCGACGCGTCTCTGCGACGGTACTGGCATGACGGATCCGACAGCCCCCGTTTCCGCCGCCGAGACCGGCTATGTCGCACTCGGTGAGCTTCGCATGTACTACGAAGTCCATGGCGCCGCCACCGACGGCACACCGCTGGTGTTGCTGCACGGCGGTCTGTTCGACATCGAGCAGCAGTTCGGCGCACTCATCCCAGCGCTCGCGGCAGGACGGCGAGTCATCGCGGTCGATTTCCAGGGCCACGGGCGCACGAACGACATCGACCGGCCGTTCTCGGCGGCCGCCTTCGCCGGTGACGTGCTGGCCGTGCTCGACCACCTCGCCGTCGAGCGCGCAGACATCCTCGGCTTCAGCGTCGGCGGGGCGGTTGCGCTCGATCTCGCCATCGAGCACCCGGAGCGGGTCAGGAGAGTCATCATCTCCTCGACCTCGTTCGCCGCATCCGGCATGCGCGGGTCCGAGAACGCGGACGCGGTCGCCGCCATGACCGTCGACATGATCGCCGGCACCCCGATGGAAGCGGCCTACCTGGCGAAGTCGCCCCACCCCGACTTGCAACACCTTCAAGTGCTGCTCGACAAGCTCGGTGCCACGTACCAGAGCGGGTTCCCGGATCGCACCGAAGCAGAGATTCGCGCGATCGAGGCACCGACGCTCATCACCGTCGGTGACGCCGACATGGTCTCGCTCGACCATGCGGTCGAGTTCCTGCGCCTGCGCGGCGGCGACGTGAACGGCGATTTCGTCGGCGTCCCGGCATCCCAGCTCGCGGTGTTTCCAGGTACGACCCACTTTTTCGGGCTGGCGCGAGTGGACCTGGTCCGTGATGTGGTCGTCGGATTCCTCGACGCTCCATCCGCTGAGGGTGGCCCAGCCAATTGAGGGACGTGCTCCATCCCGGGGCTAAGGGAGGATCGACTGCACGATCCGGTCGAGGGCATCGCGAGTCGGCCGCGCGTCTCCTGCGCTCACATAGAGGAGGTGCGCACTTCCCACGAGGGTGAGCGCCAGGGCGGGAATGTCGGCGTCTTCGGGAATCCAGCCGACCTCACGCTCGGCGGCGAGGACGTCGGCTACCACCGACGTGGTGTCGGCGAACAGCGGGACCTCCGGGGATCCGTCGCGTTGCAGCCTGCGGCGCAATCGCTCGCGGGTGATCAGGATGCTCGCGAGGCCCAGCATCGTCGGAGTGAAGACCTGCTCGAGCACATCCGTCACCGCTGCGGACGCCGAGTCCGCGACGAGAGGCTCGATGTTCTCGATCCGCCGCCTCTCTTCGCCGACGAGCGCGCCGAGGTAGTCGTCGAAGTCGGCGAAATGGCGGTGCAACACCCCCTTCGCGACGCCGGAGGTTTCTGTCACCGCCCGGGAGGTCAGTGCGCCCGCCCCGTCTGACGACAGCACGCGACGTCCCGCGTCCAGCAGAAGTGTGCGTGCGTCGTGAAGCGCTTGTCCGGTCGGCAAGATTCCTCCTGATGGGCGTGCGCCCACTTGAATGGGCGCACGCCCACTGTACGAGATGCTCGACGCGTCAGTCAGCTCCCCCTGATGGCCTCCCCCGACGTCTGGCAGACTGCCGAGATGCCGCACACCGACCCGCTCGCGCGTCTCTGGCCGGCCTCGGCGGTTTCGGTGGGCGCGGGCGACCTCGAACTCCGATGGATCGACGACACGGTCCTCGTGCAGCTCGCGGAGCTCGCCGGTCGCGGCATCCATGATCCGAACGCCATGCCGTTCGAGCATCCCTGGAGTCGTGGCACAGCCGACGAGGTCGCGCGAAGTGTGCTCACCTTCCAGTGGGGCATGCGCAGTCGCATCGCCCAGGACGCGTTCGTGCTGGAGCTCGCGGTACTCGAGAACGGCGAGCCGGTCGGCGTACAGGGGCTCACCGCCGGCGACTGGCCGGTGCTGCGTCGCGTCACCACCGGGTCCTGGCTCGGCCGCGAGCATCAGGGACGGGGCATCGGCACCCGGATGCGGATGCTCGCGCTGCACCTGGCATTCGAGGGGCTCGGCGCCCGAGAGGCGACATCGGGTGCCTTCGTCGACAACGCCCCCTCCAACGCCGTGTCGCGACGAGTCGGCTACGAGTCCGACGGCGCGTTCCATGTCGCCCGCGAGGGCATTCCGGTGCTGCACAACCGCTTCGTGATGTCGCGCGAACGCTGGGACTCACTCCGCGGTGAGCATGCCACGCGACTGGGCGATCCGGTCGAGCTGCGGGGCGTGGAGGGGCTTCGCGCCCAGATCGAGCCGTCGATCGCCGGGCACTGACGAACCGGCCGCGGACGCCGCAGCGTCCGCGGCCGGACGATGGTTCAGAGGCCGGCGGCGTCGTCGGTGGTGCTCGTGCTCCGGCGTGTGACCTGCTCGTTGACGTTGGGGTCGACGGCGGTGCGCGTGACGGATTCCGATCGCCGACGGCGCGCCAGCAGAACGATGCCGACCACGAAGATGACGGCTCCCGCACCCATGAGGATGTAGCCGATCATGTCGAGATTCACCCACTCCAGTTCCACGTTCACCGCGAACGCGAGGATCGCTCCGATGGCGAAGAGAGCGATGCCTGCTCCGATACTCATGCGAGGTGTCCTTTCCGGGGCGCGGCGATGAGCCTTCCCCTGCTTCGGGACGAGGAGTCCCACTTGTACGGTCCCGCAGCTGACCCGCCCTGCGGGAGGGGGTTGACATGAGACGGATGCTGCCGCAATGAGCAGGTGCGGCTGCTCGGGTCCTCCATCCGCTGGATGGCGGCGGGCGGCAGTATCCGTCTCGGTGACTACTGTGGAAGGGTGCACAGTCTGTCCCGTCCTCGCACGACGGGACCGGGGGCATATGCGTGGGTGATCTGGACGGTCGGCGTCGCCGGATACGTCCTTGCGATCACCAACCGCTCGTCCCTGAGCGCGGTGGGCGTTGACGCGGCGGCGCGTTTCGACGCCGACGCCGCCACGCTGTCTCTCTTCGCGGTGGTGCAGCTCGCGGTATACGGCGGCATGCAGATCCCGATCGGCGTGCTGCTCGACCGATACGGTGCCCGGCCGATCATGACGGCCGGGATGCTGCTGATGGCGGTGGGACAGCTCACCATGGCGATCTCGCCCAGCGTCGGGGTGGCGATCCTCGCGCGCATGCTTCTGGGAGCCGGTGACGCCGCGATCTTCCCGGGGGTGCTGCGACTCATCGCGACGTGGTTCCCCGCGCAGCGCGGCCCGATCATGGTGCAGCTGACCGGCATCGTGGGGCAGGCCGGCCAGCTCGTGGCGCTGATCCCGCTCGCGGCGCTGCTGCACGCCACGTCCTGGACGATCACGTTCGGCAGCATCGCCGGCCTCGGCGTGCTGTTCGCGATCCTCGTGTTCCTCCTGATCCGCAACCACCCTGCGGACCGCGACGAAGACGTGTCGGTCGACACCGACACCGGCGCGATCCGGGTCGTGACGTCGTCGATCGACACCGGCGTCGGCATCCGCGCGGCGTGGGCGCACCCGGGGACGCGCCTGGCGTTCTGGTCGCACTTCACGACGCCGTTCGCGGGCACTGCGTTCGTCCTCCTGTGGGGCATGCCGTTCCTCACCGCCGGGGAAGGCCTCAGCACCGCCGGAGCCGCGTCCATCATGTCGCTGTACGTCGTCGTGGGTATGGCGCTCGGCCCGATCATGGGCGAGCTGTCACGGCGCAACCCGCATCTGCGGTCACGCGCATTGGTGCTCCCGACCGTCGCGGTGCAGGCGGTCGTGTGGGTCGCCGTCATCGCGTACCCCGGTCCTGTGCCGCTGTGGCTGCTGATCGCGCTCGCCGTCGCCCTCGCGACCGGCGGACCCGCATCGATGATCGCCTTCGACCATGCCCGCACGCACAACCCCTCGCATCGGCTCAGCACGGCGACAGGGGTGACCAACGCCGGCGGCTTTCTCGCGGCGCTGGTCGCGATCCTCCTCATCGGTCTCGCGCTCGACCTGCAGGGCGCCGGCACGCCCGCGACGTACCACCTCGACGCATTCCGCCTGGCGTTCCTCATGCAGGTGCCGCTGTGGGCACTCGGCACCACGTTCATCCTCATCGAGCGCAAGTCCACGCGCATCCGCCTGGGGATGGATCCGCCGCGACCCCCTCGACGCCCACGCGGCTGAGCGCCGGCGTCGCGCGACTCGAGCCCGCGTGTGGGTCAGGTGGCGGCATCCGCTCGATACTGTGTCCCTGTCCGGGCAGGAAGAACTGCCCCGACCGAAAGGATGCCCGTGTCCGATCCCCTCGTCATCGCTCCGGAGGTGCGCGACGCCGTCGCATCGGGCGATCCCGTGCTCGCACTCGAGTCCACGATCTTCACCCACGGCCTGCCGCGGCCGCGCAATGTCGTGGTCGCCCTCGAAGCCGAGGCCCGCGTGCGGGCGCTGGGCGTCGTCCCCGCGACGATCGGCATCGTGGACGGCCGGCCCACCGTCGGCCTCTCACCCGACGAGATCGAGCGCCTCTCGACGATCGAGGGCGTCGTGAAGGCGAGCGTGCGCGATGTGCCGGTCGCGGTGGTCAAGGGGCTGAGCGCCGGCACCACTGTCGCCGCCACGGCGCATCTCGCGGCGAGGGCGGGCGTGCGGGTCTTCTCGACCGGAGGACTCGGCGGCGTGCACCGGGGCGCCTCGCAGACCTTCGACGAGTCCGCCGACCTGCCGACTCTCGCCGGCCTCCCGCTCGTGGTGGTGAGTGCGGGCGTCAAATCGATCCTGGACATCGCGCTGACCCTCGAGCGGCTCGAGACCTTGAACCTCGCCGTGGTGGGCTACCGCACCACGGACTATCCCGGCTTTTACATAGTCGACTCCGGACACGACGTCGAGTACTCGGTGGAGTCCCCCGCCGAGATCGCCGCGATCGCGCGCACGCGGGATGCCCTGGGCATCACGTCGACGCTGCTGGTCGCCAATCCGGTGGCCGCGGATCGCCAGCTCGACCCGGCGCTGCATGACGACGTGCTCGCGAGAGCGCTCGCTGCGGCCGGCGCCGAGGGGATCTCGGGGCACTCCACGACGCCGTTCCTGCTCGACTTCTTCCAGCGCGAGACGGGCGGACGCAGCCTCGACGTCAACGTCTCCGTCTACCGCGGGAACGTCGACCTGGGCGCGCGCATCGCGCAGGCGCTCGCCGGCGACGCCTGATGCTCGTCGTGATCGGCGATCTCGTCGCCGACCTGATCGTCCTCGGGGCCGCGGCGCTCGAGCGCGGCACGGACAACCCCGCTGAGGTGCGCCTGACGCGGGGAGGAAGCGGCGCGAACGTCGCGGTCGCGGCTGCGGCGCGGCATCCGTCCCGCTTCATCGGCCGTGTCGGCGACGACACCCTCGCCCACACGCTGGTCGGGGAGCTCGAAGCCGCCGGAGTCGACGCCAAGGTGCAGCGGCACGGTCGCACCGGCTCGATCGTCGTGCTCGTCGACGCCGTGGGCGAGCGCACCATGATCACCGACCGTGGCGCCGCGGCCGAGCTCGACGACATCGATCCGGCGTGGCTCGCCGACGCCGATTGGGTCCACGTGCCGCTGTACGGCTTCGCGACGGCGCGCTCGGCGCGGGCGGTGACGGATGCTGCGACCCGGGCGTCCGCGCGGGGTGCCCGGCTGAGCCTCGACCTGTCGAGCGTGGCGACGATGCGCGCGCTCGGCGGTGAGAGGCTCCGGCGTGTGCTCGCGGAGCTTCGCCCTGAGGTCGTGTTCGCGAACGAGGGCGAGGCGCATCTGGCCCGCGAACTCGGTGTGGAGCGCAGTGGGGTGGTGTATGTGGTCAAGCGGGGCGCCGAACCTGTGCTGGTCACCGCTGGCGGGGCGACGACGGAGGTGCCCGTCGAAAGGGTGGACGACGTCCTCGACTCGACCGGCGCGGGCGACGCCTTCGCAGCGGGTTTCATCGTGGCGGCGCTGGAGGGCGCCGACCCGCGCGAGAGCGCCCGGGCGGGCAGCGTGCTCGCGGTGAGTGCGCTGCGCCGGCCGGGCGCTCTGTGAGGGCGCTCAGACAGTCTGAAGGCGTTCGAGCACGCCCTCGATGTCATCGATGAACGAGTTGTAGCCGGCGATGGTCGCGGCGACCTGCTCGTCGGAGAAGTCGCTGCGGTCCTGGCGGATCGTGAGAACCGTGCCGTCGCCGGACTCCTCGAGGTCGAACAGCACGGGGAGCCCGGCGTCGTCACCCGGCTGGTCGGTCAGCGTCATCGCGAGGTGCGACGGCGGCTCGACCACCTTGTACTCCCCCGCCCAGTCGATGCGGGTGCCGTCGGGCAGCAGCATCACGGCGCGGAAGGCGCCCCCCGGACGCACGTCCATCATGAGGCTGTCCTGCGGCACCTCGACGGCGGCCGTGCCGAACCACACGGCGAAGTGCTCGGGCTTCGTCAAGGTCTCGAACACCAGTTCGCGCGGCGCCCGCAGGGTGCGCGTGACGGTGAAGTACTCAGTCATGGTCGTTCTCCTTCTCGATAGGTGCGGCGGTGCCGCCGGTCGGTGTGCGGGGCGCCCCGAACTGCTGCAGGGCGTTGAGGTACTGATCGAGGGCATCCAGGCTGTCCTCCCAGAACTGCGCGTACCCCCCGATCCAGTCGGATGCCGCCGCCAGGGGCCGGGCGTCGAGCCGGGCCGGGCGGTACTGGGCGTTGCGGCCCCGTACGACGAGCCCCGCCCCCTCGAGGACGCGCAGGTGCTTCGACACCGCGGCGAAGGTCATGTCGAACGGCTCGGCGAGTTCGCCCACCGTCGCCTCGCCTTCGCTGAGCCGCGCGAGCATCGCGCGACGCGTCGGGTCGGCGAGGGCTGCGAAGGTGCGGCTCAGTGCGTCGGTCATCGCGCCTCCTTCATTCAACTGATTGGTATAGTACCACTTGGTTGAATATGTCGTCAAGCATCTGTCCGACGTGCGCGCTAGCGTGACCGCATGCCCCGCGTCATTTACTACACCGCCTCCACGCTCAACGGCTTCCTCGCCGACGATCACGACTCGCTCGACTGGCTTTTCGCCGCACCCGGCGGCGAGGGAGGCGACGAGGACTTCCAGCGGTTCCTTTCGGGCATCGGCGTGCTCGTGCAGGGTTCGTCGACCTACCGATGGGTGCTCGAGCACGAGGACCTGGTCGCACACCCCGAGAAGTGGCCCTCGTACTACGGCGACCGCCCGACGTGGGTGTTCACGAGCAAGGATCAGCCGGTCGTGCCGGGCGTCGACATCCGGTTCTCGGCGGGCGACGTTCGCGAGACGTGGCCGCAGATCCGGGACGCGGCGGGCGACCGCGACGTCTGGATCGTGGGTGGTGGCGACCTCGCGGGTCAATTCGCCGATGCGGGACTGCTCGACGAGATCCGCGTCTCGATCGCCCCGGCGACCTTGCCGTCCGGCAAGCCCCTCCTCCCCCGGAGCCTCGGTGCCGACCGTCTGGAGCTGACCGCGGTGCGGCAGGCGGGCGCCTTCGCCGAGCTGACTTATACGGTGACGGGCGGCCCCGGAGCCGACCGCGCGCAGGACGAAGCGCCTGCTCGCTGACGGTCGGTCAGCGGGCGGTCGGCGCGATCTCCGTCCACTGACCGAACTTCGGCTCGCGTCCGTCGCCCGACGATGTGCCCGCCAAGCGGCGCCTCACCCACGGGCCGACGTGCTCGCGGTAGTAGGCCGCGCCGCGCGAGCCCATCGGGGGCAGCGGCGGCTGCGACCACCATTCCGGCACCGGTTCGACGCCGAGCGAGCTCAGCACGCGCGCGGCGACGCGGTGGTGCCCGCGCGAGTTCATGTGCAGGCGGTCCTCGGACCAGTACGGCGGCGTCGCCAGCTCCTCGTCGAACCAGTTGTACGCCTGCACGACGTCGGTGCGCTCGGCAAGACGCGCCTCGACGGCGTGCGACAGCAGGTCGCCGCGTCGCTGGATCACGCGCTTCAGCGGCAGCTGGGCCGTCGGGTTGGCCCCCGAGAGCACGATGAGCTGGACGCCCTCCTCGTCGCAGCGGCGCAGCACCTTCTCGAAGGCCGCCAGCACGTGCGCGACGCTCGTGCGGGGGCGCAGCATGTCGTTGCCGCCGCCGTTGAACGACAGGTGCGTCGGCTTCAGCGCGAGCGCCGGCTCGAGCTGCTGCTCGACGATCGGCCAGACGAGCTTGCCGCGGATCGCAAGGTTGGCGTACTCGACACGCGCGCCGGTGGCATTCGCCCACCCCTGCGCGACGAGGTCGGCCCAGCCGCGGACATGTCCGTCGGGGAGCTCATCGCCCACGCCCTCGGTGAACGAGTCGCCGATCGCGACGTATCGAACGGATGCCACGGGCTCAAGCCTACGACCGGCAGGGCGCGCGTCCGGCCACACTCAGCGGTCGTCGAGCGCGATCCCCCGGCGATCGACGAGTCCCCACGCCGCCGCCGCAGCGACGGCGAAGAAGGCCGCGAACACGACGAACAGCACGGGCGCGCCGCCGGCGACGAGGAGCGCCGGCACGACCAGGGGTGCCACGATCGACGCGATACGCCCGACCCCGGCCGCCCAGCCCGAGCCGGTGGCGCGCAGCGACGTCGGGTACATCTCCGGAGTCACGGCGTACAGCGCGCCCCATGCGCCGAGGTTGAAGAACGACAGCGCCATGCCGGCAGCGATGATCGCGCCGGCTCCGGACGCGGTGCCGAACAAGACCGCCGACGCCGCCGAGCCGACGAGGAAGACCGAAAGAGTCGCGCGACGCCCCCACACCTCGATGAGCCAGGCTGCCACCGCGTATCCGGGCAGTTGCGCCAGTGTGATGATCAGAGTGAAGCCGAAGGACCGCACGAGGTCGTACCCCTGGGCGACCAGGATCGACGGGATCCAGATGAACGCGCCGTAATACGAGAAGTTGACGCAGAACCACACCAGCCAGAGGCACGCGGTGCGGACGCGGAACTCGGGCGACCACAGTGTGCCGAGTCGCTGCCCGAGGGAGGTCGCGGCGGCGGGGGGCGCCGTCGTCCCTCCCGTGGGGGCGGGCGCGGGCACGCCGGCGGCATCTTCGAACGAGCGCACGACGGACTCCGCGTGGCCGATGCGCCCACGTCGCTCGAGCCAGCGCGCCGACTCCGGCAGGCCCCACCGCACGATGAGGGCGTACAACGCGGGAACGGCGCCGAGTGCGAAGGCCCAGCGCCAGCCGTCCTCGGAGGCGGGGATCACGAAGTAGCCGATGAGCGCGGCGAGGGTCCAGCCGACCGCCCAGAAGGCCTCGAGGATCACGATCAGCCGCCCCCGCATGCGCGCGGGAGCGAATTCGCTCACGTAGGTGCTTGCGACCGGCAGCTCGGCGCCCAATCCCAGACCGACGAGGAACCGCAGCACCAGGAGTGCGGCGAGCCCGCCCACGAGCGCACTGGCGCCGGTTGCGAGCCCGTACACGAGCAAGGTGAGGGCGAACACCTGACGGCGCCCGAACCGGTCGGCGAGCAGACCGCCGACGCTGGCGCCGATCGCCATGCCCACGAAGCCGACCGAGGCGATCCAGCTCGCCTCGGTCGGTGTGAGACTCCACTGCGCGGCCAGCGCCGCGATGATGAACGAGATGAGGCCGACGTCCATCGCGTCCAGCGCCCATCCGATCCCCGAACCGGTGAGCACGCGCAGGTGCTTGCGGGTGAACGGCAGCCGGTCGAGGCGCTCGGAGAGCGTCGACGAGGCGCGGGTGGCGGCATCCGTCATAGCGTCATGGTACGGATGCCGAAGCCCACGTGGCGCTTACGACAGCATGTCGCGCACGCGAGGGGCCACCTCGGTGCCGAACAGCTCGATGGAGCGCATCATCTTCTCGTGCGAGAGCGTGCCGGTCGAGAACTTCATGTCGAAGCGCGAGGCGCTCAGCGTCTGAACAGTGGCGGCGATCTTGCGGGCGACCGTCTCGGGCGAGCCGACGTACAGCGCGCCCTCGGGCCCGACATCGTGCTGGAAGCGGAGCCGGTTGTACGTCGGCCAGCCGCGCTCGCGGCCGATGGAGTTGTTCATCGCCTCGAAGCCCTCGTACGCCTCGTCCCAGGCCTGCTGATCGGTCTCGGCGACGTGGCCCGGCGAGTGCACCCCGACCGGCAGCTGCGGTTGCTCGAAGCTGTCGAGCGACCGGCGGTACAGTTCGGCGAAGGGCGCGAAGCGCCCGGCGGGTCCGCCGATGATCGCGAGCATGAGCCCGTACCCGTAGCGCGCGGCGCGTACGGCCGACTCGGGGGTGCCTCCCACGCCGACCCAGGCGCGCAGGCCGTTCTCGGTCTTCGGGAACACGTCGGCGGCGTCGAGAGATGCACGGAGCGTCCCGCTCCAGGTGACGGGCTTCTCCGTCAGCAGCTGCGAGAAGAGGTCGAGCTTCTCGTCGAACAGCGCCTCGTAGTCGCGCAGGTCGTACCCGAACAAGGGGAACGACTCGATGAAGGATCCGCGGCCGAGGATGACCTCGGCGCGCCCGTTCGAGACGGCATCCAGGGTCGAGAACCGCTCGAAGACACGCACGGGGTCGTCGCTCGACAGCACGGTGACCGCGGTGCCGAGGTGGATGCGCTCCGTGCGCGCCGCCGCGGCCGCGAGCACGATCTCGGGGCTCGACACGGCGAACTCGCGGCGGTGGTGCTCCCCCACCCCGAAGAACGACAGGCCGACGCGGTCGGCGAGAACGGCCTGCTCGACGACGTTGCGGATCGTCTGGGCACCGCTGATCAGCTCGCCGGAGGCGTCGCGGGTCACGTCGCCGAAGGTGTCGAGTCCGAGTTCGATCGTGGCAGGGTCGACAGAGGTCATGTTGTGCTTCTCCTTCTATGCATCTGCATGAACCGGTCGGGCGGCACCGGCATTCCCGAGACGGTCGCGCCACGCGAGCGTAGCGTGGAGGCATGATCCCCTTCGCGGATCGCCGGTCCGCCGGGCGCGAGCTCGCCGCAGAGCTCCAACGATGGCGGGGAACGGATGCCGTGGTCCTCGGCATCCCGAGAGGCGGCGTGGTCGTCGCCGCGGCGGTCGCCGAGGCGCTCGGGCTCACGCTCGACGCGGTCGTCGTGCGCAAGCTGGGCGCGTCGGGCCACAAGGAGTACGCGGTCGGGGCGATCGCCGAGGGCGTGCGCATCGTCACTCCGGGCGCGATGCGGTGGGCGGGCATGTCGCCGGAAGATCTCGAGCGCGTCGAGGCGGCCGAGCGCGACGAGCTGGCACGGCGGACGGATGCCTTCGGCTCGGCGTCCGTGGAATTGTCGGGCCGCACCGCCATCGTGGTCGACGACGGCGTCGCGACCGGCGCGACCGCCATCGCGGCGTGCCGCGCGCTGCGCGCCCGCGACCCGGACCAGATCGTGCTGGCGGTCCCCGTCGCCCCGGAGCGGTGGGAGCCGCCGGCGGACGCCGTCGACACGTTCGTGTGCCCGTATCGCGAGGCCGACTTCTGGGCCGTCGGGCAGTACTACGACGACTTCCGCCAGACGACCGACGCCGAGGTCGTGGCGCTGCTGCGCCACGACCCCGGCGACTGATCAACGTGAGAGCGCGGAGCGGAGGGTGTCCAGGCCGACCCCGCCGAGGTCGAGCGCGCGCTTGTGGAACTGCTTGATCGAGAAGGCGTCGCCCTCGCGCTCGGCGACCTCGTCGCGAAGCTGCTCCCAGATGCGCTGGCCGACCTTGTACGACGGCGCCTGGCCCGGCCAGCCCAGGTAGCGGTTGACCTCGAACTTCACGAACTCGTCTGGCATGTTGACGTTGCGCAGCATGAACTCCAGGGCGAAGTCGGCGTCCCACGGGCCCTGCCCATCGGGACGCGGCTTCTCGAGGTGCACGCCGATGTCGAGCACGACGCGGGCGGCGCGCATGCGCTGGCCGTCGAGCATGCCCAGACGGTCGGCGGGGTCGGACAGGTAGCCCAGCTGCTCCATCAGGCGCTCGGCATAGAGCGCCCAGCCCTCGGCGTGACCCGAAGTGCCGCCTAGGAGCCGGCGATAGGTGTTGAGCTGCGCGCGGTTGTACACCGCCTGGGCGATCTGCAGGTGGTGGCCCGGGACGCCCTCGTGGTAGACGGTCGTGAGCTCGCGCCAGGTGTCGAAATCCTCGACGCCCTCGGGCACCGACCACCACATCCGGCCGGGACGCGAGAAGTCGTCGGTCGGGCCGGTGTAGTAGATGCCGCCTTCCTTCGTCGGCGCGATCATGCACTCGAGCTTGCGGATCGGCTCGGCGATGTCGAAGTGCGTCTGGCCGAGCTCGGCGACGGCGTGGTCGCTGGTCTCCTGCATCCACTTTTGCAGCGCGTCGGTGCCGTAGAGCTTGCGGCTCGCGTCCTGCTCGAGGAACGCGACAGCCTCCTCGACGGTGGCGCCTGCCTTGATCTCGTTCGCGATCGCCTCCTGCTCGGCGACCATGCGCGCGAGCTCCTCGACACCCCACTCGTATGTCTCGTCGAGGTCGATCGTGGCGCCGAGGAAGCGCCGCGAGTGCAGCGCGTACAGCTCGCGGCCGACCGCATCCTTCTCCGTGGCGGCCGGGGCGAGCTCTGTCGTCAGGAATGCCGCCAGCTCGTCGTAGGCGACGCGGGCGGCATTGGCGTTGTCGGCGAGGTCGCGCGCGAGGGAAGCGGGAAGCTGCCCTTCCTCCGGCGCGGCGTCGGCGGCGAAGCTCGCGAAGAAGCCGCCGTCGGCGGTGTAGCGGGCGATCTGCGTCGCCACCTCGGTGACCTGCCGGCGAGCCGGCACCACGCCCTGCGAGATGCCCTCGCGGAGCGTCTCGATGTAACCGCCGACCGCGCCCGAGACGGCGCCGAGACGCTTCGCGATGACGGACCAGTCGTCGCTCGTCGCCGTGGGCATGAGGTCGAACGCGGAGCGGATGTTCTGCGCGTGCGAGGCGATCACGTTGAGATCGCGAAGGTGCCACTTGGCGTCGTACAGGTCCAGCTCCAGCTGGATCTCGCGGGAGAGGTCTTCCTTCGTCACGACGTCGACGTCGTCGTCGGCGGTCGCGGCGTCGAGCGCGGCAAGGGTCTTGCGGCCCTCCTGGACCAGCCGCTCCTGGCCGGCCGGGCTGTAGTCGCCGAACCGGTCGTTGTACTCGGAACGACCGATGTAGGTCGCGAGCGTCGGCTCGAGTTCGGCGAGGGTGTCGACCCACGCATCAGCGATCTTGTCGATCTGCGTGGGCGTGCGGGTTTCGTCTGTCATAGCACCGAGCCTAGGCATGAGACGCGGTGCCGACAAACGAGGATCCCGGTGCCGCCGGACGCCTTCGCCGGTTCCTCGATCAGTGCCCGGCGACGTCCCAGTTGTCGCCGCGACCGATCTGCACGTCGAGCGGCACCGACAGCTTCGCGGCGTCGCCCATGCGGCTGCGTACGATCTGCTCGGCGGCCCCCCACTCCCCCGGCGCCACTTCGATCACGAGCTCGTCGTGGATCTGCAGCAGCACGCGCGAGCTGAGCTGCTGTGCGGCGAAGTCGTCGTGGATGTGGAAGAGCGCGATCTTCATGATGTCGGCCGCGCTGCCCTGGATCGGCGCGTTGAGTGCGGCTCGCTCTGCGTTCTCACGGAGGACGCGGTTGGGGCTGGCAAGGTCGGGGAACGGACGCCGGCGGCCGAAGATCGTCTCGGTGTAGCCGTCGATGCGCGCCTGTTCGACCGATGAGCGCAGGTAGTCGCGCACGGCACCGAAACGGGCGAAGTACTCCATCATGAGCTGCTTCGCCTCGGCCTGCTCGATGCGCAGCTGCTTCGACAGGCCGAACGCCGACAGCCCGTAGACGAGACCGTACGACATCGCCTTGACCTTCGTGCGCATCGCCGGGGTCACGTCTTCCGGGGCGACGCCGAAGACGCGCGAGCCGACGAAGCGGTGCGTGTCCTCTCCGGAGTTGAAGGCCTCGATGAGCCCCGGATCCTCGGAGAGGTGCGCCATGATGCGCATCTCGATCTGCGAGTAGTCCGCCGTGAGCAGCGTCTCGTAGCCCTCGCCGACGATGAACGCCGAGCGGATGCGGCGGCTCTCCTCGGTGCGGATCGGGATGTTCTGCAGGTTCGGATCGGTGCTCGACAGGCGCCCGGTCTGGCTGCCGGTCTGGACGTAGGTCGTGTGGATGCGGCCGTCGGATCCACTCGTCCGGTCGCCGCCGATGGCGCTGTCGAGCGACTCGATGATCTGCCGCAGTTTCGTCGCCTCGCGGTGCTGGAGAAGCAGGTCGAGGAACGGGTGCGGGTTGGTCTCCTGCAGATCGGCCAGGACCGCGGCATCCGTCGAGTAGCCCGTTTTGGTCTTGCGGGTCTTCGGCAGCTGCAGCTCTTCGAACAGCACCTCCTGCAGCTGCTTCGGCGAGCCGAGGTTCACCTCGCGGCCGATCGCCGCGTACGCCTCCTGCGCGAGCGCATCGGCCCGTGCGCCGAGCTCGCCGGAGAACTGCGACAGCGTCGCGTGCGACACCGCGACACCTGCGAGCTCCATGTCGGCGAGGGTGTGCAGGGTCGGCAGCTCGATGTCGGTGAGAACGGCGCCCACACTCTCGGGGAGCTCCGCACGGACGGCGGCCGCGACGCGCACGAGGTACCACGAGAGCTGACCGGTCGTCGCCCCCTCCGTCTCGGGAACGAGCTGCGACGGGTCGGACTCGGGAAGCTTCTCGTCGAGGTAGCGGTCGACGAGATGCGCGAGGTTCTTGTCCGGAAAGCTCGGGCGCAGCAGCCAGCCGGCGAGGATCACGTCGAACGCGAGTCCGCCGAGGCGCAGTCCCGCCCGGCGGAGCGCCTTCACCTGCGGCTTCGCGTCAGCGAGGACCTTCGGTGCGTCGGAGGTGAGCCACGTCTCGATCGCCGCGGCCAGTTCGGGGGTCCAGGATGCCTCCGCCGCGGCATCCGTCGTGGCGACCCCGATGCGAGCCGGAAGCCCGCCTTCGACCGTGATGGTCACGCCGAGCTCGCCGGTCGCGCCGTCGAGCCACGCGGCGAACTCCGCCGGAGCGAGCTCCTGCGCGACGGGCGCCAGTTCGGCCGCCGCCGACGTGACCGCCGCCATCTGCTGCTCGATGCCCGCGAGTTCGGCCACGCGCGGGATGAGGGTCTTGAACTCGAGTCGCGAGAAGATGTCGCGCACCGCCTGCGCGTCCATCGGCTGCACCTCGAGGTCGGCGGGGGCGAGCGGCAGATCGACGTCCGTGAGCAGCCGGTTGAGGCGGCGGTTGCGGCGCACGTCGTCGACGTGGTCTCGCAGGTTGCCGCCGACGACGCCCTTGATGGAGTCGGCGCCCTCGAGCAGCGCGTCGAGCGAGCCGAACTGGGTGAGCCACTTCACGGCGGTCTTCTCGCCGACCTTGGGGACGCCGGGCAGGTTGTCGCTGGTCTCGCCCACGAGCGCCGCGATGTCGGGGTACTGCTCGGGCGGCACGCCGTACCGGTCGATCACGGCCTGGCGGTCGTAGCGCTTGAGCTGGGAGACGCCCTGCACGTTCGGGTAGAGCAGCGTGATGTCGTCGCCCACGAGCTGGATCGTGTCGCGGTCGCCCGAGCAGACCAGCACGTGGAACCCCTCGGCGGCGCCCTGCGTCGCAAGGGTCGCGAGGATGTCGTCGGCCTCGATGTCTTCCTGCTGGAGCACCTGGATGCTCATGGCGGCGAGGCAGTCCTGCAGGAGCGGGATCTGCCCCTTGAACTCGGACGGCGTCTCGGAGCGGTTGGCCTTGTATTCGGTGTACTCGCGGGTGCGGAACGACTGCCGGGAGGTGTCGAAGGCCACCGCGAGGTGGGTCGGCTTCTCCGCCTTGATCAGGTTGATCAGCATCGCGAGGAACCCGTAGATCCCGTTCGTGTGCTGCCCGTCCTTCGTCGAGAAGTTGTCGACGGGAAGGGCGTAGAAGGCCCGATATGCCAGCGAATGGCCGTCGACGACGAGAAGGGTAGGCTTTGCGGAGTCCGTCACCCTGCAAGCCTAGTCAGGGCCGACGACACCCGATCTCCCGCCCCGAGCACCCCGAAGGCGACGCATGCCCGAGCACTCCCCCTCCCCCGTGGACGGCCTCGCGTGGGCCGCGAACCGTGGCATGGGCGCGCTCGCAGAGAAGATGGGCATCGTCTTCACCGAGTTCTCCGTCGAGCGCGCGGTGGCCACGATGCCGGTGGAGGGCAACACCCAGCCGGTCGGCCTCCTGCACGGCGGCGCGTACGTGGTGCTGGGCGAATCGCTCGGCTCGATGGCGGCGAACCTCTACGCGGGTCCGGGCCGCCTCGCGGTGGGCGTCGACATCAACGCGACGCACACGCGCTCGGCGACATCCGGCGTCGTGACCGGCGTCTGCACGCCCATCCACCTGGGTCGCACACTCGCCGTGCACGAGATCGTGGTCACCGACGAGAACGGCCGCCGGTGCTCGACCGTGCGCATCACGAACCACATCAAGGACCTGCCGCCGGTCTGACATCCGACGGGTATGGAAGAAGCGGATGCCTCGACTCGAGGCATCCGCTTCTCTGCAAGTCCTGGAGATCAGCCCTTCTTGGGCGCCAGCTGCTCGATGATCGCCTTGGCGACGTCCTGCATGGTGAGACGGCGGTCCATCGATGCCTTCTGGATCCAGCGGAACGCCTCGGGCTCGGAGAGGCCCATCTTCTCGTTGAGGAGGCCCTTCGCGCGGTCGACGAGCTTGCGGGTCTCGAACCGCTCGACCATGTCGGCGACCTCGGCCTCGAGCGTGATGATCTGCTCGTAGCGGGCCAGCGCGATCTCGATGGCCGGCAGCAGGTCGTTCGGCGTGAACGGCTTGACCACGTACGCGAGGGCACCGGCCTCGCTCGCCCGCTCCACGAGCTCCTTCTGGCTGAAGGCGGTCAGCAGCACGACCGGGGCGATGTGGTTCTTGCTGAGCTTCTCGGCGGCCGAGATGCCGTCCAGCTGCGGCATCTTGACGTCCATGATCACGAGGTCAGGACGCAGCTCGGTGGCCAGGGCCACCGCGGTCTCTCCGTCTCCGGCTTCGCCGACGACGTCGAATCCGTTGTCGCGGAGGATCTCGACGATGTCGAGCCGGATGAGCGACTCGTCTTCGGCGACCACGACGCGGCGGGGGGTGGATGCCGTCGATGCGGCGGTCTGCTCCTGCTCAGTCACCATTGAATCCTACGGTATGGTCAATCGCGGACGCGCGGCACGGCGCGCGGGCCGGTGTGGCGGAATGGCAGACGCGACCGACTCAAACTCGGTTGCCCGCAAGGGCGTGTGGGTTCGACTCCCACCACCGGCACTCCCTGACATCTCTCAGAGCGGATGCCTCGATCCGAGGCATCCGCTCTTCGTCATCTCCCCCGCGAAGAATCTTGGTATTCGCTGTTGCTAAGTAGCGGTACCTAGTGTTACTTTCTACTGGTAGTCAACATCACTGAGTAGTCAAGAAGGAGGTGCGCCATGGGAAAGCAGGAGACCGAGATGCTCAAGGGCACGCTGGAGGGAATCGTGCTCGCGATCCTCTCCTCCCGCCCCGCCTACGGCTACGAGATCACCTCGTGGCTGCGGGACCAGGGCTTCTCCGACATCGCCGAGGGCACCGTCTACGCCCTGCTTGTCAGGGTCGAGCAGCGTGGCCTCGTCGACGTCGAGAAGATCCCGTCGGAGAAGGGGCCGCCGCGCAAGGTGTACTCCCTCAACGCTCAGGGCCGCGACCAGCTCGCGGACTTCTGGAGGACGTGGAGCTTCCTCGCAGAGCGCATCGAACAGCTCCACCGTGAACACGCAGACAGCAACGCCAACCCCCAGGAAGAGGACTGATCATGGCCGCCAAGTGGTACGAAGTCGTCACCGGCTCGCTCGAGCAGAAGAAGCAGTACCGCCAGTACAAAGCGCGCATCGAGGCGCTGCCCGAGCCTTACCGCGGCGCCGCCAAGGCGCTCGACCGGTACTTCATGACCGTCGGCGGGATGACCGACGGCGTGACGATGATGCAGATGCTCGGCGACTCCGCCGACCTCTGGGAGCGCGCGGCCGCCGACGGCACCCCGGTGCGCGACATCGTCGGCGAGGACGCGTCGGCGTTCGCGGAGGAGTTCACCGCCGCGTACTCCGGCAAGCAGTGGATCGACAAGGAGCGCGCACGCCTCAACAAGGCGATCGACGACGCGGAACGAGGAGACCAGAGATGACCACCGACACCGTCATCCGGGTCCAGGGACTCGAGAAGTCCTACAAGGACCTGCACGTGCTGCGCGGCGTCGACTTCGACGTGGCGCGAGGCAGCATCTTCGCGCTGCTCGGCTCGAACGGCGCGGGCAAGACCACGGTCGTCCGCATCCTTTCGACGCTGCTGAAGCAGGACGCCGGCACCGCCGCGATCGCAGGGTTCGACGTCGCCGCTCAGGCGCAGAAGGTGCGCGAGACGATCAGTCTCACCGGGCAGTTCGCCGCGGTCGACGAGGTGCTGAGCGGACGGGAGAACCTCGTGCTCATCTCGCAGCTGCGCCACCTGCCCGACCCCGGCGCGATCGCGGACGCGCTGCTCGCCCGCTTCTCACTGACGGATGCCGGCACCCGCAAGGTGTCGACGTACTCCGGCGGTATGCGGCGCCGGCTCGACATCGCGATGAGCCTCATCGGCGACCCGCCGGTGATCTTCCTCGACGAGCCCACGACGGGGCTCGATCCCGCCGCGCGCCTCGAGGTCTGGGAAGCGGTCCGGGAGCTGGCGCGGGGCGGCACGACCGTGCTGCTGACCACGCAGTACCTCGAAGAGGCGGAGCAGCTCGCCGACCGCATCGCGATCCTCCACAAGGGCCGCATCATCGTCGACGGCACGCTGGCCGAGCTCAAGCAGCTCCTGCCGCCCGCGAAGGTCGAGTACGTCGAGAAGCAGCCGAGCCTCGAAGACGTCTTCTTCGCCCTCACCGGCGAGCAGGACACTGCAGAACCCGGCGACGCCGCCGACGCCTCCGGGCGAAAGGGTGCCGCCACGACACGGAAGCAAGGACGATGACCGCGCACATCATCGGCGACACCGCCGTTCTCACCAGCCGGTCGCTGCGGCACATCCTCCGCAGCCCCGACACCATCATCACCACCGCGGTCACCCCGATCGCGCTGATGCTGCTGTTCGTCTACGTCTTCAGCGGGGCGATCGACACCGGCGGGGCGAAGGGGTCGTACGTCGACTACATGCTCCCGGGGATCCTGCTCATCACGATCGCGTCGGGCATCGCCTACACGGCGTACCGGCTGTTCCTTGACATGCAGAGCGGCATCTTCGAGCGGTTCCAGTCGCTGCCGATCGCGCGATCGGGAGTGCTCTGGGCGCACGTGCTGACGTCGCTGGTGTCCATCCTCGTCTCGCTGGCGCTCGTCATCGGCGTGGCACTGCTGATGGGATTCCGCACCGGTGCGAGCTTCGGTGCCTGGATGGGTGTGATCGGCATGCTGGTGCTGTTCACGCTGGCATTGACATGGCTCGCGGTGATCCCGGGCCTCACGGCGAAGACGGTGGACGGCGCGAGCGCGTTCTCGTACCCGCTCATCTTCCTGCCGTTCATCAGCTCGGCGTTCGTCCCGACCGAGACCATGCCGGGACCGGTGCAGTGGTTCGCTGAGAACCAGCCCGTCACCTCGATCGTCGACTCGATGCGCGCATTGTTCGCCGGCGAGCCGGTCGGCACCGACATCTGGGTCGCCATGGCATGGCTGGTCGGCATCCTCGTCGTCGCGTACATCGCGTCGATGGCGATCTACCGGAAGAAGATCAGCTGACATCGACACACCGCGACAGCGCAAGAGCGGATGCCTCGAATCCGAGGCATCCGCTCTCGCGCGGTGGAAGGCTACGCGCCGAAGTACTGGTTGCCGAGCGCCTTGCTCTTGAGCGCGTCGAACTCTCCCTGCGAGATGGTGCCGGCGTCGAGGAGCGCCTTCGCCTTCGCGATGTCCTCGGCGGGACTCGACGACGCCGCCGGGCGGTAATCGTCGGCCTCGGCGACCACTCCCCCGCGCGCGGCCTGGGCACGCGCCGCCATGCCCTTTCCGCGGGCGATGATGTAGATGATGGCGGTCAGGAACGGCACGAAGACGAGGGCGATGATCCACAGCGCCTTCAGCCAGCCGTTGAGGTTGCCGTCACGGAACAGGTCCGTGATGATCACGATCACCACGTACAGGTACGCGATGAAGTAGAAGCTCCACAGCAGGAACCACCAGAAGTCACCGAACCACATCGGCGTCACCTTTCTCGAAAAGCCAGACGGCTGCGACCACAGTAGTGGTCGCAGCCGTCTGGATGAGCTGTGTCAGTCCCGTGTCTTGTAGATCGGCGCCTTGCCGTGCACCGCGTCGCCCACCTTGTGGATGCGGATGTCGTTCGTCGAGCCGATGATTCCGGGAGGCGACCCCGAGATCACGACGACCTTGTCGCCGACCTTCGCGAGCTCGTTCGACAACAGGTAGTCGTCGACCTGGATGAACATCAGGTCGGTGTGCGCGACGTGCTCGACCAGCGTCGACTGCACGCCCCACGTGAGGGCCATGCGGCGACGGATCGCCGGCTCCGGAGCGAACCCGATCATGGGGATGCGGGGGCGCAGGCGCGACATGCGGCGCGCGGTGTCGCCCGACTCGGTGAAGATGCAGAGGAACTTCGCGTCGACGAACTCCGCGACCTCCATCGCCGCGAGCGTGATCGCGCCACCCTGCGTGCGGGGCTTGGTCGTGAGCGGCTGGATGCGGTCCAGGCCGTGCTCCTCGGTCGAGTCGACGATGCGCGCCATGGTCTCGACGACCACGACCGGGTACTTGCCGACGCTGGTCTCGCCCGAGAGCATGACTGCGTCCGCGCCGTCGAGGACGGCGTTGGCGACGTCGCTCGTCTCGGCGCGGGTGGGCACCGGGTTCTCGATCATCGACTCGAGCATCTGGGTCGCGACGATGACGGGCTTGGCCATGCGGCGGCAGAGCTCGACCGCGCGCTTCTGCACGATCGGCACCGCCTCGAGGGGCAGCTCGACGCCGAGGTCGCCGCGGGCGACCATGATGCCGTCGAACGCGTCGATGATCTCCTCGAGGTTGTCGACGGCCTGCGGCTTCTCGATCTTGGCGATGACGGGGACGTGGCGCCCCTCCTCGGCCATGATGACGTGGACGCGCTGGACGTCCTTCGCGTCCCGCACGAACGACAGGGCGATGATGTCCGCACCGGCGCGCAGACCCCAGCGGAGGTCGGCCTCGTCCTTCTCCGACAGCGCGGGGACGTTGACCGCCACGCCGGGGAGATTGATGCCCTTGTTGTTCGACACGGGACCCGCGACGACCACCTTGGTGGTGACCACGGTGTCGTCCGTCTCGACGACCTCGACGCGGACCTTGCCGTCGTCGATGAGGAGGAAGTCGCCGGGCTTGACGTCGTTCGGGAGACCCTTGAACGTGGTGCCGACGATCTCCTTGGTGCCGAGGATGTCATCGGTGGTGATCTTGAAGATGTCGCCGACCGCCAGCTCGTGCGGTCCGTTCTCGAACTTGCCGAGGCGGATCTTCGGACCCTGCAGATCGACGAGGATCGCGACCGCGCGTCCTGCGTCCTCCGCGGCCTTGCGCACGTTGGCGAAGTTGTTGTCGTGGACCGAGTAGTCCCCGTGGCTCAGATTGAAGCGGGCGACGTCCACGCCGGCATCGATGATCGCGCGGACCATCTCATACGACGACGTGGCGGGCCCAAGGGTGGCGACGATCTTGGCGCGTCTCATCCGTGGTTTTCTCCGGGTGGGTTGAAGGTGGCGAGTGCCTCGGCCAGCCTACGCGGGCTGCAGGCCGATGGCGACATCGGTCGGGCGGACCGGAGCGGGCAGCTCCGTCTCCCCCATGAGGAAGCGGTCGACGCTGGCTGCGACGGCGCGTCCTTCGGCGATCGCCCATACGATGAGCGACTGGCCGCGACCGGCGTCGCCGGCCACGAACACGCCCGGGGCGGTCGTCTGGTAGTCGTCCTCGCGGCGGACGTTGCCCCGCTCGGTGAAGCGGGCACCGAGCTGGTCTTCGAGCAGAGCGCGCTCCGGGCCGGTGAAGCCCATCGCGATCAGCACGAGGTCCGCGGGGATCTCCCGCTCGGTGCCGCTCTTGGGCACGCGGCGACCATCGACGAACTCGGTCTCGGCGACGCGCAGCGCGCGCACCTCGCCGGCGCCGTTCCCGAGGAACTCGACGGTCGAGGCGAGGTAGGCGCGTTCGCCGCCCTCTTCGTGCGCGGACTGCACCTCGAACACGAGCGGGTCCATCGGCCACGGCTGGTGCTCCGGACGCTCGCCCGGAGGGCGGCGGCCGATCGCGAGGTTGGTCACGCTCAGCGCGCCGTGGCGGTGCGCCGTGCCGATGCAGTCGGCGCCGGTGTCACCGCCGCCGATGACGACGACGTGCTTGCCCTCGGCGCTGATCTGGTTGGGCACGGCGTCGCCTGCGACGGCCTTGTTCGACTCGACCAGGTACTCCATGGCGAAGTGCACCCCGGCCAGGTCGCGGCCGGGGATCGCGAGCTCGCGCGGCACCGTCGAACCGGTGGCGATGACGACCGCGTCGTAGCGCGCGCGGAGGTCGGCCCAGGAGATGTCCTTGCCGATCTCGACGCCGGCGCGGAAGCGCGTGCCCTCGTCCTGCATCTGGCGAAGACGCGTCTCGAGGTGCTTCTTCTCCATCTTGAAGTCCGGAATGCCGTAGCGCAGCAGGCCGCCGATGCGGTCGTCGCGCTCGAACACGGCGACGGTGTGGCCGGCGCGTGTGAGCTGCTGCGCGGCGGCGAGACCTGCCGGCCCCGAGCCGACGACGGCCACGGTCTTGCCGGTGAGGCGCCCCGGGGGCTCCGGCTCGATCCAGCCGTTTCCGAACGCCTCGTCGGCGATCGAGACCTCGACCTGCTTGATCGTCACGGCCGGCTGGTTGATGCCCAGCACGCAGGAGCTCTCGCACGGCGCGGGGCACAGCCTCCCGGTGAACTCCGGGAAGTTGTTCGTCGCGTGCAGACGCTCACTGGCGGCGCGGCCTTCGCCGCGCCACGTCAGGTCGTTCCACTCCGGGATGAGGTTGCCGAGCGGACAGCCCTTGTGGCAGAACGGCACGCCGCAGTCCATGCAGCGTCCGGCCTGCCGGCGCAGCACCGCCGCGTCACCAGGCTCATAGACCTCTTTCCAGTCCATGATGCGCACCGGCACCGGCCGCCGCGGGGGCAGCTCGCGCTCGGTGACCTTCAGAAAGCCCTTCGGGTCAGCCACCCGTCACCTCCAGGATGCGGTTCCAGACGACGTCGCCGTCGGGGTCGAGCCCCTCGGCCACAGCCTTCTGGCGGGTCTGCAGCACAGCGGCGTAGTCGCGCGGCAGGACCCGGACGAAGTTCGCCAGCTCGGCCTCGAAGTCGTCGAGGAGAGCCTGGGCGAGAGTCGATTCGGTCTCGGCGACGTGCTGCTCGAGCAGGTCGCGGAGGATCTCGGCGTCACCGGAGCCCAGCTCGCCGAGCTCGAGCTCGCCGGAGGCGAGCGCCTCGCGGTTCACGAGCTTGCGGTCGAGCTTGTAGACGTACGCGGTGCCGCCCGACATGCCGGCACCGAGGTTGCGCCCGGTCGCGCCGAGGATGACGGCCAGACCGCCGGTCATGTACTCGAGTGCGTGGTCGCCCACGCCCTCGACGACCGCCGTGGCGCCCGAGTTGCGGACGAAGAAGCGCTCGCCCACGACGCCGCGCAGGAACATCGTCCCCAACGTCGCGCCGTAGCCGATCACGTTGCCCGCGATGACGTTCTTCGATGCGTCGAACGCGGCGCCGCGCGGCGGCCGGACGACGATCTGCCCACCCGAGAGACCTTTGCCGACGTAGTCGTTGGAGTCGCCCTCGAGGCGCAGCGTGATGCCCGCGGGCATGAACGCGCCGAACGACTGGCCGGCCGAGCCCGTGAGGTTGACGACGATGCTTCCCGACCGCAGGCCGTTCTCACCGCGCGCCTTGGTCACGTGGTGGCCGAGGAGTGTCCCGACGGCGCGCTCCGTGTTGCGGATCGGCAGGTCGATCGTGATCTCGCCGCCGTTCGCGATGACGTTCTGCGCGCGCTCGATGAGGCCGACGTCGAAGTGCTCGTCGAGCTCGTGCAACTGCGCGGTGGTGTTGCGGCGGGGCTCGTCCTCGGCGAAGACCGGACCGTCGAGCACCGGGCCGAGGTCCAGCCCGTTCGCCTTCCAGTGCGTGACAGCACCGTCGACATCGAGCAGATCGCTGCGGCCGATCGCCTCATCGAGCGAGCGCAGACCCAGTGCCGCAAGGTACTCGCGCACTTCTTCGGCGATGAACTCCATGAAGTTCACGACGAACTCCGGCTTGCCGTTGAAGCGCTCGCGCAGCACGGGGTTCTGCGTCGCGACGCCCACGGGGCACGTGTCGAGGTGGCAGACGCGCATCATGACGCAGCCCGAGACCACGAGCGGCGCCGTGGCGAAGCCGAACTCCTCGGCGCCCAGCAGCGCGCCGATGATGACGTCGCGGCCGGTCTTGAGCTGACCGTCGACCTGCACGACGACGCGGTCGCGCATGCCGTTGAGCATGAGCGTCTGCTGCGTCTCGGCGAGGCCCAGCTCCCACGGCGTGCCGGCGTGCTTCAGCGAGTTCAACGGGCTCGCGCCCGTGCCGCCGTCGTGGCCCGACACGAGGATGACGTCGGCCAGCGCCTTGGCGGTTCCCGCGGCGACTGCGCCGATGCCCGACTGGCTCACCAGCTTCACGTGCACCCGCGCTCCGGGGTTGGCGCGCTTGAGGTCGAAGATCAGCTGCTTGAGGTCTTCGATCGAGTAGATGTCGTGGTGCGGCGGCGGCGAGATGAGGCCGACGCCGGCGGTCGCGTGACGCGTGCGCGCAACCCACGGATACACCTTGGTCGGGGGCAGCTGACCGCCCTCGCCGGGCTTGGCGCCCTGGGCGAGCTTGATCTGGATGTCGTCCGCCTCGGTCAGGTACAGGCTCGTGACGCCGAAGCGACCAGAGGCGACCTGCTTGATGGAGCTGCGACGCTCGGGGTCGAGGAGGCGGTCCACGTCCTCGCCGCCCTCGCCCGTGTTCGACTTGCCGCCGATGCGGTTCATCGCGATCGCGAGCGTCTCGTGGGCCTCGCGCGAGATCGAGCCGTAGCTCATGGCACCCGTCGAGAAGCGCTTGACGATCGACGCGACCGACTCGACCTCGTCGATCGGGACGGGCGTGCGCCCCTCGGTCTTCAGGGCGAACAGACCCCGGAGCGTCTTCAGCTCGTTCGCCTGGTCGTCGACGAGCTTCGTGTACTCGCGGAAGATGTCGTACCGGCGCGTGCGCGTCGAGTGCTGCAGGCGGAACACCGTGTCGGGGTTGAACAGGTGCGGCGACCCGTCGCGGCGCCACTGGTACTCTCCACCCGTCCAGAGGCGCTCGTGCGCCCGGACCGCGGCGTCCTCCGGGTACGCGTACGCGTGCCGGGCGGCGTTCTCCGCCGCGATGACGTCGAGTCCAACGCCGCCGAGCTTCGACTCGGTGCCGGTGAAGTAGGTGTCGACGAAGTCCTGAGAGAGGCCGACGGCCTCGAACACCTGGGCGCCCGCATACGACGACACGGTGGAGATGCCCATCTTCGACATGATCTTGAGCACGCCCTTGCCGAGAGCGTAGATCAGGTTCTTGACGGCCTTCTCGGGCGCGATGCCGGTGATGAAGCCGGCGCGCACCAGGTACTCGACGGTCTCCATCGCGAGGTACGGATTGACGGCGGATGCCCCGTACCCGATGAGCGTCGCGATGTGGTGCACCTCGCGCACATCGCCGGCCTCGACCACCAGGCCGCACTTCATGCGGGTCTGCTTGCGGATGAGGTGGTGGTGCACAGCCGCGAGCATGAGCAGCGACGGGATCGGCGCGAGGTCCTTGTTGGAGTCGCGATCCGACAGCACGATGAACTCGGCGCCGTCCTCGATGGCCTGGTCGACCTCCTGGCACATCTGCTCGAGGCGCTTCTTCATGCCCTTGTGGCCGGCCTCGACGCGGTACAGCCCGCGGATCGTGACCGAGGTGCGGCCCGGGAGCGCCGTGTCGATGTGCTGGATCTTGGCGAGCTCGTCGTTGTCGATCACCGGGAAGTCGAGCGTCACGACGCGCGTGTGCTCGGGGCCCCACTCGAGGAGGTTGCGCTCGGGGCCGAGGCCCAGGCCCAGTGACGTGACGACCTCTTCGCGGATGGAGTCCAGCGGCGGGTTGGTGACCTGTGCGAACTGCTGCGTGAAGTAGTCGAACAGCAGGCGCGGGCGTTCGCTCAGCACGGCGACGGGCGTGTCGGAGCCCATGGCACCGAGCGGCTCGGCACCGGTCTGACCCATCGGGGTGAGGAGGATCTTGACCTCTTCCTCGGTGTACCCGAACGTGCGCTGACGCCGGGTGATCGAGGCGATCGGGTGCACGATGTGCTCGCGCTCCGGGAGGTCGGCGAGGCGCACGCGCCCCGAGTCGAGCCACTCCTGCCACGGCTCCTGATCGGCGAGCTGCGCCTTGATCTCGTCGTCCTCGATGATGCGGCGCTGAGCCGTGTCGACGAGGAACATGCGGCCAGGGCGGAGGCGGCCGCGGCGCTTGATGCGCTCGGGTTCGAAGTCGAGCACGCCGGTCTCGCTGCCGATGACGATCAGGCCGTCGGTGGTCTCGGTCCAGCGACCGGGGCGCAGGCCGTTGCGGTCGAGCGTCGCGCCGACGAGCGTGCCGTCCGTGAAGATCAGCGCGGCCGGGCCGTCCCAGGGCTCCATCTGCATCGAGTGGAACTCGTAGAACGCCCGCAGCTTCGGGTCGATGTCGGCCTGCTTCTCGTAGGCCTCGGGGACCATCATCATGATGGCGTGCGGGAGGCTCCGGCCCGTGAGCGTGAGCAGCTCGAGCACCTCGTCGAACGAGGCGGAGTCGCTCGCGCCGGTGGTGCAGATCGGCAGCAGCGGCTGGATGTCGCCCAGCAGCTCGGACTCCAGCTGCGACTGGCGCGCGCGCATCCAGTTGCGGTTGCCGTTGACGGTGTTGATCTCCCCGTTGTGCGCGAGCATGCGCAGTGGCTGCGCGAGCGGCCACGACGGGAACGTGTTCGTCGAGTAGCGCGAGTGCACGACCGCGAGCTCGGAGGCGAAGCGCTCGTCCTGCAGGTCGGGGTAGAACGGCTCGAGCTGGAGCGTGGTGACCATGCCCTTGTAGCCGAGCGTGCGCGACGACAGCGAGACGAAGTAGGCGTCGAGCTCGGTGCGCGCGCGAGCCCGCAGGCGGTAGGCGCGGCGATCGAGGGCGATGCCCGACAGTGCGGCGGCGTCGCCGGTGGCCGGGCGCGAGATGAAGAGCTGCTCGAAGACCGGGCGCGCCTCGAAGGCGAGCTTGCCCAGGTTCTCCTCGGCGGTCGGAACCTCGCGCCAGCCGAGCACGGTGAGACCCTCGGATGCTGCGATCCGCTCGATCCCGCTCTTCTGGGTCTCGCGCGCCTCGGCGTCGCGCGGCAGGAACACCAGGCCGGCGGCGTACTCGCCCACGGGGGGCAGATCGAAGCCGGCCACGGCGCGCAGGAAGGTGTCGGGCATCTGCGTCAGGATGCCTGCGCCGTCGCCGGTGCCGGCGTCGGAGCCGATCGCACCGCGGTGCTCGAGATTGCGCAGCGCGGTCAGGGCCAGATCGATGATGTCGTGGCCGGCCTCACCGCGGAGGGTCGCCACCATGGCCAGGCCACAGGCGTCCTTCTCGAAGGCAGGGTTGTACATCCCCTGCTTCTGCGGGAATCCGGCACGGCCGGACGCAGCGGGGAAGTTCGCCTCCGCAGAGGCGACGGAACGGGGGCTCGGAGCCATACCTACCGTCCTCACGTTGATAGTCAAGATGGGACGACGTCGGCCCTGGGCGCGCTCTTCGGGGGGAGAGCTGCGTTACTTGGTGGCAGGAGTGCTTGTGGCGCTGACCCCTTCGGCTTCGGACGTCGGGGGTTCGCTGACGTCGACGAAGTCGTCGGTCTCCTGAGATTGTACAGCCTGTCCGGCCTTCCACTCGCGGCCGGACACATAGGGCGACGGCTCGAGGCCGGGGTGACGGCGCTTCTGAACGAAGAAGATCGCCAGACCGATGACCACGCCGAAGATCGCGGCCCAGACGTTGGTGCGAAGTCCGAGGAAGATGTCGCTCGGGTCGATGCGGATCGATTCCCAGACGATGCGGCCGGCGCTGTACCAGACGAGGTAGAGGCCGAAGAGACGGCCCCACTGCAACGTGAAGCGCCGACCCACCCACACGAGGAAGAGCACGCCGAGCGTGTTCCAGAGGACCTCGTAGAGGAAAGTCGGGTGGAAGAGCGTGCCCTCGGGCAGACCGATCGGCCACGCCGGGTTCGGGTAGTCGATCTCGAGGCCCCACGGCACGTCGGTGGGCAGGCCGAACAGCTCCTGGTTGAACCAATTGCCGAAACGGCCGATCGCCTGCGCGAGGAGGAGGCTCGGGGCGAGGGCGTCGGCGAAGGTCCAGAAGCGGATGCCGGTCCACCGGCACCCGAGCCAGGCACCGACGGCGCCGCCGATGAGGGCGCCGTAGATGGCGATGCCGCCCTCCCAGATGAAGAGCGCCGACCAGGGGTTCGCGCCCTCGCCGAAGTAGAAGTTCCAGTGGGTGAGCACGTGGTAGATGCGCGCCGTGATGATCGCGAGCGGAACCGCGAGGAGGGCGATGTCGATGACGACCCACGGCTCGGCGCCGCGCTTGGTGAGGCGGGCGTTGGTCCACAGCACCGCGACGATGATGCCCGTGATGATGCACAGCGCGTAGATGTGGATCCGCAGGGGGCCGATGTCGAAGTAGCTGATCGACGGGCTCGGGATGCTGGCGACGACGCTCAGGGCGGCGTTGATCATGGGAGAACCGTGTCCTTGCTGGATCCGTGCTGGGCGTGGCGGCGGCGGCCGCCGACCTCAGAAGTCTAGTTCGCGCCGCGGGCGGTGCCCGCGGCGAGGCCGCGTGCGGTCTCGGCGAGGCCCTCGAGGCCCCGCTCGCGCAGCGCGCGCACGAGCGCCGTGCCGACGATCGCGCCGTCAGCGTACTCGAGCACGCCCGCGACCTGCGCGGCGTTCGAGATGCCGATGCCGACGCACGCGTGCTCGACCCCGTGCTCACGCAGGCGGGCGACGAGGGTGCGGGCCGCAGCATCCAACTGCGCGCGCTCCCCCGTGATGCCCATGGTCGAGACGGTGTAGACGAAGCCGGTGGAGTTCTGCGCGATGAGCTCGAGCCGCTCGTCCGTCGAGGTCGGCGCGGCGAGGAAGACCCGGTCGAGGCCCGTGCGCTCGCTGGCGGCGATCCACTCGGGCGCCGCCTCCGGCGTGATGTCGGGCGTGATGAGTCCTGCTCCGCCGGCGGCGAGCAGGTCGTCGGCGTAGCGGTCGACACCGTACTGCAGCACCGGGTTCCAGTACGTCATGACGAGCACGGGCACGTCGACGCGGCGCGTGATCTCGCGCACGGCCGTGAAGATGTCGCGGAGACGGAATCCGCCGGCGAGCGCCGCCTGCGTCGCCTCCTGGATCACGGTGCCGTCCATCACCGGGTCGGAATACGGCGGGCCGAGCTCGAGGATGTCGGCGCCGTTCTCGGCCAGGGCGACGGCCGCGTCGATGCTCGCCTCGAGGTCGGGGAAGCCGAGCGGGAGGTAGCCGACGAACGCGCCTCGCCCTTCGGCGCGGGCGGCGTCGATCGCCGCGGCGACGCGCGAGGTCATAGCTTCTCCCCTTCGCCGTGGGCGGCGTCGTCGTGGGGCGCGGAGGCGGCGGCCGCAGCCTCCGTCCCCTTGTCGTACAGGTCGAAGTAGCGCGCGGCGGTGTCCATGTCCTTGTCGCCGCGGCCCGAGAGGCATACCGCGAGAATGGCGTCCGGGCCGAGCTCGCGGCCGATGCGCAGCGCGCCGGCGAGGGCGTGGGCCGATTCGATCGCGGGGATGATGCCCTCGGTCTCGGAGAGGAGGCGCAGCGCCTGCATCGCCTCGTCGTCGGTCGCGGGGATGTACTCGGCGCGGCCGATCGAGGCGAGCCACGCGTGCTCGGGGCCGACGCCCGGGTAGTCGAGGCCCGCCGAGATCGAGTGGGACTCGATCGTCTGGCCGTCCTCGTCCTGCAGGACGAAGGTCTTCGCGCCGTGCAGCACGCCGGGGCGGCCGCGTTCGATCGATGCGGCGTGCCGCGGCGTGTCGACGCCGTCGCCGGCGGCCTCGACGCCGTACAGCTTGACGCCCTCGTCGTCGAGGAAGGCGTCGAACATGCCGATGGCGTTCGAGCCCCCGCCGACGCAGGCGAGGACGGCGTCCGGCAGCCGGCCGGCCTCCTCGAGGAGCTGCGCGCGCGCCTCTTCGGAGATCACCTTCTGGAAGTCGCGGACCATCGCGGGGAACGGGTGCGGGCCTGCGGCGGTGCCGAAGATGTAGTTCGTCGTCTCGACGCTCGCGACCCAGTCGCGGTAGGCGTCGTTGATCGCATCCTTGAGCGTGCGCGAGCCGGTCTTGACCGGGATCACCTCGGCGCCGAGCAGGCGCATGCGGGCGACGTTGAGCGCCTGGCGCTCGGTGTCGACCTCGCCCATGTAGATCGTGCACTCGAAGCCGAAGAGGGCCGCGGCGGTCGCGGTCGCGACGCCGTGCTGGCCGGCGCCCGTCTCGGCGATCACCCGGGTCTTGCCGAGGCGCTGGGTGAGCAGCGCCTGGCCGAGGACGTTGTTGATCTTGTGCGACCCGGTGTGGTTGAGGTCCTCCCTCTTGAGGAAGACCCGCGCGCCACCCGCGTGCTCGGCGAACCGGGCCACCTCGGTGATCGGCGACGGGCGGCCGGCATACGAGTGCAGCAGCCGCACGAACTCTGCCTGGAATGCCGGATCGGCCTTCGCGGCCTCGTACTCCGCCGTCAGCTCGTCGATCGCGGCGATGAGCGACTCGGGCATGTACCGCCCGCCGAACTCGCCGAACAGCGGCCCGGGAGCCTCACGAAGACTCATGCGCCTGCCTCCAGGAATGCGCGCAGCGTGGATACGGGATCGTTGGTGACCAGCGCCTCGCCCACGAGCACGACGTCCGCGCCGTCACGACGGTAGTGGGCGACGTCCTCGGGCACGAGCACGGCCGACTCCGCGATCTTGATCGCCCCCGTCGGGATGCGCTCCGCCAGGCGGCCGAAGAGGTCGCGGTCGAGCTGGAAGGTCGACAGGTCGCGGGCGTTGACACCGATGAGCTGTGCGCCGACATCCACGGCGCGATCGACCTCGTCGGCCGAGTGGGTCTCGACGAGCGCCGTCATTCCCAGCTCGCGCGTGAACGCGTGGAGGCGGGCGAGGACGTCCTGCTCGAGCGCGGCGACGATGAGGAGGACCAGGTCGGCGCCGGACGCGCGCGCCTCGAGCACCTGGTATTCGGTCGCGATGAAGTCCTTGCGCAGCACCGGGAGCGTCACGGCGGCCTTGACGGCCTCGAGGTCGGCGAGGGTGCCCTTGAACTTACGGCCCTCGGTGAGGACGGAGATCGCCGACGCGCCGCCCTCTTCGTAGCGACGTGCCTGCAGGGCCGGGTCGGGGATGGCGGCGAGGTCTCCGCGCGACGGGCTCGCGCGCTTGACCTCGGCGATGATCTTCACGCGGTCGGACGGGGCGAGCGCGGCGAGGACGTCGAGGGCGGGACGCTGCGCCAGCGCGGCGGACTCGACCTCTGCCAAGGGGCGCATCGAGGCGCGTGCCTCGGCATCCTCAACCGCGCCGGCCGTGAGGTCGGCGAGCATGCTCAGTGCTCTTTCGCCGCGACCTTGGAGCCGCCGACGCCGTAGCCGGCGCGCTTCATGATCCAGCCCACGAGGAGCCCGATCACCAGGAGGGCGGCCGACGCCCACACGAAGATCGGCATGTCGAGGAAGAAGAAGAAGGTGCCGATCGAGACCGCCACGAGCATGATCACGACGGCCGTCCAGGCTGCGGGCGAGTGTCCGTGGCCGGGGTCGCCGATGTTGTTGCTCATGGATATCTCCTCGTGGAACCGGGGCGGGATGCCGCCAGTCTAGCGGTCAGGCGGTCGGATCCTCGCCACGCGACAGGTCGTCCCAGTCGTCGATGGCGCGCGATCCGGCGGCGTCGTGGGGGCGCGGGCCGTCGCCGGAGCGCGCCGTGGAATCGGTCGCGGGGGCGGCCTTCGCAGCCTCGTCGGTGCGGTAGCGACGGCCGGTGCGCGACCAGGAGTGCGCCGTCGCGAGCACGAACACGCCGGCCGCGACGAGCACGACCCAGACGACGAGGGTGACGGCCGGCCACGCGGTCGCATCGATGGACGCGACGAGCTTCGCGACGGAGGCCTCTCCGGCGATGCCGGTGGACTCGGTGACGACCGAGGCGACGGCCGACACCGGATGCTCGAACACGACGCGGGCGGTCAGCCAGGCGAGCACCGCCCCGATGAAGAACGCCAGCGCGCCGAACACGTAGCGAAGCGCCGGCCCGACGATGGACAGCGCGGCGCCGAGCGCCAGCACGGCGAGGCTCAGTGGCGCCAGAACCGGCACGGCCGATGCGCCCGGTACGTCGAGGACGTGGTGGGCGGCGTCCTGGAGTTCGACCGTGAGCCACGTCTGCGTCGATGAGATCACGCCGAGCGCGCCGCACAGCACGACGAGCACGACGGAGAGCAGTCGCGCCCTGCGGATCACGCGTACGGCTCCGGGCCGCGCACGGCGCCGAGGTCGCGGCCGTCGAAGCACGTGCGGGTGCCGGTGTGGCACGCGGCGCCGACCTGCTCGACCTCGACGAGGATGGTGTCGCCGTCGCAGTCGAGGCTCGCTCCGCGCACCAGCTGGATGTGCCCCGATGTATCCCCCTTGCGCCAGTACTCCTGCCGAGAGCGCGACCAGAAGGTGACGCGGCCCTCGGTGAGCGTGCGGCGGAGGGCCTCGGCATCCATCCAGCCGAGCATGAGGACTTCGCGGGTGTCCCACTGCTGGATGATCGCGGCGACGAGGCCGTCGCCGTTGAAGGTCACGCGCGCGATGCGCTCGTCGAGCGTCTCCGTCATGCCGCCACCTCCCGCACGGCGATTCCCTCGGCCTGCATCGCGGCCTTCACGTCGCCGACGGTGAGCTGGCCGGAATGGAAGACGGATGCCGCGAGCACGGCGTCCGCGCCCGCCTCGATGGCGGGTCCGAAGTCTTCGGCGCGGCCGGCGCCACCCGACGCGATGACGGGCACGCTGGCGACCTCGCGCATGAGGCCGACCAGCTCGAGGTCGAAGCCCTGCTTGGTCCCGTCCGCGTCGATCGAATTGACGAGGAGCTCCCCCGCGCCGCGCTCGATCGCCTCGCGCGCCCATTCGAGCGCGTCGAGGGTCGTCTCGGTGCGGCCGCCGTGCGTGGTGACGACGAAGCCGGAGTCGGTCGAGGGCGAGCGCTTGACGTCGAGCGACAGCACGAGCACCTGCGCACCGAAACGGTCGGCGATCTCGTCCAGGAGCGCGGGACGCGCGATCGCCGCCGAGTTCACTCCGATCTTGTCGGCGCCGACCGACAGCAGCCGTGCGACGTCGTCGGCCGACCGCACACCCCCACCCACGGTGAGCGGGATGAACACCTCTTCGGCCGTGCGCCGGACGACGTCGTACGTCGTCGAGCGCTCATCGACCGTGGCCGTGACGTCGAGGAACGTGATCTCGTCGGCGCCCTGGCGGAAGTACTCCCGCGCGAGCTCGACGGGATCGCCCATGTCGCGCAGGTTCTGGAAGTTCACGCCCTTGACGACCCGCCCGGCGGCGACGTCGAGGCACGGGATGACGCGGCAGACCAGGCTCATCAGAGTCTCGCGTTGTGGATCGCGGTGACGAGGATCGCGCGGGCGCCGATCGCGTACAGCGCGTCCATGACCTGGTTCACGCCCTTGCGGGCGACCATGACGCGCACGGCGACCCACGCCGGGTCGCGCAGCGGCGCGATCGTCGGCGATTCGATGCCGGGGGCGATCTTGACCGCGTCGTCGACGAGGTCGGCGGGCAGGTCGTAGTCGACCATCACGTACCGCCGGGCCACCATCACGCCGCGGAGGCGCCGCAGCAACGTGTCGGTCCCCTCCGCCTGGGTGGGCGATGTGATCAGCACGGCCTCGGACTGCAGCAGCACCGGACCGAAGATCTCCAGGCCCGCCTGGCGCAGCGTGGTGCCGGTCGACACGACGTCGGCGACGGCATCCGCCACTCCCAGGCGCACCGCGGACTCGACCGCGCCGTCGAGCGGCACCAGGTCCACGGCGACGCCGTGCTCGTCGAGGAACGCGTCGACCAGGCCCGGGTATGCGGTCGCGACGCGCGAGCCGTTGAGGTCCTGGACGGACGTGAAGCGTCCGGGAGGACCGGCGAAGCGGAATGTCGAGTCGCCGAAGCCGAGCGCCTCGATCTCGCGGGCGCCCGGCATGCGGGCGTCGAGCAGCAGATCGCGGCCCGTGATGCCGACGTCCAGCGCGCCGGAGCCGACGTAGGTGGCGATGTCTTTCGGGCGGAGGTAGAAGAACTCGACCTCGTTCTGGGGGTCGATGACGTGGAGGTCCTTGGGGTCGCGACGACCGATGTAGCCCGCCTCGTGGAGCATCTCAGAGGCGGTCTCGGCGAGCGAGCCCTTGTTCGGCACGGCGATTCGCAGCATGGCAGCGGGGCTTTCGGGTTCGAGGACGGGGGGCAGCGCGCGCTCAGAGATGTCGGTAGACGTCCTCGAGGCTCAGCCCCTTCGCGAGCATCAGCACCTGCAGGTGGTACAGCAGCTGCGAGATCTCCTCGGCTGCGGCATCCGTCGACTCGTACTCCGCGGCCATCCAGACCTCGGCGGCCTCTTCCACGATCTTCTTGCCGATCGCGTGCACGCCCGCGTCCAGCTGTGCGACGGTTCCCGATCCCTCGGGGCGCTCGGCCGCTTTCGCGGCGAGCTCGGCGTACAGCGTGTCGAACGTCTTCACCATGCCAGGGTATCCAACAGAACGGATGCCGCGGCGCCGCGTGACGGCCGGCTCAGTGCCCGTGGTGCTCGGCGGCGGTCGCGCGCAGGCCCGCGATGGCGTTCGCCGGGTCGCCCGCGCCGAACACGGCCGAGCCGGCGACGAACGTGTCGGCGCCGGCCTCGGCGGCCTGCAGGATCGTCGATTCGCCGATGCCGCCGTCGACCTGCAGCCACACCGAAGAGCCTCGGCGCCGCGCCTCGTCGGCCAGGCGGCTGAGCTTCGGCAGGGTCTCGGGCATGAACGACTGACCGCCGAACCCGGGCTCGACGGTCATCACCAGGATCTGGTCGAAGTCGTCGAGCAGGTCGAAGAGCCCCTCGACGGGCGTCGCGGGCTTCACGGCAACACCCGCGCGCGCGCCGATGCCGCGCAGTCGGCGGGCGAGCGCGACCGGCTCCTTCGCGGCTTCGAGGTGGAACGTGACGGAGGCTGCTCCGAGCTCGGCATACCCGGGTGCCCAGCGGTCGGGATTCGTGATCATGAGATGCACGTCGAGGGGTACCGGGCTCGTGGCCTGGATGCGCTCGACCATCTGCGGACCGAATGTCAGATTGGGTACGAAGTGGTTGTCCATGACGTCGACGTGGACGAAGTCCGCCGTCGCGATGCGTGCGAGCTCCGCCTGCATGTTGACGAAGTCGGCGGCGAGGATGCTGGGATTGATGCGGATGCCGGTCTGGCGGGCGGTGTCGTCGATCGGTGGCACGCGTCCATTATGGTCGAGCCGTGGATCCGATCACGGCGCTGCTGCACGACGTCCTCGAAGACATCCGCCCGCTCGACGACGGCGCCCCGGCGGGCTACATCCCCGAGCTCGCGGCCGCGGATCCCGACCGTCTGGCCCTCGCCGTCGTCGGACCGCGCGGGCGGGTACGCGCGGTCGGCGACGTCGCGCACGAGTTCACGATCCAGTCGATCTCGAAGCCGTTCGTGCTGGCGCTCGCCCTCGCCGACCGCGGCCGCGACGCGGTGCTGCGCAAGGTCGGCGTGGAGCCCAGCGGCGAGCCGTTCAACGCGATCAGCCTCGAGCCCGGCACCGGGCGGCCGGCGAACCCCATGGTCAATGCCGGGGCGATCGCGACGTCCGCCCTCATCCCCGGCGACGGCGTCGACGACCGTATGACGCGCATCGTCGACGGGCTCTCCGCATTCGCGGGGCGGTCGCTGTGGGTCGACGAGCAGGTGTACGCCTCGGAATCCGCGACGGGCGATCGCAACCGCGCGCTGGCGCACCTGCTCCGCTCGCACGGCATCATCGAAGGGTCGGTCGAGATCGCGGTCGAGACGTACTTCCGGCAGTGCTCCCTGCTCGTCACGGTGCGCGACCTCGCCGTGATGTCGTCGACGCTCGCCTTCGGCGGACACAACCCCGTCACCGGCGAGCGGGTCGTCTCCGAGGCCGTCGCCCGCGATGTGCTGTCGATCATGGCCAGCTGCGGCATGTACGACTACTCCGGCGAGTGGCTGCTGCGCGTGGGTCTGCCGGCGAAGAGCGGCGTCAGCGGCGGCCTCCTCGCTGTCGCCCCGTCGCAGTTCGGGATCGCGGCGTTCAGCCCGCGCCTGGATGCGCACGGGAACTCGGTGCGCGCCATCGCGCTCCTCGAGACGCTCGGCGAGCGGTTCGGCATGCACCTGCTCGAATCGCACGAGAGCGTCGCGGTGCCCGCGTTCACCGTCGAGGACACCGACGAGGGGCGTGTGCTGCGACTGGCGGGAGAGCTCGGCCTGGCCGGCACGGAGCGCGTCGTCGCCGTGCTGCGCGAGATCGCGGACGCGCTCCCCGAGGGCGCCGAGGTCATCGTCGACGCGCGCGACCTCGCCCGCGCGCACAGCGCCGCGCTCGTCGCACTGCGGGTCGAGTTCGAGCAGATGCCCCACGGGATCCGGCTGCGGGAGTGACGACAGAGCAGAGACGGATGCTGCGGTCCCCACCCGACTCGACGGCTCAGACTCGACGCAGCAGCGAGATCGACATCGCGTCGGTGTTGTGACGGTGCGGCCACAGCTGAGCGCGCCCGCTGCCGTCGGCCTGCGGCGGCAGACCGGGGTCCGCGTCCGACAGTGACGTGATCACGTCGCGGGCGGAGATCTCCTCGAGCGCAGCGCCCCATTCGCTCCGGATGTCGGCGACGACGCCGGACGTCTCTGCGAGGTGCGGCGAGCACGTCACGTACGCGACGACACCGCCGGGCTTGAGGGCGCCGACGGCCTCGGTGAGCAGCTCGCGCTGCAGCTCGGTGAGTGCCGGCACGTCGCTGGGCGCCTTGCGCCATCGCGCCTCGGGACGACGGCGCAGCGCGCCGAGCCCGGTGCACGGGGCGTCGACGAGGATGCGGTCGTAGGTCTCGGGCGCCTCCTGCGCGCGGACTCGGCCGTCCTCCTCCGAGACCGGCACCTCGAGCGGGACGCCGGCGAGAGCCTGACGGACGAGCCCGGCGCGTGCCGGCGAGATCTCGTTGGCCTCGAGGACGGCCCCGCCCACCCGCGCCTCGGCGGCGAGCACGGCGGTCTTGCCACCGGGACCCGCGCAGAGATCGAGCCAGCGCTCGCCCTCCGCGACCGGCAGGGCGCGCGTCAGCGCGAGGGCGGCGAGCTGCGAGCCCTCGTCCTGGACGCGGATGCGGCCGCGCGACGTGCGCACCAGCGAATCGGGGTCGCCGCCGCCGAGGCGGAAGCCGATCGGCGAGAACGGCGTGCGACGCGCGTCGTCGGGGACGCCCGCCAGATCGGGAAGGGCCGCCATCGTGACGCGGGGCGATGCATTGTCGGCGGTGAGCAGCGCCTCGAGCTCTTCGACGCGGCCCTCCGCCGCCAGCGCCCGCCGGAAGGCGCGCACCACCCACACGGGGTGCGAGAACAGCAGGCCGAGCTGCTCGTCGTCGGAGCGCGCGCTCGCGGCGACGTGCGTCATCCAGTCGCCCGGAGTATCGCGCGACACCCGCCGCAGCACAGCGTTCGTGAACCCGGCGGCGCCGCGTCCGCCCGCCCCGCGGGCGAGCTCGACGGACTCGTTCACCGCGGCGTGGGAGGCCACCCGCGTCGACAGCAGCTGGTGCACGCCGAGCCGCAGCGCGTCGAGCACGGCCGGATCGATGTCGGAGACGGGGCGGTCGGCGGCGATCGCGATCACCGCGTCGTACGTGCCCTGGCGCCGGAGCGTGCCGTAGGTGAGCTCGGTGGCGAGCGCGGCGTCGGCAGTCGTGAGTCCGGCGCGGGAGATCGCCGTCGGCAGCAGCAGGTTGGCGTACGCGTCCGACTCGTGGACGGCCCGCAGCGTGTCGTACGCGACTCGGCGCGCCGCGACCGTGCGGCTCACGATCCCGCCACCGGGGTCGCCTCGCGGAGCCCTCGCCACCAGTCAGCCGCGCGCATCGCGCCCTTGCCGGCCGGCTGGACGGTCTCGAGCACGATCGGTGAGGATGCGGTCCCGGCGATCACCTGCTTTCCGTGCAGCGCGATCTCTCCCGGGGCGAGCGAAGGAGCGTCGCCGGGGGCGGTCGCGACGGCGAGGACCTTGAACCGGGCACCGTCGATCGTGGTGTGCGCGCCAGGCTCGGGCGTGACGCCGCGGATGCGGCCGAGCACAGCCCCGGCCGGCTCGTCCCAGCGGATGCGGCCGTCGTCGTCGCCGAGCTTCGCCGCGTACGTGGTCTCGCCCTGCTGGGGGCGCGCGATGGCGGTGCCGGCGGCGATCGCGTCGACGACGTCGCAAAGCAGTCCCGCACCGTCGTCGGCCAGCGCGGCGAGAAGGTCGCCCGCGGTGGCGTCGGCCGGGACGTCGACGGCGAGCTCGCCGAACACATCGCCCGCGTCGAGGTCGGGCACGAGCTGGAAGACGCTCGCCCCGGTGCGAGCGTCGCCGGCGATGAGCGCATGCTGCACCGGTGCGGCGCCGCGCCAGCGAGGCAGCAGCGAGAAGTGCAGGTTGATCCAGCCGTGGGCCGGCGCCGACAGGAGCGGCTCGCGAACGAGTCCGCCGTAGGCGACGATCACGCCGAGGTCGGGCTGGAGCGCCGCGATCTCGGCCGTGACGGCGGCATCGAGCCGGCCCGCCCGGATCACCGGCAGCCCGAGCTCCTCGGCGGCAGCCGCGACGGGCGACGGCGTCAGCACCCGCTTGCGCCCGAGGGGGGCGTCCTGGCGGGTGATGACCGCGGCGATGTCGTGAACGGATGCCGCGAGCCGGCGCAGCGACGGCACAGCCGGCGCCGGTGTGCCGGCGAAGACGAGACGCATGACGTTCCTGGAGGTCGAGGGTCAGAGATCGAGATCGGGCACGTCGACCCGAACCTTCAGTGTATGGGCGGGTCCGGGCGCGCGACCCTTCGCGGGGCCGCGTCCCTTCATCGCATGGCTCACCACGGACGCGCGCAGACTCTCGGTCACGCGGGAGCCCAGGCCGTAGTCGAACCGCACCAGAGCACGGACCGACTCCTCGTGCGCGATCGGACCGAGCACGGCGTCGCCGTCGAGCTCGGGGACGGCGGTGCGCAACGCGGCGATGGCGTTGTCCACCGCGCGACGCGGACCGTCGACGGAGGCCACCCGGACGGTCGGCGGCATGCGCAGCGGGGCACGGTCGGCGAGCTCCGAGCGCGCGTACGCGGCCTGCGTCCATGTCGCGAGCGCGCGGGCGACCTCTCCACCGACGCCGACGAGGTGCACGGGGGCCGCCGGAGCGGCCAAGGCAGCCGCATTCGACCACCAGCGCAGACACGACTCGCCGATGCGCAGGTCGTCGGCCATCAGCATCCGATCCCCGTCCAGCAGGATCACCGCGCGATACCCGCCCGCGGCGAGCGGCTCCGCGCCGCGTGTCGCGACCACGAGCGCGGGACGCGCATCGACCTCGGTCACCGGGTGATCGCCGTCGGCGACGATCACGCGCGTACCCGGGAAGGCGCGCCCGAGTTCGTCGGCGGTGCGCTCGCTGCCGGAGGAGGCCATGCGGAGCAGGGTCGAGCGGCACTCGGGGCACGCCCACGCGTTCGCCGCGCGGCCGCACCACGCGCAGGTGGGCACGGCGCCTTGCCGGGCCGCGTGCAGCGGCCCGCCGCAGTGCGCGCAGCGGGCGGGGTGCCGGCAGGTCGCGCACACGAGCACCGGGGCGTATCCCGGGCGCGCGACCTGCACCAGCACGGGCCCGTGGGTGAGCGCCTCGCGCGCGGCGGCGAACGCCGACGACGGCACCCGCGCGGCGCGCGACTCGCCCTCACGGTTCGCGCTCAGCACGACGCGTGGGCTCACGCGCCGTGCTGCGGGGAGGTCGCGCACCCAGCCCACGGCCACAAGGCGCTCGACGTCGGTGGTGCGGGTGTGCCCCGCGAACACGAGGGCCCCACCGTGCAGCTCCTGCCGGAGCAGTGCGGCGTCGCGGGCGTGGACGCCGGGGCTGAGCGGTTCGGCCAGCAGCGGGTCGCCGTCATCCCACAGCGCGACCAGTCCGAGGTCGGACACCGGCGCGTACACCGTCGAGCGGTTGCCGATCACCACGCACGGCGCCTCGGCAAGGGTGCGCAGGAACGCGGCGTACCGGATCGGGCCGCTCTGCTTCGCATCGTCGCGGACCAGCGCATCGGCGGGGATGCGGGCAGCCAGCGCGGCTTCGAGCTGCGCACGGTCGCGGTGATCCGGCACGGCGATCACGGCGCTCCGCCCCGCCGCGAGGGTGTGCGTCGCCGCCGCGGCGAGGAGGATCGCCCAAGACCCGACGACGGTGCCGTCATCGAGCGTCGCGGGTACGGGCGGGGCGTCCAGCGCAAGGCGCTCGCCGTGGTCGAGGGCGTCGGCGAGACCCGGATAGACCGCGAGCACGCCGTCGGCCCACGCACGATCCGCACCGTCGATCACCGGGCTTGCCGGCGGGTCGGCGGCGAGCCACGCCTTCTCGGCACGGACCATGCGCTTCGGGATCGCGAGACGCAGGATGTCGCCCGCCGACCCGGCGGCCCGGTCGGCGGCGCGGCGGGCCAGCGCGTACAGCGGCGGCGTGAGCACCGGCACCGGCGACACGACGGCCTCGAGCTGCGAGAGCGGGCGGTCGGAGGCATCCGGCTCCCCCACTTCGACGAGGAGCGCGTCGACCATCCGCCCGGCGCTGCGCAGCGGCACACGCACGCGAACACCGGGCACGGCGTCGGGGGCGAGCTCCGCGGGGATCTCGTAGTCGAATAGACGGTCGAGCTGCGGCAGCGGGGAGTCGATCAGCACGCGTGCGACGCGGCGGGGGCGCCGCGACCGATCGACGGAGCCGGGTTCGTCGTCGTGCACCGCGGTCACGCGGCCGGCGTCAGAGTCCGGCTGCCGAGCGCAATGCGTCGGCGCGGTCGGTGCGCTCCCACGTGAAGTCCGGCAGCTCACGGCCGAAGTGGCCGTACGCCGCGGTCTGCGCGTAGATGGGCCGCAGGAGGTCGAGCTGGTCGATGATGGCCTTGGGGCGCAGGTCGAACACGTCGAGGATCGCCTGGGTGATCGCGTCGTCGGCCACGCGGCCGGTGCCGAACGTCTCGACATAGAGCCCGACGGGCTTCGCCTTGCCGATGGCGTACGCGACCTGCACCTCGAGACGGTCCGCGAGCCCCGCGGCGACGGCGTTCTTCGCGACCCACCGCATGGCGTACGCGGCCGAGCGATCCACCTTCGACGGGTCTTTGCCGCTGAACGCGCCACCGCCGTGGCGCGACGCCCCGCCGTACGTGTCGATGATGATCTTGCGGCCGGTGAGGCCGGCGTCGCCCTTGGGGCCGCCGATGACGAACGGACCGGCCGGGTTGATGTAGTACTTCACGTCGGGCAGCTCGAGACCGGTCGCCTCGAGCACCGGGTCGATGACCTCGGCACGCACGGCGGCGCGCAGCGCCTTCTGCGAGATGTCGGGGTGGTGCTGGGTCGACAGGACGACGGATTCGACGGTCTTCGGCGTCGCGCCGTCGTAGCCGAGCGTGACCTGGGTCTTGCCGTCGGGTCGCAGGAACGGCAGCGCGCCCGAGCGGCGCACCTCGGCGAGGCGCTCGGCCATGCGATGCGCCGTCCACGCGGCCATCGGCATGAGCTGCGGCGTCTCGGTCGTCGCGTAGCCGAACATGATGCCCTGGTCGCCCGCCCCCTGAAGGTCATGCGGATCCTCGGAGCCGTCCTCGCGGCGCTCGAACGCCTTGTCGACACCGGCCGCGATGTCGGAGGACTGCGCGCCGATCGAGACGCTCACGCCGCACGAGTCCCCGTCGAATCCGGTCTCGCTGGAGGTGTAGCCGATGCGGTTGACGACGCCCCGGACGATCGCCGGGATCTCGACGTACGCGGAGGTCGAGACCTCGCCGGCGACGTGGACGAGACCGGTGGTGACGAGGGTCTCGACGGCCACGCGCCCGTTCGGATCGGCGTCCAGGATCGCGTCCAGGATCGAGTCCGAGATCTGGTCGCAGATCTTGTCGGGATGGCCCTCGGTGACGGATTCGGACGTGAACAGACGCAGGTCGGTCATCGGTACTCCAGTTGTCGTGGCTCCGGTCATCGTGAGGTCCGGGCGCCGAGAGGCGGACACCAGTATGCCCCCGACGACGGACACAGCCGTCTTCGGGGGCATCGAGGAGGTGACGGATTACTCCGCGCGGCGCAGACGCAGCTTGTCCTCGTGGATCTCGTGCATCGCGATGGTGAGCGGCTTGTCCTCGACGGTCGAGTCGACGAGCGGGCCCACGTTGTCGAACAGGTTGCCCTCGTGGAGGTCGGAGTAGTAGTCGTTGATCTGGCGCGCGCGCTTGGACGCGAAGATCACGAGCTGGTATTTCGAGTCGACCTTCTCGAGCAGGCTGTCGATGGGGGGCTCGATGATGCCCTGGTTCGTTCCGGCCATGGCGAAACCTCCTGGATCGGATGGGAAAGAGAGTCTGCGGAGCCTCGGGGTGCCGAGGCATCCCACCATTCTACGTGACGGGACGCCCTCAGCGCGCGAGGCGGGCGACCTCGTCGGCCGCGTGGGCGACGTCGTCGTTCACGACGCGGTAGTCGAACTCGCCTTGCGAGGCCAATTCGGTCTTCGCAGTGCGCAGCCGACGGGCGCGCTCTGCGGCGTCCTCCGTGCCACGGCCGACGAGGCGCTGAACGAGCTCGTCCCAGCTCGGCGGCAGGAGGAACACGAGGGTGGCCGACGGGTCGGCCTCGCGCACCTGCCGCGCGCCCTGGAGGTCGATCTCGAGGAGCACCGTGCGCCCTTCGGCGAGGGCCTTCTCGATGGGGCCGCGCGGTGTGCCGTAGCGGTACGCGTTGTGGACGGTCGCGTGCTCGAGCAGCTCGCCGTCGGCGATCATGCGGTCGAACTCCGCGTCGTCGACGAAGAAGTAGTGCTCGCCGTGGACCTCGCCCGGGCGCGGCGCCCGCGTCGTCGCCGACACCGACAGCAGGATCTCGGGGTGGTGGTCCTTGATGTACGCGGCCACGGTGCCCTTGCCCACGGCGGTGGGACCGGCCAGCACGACGAGCCGGCTGCGGCCGGCGCGGGGCTCGGACTCGGGCCATCGGCTGTCGAGGAACTGGCGCAGGTCCTCGCGCTGGCGCGAGCCGAGGCCGCCGAGGCGCTTGACGGGCGAGATCTCGAGGTCGTGCAGGATGCGGTCGCGCTTGCCCTCGCCGATCGCCGGGATCGCGGTGAGGAACTCCGGAACGCGCATCGCGCCGGCAGGCGACGTGGGCTCGGCGAGGGCCCGTCGCAGCAGCTCCTGCGGCGTGATCACCCGCATCGCGACGTCCTTCTTGAGGGCGGCGCGTTCACGGCGGGCGGCGACGGCACGGCGCGACGCGGCGACGCGATCGACCTCGGGGGGCCGAGTCTGTGCTTCGGGCATTTCAATCACCACGGTAGAGAAGGGCGCGCTCGGATATGCGCGCGGCGAGCCGGTCGGGTCCGGCAGCCAGGATGCTGCGGCTCTCAGACGCTACCACCGCTTCCTGCAGGACGTCGAAGCGCGCACCGAGATGGTGCGGTTCCGCCCCCTGATGACCGAAGCCCGGCGCGAGGATGGGCGTCACCGGCGCGAACGGCCGAAGGCCGGCGTCCGACCAGTCGACGGTGCCGCCGATCACGAAGCCGAGGCTCCCCCACTCGCCGTCGGGCGTCGCGCGGGCGTTGCGTTCGGAGACCTCGTGGACGATGCCCGCGGAGACCGTCGCGCCGTCGGCGTGGCGGGCGCGCTGCAGCCCGAGCGCCTCGGGGTTGCTCGTCGCGGCGAGCACGAACACGCCCTTGCCGTTGCGCAGTGCGACGTCGAACGTGCCGTCGAGCGCACCTACCCCGAGGAACGGGCTCACCGTGAGCGCGTCGGCCTCGAGCGGCGAGCCGGGTGTGAGCCAGGCCTGCGCGTACGCGTCCATCGTCGTGCCGATGTCGCCGCGCTTGGCGTCCGCGATCACGAGGAGTCCGGCGTCGCGCGCCGCCGCGAGGACGTCCTCGAGGGCGGCGAAGCCGGCCGAGCCGTGAACCTCGAAGAACGAGACCTGCGGTTTGACAACGGCGACCCGGCCCGCGGCGGCCTCGACCACGCGCAGGCCGAACTCGCGCACCCCGGCGGCGGAGGCATCCAGCCCCCACTCGGCCAGCAGGTGCGCGTGCGGATCGATGCCGACGCACAGCTGCCCGTGCGCCGCCATCGCGGCGCGGACGCGTTCTCCGAATGAGGTCATGCAGCTCCCTGTCGATCGGCGGCGTACTCCTGCAGGCTCTTCACGTCGAAGCCCTCGCGCAGCACCGGCAGCGCGCTCACGGCGGCGCCGAGCACCGCCATCGTGGTGAACAGCGCCTTGTCGCCGGCCACCGCCGCGGCGCGGATCTCGTAGCCGTCGGCGCGAGTGGCACCGCCTGACGGCGTGTTCACGACGATGTCGATGTCGCCGGCGTTGATCAGGTCGACGATGTTGGTGCCGCCCGACGCCTGCGTCTCCGAGTATTTCTCGACGACGCGCACGCCGATGCCGTTGCGGGCGAGGATCTCGGCCGTGCCCTCGGTCGCGACCAGATCGAAGCCGAGCTCCTGCAGCCGGTGGGCGGGGAGGATCACGGCGCGCTTGTCGCTGTCGGCGACCGAGATGAACACGGTGCCCGACTGCGGCATGCCGCCGTACGCCGCCTCCTGCGACTTCGCGAACGCGGTCGGGAAGTCGCGGTCGATGCCCATGACCTCGCCGGTCGAGCGCATCTCCGGGCCGAGCACGGAGTCGACGGTCTGACCGTCGCGCGTGCGGAACCGCTTGAAGGGCAGCACGGCCTCCTTGACGGCGACGGGGGCGTCGAGCGGGACGCGAGAGCCGTCCTGCTCGGGCAGCAGCCCCTCGGCCTTCAGCTCCGCGATCGTGACGCCGGCCATGATGCGCGACGCGGCCTTGGCGAGCGGGATGCCGAGCGCCTTCGACACGAAGGGCACGGTGCGGCTCGCGCGGGGGTTCGCCTCGATGACGTAGAGCACGCCGGCCGAGATCGCGAACTGCACGTTGAGCAGGCCCCGCACCCCGACGCCCTCGGCGATGGCGCGCGTGGCCTCGCGGACGCGGTCGATGTCGGTGCGCCCGAGGCTCACCGGGGGCAGCGTGCACGACGAGTCGCCCGAGTGGATGCCGGCCTCCTCGAGGTGCTCCATGACGCCGCCGATGTAGAGCTCCTCGCCGTCGTACAGCGCGTCCACGTCGAGCTCGATCGCGTCGTCGAGGAAGCGGTCGACGAGCAGCGGGAGCCCCGGGCCGATGATCGCCTCGCCCGCGACGCGGACGAAGTAGTCGCGCAGCGCCTCGGTCGAGTAGACGATCTCCATGCCGCGGCCGCCGAGCACGAAGCTCGGGCGCACGAGCACCGGGTAGCCGATCTCCTCGGCGACCGCGACGGCTCCGTCGACGTCGATCGCGGTGCCGTTGCGCGGCGCGACGAGTCCGGCGTCGTCGAGCAGGCGGGAGAAGAGCTCGCGCTCCTCGGCGAGGTCGATCGCGGCGGGCTTGGTGCCGAGGATCGTGTAGCCGGCCTCCTCGATGCCCTTCGCGAGGCCGAGCGGCGTCTGACCGCCGAGCTGGCAGATGACGCCGAGGATCTTCCCCGACTGGGACTCGGCGTGCAGCACCTCGAGGACGTCCTCGAGGGTCAGCGGCTCGAAGTACAGGCGGTCGGACGTGTCGTAGTCGGTCGACACGGTCTCGGGGTTGCAGTTGACCATGACGGTCTCGTAGCCCGCGTCCGACAGGGCGAACGAGGCGTGCACGCACGAGTAGTCGAACTCGACGCCCTGGCCGATGCGGTTCGGGCCCGAGCCGATGATGACGACCTTGGTGCGCTCCGACGGTGTCACCTCGGTCTCGAAGTCGTAGCTCGAGTAGTGGTAGGGCGTGAGCGCGGGGAACTCCCCCGCGCACGTGTCGACGGTCTTGTACACGGGACGGATGCCGAGACCGTGACGGATGCCGCGCACCTGGGCCTCGCTGTCACCGCGCAGCTGCGCGACCTGGGCGTCGCTGAAGCCGTGCTCCTTCGCGATGCGGAGGGTGGCGGCATCCAACTCCCCCGCCTTCGCGACGAACTCGGCGACCTCGTTGATGAGCACGATCTGGTCGAGGAACCACGGATCGATCTTGGTGGCCTCGAAGGCCTGCTCGACCGTGGCGCCCTTGCGCAGCGCCTGCTGCAGCACGACGATGCGCCCGTCGGTCGGCGTCTTCGCGATCTCGAGGAGCTCCTCCACCGAACGGGGCTCATCACCCCAGTGGAAGCTCGAGCCGCGCTTCTCGAGCGAGCGCAGCGCCTTCTGCAGCGCCGTCGCGTAATTGCGGCCGATCGCCATCGCCTCGCCCACCGACTTCATGGTGGTGGTGAGCGTGGTGTCGGCGGCAGGGAACTTCTCGAAGTTGAAGCGCGGCACCTTGACGACGACGTAGTCGAGCGTCGGCTCGAAGCTCGCCGGCGTCACCTTCGTGATGTCGTTCGGGATCTCGTCGAGGCGGTAGCCGATCGCGAGCTTCGCGGCGATCTTCGCGATCGGGAATCCGGTGGCCTTCGACGCGAGCGCCGACGAGCGCGACACGCGGGGGTTCATCTCGATGACGATGATGCGGCCGTTGTTCGGGTCGACGGCGAACTGGATGTTGCACCCGCCGGTGTCCACGCCCACCGCGCGGATGATGTCGATGCCGATGTCGCGCAGCTTCTGGTACTCACGGTCGGTCAGCGTGAGGGCCGGGGCCACCGTGATCGAGTCGCCGGTGTGGACGCCCACGGGGTCGACGTTCTCGATCGAGCAGACGACGACCGTGTTGTCGGCCGTGTCGCGCATGAGCTCGAGCTCGTACTCCTTCCACCCGAGGATCGACTCCTCGAGCAGCACCTCGTTCGTCGGCGAGTCGTGGAGGCCCGCGCCGCCGATGCGGCGGAGGTCCTCCTCGTCGTACGCGAAGCCCGAGCCGAGGCCGCCCATCGTGAACGACGGGCGCACGACGAGCGGGTAGCCGAGCTTCTCGGCGCCGGCCAGCAGTTCGTCCATGGTGTGGCAGATGACGGATGCTGCGACATCGGCGCCCGCCGCGATCACCAGCTCCTTGAAGATCTGGCGGTCCTCGCCCTTGTTGATCGCCTCGAAGTCGGCGCCGATGAGCTCAACGCCGTACTTCTCGAGGATGCCGTTCTTGTGGAGGTCGATCGCCGCGTTGAGCGCGGTCTGCCCGCCGAGGGTCGGCAGGATCGCGTCGGGCTTCTCCTTCGCGATGATCGTCTCGATCACGCGCCAGTTGATGGGCTCGATGTAGGTCGCGTCGGCGAAGTCCGGGTCGGTCATGATCGTGGCCGGGTTGGAGTTGACCAGGATGACGCGCACGCCCTCATCGCGCAGCACGCGGCAGGCCTGCGTGCCCGAGTAGTCGAACTCGCACGCCTGGCCGATGACGATCGGGCCGGATCCGATGACGAGGACGGAGTTGATGTCAGAACGCTTAGGCATCGGTGGGCTTTCCGGTCGTGGAGCGAGCTTGCGAGTCGACACGCGAGAGGTTCGCGACGACGAGGTCGCGGAAGCGGTCGAACAGGTAGTTGGCGTCGTGGGGTCCGGCGGCCGCCTCGGGGTGGTACTGCACCGAGAAGGCCGGGATGTCGAGGGCGCGCAGACCCTCGACCACCTGGTCGTTGAGGCCGACGTGGCTGACCTCGACCTTGCCGTAGCCGTGAGGGCTGTCGAACTGTCCCTCGACGGGCGCGTCGACCGCGAAGCCGTGGTTGTGCGCAGTGATCTCCACGCGGCCGGTGGCCTTGTCGAGCACGGGCTGGTTGATGCCGCGGTGACCGAACGGCAGCTTGTAGGTGCCGAGGCCGAGGGCGCGGCCGAGGAGCTGGTTGCCGAAGCAGATGCCGAAGAACGGCAGACCGTCGTCGAGCACGCCGCGCAGCAGATCCACGTGATCGCCCGATGCCGCCGGGTCGCCGGGGCCGTTCGAGTAGAACACCGCGACCGGGTCGATCGCGCGGATGTCGTCGATGGTGACGTCCTGCGGGAGCACGTGCACGTCGAAGCCGCGGGCGGCCAGGTTGTCGACCGTTGCCTGCTTCACGCCGAGATCGAGCACCGCGAGATTGCCGATGCGCTCGCCCTTGGCCGGGGTGACCTCGGCGGCCGCCACCGACACCTGCGCGGAGAGGTTCTGCCCGGCCATCTCGGGCGCCTCGCGGACGAGGCGCAGCTGCTCGTCGGGATCGATCCGGGCCACCTCGCCGGAGAAGATCCCGCCGCGCATGCTGCCCGCGGAGCGGATGTGGCGCGTGACCGCGCGCGTGTCGATGCCGCTGATGCCGATGACCCCGTCGTTCACGAGCGCGTCGTCCAGGGACTCGTCGGCGCGCCAGTTGGACACCACGCGGGAGGGGTCGCGCACGATGTAGCCCGACACCCAGATGCGTCGCGACTCGGGGTCCTCGTCGTTCATGCCGGTGTTGCCGATGTGGGGCGCCGTCTGCAGCACGATCTGGCCGGCGTACGACGGGTCGGTGAGGGTCTCCTGGTAGCCGGTCATGCCGGTGGCGAAGACCACCTCGCCGATGGTGGTGCCGAGGGCGCCGTAGGCGCGCCCGACGTGGCGGGTCCCGTCCTCGAGCACGAGGACGGCCGGGGCGGTCTGGAACAGGGAGGTCATGCGTCGGTTCCCGTCTGGGTCGGGGGAAGGATGCCCGCCACGGCGTCCGCGAGGGCGCGGGCAGAGGCATCCTGGGGTCGGAGATAGGAGTCGACGACCGTGCCGTCGTCGAGGCGCCAGGCGAGGCGCACGAGGCCGTCGGGCTCGACGACGCGGTCGATCGCGACCGTCGCCTGTGCGACGTCCTCGATGCGGTCGGCCGCGAGGAACACGCGCGGCTTGCCGGTGAGGTCGAGCGCGAGGCCCGCGTCGGTCACCGTCACGTCCGAGCGCGAGCGGAAGGCGAGGCCGCCGAGGGCGAGGCGCTCGAGCGGCTCGCCGTGACGCGTGGTCGCGACGTAGAGCGTCGGGAAGACCGAGAGCGTCGCGGCGCCCGCGGGGATCTCGCCGACAGGCGCGACCAGCGCGGCGTCGCGCCGCGTTCGTCGCCACCAGGCCCACACCAGCACGCCGAGCAGCGCGATGGTGACCGCGACCATGACGCCGAGTGCGGCCTCGCGGGTCATGCGCGCACCCCCGGCGTGTCGAGGAGAGCGCCGTCGGCGACTGTGACCGTGCCCTGGTGCAGCGTCCAGCGGACGTCGCCGGGGAGCTCACGGCCCAGGTACGGCGAGTTCACGCTCCGGCCGCGCAGATCGTCGGTCGTGAAGGTGCGGCGCGGCGACGGGTCGTAGAACGCGAGGGACGCCGGCTGTCCCTCGGTGAGCGGTGTGCCATGACCGGTGAGCCGACCGATGCCGGCGGGCTCGCGCGACATGACGCGCGCGACATCGCCCCACGTGATGAGGCCCGTGTCGACCATCGACTGCTGAACGACGCGCAGGGCGCTCTCGAGTCCGACCATGCCGTTGGCGGCAGCGTGCCACTCGCACGCCTTCGCCTCCGCGGGGTGGGGCGCGTGGTCGGTGGCGACGATGTCGATCGTGCCGTCGGCGAGACCCTCGCGCACGGCGAGCACGTCCTCTTCGCGGCGCAGCGGCGGGTTCACCTTGAAGCGCGCGTCGTAGTCGCGCACCAGCTCGTCGGTGAGGAGCAGGTGGTGCGGCGTGACCTCTGCGGTCACGTTCACGCCGCGGCGCTTGGCCCAGCGGATGATCTCGACCGACCCGGCCGTCGAGAGGTGGCACACGTGCAGGCGGGAGCCGACGTGCTCGGCCAGCAGCACATCGCGGGCGATGATCGACTCCTCGGCGACGGCGGGCCAGCCGGCCAGACCGAGCTCGGCCGACACCGAGCCCTCGTTCATCTGCGCGCCCTCGGTCAGGCGCGGGTCCTGCGCGTGCTGCGCGATGACGCCGTCGAACGCCTTCACGTACTCGAGCGCTCGCCGCATGATGAGCGGGTCCCACACGCAGAAGCCGTCGTCGCTGAAGACGCGCACGCGGGCTCGCGAGTCGGCCATGGCGCCGAGCTCGGCGAGCCGTTCGCCTTTCTGGCCCACCGTGACAGCGCCGATCGGCTGGACGGTGACGTAGCCGGCGGCCTCGCCGAGGGCGAGCTCCTGCTCGACGACGCCGGCGGTGTCGGCGACGGGCGACGTGTTGGGCATCGCGAACACGGCGGTGTACCCGCCGGCCGCGGCGGCGCGCGAACCGGTGAGGATCGTCTCGGATGCCTCGTACCCCGGCTCGCGCAGGTGCGTGTGGAGGTCGACCAGACCGGGCAGCAGCACCAGGCCGTCGACGTCGATCTCGCTTGCGCCGGCGCGGCTGACGCCGGTGCCGATGGCGGTGATGACGCCGTCCTCGACGAGCACGTCGGCGGCCGTCGATCCTTCGACCAATGCTCCGCGGAAGAGAAGGGTCTCGCTCATCGGGTGTTCTCCTTCGCTGTGCCGTCCGGGGCGGGGGTATTCGCCGTGGACGTGGTCTCGGCCGGGGTGCGCTCCGCGCCCGCCAGCAGCAGGTACAGCGCGGCCATGCGCACCGAGACGCCGTTGGCGACCTGCTCGAGCACGGTCGAGCGTGGCGAGTCAGCGGCTTCTGCGGAGATCTCCAGGCCCCGGTTCATGGGTCCGGGGTGCATGACAATGCTATCGGCTCCGAGTGCCTGAAGTCGGCGGGCATCCAGGCCCCAGCGGCGCGAATACTCCCGTTCAGTCGGGAAATACGCCGCGTTCATGCGCTCCAGCTGAATGCGCAGCATCATGAGCGCGTCGGGGCCCTCCGCGATCGCCTGGTCAAGGTCGTACCGCACCTTGACCGGCCAGTTCGTCATGTCCTGGGGCACGAGCGTGGGCGGCGACACCAGGGTGACGCTCGCGCCGAGGGTGTTCAGCAGCCACACGTTCGAGCGTGCGACGCGCGAGTGGAGCACGTCCCCGACGATGGTGACCTTGACCCCGGCGAGATCGCGGCCCCGGCTCTCGCCGCCGAACCGGCGCTTGCGGATGGTGAACGCGTCGAGCAGGGCCTGCGTCGGGTGCTCATGCGTCCCGTCGCCGGCGTTCACGACCCCCGCGCTGATCCACCCGCTGGTGGCGAGGGTGCGCGGGGCTCCGGACGCGCCGTGGCGGATGACGACGGCGTCCGCCCCCATCGCCTGCAGGGTCTGCGCGGTGTCCTGGAGCGACTCCCCCTTCGAGACGCTGGAGCCTTTCGCCGAGAAGTTGATGACGTCCGCCGACAGCCGCTTCGCGGCCGCCTCGAACGAGATCCGGGTGCGCGTCGAATCCTCGAAGAAGAGGTTGACGACGGTCTTGCCGCGCAGCGTGGGAAGCTTCTTGACCTCGCGCTGCTGGGTGTCGGCCATGTCCTCCGCGACGTCGAGGATGCGCAGCGCATCCTCGCGGGCGAGGGTCTGGGTGTCGAGCAGGTGCCTCATGACTCGATCGTCACCTCCTCGACGCCGTCGGTCTCCGCGAGGCGCACGTTCACGCGCTCCTCGCGGGAGCTCGGCAGGTTCTTGCCGACGAAGTCGGGTCGGATGGGCAGCTCGCGGTGGCCGCGATCGACGAGGGTCGCCAGACGCACGGCAGCGGGACGGCCGATGTCCTGGAGGGCATCGAGAGCCGCACGGATGCTGCGCCCCGAGAAGAGCACATCGTCCACCAGGACGACGACCTTTCCGTCGATGCCGCCGGCGGGGATCTGCGTCGGTTGCGGCGCGCGGGTCGGATTGCGGTGGAGGTCGTCGCGGTACATCGTCACGTCGAGCGATCCCACCGGGACCGGGGCGCCGCCGAACTGGGCGACGAGCGCACCCACGCGACGGGCCAGGGTGACGCCGCGAGTGGGGATCCCGAGGAGGACGAGTCCTTCGGGGCCTTTGTTGGACTCGAGGATCTCGTGGGAGATCCGAGTCAGGGCCCGGGCGATGTCGGCCTCGTGCAGCACGGTGCGCGTGCTCATCCGCCGCTCCCTTCTCCGCCTCACAGGACGGTGTTAAAGGTTGCTGTGATCGCCGTCCAGTCTACGACACGGTGAGGGCCGGCCCCGACCCGGGACCGGCCCTCACCGTGCGTGTGACGAGGTCAGCGGCGAGCGGGTCCGCGCAGGACGCGGGATGCCACGACGAGCGCTGCGGCGATCAGCACCACGTTCTTGAAGATGTACTGCCCGGTGAGAGTCGGGCCGACCGGGCCGAAGACCTCGGCGGGCAGCAGCACGATCGGCGACAGGATGCCGACGAACGCGAGGGCGAGCACCACCAGGCCGACGCGGGCGAACACGCCGCCGACGATGAGCAGCACACCCGCGGCGACCTCGATGACGGCGGTGGCGACGAGCGCGGCCTGCCCGCTGACCAGCCCGAAGGTGAGCTTCTCCCACGTGCGGCTGACGAGCTCCTCGACGGGGCTCACGCCCGGGAAGAACTTCAGGGCGCCGAAGACGAGGAAGACGGCGCCGAGCGCGACCCGCAGTGCGGGGATGCTCCAGCGCTGCAGCGACGTCTTCACGGCCGCTTCGGCGCGTGCCTCCCACGTGAGAAGGGCGGTGAACGGGTTCGGACGACCGGTGGAAGCGGGAACGACGCCGCCGGCGCCGTGGATGGGAACGGTGGTCATGGCGTGACTCCTTCGGGTTCTGAAGCCCGCGATCGCGGGCACGGTGATCAGGACTCGAAAAGGTCGCGAGGTGATACGAACAAGCGCAAGTCAGCACCGACCTCACACAAAAGCCGACAGTCGACCGCCGCCTGTTGTGGAGGATCTACAACAAGCGGCGTTCGGGGCGGTTCTCAGGCCGCGGGGCTCGTCGCGGCGCGGTAGAGGTCGTCCTCCACCTGCGACGCACGGATCGGGTGCCCCTGGCTCGTCAGGCACTTGCCGCTCACGAGGTCCCACTTCCAGTCGTGCAACGAGCACGTGAGGACACCGTCTTCGATCTTGCCCGTCTTGGTGAGATCGGCTCGCAGGTGCGGGCAGCGGCGCTGCACGATCCAGTCGCCGAGCTGCGCGTCCTCGGTCTGGTCGGTCTGCTCGGCGTACCAGTTCTCGACGTACTCGATGCGATCTCTCGACAGGCACTTGAGGAACGTCGTCAGGAACTCGTTGAACTTGCCGCTGCGGCCCACCTCGAACTGCATCGACAGGAAGATCGAGTTCGACCAGTCGATCTCGTGGTCGGCGATGTTGGTCGAGACGAGGTCGGCGGGGATCGTGTACCAGTAGATGCACTCTTCGCCCTCGGCGTACTCGCGCACCTTGGCCTTCGGGAAGTCCACGACCATGTCGAGCTCGCCGATGCGGAAGCGCACCACCCCGCCCACGCCGTTGCGGATCGTGCGGGCGCGGCGCAGCAGCGGCTCCCACCATTCCTTGATCGCGGCGAGCATCTCGTCCGGCGGCAGCACCGCGGCGCGCGTCGCCTCCTCGGCGCGCACCTCGTCCTGGCGCGAATCGCGCTGCTCGGCGAGATAGGCCCACTTGTCGTCGAAGATGCGGTCGATCTCGGCCTGGGTGTAGAGCGTCTGCGTCACGGAGATCTCACCGCCGTTCAGCTCCACCACCGTGCCGGGCACGAACTCGTAGCCCTTCTGGTCGGGCCGCAGCTGTGCCATGTGGGTGAGGAACTGGCGCTGGTCGGTGAAGATCGCGTCGTCGTCGATGCCGTAGCCGTTGTACTTGAAGAGTTCCTCGCGCAGGAACATCGGCGGTCCTGCCATGGGGAAGACGTGTTCGGCGTCGACCTTCTCGATGTAGTACATGGCGCGCTTGTTCTGCGCGTCGCGCTTGAGCTTCGCGAAGTTCTGCTTGGCGTCCTGCGGCAGGTCGTAGACCATCGGCCACCAGATGGCGCCCGACACCTGCGTGAAGTACGCCTCCGGCTTCGAGAACGACATCAGCTTCTCGAGGTCGAGCGGATGCGAGTCGTTCTGGTTCAGAATGCTCGCGGTGCCGTCGTCGACGCTCAGCGACGAGTCGCCGATCGGTCCGTCGCTCGGCGCGCGCAGCGGCGTCACCATGATCCTGAGATCGCCGAACTCGAGCGGCACGCCTGCCTGCGTGTAGACGATGTTGTCGTACCCGAGCTTTCGCAGATCCTGCTCGAGGTCGTCCGTCGGGTAATCCGGCAGAAGCACCTTGATGGTCTTCGGCACGTGCTTCTGCATGAGAGCCGGGTCGAAGTGATCGCGGTGGCGGTGGGAGATGTAGAGGAAGTCGGCCTTGCCGTAGGTCGCCCAGTCGAGCGCCCGGTTGTCGGGGAACGGGAACCACGACCCGAAGAAGGTCGGCCCGATCACCGGGTCGCAGAGGATGCTCCCTCCCGCCGTCTCGATGAACATTCCGGCGTGGCCGAGGCCCGTGATGCGCATGGGGGTGCCCTCCTGTCGAACCAGACGAGTCTAGGTGAGGCTCGCTGGCCGCACCGGATCGCCCGCCGTGCAAAACCGGATCCGGCGTGTCGAGGCTGGTGTGGGATCAGTCGTCGAACAGCCCGCGGATGTCGTCTGCGGTGAGTGCCTGCCCGAAGAGCGCGTCGTCGTCCATCACCGACCGGAACAGCCGCGCCTTGCGCTGCTGCAGCGCCATGACCTTCTCCTCGATCGTGCCGTTCGCGATCAGGCGGTACACCATGACGCTGCGGTGCTGGCCGATGCGGTGCGCGCGGTCCACTGCCTGCGCCTCGGCGGCGGGGTTCCACCACGGGTCGAGGAGGAACACGTAGTCCGCCTCGGTGAGCGTGAGTCCGAACCCGCCGGCCTTGAGGCTGATGAGGAACACCGGCGCCTTCCCCCCGCGGAAGGCGGCGACGGCCGCGTCACGGTCGCGCGTCGATCCGTCCAGGTAGGCGTACGGGATGCCGCGTGCCTCGAGCTGCTTCGCCACCAGACCCAGGAACGACGTGAACTGGCTGAACACGAGCGCGCGGTGCCCCTCGGCCAGCGCTTCGTCCAGCTGATCGAAGAGCGCCGAGAGCTTGCTGGGCGCGATGCCCGCGTGCGTGGGATCGACCAGCTCGGGAGCCAGGCTCAGCATGCGCAGCAGCGTGAGCGACCGGAACACGATGAACCGGTTGCGGTCGAGGTCGTCGAGGAGCCCGAGCACCTTCTGGCGCTCGCGCTGAAGCACGGTGTCGTAGAGGGCACGGTGCGCGGCACCCAGTTCGATCCGCACCTCCTGCTCCTGTTTGACGGGGAGGTCCGCGGCCACGAGCTCCTTCGTGCGGCGCAGCACGAGCGGACGGATGCGGCGTCTCAGCCGCGCGAGGCGACCGGCGCGGTATGCGCCGCCCTCCTGGTTCTCGGGCACCTTCCCCTTCTCGATCGGACCGACGTACTCCTCGCGGAATCTGCGGCTCGACGCGAACAGCCCCGGCGCCGTCAGCGAGAGCAGCGCCCACAGCTCCGTGAGGCTGTTCTCGAGCGGCGTGCCGGTGACGGCGAACACCGCGTCCGCCGAGAGGTCGCGCGCGGCACGGTACGCCTTGGTCTGGCTGTTCTTCACGAACTGCGCCTCGTCGAGGATCAGGCCCGCCCAGCCCACCGCCCCGAATTCCCGCTCATCGAGCCGGAGCAGCGTGTACGACGTGACGACGATGTCTGCCGTGGCCGCAGCATCCGTCACCGTCGTCCCGCGCTTCGCGCGCGTCGCGTCGATGACGGCGACCCGCAGGTCCGGGGTGAACCGGGCCGCCTCGCTGCACCAGGTCGACAGCACGGAGGTCGGCGCCACCACGAGGAACGGCCGCTTCTCGCCGTGTTCGCGCGCATGGGCGATGAGCGCGAGCAGCTGGAGCGTCTTTCCGAGTCCCATGTCGTCGGCGAGGATGCCGCCGAGTCGGTGATTCCACAGGAAGGCGAGCCAGTCGTAGCCGACGCGCTGGTACGGCCTCAGCTCGGCGTCGAGACCAGACGGCAGCGGAGCCGGGGGCACGCCGTCGGCGTCGCGCAGCGCCTCGACGGTCGCGCGCCAGGACACCGCCGGCTGCGCCTCGTCGGCGAGGTCCTCGAAGTCCGCCCAGAGAGCGGTCTGGTAGCGGCTGATGCGGGGCCCGGTCTCCCACTCGTCGAGTTCGCCGGCCTCGTCGATGAGGTCGCGCAGGCGCTGCAGCGACGGATGCGACAGCGAGAAGTACGCGCCGTCGCTCAGGAGGATCTTCTTGCGCCCGCGCGAGAGCGCCGTGAACAGCGTGCCGAACGGGATGCGGCGGCCGTCGATCGTCACGACGACGCCGAGGTCGAACCAGTCCGGATCGCTCGTCTCGACCGTGGTGATGTCGATGCGCGGATCCCCGGCGAGTTCGCGGTACTGCGGGCGCTCCCCCGAGATCTCGACGCTCACGTCCACGTCGGCCTCGAGCAGCGGCAGCAGCCGTGACGCGAACTCCGCGGCGTCGAGGCCCGTGAGCGTGTCGGCTGAGGCGAGGTCGACCGGTGCGTGGTCGCGCCACAGCGACTCGACGCGACCGCGGATCGCCGTCTCGGCCGCGGCGTCACGCTCCCCGCCGGTCGAGTCGAGTTCGAGGAGGTCGCCGGCGCCGTAGCGCCACGACAGCGTGTAGACCAGTCGGTGATTCGGCTCGAAGTGCACGCGGGTGACGAGCGCGGGTCGTGGTGGCGGGGCGACGTCCAGCCCGGGCGCGTCGATCTCGACCCGACGGCCGATCCGGGGCAGGTGGTCGCGGACGAACTCCTCGGCCTCGGCGCCCGGCACCACGACCGCTTCCCGCGCCGCGAGGAGCGCGGGGACCGGGTCGGGCAGGGCGACGGCCGCGAGCACGAGGTCGATGCGCTCGCGCTCGAGGGTGAACCGGTAGACGCCGGTGCGTCCGACCGGGCGCAGGGCCGCAGCATCCGTGTGCTCGCCGTCGATCGTAACGACGGGCGCGATCTCGAGCCCGCGACCGGTGCGGAGCGCCTGCACGGCGACCGTCGCCGAAGCCGCGAGGGCGACGGTGGTGGTGCGCTTGGTCGGAACGAGTGGGATGCCGCGATCCGCGGCTGCCGCGAGGTGCGGCCAGAGCAGGCTCGACTCGATGTCATCCAGCGTGAGCCACTCCGAGACGTCGGAGAAGGCGCCGAACGAGCGGACGTCGCGGCCGATGCTGTGCAGCTCGGCGAACCAGCGCGCCTGCGCGGGGTCGAAGGCGGTGGTCGGCCGGCGCAAGGCGTCCCACGAGACTCCGCCCTTGATCCAGGCGTCGGAGCGGCCGGAGCGCTCGAGCGGGCGGAGGCCGACCAGGACGTCGGCGCCGTGCTGGTGCAGGCCCCGGGGCGTCGCGGACTCGACGCGCGCCGGCGCCCATGTCGACGCACCGCGCCGGATGCGCTGCCGGAGCTCGACGCCGAGGGCGAGCGGGGTCCGGGCGCGTTCCGTCGTCGGAGCGGGCGCGAACACGTCGCGCCATGACGATCGGCTCTCCGGCGCCGGGGCGGCGGCGAGGCGATTGCTCGCGAGCAGAGTCGCCACCGTGTGCTTGCAGTCGAACTGCACCGGGCAGGTGCACGACGTCGCCGCGATGGGGTGGTCCACGCGCTGCGGGTCGAGCCGCACGCGGCAGCGGTACGTGCGTCCGCCGCTGCCGGCGACGACCGCCTCGATGACGGAGGCGACCGCGTCCCATTCGACGCGCTCGACGGCGCCGTCGGCGAAGTAGCCGACGCCGCGCTCGTACGTGCCGCTGTCGGCGAACCGGCGGATGTGCCCGGGGTCGACGAACGGAGGGGGTCCGGCGGACGGCGGGGTCACGGCATCCATCCTGCCCGCTCCCGCCGACACCCGGACGGGCGTCCGGTCGTCGTCAGCTCGCGCGGGCGATGCGGGCGAGGACGCCGTGGACGAACGGGCCGGACTCGTCGGACGAGAACTCCTTGACCAGGTCGACCGCCTCGTCGATCGCGACCGCGGTGGGCACCTCGTCGTTGTAGAGGATCTCCCACGCGCCGATGCGCAGCACGGCACGGTCGACCGCGGGCATGCGGGCGAGCGTCCAGTCCTTCGCGAACGTCGTGATCTGCTCGTCGATGGCGTCCTGGTTGTCGATCACTCCGTCGACGATCTCTCGCGCGTACAGCCACGAGGCCTGACGCGCCGGCTCGTTGGCCGCGCGCTTCGCCTCGGCCGCGAGCACCGTCGCGGGTTCGTCGCCGCGCACGTCCGCCTGGAACAGGATGTCGAGCGCGCGCTTGCGCGCCTTCGTACGGGCACTCATCGGTCAGCTGCCCCCGGGCGTCAGTTGACGCGGCCGAGGTAGTCGCCCGTGCGGGTGTCGACCTTCACCTTGGTGCCGGTCTCGACGAACAGCGGGACCTGGATCTCGTAGCCGGTCTCGACGGTAGCGGCCTTGGTGCCGGCCGACGAGCGGTCGCCCTGCAGACCCGGCTCGGTGTACGTGATCTCCAGGACGACGGAGGCCGGCAGCTCGACGTACAGCGGGTTGCCGTTGTTGAGCGCGATCTGCACCTGCTGGTTCTCGAGCAGGAAGTGCGCCGCGTCGCCGACGGTGGCGGCGCCGACATTGATCTGGTCGTAGTCCTCGACGTCCATGAACACGAAGTTGTCGCCGTCGTTGTACAGGTACGTGAAGTCCCGGCGGTCGACATTCTCGATGTCGATCTTCGCGCCGGCGTTGTAGGTGCGGTCGACGACCTTGCCCGAGACGACGTTCTTCAGCTTCGTGCGGACGAAGGCGCCGCCCTTGCCCGGCTTGACGTGCTGGAACTCGATGACGTTCCAGAGCTGGCCGTCGATCGAGAGGACGACGCCGTTCTTGATGTCTGCGGTGGAGGCCATGGGGGTACGAATCCGTTTCGTTGAAGTGCGTGGAGGCGATCGCTGCCCGTGAACGAGCTCACGGGTGGGACCTGCCGACGTTCGATTCTACGGGATGCCTGGTCCTCGGCCGATTCGTCAGCCCTCGGCCTGACCGGCGACGATGTCGATGAGACGCGTGACGGCGGTCGCGTAGCCGGGGACCCCCTCGCCGATCACGTGGACGACGGCGACGTCCGCGACATAGGAGTGGTGGCGGAACTCTTCGCGCGCCATCACATCCGAGATGTGCACCTCCGCCACCGGCAGCGCGACGCCCGACAGGGCGTCGCGGAGCACGACGGAGGTGTGGGTCAGGCCGCCGGGGTTGATGACGATGCCGGCGCAGTCCCGTCGCGCGTCGTGGATCGCGTCGAGGAGAACCCCCTCGTGGTTGCTCTGCACGGCCCGCACCTCGAAGCCGCGCCGGGCGGCAGCATCCGTCGCCACCTGGACGACGTCCGCCAGGGTCGCGGTGCCGTAGATCTCGGGCTCTCGGGTGCCCAGGAGGTTCAGATTGGGGCCGTTGACGAGCAAGAGGCGGCGAGGGGCGGTCATGCTCGCACGATATCAGCGAGGGTGGAGCCGCCGAGACCCCGTCCCGATGCACCGGATGGGGTCTGTCGCGGTCATGGCAACGGGCGGGCCATCACGATCTCAGGACCGATCACACTCGTGAACGTCTCGCCCGTCGGCACGAATCCCGCCCGGCGATACGCCGCCTGGGCGCGGAGGTTCTCCCGGTGCACGTCGAGGCTGAGCCGGGTGAGCCCGAGGGTCGTCACCCACTCCGCCGCGGCGACGAGCAGGAGGTCGATCGCCCCGGTGCCGCGATGGGAGGGGTTGACATAGACCCCGACGACAACCGCCCGGCGGTCGTCGACGAAACGGCCGACGTGGTCGGTCTGCCCACTCGCACGGATGAGCACGGAGAGGCTTCCGACCCAGACGTCGTCGACCACGGCCACGAACTGCGCGGCGGTCTCGCTCTCGGCGGCGAGTTCGGCGCGGTCGCGCCAGAACTGCTCCGGGCGCGCCGCCACCTGCTCGGGCGTCTCGAGGAACGCGATGTTCGCGTCGGGATCGCTCGTCGACTCGAGTCGCAGCTCGCGCACCGCCCGCCACTCGTCGGAGCGGATGCGGCGCACCGCCGTCGTGCTGATGCTCACCCCGCGACCTCCTGGTACGCCGCGAAGAGCAGGGACTCGTCGGGCGCCTGGAGCACGGTGGGCTTGGCGACGTCGTCGAGCACGATGAAACGGAGCATGCCGCCGCGGCTCTTCTTGTCGCGCTGCATCGTCGACAGCAGCTGCGGCCACGCGCCCGGACGGTAGCTGGTCGGCAGGCCCAGCGACTCCAGGATGTCGCGGTGGCGCTGGGCGGCGGCGTCCGGGAGTCGTCCGGCGAGACGCGACAGCTCGGCGGCGAACACCATGCCGACGGAGATCGCGGCGCCGTGGCGCCAGCGGTAGCGCTCGGCGTGCTCGATGGCGTGGCCGAGGGTGTGGCCGTAGTTGAGGATCTCGCGCAGGCCCGCTTCGCGGAGGTCTTCCCCGACGACGCGCGCCTTCATGTCGATCGCGAGCTCGATCGTGCGGCGGAATGCGGCGCTCTGCGGATCGACGGCGTCCTCGGGATCGGCCTCGATCAGTTCCAGGATCTCAGGCGCCCAGATGAAGCCGGCCTTGACGACCTCGGCGTATCCCGCGACCCGCTCGTTGCGCGACAGCGTATCGAGCAGGTCGAGGTCGCAGATCACGGCACGGGGCGCCCAGAACGCGCCGACGAGGTTCTTGCCCTCGGCGGTGTTGACGCCCGTCTTGCCGCCGACGGCGGCGTCGACCATGCCGAGCACGGTGGTCGGCACCTGAACGACCTCGACGCCGCGCAGCCATGTCGCCGCCACGAACCCGGCCAGGTCGGTCACCGCTCCCCCACCGAAGCCCACGACGGCGTCGGTGCGGGTGAAGTCGGCCTTGCCCATCACCTGCCAGCAGAAAGCGGCCACTTCGATGCGCTTGCCCGCCTCGGCGTCCGGGATCTCGGCGAGCAGCACTTCGCGGTCCCCCACGAGCTGTGCGCGCAGCCGTTCGGCCTGCTCGGCGAGCGTCGGCGGGTGGATCACGAGCACCTTGCGTGCGGCGGGCGGGAGCGCGTCGCCGAGGGACGACAGGATGCCGTGGCCCACGGTGATGTCGTAGCTCGCGTCTCCGCTCACGGTGATGGTCGTGGCATCCGTCACTTCGGCTCGCTCCGCTCGCTCAGTACATCGCATGCGGTCTGCTCCTTCTGCTCGCCGCCGATGGGGGCCGACGGGTCGGCGGTGGTGCCCCGCACCCACGCGACCAGGGCGTCGACGACGTCCTGCAGCGGACCGGTGGAGGTGTCGAAGATGATGTCGGCGAGCTCCTCGTAGACGGGCCGGCGCTCTTCGAAGATCGCCGTCCAGCGCTCGATCGCATCGTCGCCCTGCAGCAGCGGCCGGTTCGAGTCGCGGACGCGGCCCGCGACCACCCGCGGCGAGACGGTGAGCAGCACGACGCGGTGCCCGGCCAGGTCGGCGCGCGTCTCGGGGTTCAGCACGGCTCCGCCGCCCAGCGACACGACGCCGCCGGTGGCGAGCCCCTCGACCACGGCCGCACGCTCGGCGGCGCGGAAGTGGGCTTCGCCGTATTCGGCGAAGAGCTGCTCGATCGGTCCGTGATCGCGGACGACCGCGGCGTCGGTGTCGAAGAACGGCACGCCCAGTGCGCGCGCCGCCTTCTTGCCGATGCTGGTCTTGCCGGCCCCCATCGGACCGATCAGCACAACGGCGTCAGAGCGCGAGGTCATGGTCGGTGAGACCGGAGTCGCTTTCCGCCGCACTGCGCAGCGCGTCGGGGATCGCCGCGAGGTAGCCCTCGAGGTTGCGGCGCGTCTCGGCGACGCTGTCGCCGCCGAACTTCTCCAGCACGACGTCGGCGAGCACGACCGCCACCATGGCCTCGGCCACGACGCCCGCGGCGGGAACTGCGCACACGTCGGAGCGCTGGTGGTGGGCGGACGCGGCGTCACCTGTCGCGACGTCCACGGTGCGCAGCGCGCGAGGCACGGTCGCAATGGGCTTCATTCCCGCGCGCACACGCAGCACGGTGCCGGTCGACATGCCGCCCTCGGTGCCGCCCGCCTTGTCGCTCGAGCGGGTGATGCCGTCGCCGGCGACGAAGAGCTCGTCGTGGGCGGCGGAGCCGCGTCGGCGAGTGGTCTCGAAGCCGTCGCCGACCTCGACCCCCTTGATCGCCTGGATGCTCATCAGCGCCTGCGCGAGCTTCGCATCGAGGCGGCGGTCCCAGTGGACGTGGGAGCCGAGCCCCGGCGGCAGCCCGTAGGCCAGCACTTCGACGATGCCGCCGAGGGTGTCGCCGTCCTTGCGGGCATCGTCGACCTCGGCGACCATGGCCGCGCTCGTGGCGGGGTCGAAGCAGCGCAGCGGATCGGCGTCGAGCGTGTCGACATCGTCCGGCGTGGGAAGCGCAGAGCCCTCCGGGACCTGTACGGGGCCGATCGACAGTGTGTGGCTGACGAGGCGGATGCCGAGCTCGGCCAGGAACGCGCGCGCGAGGGCGCCGAGGGCGACGCGGGCAGCGGTCTCGCGGGCGCTCGCGCGCTCGAGGATCGGACGGGCCTCGTCGAAGCCGTACTTCTGCATGCCGACGAGATCCGCGTGCCCCGGGCGAGGACGCGTGAGCGCGGCGCCGCGGCCTCGGGACTTCTCGGTGAGCTCGACGGGCTCGGCGCTCATGACCTCGACCCACTTCGGCCACTCGGTGTTGCCGATGCGCAGTGCGATGGGGCTGCCGAGTGTCGTGCCGTGCACGACGCCGGACGAGATCGTGAGCTCGTCCTCTTCGAACTTCATGCGCGAACCGCGGCCGTAGCCGAGCTTGCGGCGCGCGAGATCCGCCTGGATCGCAGCGCGGGAGACGGGGACGCCCGCAGGCATGCCCTCCATGACGGCGACGAGTTCGGGGCCGTGCGATTCGCCGGCCGTGAGCACGCGGAGCATTGGTCCAGTCTCCCACGCCTCGGGAGGCCGTTACGCCGCCGCCGGCTCCTCGAGCGCCCGGCGCATGGCCGCCAGCGCCTCCGCCTCGCGGTCGAGCGGTGCGTCGGGCGTGCCGTGCCGGAAGATCCGGATCTGCAGCAGGGCCTGGTGCAGCAGCATGCCGAGTCCCGATCGCGCGGCGCCGCCCGCGCGTTCCCATGCGGCCGAGAGCGCGGTCGGCCAGTGCCCGTAGACGACGTCGAGGAGCAAGCCGCCGGACCCGGCGAGGGCGTCGGCCGCGGCATCCGTGACGGGTGCGTCGCCGGGAAGGGTCGCGATCGTGAGCGGCACGTCGTCGTGGACGGATGTTGCGAACGACGTCGCCGCGACGGAGATGCCGAGTTCGCGGCCCAGTGCCGCGAGCGGCTCCACGGCTGCCGGTCGGCGGGCGACCACGTCGACGTCGCGCGCACCGAGCTCGGAGAGGGCGATCAGCGCCGAGGTCGCGGTGGCGCCGGCGCCGACGATGCGCGCCCGCGGCACCTCGGTGACGCCGTCATCGGCGAGAGCGCGGACGATGCCGCCGACGTCGGTGTTGAAGCCGCGTGCGCCTTCGGGATCCAGCAGCAGCGTGTTGACCGCCCCGGTGAGCTCGGCCCGGCGGTCGTGCGATGCGGCCGCGGCGAACGCGACGCCCTTCAGCGGCATCGTGAGCGAGAGACCCCGCCAGGCGTCGTCGAGTCCCGCGAGCTCGCCGCCGAAGGAGGCCTCGTCGACCCGGCGGCGCCCGTAGGTCCAGTCGAGACCGAGCACCGCGTACGCCGCGGCGTGCAGCTGGGGTGAGCGGCTGTGCGCGATCGGGTCGCCCCAGACCTCCAGACGGGACGCCTGCGGGCTCAGCACCCCGAGTCCGGGTTGTCGCGGCACCACTGCTGCCACTGCGCGACCGCGCGGTTGTGGTCCGCGAGGTTGCTCGTGAAGACGGTCTCGCCGGTGTTGAGGTCGACGGTCACGAAGTACATCCAATCGCCGTCGGCGGGGTGCATAGCCGCGTCGATCGCGACATCGCCGGGGTTGGAGATCGGCCCGACCGGCAGCCCCGCGTGCACATAGGTGTTCCAGGGGTTGTCGTCGGCGAGCGCCTCGGCGGAGGAGCTCACCGTGCCGTCGTGCATCTCGCCGTAGCCGTACTGCGCGGTCGAGTCCATCTGCAGGAGGCCGAACGTCTCCTGGTTGTTCGGATTGAGACGGTTCTGGATGACGCGTGACACCTTCTGCATGTCGGCCTCGTACCGCGCCTCGCGCTGGATGATCGACGCGATGGTGAGGATCTCCTGGCGCCTCTCCTCCGGAACGCCGGCCGCGTCCAGGGACTGCTTGGCGCGGTCGACGAGCGTCTGGATCGCCGACTGGGCCGTGACGCTCGGGTCGAACGTGTACGTCGCCGGGAACAGCCAGCCTTCGAGGCTGTCGGCCGCGACGCCGTAGGCCGCCGGACCCGCTTCGACCGCTGCCTGCAGGTCCTCGAGCGGGATTCCGGTGCCGTCGGCGAGGATCGGAAGCGACTGGGCGACGGTGAGCCCCTCGCGCAGCTGCGCGGTGTTCTCCAGGCGGTTGGCGGGGTCCTGGAGTGCGGCGAGAGCGGCCTCGGACGTCATCTTCGTCTGAAGACGAAAGTACCCGGGCTGGAAGGTCGGGTTCTGGCCTGTGTCGATGAGGTAGTCGTAGAACGCCTCCGGCGTCTTGGTGACTTTCGCGTCGTAGAGCTTCTGCGAGATCGGCGAGCCGGTGTCGCCGGACTCGACCGTGATGAACGCTTCACCGGTCGCGAGGCCCTCCTCGTAATCCTTGGGCTCCTCCCAGCCCATGACCTCGCGGATCTTGTCCTCGTACGTGTTCCACACGTACAGGCCGCCGGCGCTGATGCCGCCGAGGATCAGCAGCACGACGCCGAGGGCGATCCAGCCGCCGATGCGCCGGCGCTTCTTGTTCGGGGGCGGCGGGGCATGGCCCATGTCGTTCGTCGAGGCCGACCCGCTGAACAGGTCCTCGAGCGAACCGGAGGGCGCCGACGGCTCGTCGCGCTCGTCTCCGGCGGGCGCAGTCCCGCGAGCAGTGGGCGCTGCGGCGCCCGCCGCCGGCGCGGGGGCGGCTGCGGGCGCGGCGCCACCGCGACTGTAGGGCATCGCGGGGCCGGCTCCCGCCGTCGCGAAGATCCACGGGTCGTCGGCGGGCGCCTCGACGTCGATCGGCTCGGTCGTCGGGCGCGGGGTGCGCAGCGGCACCGGCTGGAAGCCGCTGCCGGGCGTCGGCGCATCCGCCGAGGTCGGGGGTGTTGCAGGCGCGACGGTGCCGGGAGCGGTCCCAATGACAGGCGTGGAGCCGGTGATGAGCGATTCCCACGTCGCCGCGGCATCGACGGGCGCCGGGTCAGCCGGGGCGGCTGTCGGCGTCTCCCCGGTCGCCGCCTGTCGCGCGGCGGCCTCGCGGGCAGCGCGGCGCGACCGGGGAACGGCTTCGCCGTCGGGCGATGAGTCGGGCATCAGGTGGGCTCCTGGGGGACGGGGGTTCCGGGAGGTCGTCCGGTGCTCTTCTCGACGTCGAGCGCTTGCTGGAGCAGGACGACCGCGGCGACCTGGTCCACGATGTTACGCGACGAACGCTGGGTTCTGCCCGAACTTCGCAGCGCCGCGTGCGCCGAGACGGTGGAAAGACGCTCGTCCACGAGGCGGACGGGGAGCCCGGATGCTGCCGCCAGCGCCGCGGCGAAGTCCCGGGCGTCCTGCGTCGACGCCGTGTCCTCGCCCCGCATGTTCAACGGCAAGCCGACATAGAGCTCGACCGCCGAGTACTCGTCGGAGAGCGCGACGATCCGGGGAACCGAAGCGTCGTCGCGCGGCACCGTCTCGACCGGTGTGGCGAGCAGACCGTCGGGGTCGCACTTCGCCACCCCGACCCGGGCTCTGCCCACGTCGATGCCGAGCCGCGTGCCGCGCCGGAAGCCGCTCACGCGCCGAGCGCGTCCTTCACCGAGGTGAGCGCCGCGGGCAGGGCCGCAGCATCCGTTCCGCCGCCCTGCGCGACGTCGTCGCGACCGCCGCCGCCGCCGCCCAGCACGCGGGCGGCACCCTTCGCGAGCACGCCTGCCTTGGCGCCGGCGGCTCGGGCCGCGTCGTTGGTCGCGACGATCACCACCGGCCGGTCGTTCACGACCGCGCCCAGCGCGACCACAGCTGCGTCCGACCCGAGCCGCTCGCGCACCTGCAGAGCCAGCGAGCGGACGTCGTCAGCGGATGCTGCGTTCCCGAGCGACTCGGCCACCACGACCGTGTCGCCGATCCGCGTGGCGGCCGCCGCGAGAGCCGGGAGCCGGTCGCCGAGGGCCTTGGCCTCGAACGCGGCGATCTTCTTCTCGGCGGCCTTGAGGCTCGCCTGCAGCTCCGCGATGCGCGCCGGCAGCTGCTCGCGCGGCGCCTTGAGCGACGTCGTGAGCTGCGACACGAGCGCGCGCTCGGCCGCGAGGGAACGGAAGGCGTCGAGACCGACGAGCGCCTCGACGCGGCGGTTCGACGCGCCGACCGACGACTCGCCGACGAGGTTGATGAGCCCGATCTCGGCGCTCGTGGAGACGTGCGTGCCCGCGCACAGCTCGCGCGACCAGGGGCCGCCGATGTCGACCATGCGCACGGTGTCGCCGTACTTCTCGCCGAACAGTGCCATCGCTCCGAGCGAGCGCGCCTCGTCGAGCGGCAGCACGCGCGTGGTCACCTCGAGGTTGTCGCGCACCGCGTTGTTGGCGATCTCCTCGATCTCGGTCTTGGTGGCGTCCGACAGCGACTGGCCCCACGAGAAGTCGAAGCGCATGTAGCCGGCGCGGTTGAGCGAACCGGCCTGCGTCGCCGTCTTGCCGAGCGTGTCGCGGAGCGCGGCGTGCACCAGGTGGGTCGCGGAGTGCGCCTGACGGGCGGCGCGGCGGTTCGCAGCATCCACCACGGTCGTCGCCGCCTGACCGACACCCACCTCTCCCGTCGACACCTCGACGGTGTGGCTGATGAGCCCCGGCACCGGCTTCTGCACGTCGAGCACTTCGAGCTCGTAGCCAGGGCCGACGATGACGCCCTTGTCGGCGACCTGGCCGCCCGACTCGGCATACAGCGCGGTCTCGGCGAGGATCACCTCGGCGATCTGGCCGACGCTCGCGCGGTCGACCGAGACGCCGTCGACGAGGATGCCGAGCACCTCCGACTCCGCCTCGAGGTCGGTGTAGCCGGTGAAGACGGTCTCGCCCTGCGCGCGCAGGTCGCGGTACACGCTCGTGTCGGCGAGCTGGCGCTTGCGGGCCCGCGCGTCGGCCTTCGCGCGTGCGCGCTGCTCCTGCATGAGACCGTCGAACGCGGCGCGGTCGACGCTCAGCCCCGCTTCCTCGGCGATCTCGAGCGTCAGGTCGATCGGGAAGCCGTACGTGTCGTGCAGCAGGAACGCCTCGGCGCCGGTCAGCGTCGTGCCCCCCGCCGCCTTCGTCTCGGTGAGCGACTCGTCGAGGATCGACTCCCCCGCCGCGAGGGTGCGCAGGAACGTCGCCTCCTCGGCGAGGGCGTACTGCGAGATGCGGGCCCAGTCGGTCTCGACGACCGGGTAGGCGTCCTTCATGGCGTCGCGCGACGCCGTGAACAGCACCTCGAACGTCGGCCCGTCGACGCCGAGCAGGCGCATCGAGCGGATCACGCGGCGCATGAGGCGTCGCAGGATGTAGCCGCGGCCGTCGTTGGAGGGCGTGACGCCGTCCGACATCAGCATGAGCGACGAACGGACGTGGTCCGCGACGACACGGAAGCGCACGTCGTCGTCGTGGTTCGCGCCGTACGTGCGGCCCGACAGCTCGACCGCCTTGTCGAGCACCGGACGCACCTGGTCGGTCTCGTACATGTTGTCGACGCCCTGCTTGATGAACGCGATGCGCTCCAGGCCCATGCCGGTGTCGATGTTCTTGTTCGGAAGCTCGCCGACGATGTCGAAGTCGTACTTCGACCGCACGTTGGTGATCTCGTACTGCATGAACACGAGGTTCCAGATCTCGACGTAGCGGTCGTCGTCGGTCGCGGGACCGCCGTCGATGCCGTACGCGGGACCGCGGTCGAAGAAGATCTCCGAGCAGGGACCGGCCGGGCCGGGAAGACCGGTGCTCCAGTAGTTCGTGTCCTTGCCGAGTCGCTGGATGCGCTCCTCGGGCAGGTCGGTGAGCTTCAGCCAGAGGTCGTGCGCCTCGTCGTCCTCCTCGTAGACGGTGACCCACAGGTCCTTCTGATCGAAGCCGAGGCCGCCGTCGGTCTCCGGCGAGGTCAGCAGGTCCCACGCGTAGCGGATCGCGCCTTCCTTGAAGTAGTCGCCGAACGACCAGTTGCCGAGCATCTGGAAGAACGTGCCGTGCCGCGGCGTCTTGCCGACCTCTTCGATGTCGTTGGTGCGGATGCACTTCTGGTTGTCGGCGGCGCGCGGGTACGGCGCGGGAACATCGCCCGACAGATACGGGATGAAGGGCACCATGCCGGCCACCGTGAACAGCAGCGCCGGGTCATCGGTCACCAGCGATGCCGAGGGGACGATGGTGTGGCCGTTCTTCTCGAAGTAATCGAGGAAGCGCTGTGCGATCTCGGCGGTCTTCATGCGGGTCCTTGCGTGTGCGTGCGAATGCGTGTCGGGGCACGCCGACTCCCCGGCGCTGCCGGTGAGCGGTATGCGTCTGTCAGTCGCCGAGCGTGTCGGCCGCGCTCTTGGCGGCGTCCCCGACGGCGTCGACGGCGTGGGATGCTGCGGCCTTGGCGGTGCCGGCGGCTTCGGCAGCGGCATCCCGCACGTCGTCGACGATGCCGGCGAAGCGGGCCTCCTGCTCGCGGTAGGCGTCGCCGATGCGGTCGGTGAACTCGGTGATGCGCGCGTCGACATCGGCGAGGATCTCGTGACCGCGCGGGTCTTTGTTCATGAAGTGCGCCGCGACGAATCCTCCGGCGATGCCGAGCAGGAACCACACCAGGTTCTTCATGTCACCACTTCCTCGCGGGCCGCTGGGGCGCGGCATCCCCCCATCGTATGCCGAAACGCCGCCTCGTATGCCGATCCGGGCACCTCGCACCGCCCAGACGACGAAGGGCGCCGGGATGACCCGGCGCCCTTCGTGCGTTCTCAGAATTACCGAGCTGCGTAGTACTCGACGACGAGCTGGACGTCGCAGACCACGGGGACCTCGGCGCGCTTGGGGCGACGCACGAGACGGGCCTGGAGCTTGTCGAGCTCGACCTCGAGGTAGCCCGGGACGGGCGGCAGGACCTCGGCGTGACCGCCGAGGGCTGCGACCTGGAAGGGCTCGATGCCCTCGCTCTTGGCCTTGACGTGGATGAGCTGACCCGGCTTCACGCGGAAGGACGGGCGGTCGACGAGCTGGCCGTCCACGAGGATGTGGCGGTGCACGACGAGCTGGCGCGCCTGCGCGGTGGTGCGGGCGAAGCCGGCACGCAGCACGAGGGCGTCCAGACGCATCTCGAGCTGCTCGACGAGGTTCTCACCCGTCAGGCCCTGGGTGCGGCGGGCCTCGTTGAACTGGATGCGCAGCTGCTTCTCGCGGATGCCGTACTGCTCGCGCAGACGCTGCTTCTCGCGGAGGCGGACGGCGTAGTCGCTGTCCTGCTTGCGCTTGGTGCGGCCGTGCTCACCCGGCGCGTACGGGCGCTTCTCGAGGTACTTGGCTGCCTTGGGGGTCAGCGCGACGCCGAGGGCGCGGGAGAGACGGACCTTGCGGCGGTCCTGGGACTTCGTTGCCACGAAGTGTTCCTTTCGATGACGCGGCCGTGTCTTTCACGGCCCGCGGGCGTATCGCCCTGTCTTCGCCCTGTCCGGACTGCACGCCGGGGCATGCCGGAAGGTAGGTCAGGAAGAGAGGGGATGCCCGAAAACTGCGTTTCGAGCCGCTCAAGCTTAGCAGACGCGCCGCCGTGCCTTCATGAGAGGGCGATGACCAGCGTCGCGCCGGTGAGCACCAGGCAGACCGGTGTCATCGTGAGGCGCTCGGCACGACTCCGGGAGATCGCGTTCATGATGATCCCGACGCCGAAATACGCGAAGAGGGCCCACGTCAGGACGCGGATGACAAGGCTGTCGCCACCCGGCAGGATGCCCGCCCGGCTGAGGAGCACCGCGGCGAAACCGGCGTAGAGCAGGACGGAAGCCGCGCTGGCGATCCTCAGCCGGCGCGGAAGCACGCGATGCGCCCCGCCCCAGACGAAGCGCCCCCACGGCGCGCCGGCAGCCACGCAGATCTGGAGAACGGCGAGGGCGCCGAGTACGAGGCAGGCGACGACGGCGGCGAAGGCGGCCGGTGTCACGAGAGTCGCCCGTTCATGCCTGCTCCCCCACTTCGTCGATCCACTCGCGCATCAGGGCGTGCGAGCGCAGTCCGTAATCGAGCGTCGCGCGCTGGAACGCGAAGATCTGCCGCGACGCGTGGTCGAGGCCGGCGGCGCGCGCGTCCACTTCCGTCGCCAGTGCCTCCAGCGCCGCGCGGGAACCGTCGATGTGCTCGCGGATGCTGCGGACCGCGTCCGCGCGATCCTCGGGCGCATCGAGCAGGCCCAGCAGATAGACCTTCGCGAGGGCCGTGGTCTCCGCATCCGTTCCGCCGGAGATGGGTGCCCGCATCCACGCGTGCCACCGTTCCCGCCCCTGATCGGTGATCCGGTGGAGCTTGCGGCCGCGCCGGCTGCCGTCGGCCGCGGCGACGACCGCGGACCCGTCGTCTAGCAGGTGCTGCAGCGCGCGCTGAATGCTGCCCGAGCTCGCGCTGTAGAACAGCGAGATGCCCGCGGCGAACCGCTTCTGGACGTCGTAGAGCGACAGCGGGCCACCGAGCAGCAGGCCGAGGATCACGAACTGCATGCGGCACCTCCGAGCGCGACGTGGACGATATCCCTCTGAGGGAGATTAATATACCTCAGAGGGATATCGTGCGACAACAGTCGGCGGTCATCCGCCGTCGAGGATGCGACGGATCTTCTCGAGCCGCGCCTGGAGGTCGCGCTCGGCGCCCAGCGCCTTCGGCTCGTAGTAGCGACGCCCCCGCAGTTCGTCCGGCAGGTACTGCTGCGACGCGATGCCGATCTCGGCGTCGTGCGGATACACATAACCCTTGCCGTGTCCCAGGCGTTTCGCCCCCGGGTAGTGCGCGTCGCGCAAGTGGATCGGCACACGGCCGAAGCCGCCCGACCGCACGTCGGCGATCGCCGCGTCGATCGCGAGGTAGGCCGCATTCGACTTCGCGGTCGTCGCCAGATATGCGGTCGCCTCCGCGAGCGGGATGCGACCCTCGGGCATGCCGATGAACTGCACCGCGTCGGCGGCTGCGACGGCGATCGGCAGCGCCTGGGGGTCGGCGAGGCCGATGTCCTCCGCGGCCGAGATGATGAGGCGGCGGGCGATGAACCGCGGGTCCTCCCCTGCCTCGATCATGCGGGCGAGGTAGTGCATCGCGGCATCCACATCCGAGCCGCGGATCGACTTGATGAAGGCGCTGATGACGTCATAGTGCTCGTCGCCCTGGCGGTCGTAGCGCAGCAGCGCGCGATCGACCGCCTGCGCGACGTTGTCGGCTGAGATCTCGGGGATCGTCGTCGCGTCGTCTTCTTCGTCGTCACCGTCCGGAGTCGCAAGCGATGCGGCCGCCTCGAGCGCCGTGAGCGCCCGCCGCGCGTCGCCCGAGGCGAGCCGCACGAGAGCGGCGCGCGCCTCGTCGCCGAGCACGACGGTGCCCGAGAGGCCCCGGGCATCGGTCACCGCGCGGTCGAGGAGCATGCCGAGGTCTTCGTCGGTGAGGGGCTTGAGCGTCAGCAGCAGCGACCGCGACAGGAGCGGTGAGATCACCGAGAACGAGGGATTCTCGGTCGTCGCCGCGATGAGCACGACCCAGCCGTTCTCGACGCCCGGCAGCAGAGCGTCCTGCTGGGCCTTCGTGAAGCGGTGGATCTCGTCGAGGAACAGGATGGTCGACTGGCCGTAGAGATCGCGCTGGGTCAGCGCCTCCTGCATCACCTCGCGCACGTCGCGCACACCGGCGGTCACCGCCGAGAGTTCGACGAACCGCCGCCCGGAGGAGCGGGCGATCGCCTGCGCGAGCGTCGTCTTGCCGGTCCCGGGCGGGCCCCACAGGATGACCGACGTCGCGGCGCGGGCCGCGGCCTCCGGGTTCGCGAGTGTCACCAACGGCGATCCCGCACGCAGCAGATGCGACTGACCGGCGACCTCGTCCAGCGACGTCGGGCGCATGCGCACGGCGAGAGGCGTCAGGCCCTGGAAGAGCGCGGAAGGACCGGTCACTCCACCAGGCTATCCCGCGCCCACGACACCGGATCGGTCGCGGTTTTGCCGCCGCGGTGCGGCCCCGTAGGATCAACCCGCCCGGGCGCCGCCTGGCACGAGGCGCACGCGCCCGACACGAACGGAACGAGGAGGTCACGTGGCGACCGGTGGCAAGGACCGCGACGCACGGGCTGCGCGGGAGCGCACGCGGCTGTACGAGGCGCGACGGCAGTTCCACGACGGCCAGGCGCGCCGTCGCACGCGCGACAACCTGATCGCCGGCGTCGTCGGCGGTGTGCTCGTGCTCGGTCTGATCGGGGCGCAGACGCTGTACTTCGTCGCCGGCCCCGGGGCCCCCGAGCCTACGCCGTCGTCGACCCCGACTCCGACCGCGACGACGCCGGGACCGACGCCGTCGGCGACGACCACGCCGGAACCGAGCGCGACGCCCACGCCGACCCCCTGACATCGGGCGTCTCGCGCCATGACGGCACCTCGGGCGAGCCATCCGCCGTACTAGGCTGTGACCCGTCCCACTCCCTACAGACGGCGTGAGCCGCGATGAGGTGCAACCCGTGACTGCCGCAGCAGACTTCCAGCCCGAGACCGACGCCCCCGAGACCAGCGGGGCCGACGACGAGACCCAGCCCGTCGCTGAAGACGCCGCCCCCACGACCGGAGCCGCGACGGAAGCAGATGTCGACGCCGCCGCCGAAGACACCGCGGAGGCAGACCGGCCCGCGGAGGATGGCCTGGCCGCCGAGACCGGCGAATCCGAGCAGACGCCGGACGAAGCCGGATCTGCAGGGTCCGAATCTGCAGGGTCCGAACCCGCGGGCGTCGAGGTCGAGGTCGTCGAGATCGACGTGGTGGAGGTCGTCGAGGACTCCGAGGTCGTCGCCGTCGAGGTGATCGGAGTCGCCGACGTCGTCGAAGACGGCGATGTCGTCGCGGTGGAGGCCGTGGACGTCGTCGTCGAGACCGCGCCGTCGGACGACGAGCCGTGGGGTCGTGTCGACGAGGACGGCACCGTCTCGGTCCGCGAGGCCGACGGCTGGCGCGTCGTGGGTCAGTACCCCGACGGCTCGCCCGAAGAGGCGCTCGCCTACTTCGAGCGAAAGTACAACGACCTCGCGAGCGAGGTGACGCTCCTCGAGGTGCGCCACCGTCGGGGCGGCGCGTCCGCCTCGGACCTGCGCTCGACCGCGCGCACCATCAACGGCAAGCTCGACGGGGCCGCCGCCGTCGGCGACATCGCGAGCCTCGTGGCCCGCGTCGCCGCTCTCACCGAGACGCTCGCCGCCGAGTCTGCGACAGAGGCGGTCGCGGCGCGCGAAGCGGTCGACGAAGCGGTCAAGGCCCGCACCGAGCTGGTCGAGAAGGCCGAGGCGCTGGCCGCCCGCGACCCGCGCACCGTGCAGTGGAAGCAGGCAACCGCCGAGCTCAACGCGCTGTTCGACCAGTGGCAATCGCAGCAGCAGAACGGTCCGCGCCTTCCGAAGTCGACGGCTCAGCAGCTCTGGAAGCGATTCCGCGACGCTCGCGCCACCGTCGACAAGCACCGCCGCGCGTTCTACGCCGAGCTCGATGAAGCTCACAAGGGCGTCCGCGACCGCAAGACGCGCCTCGTCGAGAAGGCCGAGGCCCTCGCGCCCAAGGGCGAGGACGGCATCCCCGCGTACCGCGAGCTGCTCGATCAGTGGAAGACCGCGGGACGCGCCGGCAAGAAGGTCGACGACGCGCTCTGGGCACGCTTCAAGGCCGCCGGAGACGCCCTCTACGGTGCGCGGATCGAGCGCGAGACGGCGGACGCCGAAGCTTCGCGGGAGAAGATCGACCTCAAGCGCGCGCTGATCGAGGAGGCCAAGGCCGTCAGCGACGAGCGCGACATCACGAAGGCCCGCTCGATCCTCACCGGCATCCAGCGCCGCTGGGACGAGATCGGCCGCATCTTCCCCCGCGACACGGAGCGTTCGCTCGACGACGAGCTCCGTCGGATCGAGAACGCACTGCGCTCACGCGAGGACGCCGACTGGAAGCGCAACGATCCCGAGCAGAAGGCGCGCGCGAACGACATGACGCGCCAGCTGTACGACGCGATCCAGAAGCTCGAGGACGAGCTCGAGGCCGCGAAGAAGTCGGGCGACAAGAAGGCGATCGCGAACGCGACCGACGCACTCGAGGCCCGTCGTACGTGGCTCAAGGCGCTCGGCGGCTGATCCGCCCCGTCTGAACGGTGCAGAACCCGGTCGTCGCATTCGCGGCGGCCGGGTTCTCCACAATCCGCGGATGCGGCATCCGTGCATCGTCCGGTGTGCGGCAGACTGCCTCCGTGGGATCGCCCTTCCTCTACTTCGCCGACGCGCGGCTCTCGCGCGCCGAGCTCACCGCCGCCTGCCTCGACGGCGACCTCGTCGCCCTGGGCGACGCGTACATCCCCGCGGACGCCATCGAGACCGCGGCGCTCCGTGCGGGCTCGCTCAGCGAGACGCTGGGCGACACGCTCGCGGCGACCCACCTGTCGGCGGCGTGGGTGCACGGTGGCCTGCCGCTGCCGCCCTCCCGCCACACCGTGCAGCGCGCGGTGCCGCGGCGACTTCACGTCCGGCCGGACCGCCGGATCGTGTACCGCGATCTGCAGGTCCCGGGTGAGGACCTCCAGCTGGTCGGCGGCGTGCTCGTCACCACTCCCGAACGCACGCTGGCCGACCTCGCGCGTGCAGGCGACGACGAGCACACGGCGGCGGCGCGCCACCTCGCGGACGTCGACACGGATGCTGCCGACCGCGCGATCGCGCGGCTGGAGGCCGGTGCGCTCCCCCACAAGCGCTCAGCGCTCGCATGCCTGCGGGCGATCGTCGCCGGGCGTCAGGACGACGTGACGCGGTAGACGTCGTAGACCGCGTCGATGCGCCGCACGGCGTTGAGGACGCGGTCGAGGTGGACGATGTCCCCCATCTCGAAGACGAACCGGCTGAGCGCCAGGCGGTCGTTCGAGGTCGAGACCGTCGCCGAGAGGATGTTGACGTGGTGCTCGCTGAGCACACGCGTCACATCGCTCAGCAGCCCGGAGCGGTCGAGGGCCTCGACCTGGATCTGCACGAGGAAGACGCTCTTCGTCGTGGGCGCCCACTCGACCTCGATGAGCCGCTCGGGGTCCTCCATCAGTGACTTGACGTTCGTGCAGTCGGCGCGGTGCACCGAGACGCCGCTGCCGCGCGTGACGAACCCGACGATCTGGTCGCCGGGCACCGGCGTGCAGCATTTCGCGAGCTTGACGAGGATGTCGGGGGCGCCGCGCACGAGGATGCCGGAGTCGCCGTTGCGCGGGGCGCGGGCCCGGCCGACCACCGGCAGGTCGATCGGGCCGGTCGTGGTGTCGTTGGCGGCGACGAGCGCGGTGACCTTCTCGATGACCGACTGGGTCGAGACATGCCCCTCGCCGACCGCGGCGTACAGCGCGGAGACATCCTCGTAGCGGAGCTGGTGGGCGACCTCGGTGAACGAGTCCTGGCTCATCAGGCGCTGCAGCGGCAGGTTCTGCCGGCGCATCGCGCGGGCGATCGACTCCTTGCCCTGCTCGATCGCCTCTTCGCGGCGCTCCTTGGTGAACCAGCCGCGGATCTTGTTGCGGGCGCGGGTGCTGCGCACGAAGCCGAGCCAGTCCTGGCTCGGGCCGGCGTCGGGATTCTTCGAGGTGAACACCTCGACGACGTCGCCGCTCTTGAGTTCGGACTCGAGCGGCACGAGCCGCCCGTTGACCTTCGCCCCCATCGTCCGGTGGCCGACCTCGGTGTGCACCGCGTATGCGAAGTCGACGGGCGTCGCCCCCGCGGGCAGCCCGATGACGCGGCCCTTCGGCGTGAAGACGTAGACCTCTTTGGCGCCGATCTCGAAGCGGAGCGAATCGAGGAACTCGCCGGGATCGGCGGTCTCGGCCTGCCAGTCGGAGATGTGGGCCAGCCATGCCATGTCGGTGTCGACGGACTTGGAGTCCGTCTTGCCGCCGTTCATCTGCTCCTTGTACTTCCAGTGGGCCGCGACGCCGTACTCCGCCTGCTGGTGCATCTCGTGCGTTCGGATCTGGATCTCGACGGTGCGGCCGCCCGGGCCGATCACCGTCGTGTGCAGCGACTGGTAGAGGTTGAACTTCGGAGTCGCGATGTAGTCCTTGAAGCGTCCGGGCAGCGGCGTCCACCGTGCGTGGATCGCGCCGAGGACGGCGTAGCAGTCGCGCACGCTGCCGACGAGCACGCGGATGCCGATCAGGTCGTAGATGTCGTCGAACTCGCGGCCGCGGACCACCATCTTCTGGTACACGGAGTACAGCTGCTTGGGACGCCCCATCACCCGGCCGCGGATGCGGAGCTCACGCAGGTCGCTGTCGACCGCGTCGATGACGTTCTGCACGTACTGCTCGCGCTGAGGTGTGCGCTGCTTCACGAGGCTGTCGATCTCCGCGTACAGCTTCGGGTGCAGCACGGCGAACGACAGGTCCTCCAGCTCGGACTTGATCGCCTGGATGCCGAGACGGTGTGCGAGCGGCGCATAGATCTCGAGCGTCTCGGTCGCCTTCTTGCGCGACTTCTCGGGCGGCACGAACCCCCAGGTGCGGGCGTTGTGCAGACGGTCGGCGAGCTTGATGAGAAGTACGCGGATGTCACGGGACATCGCGACGATCATCTTGCGGACCGTCTCGGCCTGCGCGCTCTCGCCGTACTTGACCTTGTCGAGCTTGGTCACGCCGTCCACGAGCATGGCGACCTCGTCGCCGAACTCGCTGGTGAGCATCTCGAGCGAGTACTCGGTGTCCTCGACGGTATCGTGAAGCAGCGCCGCCGCGATCGCGCGCGGCCCGAGACCCAGGTCCGCGAGGATCTGGGCCACCGCGAGCGGGTGCGTGATGTACGGCTCGCCGCTCTGACGCAGCTGCCCGGTGTGCGCGGTCTCGGCCACCGAGTAGGCGCGCTCCACGATCGACAGATCGCCCTTGGGGTGGTGCGTGCGCACCGTGCGCAGGAGCTGCTCGACGTCGTCGCGGCGGGCCGACCTCGAGAAGATCCGAGGGACCAGGCGCCGCAGCGAGGAGGATTGGGCGGGAGGGACGGTCTCGGTCACTCGATACCCTCCCCTCCGCCGGACCTCACAATCCTACGCCCGCGCGCCGGACCCTCAGGCCGGGGTGCCCGCCAGCTCGCGTGCCCCTACGACGCGCGCATCGCGCGTCTTGATGGCCGGCTCGTTCTCGCGCAGGAGCGAATACAGCGGCGCCGCGACGAAGATCGTCGAGTACGCGGCGACGATCGTTCCCACGAAGATCGACAGCGACAGGTCGGTGAGCGTCTGCGCACCGGCCCAGATGATGCCGATGAACAGGATCGCGCCGGTCGGCAGGATCGCGACGACGGTCGTGTTGATCGAGCGCACGAGCGTCTGGTTCACCGCGAGGTTCACCGATTCGCCGAACGTGCGCCCGGACACCTCGCCGTCCTCGCTGGTGTTCTCCCTGATCTTGTCGAAGACGACCGTGGTGTCGTACAGGGCGTACGACAGGATCGTCAGGAAGCCGATGACGGCCGCGGGCGAGATCTCGAATCCGAACAGCGCGTAGACGCCGATCGTGATGATGAGCACATCCACGAGGCCGATGATCGCCGAGAGCGACATCTTCCATGTCCGGAAGTACAGGGCGAGGATGATCGCGGTCAGCGCGAGGAAGATCGCGAGACCCCACAGCGACTGGCGTGTGACGTCCGCTCCCCAGCTGGGGCCGATGAACGCGTAGCTGACTTCGCTCTCGGGCACGTTGTACGCCTCGGCGAGGGCGGCCGAGATCTCCCGGCTCTCGGCGTCCGTGACCTGGTCGGTCTGGACGCGCACCGCGTCGTCGCCGATGGTGACGACTTTCGTCGTGGCATCCGGGACGACCGCGTGGACGGCGTCGGTGGCGAGCGACTGATCGATCGGCGACGCCACGCCGCTCACCGTGAACTGCGAGCCGCCCGTGAACTCGATCGAGAACTGGATGGGGCGCAGCAGCGGCACCAGGGCCGAGCCCACGACGAGGATCGCCGCGATGAGGAACCACAGGCGGCGCCGGCCGACGAAGGGGAACGACGTCTTGCCCGTGTAGAGGTCGTTGCCGAACTGGCTCATGGAGCGCATCAGTCGTCTCCCTCCTTGACGGTCGTGCCGGGTTTCGCGCTCTCGGCGGCGGCCAGCTCGGCCTGCTTCCGCTCGGCGATGGTCTGGCGACGCGCGGCTTCACCGCGGGACTTGACGTTGCGGCGGCCCGCCGCGCCCGTGGCGAGCACCGGCTCGCGGAACTGCGCACGGCCGCGGTAGACGGCGCCGAGCGCGGTGGGGTCGAGCCCGGAAAGCGAATGCCCCGATCCGAAGAACCGCGTACGTGCCAGGAGCTGAAGCACCGGGTGCGTGAACAGGATGAAGATCAGGACGTCGATCGCGGTCGTGAGACCGAGCGTGAACGCGAAGCCCTTCACCGTCGAGTCCGCGAGGATGTACAGCACCACGGCGGCAAGGATGTTGATCGACTTCGAGATGTAGATCGTGCGCTTCGCGCGTCCCCAGCCGTCCTCGACGGCGGCGGTGATCGACTTGCCGTCGCGCAGCTCGTCTCGGATGCGCTCGAAGTAGACGATGAACGAGTCGGCTGTGAAGCCGATCGTCACGATCAGACCCGCGACACCGGCGAGCGACAGGCGGAAGCCCATGCGCCAGGCGAGGATGCAGAGCGTGACGTACGTCAGCACGGCCATCACCGCGAGCGACGCGATGATGATGAATCCGAGCGCGCGGTAGACGATGAGCGAGTAGATCGCGACGAGGATCAGACCGATGAGGCCGGCGATGAGGCCGATCTGCAGCTGCTGGGACCCGAGCGTCGCCGAGATCGAGTTCGAGCTCTCGACCGTGAAGCTGAGCGGCAGCGCGCCGTACTTCAGCTGGTCGGCGAGCACCTTCGCGGTCTCCTGCGTGAAGCTGCCGGTGATGCTCGGCTTGCCGTCGAGGATTACGCCGTTCATCGAGGGAGCCGACAGCACGTAGCCGTCGAGCACGAACGCGAACTGGTTCAGCGGAGCCTGCGCGCCGTAGAGGCGCTGACTGATCTCGCCGAACGTCTGGGTGCCCTCGGCGTCGAACGAGAGGTTGACCGCCCACAGACCGTTGTTCTGCTGGACCCCGAAGGTCGCGTCGTCGATCGACGAGCCGTCGAGCTCGACCGGACCCAGGATGTACTTGACGGTCCCGTCGGCGTCGCACGTGATGAGCGGCTGGTCCGCCGGCGCGTTCGCCGGATCGTTCGCGGGGTCGGCGCAGTCGTACGCCTGGAACTCGGCCTGGAGCGCCGGCGTGATCCACGCGGGATCGCTGCCGTTCGTCGGCGAAGTGGTCGGGGTCGCCTGGAGCGTCGGGTCCGGAGTCGGGTACGGCGTCTCCTTGCCGTCGTCCCCGACGAAGGTGTTGGCGGGCGCTCCGGCGTACAGCACCGCGCGCAGCTGCAGCTGCGCCGAGGCCTCGATGCGGTTGCGCGTCTCTTCGTCGGCCTGGCCGGGGATCTGCACGACGATCTGGTTGCCACCCTGCGTGGTGACGTCGGCCTCGCCGACGCCGGAGGCGTCCACACGCTGGCGGATGATCGTCACGGCCTGCTGCATCTGCTCGGCCGACGGGTCTGCGCCGTCCTCGGTCTGCGCCTCGAGGACGATCTGCGTGCCGCCCTGGAGGTCAAGCGCGAGCGCGGGGGTCCACGAGCTCTGGCCGAACACGTACACGCCGAGCGCGTTGATGCCGAACAGGAGCGCCGTGATCGCGAGGAGTCCGGTCAGCGCGCGCCATGCATGCCGGACGGGAGTGGATGTCGCCACGTCTTTGCTTTCTTGAGAGCCCGAACGGGCGAACGGAGGGCGTCAGCCCTGCGACTTGGTGCCGGCCTCGGTGTCAGGGTCGGTCTTGTCCTTGCCCGCAGCGGTGCCCTGGTCGTCGCTGATCGAGGTGATGTCGCCGTTCGCGACGCCCTCGGCGTATTCGGCGTGGCTCTCTTCGGCGGCGAGGTACTCGTCCTCGGTGACCGCGTGCTCGCCCGGGTTGACGACGCGCAGGATGGCCTGGCTGTGGACCTTGATCTCGACGCCGGGCGCGAGCTCCACGATGGCGGGCTGGTCGAGGTTGTCAGCGTCGTAGGAGACGATCGTGCCGTAGAGACCGCCCTGAAGGAGAACCTCCGAGCCGGGCACCGTCTGACGCGCCTTCTGCTCCTGCTCCGCCTTCTGCTTCTGCATACGGCGGCGGGAGCTCCAGAACATGAAGACGAGGAGCACGACCAGCAGGATGATGAGGCCGTAGTTGCTCAGGAAGGTAGCGAAGTCCATGGAGCGGGAAGCACCTTTCGGGTGAGGCACGCGCCGAAGGGCGGCGCTGCCTTGCAGGAGGGGGTGGGTGTAAACCTCCAGCGATTATAGGACATCGAATCCCAGCACCGAGTCGGCCACAGGCACCCCCAGGTGGGCGTAGGCCTCGGGCATCGCGATGCGCCCGCGCGGCGTGCGCCCCATGAAGCCGATGCGGACGAGGTACGGCTCGACCACCGACTCGATCGTGTCGGGCTCCTCGCCGACCGCCACGGCGAGCGTGCTGAGACCCACCGGTCCTCCGCGGAACCGCCTCACCAGCATGTCGAGCACGGCCCGGTCGAGCCGGTCGAGCCCGATCCGGTCGACGTCGTAGAGGTCGAGTGCGGCGTCGACCGCCGCGATGTCCGCGCCGGTGCGGCCGTGGACGACGAGGTAGTCCCGCACGCGCCGCAGCAGGCGGTTCGCGATGCGGGGCGTGCCCCGCGAGCGGCGCGCGATCTCGGCGCGCGCCGCGGGGGGCAGCGAGACGCCGAGCATCACTGCGGACCGCTCGATGACCCGCTCGAGCTCTTCGGGCTCGTAATACTCGAGGTGGGCGGTGAAGCCGAAGCGGTCGCGCAGCGGGTTGGGCAGAAGGCCCGACCGCGTCGTCGCGCCGACGAGGGTGAATGGCGACAGGTCGAGCGGGATGCTCGTCGCGCCGGCGCCCTTGCCGACCATGATGTCGATGCGGAAGTCCTCCATCGCGAGATAGAGCATCTCCTCCGCGGAGCGCGCCATACGGTGCACCTCGTCGATGAAGAGCACTTCGCCAGGCGTGAGGCTCGACAGCAGCGCGGCGAGGTCGCCCGCGTGCTGGATCGCAGGGCCGCTGGACAGCCGAAGCGGGCGTCCGCTCTCGTAGGCGACGATCATCGCGAGCGTCGTCTTGCCGAGGCCCGGGGGCCCCGAGAGAAGGATGTGGTCGGCGGGGCGCTGCTGGATGCGCGCCGCGTCGAGCAGCAGCTGCATCTGACCGCGCACCTTCTGCTGCCCGACGAACTCGGCGAGCGACGTGGGGCGCAGCGCGCCCTCGATCGCGAGCTCGGTCTCGTCGACGGGCTCTTCCGCTTCGCGCACGTCACCCACTCACGGTCTCCTTCCGGGCGGGGCCGAGGGTGGCGAGCGTGAGGCGCAGGAGCGCCGGCACCGACGATCGGTCGGATTCGGCGGCGTCGGCGGCGACGTTCTCGACGGCTTCGACCGCCACGCGCTCGGACCAGCCGAGGCCGACGAGGGCCTGCACGACCTGTGCCGGAATCGCAGCGGAGGTGGCGGCATCCGTTCCCGCCGGACCGGTGGGGCGCGTCACCGCGATCTTGCCCGCGAGCTGCACCACGATGAGCTTCGCCGTCTTGGGGCCGATGCCGGAGACCCGGCGGAAGGGGGCGTCGTCGTCGCCGGACACCGCATCGGCGATCTGCGGGACGGTCAGCGTCGCGAGTACGCCGAGCGCGGACTTGGGGCCGACGCCGGTGACGCCGAGCAGCTGGCCGAAGACGGCGAGCTCCTCGCGCGACTCGAAGCCGAACAGCGAGAACGCGTCTTCGCGGACGATGAGCGACGTGTGGAGGGTCACCGTGTCGCCCAGGTGAGTGGTGCGCGCGACCTGCGGCGTCACGGCGACGTGGAGGCCGACTCCCCCGACCTCGACGACGATCGCATCCGTATCGACGTGCACAGCCGTGCCGCGGACTGAGGAGATCATGCGTCGAGCCTACGGGGCGGTTCGGACGTTTGTTCGAGCGACACGCACGGCGCCGCATGGGATCAGCGTCGGGCGAGCCGCTCTGCGTCGGCCCACGCGCGCTGCGCAGGGGTGAGCGGGCCGGACGCCGCGGACTGCGCCGGAGCACCGCGCCACGCGTGGCAGAGGGCCAGGGCGAGGGCATCCGCGGCATCGGCAGGCTTCGGGAGCTCCTCCAGCCTCAGGACGCGGGCCACCATGGTCTGGACCTGCCGCTTGTCGGCGTTGCCGTACCCCGTGATCGCGGCCTTCACCTCGGACGGGGTGTGTGTGGCGGCGGTGATGCCCCGCTCGCCCGCCACGAGCAGCGCGATGCCGCTGGCCTGCGCGGTGCCCATCACCGTCGCGCGGTTGTGCTGCGCGAAGACCCGCTCCACGGCGACGACGTCGGGATCATGCGCGTCGAGCACGGCGCGAAGACCTCGCGCGATCACCGCGAGTCGTTCCTCGATCGGGGCGCCGGGCTCGGACCGCACCACTCCGACGTGCACGAGGGCTGCCGAGCGGTCGGGCGCCACGTCGACGACCCCGACACCGCAGCGCGTCAGGCCCGGATCGATTCCGAGCACGCGCAGTCGACCGCGGGAGGTTGCCACTCCCCCACGCTAGGCGAGGAAGACGGATGCTGCGGCCAGGCGCGCCTGGCCGCAGCATCCGTCCTCGTCTCGGTGAGGTCAGTCCTCGTCGTTCTCGAGCTCGGCCTGAACCTCGGCGGTGAGGTCGAAGTTGCTGTAGACGTTCTGGACGTCGTCGCTGTCCTCGAGGGCGTCGATGAGGCGGAAGACCTTGCGGGCGGTGTCGGCGTCGACCTCGACCTTGAGGTTGGGGACGAACTCGACGTCGGCCGACTCGTACTCGATGCCGGCGTCCTGCAGAGCGGAGCGAACGGTCACGAGGTCGGTGGCCTCGGTGATGACCTCGAAGCCCTGCGCGTGCGGCTCGACCTCTTCGGCGCCGGCCTCGAGCACGGCGAGCATCACGTCGTCTTCGCTGGTGCCCTCGCCGCCGACGACGATGACGCCCTTGCGGGTGAAGTTGTACGCGACGCTGCCCGGATCGGCGAGCGTGCCGCCGTTGCGGGTGAGCGCGGTGCGCACCTCGGCGGCGGCGCGGTTCTTGTTGTCGGTCAGACACTCGATCATGAGGGCCACGCCGTTCGGGCCGTACCCCTCGTACATGATCGACGAGTACTCGACGGACTCGCCGCCGATGCCGGCGCCGCGCTTGATCGCGCGGTCGATGTTGTCCTTCGGGACCGACGTCTTCTTCGCCTTGAGCACGGCGTCGAACAGGGTCGGGTTGCCCTGCAGGTCGGGGCCGCCGAGCTTGGCCGCGACCTCGATGTTCTTGATGAGCTTCGCCCACGACTTGGCACGGCGGCTGTCGATGACGGCCTTCTTGTGCTTGGTCGTGGCCCACTTGGAATGCCCGGACATGGTCCTCCTGAATTCGCGCTCGTCGGGTTCGGGCGTGTGAACGCCTCGCCCGACGGACTAGTTTATCCCCGCGCTACAGCGCGAACTCGAAGCCGAACCGCGACGACAGCAGCGCCACGAGGTCGCGCGGGACCTTCGTGAGGTACGCGGGGGCCGGTGCGAGCGTCTCGGCCGACCCGATGAAGGGGAAGTAGACGGGTCCGTCGGTGAGCCCCTCCACACGGTCGCGCACCGTGACGATCTCGCTGCCGACTCGGCGTAGGCTCGGCAGAGTGATCGGCGAGGCGAGACGCAGGGTGTCACTGATCGGCATGCGCCAGTGCGGCAGGTCGTCGCCACGGCGCTCGCGGGTCTCCTCCCCCAGCGGCCCGAGCACGCGGCCCCACGCGGCGATGCCGGGCACGGGCAGGGTGCGGTCCCAGACGAACAGCGTGTCGCCGGGCTCGGTGAACCCGACGAGCTCGTGGGACCATTCGAACCGGCGTTCGTCCTGGGCCTTGGGTGCCGAGAGGGCGTCGCCGACGACGCCGCGCGACGGGGCGATCATCCAGTAGCGCTCCTCGGGGTGCTCGCGCCACCAGTCGTTGATCGTCATGATTCAGAATCTACCCCGACGCGTCGTGCCCGCCCGTCACCGGAACCGCTCGCGGACCATGTCGAGGAACAGCGCGTGGAAGCGGTGCTCGCCCGTGACCTCGGGATGGAAAGAGGTACCCAGGAGCGAGCCCTGCCGGACGGCGACCACGCGCCCGTCCTCGAGGCTCGCGAGGCGTTCGACGCCGTCGCCTGCCTCCTCGACGAGGGGTGCGCGGATGAACACGGCGTGCACGGGCGGCCCGCCGAGCGCCGCGACGTCGAGGTCGACCTCGAACGAGTCCACCTGGCTTCCGAACGCGTTGCGGCGCACCGTGACATCGAGCCCGCCGAAGGTCTGCTGACCCTCGATGCCGTCGGTGATGCGGTCGGCGAGGAGGATGAGCCCGGCGCACGTCCCGTACATCGGCATGCCCGCGGCGATCGCCTCGCGGACGGGCTCGCGCATGCCGAAGGCACGAGAGAGCTTGTCGATGACGCTGGACTCGCCACCGGGAAGCACGAGCCCGTCCACGCCCGCGAGCTCCTCGGGACGGCGGACTTTGAGCGCCTCGGCGCCGAGGTCCGTGAGCACGCGCACGTGCTCACGGACGTCTCCCTGCAGTGCCAGGACGCCGACGCGCGGCGGTGTGGTCACCAGCCGCGCTCGGCGAGGCGGTGCGGCGCGGGCAGGTCGGCGACGTTGATGCCGACCATGGCCTCGCCGAGGCCGCGCGACACGTCCGCGATCACCTTGGGGTCGTCGTAGAACGTCGTGGCCTTCACGATGGCGGCCGCGCGCTGGGCGGGGTTGCCGGACTTGAAGATGCCCGAGCCGACGAACACGCCGTCGGCGCCCATCTGCATCATCATCGCGGCGTCCGCGGGTGTGGCGACGCCGCCCGCGACAAAGAGGACGACAGGCAGCTTGCCGGTCTCGGCGATCTCGGCGACGAGGTCGTACGGCGCCTGCAGCTCTTTCGCAGCGACGTACAGCTCGTCCTTCGTCATCGAGCGCAGCACGTTGATCTCGCTCGTGATCTTGCGGATGTGCTTCGTGGCCTCCGAGACATCGCCGGTGCCCGCCTCGCCCTTCGAGCGGATCATCGCCGCGCCCTCGTTGATGCGGCGGAGCGCCTCGCCCAGGTTCGTGGCGCCGCACACGAACGGCACGGTGAAGTTCCACTTGTCGATGTGGTTCACGTAGTCGGCGGGTGAGAGCACCTCGGACTCGTCGATGTAGTCGACCCCGAGCTCCTGCAGCACCTGCGCCTCGACGAAGTGGCCGATGCGCGCCTTCGCCATGACCGGGATCGAGACGGCCTCGATGATGCCGTCGATCATGTCGGGGTCGCTCATGCGCGAGACGCCGCCCTGGGCGCGGATGTCGGCGGGCACGCGCTCGAGGGCCATGACGGCGACTGCGCCGGCATCCTCGGCGATCTTCGCCTGGTCGGGCGTGACGACGTCCATGATGACGCCGCCCTTGAGCATCTCGGCGAGTCCGCGCTTGACGCGGTCGGTTCCCGTGTCGGCAGTGGTCACGAGCTTTCCCTTCGATATCGGAGCGCCCAGGCGCAACGGGTGAGGACAATGCGGGTATTGGCCTAGGCCAAAAGATAGCATGGGCGTGGCCTTGCACTCGGCGGGGCAGGACGTCATCCGAAGGGCGGGCATGAATCTCGACATCAGCGGCCGATCCGCATCCGAGATCGCCGACAGCCTGCGCGCCCGCGTCGAACGCGGCGAGCTGCATCCCGGCGACACCCTGCCGCCCGTGCGCTCCCTCGCGGACGAGCTCGGCGTGAACCGCAACACCGTGGTGGCGGCGTATCGCCAGCTCACCCAGGCGGGGGTGATCGTCACACGTGGCCGCGGCGGCACGCGCGTGGCCGACCTCTCCTCCCCCGTCGCCCAGGAGGGCTTCGCCGCGGGCAGCGTGCTGCGCGATGTCGGCACCGGCAATCCCGACCCCGAGCTGATCCCCGATCTGTCCGGCGCGCTCGCGGCGATGGCCGGCCGGCCCGTCCTGTACGGCGAACCGGTCATCGATCCGGGGCTCGAGCGCTGGGCGCTCGAGTGGATGCGCGACGGGCTCGCCGCGGCCGCGGACATGCACCTCACCGTCACCAGCGGCGCCGCGGACGCCGTCGAGCGACTGCTCGCCCAGGCGCTCACGCGTGACGACGCCGTCGCGCTCGAGGACCCGTGCTTCCTCACGAGCATCCACACCGTGCGGATCGGCGGCTACCGCCCCGTCGCCGTGCCCGTCGACGACGAGGGGATGACCGTCGAGGGCCTGCGCGCCGCGCTCGAGCAGGGCGTCCGCGCAGTCGTCCACACGCCGCGCGCCCAGAACCCGACCGGAGCCAGCCTCTCCGCGCGCCGCGCCGGGGAGCTGCGCGATGTGCTCCGCGAGCACCCCTACGTGCTCGTGATCGAGGACGACCACTTCTCCCTCCTCTCGCGGCAGCCGTTCCACTCCCTCGTCGCGGCCGGCCATCGCCGCTGGGCGCTCGTGAGGTCGGTGTCGAAGTTCCTCGGACCCGACATGTGCCTCGCGGTGACGGCATCCGATCCCGAGACCGCGGAACGGCTCGCCATGCGCCTCACCCCCGGCACGACGTGGGTGAGCCACCTGCTGCAGCGACTCACCCACGCATTGGTGACGGATGCTGCGACCATGGCCGCGATCGAGCGCGCCGGCGCGCACTACGCGGCGCGCAACGCCGCGTTCGTCGAGCGGCTCGCGAACGAGGGTGTGCCGGCGGACGCGGGCGATGGGCTGAACCTGTGGATCCCGCTCCCCGTGCCTGCGCGGGCGGTGTCGGAGCAGCTCATGCGGCGGGGGTGGCTCGCGCGCGCGGGCGACGACTTCGTGCTCGGCGGCGGCGAGCCTTCTCGCCGCCTCCGACTCACGGTTCACGACCTCGACGACGCCGACGCCGAACGGCTCGCGGTCGATGTGGCCGCGGCCGTGCGCGCGGCGGGGTGGACGGCTCGTCACGCGCGAAGTGGCATGATCGAGCGGTGAAGATCCTCTCGATCCAGTCCGCGGTCGCCTACGGCCACGTCGGCAACTCCGCCGCGGTCTTCCCGCTGCAGCGCATCGGCGTCGAGGTCATGCCGGTGTACACCGTGAACTTCTCGAACCACACCGGGTATGGCGCATGGCGCGGCCCGATGATCAGTCCCGACGACGTGCGCGACGTCGTCGCCGGCATCGAGGACCGCGGCGTCTTCCCGCAGATCGACGTCGTCCTGTCGGGATACCAGGGCGGTGACGGCATCGCCGACGTCATTCTCGACACCGTCGTGCGGGTCAAGCAGGCCAACCCGGCCGCGATCTACGCGTGCGACCCGGTGATGGGCAACGCGAAATCCGGCTGCTTCGTGGCTCCCGCGATCCCGGTGCTGCTGCGCGACCGCGTGGTGCCGGCCGCCGACATCATCACCCCGAACCAGTTCGAGCTGGGCTTCCTCACCGAGACCGAGCCGTCGGACCTCGACTCGACCCTCGCCTCCGCGGACGCCGCGCGTGCGATGGGCCCGAGCACGGTCCTGGTGACGAGCGTCGAGCGCCCGGATCGCGCCGAGGGCACGATCGAGATGCTCGCGGTCACCGACGACGGCGCGTGGATCGTGCAGACGCCGCACATCCCGATGAAGGCCAACGGGTCGGGCGATGTCACGGCGGCGCTGTTCACGGCGCACTACCACCGGACCACCGACGCGGCCGACGCCCTCGCCCGCACCACCTCCAGCGTCTTCGACCTGCTCGAGCGCACCCACGCCTCGGGCGAGCGCGAGCTGCAGCTCGTCGAATCGCAGGACGCCTACGCGAACCCGCGCCTGCAGTTCGAGGTCACGCAGGTCCGCTGATAGCGGGAGCGGAACGGATGCCGCAGCGCGCAGCATCCGTCTCCCCTCAGGTCGACGCGTTCCAGGCGTCGGACACCGCACGGCGCACGTCGCCGAGCAGCTGAGGCAGCGCCTTCGTCTTCGCGATGATCGGGAAGAAGTTCGCGTCGGAGCCCCACCGCGGCACGATGTGCTGGTGCAGGTGCTCGTCGACGCCGGCGCCGGCCACGTGCCCCTGGTTCATGCCGATGTTGAATCCGTCGCAGCGCGAGACCTGACGGAGCACCCGCATGCCCTGCTGCGTCAGCAGGCCGATCTCGGCGACCTCTTCCTCGGTCGCCTCGTCGTACGTCGCGATGTGACGGTAAGGGCACACCAGAAGGTGCCCGGAGTTGTACGGGAAGAGGTTCAGCAGCGCGTACGCCGTGCGCCCGCGGAACACGATGAGGCCGTCCTCGTCGGACCTGCGCGGCGCCGCGCAGAACGGGCACTCCTTGCGCAGCACCTCGGGTCCGGCCTGGATGTAAGCCATCCGGTGCGGCGTCCAGAGGCGCTGGAATTCATCAGGGACCCCCGGAAGCGTCGCGGCGTCGACGAGCGCCGGGTCCGCGGCATCCGTTCCCGGCACCGCCGACCCGACCTCGTCGTCACTCACGCGCCCTTCGACAGGCTCAGGGACCGTGACTTCGCGACTCCCCGCAAGCGGGTCGTCGTTCACGCGAAGTCCTCCGCGGTGTTGACCAGCGCGTGGGAAGCGATCGCCTCTCGGACGCGGCGGACGGCGTCGGCGATCGGCACGCCGTTCTCCTGCGAGCCGTCGCGGAAGCGGAACGACACGGTGCCACCTGCCTGGTCCTGGGCGCCCGCGATGAGCTGGAGCGGGACCTTCTGGGTGGTGTGCGTGCGGATCTTCTTCTGCATGCGATCGTCGGAGTGATCGAGCTCGGCCCGCACGCCCTCGGCCTTCAGCTGGTCGATGACCTCGCCGAGGTAGTCCGCGAAGTCCTCGGCGACGGGAATGCCGACCACCTGGACGGGCGACAGCCACACCGGGAACGCGCCAGCGTAGTGTTCGAGCAGGATCGCGAAGAACCGCTCGATCGAGCCGAACAGCGCGCGATGGATCATGATCGGCCGCTTCTTCTGACCGTCGCGGTCCGTGTACTCCAGCTCGAAGCGCTCGGGGAGGTTCGGGTCGACCTGCACCGTGGACAGCTGCCAGGTGCGGCCGATAGCGTCGCGGGTCTTGAGGTCGATCTTCGGACCGTAGAACGCGGCCTCGCCCGGGACCTCGGTCAGCTTCAGCCCGCTCGCGACGGCGACGTTGCGCAGGGCGTTGGTGGAGTACTCCCAGAACTCGTCCGAGCCGATCCACTTGCCCTTCTCGTCGTCGCGCATCGACAGCTCGAGCTCGAACTCGTCGAGGCCGAAGTCGCGCAGCATCGAGATGACGAACTCGAGGACGCGGGTTGCCTCCTCCTCCAGCTGCTCGGGGGTGACGAACAGGTGCGAGTCGTCCTGGGTGAAGCCGCGCACACGGGTGAGGCCGTGCAGGGCGCCCGAGAGCTCGTTGCGGTACACCGTGCCGTTCTCGGCGAGGCGCATCGGCAGGTCGCGGTAGCTGCGGGCGCGCTCCTTGTAGATGAGGATGTGCATCGGGCAGTTCATCGGCTTCAGGTAGTAGTCCTGGCCGTGTTTGGTGATCTCGCCGTGCTCGTCGCGCTCCTCGTCCATCACGATGGGCGGGAACATGCCCTCCTTGTACGTGACGAGGTGGTTCGAGGTGAGGAACAGGTCCTCCTTCGAGATGTGCGGCGTATACACATAGGTGTAGCCGCCCGCGATGTGGCGGCGACGCGCGTGCTGCTCCATCTCGCCGCGGACGACGCCGCCGCGCGGGTGCCACACCGACAGGCCCGAGCCGATCTCGTCGGGGAACGAGAAGAGATCGAGGTCCTTGCCGAGCTTGCGGTGATCGCGCTTGGCGGCTTCCTCGAGGCGGGTCTGGTAGGCGCGCAGCTCGTCCTTGGTGGGCCACGCGGTGCCGTAGATGCGCTGCAGCTGCGGGTTCTTCTCGCTGCCGCGCCAGTATGCGCCGGCGATGCGCTGCAGCGCCCAGCCGTTGCCGATCATGCGTGTGTTCGGCAGGTGCGGCCCGCGGCAGAGGTCCTTCCAGACGGTCTGGCCGTCACGGTCGACGTTGTCGTAGATCGTGAGCTCGCCGGCGCCGACCTCGACGGACGCACCCTCGGTCTTCTCGGCTCCGCCGCCCTTCAGCCCGATGAGCTCGAGCTTGAACGGCTCGTCGACGAGCTCCACGCGCGCCTCTTCGTCGCTCACGACGCGGCGGACGAAGCGCTGGCCCTCGCGGATGATGCGCGCCATCTCCTTGTCGATGGCCTTGAGGTCCTCGGGGGTGAAGGGGTGCTCGACGCCGAAGTCGTAGTAGAAGCCGTCGGTGATGGGCGGGCCGATGCCGAGGTTGGCCTGCGGGTTGATGCGCTGGACGGCCTGGGCGAGGACGTGCGCCGTGGAGTGGCGCAGGATGGCGAGGCCATCGGGGCTGTCGATGGTGACGGGCTCCACGGCATCCGTCTCGTCCACCACCGTCGCGAGGTCTTTGAGCTCGCCGTTCACGCGGAGCGCGACCACGGAGCGGTCGGGGAACAGGGCGAAGCCGTCGGCGGGGTAGGACACAGCGTCAGTCACGGAAACTCTCCTGGGAATGGCTCGGATTCAAGGCTACTCAGCTTCGGGCGCACGCCGCGCCCCGCCCGCTCAGGCACCGAGCGTTCGCGTGTCGGTCTGCACTGCCGCTGCAGCGGTCGACCAGACGAGTTCCACGCGACGAGTCTAGCCAGTGGTTCTCGGGCGGCGGGTATCACGGGCACCCCACGAGGCTCCTGAACTTCGTGACGAGAGCGCTTGCCGGGCAATATGCTGACTCCGTCGTCGCCCGTGGGCCGGTCCCGCCTCGCCGCGACGATCTCCGTACGGCTGACGCTGGGGGGTCGAGATGAGCGAGCACGAAGCCGCATCGACGGCGACGGAAGCCTCGGACGAACGCGTTCGACGCCCGCTGCGCTGCGGCGAGCCCACGATCCACGAGTTCGACACCGTCGACGGGGTCATGCTGCGCCTCACGCGGTTCGAGGGCGGAAGCAAAGGCCCCGTCATCCTCACGCCCGGGTTCGGCACGTCGGCATTCGCGTACACGATCGACACCACCGACACGAACTTCCCCGAGTACCTCTACGAGCACGGCTACGACGTGTGGGTGCTCGACTACCGCGCGAGCCCGGCGCTGCCGTCGGGCGGAACGCAGTTCACACTCGACGACATCGCCGAGTACGACTATCCGGCCGCGGTCGCCGAGGTGCGCGCGGTGTCGGGAGCGGAGTCGGTGCAGATCGTGGCGCACTGCGTCGGATCGCTGACGATGCTGATGGCGCTGGGGCTCGGCCTCGAGGGCGTGCGGTCCGCCGTCGCCTCGCAGGTGACCCTCCACCCTCGCGGCGGCACCCTCAACGAGCTGCGCGCCGGAATCTACGCGGGGAACATCCTGCAGGCGCTGGGCTTCGACACGCTCACCACCGAGTTCGACGACGACCCCTCGTGGGGCGAGACGCTGTACGACAAGGCGCTCGCGATCTACCCCTCCGGCGACGAGCCGTGCGACCGCCCGTTCTGCCGGCGCGTGATGTTCATGTACGGCGAGGTGTACGACCACGCGCAGCTGAACGAGGCGACGCACGACCACCTCGAGGAGGCGTTCGGCGTCGCCAACATGACGACGCTGCGCCACATCACGAGAATCCTCCGCGAGGACCACGCCGTGAGCGCCGACGGCGAGCACGACTATCTCGACGACGTGTCGGGGCTCCGCCTGCCGATCGCGTTCCTCCACGGTGCCGACAACCGTCTGTTCGTGCCCGAGGGAAGCCAGATCACCTACGACGTGCTGCGCGAGCGCAACGGCGACGAGTTCTACACGCGGGACGTCATCCCCGGGTACGCCCACATGGACTGCTTCATCGGGAAGGACGCCGCCCGCGACGTCTATCCCGTGATCACCCGCCGGCTCGACCGGAACAACTGACACGAGAACGAGGAGAGCGCCATGACATCGATCGACCCGTCCCCGGCCGCCGAGGCCACGGCTTCAGCGACCCACCCGGCACTGGCCGATCTCGCGGCGTATCCGTTCCTGTCCGCGCTCACCGAACGGCGCACGAGGCGCATCCCGCGGGGCTTCTCGGTGAACGCCGGCCCGCTCAGCCACGAGAGCCACAACGCCCCGGCGCCGTTGAGCAAGCTCGAGGAGGCGATCCTCATCACATGCGTGACGGGGATCACCGGCATCACGACCCACGACGGCCCGCTCGTCGAGAACAACGGGCTCGACGAGTTGGGCACGCCGTTCCTCAACATCATGGCCCGCACCGGCAGCAGCGCCGACAACGCGCAGGCCACGCACTTCTTCATGATCAACGACGACGGCATCTTCCTGCTCCGCGCCCCCCGCGGCGAGCGCGCGCTCGAACTCCTCAAGGATCTGCCGCCGAAGTGGGGCGACTGGAGCGAAGCCGACTGGATCGGCGCGGCCGATGAGTGCCTGGTGCGCGTATCGGACCGCCGGCTCGACTTCCCGCGGGAGTGGCCCTACTACCTCGGCTGGAACAACCAGGCGTCCAACGCTCCGGGGACGACGGTCTTCTTCCCGGTCGTCGACTGCACGTGGCAGTACATCAACGCGATCATCATCCTGCTCACCGAGCCCGGAGGCATGCGGCCGCTCTTCCTCGACGACTGGCGCAGCTTCCACCCGAAGAACACGGTCGAGTGGATCGCCAAGATCGGCAGCAGCCTGGGGATCGGGCCGAAGATCCCCTACCACCCGATCGGCGGGCTCGACCGGGTGCGCAGCGGCTACCTCAACAAGGACAGCCAGGCGCCGCTCGGCTTCGGCGGAGCGCTGCGCACCGACTACGAGTCCTTCTTCTACTTTCAGAACCTCATGCTCCTCGGCCAGTCGATGGGGCTCGGCGGCTGGATCCACGGGTCGGTGTTCCCTCCTTACATCTGGCAGCAGGACGAAGCCAAGGGATGGCATGGGCTCGGCTTCCGGCTTCAGGAGCCGAAGAAGCACCGCACGTGGCCGCCCGTGCCGGCGTCCCAGCCGAACCCGGTCGGGATCGACGGCATCCTCGAGGGCCTCACTCCCCCGTACGTCTCGTCGATGGATGAAGCCGTCGACCGCGTGGTCGAGTCGAAGTACAGCGCCACCGGACCGGCGTACGGCAACGAGAAGGTCTTCTCGAGCCCGTACCGCAACTCGGACGACGCACGCGCCTTCCTCGAGAAGGGGACGAGATTCGGCCCCGAAGAGATCGCGTACACCAAGGAGATCTGCAACTACATCTGGGATACCTACGGCCGGTTCCCCGCGCACGTGGACGCGTTCTACACGCCCGGCATGTGGCTGCAGTTCTCGCACCTCGAGATGGAGTACTACGACCGCTTCTTCGACCCGCGACAGTACACGCGTCAGGCGGCCCACGACTCGCTCTGGCACCCCTGATCGGGTGGGGCGGCCGCGAGGGGATGCTGCGGCGGCCGCTCACCGCACCTCAGAGGTGCGCCGTGAAGAAGGCGGCGACGTCGTCCGCCTCCTTGCTCACGTACTGATAGCCCTCGTAGCGACCCGTCGACGGATACCGCAGGACGCCGAGCGAGCGCGGCGTGACCGAGGAGAACCCCTCCACGATGCCCATCTCGCCCCACGGGTCACCCGTCCCCTGTACGTACTGCACGACGGTGTCACCCAGCTCCCGTGCCGGAATCGCCGGGTCGTGGCGGCTCGGCAGCGGCGCCCGCAGGAACACGTAGACGAGGTCGGTGCTCGCCGCCGCGGCTGGTCCGAGTGGGCCCAGCACATCGCGCGCGAAGTTGCGGTTGAAGACCGGCAGCCGGGTGGGCTGCACCGCGAGCAGTGCCTTGACCGGCGGGCCGCCGGGGATCGCGTACATGACGGTGTTCGCGCCGGCGGAGGTGCCGAGCGCGCCGATGCGGTCGGGGTCGACGTCGTGGCGGCCCCGCAGATAGTGGACGGCTCCGTTGAAGTCGCGCGCCTCCCAGCGGCCCATGGTGAGTGGCGGGCGCTTGCCGCTCTCGCCGTGGTTCGACAGGTCGAAGAGCAGCACGTGGATGCCGGCGTCGTGCAGCGCCTTCGTCGCGGGGAGGAAGTCGACGTCCCGGTCGACGAAGGGCACACGGCCCGCCGCGTTCCCGGTGCGGTTCCAGAGCCAGCCGTGCACGAAGACGACGGCCGGCCCCGCCGGAGCGCCCGAGGGGACGAACCAGCCCCTCAGGTCGATGCCGTCGGTCGCCGTGAACGAGACGTCCTCGGCGTCGAGGCCGAGGTCGGCGGGTGTTCGCGTGATCGGCTGGCGGTCCCCCCACACCATGAGCTGTGTCAGGTGCGTGAGCTTGCGGAGCCCGCGCTCCCGCGTCACGTCGGCCATGTCAGCCCGCGACGGAAACGTGCTGGCGGAACTCCACCCGCAGTCCGCTTGCGGGCAGCGGGAACAGCTCGTTCGTGAGCGTGAGGTCCTGCTCGGGGATGGACCACTCGGCGCGGCGCAGGAGGAGGGTCAGGTACATCTTGACCGCGACCGTCACGATGTTCTCGCCCGGACACCGGTGGTGCGTGCTCTGGCCGTCGCCGTGCGGCACGTAGCTTCCCGGGGGCAGCGCGGCCTCGGCATTCGCCTCGAAGCGCTCGGGGTCGAACCGGTCGGGATCGGGGAAGACGTCGGGGTTGCGCATGTTGATGTGGATGCCGCCCATCGCGCCCCATCCCTTCGGGATGCGGAAGCCTCCGACCTCCATGTCGGACTGCACCCGGCCGAAGAAGGTCGCCGAGTTCATGGCGAAGTACCGGCGTACCTCCTTCGAGATCTGCTCGAGGTACTCCATGCGCTCGATCTGCTCCATGGTGATCGGGCCGTCCGGTGAGACGGCGAGCACCTCCGCGCGGGCGCGCTCCATGATGTCGGGGTGCTGGCCCACGATCATCGTGGTCAGCGTGAGCGGCACGAAGTAGCCGCCCTGCCCCGCGAAGATCAGGTGACGGATGTCGCCGCGGAGCGCCTCGACCGGCACGTCGGCGTCGTTCGCGGCGACGATCATGCGAGAGACGACGTCGTCGTAACCGCCCTGCTGGTGCTTCGCGAGCGCGTCGCCGATGATCTCGTCCATGCGCCGCCGACCTGCGATCGCCTTGCCGTACTTCGTGCCAGGGATCGGCACCGGCAGCGTCATGAACGCATCGCGCATGTTGGCGAGGTGGTGGTCGAGCTCTGCCGCGTGCTCCTCGCTGCGGTCGCCGGTGTACAGCGCCCCGGTGAGCCGTGCCGCGAACCGCTGCAGGTCGGCGCGCAGGTCGTGGCCGGTGCCGCTCTGCAGCCACGGATCGATCGTGCGCTCGAGCAGTTCCTGCATCGTGGGCAGGTACGACGCGATCGCGGACCGATAGCCGACCGCGCGCAGCATGACGGCCTTGCGTGCGTGGTGCTCGACGCCGTCGATTAGCGCGAGCGAGTTCATGAAGATCTGCTCGGCCGAGATCGGGTCCGCGTCGCCGCGCACGATCCGCTCGTCCATCGCGAAGGTGTGGAACGCCTCGTGCCCGGAGAAGATCACGAAGCTGTTGCCGAAGAGTCGCGTTTTGAAGATCGGTCCGTACTTCTCGGTGCGGTCCTGGTAGAACCGGTGGTTGTTGCGCAGGATCGACAGGGTCTCGCCCAGCCAGGGCAGCCCGAACCGTCCGGGGGGCAGGGGCTTCTGGGTAGCCTTCGGCTTCGCCATCGTCAGGTCGCTTTCTTCTTCGGCAGAAGCTTCATCGTCCATCCGAACCACCGGGAGGAGCGGAACACCCAGTTGATCATCTGCTGGTTCCACTCGTGGAGCCAGTACTCCTTGATCAGGTGGTTCTCGTCGAGGATGAAGATGCCGGTGGCGCGCCCGTGGAGGGTCTTGAACGGCATCCGGATCTCGTACTTCAGGATGACGGTGGTGAACGTCTCGCCCGCGGTGATGTCGAGCACCTCGCCGACGAACATGCCGTCCTTGATGAACTGCGTGAGCCGGGTGTACAGCCCCACGATGTCGTCGGTCGTCCGGTAGTCGCCCGACATGTGGTTCTGACCCGGATAGTGGATGACAGCGTCGGGCGCGAGCAGACGGCGGAAGGCCGGCATGTCGGCGGCCATCAGCACGTCCCAGTAGGTGCGGATCAGGGTGAACCGCGCCTCGCGGTCCGCCTCGGTGACGGTCATGACGCTTCCCTCATCCCGCGGTGCTCGCCGCAGCTGATGCCGTGCTGGTGGAGCGTTCGGCTGTGGAGCCGACGACGTTCCACGGGGCGAACGCGTTCTTGACGCCGTCCAGCGACGGCGAGAGCTGCGGGTAGTGGCGAAGGAGCACCGAGGCCATCGTGTTGTCGGCGACCCACTGCATCCCGGTCTTCGTGTAGTACTCCTCGGTGTAGCAGTCGGTGATGAACCGGTCGCTCTTGAGCCGGCGGCTGGCCATGAGGATGAACACACGGAAGGCGGTGTCACTGAACCCGAATCCCGGCGGAGGCGTCTCGGCATGCATGCCCACCTGCAGATCGACCTTCTCGACGTCGCCGTACATGGCCTCGAGCTCCCGAGCCCAGGTCGCGTTGTCGGTGAGCTCATCGAACGTCGTGGCGGGCTTCAGGTGCAGCTGGCGGCGGAACTCGTTGTACCGCGGGACGCCGCGTTCGCGATCGCGCATGACGTCGAGGGCGGCGAGGTCGAGGCGCAGCCCGTCGGGCAGCGTGATGTCCTGCATCCAGCGCGGGAAGTTGTGCAGCTGGACGGCTCCCGGATGCTGCACCCCGAACGAGTACCAGAGGTCCTGGACCTTCGCGCCCGAGGTGAGCACGCGGTGGGCGTTGAGCAGGATGATCTCCTGGAACTCCATGCTGTCCACCAGCGAGCCGTCGTCGAGCGAGTGGACCTCGAGGGTGTCGGGCAGAAGCGGGTGGAGGCGGTACACCGCCGCAAACTCCTCTGTCAGCTGATACGGCGAGCCGTGGTGGTCGAACCCGGATCCCGGAATGCCGCTGATGACGTCGCTCTTGCTCAGGCGGCCGAACATGCGGTGGAGCTTCTCCTCCGCGAGACCCCACCAGTTCGCACGCATGGCGACCTTGAGCACGGGGTGCGCGATGATCGCGGGCGTCCACTCCACCGTGTGGATCTTGGCGAGGAGAGCCGAGACGACCAGCTGCGCGGTGCCGAAGAGCTCGTCCTCGGTCATGCCGGGGTAGTCCTCCTTCAGCTGATCGCAGATCGCGTTGTGCTCGAGGGTGAACAGCGTATGCAGGAGTCCGAGGCCCACCCACCAGTTCTCGCTGAACCCGGTCAGGGCGACACCCGTGGCGGGGTCGAGGGGCAGGTTCCCGTCCTTGAGGACGAGCTTGCCGTCCACGTGGCTGCGCACCTGCTCGCGCCGCTCGGGAGTGCTGCCGTAGATCGACGACGCGTCCCACCAGTGCGAGTTGTTGTTGATGAACGTCGGTGGCAGGTCGCGGTCGGAGTCCGTGCGGGTGTCGTCCGCCTTCGTGCGCGGGATGCGCATCGGCCGCTCGAACCAGTCGTCGCCCTCGGCGACATCGATCTCGATGACGTCGGCGGGCTCCCTGCCGTGCGCGAACCAGTCGTGCGTCTGGAACTGGATCCATGCGGCGGCGAGGAGGTTGATCGAGGTCGCCGGGGTGAACGTCTCGCGGCGCATCAGCTTCCGGCTCACCTCCCGCGGGTTCGGCGTCATGAGCTCGTCGCCCTCGGCGGGCCAGGCGTGCGCCAGCGGCACGTTGCGCGCGAACCGCGTTCCCGCCTTGCCCATGTCGGGATCGCTCAGATCGTTGAACGAGCCGTCGGCGGTGCGGAATCGCCGTCGCTCCTCGCCGGCCGTCGCCGGGGTGACGCCCGGTGCACGGCCCGCGCCGCCCGGCGTGCGGGTGTCGATGAGGTTGTCCTCCCGCAACTCGTCGCGCAGCGCGATCAGGTTGAGCAGGCCCAGAAGGAAAGGAAGCCGGTACCACGGCCTCGTGCGATTGATCCTTGCGTAGAAGCGTCTGAGCACCTTGGGTCTCCTCGTAGCCGGCGGTTAACGCGGGAGGGCGGGTCCGTGGATCTGCCCGAATCTTAGTGAAGAGAGCACGCACGAACCATCCTTCGTACATGCGCCGCGCGGTAGTTTCGGAAGTCCTGCTCCGCAGCACGACTCGGGGCGTGATGCATCCGTTGCGGCGCCGTCGTCGGGATCACTAGTTTGAGTGCCGAGGGGGCGGTTCCGGGGCGACGTATCTTCTGCGGCGCCCGGGACTCCTCCGGTGTACGACCGTCTCCACCGAGTGTGTCGCCGAGCCCCGCAGAGAGGGAGTCGATGATCCGTACGCAACACGAGAACGACCAGAGGCACGCCGAGCTCCGTACGGAGGTGCTTTGACATGCCCGCGGCCGAACACGTCGACGCGGTGGTGGTGGGCTCCGGATTCGGGGCATCGGTCAGCGCCTACCGACTGGCCGAGGCGGGCCGCTCCGTCGTGCTGCTCGAGCGCGGACGCGCCTATCCGCCGGGCAGCTTCGCGCGCAATCCCTACGAGATGAGCCGGGCGTTCTGGGAGCCGAAGGACGAACTGCTCGGCCTGTTCGATGTGCGGTCCTTCCGCAAGCTCGAGGGCATCGTGTCGGCCGGCCTCGGCGGCGGATCGCTCATCTACGCCAACGTGCTCTTGCGCAAGGACGAGCGCTGGTTCGTGCACGATTCGCCGCTTCCCGGCGGCGGGTACGAGCACTGGCCGATCGGCCGCAACGACCTCGACCGGCACTACGACGCCGTCGAGGCGATGATGACGCCGGTACCCAACCCGTATCCCGATCTCCCCAAGGCGCGGGCGCTGCATGAGGCCGCGCAGGCGATGGGCCTGCAGGCCTTCTCTCCCCCGCTCGCCGTGGCGTTCGCCTCGCGACCGGGCGCGCAGCCGATCCCCAAGCAGATCGTCGACGAGCCCTCCTATGGAAACCTGCACGGCGCGACGCGACTGACCTGCCGGCTGTGCGGCGAATGCGACATCGGTTGCAACGAGGGGTCGAAGAACACCCTCGACCACAACTACCTGTCCGCCGCGGCCGCGCGCGGCGCCCAGCTCCGCACCCTCTGCGAGGTGTACGGCGTCACGCCGCTCGACGGCGGCGGGTATGAAGTGCGCTACGTGCGGTACGGCGAGCCCGACGCGAGCGGCCGTCACGAGCGCACGCATCTGCGCATCACATGCGACCAGCTGTTCCTCGGCGCGGGCACGTTCGGCACCACCGCGCTGCTGCTGCGCAACAGGGTGGCGCTGCCCGCTCTCGGACGCGCGCTGGGAACGCGCTTCAGCGGCAACGGCGACCTGCTCACCTTCTGCTTCGGCGCGCAGTCCACGACCGAGGCCGGGCACACGAGGATGATCGACCCGGCATACGGGCCGGTGATCACGACCGCGATCCGCAAGCCGGATGGACTCGACGAGGAGGGACAGGGCCGCGGGTACTACGTCCAGGAGGCCGGCTTCCCCGAGTTCACCAGCTGGCTCGTCGAGACCGCCCAGGTCACGGCGTCGATGCGCCGCGCTGCCGGTGTCGTCTCGCAGATGGTCGCGCATCGGCTGACGAACAAGAACGAGTCCACCATCTCGGCCGAGGTGGCCAAGCTCGTCGGTCAGGGGCGACTCACCTCCAGCTCTCTCCCCCTGCTCGGCATGGGCCGCGACACCCCCGACGGACGCATCACGCTCGTCGACGGCGAGATCGACGTGGAATGGACGACCGCGACCAGCAAGGCGTACTTCGATGCCATGCGTGAGACCATGCAGGGCATCACCGAGTCGCTCGGCGGCAGGTTCCGCGACAACCCGCTCTGGTGGACGAAACGCGTCGTGACCGTCCACCCGCTGGGCGGCACACCGATGGGCCGCGCTCCCCAGGAGGGCGTCGTCGACAGCTGGGGCGAATCGTTCGGCCACGCCGGGCTGTTCGTCGTGGACGGCTCCGCCGTGCCCGGCCCCGTCGGGCCCAATCCCTCGCTCACCATCGCCGCGATGGCCGACCGCGCCCTCGAGCACGCCCTCGAGAAGCCGAAGCCCCGGCGACGGCGCGCTGCGGCGGACGCGGCCCCCGCGCCGGTCGTCGAGGCGCCCGCAGACCCGGTCGCCGGCCGCGGAATGGAGTTCACCGAGAAGATGAAGGGCCACTTGGCCCTGGGCGAGACCGATCCGCTCGCCGGCTGGGAGCTCGGACGCCAGCTGGCGCAGCGATTCATGTTCCAGCTCACGATCACCGCACCGGATGTCGAGCGCTTCGCCGCCGGTGAGGATCACACCGCGATCGCCGAAGGGTACGTCGACTGCGACCTGCTCGGCGGACATCTGCCCGTGCAGCGCGGATGGGCGAACCTGTTCGTGACGGCGAAGGCGGCCCTCACCCGCGAGATGCGCTACCGGCTCTGGTTCAGCGACCTGTCCGGCCAGCCGCTCACGATGTACGGCTTCAAGACCGTGCGCAACGACCGTGGGTTCGACATGTGGACCGATACCTCCACCCTCTACATCTCCCTGATGCGCGGGCACGTCCCGCCGGGTGACAACGGCGCGCAGGATGCCCCCGCCGATGTGATCGGCGCGGGGATCCTGCGGATCCTGCCCCTCGATTTCGCCCGTCAGCTGACGACCTTCCGCGGGTCGGGATCCGGGCCGCTGGGCTCCATCGCACGCTTCGGGGCGTTCTTCGCCGGTTCGATGAAGGACGTGTACCTGCGCCCGAGACCGCCCGCACCGGGCACCGTTCCGGCAGCGGTCTCGTCGGAGGCCGCGCCGGAGGACCGATCGTGAGGGCGACGGCGCGCTTCCGGCACCAGGACGAGGTCCACTTCATCGACGCGGGCGATGGCGTCACGATCACGCTCATCCGCGTGCGCACCGACACCGGACCCACGAAGGGGCCGGTGCTCCTGCTGCACGGCGTGGCGATGCGGGCGGAGTCGTTCCGGCCCCCCGTCGCCCGCACGCTCGTCGACGTGCTCCTCGACGACGGCTGGGACGTCTGGATGCTCAACTGGCGCGGTTCGACCGACCTCGACCCGCGCCCCTGGACGCTCGACGACGTCGCGCTCCACGACATCCCCACCGCCGTCCGCTACGTGATCGCACAGACTGGCGCCTCGTCCCTCAGGGCGGTGGCGCACTGTCAGGGATCGACGGCCCTCAGCATGGCGGCGGTGAGCGGCCTCGTGCCCGAAGTCGACGTGATCGTGTCGAACGGCGTGTCGCTGCATCCTGTGATGCCGTCGTTCGCGCGCCTGAAGCTGCACACCCTGCGGCCTCTCGTGCAGCGCACGCAGTCGTACGTCGACGTGCCGTGGCGCGACGGCCCCGAGCGCGCGCTCCCCCGCGTGACCCGCAACGCGGTGCGGCTCTGGCACGCCGAGTGCGGCAACGCGAGTTGCAACATGGCGAGCTTCGCGCTCGGATCCGGGCATCCCGCGCTCTGGCGGCACGCGAATCTGGATGCTGCGACCCACGACTGGGTCGCGACCGAGTTCGGCCGCGTGCCGATGAGCTTCTACGCGCAGCTCGCCGCCTCGGACCGGGCGGGCCAGCTCGTGTCCATCCGTGGGAAGGGAGGACTCCCGTCGAGGTTCGCGGCGGGGGTGCCGCAGACGCAGGCGAGGTTCGCGCTGTTCGCGGGTGCCGAGAACAGGGCGTTCCTGCCGGAGAGTCAGAGGAAGACCCACGCGTACCTGGAACGGCATCAGCCAGGGCGACACTCGCTCACCGTGCTCCGCGGGTACGGCCACGCCGACGTCTTCCTCGGGGCACGTGCCCACATCGACGTATACCCGAGGGTCCTCGCCGAGCTGAACGCCTGACGCAGTGTCGGAGGTGCCGGCGCGGCGCCCCGGCGTAGCCTGAAGGCGTGCGACGACACCGTCTCGATTCCGCGGCGATCGCGTCGGCCGGGTATGACGCCGACACGGCCGTGCTCGAACTCGAGTTCACGTCCGGCGATGTGTATCGCTACTTCGCGGTCCCGCCCTCGGTGCACCGGGCGCTCCGCGAGTCCGACAGCGCCGGCAGGTTCTTCAGGGAGCGGATCAGGGAGGTGTATCCCTCGGAGCATGTCCGCTGATGTGCACGCGGAATGCGAAAGCCCCCGCCGAGGCGGGGGCTTCAGGTGGTGCGCGATACTGGGATCGAACCAGTGACCTCTTCCGTGTCAGGGAAGCGCGCTACCGCTGCGCCAATCGCGCCCGTGAAAGGGCTATTCAGTTCGAGTGGAGGTGGCGACGGGATTCGAACCCGTGTAAACGGCTTTGCAGGCCGGTGCCTAGCCGCTCGGCCACGCCACCGCGTGTGGTTTGACCCCACGTGCCGTGACCCCTGGAGGGATCCCTGCACTCGAGCGGATGACGAGACTCGAACTCGCGACCCTCACCTTGGCAAGGTGATGCGCTACCAACTGCGCTACATCCGCATTTCGTTCCCGGGTTGTTCACCCGGGCACTTGAAAGACTCTAACCGATCCGGGGCGTCCTGCAAAACCGGGTGCACCCCGCGCGTGTCTCGGCGATGTGGTTCGAGGCACCGGGCTGCATCCGGTAAGGTTGTTACTCGTCCCCCTCGGGGAACGGGCGATTGGCGCAGTTGGTAGCGCGCTTCCTTCACACGGAAGAGGTCATCAGTTCGAGTCTGGTATCGCCCACCAAGAAAACCCCTGGTTCGCCGGGGGTTTTCGCATTCCACCTATTCGCCCACGGCGCGTTGTGTGGAGAAATCGGCCGGTTGTGTGGAATTGGCGTCCGCGAGCGCTTCTCGTCGGCAGTGACGGCGGGCACCGGCTGGGGCATCCCGCGGGTGCACGCGATCCTGGTGCGCCGGAATGACGTCGACCTGGCCGTGGACCGTTCGGCGTACTTCACCAGCGACCGCACGGCGATCCGCGCGACCATGCGCGTGTCGTTCGCGTTCCCGCACGCGGCCGCGATTCAGAGGATCACCCTGAGCGACTGACGCGACCCCAACCGCGCACCACTCCCGCGCTCTCCTGCGTGGGAGGGGTGCGTCATGCTTGCCCTGAGGAGGCGTACATGCTGGATGGTGATGGTTGGTCCCTCGGGTCGAACACGAAGGGAAGTGTCCGCGTTGACAGGCCCCTCACCGACGAGGAGCGGAAGCGGATACCCCTCGCGATGGAGCGGATGCGCGACTTCGCGGGCCATACGCTGATCGGGCCACTCATCGACGCGTTGAACGCGCTTACCGAGACGCTGGACGAGATTCCCTCGGTCACGCCTACCGACTTCGAGCGTGGTGAGTTCCGGTCGCGTCTGAACGGACGCCTCAGCGCCGCGCTGACAGCCTTCACTGGACTCCGGGCAACTATCGAGACGACGGCAAGTTCTCTATCGTTTCCGATGGGAAGCACTGCGCCTGCGAACTTCGACACCCTGTACAAGAAGCATCACGCCTTCCGGTTGGTGTGGATGCTCCGCAACGTCGAGCAGCACTACCGGTCAGCGACGAGCGCCATAACCGTGTCAAAGGACCGGGACCCCGACACTGGTGAGAATCGAACCCGACCCATGGTCGACGTGCCCGCGTTGTGTGAGAGGTACATCAAGGAGGCGGAGCCTCCATATCGGAAGGCGTGGGAGCAGTTCCGCGACCTATGGGCAGGTCAGCCCGCACAGGTCGATCTCCGGTGGGCGTTCCACGACGCCTTCAACGCCTGCCACACCATCGTTGCGATGTACATGCGCGAAGCCGAACCCGTCATCCTCGATGACGTGCGGTACATCTCGCGCCTCATTGGCGAGGTCGAGCCGATCGGCTCCGCATGCGTCCTTCGCGTGGAGGAGGACGACGATGAGTCCCTCATCCACATCAACATGTCTCCGCTGAGCCCTGTGACCGTGGGTGAGGCGCTCGCGACATTGGACGCGGCGCGGCGAATCCTCGGGCAGCTTCCTATCGACCTCGGCCAGGCGCAGGACTAGCCAACAGATGTGTAGAGCCGTGTGTGGAATCCACACGCGGTACGGCCCCGTCACGCGATGGGACAGAACGGGACGAGTCCCCGCCTGGAGCCCGTATCCAGGGGGCAGACGGGGACTCGCCGGTATGGGGTGGGATGCCGTTTCCCTCTTTCACACAGAAGAGGTCATCAGTTCGAGTCTGGTATCGCCCACCACCACAGAAGGCCCGGTCACGACAGTGATCGGGCCTTCTCGCGTCAGTCGCCGACATCCCAGCCGTAGCGGCGGTGGAGGGCGTCCGCAACGAGGACGAACCGGTTCAGATCGAGGGCGGATGCCTCGCGCCGCATGCCGTCGCGATGCACGCTGTAGAGCTGCTCGATATCGAGCCACGACGGGCGACCCTGCGAGTCCCAGTCCCCTGTGCCGAGGGCGAGGAAGTCCCGGTCGCCGTCGTGCGGCTTGCTGGTGAGACGGACGGCGTAGACGCGGTCGGCGCTCTGCCTCGCGATCACGAGGAGCGGGCGGTCCTTACCGCGGCCGTCGTTCTCGGTGTACGGCACCCACGTCCAGATGATCTCGCCCGCGTCCGGGTCGCCGTCGTGGTCCGGGGCGTAAGTGATCCGCAGCGCTCCCCTGCCGGGCGGCGCCACCTCCACGGTCGCCGTCGGGCCGCTGCGGCCGTCTTCGGACGCGGGTGCGGTCGTGGAGGACCCTGCCGTCCGGTGGGGCCGGAACATGCTGCTCAGGATGCCGCGCAACCCGCTTCGCTGTGTCACGATCGCCATCCTAGGATCGCCGGGGGTCGGCGCCCGGGAACGCCGAAGGGCGCCGCGGTCCGGGGGGAAACCGCGACGCCCTTTGGGAGCGGATGCCGTGTGTCAGGCGCGAGTGCCCTCGAGCACGTAGCCCTCTTCACCGTGGACGACGGTGTCGATACCGGCGACCTCGTCCTCGTTCTTGACGCGGAAGCCGACGGTCTTCTGGATGACCCAGCCGATGACGTAGGCGAGCACGAAGGAGTAGACCAGCACCGCCAGGGCGGCGATCGCCTGGACCATCAGCTGGGTGCCGTTGCCGGTCCAGAAGAGGCCGGTGCTCTTGGCGAAGAAGCCGAGGTACAGGGTGCCGAGGAGGCCGCCGACGAGATGGATGCCCACCACGTCGAGCGAGTCGTCGAAGCCCCACTTGTACTTGAGCTCGATGGCGAGGGCGCACACGGCACCGGCCAGGAAGCCGAGCAGGATCGCCCAGATCGGGTCGAGCGAGGCGCACGCGGGCGTGATCGCCACGAGACCGGCGACGGCACCCGAGGCGGCGCCGACGGAGGTGGGCTTGCCATCCTTGATCTTCTCCACGATCAGCCACGCGAGCAGTGCCGCGGCCGGGGCGGCGATGGTGTTCACGAAAGCGAGGGCGGCCGTGTTGTCGGCCGCGAGCTCCGAGCCCGCGTTGAAGCCGAACCAGCCGAACCACAGCAGGCCCGCGCCCAGCAGCACGAACGGAGGGTTGTGCGGCACGTGCACGCCCTTCTGGAAGCCGACGCGCTTGCCGAGGACGAGCGCAAGGGCGAGGGCGGCCGCACCGGCGTTGATGTGGACTGCGGTGCCGCCGGCGAAGTCGATCGCACCGACGCCGAACCACTCCTGCATGCCGTAGGTGATCCAGCCGCCGTACGCGAAGCTGCCGTCCTCGGCGAGGCCGAAGTTGAACACCCAGCTCGCAACGGGGAAGTACACGATCGTCGCCCAGATAGCGGCGAAGACGAGCCACGCGCCGAACTTCGCGCGGTCCGCGATGGCGCCCGATACGAGGGCGACGGTGATGATGGCGAACGTGGCCTGGAACGCGACGAAGGCGAGCGGCGGGTAGGCAGCGCCCTCCGGAGCCTCCAGCAGACTCGTGAGCCCCAGCGCCGACCAGTCGATCGACCACGGCGCCACGAGGCCGTCAGCACCGGGGAATGCGATCGCGTAGCCGTAGACGACCCACAGGACGCCGATCAGGCCCATGGCGCCGAAGCTCAGCATCATCATGCTGATGACGCTCTTGGCCTTGACGAGACCGCCGTAGAAGAACGCAAGTCCTGGCGTCATCAACAGGACGAGTGCTGCCGCTATCAGGATGAATGCGGTGTTGCCTTGATCCATCTCGAAGAGAACCTCTCTGCAGGGACGCAGGTATAGCGTCGGGTTCACTCAGTGTGCCGAGGCTCCGTTTCGGCAGCGGGACGACCCGTGTTTCCCCTTCGTTACGCGAGGGGCGCGCACGTAAACATCGTGTTTCGGCGCGCCGAACACCGGCTCCGAGAACGGCGCGCTTCAGGCGAGCGTCGAGGCGACGAGCCGCGAGATCGCGCGCAGGTACTTCTTGCGGTAGCCGCCCGCGAGCATCTCCTCCGGGAAGACGAGGTCGAGCGACGTGCCGGTGGCGCGGATCGGCAGCTGCGCGTCGTAGACGCGGTCGATGAACGCGACGAACCGCAGCGCCGCCGACTGGTCGGTGAAAGGGGCCACGTCCCTCAGGCCGACGACCGCCAGCCCTTCGATGAGGCGGATGTAGCGCGAGGGGTGGACGTGCGCGAGGTGCGCGACGAGCGCCTCGAACGTGTCGTCCGACGCGAGTCCCGTGGTGGCGGCGTCCGCGATCGCCGCCTCATAGTGGGGCAGATCGAGAACGACGGCATGCCCGTCGACCGCGCGGTGGCGGAAGTCCGTGCCGTCGATGCGGATGGTCTGGAAGCTCGAGGCCATCGCGTGGATCTCGCGGAGGAAGTCCTGCGCGGCGAAGCGCCCCTCGCCGAGGGCGTTGGGAGGGGTGTTGGATGTCGCGGCCAGCCTGGTTCCCGAGGTGACGAGCTCGCCCAGCAGCCGCGTCATGACCATGGTGTCGCCGGGATCGTCGAGTTCGAACTCGTCGATGCAGAGCAGATCCGCGCCGCGGAAGAGCTCGACGGTGTTCTGGTAGCCGAGCGCACCCACGAGCGCCGTGTACTCGATGAAGGATCCGAAGTACTTCCGACGGGCCGGCATCGCGTGGTACACGGCGGCGAGGAGGTGGGTCTTGCCGACGCCGAACCCGCCGTCGAGGTAGACGCCGGGCTTGAGCTCAGGGCGCTTGGCTCGACGGAACAGGCCGCCCTTGGCCGGCGCGGCGGCACCTGAGAACGCCTGGAGCAGGTCCTTCGCCTCCTGCTGGGACGGATAGGCCGGGTCGGCGCGGTACGTGTCGAACGTCGCGTCGGCGAACTGGGGCGGCGGGACCAGCGCGGCGACCATCTCGGCACCGGCGAGCTGCGGGGCGCGCTCCGCGAGGTGGACGACGCCGGTGCGGGTGGCGGAGACGGTCATGCGGATCCTGTGTCGGTGTCTTACGGAGGGGCTGTGGCGCCCCCCGCGGGAATCTAGGGTCGGAGTCGACGGTTCAACCCTAACCGTCAGCCGTGCGCGCCCGCCCCCGCTTGATGGCGGATGACGGCCGCTCGAACCTCGCACCCGAATCCAGGAGACGCCATGACCGTCGAGACCGACACCTCGTCCGAGAAGTTCGCCGAGTACTCCGAGCCGGGGCGACTCGTGACGGGCGACTGGCTCGAGGCGAACCTGGACCGCAAGGGCCTCGTCGTCGTCGAGTCCGATGAGGACGTGCTGCTGTACGAGACGGGCCACATCCCGGGCGCCGTGAAGGTCGACTGGCACACCGAGCTCAACGATCCGGTCGTGCGCGACTACGTCGACGGTGCGGGCTTCGCCGCGCTGCTCAGCAGGAAGGGAATCTCCCGCGACGACACCGTCGTGATCTACGGAGACAAGAACAACTGGTGGGCCGCGTACGCGCTGTGGGTGTTCTCCCTGTTCGGGCACGAGGATGTCCGCCTCCTCGACGGCGGACGAGACAGGTGGATCGCCGAGGGGCGACCGATCACGACGGATGCCCCGAACCCGGAGCCGACCGAATACCCGGTCGTGGAGCGCGACGACTCCGTCCTGCGCGCCTATAAGGACGACGTGCTCGCCCACCTCGGCCGTGGACCGCTCATCGACGTGCGCTCCCCCGAGGAATACGACGGATCCCGCACGTCGGCGCCGGCGTACCCCGAGGAAGGAGCCCTGCGCGGCGGACACATCCCGTCGGCGCAGAGCGTGCCGTGGGCGCGCGCCGTCGCCGAGGACGGCGGCTTCCGGCCCCGCGCGGAGCTGGACGCCATCTACCGCGGCGAGGTCGGGCTCCAGGACGGCGACGCGATCGTCGCCTACTGCCGCATCGGCGAGCGGTCCAGCCACACGTGGTTCGTCCTCAAGCACCTCCTCGGCTTCGAGGACGTCCGCAACTACGACGGGTCGTGGACCGAGTGGGGCAGCGCGGTGCGTGTGCCGATCGTGGCGGGTGCCGAGCCGGGAGATGCGCCTCTGCGCTGAGCCGCAGCATCCGTCTCGTGGGAAAATGGCGGAGATGACCGAATCCGTCCTGCCTGACCGTCTCGCCGAGATCCGCGACGAGTTCCTCGAGCTGCCTGAGCCCGATCGGCTCCAGCTGCTCCTGGAGTACTCGTACGAGCTGCCGTCGATGCCCGTGGAATACGAGGGTCACCCGGAACTGTACGAGCGCGTGGTCGAGTGCCAGTCGCCGGTGTTCATCGTCGTGGACGTCGACGCCGACGGCACCGTCGCGATGCACGCGACGGCTCCGCCCGAGGCGCCGACGACGCGCGGATTCGCGAGCATCCTGGCGCAGGGCCTCACCGGCCTCACGACCGCGGAGGTGCTGGCGGTGCCGGGCGACTTCCCGCAGACGCTGGGCCTCACGCGAGTGGTGTCGCCCCTGCGCATCTCCGGGATGACCGGAATGCTCCTGCGCGCCCAGCGTCAGGTGCGCGCCAGATCGGCGGCCTGATGCCCATCGGGGGTCGTCAGTCCGCGACGATCCCGTGAGCGGCGAGCCACGTGCCGATGCTGGCGGTCCAGCGCTCCTGGTCGTAGTTCCACAGCTTGGTGTGCCGCGCGACCTCGAACACCTGCATCTCGACCAGATCCGGACGGGCGGCGACGAGGTCGTGCGACGCGTCTGACGGCACGAATCCGTCGTCGTCGCTGTGGAGGATGAGGATCGGATGCCGCAGCTCCGCGGCCCGCGCGACGACGTCGAGCTGGTCGAGACGGATGGCGGCGCCCGTACGGGTCAGCGGGGAGGCCCACTCGGCCTGCAGCGCCTCGATTGCGAGACGGCTGACGGCGCCCGGGACGCGCTCCGCACGGGCCTGGAAGTCGAGCACGATCCGCCAGTCGACCACCGGCGATTCGAGGATGAGACCTGCGATGGCGTCACCGTGCGCCGAGTTGAGCGCGAGCTGCAGCGCGATCGCGCCGCCCATGGACCAGCCCATGACGATGATCCGGCGTGCGCCGCGTCGCCTCGCGAAGCCGACGGCCGCATCGACGTCTCTCCACTCGGTGGCCCCGAGCGCGTACGTGCCGTTGCGGCTGCGCGGCGCCTCGCCGTCGTTGCGGTACGACACCACGAGCGACGTGATGCCGAGCGCGTGGAACACGGGCACCGCACGCAAGCACTCGGCCCGGGTGGTGCCGCGCCCGTGCACCTGGATGACCCAGGTGTCGCCGTCGCCGGCCGGGAACTGCCACGCAGGGCACGGGCCGACGGTGGAGCCGATGAGCTCGGGGGTGAACGAAAGGTGCAGCTGCTCGGGGTGGTCGTAGTACCAGCCGCTGAACGCCGCCTCGGGGGCGAGGCTCGCGTCCGCCGGGATGTGCGTGAGGAGCTTGCGCTTGACGCTCGAGGCGTCCTCCGACAGCACCGAGCCGAGCTTGATGTAATCGGACGTGCCGGACGTGAACAGCCCGTAGCGTCCGGGGAGCTCCGTGTCGGCCGTGCGCGACAGGGTGATCGTCTGCGCGGCGGTGTCGAGCGCGAGGATGCGAGTGTCGGACTGCCGGCGCGCCGGAGTGACGACCTTGCGCGCCATCACCACCGAACCCGCCGCGAGGGCGCCGAGCACAGCAGCCAGCGCCACGCTCAGCACCGTGAGCGCGGCCTTCACACCGGCGACGAGGGCGGGCGTCCTGCGCCTGCGGCGAGGAGCGAGAGCCTTCGGCCCTCCCGGGTAACTGCGTGCGCCGTCCCATGCGGCGCGCCTGGAGGCGACCATCGAGGCATCAGCCTAGTCTGTCCGCGTGACTGAGCAGCGTCCCCCGGCGGCACCGGGCTCTTTCGAGCAGGCCGCCGAGGCGGTGCGCACGATCTCGTTCCGCGACGACCTCACCGTCCGCGAGATCGCCGCGCCGCAGGGTCTCGCGCCGAACGCGTTCGCGATCGCGGGCGACGTGCGTCCCGAGCCCGACTCCGCGGACTCGCCTTACGGCACGGGGCGGCTGGTGCTCCTGCACGATCCGGAGGAGCCCGCGCCCTGGAACGGTCCGTGGCGGATCGTGTGCTTCGCGCAGGCCCCGCTCGAGCCGGAGATCGGGGTGGATCCGCTGCTCGCGGACGTCGCGTGGACCTGGCTCACCGATGCGCTCGAGTCACGACGCGCCGCCTACCACTCGGCGTCCGGCACCGCCACGAAGACACTCTCCAAGGGTTTCGGCGCGCTGGCCGCGGAGGGCGACGGGGCGCAGATAGAACTGCGCGCGTCCTGGACCCCGGAAGGCGCGATCGCTCCGCACGTGGAAGCATGGGCGGAGTTGGTTTGCATGCTTGCAGGGCTTCCGCCCGGCTCGGAAGGGATCGCGATGCTCGGTTCGCACAGGTCGCCACGTGGCTGAATACGACGTGATCGACGAGGTCGCGCGCGTCGGAGAGGCCGCACGGCGCCTGGCAGACGGGAAGGGACCCGTCGCCGTCGACGTCGAGCGCGCCTCGGGGTTCCGCTACTCGCAGCGGGCCTACCTGGTGCAGGTGTACCGGCGCGGTGCGGGCGTGTTCCTCTTCGATCCCCCGCCGATCGGCGACTTCCGCGCCCTCGAGGACGCGATCGGTGCCGAGGAATGGGTGCTGCACGCCGCGAGTCAGGACCTGCCGTCGCTGCGCGAGATCGGTCTCGAGCCCGCCTCCATCTTCGACACCGAGCTCGCCGCCCGCCTCCTCGGGCACGAGCGAGTGGGTCTCGCCGCCGTCGTCGAGGACACGCTGGGCATCACGCTCGCGAAGGCCCACTCCGCGTCGGATTGGTCGATGCGTCCACTCCCCCAGACGTGGCTCGAATACGCGGCACTCGACGTCGAACACCTCGTGGACGTGCGCGACAAACTGGTGGCGGAACTCCTGGAACAGGGCAAGACGGAGTTCGCCGCGGAGGAGTTCCGCGCCGTGCTCGAGCGCGAGCCCAAGCCTCCGCGTGAGGAGCCATGGCGCCGCCTGTCGGGCCTGCACACGGTGCGCGGCCGCAAGGCGCTGGCCGTCGCCCGCGAACTGTGGACAGCCCGCGAGGAGTACGCGAGGGAGGAGGACGTCGCACCCGGGCGGCTCGTCCCCGACCGTGCTCTGGTCGCCGCCGTGCTGGCGGATCCCCAGTCCAAGAGCGCCCTCGCCGCCGTGAAGGACTTCACCGGCCGGGCGAGCCGCTCCCAGCTCGACCGCTGGTGGGCGGCGATCGAGGCCGGACGTGCCGTCACGCAGCTTCCCCTGGAACGTGCGACCGGCGGAGACACGCTGCCGCCGCCGCGGGCGTGGGCCGATCGCAACCCGGAGGCCGACGCCCGTCTCAAGGCGGCGCGCCCTGTCGTGGAGCAGCGTGCCGAGGAGCTCCACATGCCCACCGAGAACCTGCTCACTCCCGAGCTGCTGCGACGCGTCGCCTGGGCTCCGCCGCGACAGTTGGACGCGGCATCCATCGGTGAAGCCCTGTCGGCCCTGGGTGCGCGACCCTGGCAGATTGCGCAGACCGCACAGGTGATCGCCGATGCCTTTGTGGGATCCGTGCAAGTCGCGTCGGAGGCGTCGGAAACCGCTTCGTAGGTTTCCCCCACCCGATTCCGACCGCTCCACGCGCCCTCCTAGGCTGGCGACATCCCTACTTTTGGAGGCAGAGTGGCCGAGATTTCGGACGTCTTCTTCGTCGATGGAATGCGCACCCCGTTCGGGCGCGCAGGCGAGAAAGGCATGTACTGGAACACCCGCGCGGACGACCTCGCCGTCAAGGCGACGATCGGGCTCATGGAGCGCAATCCCGGCGTTCCCAAGGACCGCGTCGACGATGTCGGGATCGCCGCGACCAGCCAGACCGGTGACCAGGGGCTGACCCTCGGCCGCAGCGTCGCGATCCTCTCCGGGCTCCCCCAGACGGTTCCGGGCTTCGCGATCGACCGCATGTGCGCGGGTGCCATGACGAGCGTCACCACGATGGCGGGCTCGATCGGCGTGGGCATGTACGACGTCGCTCTCGCGGGCGGCGTCGAGCACATGGGCCACCACCCCATCGGCGGCAACGCCGACCCGAACCCGCGTTTCGTCGCGGAGAAGATGGTCGACCCCGGCGCGCTCAACATGGGGGTTACCGCCGAGCGCATCTTCGACCGGTTCCCGCACCTCACCAAGGAGCGCTCGGACCGCTACGGCATGCTCAGCCAGCACAAGGCGCAGGCCGCATATGACGCCGGCAAGATCCAGCCCGACCTGGTCTCGGTCGCCACCAAGGACGCCGACGGCTCCTGGGGCCTCGCGACCGAGGACGAGGGTCGCCGCCCGCAGACCACGATGGAAGACCTCGCCGGCCTCAAGACGCCGTTCCGCCCGCACGGCCGGGTGACCGCCGGCACGTCCTCGCCTCTCACCGACGGGGCGACGATGTCGCTGCTCGCCGGCGGCGGTGCGGTCAAGGAGCTGGGCCTGAAGCCGAAGATGAAGCTGGTCTCGTTCGCCTTCGCGGGCGTGCAGCCCGAGATCATGGGCATCGGCCCGATCCCGTCGACCGAGAAGGCGCTGAAGAAGGCGGGCATGACCATCGACGACATCGGCCTTTTCGAGCTGAACGAGGCGTTCGCCATCCAGGTGATCTCGCTGCTCGACCACTTCGGCATCGCCGACGACGATCCCCGGGTCAACCAGTGGGGCGGCGCCATCGCAGTCGGCCACCCGCTCGCCGCCTCGGGCGTGCGCCTGATGATCCAGCTCGCGGCCCAGTTCGCCGAGCGCCCCGACGTGCGCTACGGACTCACCGCGATGTGCGTCGGCCTCGGCCAGGGCGGCTCGGTCATCTGGGAGAACCCGCACTTCGACGGCAAGAAGCGGAAGTGAGTGACACGACGATGACGAACACCGTTTCCGAACAGTACGAACACATCGACTTCTCCCCCATCCTCGCCGTGACCGACGGCGAGGTGGTCACGCAGTCCCGGGTGCGCGACGTCCGTCTGGCCTCCGGCAAGGTGCTCGCACTGGTCACCCTCGACAACGGCCGCGACCACACCCGCCCGAACACGCTCGGCCCCGCCACGATGTTCCAGCTCGGCGAGACGCTCGACGCGCTGAAGGCACGGGCGGCCGCCGGCGAGATCCACGCGGTCGGCATCACCGGCAAGCAGTACATCCTGGCCGCCGGCGCCGACCTCAGCGACATCAGCAAGGTCGGCTCGAAGGACGACGCCCGCATGGTGGCCCAGCTCGGCCACAAGGTGTTCGGCAAGCTCTCCGAGCTGGGCGTGCCCACGTTCGCGTTCGTGAATGGGCTGGCACTCGGCGGCGGCCTCGAGATCGCACTCAACTCCACGTATCGGACGGTGGATGCCTCGGCCGCGGCGATCGCGCTCCCCGAGGTGTTCCTCGGCATCATCCCCGGCTGGGGCGGCGCATACCTGCTGCCGAACCTCATCGGCATCGAGAACGCGCTCGAGGTCGTGATCTCGAACCCGCTGAAGCAGAACCGCATGCTCAAGCCGCAGCAGGCGTTCGACTACGGCATCGTGGACGCGATCTTCCCTGCTGCGAACTACCTCGAGGACTCGCTGGCGTGGGCCGACGGCGTGCTCGGCGGGAAGATCAAGGTCGACCGGAAGAAGGAGCCGGGCAAGATCGAGCGCCTCACCAAGTGGCCGATCGCGATCAAGATGGCGCGCGGCATGCTCGAGTCCGAGATCGGTACCGTGCCCAAGTCCCCGTACGTGGCTCTCGACCTCCTCGACAAGGCGCGCAACGGCTCGAAGGCGGAAGGCTTCGCACGTGAGGACGAGGCCCTCGCCGAGCTCGTCACGGGCGACCAGTTCGCCGCATCCATGTACGCCTTCGATCTGGTGCAGAAGCGGGCCAAGCGTCCGGTCGGCGCTCCCGACAAGGAGCTCGCGAAGAAGGTCACGAAGGTCGGCATCATCGGCGCCGGTCTGATGGCCAGTCAGTTCGCGCTGCTGTTCGTGCGCAAGCTGCAGGTGCCGGTGCTCATCACCGACCTCGACCAGGCGCGCGTCGACAAGGGCGTGGCGTACATCCACGACGAGATCGGCAAGCTCGAGGCGAAGGGCCGGCTCGACGGCGACTCCGCCAACAGGCTGCGCGCACTCGTCACGGGCACGACCGACAAGAGCCTCTACGCGGACTGCGACTTCGTCATCGAGGCCGTCTTCGAAGAGGTCGGTGTGAAGCAGCAGGTGTTCGCGGAGATCGAGCAGATCATCGCCGAGGACGCGATCCTCGCCACCAACACCTCGTCGCTCTCGGTCGAGGAGATCGGCGCGAAGCTCGTCCACCCCGAACGCCTCGTCGGCTTCCACTTCTTCAACCCGGTCGCGGTCATGCCGCTCATCGAGATCGTGAAGACGCCGCAGACCTCGGAGGGCGCACTCTCGACGGCTTTCGTGGTCGCGAAGAACCTGGGCAAGAACGCGGTGCTCACCGCCGACGCGCCCGGCTTCGTCGTCAACCGCCTGCTGGCGAAGGTCATGGGCGAAGCTGCGCGTGCCGTGTACGAGGGCACTCCGGTCGCCGACGTCGAGAAGGCGTTCGCACCGCTCGGTCTGCCGATGGGGCCGTTCCAGCTCATCGACCTGGTGGGCTGGAAGGTCGCCGCACACGTGCAGGACACGATGGTGCGCGCGTTTCCCGAACGGTTCTATGCGAACGAGAACTTCCACGCGCTGGCGGAGCTGCCCGAAGTCGTCGAGAAGGACAAGGGCGGCCGCGTGACCGGCTGGACCAAGGCGGCCGAGAAGGTGCTCAAGCCCGCGGTGGGCTCGTCGCCGGCTTCCGCCGACGAGATCCTGCGCCGCGTGCAGGACGGGCTCGCACAGGAGATCAAGATCATGCTCGACGAGGGCGTGGTCCCCGAAGTCGAGGACATCGACCTCTGCCTCATCCTCGGCGCGGGCTGGCCGTTCGTCGACGGCGGCGCATCGCCCTACCTCGATCGAGAGGGTGCGTCCGAGCGCGTCTTCGACGACACCTTCCACCACCCGGTGATCAAGGGCATCGCCGGCTGACGCCGCGAACACCGAAAGGGCGCATCCTCCTCGGAGGATGCGCCCTTTTCGACGTGGCTGCGCCGCGCGAGTCTAGCGGCGCTCCTCGCGCGACAGCGTCGAGTCCTCCCGCGACAGCGTCGGGATCACGGGGATCTCGCGGGTCTCCGCGCCGCGTGCGACGGGGATGCGGGTGCCGAGCACCTGCGCGACGACGTCCTGCGCGATCTTCGCCGGCGTGAGACCCGCGTCCTCCAAGATCTGCTCGCGGCTCGCGTGGTCGATGAACTCGTCGGGTACGCCCAGCTCGTCGACCGCAGTGTCGACGCCCGCCTCACGAAGTACCTGGCGCACGCGGGTGCCGATGCCGCCCACGCGGATGCCGTCCTCGATCGTGATCACGAGACGGTGGGATGCTGCGAGCTCGACGATCGACGGCTGCACAGGGACGACCCACCGCGGGTCGACGACCGTGGCGCCGATGCCCTGCGCGCGCAGGCGCTCGGCGACGTCTACCGCGATGTGCGCCATCGGGCCGATGCCGACCAGCAGCACGTCCTGTGCGTCGGAGCGCACCAGCACGTCCACGCCGTCTTCGAGGCGCTCCAGGGCTGCGAGCTCGGGGCTCACGCCGCCCTTCGGGAAGCGGATGACGGTGGGCGCGTCGTCGACGGCCACCGCCTCACGCAGCTCCTCGCGCAGTCGGACCTCGTCGCGGGGCACGGCGATGCGGATGTGCGGCACGATCTGCAGCATCGCGAGGTCCCAGATGCCGTGGTGGCTCGGGCCGTCGGGGCCGGTCACGCCGGCGCGATCGAGCACGAAGGTGACGCCCGCGCGATGGAGCGCGACATCCATCAGCACCTGATCGAACGCGCGGTTCATGAACGTCGCGTAGATCGCGACGACCGGGTGCAGGCCGCCGAACGCCAGGCCGGCCGCCGACGCGACGGCGTGCTGCTCGGCGATGCCGACGTCGTACACGCGGTCGGGGAACCGCTGCGCGAAGGGCAGCAGACCTGTGGGGCGCAGCATGGCCGCGGTCATCGCGATGACGTCGCCGCGCCGGTCGCCCACGTGCACGAGCTCGTCCGCGAAGACGTCGGTCCAGGCGGTGCCTGCGGCCGCGCCGAGGGACTCGCCGGTGATCGGGTCGATCTTGCCCACGGCGTGGAACTGGTCGGCCTCGTCTTCGAGGGCGGGTGCGTAGCCTCGGCCCTTCTCCGTGATCGCGTGGACGATGACGGGCGCACCGTACTCTTTGGCGAGTTCGAGCGTCTCGATGAGCGTCGGGAGGTCATGCCCGTCCACCGGCCCGAGGTATTTGATGTCGAGGTTCGAATACAGCGCCGCGTTGTTCGTGAACCGCGACAGGAAGCCGTGCGTGCCCCCACGGACGCCGCGATAGACGGCGCGGGCGGCGGGGCCGAGCTTGCGGAACAGCGTGTCGGAGCCGCGGTGCAGGTTGCGGTACGAATCTGCGGTGCGGACGCGGTTGAGGTAGCGCGCCATGCCGCCGATGGTCGGGGCGTACGAGCGCCCGTTGTCATTGACCACGATGACCAGGTTGCGGTCGTTGTCGTCGGAGATGTTGTTGAGCGCCTCCCACGTCATGCCGCCGGTGAGCGCGCCGTCGCCGACGACGGCGACGACGTGCCGGTCCTTGCGGCCGGTGCGGGTCAGGGCGCGCGAGACGCCGTCCGCCCAGCTCAGCGAGCTCGATGCGTGGGACGACTCGACGACGTCGTGCGGGCTCTCGGAGCGCTGCGGATAGCCGGCAAGGCCCTCGCGCGCGCGCAGCTTCGTGAAATCCTGACGTCCCGTGAGGAGCTTGTGGACGTAGGACTGGTGACCCGTGTCGAAGATCATCGGATCGTTGGGCGAGTCGAACACGCGATGGAGCGCGATCGTCAGTTCGACGACACCGAGGTTGGGGCCCAGGTGACCGCCCGTGCGTGCGACGTTCTCGACGAGGAAGCCGCGGATCTCTTCCGCGAGCTGCTCGAGCTGATCGAGGCTCAGTGCGTCGAGGTCGCGGGGTCCGGTGATGGACGACAGCAGCGACATCCCCGCTCCTTTCCGGCCCGGGAAGGGCTCTGCAAGTCTACCCGGGGCATGAAGGAGGACCGGATGCCGCAGCATCCGGTCCCCCGTGAATCAGCTGTCAGACCAGCGAGCGCAGCACGTACTGCAGGATGCCGCCGTTGCGGTAGTAGTCGGCCTCACCGGGCGTGTCGATGCGGACGACCGCGTCGAACTCGACGGTCTGCTTGCCCTCGGGCGAGAACTCGCTGGGCTCGGCCGTGACCTTGACGGTCTTCGGCGTCACGCCCTCGTTGAGCTGCTCGAGACCCGAGATCGAGACGATCTCGGTGCCGTCCAGACCCAGCGACTTCCAGCTCTCGCCGGCCGGGAACTGCAGCGGGACGACGCCCATGCCGATGAGGTTCGAGCGGTGGATGCGCTCGAAGCTCTCGGTGATGACCGCCTTCACACCCAGCAGGCTGGTGCCCTTGGCCGCCCAGTCGCGCGACGAGCCGGAGCCGTACTCCTTGCCGCCGAAGACGACGAGCGGAGTGCCCTGCGCCTGATAGTTCTGGCTCGCGTCGTAGATGTACGACTGCGGACCGCCCTCCTGCGTGAAGTCGCGCGTGAAGCCGCCCTCCACGATCTGGCCGTCGTTGACGGCGGCGACCAGCTCGTTCTTGAGGCGGATGTTGGCGAACGTGCCGCGGATCATGACCTCGTGGTTGCCACGGCGCGAGCCGTAGGAGTTGAAGTCCTTCTGCGCGACACCGTGCTCGGTGAGGTACTGAGCCGCGGGTGTGCCTGCCTTGATGTTGCCGGCGGGCGAGATGTGGTCGGTCGTGACCGAGTCGCCGAGGGTCGCCATGACACGCGCGTCGGAGATGTCCGAGACCGGGGTCAGGTCCATCTTCATGCCGTCGAAGTACGGCGCCTTGCGCACGTACGTCGAGTCCTGGTCCCACTCGAAGACCGGTCCGGTCGGCGTCGGCAGGTTCTTCCACCGCTCGTCGCCCTCGAACACCGTCGCGTACTGCGTGATGAACTGCTCACGCGAGATCGAGGTGTCGATGATCTGCTGGACCTCTTCCGGCGACGGCCAGATGTCCTTGAGGAACACGTCGTTGCCGTCGGTGTCCTTGCCGAGCGGGTCGGTCTCGAAGTCGAAGTTCATCGAGCCGGCCAGCGCGTACGCGACCACGAGGGGCGGCGAGGCGAGGTAGTTCATCTTCACGTCGGGGCTGATGCGGCCCTCGAAGTTGCGGTTGCCCGAGAGCACGGCGGTGACGGCGAGGTCGTTGTCGTTGATCGCGGCCGAGACCTCTTCGATGAGGGGTCCCGAGTTGCCGATGCAGATCGTGCAGCCGTAGCCGACCGTGAAGAAGTCGAGGCCCTCGAGCGCCTTGTCGAGGCCGGACTTCTCGTAGTAGTCCGTGACGACCTTCGAGCCCGGGCCCAGCGTCGTCTTGACCCAGGGCTTGCGCTTGAGGCCCTTGTCGACGGCCTTCTTGGCGAGCAGGCCCGCCGCGATCATGACCGACGGGTTGGACGTGTTCGTGCACGAGGTGATGGCCGCGAGGGTCACGGCGCCGTTGTCGAGGATGTATGCCTCGCCGTCGGGCGTGGTGACCTTCACGGGCTTGGACGCCGACGCGGGTGCGCCGCTGTTGATGTGCACCGGGCGCGTCGTGGGCTCCTCCTCGCCGGGAACGGCGCCCGGGTCGGAGGCCGGGAACGAGTGCTTCGACTCGAGGTCGACGATGTCATCGCTCGTGGAGGCCGTCGCGTAGTTCACGATGTCCTTCTCGAACTGCGACTTCGCCTCGGACAACAGGATGCGGTCCTGAGGACGCTTGGGGCCGGCGATCGAGGGGACGACCGTGCCGAGGTCCAGCTCCATGTACTCGCTGAAGACGAGCTCGCGGGCGGGATCGTGCCAGAGCGCCTGCTCCTTGGCGTACGCCTCGACGAGCGCGACGGCGTCCTCGTCGCGGCCGGTGAGGCGGAGGTAGTCGAGGGTCACGTCGTCGATCGGGAACATCGCCGCGGTCGAGCCGAACTCGGGGCTCATGTTGCCGATGGTGGCGCGGTTCGCGAGCGGCACCGAGGCGACACCCTCGCCGTAGAACTCCACGAACTTGCCCACGACGCCGTGCTTGCGCAGCATGTCGGTGATCGTGAGCACGACGTCGGTCGCCGTGACGCCGGCGGGGATCGAGCCGGTGAGCTTGAAGCCGACGACGCGCGGGATGAGCATCGAGACGGGCTGGCCGAGCATCGCGGCCTCGGCCTCGATGCCGCCGACGCCCCAGCCGAGCACGCCGAGGCCGTTGACCATCGTGGTGTGCGAGTCGGTGCCGACGCAGGTGTCGGGGTAGGCGCGCAGGACGCCGTTGACCTGGCGGTCGTAGATGACCTTGGCGAGGTGCTCGATGTTCACCTGGTGCACGATGCCGGTGCCCGGCGGCACGACCTTGAAGTCGTCGAACGCCGTCTGGCCCCAGCGGAGGAACTGGTACCGCTCGCCGTTGCGCTCGTACTCGATCTCGACGTTGCGCTCGAGGGCGTCTTCGCGGCCGAAGAGGTCGGCGATCACGGAGTGGTCGATCACCATCTCGGCGGGCGAGAGCGGATTGATCTTGCTGGGGTCGCCGCCCAGCGCGGTGACGGCCTCGCGCATCGTGGCGAGGTCGACGATGCAGGGTACGCCGGTGAAGTCCTGCATCACGACGCGCGCCGGCGTGAACTGGATCTCGGTGTCGGGCTCCGCGTCGGGGTTCCACGAGCCGAGGGCCTGGATCTGCTCCTTGGTGACGTTGGCGCCGTCCTCGGTGCGCAGAAGGTTCTCCAGCAGCACCTTGAGGCTGAACGGGAGCTTCTCGTAGCCCGCGACCGTGTCGATGCGGAAGATCTCGTAGTCGGTGCTGCCGACCGTCAGGGTGCTCTTCGCACCGAAGCTGTCAACCGTGGACACGTCTGTCTCCTTCGTCGGCGGCGGGATCGTGCCGGAGTCCGGCATCCCCATCTTCCCCCGCACCGGAGCCCTCGGCTAGTGAGGCCGACCTAACGGATCGGAGGAAATTTATCTTGATGTCGAGATAAATGTATCACTTCGGCGTGCGCGGATAGAGCGCGCGCACGGCAAGCCATGTGACCGCGACCAGTGGCGCGAACAGCGGCAGCCCCATGATCAGCTTCAGGGTGCCGAGCGCGGTGACGTCGCCGGCGAAGTACAGCGGCACCTGCACGATCAGGCGGAGTGCGAACAGCCCCGCCCAGGCGATCGACAGCCAGAAGAAGACGCGCCGCTTGCGCTTGTCGGCGCGCCACGCGGTGCCCTCGCCCATGAGGAAGCCCACCGCGAGACCGATGAGCGGCCACCCGATGAGTGCCGAGACGAGGAACGCGATGCCGTACAGCGTGTTGGTGAGGAAGCCGGGGATGAAGCTGTCCTCTCCCCTGCCGGTCCACAGTGACAGGCCCGCGGCCGCCGCGGCCGCGATCAGGCCGCCGATGGCGGCGCTCGCGGACTGCCGCTGGATGAGGCGAACGAGGGTGAAGACCGCCGCGAGGCCGACCGACAGCCCGAGGCTCAGCAGGAGGTTGCCGGAGCGCACATCCGGGTCGGGGTTGTAGGTCGCCGTCCATGCGACGAGGAACACGACGCCCGGAAGGACGGACTCGAGGATGCCGCGCCAGCCGCCCATGGCGGCCCACACGACATGCCCCGTGCTCTTGCCCTCGGCCGGGTCGAGCCCCGCGCGGCGCGCGGCGCCGCCCAATGCGGCACCGAGCATCTCGGACGCCGAGGGTGCAGCATCCGTTCCGTCCGTGTCGCCGGCAGGGGCGTGCGCGGCGGACTCCGCTGCCGCGTCGTCGGGGCGTGAGGTGTCGCTCACGCCGAGCCCGGCGTCGCCGGCATCTTCAGCGGGATGAGGTCGCGCGGCGGCATCGGCGAGCCGCCGCGGACGACCACGATCGACCGGAAGAGGTCTTCCACGGCAGCGGCGGCCTCCACGTCGGCCGTGGCCGCACCGCCGATCACGCCGCGCAGGAACCAGCGCGGCCCGTCGACGCCGACGAAGCGGGCCAGGCGCTTGCCGGCCGTGCCGTCGGGGCCGGCGATGACCGGCACCTCGGCGAGAAGCTCCGGACCGAGCGGTCCTTCGCGCTCCTCGACGCGGCCGCCCTGCTGGCGGATCTGCTGGCGGATCTGCTCGCGCGTCTCCTCCCACAGGCCCGCTGAACGCGGCGCGGCGAACGGCTGCACCTGAAGGGTCGATCCGGCGTAGTCCAGTCCGACGGCGACGATGCGCTTGGTCTGCTCCTCGACCTCGAGGCGCAGGTTCAGGCCCTCGCGCGGGAGGATCTTGATCCCGCCGAGATCGATGTACGGGCGGACGGGGTTGGCCTCCGACTCGTCGAACGGGCCGGTCGTGGCGCGGTCGTCGGGTGCGACCTTGCGCGGGCCGTCGACGGATGAGGGGTCGGTCATGCGAGGACTCCGTCCTTCTGATAGCCCGTGGAGCCGAAGCCGCCCTCGCCGCGCACGCTGTCGGGCAGGGTTTCCACGGGGATGAACACGGCGCGCGGGACGGGCATCACGATGAGCTGGGCGATGCGGTCGCCTACGGCGATCTCGTGCGTCTGTGTGGCGTCGGTGTTCAGCAGGATCACCTTGATCTCGCCGCGGTAGCCGGCGTCGATCGTTCCCGGTGCGTTCACGATCGTGATCCCGTGCTTGGCGGCCAGGCCGCTGCGCGGCACCACGAACGCGACGTAGCCCTCGGGCAGCGCGATCCGCACGCCGGTGCCGACGAGGACGCGCTCACCGGGTTCGAGGCGCACCGCCTCGGCGGCGACGAGGTCGGCTCCGGCGTCCCCGGGGTGCGCGTACACCGGAACGTCGGGGGCGATAATGGGGACGTCCACCGTTTCAGTCACCCAACGAGGGTAATGCAGAACTCAACGCCTCACGCCGGTGCCCGGACCGGCCGCGCCGACGTCTATCGCGAGCGGCTCGGCCCGTCACTGTGGATCCTGGTCGCGGCGGGGATGGCGGCGCCGATGGTGGCGCTCGTCGTCACGCCGATCGACACGACCGTCGCACTCCTCGTGGGCGCCGCCGTCGGCGTCCTGCTGATCGCGCTGCTGATCCTGGCGGCACCCGTGGTCGAGGTCCGGGACGGCGAACTGCGAGCGGGACGCGCGCACATCGGCGTGGAGTTCCTCGGCGCCGGAGAAGTGCATGCCGGGGAGGACGCGCGCCATGCGCGCGGTGCGGGACTGGACCCGCGGTCGTGGCATCTCATCCGGGGCGGGATCGACGGAGTCGTCGTGTTCCCTGTGACGGATGCCGATGATCCGACGACCGCGTGGGTGATCTCCTCGCGGACGCCGGACCGACTGGCCGCCGCAGTGCGGCGGGCTCAGATCACGCGGCGCACTCAGTACAGATAGGGCCGTCGGCGGTCTCGTGATCGAGCTGCGAGCGGTGCTTCACGAGGAAGCAGTTCGAACAGGTGAACTCGTCCTCCTGGGCGGGCAGAACGACGACGTCGAGCTCGAGGTCCGACAGGTCGGCACCGGGCAGCTCGAAGCCCGACGGGTTGTCGGCGTCCTCCACATCGACCGAGCCCGAGAGCTTGTCGGGAACGCGCTCCTTGAGCGCCTCGATCGACTCGCTGTCGTCCTCGGTCTTGCGGGGGGCGTCGTAATCGGTGGCCATGCGTGAAGATCTCAACTTCCGGGTATTCGCGGTTGCGCTCGCCCTTGCGGGCGGCGATAGTTTGCACGACCATTTCCCTTTTCGCAAATGCGATCGGGCGCCATCCTGACCGTGCGTTCGCGTGAAACTCGCGGCACGCGCGGGATATTCCCGGCCCTCGTGGTGCGCTATGACACGATGGGGCGGACAGGCGGGCTCTGAAGCCGTGAAGTCCGCCGGACCAGCGCAGCCAAGAGCCGGCACGAGAAGCAGGGAGCGTCCGCATGGAACAGCTCAAGGTCATCGGAACCGAGGACGACAAGCTCATCCTGGCGACGGAGTCCGGCGAGAGATTCACGCTCGACGTGGACGACGTGCTGCGCGGGGAGCTGCGCAAGGCGCGCCGCGAGCGCGAGGCCGATGTGCAGACCCCGCGTCCGAGCCCCCGCGAGATCCAGGCACACATCCGCTCCGGTCTGTCCGCGCGCGAGGTGGCAGAGCTGCTCGGCGCCCGCGTGGAGGACATCGTGCGCTTCGAGGGCCCCGTGCTCGCCGAGCGCGAGCACATCGTCGGCCAGGCGCTGGCCGTTCCCGTGCTCCTCGGCGGTGACTTCGAGGGCGACGGGCAGACGACATTCGGCTCGGCGGTGCGCGCCAAGCTCGCCGAGGCGGGCGCGATCGGCGAACGCTGGACCAGCTGGAAGGAACCGACCGGCTGGACCGTCAAGCTGGAGTTCACCTCGAACGACATCGGCCATGACGCCCGCTGGGGATTCGACCCGCGCCGCAGCACGCTGTCGCCGCTGAACACCGACGCCATCCAGCTCTCGCGTCAGGGTTCGCTCCCCGAGGGGCTCATCCCCCGGCTTCGGGCCCTCGACACCGTGGCCGCGAAGGACGACTCCCGCTTCGACAGCGGGGCGTTCGGTCCGCGCCGCCTTCCCGACGCCGACATCGAGTCACCCGACATCCCTGGCCCGGCCGCTCCCGCCGTCCAGGAGGCCGCCATCAAGCGCGCGAGCGAGCCCGCCGTGGCGACCTCCGCCGAGACCGCCGACCTGCTCGAGGCACTGCGACGTCGTCGCGGTCAGCGTGAGCCCCTCCCGGGTGCCGAAGAGGTCGCGTCGGCTCCCCGCTCGCCCGCGCCGGTTGCGCTCTTCGACGCGCTGGAGCCCGGATACGACGAGTCGTCGTCCGATGAGGAACCGCCGGCGTCCGACTATCAGGCGCCGACGCCGGCTGCTGTCGCCGAGGCCGGTCGTCGCAAGGGACGCACGTCGATGCCGTCGTGGGACGAGATCGTGTTCGGCGCCCGCTCCGACGACTGAACCTCAGTCTCCGGCGAACGCGCCGAGCCGGATGAGCGGCACGATGCGCTCCTCATCGGTCAGCGAGCCATGCTGCCCGATCATCTTCTGCGGGGCCTTGTCGGCGAGCCGGTCGTCGTAGTAAGCGACGCCCGCGCGCGCGGCGACGATCACGTCGCCGATCCGCGCAGCGACCTCCGGGTCGACCGGGCCCACCAGCCCTGACGCTTCGAGTTCGGCGCGTGAGAAGACCCACGAACGGGATGCCTCGGCCTCCCGCCACCTCGCCAGCACCGCGTCTGCCGCACCCGGCTCCGCGTACAGGTGGAGCATCCGAGGTTCTCCGCCGATGAGGCGGACGCCGTCGAGCAGGTCGTCCCCCTCCTCCAGAAGGAGATGGCGATGCCGCGGCACGTCGACCATGCCGTGGTCCGACGTCACCACGACGCCGGTGCCGCGGTCGAGGGATGCCGAGAGCGTGCGGGCCGCCGCATCCACCCGCTCCAGCCCTGCGACCCATTCATCGGACTCCCAGCCGCGCTTGTGACCGATCGCGTCGAGATCGGGCGCATAAAGATAGATGAGGGACCCCGGATGCTGCGCCGCGAGGTCGGCGGCGAGGCTCACACGCTCGTCGAGGTCGTCGGCGCCGTGGAATTCGGCGTCGCCGAGTGTGGCCGCGGTGAAGCCGGTGCCCGCGTACTCGTTGCGCGACACGGCGAGGAACGGCCTGCCGAGCGTGGCAGACAGCGGGGCTGCCCGCTGGAACTCCAAGGGCAGGCCTTCGGTGTCCCAGCCGCGCAGCAGATTCACCACGTCATCGGTGCCGGGTACGCGCGCCCGATAGCCGACGATGCCATGCTCCCCCGGCAGTGTGCCCGTCAGCAGGCTGGTCAGTGCAGCGGCCGTCGTCGACGGGAAGACCGAGCGCGCGACATCCTTCTTCGAGCGAGCCTCGCTGAGGAAGCGCGCGTGCCCGGCGCGGGCCGAGAGGTTGGAGACGCCGAGCCCGTCGAGCACCCAGACGATCGCGCTCCGCGCCGGCGCGAACCACTCCGAGCCGCCGTCCAGCGCTGCCGACATCTCGGTCACGACACGGGTGAGGCTCCGGGCGCGCGGCGGGTCCACGGGTAGGCTGAGGGTCATCGGGGCCAGTCTCGCACACGCGGCCGCGCCCCCTCGCTCCCCGCCGTCACCCGAGGCTTCATCGACACATGCCCGCTTCCCGCACCGATTCCTCCCCCGCCGACCACGGACGCATCGAGGACGTCGACGTCTCTTCGGAGATGCAGACGTCGTTCCTCGAGTATGCGTACTCGGTCATCTACTCGCGCGCGCTCCCCGACGCGCGCGACGGGCTCAAGCCGGTGCAGCGTCGCATCCTCTTCCAGATGGCCGACATGGGCCTTCGTCCGGACCGCGGCCACGTGAAGAGCGCCCGTGTGGTCGGCGAGGTGATGGGAAAGCTGCACCCGCACGGCGACGCCCCCATCTACGACGCGCTCGTGCGTCTCGCACAGCCCTTCTCGCTGCGTGTGCCCCTGGTCGACGGGCACGGAAACTTCGGCTCGCTCGACGACGGTCCCGCCGCACCCCGGTACACCGAGGCCCGTCTCGCCCCGCCGGCGCTGGCGCTCACCGAGAACCTCGACGAGGACGTCGTCGACTTCATCCCGAACTACGACGGCCAGTTCCAGCAGCCCGAGGTGCTGCCGGCGGCGTTCCCCAACCTCCTCGTCAACGGCACCACCGGCATCGCGGTCGGCATGGCGACCAACATGGCGCCGCACAACCTGATCGAGGTCGTGGGAGCCGCGACGCACCTGCTCGAGAACCCCGAGGCGACGGTCGACGAACTGATGGAGTTCGTGCCCGGTCCCGACCTTCCCGGCGGCGGCATCATCGTCGGCCTGGACGGCATCAAGGATGCGTACACGAACGGCCGCGGCAGCTTCCGCACGCGGGCGAAGGTGTCGATCGAATCCCTCGGCCCGCGCCGCACCGGCCTCGTCGTGACCGAGCTGCCGTACCTCGTCGGTCCCGAGCGCGTGATCGAGAAGATCAAGGACGCCGTCAACGCCAAGAAGCTGCAGGGCATCGCGGACGTCAACGACCTGACCGACCGCCACCACGGCCTGCGCCTGGTGATCGGCATCAAGACGGGATTCGACCCGCAGGCGGTGCTCGACCACCTCTACCGCCTGACGCCGCTCGAGGACTCGTTCAGCATCAACAACGTCGCCCTCGTCGAGGGACAGCCGCAGACGCTCGGACTTCGTGATCTCCTGCGCGTCTACCTCGACCACCGCATCAGCGTGGTCACTCGCCGCAGCCGCTACCGTCTGGAGCGTCGCAAGGAACGCCTCCACCTCGTCGAGGGCCTGCTCATCGCGATCCTCGACATCGACGAGGTCATCCAGGTCATCCGTACATCCGACGACGGCGAGCAGGCGCGCACGCGCCTGATGAGCGTGTTCGACCTGTCGGAGGCGCAGTCCGAGTACATCCTCGAGCTGCGGCTGCGTCGCCTCACGAAGTTCTCGCGCATCGAGCTCGAGGCCGAGCGCGACAACCTCAAGAAGGAGATCGCCCAGCTCGAGGAGCTGCTCGGCAGCGACGTGCTCCTGCGCGCGCAGGTGGCGCACGAATTGGATGCCGCCGCCGAGGCGTTCGGCACCCCGCGGCGCACGCTGCTGCTCAACGGCGGCCCTGTCCAGCCGCGCTCGCGGGCGGCTGCGGCGGCCGCCGACCTGCAGATCGCCGATGCTCCGTGCCGCGTCTTCCTCTCCGCCACCGGCCGCATGGTGCGTGCCGAGCTCGTGGCCGACGCACCCGCCGGTGGCATCGTCGCGCCATCGCGACGCTCCAAGCACGACGCGATCCGCTCGGCGGTGGACGCCACCACGCGCGGCGACATCGGCGCGGTGACGAACCTCGGCCGCCTGGTGCGCTTCTCCCCCGTCGACCTGCCGTCCGTGCCGGGAAATTCCGTGCAGCTGGCGGCCGGGACTCGCGGCGACCAGTACCTCGGGCTGAGTGGCGGCGAGCACATCGTCGCACTCGTGCCGCTCGCAGACGCCCCGCCGATCGCCATCGGCACGGCGCAGGGCATCGTCAAGCGCGTGGCCGCCAGCGAGATCGCGAACAAGCACGACGTCGAGATCATCGCCCTGAAGGACGGCGACCGGGTCGTCGGTGCCGCCCCCGCCTCGGACGGCGCCGAGCTGGTGTTCGTGGCCAGCGACGCGCAACTGCTGCGCTTCGACGCGTCATCTGTGCGCCCGCAGGGCCGGTCCGCAGGCGGCATGGCCGGCATCCGCCTCACCGACGGCGCACAGGTCATCGCGTTCGACGTCGTCGGGCCTTCCGAGTTCGACGCCGTCGTGGTGACGATCGCCGGCTCCACGACGGCGCTCGCGGGCACCGACGCCGGCAGCGCGAAGGTGTCGCTGTTCAGCGAGTTCCCGGCGAAGGGCCGCGCGACCGGCGGTGTGCGCGCTCAGCGGTTCCTCCGTGGCGAAGACGCGCTCACGCTCGCGTGGGTCGGAACCGATCCGCGCGCCATCGGGCCGGACGGCGCGACCCGCGCGCTGCCGGAGTCCGGCGCGAAGCGCGACGCGTCGGGCACCGCACTCGACGGCGTCATCGGCGCCATCGGCACCGGCATCCGCTGAGTCCCTGCCGGTTCCGCCTGACTGTCGTGGTGGGGCGAACCGGGAGGCAGGCCGTCACGCGTCGATGCGCTCGCGCACCAGACGGTCGCTGGAGTCGATGATGAACTCCTTGCGCGGCGCCACGTCGTTGCCCATCAGCAGTTCGAAGACGGATGCCGCGGCCTCGGCATCCTGCATCCGCACACGTCGGAGCGTGCGGCCGCCCCGGTCCATGGTCGTCGTGGCCAGCTGGTCCGCGTCCATCTCACCGAGGCCCTTGTAGCGCTGAACCGGCTCCTGCCAGCGCTTGCCGGCCTTTGTGAGCTTGGTGAGGAGTCCATGCAGCTCGGCCTCGGAGTACGTGTAGATCGTCTCGTTCGGCTTGGACCCGGGGTTCATCACGACGACGCGGTGCAGCGGCGGGACCGCGGCGTAGACGCGACCCTCGTCGATGAGCGGCCGCATGTACCGGAAGAACAGCGTCAGCAGCAGCGTGCGGATGTGGGCGCCGTCGACATCGGCGTCGCTCATCAGGATGATCTTCCCGTAACGCGCGGTGTCGAGGTCGAACGAGCGGCCCGAGCCGGCTCCGATCACCTGGATGATCGCGGCGCACTCGGCGTTAGAGAGCATGTCGCTGATCGACGCCTTCTGGACGTTGAGGATCTTGCCGCGGATCGGCAGCAGCGCCTGGAACTCGCTGTTGCGCGCGAGCTTGGCGGTGCCGAGCGCCGAGTCGCCCTCGACGATGAACAGCTCGGACTCGGCGACGTCGTTCGACCGGCAGTCTGCGAGCTTGGCGGGCAGCGACGAGGACTCGAGCGCGTTCTTGCGGCGCTGCGTCTCTTTGTGCGTGCGCGCAGAGATGCGCGCCTTCATCTCGGAGACGACCTTGTCGAGCAGCAGCGAGGTCTGCGCCTTGTCGTCGCGCTTCGGCGACGTGAACCGCGCGGTGAGCTCGCGGGTGACGACGTTCGACACGATCTGGCGGACCGCGGGCGTGCCGAGGACCTCCTTGGTCTGGCCCTCGAACTGCGGCTCGGGGAGGCGCACGGTCAGCACGGCCGTGAGCCCGGCGAGGATGTCGTCCTTCTCGAGCTTGTCGTTTCCGACCTTGAGCCTGCGCGCGTTCTGTGCGACCTGGTCGCGCAGCACCTTCATGAGGCCCTGCTCGAACCCCTGCTGGTGCGTCCCGCCCTTGGGCGTGGCGATGATGTTGACGAACGAGCGCGACACCGTCTCATACCCGGTGCCCCACCTGACGGCGATGTCGACGTGGCACTCGCGCTCGACCTCGGTCGGGACCATCGCGCCCGAGGGCTGCAGCACCGGGACAGTCTCGGTGAACTTCCCCTCGCCGCTGAGCCGCCATGTGTCGGTGACGCCGGAGTCGGGCGCGAGGAAGTCGGCGAACTCCGAGATGCCGCCGTCGAACCGGTAGCTCGTCTCGACCGGCTCGCCCGACTCGGTGCCCGGGCGCTCGTCGCGGATGACGATCTCGAGTCCGGGGACCAGGAACGCGGTCTGGCGGGCGCGCTGCTCGAGCTCCTGCAGATTGAACGCGGCATCCTTCGTGAAGATCTGCCTGTCGGCCCAGTAGCGGATGCGGGTGCCGGTGACGCCTTTCGCGGCGCGGCCCGAGACGCGCAGCTCGCTGCGCTCCTCGAACGGGGTGAAAGCCGAGTCGGGACTGCCGTTCGAGAAGACCCCGGGCTCGCCCCGGTGGAACGACATCGCCCACGTCTTGCCGCCGCGGTCGACCTCGACGTCGAGGCGTTCCGAGAGCGCGTTGACGACGGATGCCCCGACACCGTGCAGACCGCCTGACGCGGCGTAAGAGCCACCGCCGAACTTGCCGCCGGCGTGGAGCTTCGTGAAGACGACCTCGACGCCCGAGAGCCCCGTGCGCGGCTCGATGTCGACGGGGATGCCCCGGGCGCGGTCGCGCACCTCGACGCTGCCGTCGGCGTGGAGGACGATGTCGATGCGTGAGCCGTGCCCTGCGAGGGCCTCGTCGACGGAGTTGTCGATGATCTCCCACAGGCAGTGCATGAGGCCGCGGGAGTCCGTCGAGCCGATGTACATGCCGGGGCGCTTGCGGACCGCTTCGAGCCCTTCGAGCACCTGAAGATGATGGGCGGAGTACTCGGCGGTCACAATCTCCCATCGTAATCGGGGCGCCAGACAGCCCGGCGCAGACACGCTTCAGGGGCGAGCAGCGTACGCGCTCAGCGAAATGTTGTCGATTCGCGGCATTCTCGAAACATCGGCGTGGTTGTATTTCATGACCGCGAGAGAGTTCTACGAATACGAGGAGGCACCGACATGACCACGCTATCGACACCCACTGAGCCCGGCGCCGTCCTCGAGCACCGCCTCACCGCCATGGATCGTTGCGACTCCTGCGGCGCACAGGCGTACATCGCGGCCGAGGTCAACGGCAGCGAACTCCTCTTCTGCGCCCACCACGGCCGCAAGTACGAAGAGAAGCTCCGCGCCATCGCGACCTCGTGGCACGACGAGACCGCTCGCCTCGCCGAGTAGGAACCGCCCCGGCAGACTCGCACCCGTCGCTTCAGCGGCGGGTGTATCTGCGTTCCACGAGCGGTGACACGCGCAGCGCGATCTCCTCACCGATGGTGCCGATGAGCTCCGCGAGATCCGTCGCGCTCACTTCGCCCGAAGCACCCGGACCGTAGATGGTGACGGCATCCCCCACGGCGGCTCCCCGCCACGCGGCGACGAGAGAATCCGAGTCCCCCACGGCGATGAGCTGCCGGCTCCCGGCGGGCGTTCCGACCGCCGCGCGAGTGCGCAGCGTCGACGGAAGCCCGTGGAGGAATCCGAGGTCGACCCTGACGGACTCTCCGGCCACCTCGATCACGTCGGTCTCGAGCGTTCCGATCGGCGTGAGGCCGAGGTCGTCGGCGGAGGGGCCTCCGGCCGAGCGGATGCCGTAACAGAACGCCCCCACACGAACCATGTCGTAGCGGAACTCCGGGCGCGCGAACGAGGCAGCGCTGGCGGCCAGATGACGCATCGCCGGGCGGAGGCCTGCGGCCGCTGCCTCGTCGAGCGCCCACTCGTAGACAAGGCGGGCGTCGTCGTCCTCGGCGTCCGACGCCTCCGCGATGTGGCTCCAGACGCCGACGACATCGATGACGCCTTCCGTCTGGAGCGCAGCCGCGCGCGACACGAACCCGGGCCACTGCTCCGGCCGCACGCCGTTGCGGTGCAGGCCGGTGTCGATCTTGAGGTGCGCGCGCACCGTCGCGCCGGCGTCCCGCGCGGCGTCCGCGAGCTCCTCCAGCAGATCGGCGTCGCCGATGCCGAGGTCGATCCGCTGGGCGACGGCGGCGTCGAGGTCCTCGCGTGAGGCAGCGATCCAGGCGAAGATCCGGGCGTCATCGCCGACGGCATCGCGCACCGCACACCCCGTCCGCACGTCGAAGGCGCCGAACCAGGTCACCCCGATGGCGGAGGCGGCCCGCACGACGGGCGCCAGGCCGTGGCCGTAGGCGTCGTCCTTGACCACGAGCATCAGCTCGGCGGGAGACACCGTGTCGCGCACGCGCGCGACGTTCGCGACGAGGGCATCGAGGTCGACGGAGAGGCGGGCGGTCACGGTGCCTCCACCCTGGTGGCGCGAAGTCCGACCGTCGTGATCAGCTCGCCGGCGGTCAGCTCCGTGGCGCGCACCCAGTCGGCGAGCGACGGCTCTCCCAGCGCCGGGTCGCCGAGAAACAGGACCTCGGCGCCGCGCGGGATCGCGGCATCCGTGATCTCCACCACGCACACGTCCATCGCGACGCGCCCGACGATGGCGTGCCGTTCCCCCGCGATCATCACGTGAACCGCGCCGCCGAGCCCGCGCACGATGCCCTGTGCGTAGCCCCCGGTGACCAGCGCGACCCGGGTGTCGGCCGGCGCGCGGTACGCGTAGCCGTACGACACGCCTTCACCGGCCCGGAGGTCCTTCACCGAGAGCACGGTGCCCGTGAGCCGCAGGGCGGGCACACCGGTCGACCCGGCATCGGGCAGTCCGAAGAGTGCCGCGGCTGACAGCGCGCCGGTCCGTCCGGCCGACGGCGCCGCGTCGCCCGCGGTCACGACGGCATGGCGGTCCCGCGGCTCGAGGCCCACGGTGGCCAGCACGCTGCGCACGAGCTCCGCACCGTGGCCCCAGGCATCCGCTTCCAGGATCGACGGGTCGTACGAACGGACGCCGCGCTCCCGCGCGGGCTGGGCGTTCGCCGTCAGGGCGGTCCGCGAGACGCGTGCAACCGGTGCGCTGCGAGGGTCCGATCCCGGCACGGTGTGGTCGTGCCCAGGGATCGCGGAACTCACGCCCCTAGACTATCGGGGTCCCCGAACCGAACCCGGAGCACGCATGTCTTCTCAGGGCCTCGCCCTCTCGAACCGCCTTCGCTACCTCGCCTGGCGCGTCCGTCGCATCGATGTCGGCTCCGTGCTGGAGCGCGCGAAAGAGACCGCGCACACGCACGGCAAGTGGACCCCCGCGGTCGTGGTCGACATGCTGTGGTCGGCGGGTTTCAAGCAGGTCGGCTTCCAGGACTACGTCGACTACGACTTCGCGATCCTGAACCGGGCGGAGCGGGCGACCTACATGACGCATCCGGTCTCGAACGAGCTGTCGCAGAAGTACGACGACCCCGCCCACCGGGGCCGGTTCCAGGACAAGGTCGAGTTCGACCGCACGTTCAGCGACTTCCTCCGTCGCGATTGGATGGTCGTCGAGGAAGGCAACGCCGACGCGGTGCGCACCTTCGCCCAGGAGCACGGCACGATCGTCACGAAGGAGCCGGTGGGCCAGGCGGGCACGGGTGTGCACCGCTACCACGCAGCCGACGTCTCGGACTGGGACGACTTCCACCGCGGGCTGCTGGCGCGCGGCGAGCTGCTCATCGAGGAGGTCATCCGCCAGCACGCCGACCTCGCGGCCGTGTGCCCCGGAACCGTGAACACCACGCGTGTCACCGCGTTCTTCGACGGCGAGAAGACCCACATCCTGGCGATGGCGCAGAAGTTCGGTCGCGGGGCGGTGAGCGACCAGATGACCTTCGGCGGCTTCTACACGATGCTCGACGAGAACGGCCATGCCGTCGGCCCCGGCTACGACTCGCATGGCCACGTGCACGAGAAGCACCCCGACAGCGGCTTCGTCATCGCCGACTTCCAGCTGCCCATGATCGACGAGGTCAAGGCGTTCGTCGACCGGGTCGCGCGCGTCGTGCCCCAGATCCAGTACGTCGGCTGGGACATCGTGGTCTCGCCGGACGGTCCGGTGCTGGTCGAGGGCAACTGGGGCGCCGGTGTCTACGAGAACAAGCCGAGCGTCACCGGCATCCGCACCGGCCACAAGCCCCGCTACCGCGAGGCGATCGGATTCTGAACGTGCCGAAGGCGCGGCATCCGTGAAGGATGCCGCGCCTTCGGCAGCGCCGGTTCAGATCGTCCGGACGATGCCGAGCGGCGTCGACTGGTGGCCCTGACCCAGCGGGTTGTCCCTGAGGATCGAGACGAGACGCTTCTCGTCCGCCTTGTCGAGCGTGGAGCCGAGGATGTTGCCGCCGAGGTCGTTGATGTCGACCACGGCCACCTCGGGCACCCCGCCGAGCAGCGCCTTGAGGTGGGTCGCGACCTCGCGCGGGCGCTCGGGTCCGAGCACGACGGCCTTGTTGTACGGGGGGATCGTTCCCGACGTCGGTCCGTCGATCGCGCGGGCCTTGTCGCCGGCGATGCGATAGAAGTCGCCCTTGCGGCCGAACAGCTTGGTAACGGCGGAGACGGCTGCCGCGAAGAGGATGCGGAGCGTGCCGCACTCTCGCAGCGCCATCTCCATCGTCTCGGGCATGCCGAGTCCGATGCCGTAGGGCGTGCGCGTGACGTACTTCGAGAGGAAGAGCGCCAACTTGCGCGGCTTGATGTCCTCGACAAGGTACGAGCGCCCCTGCGTGATCGCGACGATCTTCTCCGTCACGAACAGCAGGTCGCCCTCGCGCACCACATCTGCCGCGTACTCGCGGACGAAGGCGTCGAGGTCGTCGCCCGGCATCACGACCCGCGTGCGGATCGGGATGCGCGCGAACGACGAGCCTTCGACCTGTACGGTGAGCGCCTTGCCGGCGTTCGCCTCACTCACTCGAGGTAGTCCCGCAGCGACTGCGAACGCGACGGGTGCCGCAGCTTCGCCATCGTCTTCGACTCGATCTGGCGGATGCGCTCGCGCGTGACCCCGAACGTGTCGCCGATCTGGTCGAGCGTCTTCGGCTGGCCGTCGCCCAGGCCGAAGCGCATGCGGATCACGCCGGCCTCGCGCTCCGAGAGCGAGTCGAGGAGCGATTCGAGCTGGCGCTGCAGCATCGTGAAGCCCACCGCGTCGGCCGGGACAACGGCCTCGGTGTCCTCGATGAGGTCACCGAACTCGCTGTCGCCGTCCTCACCGAGCGGCGTGTGCAGCGAGATCGGCTCACGGCCGTACTTCTGCACCTCGATGACCTTCTCGGGCGTCATGTCGAGCTCGCGGCTGAGCTCCTCGGGCGTGGGTTCGCGACCGAGGTCCTGCAGCATCTGGCGCTGGACGCGCGCGAGCTTGTTGATGACCTCGACCATGTGCACCGGGATACGGATGGTGCGGGCCTGGTCGGCCATGGCGCGGGTGATGGCCTGACGGATCCACCACGTCGCGTAGGTCGAGAACTTGAAGCCCTTGGTGTAGTCGAACTTCTCGACCGCGCGGATGAGACCGAGGTTGCCCTCCTGGATGAGGTCCAGGAACTGCATGCCGCGGCCGGTGTAGCGCTTGGCGAGCGAGACGACGAGGCGCAGGTTGGCGCCGAGCAGGTGGCTCTTCGCGCGCTGGCCGTCGCGGGCGACCCACTGCAGGTCCAGACCGAGCTGCGAGGTCTTCTCCGCGGCCGACATGTGCGACAGCTTCTCTTCGGCGAACAGACCCGCCTCGATGCGCATTGCGAGCTCGACCTCTTCGGCCGCGTTCAGGAGCGGCACCTTGCCGATCTGCTTGAGGTAGTCCTTGACGGGGTCGGCCGTCGCGCCGGTGATCTGAGTCGAGTAGACAGGGACGTCGTCCTCGTCGCTGGACGAGATGACGATCGCGCCGGTGGGGAGAGGCTCGGTGAACGCCGGCTTGGTGCTCTCCTCCTCTTCCTCCTCGTCCTCGGAAGCGTTGGCGTCGTCGCCGGCCGCGGCGGTCTGGGCAGCCTTGGCCGGCTCGCCGGCCTCCACTGCGTCGTCGCCGTCCGCGTCGTCGCCCTCGTCCTCGAGTTCGACGTCCTCGTCGAGCTCCTCGACGTCGTCCTCGAACTCGTCGTCCGACTTCTTCGCGCGCTTGGACGCGGTCTTCGGTGCGGCCTTGGTCTTGGCGGCGCCCTTGGCCGCGGGAGCCTTCTTGGCGGCCGCGGTCTTCGTCTCGTCCGTCTCGGTGTCCTTCGCGGCCGAGCGAGCCTTGGTGTTCGTGCCTGGAGTCACGTTTCGCCTTTCACCGGTCGAAGCGCCCTGCGCCTCTCCGGTCGGTTTCGGACACTAGTAAGACCCTTGTCAAGTCCACATCTTCAAAGGGATGCCCCACGAAGAAGGTTGACAACGGGTCAGAGCGTCTAGTATCTCATACTTGCCGTGCGCCGCCAGCATCGCCCCGCCGGGACCGGCGCACCTCCATCTCTCGTGTCAACACCCCGCGCGGGCGTCGAATTCCTCCGACGCGCGGGCCGGCGCGATCAGGAGCCGCGCTTGTCGTCCTCCGCGGGTCGCGATGCCAGGAACCGCTCGAGTTCGGCGGCCAGCTCGTCGGCGCTGGGCAGGTCGCCGGTGTGGATCATCGGGGTCGCGAGAGTGGATCCGGCCATGTAGGCGTCGTAGCGCTCCTCGAGGCCCTGCACCATGCGCGCGAGCTCGTCGCTGCCCTCGATCTGCTCTGTGACCTTCTCGAGATACTCGCGGTTCTCCTCGCGCAGCTCGTCGCCCGCGAAGACGAGCCCCGTCGCGACGGTGAGGCTGTCGAGAGCCGCCAGAGCGGCGGCGGGGTACTCGGTGTCGCCGAGATAGTGCGGGATCAGCAGCACGAAGCCCGCGACGCGCACGCCCGCGGCGGCGAGCCGGTACTCGAGCAGGTGGCCCGCCGTCGCCGGGACCTGCGTGTGGGGCTGCCACACCGAGTGCGCCTCGGTCAGCTCCGACCGGGTGCCGCTCACCGTCGTGCCGATCGGGCGCGTGTGAGGCACCGGCATCGGGATCGCATGCACCCACGTCACCGTCGACACGCCGTACAGTTCGGTGAATTCCAGGATCGCCTCGGTGAAGGCATCCCAGGCGAAGTCCGGCTCGTATCCCGCCAGCAGCAGGAATGGCTGCCCGAGGGCGTCGTGGGCGAACGACAGCTCCAGGCGGGACGGGCGGTAGTCCGTGAGGTGATCTTTCTCGAACGACACGATCGGGCGGCGTGCGCGGTAGTCCAGCAGCGTGTCGTTGGAGAACACGGCGAGGGGCGTCGGCGAGAGCTCGTCGCGGAAGTAGTCGATCACTCGGCTCACGGCACTGCCGGCATCGGTGAACCCGGTGAGGGCGATCACCAGCGGCAGCCCGCGCGGCACGGGCGGCGCTGAAGCCGCACGCTCGAACAGCGGGCCGGGAAAAGGCATGCACCCATGCTACGAGTCGTCCGCGGAGCTCGGGTCGTGACGGTCGCGCTCAGAGCGAACAGTCGTCGTCCCTAGGATGGAGACCATGTCGTTCCCCGACCTCGAGTACCGCACTGCATCCGTCCGAGAGTCCGACGCCGACCTTCTCCTCCTCGCGCTCCCCCCGCTCGACGCCGACGGAGGCCCCGATCTCTCGGACTGGCCGGGCCTGGCCGAGGCGCTGTCGGGAGTGGGCTTCACCGGCGCCGTGGGTGCCTGGGTGCGGGTCCACGTGCCCGATGCGACGACGGTTCCGCTGGCCGTCGTGGGGACCGGTTCGGCTCCGGATGCCGCGGCCCTGCGCGATGCGGTCGGCGCGGCGGTCCGCGCCATCACCGGGTTCGCGACGGTCGCCGTCGCCGCACCCTTCGCCGATCCGTCGCTGTGGACGGCGGCCGCGGAGGGCGCCGCGCTCGGCGGCTACCGCTTCGAGGGGTACAAGACCGAAGCGCCGAAGCCTCGTGCGGAGCGCGTGGTCGTGCACGGCACCGCAGAGCCGGACGACGCCGCGCTGAGGCTGATCGTCGAGACCGCAGCATCCGTCGCCCTCGTGAAGGACCTCGTGAACACCCCGGCGGAATGGCTCGGGCCTGCGGATGTCGCCGCGCGTGCGACCGAGTCCGTCGCGGACCTGCCGGTCACGGTCGAGGTCCTCGACGAGGGGGCGCTCCGCGAGCAGGGCTTCGGCGGGATCCTCGGCGTAGGACAGGGCTCGGATCGCCCGCCGCGCCTCATCCGCCTCGAGTACGCGCCCGAGGGCGCCGCCAGGCACGTGGCGCTGGTGGGCAAGGGCATCACGTTCGACACCGGCGGCCTGTCGCTGAAACCGGCCGCGTCGATGGTCGGGATGAAGTACGACATGGCGGGCGCCGCCACGGTGCTCGGTGTGCTGCGAGCCGCGGCATCCGTCGGCGCTCCCGTCAAGGTGACGGCGTGGCTCTGCGTCGCCGACAACATGCCGTCGGGCCGCGCCACGCGACCCGGCGACGTGCTGCGCCTCCTGGACGGCACGACCGTCGAGGTGCTCAACACCGACGCCGAGGGCCGCCTGGTGCTCGCCGACGGACTGGTCGCGGCCAGCCGGGAGAAGCCCGACGTGATCGTCGATGTCGCAACGCTCACCGGTGCGATCCTCATCGCCCTCGGCACGCGCCACACCGGCGTGATGGGCGACGACGACGCCGTGGCGACCTACCTCGCCGCGGCTGCCGAGGCCGACGAGCCCGCATGGCAGCTGCCCCTCCCCGCCCACATGGTCGAGGAGCTCGACTCCCCCATCGCCGACCTGCAGAACGCCAAGATCGGCGACCCTGCCGGCGGCTCTCTCTTCGCAGGACTGTTCCTGCGCCACTTCGTCGGCCGCACCGCCGACGAGACGGATGCGCCTCGAATCCCCTGGGTGCATCTCGACATCGCCGGCAGCGGGACCCACAAGGGCGCGCCGTACGGCTTCACCGACAAGGGACCGACTGCCGCCACCGTGCGCAGCCTGATCCGCTTCGTCCTGGCAGACCTCGATGAGGAGGCACGATGACCGACCACTCCTTCGATCTCGTCATTCTCGGCGGTGGAAGCGGCGGCTACGCGGCCGCGCTCCGCGCCGCGGAACTCGGCAAGACCGTGGCCCTTGTCGAGAAGGGCAAGGTGGGAGGCACCTGCCTGCACCGCGGGTGCATCCCGACGAAGGCGCTGCTGCACGCGGCCGAGGTGGCCGACACGGCACGGGATGCTGCGGCCATCGGCATCCGCGCGACCTTCGAGGGCATCGACCCGGCGGGCGTCCGCGCCTACCGCGAAGGCATCGTCGCGAAGAAGTACAAGGGACTCGAGGGCATGGTCAAGGCCCGCGGCATCACCGTCGTGAACGGCGAGGGGCGCCTGGAGGCAGGTCCCGCCGTCCGCGTCGGCGACGACCTCTATCGCGGCACCGACGTCGTGCTGGCGACGGGCTCGTACAGCCGGACGCTGCCCGGGCTCGAGATCGGCGGTCGCATCCTCACCAGCGAGCACGCCCTCGAGCTCGACGAGATCCCCGGCAGCGTCGTCATCCTGGGCGGCGGGGTCATCGGCGTCGAGTTCGCGAGCGTCTGGCGCTCGTTCGGCGCCGAGGTCACCATCGTCGAGGCGCTCGACCACCTCGTGCCCAACGAAGACGTCGCGCTCAGCAAGGGCCTCGAGCGCGCGTTCCGGCGTCGCGGCATCCCGTACTCCCTCGGCGTGCGGTTCCAGAGCGCGTCGCAGACCGCGGACGCGGTGACCGTGACGCTCGAGGACGGCAAGACGTTCACGGCGGACTACCTGCTCGTCGCCGTCGGGCGCGGGCCGGCGACCGCGGGCCTCGGCTACGAGGAGGCCGGTGTGACGATCGATCGCGGCTTCGTCATCACCGACGAGCGGCTGCGCACCGGGGTCGACCACGTGTGGGCGGTGGGTGACATCGTCCCCGGCCTCCAACTCGCCCACCGCGGGTTCCAGCAGGGCATCTTCGTCGCCGAGGAGATCGCGGGTCTGTCTCCCGTCGTGATCCCCGACGCCCACATCCCCAAGGTCACGTACAGCCACCCGGAGGTCGCGTCCGTGGGCCTCACCGAGGCGCAGGCCGCCGACGCGCACGGTGCGGACGGCATCGTCTCCTACGAGTACAACCTCGCGGGCAACGGCAAGAGCGAGATCCTCGGCACGAGCGGCATCGTCAAGGTCGTGCGCGTCAAGGACGGCCCGGTTCTCGGCGTCCACCTGATCGGCGACCGCGTCGGCGAGCTCATCACCGAAGGACAGCTCGTCGTCGGCTGGGAAGCCCACCCCGAAGACATCGCGCCGTTCGTCCACGCGCACCCGACCCAGTCCGAAGCGCTCGGCGAGGCGTTCCTCGCTCTGGCGGGCAAGCCGCTGCACGCGCTGTGACCCTCCGGGGCGCGCCCCATCACTAAGCTAGATCCGATATTTCTTCAGAAGGAGACATCCTCATGAGCACATCCGTGGTCCTCCCCGCTCTCGGCGAGAGCGTGACCGAGGGAACGGTCACCCGCTGGCTCAAGAACGTCGGCGACACGGTCCAGGCGGACGAGGGCCTGCTCGAGATCTCCACGGACAAGGTGGACACCGAGATCCCCTCGCCGGTCAGCGGCGTGATCGAGGAGATCCTCGTGCAGGAGGACGAGACCGTCGAGGTCGGCGCTGTGCTGGCGAAGATCGGTGACGGCTCCGGTACCCCCGCCGCCGCTCCGGCCCCCGAGGCCGCCGCCGCCGAGGCTCAGGCCGCGCCCGCTGAGGCCGCCTCGGCTGCGCCCGCGGAGGCACCGTCCGCCGAGGCTCCGGCAGCCCCGGCCGAGCCCGCGCCGGCACCCGCTGCCGAGCAGCCCGCCGCGTCCGCAGGCGGAGGCAAGGATGTCGTCCTGCCCGAGCTCGGCGAGAGCGTCACCGAAGGCACCGTCACCCGCTGGCTCAAGCAGATCGGCGAGGAGGTCGCCGTCGACGAGCCGCTCCTCGAGATCTCGACCGACAAGGTCGACACCGAGATCCCGTCGCCGTTCGCCGGCGTGCTCACCGAGATCCTGGTCGCCGAAGACGAGACCGTCGCCGTCGGCTCGCCGCTCGCCCGCATCGGGGAGGCAGGTGCGGCGCCCGCCGCCGCGGCGCCTGCTCAGGCACCGGCGGCTGAGGCACCGGCTCCGGCCGCTGAGGCACCGGCTCCGGCCGCCGAGGCTCCGACGCCCGCAGCCGCCCCGGCTCCCGCCCCGGCTGCCGCGGCCGCTCCGGCCCCCGCTGCCGCTGCTGCCCCGGCTCCCGCGGCCGCTCCCGCCCCCGCTGCTGCTCCCGCCCCGGCTGCCGCTCCCGCTCCCGCCGCGGCCCCGGCGCCCGCCGCTCCGGCGCTTGTCGCCGAGGAGGACGGGATCACCTACGTCACGCCGCTCGTTCGTCGCCTCGCTCAGCAGCAGGGCGTCGACCTCGGTTCGGTGAAGGGCACCGGCGTCGGCGGTCGCATCCGCAAGGAGGACGTGCTCAAGGCGGCGGAGGCCGCGGCGTCCGCTCCTGCCGCTGCTGCGGCTGCGCCCGCGCCCGCGCCGCTCGAGGTGTCGCCGCTGCGCGGCACCACCCAGCCGATGTCGCGTCTTCGCAAGGTGCTCGCCTCGCGGGCCGTGGAGTCGATGCAGTCGACGGCGCAGCTGACCTCGGTGGTCGAGGTGGACGTCACGAAGCTCGCGACCTTCCGCGACAAGGTGAAGAACGACTTCCTGGCGAAGACCGGCGACAAGCTGTCGTTCCTGCCGTTCTTCGCGCTGGCCGCCGCCGAGGCGCTCCAGGCGTACCCCGTCGTCAACTCGACGGTGGACGGCGATCAGATCGTCTACCCGGCGACGGAGAACCTCTCCATCGCGGTCGACACCGAGCGCGGACTCCTGACTCCGGTGCTCCGTGACGCGGCGGGCAAGAACCTCGCCCAGATCGCTCACGAGATCGCCGACCTCGCCGCGCGTACGCGCGACAACAAGCTGAAGCCCGACGAGCTCGCGGGCGGCACGTTCACGCTGACCAACACCGGTTCGCGCGGCGCGCTGTTCGACACCCCCGTCGTGTTCCTGCCCCAGACCGCGATCCTCGGCACCGGCGTGGTCGTCAAGCGTCCCGGCGTCGTGACGGTCGACGGCAAGGACGCGATCTCGGTGCGCTCGTACGTCTACCTCGCGCTGTCGTACGACCACCGCGTCATCGACGGTGCGGACGCTGCGCGCTTCCTCGGTGCCGTGAAGACGCGCCTGGAGGCCGCCGCGTTCGAGGGCAACCTGGGCATCTGATCGGGGCGGTTCCCGCTTCTAGGTGTGATGTCCAGGGACGTTGTTTCGGGACACGCCCGGAGTAGCTGAGTAGCGAAGGCCTCCCGGTTGTGAAGTGGAGCTGTCTAGTTCAACCGCTTCACGAACGCAGGAGGCCCTCGTGTCCCACGCTAACGCTGCTCTGACTCCCCGTGCCCGACTGCGCCTCGCGCGCCTTATCGTCGACGAGGGGTGGCCACTGCAGGTGGCAGCGAAGATGTTCATGGTCTCGACCGTGACAGCCCGGAAGTGGGCGGCCAGATTCCGATCCGAGGGGCCGGCGGGGATGTCGGATCGGTCGAGCCGCCCCCGCTCGATGCCTGCGAAGACGCCGTCGCCGGTTGTGAAGAAGATCGTGAAGGCCCGCTGGCGGCGTCGGCTGGGCCCGGTCCAGATCGCCGGTGAGCTCGGTCTGGCTCCGTCGACCGTTCACGCGGTTCTGGTGCGTTGCGGCCTCAACCGCCTCTCCGCGATCGACCGGGTCACCGGGGAGCCGATCCGCCGTTATGAGCACGACCATCCCGGCGCACTGATCCACGTCGATGTCACCAAGTTCGGTCGCATCCCCGACGGCGGCGGGCACCGGTTCGTCGGACGGCAGCAGGGCGCCCGGAACAAGCTCGAGACGCCAGGACTGCCGCGCGGCAAGGACCACAAGCCGAGGACCGGCACCGGGTTCTTCCACACCGTCGTCGACGACAACTCGCGGGTGGCTTATGTCGAAGAGCACGACGACGAGCGAGCCGAGACTGCCGTCGGCGTCCTCACCCGCGCGATCGCGTTCTTCGCCGATCACGGCGTGACCGTCGAGCGCGTCCTTTCCGACAACGGCTCCTGCTACCGGTCCCTTGCCTGGCGAGACGCCTGCGCCGACCTCGGCATCAGACACAAGCGCACCCGCCCGTACCGCCCGCAGACCAACGGCAAGATCGAGCGCTTCCACCGCACGCTGGCCGACGGATGGGCCTACGCGAAGTTCTACCCGTCAGAGACCGAACGCCGCGACGCCCTGCCCGGCTGGATCCACTTCTACAATCACCACAGGCGACACTCCGCAATCGGAGCCCCACCCATCAGCAGGATCAACAACCTGCCTGGACATCACATCTAGGGCTGCTGCGCGACGTCGGAGACGTCGCGCAGCAGCCATTTCTGGTCTGTGCGCAGGATGACGACCATCTGCGACGGGACGGCCGCGTCGCTCGCATCCACCCGGAGCACCGCGATGTCGCCGAAGTCATCGAGGGGCGTCACGCTGCGCCCCGCGGCGGGCAGGTCGATGGCGCCGCCGGCCAGCGGCATCGCGTCCACGGTCACGTCCGTGAGGCAGGCGTCGTCGTCGCCGGCGCAGGCGTTGCGTGCGTCCAGCAGCTCTCCCGTGATCCGAGCGAGGTCGGCGGACTCCCCCGCCGGCGCCCCGCCAGCCGATGTCGCCGGTGGGGCGGAAGCGGCCGGAACGGATGCTGCGGGCTCGGGTGACGCGGTCGGCGCAGCGCTCGCTCGGTCGTCGGTCGCGACCCCGCTCGCGGTCGGCCACAGCGCGCCGCCGGCGAGGACTGCCGCCGCGACGGCTCCGCCGACAAGCCACGGCGCGCGTCGCGACCCGGTCTTCGCTCCGTCCCCCGTGCGCCGCAGTCGCCGCCACAGCGCTGTCGTCGCGCGCGACACGGAGTCCGCGAGTTCGTCGTCCACGCCGGCGACGAGCGTCTGCCACATCGAACGCGGTGCGGGCTCATGTGGCACGCCGGCCACGCGCGTCTCTTCATGGGCACGAGCAACGGCCTCGGTGGCGCTCCGGGGGCCGAGGCTGACCGCACTGAGCGGCTCCGCGTCAGCCAGGGCGAACAGCGCCTCCTCGACCGCCTCCAGCTCGTGGACCGAGATGCGCTCCGCGGTGACCGCGCGCAGCGCGGTCTGCCACGTGCGCTGGGCCGGCGGGTCGACACTCACCTGCTCGAGGACGCCCGCTGACGCTTCGAACGCCCGCCGGGCCGAGGCATCCGTCGCCAGCACGGGCCTGCCGGCGTCGTCGAGCCACCAGTCGCCCGCAGCCTCGGGCTCGTTCGCGATCTGCGCGCAGCCGCGCAGGACGCTCACGCCCAGCGTGACGGCCTCACCCAGGCTGAGCGGCATCCGCGCGGCACGTCGGCGCACGAAGTCCTCGAGGCGCTCGGGGCACACCGGCAGCACGACATCGTGTCCGTCGAGGCGTCGCACGACGTCGACCGGAGCCAGCACGTGGCCGTCGGGTGCGGCTTCCCATCCTCTCCACTGCGGGCCGAGGACGGCGGCGTCCACGAGCACCCACGCGTCGCCCCCGGCGGTGCGGACAAGAGTGCCCGGCCAAGGGCCGTCATCCCGCGCCCGCACCGCGCGGATGGCGCGGTAGGGGCTCCTGAGCGAGCCGTCGGCGGTCGTCATGTCGCCAGTGTGCGGCGCCGTGCTCCCCGGCCGTCTCGCTCCCGCGACGGCTGTGGATGGATGCTGTGCCTCCCCGGCTGGGGAGGAGCCGAGCAGGAGCCCGCGAAAAGGTAGGCTGGAGGCTATGGCCGCGCGCAGTTCCGCCCCCGAGAAGGGCCCGGGATTCTTCTCCCAGATCCGCACCCTCTACACCTTCACGCAGAAGGAGTTCCGCTGGCTGCCGTTCCTGCTGATCGGCATCCTCCTGCTCGGCATCGCCGTGGGCGTCGGCATCGGTTTCCTCATCCCGCCGGTCGCCATCTGGAGCGTCATCCTGTGGGGCGTCACCGGCCTCATGCTGGGCGTCCTCGCGTCGATGATGACGATGACGCGTCTGTCGACGCGGGCCATGTACAAGAAGATCGACGGGATGCCGGGTGCCACCGGTCACGTCCTCTCGACGTCGCTGGGCCGCAAGTGGCAGGCCAGTGAGATGCCGGTGGGCATCAACCCCAAGACGCAGGAGGCCGTCTACCGCGCGATCGGTCGCGGCGGCGTCGTGATCGTCGGCGAGGGTGCCCGCGGCCGCCTCACCCGCCTCGTGAACGACGAGCGCTCCAAGGTGCAGCGCGTCGCTTCCGGCGTTCCCCTGACCGTTCTGTACGTGGGGCACGGCGAGGGCGAGACGCCGATCTCCAAGCTGGCGCCGACCATCAAGGCGCTGCCTACGAAGATCGACCGGGCGACGATGGCCGCGGTCATCAAGCGCGTCGAGTCGGTCTCGCAGTCGCTCACGTCGCTGCCGATCCCGAAGGGCATCGACCCCACGAAGGTCCGCGCGCCGCGTCCACGCTGAGCGTACGCGCACGAACCCGGTCCGGCGGAGACGCCGGCCGGGTTCTGTCGTCTCAGGAGCGGATGAGCACCGTGCCTGCGGCCTTGTCGTGGAGGCCCCGCTGGTCGGCGTCCCAGATGACCGCGGGGATCGCCAGGACCAGGAGGGCGGTGCGGATCACGGGACGCCACAGGCCCACCCACATGCCGTCGAGGCGCACGAGACGCAGACCGAAGATGCGATGACCGGGGCTCCCCTGCAACGTCGGCAGGAACACGATCTGGACGGCGGCGAAGATCGCGAGGATCGCCAGCGGGTCCCATCCGAAGAAGCCGGAGATGAGGTACGCGGCGCCGTAATCGAGGAAGAGAGCGCCGACGCGGCGGCCCAGACGGCCGATGGATCCGGTGCCCTCACGAGGCAGTCCGAGGCGTTCGCCGGGGTAGTCCTGGGTGCTCTGCGTCACTTCCCCAGCGTACCCAGGTCGCCGTAACATCCCTGAAACACAAGTGATACTGGAGGGCAATGCCCTGCGGGTACGTTGCCAAAGTGCCCGGCCCGTACGGGCGGATCCGAATGCCCTACCTCTGGAGTCTTCATGTTCAAAGATTCATCCGAGGTGCTGAAGTTCATCAAGGACGAGGACGTCAAGTTCCTCGACATCCGTTTCACGGATCTTCCTGGCGTGCAGCAGCACTTCAACATCCCGGCCTCCACCGTCGACGAAGAGTTCTTCACGGTCGGCCAGCTGTTCGACGGCTCCTCCATCCGGGGCTTCGCGAACATCCACGAATCGGACATGCAGCTGATCCCGGACGTGTCGACGGCGTACCTCGACCCGTTCCGTGAGGCGAAGACGCTCGTCATGGTCTTCGACATCTACAACCCGCGCAACGGCGAGATCTACTCGAAGGACCCGCGTCAGGTCGCCAAGAAGGCTGAGAAGTACCTCGCCTCGACCGGCATCGCCGACACCGCGTTCTTCGCGCCCGAGGCCGAGTTCTACATCTTCGACGACGTCCGCTACGAAGTGAAGCAGAACTCCAGCTTCTACTCGGTCGACTCCGAAGAGGGCGCCTGGAACACCGGCCGCGCCGAAGAGGGCGGCAACCTCGCCAACAAGACCCCGTTCAAGGGCGGGTACTTCCCGGTCTCCCCGGTCGACAAGACGGCCGACCTGCGTGACGACATCAGCCTTCACCTCATCGAGTCGGGTCTGCACCTCGAGCGCGCGCACCACGAGGTGGGCACCGGCGGCCAGCAGGAGATCAACTACCGCTTCGACACCATGGTGCACGCGGCCGACGACATCCTGAAGTTCAAGTACATCGTCAAGAACGTGGCGAACGAGTGGGGCAAGGTCGCGACCTTCATGCCCAAGCCGCTCTTCGGCGACAACGGCTCGGGCATGCACACGCACCAGTCCCTGTGGCTCGACGGCAAGCCGCTCTTCTACGACGAGAAGGGCTACGCGCAGCTCTCCGACCTGGCGCGCTGGTACATCGGCGGCATCCTGGCGCACGCGCCGGCGCTGCTGGCCTTCACCAACCCGACGCTCAACTCGTACAAGCGTCTCGTGAAGGGCTACGAGGCTCCGGTCAACCTGGTGTACTCGGCCGGCAACCGCTCGGCGGCCATCCGCATCCCGATCACAGGCTCCAACCCCAAGGCCAAGCGCATCGAGTTCCGTGCGCCGGACGCCTCGGGCAACCCGTACCTCGCCTTCGCCGCGCAGCTGATGGCGGGCCTCGACGGCATCCAGAACCGCATCGAGCCGCACGAGCCGGTCGACAAGGACCTGTACGAGCTTCCCCCCGAGGAGGCGAAGAACATCCCGCAGGTGCCGAACTCGCTGCTCGACTCGCTCGAGGCGCTCCGCGCCGACCACGAGTTCCTGCTCAAGGGCGGCGTGTTCACGCCCGAGCTCATCGAGACGTGGATCGAGTACAAGATCGAGAACGAGATCCAGCCGCTCAACGCGCGTCCGCACCCGTTCGAGTACGAGCTGTACTTCGGCGTCTGACGTTCCAGCGCCGCAAGCGGGCCCCGGGAGACCGGGGCCCGCTTCTGCGTTCGCTGGGAGAAGGATGCCGCGACCCGGGGCGCGGCCTAGGCTGAACGAGCGCATCCGCGCCCGGACCGACAGAAGGCGAACACGATGCCCACCCGCACCACCGCGACGGCACGACGGCGCACCACGCGTCGGTCGCCGGCGGCGCGCAGGCGCAGGCCGCGGCGTCACGCCCGCCGGCGTGGCCGCGGGTGGCCGGTCGCGGCGGCGATCGCCGTTCCGGTGATCCGGTTCGCCGCCGTCCTGGTGGGTGCGGCGCTCCTCGCGGGAAGCTTCCGGATGTCGTGGGCGGACGACTTCGCGCTCGCCCCGGACGATGGTGCGCCCGTCCCGCCGCCGATCATCGAGCCCGCGGTCGCCGGGTATCGCTTCGAGCAGCTCACGAACGCCTGCACGATCCTCGCCGCCGGCAGGGACCTCGGATTCGATGCGAGAGACCAGACGATCGCGGTGATGACGGCGATGGGCGAATCATCGCTGCGCAACATCGACTACGGCGACTGGGAGACGAGCGGCGTCATCAACCCTGACGGCTCCCGCACCACCTCGATCGGTCTGTTCCAGCAGCAGGACTCCTGGGGAACGCGCGAGGCGCGCCTCGATCCGTACACGGCCGCGACGGTGTTCTATCGAGCCATGGCGGCACGCGTACCCGACCGGGCTGCGGTGGAGCCGACCCTCGTCGCCCACCCCACGCAGGTCAACGCCGACCCGAATCACTACGCCCGCTACTGGGATCGGGCGGTGCGCGTGGTCGCCGCCGTCACGGGCAGCCCGTTGGAGGGCGACCGCGTCGACGGCATCCCGCACTGCCCCGGCCCGTGAGCGGGCGCGGGTCGCAGCATCCGTGTCAGCCGTAGAAGAGCTTCTCGAACACGCGACGTGCGCGACGCGTGGTGCCGAGGTAGTCCTCCTCGACCTGCGTGGCTGACCGCGGCGGATATTCGAGGAGCCGGCCGATGCCGTCGAGCTTCTTGCGGTCGACCGGGAGCACGTCGCTCGTCTGCCCCGACAGCAGCGTGTTGGCCGAGCGGAGGCGGCTCGCGAGGCGCCAGGCCTCCGCGAGGCGGTCCGCGGCGCTGGCGGGGATGAGTCCGGCGCTCTCGGCGGCACGCAGCGCCCCCAGCGTGGACGTCGTGCGCATCTCGGGCACGGCGTGGGCGTGCTGCAGCTGCAGCAGCTGGACGAGCCACTCGACGTCGCTGAGCGAGCCGGGGCCGAGCTTGAGATGTCGCGATGGGTCGACGCCCTGTGGCAGCCGCTCGCTCTCGACACGGGCTTTGATGCGCTTGATCTCCCGCGTGGCGGCGAGGTCGACCCTCTCGGGGTAGCGCACTCGATCGGCGAGCTTCATGAAGTCGCCGATGAGCTTGACGCTCCCGGCGACCCCGCGCGCCCGCAGCAGCGCCTGCGCCTCCCACGACAGCGCCCATCGGCGGTAATACTCCTCGTACGCCTCGAGCGAGCGGGCGAGCGGGCCGCTGCGGCCCTCCGGGCGCAGGTCCGCGTCGAGCTCGAGCGGGACGCGGTGGTCCTCGGAGTGGGTGCGCAGCGCGGCGACGAGCTTCAGGGCGAGCTCGTGCGCGCGCTGCGGGTCGACGCCGTTGGGCCGATAGACGTACATGACGTCGGCGTCGGAGCCGAAGCCGAGCTCCGCGCCGCCGAAGCGTCCCATCGCGATGACCGAGAAGTCGAGGGCGGCGTCCTCGGCGGGCACGACCTCACGGCGCACCGCCCGCAGGGTCGCCTGGATCGTGACGTCTGTGATGGTCGTGAGCGAGTCCGCGACCTCCTCGATCGTCACGCTTCCGAGGATCGCCCCCATCGCGATGCGCAGCTGCTCGCGGCGTCGCAGCGCTCGCACCGAGCGCATCGCGTCGACCGTGGTGTCATGCCGGGTCTGGATCGCCCGTGCCTCCTGCTGCAGCGCCGCTCCCGAACGGGGACGCAGCAGCTCCGGGTCGTCCAGCCACGCGGCCGACTCGGGGATCCACTCGATGAGCTCCCCCACGTAGCGAGAGCCGGACAGCACTCGGGAGAGGCTCTCGGCGGCGCCCGAGGAGTCCCGCAGCATGCGCAGGAACCAGTGGGTGTCTCCGAGCCGCTCGCTGAGCCGACGGAAGGCCAGGAGGCCGTAATCCGGATCGACGCCGTCGGCGAACCAGCGGATCATGACGGGCATCAGGTGCCGCTGGATGGTCGCCTTGCGGCTCAGGCCGGTGGTGAGCGCGGCGATGTGGCGCAGCGCACCCGCGGGGTCGGCGAAGCCGATCGCCGCGAGACGGTCGTGGGCCTGCGCGGTCGACAGCACGCGCTCGTCGGCCGGCAGTGCGGCGACCGCCGACAGCAGCGGGCGATAGAAGAGCCGGACATGGATGTCGCGCACCTCGCGCTTGACGGACTCCCACAGGTGCCAGATCCCGTCACCGGTGTCGGCGAGGCCCGTCGCGCGCGCGAGGACGCGAAGCTCCTCCGGACGCGACGGCATCAGGTGCGTGCGGCGCAGCTGGCGCAGCTGCACGCGATGCTCGAGCAGCCTCAGGACGCGATAGTCACGCGAGAAGGCGGATGCCTCGGCACGGCCGATGTACCCCTCGGCCACAAGCGCGTCCAGCGCCGCGAGCGTACCGCGCTGACGGATGCGATCGTCCGAGAGGCCGTGCACGAGCTGCAGGAGCTGGACGGTGAACTCGATGTCGCGGATGCCGCCTGGTCCGAGCTTGAGCTGATACGGCACGTCGGCGGGCGGGATGTGCTCGGTCACACGCTCGCGCATGCGCTGCACGCTGTCGACGAAGTTCTCACGGGCGGCACTCGTCCACACCTTCGGCTGCACCGCTTCGATGTACGCCTGCGCGAGGCTTTCGTCGCCCGCGATGGGCCGCGCCTTCAGCAGTGCCTGGAACTCCCAGCTCTTCGCCCAGCGGTCGTAGTACGCCAGGTGCGAGTCGAGCGTGCGCACCAGCGCACCCTGCTTGCCCTCCGGCCGCAGGTTCGCGTCGACCTCCCACAGCGGCGGCTCGATCTCGACGCCCGAGATGCCGCGCATCGTCTGAACCGCCAGTCGTGTCGCGATGTCGACGATGCGGCTCTCGCCGAGCTCCTCGATCGCCTCGTCGTCGCCCCCGCCCACGAAGATGACGTCTACGTCGCTGACGTAGTTGAGTTCACGCGCTCCGGTCTTCCCCATGCCGATGATCGCGAGCTTCGCGCGCGCCACCTGGTCGCGCGGGAACAGCCCCGCGCCGACGGCGCCTCCCGACACGCGCGTGCGGGCGACCGCGAGGGATGCCTCGAGCGCCGCGCCCGCGGCATCCGCGAGTCGTGCCGACACGGATGCCACCTCGTCGACCGGTGCCGGGCTCAAGAGGTCGTACGCGGCGATGCGCGCGAGCATGCGGCGGTACCGCACGCGCAGCGCGACCCAGGCGCCCTCGCCGCCCTCGGCGGCGAATCCGTCGACGGCGTCGATCGACGCGAGCAGCTCCGAGCGCAGCTCCTCCGGCGTGGGCAGTCGCTCCCCCGCGTCGGCGAGCTGGTCGACCTCTGCGGGGTGCCGGAAGAAGAACTCGCCGAAGCCGGTCGACGCGCCGAGCAGCGCCCACAGCGCGCGCCAGGCCGCGGGCCGCTCACGGGCGCGCTGGACGGACGCGGCGTCGCGACGCGCGATGCGGGCGAGCGCATTGAGTGCCTCGTCAGGGTCCGCCGCGTGGGCGGCGCCATCGAGCAGCACGTCGCGTGTCGTCTCGAGCAGGGTCGACAGCTCGTGGAGGAGCTCCTCGGCATCCGTGAGACGGCTGAAGCCCAGGCGGGCGAGTGGGGTCAGGGACGCCGGCCGGTCGCTCGCGGACATGCGTCAGCCGGCCTCAGAGCATCTCGAGGTTGCTCTTGAGCTCGAAGGGGGTCACTTGCGAGCGATACTCCTGCCACTCGCGGCGCTTGTTGAGCAGCACGTAATTGAAGACCTGCTCGCCGAGGGTCTCGGCGACGAGCTCGGACTCCTCCATGTACTCCAGCGCGTGGTCGAGGCTCGCCGGCAGCGGGGCGTAGCCGAGAGCCCGGCGCTCAGCATCCGTCAGCGACCAGACGTTGTCCTCCGCCTCAGAGGGGAGCTCGTACTCGTTCTCGATGCCCTTGAGGCCCGCCGCCAGCATGAGCGCGAACGAAAGGTAGGGATTCGCGGCGGAGTCGAGCGCGCGGTACTCGACACGCGACGACTGGCCCTTGCTGGGCTTGTACAGCGGCACGCGAACGAGGGCCGAGCGGTTGTTGTGGCCCCAGCAGATGAAGCTGGGCGCCTCGTCGCCGCCCCACAGGCGCTTGTACGAGTTGACGAACTGGTTCGTGACGGCCGAGATCTCGTTCGCGTGGCGCAGCAGGCCGGCGATGAACTGGCGGCCGACCTTGGACAACTGGTACTGCGCGCCCTCTTCGTAGAACGCGTTGACATCGCCTTCGAACAGCGACATGTGCGTGTGCATGCCACTGCCGGGCTTGCCCGTCATCGGCTTCGGCATGAACGTCGCGTAGACGCCCTGCTCGATCGCGACCTCTTTGATGACGGTGCGGAACGTCATGATGTTGTCGGCGGTGGTGAGGGCGTCCGCGTAGCGCAGGTCGATCTCGTTCTGGCCAGGGCCGCCCTCGTGGTGGCTGAACTCCACGGAGATGCCGAGGTCTTCGAGCATGCGGACCGAGCGCCGGCGGAAGTCGTGGGCGGTGCCGCCGGGGACGTTGTCGAAGTAGCCGGCCGAGTCGACGGGCTCGGGACCCTCGGTGCCGAAGGACGAGGACTTCAGCAGGTAGAACTCGATCTCGGGGTGGGTGTAGAACGTGAACCCCGCGTCGGCGGCCTTCGCCAAGGTGCGCTTGAGCACGTGGCGCGGGTCGGCGACGGCCGGCTGCCCGTCGGGCGTGGTGATGTCGCAGAACATGCGCGCGGTCGGGTCGATCTCGCCGCGCCAGGGCAGGATCTGGAACGTGGTCGGGTCAGGGTGCGCCAGGAGGTCCGACTCGTAGGAGCGCGTCAGACCCTCGATGGCGGAGCCGTCGAATCCGAGGCCTTCGCTGAAGGCGCCCTCCACTTCGGCGGGGGCGATGGCGACGGACTTCAGCGTGCCGATCACGTCTGTGAACCACAGCCGTACGAACTTCACGCCTCGTTCTTCGATGGTCCTCAGAACGAAGTCACGCTGCTTGTCCATCGCGTCCTCTCCGGTGCCGGATCGCCCGAGGTGTCAATACGACCGCGGTGAAAGCCAGACTACTGGTCGCCGGCGCCCTCGCCTGACACCGTGTCGGCGCCCCACGAGTCCTCGCGAGCCTCCTCCGCCGCCCACGCCCGCGAACGCTCCTTGATCACTTCGGGGGCCTTCGCCGCCTCCTCGGGAGTGTCGAAGGGGCCGGCGCGGTCGGGCGCGGGCGATTCGAAGCCCTTCTCGACCTCACCGGTCTTGAGGTTGTACCAGTACTTGTCGCTGCCGCTGGTCATCCTGCACGCTCCTCGCATCGCGGGCTGGTCGCCCTCGGCACGATCCTACTGACGCACGCCTCGTCGGCGACGCCGTCGGCGTCGATAGGCTGTCGGCATGGCATCTGACGCGGCACGCGCCGTCGGCGTGGACATCGGCGGTACCGGAATCAAGGCAGGGATCGTCGACCTCGACAGGGGCGAACTCGTCAGCGATCGCGTGAAGGTCGCGACCCCCGCCGGCGCCCATCCGCCCGACGTGCTGGCGGCGGTCACCGAGGTCCTCTCGACCCTGGGGGTCGCCGACGACCCGTCGGTCGCTCTCGGTGTCGCGTTCCCCGCGATCGTCAAGCACGGCCGCACCCTGTCGGCCGCGAACGTGTCGGAGCAGTGGATCGACTTCGAGGCCGAGAAGTTCTTCGAGGACGGCCTGGGCCGCGACATCCACTTCGCGAACGACGCGGACGTCGCGGGCGTCGCCGAGGTCCGCTACGGCGCCGCGAAGGATCGGCCAGGACTCACGATCCTCACCACGCTCGGCACCGGGATCGGCTCGGCGCTGCTGTACGACGGCGTGCTGGTGCCGAACTCGGAGCTCGGCCACGTGCAGCGCGCCCGTCATGGGAAGGATGCCGAGGCCTACGCCGCGTACTCCGCGATGGAGCGTGACCACCTCACGTGGGAGCAGTGGGGGAAACGGCTGCAGTGGTACTACAGCCACATCGAGTTCCTCTTCAGCCCCGACCTGTTCGTCGTCGGCGGGGGCGTGTCGAAGCACTCCGACAAGTTCCTGCATCTGCTCGACCTCAAGACGCCCATCGTGCCGGCGGTGCACCGCAACAACGCGGGCATCATCGGCGCCGCCGCGCTCGCGCGCGGCTGACGCGGCCGCCGCGACGTCGGGGCGGGCCGCGCGGGTGCGGCGCGGTCTGGCGGAGGGCGAATGGGCCGGCCTGTACGCCGGGTTCTGTGCACGCCGCAGTTGGCGAAGGTTGGCATTCGTTGGCGCGCGCCGATATGCCTGGTCAGGGGCTCAATCCATGATTGGGCATGGTTGGGGGGCGGTGCGCTCCGCTGGCACTTCTGCGGACTTTCTGCGGACTACGCCAGGATGTCCCGCGCCGCCTGCCGGACGAGGCCTAGCCGGCGATTCAGGCGAACCGCCATCGATGACGGAGGGTGGTTGAGAGCGAATTCGGTGACGTCGCGGGTTACCGCGTCCGCGACCGATGCCGCGTACTGCCGTGATCGTCCCGACGCCTCGAAGATCCGCACCAACTCATTCGCGCCGGCGTCGTCGTCGGGATCATCTGCGATTAGCCCACCGATGCGAGCGACATCTACTTGCATGGCGTCCGGGTCGAAGACGCCATCCACGCCGATCAGCGGACCACTGTTCACGCTTTGCTCGCTTCCCGCCAGTATGGCTCTCGCGTGACGAGGTCGACTACCTCGTCCACGCCCTCGGGCGGCTCGTCCGAGCCGAAGGTGATGACGAACGCGGGGTCGTACTTCTGCAGTTCGCTGATGAGATTGCCGATCGTGGGTGCATCGGTCTGCTTCATTCGCTCAGTTTGCCCCGCCGTGCCCTCTCCTGTCAGGCGGCTGCGGAGGTTCGTCCGCTCTTCACGTACTCGGTGACGAGGTGGTATGCGACGCCGAGGTCGCGGGCGATCTCGCGCATGCTCATGCCGGCGGCGTACCACTTGTCGATCTGCGCGTCTTGGTAGGGCGAGAGGATGCGGCTGCTGGCGTGCGCGTCGGCGGCGTACGTGCGTTCCGAGCCGAGGATCTGGGACAGGTATCCGATGTCTTCGCGGAACGCGATGGTGACGATGCCGAGGTACTCGTGGATGTCTTTGCGCCACCGGTCACGAATGTAGGCGGTGAGGGCTTCGGACGGTTCCCACTGGATGTTGGTTCGACGTTCTGGCAGCGGCGTGGGGTGCTCGGCGTACTGGTTGCGGGCGACCGTGGTCCACTCGTCACGCAGGACCTTGTCCCGCTGTCTCACGGTGGCGGTCTGCACGCCGAGGAGTTCGGCGACGGTAGCGTGCTTGAGGTCGTCGAAGTAGCGGAGTGCGATCATCACCCTGTCCCGCTGTGGCAGGAAGAGGTAGTAGTCCATGACGTTCTCGCGGACGACTCCCCAGGTGACTCCGGTGCCCGGAGTGCGGAGCGATGTGCGCTTCTCGGCGTCGCTCTCGCCGTCTTCTCCGACGTTGTCGAAGCTGTCCATGAACTCGTCGTCTCTGGCGTCCCGGTGTCGGTACCGGTAGATCGCGCGTTCGACGTCCTCTCTCAGCGTGGTCCAGAACAGGCCCGCGTTCTCCCCGCCGTCGAAGGCCGTGTCGGGGTCGACACCGAGGGAGTCCGCGAGGTGGTCTCCCCACCGTTCTGCGTGGCGCATGAGGGCGATCGATGCGACCTGGATCAGGTCATCGGCAGTGACCATGCAGTTGCCGCGACGTTCCAGCCATCCGAACTTGCTGAGCACGTACGGGCGGATCCGAGGTAGCCAGTCCGTGACGAGGGACCGGGCGTCGCTCTCGGTCGAGAAGGTCCACTCTTCGTCAACGATGGTCATCGCCACATCCCACCTCGAGCGATCTCACGTTCCGCGGCGGCGTCGTGCATCTGGATGCGGCCGTCGACGTAGCCGCTGAGCCCGTCGCCGAGGGCGGTGATGGTGCTGTTGAGTTCGTCGTACACGGCATCGGCGGTCCGCGCGGAGGTCTCGGATTCCCCGGTCTCAAGTGACGGCGTGCCTGCTACCGCGGACTGTGCGTGGATAGTCATAGCTCCCTGGTCGAAGTCCCACTCGACGGAGACGACAAGTGCCGTGATGGTCTCCTCGCGTAGGTACAGCTCGACGTCCATCCCGGGCAGGATGTCCAGTCGTGCACGTGCGGTGATGGCGATGTCCCGGCCGCGGCGCAGCGCCCGGTTAGCGATGTCGGCTGCGATGTTGAAGTCGGGGCGTCGCTCGGAGATCTCGACAATCCGTCCGCGTGTGCCGTGCGCCGCGGTGGCGGTGTGTTGCCAGGAGCGGGTCGCGCCGGCCCACGTGTCGACGCCGCGGGCGACAACGACGTCTGCCCAGTCAGAGTCGCGGCTGATGCGGTCCTCCAGCGCGGTCACGATCGGGAGAACGTCGGACGGCAGGTGCGGGTTGTCGCCGGGAGTGTGGGTGCTCAGCCTGACGGTGACAGGCGCGCCGTCGAACGTCGGCGGGGTCTCCCGACCAGCAACAACCCACCCATGCCCCCACGGGTCGTACAGGCGGCATCCGAGCGCCGTGAGTTGGTAGTCGATGACGGGTGCGTATTGCTCGCCGACCGCTACGGCTTCGGCAGGCAGAGATGGCGTCTCGAGGGCGGTGGCCCCCAGCTCATCGCTGGCCGTGACGGTGTTGTCGGTACGGCCGGGGAAGATCCCCTCCAGAGCCCACTCGACGAGGCTTCGCACGTTCGGGCCGGCCCATGTGCTGGGCGTCGTTGCACCGTAGATGGGGTCGATGCGGACCTTGTCGTCGATCATCGATTCACCGCCCTGCAGGGTGAGTTCTGCCGCGCCGAGTGATCGGGTGATGTCGCGCGGCCACATCCGGGCCGGGGCGTCTGCCGGGAGACGTCCGATAACGTCGCCCGAGGCGCTCAACTGGGTGATCTGCCAGCGCACGGTGGGGCCGACTGTGGGGCTGTTGCGGCGCGGGTCGAGCAGGTCGACCATGTCCGCCAGGAGCGGCCCGAGCGACAGGCTGGCGTCGGTGAACGGGACCCGGTCCTTGTTGATGCTCGGGCGGATGTTCGTGACCGGCAGCGGCAGCCATGCCTCGGCGTCCGGGTCCCACACATCCGCGGTGAACTCGTACCGGACGGAGTTCACGGCAGGACCTCCTTCCATGGCACCGTGACGGTCCAGTCGACCGCTGTCTGAGCGACCGCGATGGAACCGCCGATGACAACGAAACGGGCCGACAACTCTGGCGGGTCGACGGGGAACAGGTCGAACTCGGCCGGGGTGGCAAAGAAGGCTGCGCCGGAGTGGGCGTCGGCTGAGGACGCGAAGTGCAGCAGCATGGAGCCGGTTCGCGGCTCCGGGTGCCGGAGGGTGTACAACGCTGTCTCTGACTCAAGGAGCTGGTGCGCGATGGTCCGTGCGGCGCGCGCAGACGTCCACGGTGCCTCGATCCCAACCGGGGTGATCTGGTCCGCAGGTCCGGTGTACGGGTAGCGGGTGAACGTCGCACTCATTCGAGGTACCTCCCGTCAGGGGTCCGGTACCGCACGTTGCCGTTCACGGTGATCCCGGTGGACTTGATCCGGTTGACCGCGGCATCCCAATCCGACGTATCCGCGTTGACCTTCACTGTCTTGTCGGCGGGCTTATGGCTGTCGACCGCGTCGATCTCTTCGTGGGCCTGCTCTGTCGCCGCGTCGATGACGATCCGCTTGCCATCCGGCATCTCGACGATCGAGCGGTTGAGGTAGTCGACGTCCCCTGTCGCCTTGCCGGCTTTGGTGGCTAGGTCGTAGAGGGCGGAGGCGTTCAGATCCGCGGCGTCGGTGGCTAGATCGAACCCTTGAGCGGTCCCGTCCAGCGCACCCTGTAGCTCGTTCACCCGGCCGACCGCCACCAGCGTTGAGTTCGCACCCTCGTCGAACGCATTCGTGAGGGCAGGTAGGCCGTCGCCGGTGGCCATCGCGGTCAGCACATCCTTCTGCGCCCACCCGGACACGGTGGCGATGTCCTGAACCTGCTTGAGACCCTCGATGGATCCGGTCAGTTCGTTGATGCGCGCGGAGGTATCAGCGAACCTGCCTGACTCGGCGACCGTCAACCCGTACTCATACGCCGATTCCTTCGCCTCATCGCTCGCTTCCTTGGCCTTGGTGAAGGATTCAGCAACGAGGCCAACAGCACCTGCCGCGACGCCCAACCCGGCACCCGCGACGATGCCGGCAGGGCCCATTTGCGACACGGTGCCAGCGAGGCCGCCGAGGGTGTCCTGACCAATTTGGCCAATGTCCTCGATCTCGCCGCGGAACGACGAGAACGCCTCCCCCATGTTCTGGCCGACCTCGGACTGAAGCTCCTGCGCCCCGGTCTTCATCTTGCCCATGCCGTCATCGGACGCCTCGCGGGCCTCGCGATACGCGCGCTTGTACTCACGCTCGATGTCGTCGGCGGTCTTGCGCGTCTCGTCGCCGAGCTTCTCGGTAGCCGTCTGCGCGCCGCGCATCTCCGCTTCGAGTTGCTCCGGACCCTTCGACTTGCCGAGGTTCAGCAGTTCCTTCTGTGCGTCCTCGAGCGGGTCGATGATGCCGGTCTGGACACCCTGTTTGAAGGCTTTCGTCTCCGAAGCGATCCCGACCTGATACCCAGCCATCAGGCACCCGCCTTGTCGAAGGTCTCGGCGACGGTTCGGGCGGTGGTCTGCATCCACAGCGACACCGCTCGCGGCCCGAACGCCCGCACCGCAGGGTGGAACACGTTCCCGGATCGGCGGGGTGCGCCGAACGCGTTACCGAGACGACGCTTGTATGCCTTGCCCTTGCGGGAACGCTGCGTGATGAGCTTGTTGGGGTTCGCGCCGAACTCCGCTCCGCCCTTGAGCCGGTCGGCGGGTGTGCCATGCACCTTGCCGATGTGCGCGGCCTTGAGGGTCACGTTGGAGTCGCGGACACTCACTCGCGCGGTGTCCACCAGGACGCGCGCCTGCAGCCGCGTGCCCATGCGGAACGTGACCTCCTCGCGCCACATCGGTTCGATGTTCGCGCGGGTGTGCTTGCGGTTCTGCGCCGCCACCTCCCGGTCGAGACTCTCGGCGGCGGCGATGAGGGTCTGCAGGTCCCGGGAGACGAGCGCGCTGATTCGGCCCGTCATCGGTGGATCAGGCCGGGGTCGCAGCCCAGGAGGGCTTGGAGCTGGGCAGGGCGATCTGCGAGGTGCCGACAGTCTTCGGTGCACCGCCGATGCGGGGCGGCACGCACGTCACGGCGGCGGTCCACGTCGCGGGGCCGTCGACGATCTCCACCTCGGCCTCGTCGCCCGCATGGTCCAGCATGTACTTCGCGAGGCCGGTCGCGGAGAAGTCCTGCAGCAGGGTCAGGTTCAGGGTCCAGTCCGACTCATCCGCGGCGAGCTTGTGAACAACACCGCCCACGTCGGTGTAGCTGATCGACGGAGTCGTCGGGACAAACTCATACTGCGAGACGTGCTCGGTGTAGGTGTCGGTTCCGAGCTTGAAGGTCGCTTTGATGAGGCGGATATTCGCGGCGATGGTTGCCATGTTCAAACTTCCTAAGGGGTAGGTTCGGGGTCCGGCGCGGCGGACTCGGTGATGACGAACAGGGACAGGTTCCACGCCGGCCGGTCGCTGTGGAGCACCTTCTCGGCCGAGGTCCAACCGACCCGTTCGAGGCCGTCGACACGGATCAGGATCTGAGTGACGGTGTCGTCGAGCGTGTCCTCAGCAGCGGCGATGTCGGTACGCGGATCGATGACTGATAGGACAACCTCGTGGCGGAGGTGTCCGATCGGAGCTTCCGACAGCGGTTCGATTCGCACGTGCTGCAAGACCACGGTCGTCTTGGCTATCGACTCCGGAAAGCGCTGCTCCGGGATGACGTGCCACTCGGCGGGCAGGGCGAGCTGCTCGACCAGATATGCGCGCACAGTCTGGTCAGCGGACACGCGGGCGTCCCTTCCGGGGACGAAGGATCTGCTTCACATGCCAGTCGAGCGGCATCGGACGCATGACGAAGTCGCCACCGTCCCCGATGCCGCCGGATGAGTCCACACGGCCGGCGTTCCACAGGTTCTGTGCCTGCCGGAGTTGGCCGTATGAGTAGCGGGTCAGGAGATCCACCGGGTAGACGTCGTCTCCGGGGACCAGTTCGCCGCCGGGAAGCAGCGTGCCCGAAGCGGGGGCGTAGGCGATGACCTGGTCCCGGGCAACCTCGAGCAGCACGTCGAGCAGGGCGTCGCTGATGGTCTCAGCGTCGAGCCACTGCTCGCGCGCGCTGTCCTTGGTGTGCCAGGTAGCCATTGCCTACGCCCCGTCGTTCAGACCGTGGTGACGACGCGGAGCGCGGCGGCGTTGTTGGTGATGGTCGCCCAGTATGCGAATACGGCCGGGTCGAATGCGCCGTGGTGGGGGTCGATGCCCTCGACGCGGATCGGGGCCTCGCCGCCGAGTTCGTAGAAGGTGAGGGCTTCCTTCGCGCCGACGACGACCTGCTTGCCGACGTTCGCGGCGGTGCCGACCGTGGCGGGGAGGATCTTGAAGCCGTCGAGGCTGCCCTCCTCGAGACCGAAGCCGGCCTGCAGGTAGCCGAGTACCTCATCGCGACCAGTGAGCACGATGTCGCGCCAGAGCGCCGAGTCGACGAGTGCGAACGACGGGGCGTTGTCGGTGGCGATGATGTCGAGCGCGCCGTCGACGATCGCAGCGAGACCCTTCGCGACGCCAGACGGGACGGTGCCCGGCGTGGTCGCCGTCGCCGCTGCGATGATCGCGGCGAGTGCCTTGGCATCGGTCTTGCGGGCGACGTCCTCGACCATGTGGGTGAAATACGAACCGATGACGCCCTGGTCGTTGAAGTCGAGGTAGCGGCGGTCGATCTTGTGGCCGCCGGCGATGCGGGCCGCGGTGGCCGTCACCTGCTTCGTGTCGACAGCGTTCGACGGGATCTCGGCGGTGTTGCCGGTGTAGTCGCCGACGTTGGGCTCCTTGGCGTCGTCCCACTGCCAGCCGATCACCTGGTAGTTGGTGAGCGTGCCGTGGTTGACGAGCGGAACGAAGCGACGCGAGTAGGGGCGTCGTTTCCAGAGCTCGCCGACATACGCGGGCTGCTGCACGTCCGCGCCGATGGTGACGGTCGACGGGCCGGAGTGCTGCACGGTCGCGATCGCGAACAGCGCGTCACCTCCGGCGTACGCCCTCACGGCGTCGGGGTTGCCGCCCTTCACAGCGGCGATCGCGGCGAACAGGCCGTCCGCGGTGGTCTCGTCCTTCTTCTGCGCCGGGGGCACGAGACCCGCGGGCACGACAGCCGGGGTACCGGTCACGTCATTCTCCTCAGAGGTTGCCTCAGGCACTGCGCCCTCGGTGGTGTCCGACAGGGCGTCTGCCTCATCGGTGGTCAGCGCGTCGATCACGGCATCCGCGATCTCGTCTGCGATCTCTTCGACTGCGGCCTCTGCCACGGGGTCGAGCGCGGCGAACAGCGCCGCCGACTGGAAAGCGCCCACGGGAACCACAGCGGCACCCCGCAGACGCGACGACACGGCGTTCGCGCCCCGGCGGACCAGCGCGCGAAGCTCGGCGCTCAGACGCGGGCGAGGCTCCTGCTGCGCCTCGGCGAGCAGCGCGTCACCCTCCGGAGTGCGGGCGATTTCGAACTCCGCGACGATCCCGGCGTCCGTCTCCTCGAGATCGATGGCACGGCCGCGAGGCTCCAGCGCGTCGTGCCCGGCGTTCAGCGTCACGATGCTGGGGTCGGCGGGAAGTTCCACCGTGCCTGCGGAGAACATGACTGGCTCCGTCCCTGACACGTTTGGGCGAGAGAGCTCGCCGTAGGGCAGCAGCAGTCCGCGGATGCGTCGGTTCTCGACGTCGACGGCGAACAGGGCATCAGTCATGGGTCAGTCCTCCAGGGGTGCGCTGACGGGATCGGCGGCGACCGCGACATCCTCGCGGCGGTCGAAGCGGATGACCTCGCCGCGCGGGGCGACGTCGTCGAGGGACAGCCGCGCTTCGATCGGGTCGCGCCACTGCGGGAGCGACAGTGCATCGAACTCGGAGCGCTTGCCCTCGGTCGTGACGTAAGTCAGGGATGCGTTGGTCTGTGCACCGTCGAGCAGCGACGCGGGAACCCCGGTCGTGCGTGCGACGTCGAGGACGGCGGCGTTGCGCCCCTGCTCGAACAGGTCGGCGCTGACGTTGCCGTGTACCTTCACTTCGATGTTGTGCGGCGTGTAGCCCACAGCACCGTTCGGTGAGAGGCGTGCGGCGGCCCACTCGTCGACGAGGCGACCGATCTCGTCTTCCTCTTCCTGCTCATCGCCATCGGTGAGCGGGTCATCGGTGGTCTGGTGGAGTTCGACGAGCGGGATGGGGTTCTGTGCCCGACCGATCCACGCACGCTCCAGGGCCTTGTAACCCTTGATGGTCTGCGCGCCCGTGGCGAGCAGACCGCCGTCGCCGGCCCCGGGGAAGACGATGACTTCCTCAGCACTGACCACGTTGCCGTCGACCGTCACCGCGCCGGTCAGGTCGTCAATCGCCCACCGCTCGTACGGGATCCGCAGGGCGTCGAGAATCGTCCCATCGGAGTGGCGGCTGACGGCCCAGCACGCCCAGTCGTAGAAGATCAGGTCGTCTACGGTCGCCGCCATGCGGTGCCACGGCGAGATCCCCGACGCGGAGTTGTGCAGCCAGTCCCGTTCGATCTCGGTCTCACCGCGGTACTGCCGCAGCGGAGCGCCAGCGATCGAGGTGACCAGGATGTTGCGGGCCTTCTTGATGGCGGGGATCTGCAGAGCGCCCTCACGGGACAGCTCGCCGATCTCGCCGGCGTAGAACTCCGACCACGCGAGACGCGACATCTGCGACGTCGACCCGGCGAGTGGAGACACGAGTTGCGGCAGCGTGTACGAAGAGGACCCGGAGGTGGCCAGCTCCACCATCCGGGTCCGCTTCGTGAGAAAGTCCAGGAGTCCCATGTACTTCAATGGTCTCCCGGACTTATCAATTTGCTAGGGTCCGCGTCAAGTGATTGAGCATTTTGGTTGCCTGCTTGGCTCCTGGGTGCGATTCGCGCTCATGATGCCTAGCCGAGCGCCACGCGTCCAACCGTGAGAACTCCAGCGCCCACCAGCCGGGGCAGTCGTCGCACAACGCGAGGAAGGTGACCGAGGACGCGTCGATCCGAATGCGCCCCCTCACGCGGCCACCCGCCCGCGCGCCTTGGCCTTCGGTCTCGTGGTGTCGAAGTGCAGCTGCGCCAGTGCCCACGCCTCGGACGGCGTCACGTCGTCGTCGGGGCGCTTCGGGTCACGACCGAGCAGCCACCCGCGGTCACCCGACTTGCGCTTCATGGTCCGGTGGATGGACTCGTTCAGGAGCACCTGCTCGCGCCAGTGGCGCACGTTCTCCCGGTCGACCTCCTCGACCACGAGCGACGCGGCCTTCTTCACCTCCATGAACGCGCGCGGCTCGAGCTTCGGGCGCGGGTTCGCCTGGTTCAGCTTCTCCACAAGCAGCAGGTTCACCTGGTTGCCCGCGTCGTACACGAGCGGCACCCGGTACTTGCGGGCGAACTTGAGCAGGATCGGTGCGGCCTTGTCGATCCCGTCCACGCTGTCGACCAACAGCGGCACGGCGCGGCCGTCGTCGTCGCGCCACGCGGCAACCATCGACACGGCGATGCCGTCCGGGTGCGAGGCGAACGCGAACGAGAACCGTTCCGGCGGCGCGGGCAGCGCGCCGTCGAGTCCGGTCCGCGCCCACTTCAGCGGGTCGAACAGGTTCACTGTGCCGCCCTCGTCGCCGAACAGCCCGCCGTACTCGGCAGCGAACACGCGACGCGGCAGGGTCTCCCAGTTGCCGCGCACCGCGTCCAGCGTCGTTAGTGTGCCGATGCCCGGGTGCGCCGCGAGGATGAGAGGTTCGACCGTCTCCCAGTCGTCGAGTTCCTCGTCCTGCGCGGTCTCGGGCATTGCGTATTCGAGGATCGCCGCGCGGCCAGCGCGACCGAGCACGAGCCAGTCCCACAGCAGGTTCCCGACTCGGTACTTGCCCGCCGTGCCGGCGACGACGATCTGCGCGCCCGGGCGGGTATCGAGTGTCGGCAGCGCAGCGGCGAGGGTGTCCTCCACCTTCTGCGGGTCAGGCTCGCCCGACTCGTCGAGGATGATCATGTCGAACGCCTCACCTCGGAGGTCGTCCATCGTCGACAGCCACGCGACCATCCCGCCGGAGTCGGGGAACTCGACGCGCTCCTGCCCGGCCGCGCGCACGATCTTGCAGTCGACGCCCGACCGCTCGAGCGCGGGCGCGACGTCTTTCATGAATCGCGAGCGGCCCGCCTTACCCGTGGTCATCGTCAGGATCGCGACCCGGTAGTCCTCGCGAGCCTCGGCCCGACCGAGGCCGATCGCGATGAGCGTCGTTGACTTCGACGAGCGGCGAGGCAACAGGACTGCGTTTCGCGGCTGGCCGGCGGCGAGCATGTCGACCACGAGCAGCTGCTGAGACTTCGGCTCCCGGCCGCGCATCGCACGGCTTCCGAAGAACCTCAGCATCGTCGCTCCGCGGAGGAACTCGCGTCGATCCTCCTCGGTCGTGACGAGCTCCGACACGTGCAACGGCGGCGTCGCCTGAGCGCGCAGTGCGAGCCACGGCTCAGCGTCGAACAAAACCGCGCCTGTGAGAGCCGAAGCGGGGGGCGTAGGGGCTTCACTCAAAGAACCCGGCCCGTGGTTGGTCGGGTCGGGTTCTGTCGTGTCTGCGGGGCGTACAGGGTCCGTCACCATGTGGGCAGTCCTCTCGACGTGCGGCTGGTGGTGTTGGTGATGAGTGCGCCGAGGCGTCCGCCTGCTGCTCGGTTCTCTCGTCGGTGTTCGGGTCCGAGGTTGGTCAGGTCGTGCGTGCCTCCGCGGCTAGCGTCGATGCGGTGGCCGACGTCGTAGCGTTGGCCGGGTTGGATCTCCCGGCCGCACTTGTGACAGGTGACAGATCGGCCGGCGTTGTGCTCGGCGTTGACCTGCTTGCGGATGATGCGGGCGTTGCGCATGTACAGCGGGTCCCGGTGGTGGGCGGTCATGCAGCATCCGCCTTCAGCCGGGCACGCAGGACAGCGGCCGGGTTGTTTGCCCCCGTGATCGTTGCCTCCGTCTTCACCTTGACCACGAGGTAGCCCTGCCAGGGGTCGCCGTCGCCGAGGGAGTAGGCGTGGGCCAGGAGCTCGTCGATCGACAGCGGGAGATGCCGGTCCTTCTTCAGATCGGTCAGTGCTCGGCGGGCGTTCTGGTCATGCGGATGAGGCCTTCCGCCTGCTGCTTCTTCCTTGTTCTTGATAAGAGGAACAAGTGCCCCTGAGGGCACTTCTACATCTGCCCCTGAGGGCACACGATGTGCCCCTGAGGGCACTTCGGTGATTACGGGCGAGTAGGAGTATCGGCGGTCGTATGGACCGGCGTGCTGTAGCTGCGTCCGAATGAGCGCGCCGCGGTCGGTGAGGTCATCCATGACGCGGCGGATCTGCTTCTCGGTGGCTCCCATCTCGGCGGCGAGGTCGCCTAAGGTAACCGTCCACCATCGGCGGCCATCATGCTCGACCCAGGCCCTGCTGTCGTCGTTGGTGCGGAACTGGATCCGCGTGAAGACGATCGCGGCGAGCGGGTCGTGGAGGTAGCGCATCAGCTCGAGGCGGACCTGTACGAAGTCGCTTGCCGTGGTCAGTTCGAACGGAACCCCACCCATCTACGCGGCCCTCCTGTTCAGGTGGTGGGCTTTGCCACGGGCGACGGCCTCCGCGCGCATCCTGTCGTTCTCCGCTTGCGCCCATGCGGCGAACTTCGGCTTGTCGTGGTCGCTCAGTCCGGTGCCCGGGTAGATCACGTCGCCGCTCTTGTTCTTGACGACGCGGCCGTCAACGCGGCATCCGCATCCCCAGTAGCACCATCCGCTGATCGGGTCGAAGGTGTGCTGGTTGATCCAGGGCCCGTCCGTGGACTCGCGGCGGTCTCGGCAGTCGTAGGCGTTCGTGCGATACCTCCTGCAGTGTTCTGATGTTGGACAGCACGAACCCCTGCGCCGATCGTGCTAGCGCAGGGGTTCGAGGTGATGGTGGAGACGATCACTCGTTGTCGAGCTCCCGGAGGGCGTCGTCGGTGCCGGTCGGCCGTCTAAGCGCGCCACGTCGTGTGTCGACGGAGTCGGCGTGTCGTGTCAGCGCGGCCGCGAGTGCGCGCGCCTCGTGAGGGAACAGCGGCACGCCGTTGCCGCCGGGAATCGCGAGCTTGACCACGTTCTGGTCTAGGAACTCGTGCTGCTCCACGAGAATCGACCCGCCCGCGAACCGGGAGTCGACCGTCGTGTCCGGCGGAGAGTCGCGGTTGAGCGTTGTGTTCATCGGCTGCGTGGACTCGACCGCGTCGAGCAGCGTCAGTTCGCCCGTGGCCACGGTAAGCAGTTCTCGGAGGCGTACCGCGTGCATCAGCGAGAAGTGTTCGTCGATCTCCTCATGGACTCTGTCTGGGTTCGCGATGACGCGCACCTCGATGCCGTACTTCGTGTACATCCCCCGCTCCCACGAGACGGACTGCACCAACTGCGCGCTTACGCCGAAGGATCCATGCACCGGGCCGCGGTGCTCCCACGTGTGGCCGTTGAACGCGTCCGCATCCAGGAGAAGCGTCTCGGAGGCCCAGACAGGGGTTGCCGGTGCAGTTGGGGGTGTGGGGTTTACAGTGGACTCAGACATCGTTGGTTTCCTCAGTGGTGTTCTCGAAAGGTCCCGTTGCCGCGGGGCCTTTCTTTCGTTGTGCGATGGCGTTTGCCATTGCGGTTCCGGCGGCGGTGGCCGGCTGCAGTGCTCGGCGCAGCTGCATCAGTCGTCGCCGTTCATCAGCGGTGAGTGGCGTGGGCTGTGCGCACTTGAGCGTCGGCTCGGAGGGGCCGAAGTACGAGCGTCTGGCGATGATTCGCTCCTTCCGTGCAGGCGGTCATGGATGACCTTGTTCGCGGCGTCGATCTCCGCGTTGTTCTCGACACTGGGCTTGATCGGATTGCTCTGTCGCGCGACGTACTCTGCTAGCGACTCGTCGCCGTGTGGAGGCAGGATCATCCCGCGCGTACCTCGAGACGCCATCAGGCGTTTCCTTCGAAGCCGGACTCGATGAACCGATCCAGCTCATCGGGCTTGATCACGGTTCGGCCGCCCACTTTTCCCGCCTTCAACTGACCTGTGTGCAGGAGCCAGCGGACCGAGGCCTCCGTCCGCCGGAGTTCGGCAGCTACCTCCTTGACGAAGTAGAAGCGTGGTGCCGGCTCTACCGGCGCGGTGGCTGTAGACATCAGATCCCTCTCGGTCCGGAGTTGTATTTATCGACAATGGGTTGTCGACGTGACCAACGTAGCATGGGTCGATGGTGTACGCAACAAGTCGTTGTCTATTTCGCCAAACTGCCGTACGCTCGTGGACATGATCGACGACCCAGATGTGCTGTTCGGTAAGGCCGTACTCGAATCTCGAAAGAACCAGGGCTGGTCGCAGCGGGAGTTGGCTGACCGGCTGTCGGAGCGAGGAATGAAGGTGGATGCGCCCGCGGTGTCCAGAATTGAAGCCGGAGCACGAGGCGTGCGGCTTTCAGAGGCCTACCTGATCGCCGACATCCTTCGTGTGCCAATTCGCTCCCTGCTTCCGAGCCAGGACACCCCCGAAGCCACCTTCTGGTTCAGGGATATGACGGCGCGGGGGTCGCTCGATGCACTGCGAAACTCGATCATCGAGTGGGTGTCGGACGTCGCGGCAACTCAGGACATTCTCCGCGCGCATCCCAATGCGGCGGACAAACTGGTCGCTGAGACCGGCGATGCGTCGATCACAGCAGACACCTACATCCACCACTTAGTGTCAGGATCGGCCAGTCATGACGCGCAGCCGGGATACGCGTGGCCAGCTAGTGCCGCCGATCGTGCCGAACTCGTCGCAGCTGTCACCAGCATCGTCACCGACGTCGTTAGCGCAGTGGCCGCCCCGATCGTGACTGACACTGATATTCCGCGCGAGCTGCTCGTCGATCACGAGACCTCTGAGTCGCGACCTCACCGCATCGTGGCCCCAGATGCTGCCTTCACCGACGCAGACCTGAGCTACGTGGACTTCGACTCGCCCAGCTTCCCGAAGGATGATCATGGCGAGCGTCAAGCAGAGGCCTGATGGCGTTTGGCGCGCGCGCTACCGTGACGCGGCCGGCAAGGAGCACGCCCGGCACTTTGAGCTGAAGCGCGACGCTCAGCGGTGGCTCGACGAGGTGACGACATCCGTCCTAACGGGGCGGTACGTTGACCCGAAGGCCGGGCGCATCACCTTTCGCGACTACGCCGAGCAGTGGCGCGGCTCCCAGGTGCACCGGGGGCAGACGTCGGACAGCTACGAGACTCGGCTGCGCCTCCACGTGTACCCGGTCATCGGAGACATGCCGCTCGAGGCGATCACCACCTCAACCCTGCGCGGCCTGGTCAAGCGCATGAGCACGGCGAGCGACGGCCGGGCGGCGCTGGCCCCCTCGACGGTCGCGCTCGTGTTTAAGATCATCGGTAGCGTCTTCCGCGCCGCCGTGCACGACAAGAAGATTGCCGAGTCCCCCTGTACCGGCGTCCGCTTGCCGAAGGTCGGAAAGACCCGCGTGGTGCCGCTCACGCACGCTCAGGTCGAGATCCTCCGCGATCAGGTGCCCGCGGAGCTGAGCGCGCTGATCGTGCTCGTCGCCGGGACCGGGCTTCGACAGGGCGAGGCGCTCGGGCTCACGCGCGACCGCGTGCGGCTGCTTGGGAAGAACCCCGCCGTGACGGTCGACCGGCAGTTGGTGACGAGGGCCGGCGGCACGGCTGAGTTCGGTCCGGTTAAAACAGAAGCGTCCGATCGAGTGGTGCCGCTCCCGCGCGTCGTCGTTGCGGCGCTGAACGAGCACATCGCGATGTACGGAGTCGGCGACGGCGAACTGCTGTTCACACTCGGTGGCAAGGGCATCACGCGGCAGAAGTTCGGGCACGCATTTGCGGCGGCCCGCACGGCGGCGAAGCTGACCGACTCCACCGGCACTGGCCTGCATTCGCTGCGGCACTTCTACGCGTCCTTGCTGATCCGCCACGGAGAGTCGGTAAAAGTGGTGCAGACGAGGCTCGGGCACGCGACTGCGGCCGAGACTCTCGACACCTACAGCCACTTGTGGCCGGACTCCGACGACCGCACACGCGAGGCCATCGATTCCGTGCTTTTCGCGGATTCCGCGGACTCTCTGCGGACTGCGGACCAGAACTGACCAGGAAAGACCTGATCAAAATCATTTAGGCGAATGGGCCGGCCTGTACGCCGGGTTCTGTCCGGGGGCGTGAGCCCCGTGGACGGTCATCTCTCTCGGCGACACGTTGCCGTGCCGCTCCAGCGGCCTACCCGGGGACTCGGCGGGCCGCGTCGTCATCCCCTGTCTGGCCTTGCTCCGGGCGAGGTTTACCGTGCGGGACGTGTCACCACGACCCCGGTGGTCTCTTACACCACCCTTTCACCCTTACCCGGCCGAAGCCGGGCGGTCTGCTCTCTGTGGCACTGTCTCGCGGATCGCTCCGGGTGGGTGTTACCCACCGCCCTGCCCTGTGGAGCCCGGACGTTCCTCGGCGCGCGGCGGCGAACCGCCCGCGACGCGACCGTCCAGCCGACCCATTCGCATTCGTCAGTTTATCGCCGCCTTGCGGGTGCGCGCGGCGCGGTCAGTCCTTGAGCGCGGTCTCGGCGATGCGCACGTCGAGCCGGAAGTCGAGGGGGAAGCCGCCGAAGAGCAGGTGCCCCGCGGTCGCCGCGGCATCCGTGACCGCCTGGGCCGCAGCATCCGCATGCTCCTCGGGGGTGTGCACGATCACCTCATCGTGCAGGAAGAAGGCGAGATGCGGCCGGCGCTCGAACGCCGGCCCCGAACGTGGCGCGCCGCGCTCGGGAGGGACCGGCGGCAGCGCGGCGAGGCGCCCGCGCAGGTCGGCCAGCCACGCGAGCGCCCACTCGGCGGCGGTGCCCTGCACGACGAAGTTCCGCGTGAAACGACCACGATCGCGGGCCCAGCGCCGGGCGCGGTTCTCGTCGGCGCCGGAGGCGTCCACCTCGGTCGCGAGCGACTGCGCGGCGGTCCATTCCGGCGACGGGGCCGGCGACGTCCGGCCGAGCCACGTGGAGACGGTGCCGCCGTCCTCGCCGGTGCGGGCCGCGTCGTCGACGAGACCCATCGCGCGCGGATAGGCGCGGCGCAGGCGCGGCACCAGCCGCCCCGACTCTCCCGTGGTGGCGCCGTACATCGCGCCGAGCATCGCGATCTTCGCCTCCTGCCGGGTGGCGACGGCACCGCTGTCGACGATCCCCGTGTAGAGGTCCCGTCCGCGGGCCGCCGCCGCGAGCGCCGTGTCGCCCGACATCGCCGCGAGCACGCGTGGCTCGAGCTGGGCGACGTCGGCGACGACCAACCGCCATCCCGGGTCCGCGCGGACGGCCTCGCGGAGCTGACGAGGCAGCTGCAGCGCTCCCCCGCCGGACGACGCCCAGCGCCCCGTGACGACGCCGCCGGGAACGTAGACCGGGCGGAACCTGCCGTCGGCGACCCACTCCGACAGCCATGCCCACCCGTTCGCCGACAGCAGCCGCGACAGCTTCTTGTACTCGAGGAGCGGTTCGATGACGGGATGCCGCTGCTCGGCGAGCTCCCACCGGCTGGTGGACTCGACCAGCACACCGACGCGGTGGAGCGATCGGAGCAGCTTCGGCTGGGAATCGAGGCTCGCGGAAGGATCGCCGAGTGCCGCGCGCACGCGTTCCGCTGCCGCGGCCAGCTTCAGGGGCTGCGCGCCACCGGGACGGCGCTGCCCGAGGGTCTCCACGAGGATGCGGTCGTGCGCCTCGGCGTCCCATGGGAGTCCCGCCGCACGCAGCTCGGCGGCAACGAGCGCGCCCGCCGACTCCGCAGCCGTGAGCAGTCGAAGACGACCGGACTCGGTGCTGCCGGCGACCGCATCCCGCTGACGCGCGAACTCGGCCAGCGCCGCCTCGACGTCGGCGGGCGGGCCGGAACCGCGCGCGACGGCATCCAGCTCGAACAGGGCGGGCGCGGCTTCGTCGGCATCGACGTGCGGCGCAGCATCCCACTCCCGTGCCCGCCTGACCCCCGCCGTCGCGGCGACCAGCGCCGAGTCGCGCAGGATCGCGTGGCACAGGCGCAGGTCGTGACACCGGGCCACGCGGACGCCCTCGGCGAGGAGTGCGGCGTACCACTGCGGCGTGTCGTGCCAGACCCACCGCGGGGCCCAGCGGGACTCGGCGTCCGAGATCCACGACGACAGCGCGGCACCGTCGACCTCGTCGCGGCCGAGCTCGTCGGCGTTCGCGTCGAGCAGAACGGCGGCGGCGCCGCGTCCGGTCCGCCCGAGGACGATCCAGCCCGGGGCGTCAGACACGCCCACCGCAGCGCTGCCCGGCTGCGGTCACAGCCCGGATTCGTCGTCGCGCACGAGGATGCAGCCGCACTCGGGGCACGTCACCACGTCGTTCTCGCCGGCCTGGCGCAGCACCTGCAGGTCGGTGCCGGCGAGCACCATGTGGCAGCCCTCGCACGTGCGCCGGCGCAGGAACGCCGCGCCCGCGCTGCGGACCGCGAGGCGGTCGTACAAGGCGAGAAGGTCGGCGGGGACGCTGCCTGCGATGGCCGCGCGGTCACGGGTGGCTGCCTCGAAGGCCGCCGTCGCCTCGGCGACGGCACGCTTGCCGTCGGCGCTCAGCTCGGCGCCCTCGGCGTTGGTCGCCGCGATGAGGCCCTCCTGCTCGGCGATGGCGGCGTCGGCGGTCTCGAGACGCTCCATCACGGCGAGCTCCGCGTCTTCGAGATCGCTCTTGCGGCGGGCGAGGGCGGCCAGCTCGCTCTCGAGCCCCTGTGCCTCCTTCGAGTTGGTCGAGGCCGCCAGGCGGCCCGCATCGCGTGCCGCGCGGGCGTCGACCACGGCGACATCGGACTCGATGCGCGACAGCTCGGTGCGCAGATCGTCCCTGGCACCGAGGCGCGTTCCCAGCTCCTGCGAGAGCTCCTGACGCCGGCCCAGCAGCTCCTGCACGCGACCCGCCTGCGGCGGGTTCTTACGGGCGTTGTCGGCCTGGCGGATGCGGGCGTCGAGCTGGGCGACCTCGACGAGGCGGCGCTGGTCTGCGGGGCTGGCGTTCACGTCACCAACCTACCGTGGGCATCGACGGCGCGAACGGTGGCGGCTAGCATTCGACGACCGGCCGTTCCGAAGACGAAAGGCGCGAACCATGGGCGTTCTCCGCACCAAGTCGGTCGAGCAGTCGATCGCCGACACCGACGAACCGGAATTCCGACTCAAGAAGTCCCTGACGGCCTTGGACCTCACGGTCTTCGGCATCGGCGTCGTGATCGGCGCCGGCATCTTCACCCTCACCGGCCGCGCCGCGCACGAGGTCGCGGGACCGGCCATCGTGATCAGCTTCGTGGTCGCCGCGATCGCCTGCACGCTCGCCGCGCTCTGCTACGCCGAGTTCGCGTCGACCGTGCCGGTGTCGGGATCCGCCTACACCTTCTCGTACTCGTCGCTCGGGGAGCTGTTCGCGTGGATCATCGGGTGGGACCTCATCCTCGAGATGTTCCTGGGCGCGAGCGTCGTGGCGCAGGGATGGAGCGCGTATCTCGGCACGCTCTTCGAACAGCTCGGGATGCCGATCCCCGCCGAGATCGGATACGGCGGCACCGTCGACCTCATGGCGATCCTGCTCGTGCTCGTGCTCGGCGGCCTCATGACGTTCGGCATCAAGGAGTCGCTGCGCGTGAACATGGTGCTCGTCGCCGTGAAGCTCTTCATCGTGCTGTTCGTCATCGTCGCCGGCCTCCTGTTCGTGAGTCCCGCGAACTGGTCGCCGTTCGTGCCCGCGCCCGCGCCGAGGGAGGCCGCCACAGGGCTCAGCCAGCCGCTGCTGCAGTTCCTCTCGGGCATCGAGCCGACCGCCTTCGGTGTCGGCGGCATCTTCGCCGGCGCCGCGCTCGTGTTCTTCGCGTACATCGGCTTCGATGTCGTCGCGACCACTGCGGAGGAGACCCGCCGCCCGCAGCGCGACCTGCCGATCGGCATCATCGCCTCCCTGGTGATCTGCACGCTCCTGTACTGCGCCGTCGCCCTCGTGGTCACCGGCATGGTGCCGTACGAGGACCTCGACCCGGCGGCGGCCCTCGCCAACGCCTTCGCCTTCCACGGGGCGACGTGGATGGCGACACTGATCTCCGCGGGCGCCGTCGCGGGCCTCACCACGGTCGTGCTCACGCTCCTCATCGGCGCCACGCGCATCATCTTCGCGATGTCGCGCGACGCGCTCCTGCCCATGGGCCTCGCCAAGGTACACCCGCGGTTCCGCACGCCCTGGGTCATCTCGATCCTCGTCACGATCGTGGTCGCCGTCGTCGCGGGCTTCACGCCGATCGGCCTGCTCGAAGAGATGGTCAACATCGGCACGCTGTCGGCGTTCGTGCTCGTGTCGATCGGCGTCATCGCGCTGCGGCGCAAGCGCCCGGACCTGCACCGCACCTTCCGCGTGCCCCTCAACCCGTGGCTGCCGGCGCTGTCTGCCGCGATCTGCGTCTACCTGATGCTCAACCTCACGGTGGAGACGTGGCTGAGATTCGTGGTGTGGCTGGTCCTGGGATTCGTGATCTACTTCGCGTACTCGCACAGGCACTCCAAGATCGGCCAGCCCGGGTACCAGGAGTTCGCGCTGCCCCACGTCGTCTCGCACGAGCGGGACGACGGGGATCGAAGCGGCGACGGGGATCCGCGCGCGGACCGGCGGTGACATCTCGGGTGGGCCCTGCCGGGATCGAACCGACGACATCCACGGTGTAAACGTGGCGCTCTACCAGCTGAGCTAAAGGCCCTCGTGGTCAGTCTACGAGGTGCGTCCGGAGCGTCTCGAACTCGCTAGGCTGGAAGTTGGTGCGTTTGTGCAGGGCAGACAACGCCCGCGCCGCTCCGGTAGCGATTACCTGGCACGATCTGCCAGACGACGAAAGGTCTTCTGTGACTGTCAACGATCAGGATCCGTACTCGCAGGAACCCCTCGACAGCGATCCCGACGAGACCTCCGAGTGGCAGGAGTCCCTCCAGCAGCTCGTGCAGGCCAAGGGCCACGGACGTGGCCGCGAGATCATGCTGAGCCTGCTGCAGACCTCCCACGAGCTGCAGCTGAACGTTCCGCAGGTTCCCACGACGGACTACATCAATACGATCGCCCCTGAGAACGAGCCCGAGTTCCCGGGCGACGAGGAGCTCGAACGCCGTTACCGCCGGTGGATCCGCTGGAACGCCGCGATCACCGTGCACCGCGCGCAGCGGCCCGGCATCGGCGTCGGCGGGCACATCTCGACGTACGCATCGTCCGCCTCGCTGTACGAGGTCGGCTTCAACCACTTCTTCCGCGGCCTCGACGACCCGACCGGCGGCGACCAGATCTTCATCCAGGGCCACGCCTCGCCCGGCATCTACGCCCGCTCGTTCCTGGAGGGGCGCCTCAGCTCCGAGCAGCTCGACGGCTTCCGCCAGGAGAAGTCGAAGGCGCCCAACGCGCTGCCGTCATACCCGCACCCGCGCCTCATGCCCGAGTACTGGCAGTTCCCGACGGTGTCGATGGGCCTCGGCCCGATCAACGCCATCTACCAGGCGATGTCGAACAAGTACCTCACCAACCGCGGGATCAAGGATCTCTCGAACTCGCGCGTGTGGGCGTTCCTCGGCGACGGCGAGATGGATGAGGTCGAGAGCCGTGGTCAGCTGCAGGTGGCGGCCAACGAGGGCCTGGACAACCTCACCTTCGTCGTCAACTGCAACCTGCAGCGCCTCGACGGCCCGGTCCGCGGCAACGGCAAGATCATCCAGGAGCTCGAGAGCTTCTTCCGCGGTGCCGGCTGGAACGTCATCAAGGTGGTCTGGGGCTCTGGCTGGGACGAGCTGCTCGCGAAGGACACCGACGGCGCGCTCGTGCACCTCATGAACACCACCCCGGACGGCGACTTCCAGACCTACCGTGCCGAGGACGGCGCGTTCATCCGCGAGCACTTCTTCGGGCGCGACGAGCGCACGGCCGCCCTCGTGAAGGACTGGTCGGACGACGACATCTGGGGCAAGCTCCGCCGCGGCGGCCTCGACTACCGCAAGGTCTACGGCGCCTACAAGGCCGCGACCGAGCACAAGGGCCAGCCCACCGTGATCCTCGCCAAGACGATCAAGGGCTACGGCCTCGGGCATCACTTCGAGGGCCGCAACGCGACCCACCAGATGAAGAAGATGACCCTGCAGGACCTCAAGTACTTCCGCGACTCGATGCGGATCCCGGTCTCGGACGCGCAGCTCGAGGAGAACCCCTACCTGCCGCCGTACTACAACCCCGGCTCGAACGACGAGACGATCCAGTACATGCTGGAGCGCCGCCGCGCCCTGGGTGGCTTCCTCCCGGAGCGCCGCTCGCACCACGTCGGCCTGCAGCTTCCGGGCGACGAGGCGTACGCGCTGCCGAAGAAGGGCTCGGGCACGCAGGAGATCGCCACGACCATGGCGTTCGTGCGCCTGCTCAAGGACCTGCTCCGCGCGAAGGACTTCGGCCACCGCATCGTGCCGATCATCCCCGACGAGGCGCGCACCTTCGGCATGGACGCGTTCTTCCCCTCGGCCAAGATCTACAACCCGCACGGCCAGAACTACACGTCGGTCGACCGCGAGCTCCTCCTGGCCTACAAGGAGAGCCCGCAGGGGCAGATCGTCCACGTCGGCATCAACGAGGCCGGCGCGGTCGCCGCGTTCACCGCGGCGGGCACCTCGTACGCGACGCACGGCGAGCCGCTCATCCCGGTCTACGTCTTCTACTCGATGTTCGGCTTCCAGCGCACCGGCGACGCCCAGTGGGCGGCGGGCGACCAGATGGCGCGCGGCTTCATCATCGGTGCGACCGCCGGACGCACCACGCTCACCGGCGAGGGTCTCCAGCACGCCGACGGCCACTCGCTGCTCCTCGCCGCGACCAACCCGGCGACCCTGTCGTACGATCCGGCCTACGGCTACGAGATCGCACACATCGTCCGTTCGGGCATCGAGCGCATGTACGGCGGGAACCACCCCGACCCGAACGTCATGTACTACCTCACGGTGTACAACGAGCCGCTGGTGCAGCCGGCCGAGCCCGAAGGCGTGGACGTCGACGGCATCGTGCGAGGCATCCACCGCGTCTCCACCGCCGAGGGTGAGGGCCCCAAGGCCCAGCTCCTCGCGTCGGGCGTGGGCGTGCCGTGGGCGCTCGAGGCGCAGCAGCTCCTGCGCGACGACTGGGGCGTGCAGGCCGACGTCTGGTCTGTCACGTCGTGGAGCGAGCTGCGGCGCGACGGCCTGGCCGCCGACGAGCACAACTTCCTCCACCCGGAGGAGGAGCCGCACACGGCCTACCTGACCGAGAAGCTGAAGGACGCCGCAGGCCCGGTGGTCGCGGTCAGCGACTTCATGCACGCGGTGCAGGACCAGATCCGTCCGTGGGTGCCGAACCGCTTCGCGACGCTCGGTGCGGACGGCTTCGGCTTCTCCGACACACGCGCCGCGGCACGTCGCTTCTTCAAGATCGACGGCCCGTCGGTCGCGGTCCGGACGCTGCAGGCACTGGCCGAAGAGGGCGCGGTCGACCGCAGCCTCGCGGCGCAGGCCATCGAGAAGTACCGCCTGCACGACGTGACCGCCGGCACGAGCGGGAACGCGGGCGGCGAGAGCTGACCCGCGGATGGGCAAATCCACCGAGGTGATGGACAAGGTCGAGACGCTCGCCTGGCTGCGACGCATCTCGGGCGACCTCGCGACCGTCACCATCAAGCGCCTCGAGGAGACGCTGCCCTGGTATGCCGAGATGCCGCCGGCCCGACGCTCCGCCGTCGGGCTGGTGGCGCAGGCCGGCATCACGTCGTTCATCTCGTGGTACGACGAGCCCGAGTCGACACCGTGGATCGCCGCCGACATCTTCGCCGCCGCTCCTCGTGAGCTGCTGCGGAGCGTGAGTCTGACGCAGACGCTGCAGCTGATCCGTGTGACGGTCGAGGTGACCGAGGAGCGGGTCGCCGGCAAGGGGGAGCATCTGCGCGAGGCGATCCTGCTGTACTCGCGCGAGGTCGCCTTCGCCGCGGCGGACGTCTACGCCCGCGCGGCGGAGGCTCGCGGCCTCTGGGATGCGCGGCTCGAGGCGCTGGTCGTGGATTCCATCCTGACCGGAGAGGCCGACGAGGAGCTGCCGAGCCGCATCGCCGCCCTCGGCTGGCATGGTCACGGCGAGGTCGCGGTGCTCGTCGGCACGACTCCCCCGCAGTTCGACGTCGACCAGCTCCGGCGGACGGCGCGCAAGCTCGGCGTCGACGTGCTGATCGGCGTGCAGGGCTCCCGTCTCGTGCTGGTGGTCGGGCGCGCCGAGCCGTCGGCCGTCGCGGACGACGCGGTGACAGACCTTCCGTTCGGTGAGATCGCGCGCCGTCTCGAGCCGGGCTTCGGCGGGGGTTACCTGGTGCTCGGCCCCACGGTGCCGGCACTCGTCGACGCGAGCCAGAGCGCCCGCGCGGCCCTCGCCGGATTCGCCGTCGCGCGCGCGTGGCGCCACGCGCCCCGGCCGGTGGAGGCGGACGACCTCCTCCCCGAGCGCGCGCTCGCGGGGGATCCTCTCGCCAAGCTCACGCTGGTCGAGCGCATCTACCGACCGCTCCAGGCGCACAGCGCCGACCTCGTGTCGACGCTGTGGGCCTACCTCGACAACGGCCGGTCGCTCGAGGCGACCGCCCGCGAGCTGTTCGTGCACCCGAACACGGTGCGCTACCGGCTCAAGCGCGTGTCGGAGGTGATCGGCTGGGACGCCACCGGGCCTCGTGAGGCGCTGATCCTGCAGACGGCACTGATCCTCGGATCGATCGGAACGGATGCCTCGCGCCGTCGGCCGCCCGCACGGCGCAACCCGGCTTGATCCCCCTGTCGGTGTGGGCCACGCACAAAGCCGCCGTTGATTCTTGTGACGGTGTCGCCAGAACGACCTCTCTGATCCTTGACAGGATGGAACGGTGAGAATCGCGGTCTTCCCCGGGCAGGGATCCCAGTCCCCCGGCTTCCTGACTCCCTGGCTCGAATCGGACGGCGCGGCGGATCGCCTCGCGCTGTACTCCGAGTGGTCGGGCGTCGACCTCGTCGCCGCCGGCACCGAATGGGACGCCGATCAGATACGCGACACCCAGGTGGCGCAGCCGCTCATCGTCGCAGCCAGCCTGCTGTCGTGGAACGCACTGCCCGACCGTGAACGCATCGGCGGCGTCGCCGGGCATTCGGTCGGAGAGTTCGCGGCCGCAGCGGCGGCGGGCGTGCTGAGCGAACAGTCAGCGCTCACCCTGGTCGGCATCCGCGGCCGAGCGATGGCGGAGGCGGCAGCAGCAGCCGAAACGGGCATGAGCGCCGTGATCGGCGGGGACGAGGCATCCGTCCTCGCCCGCCTCGAAGAGCTCGGCCTCTCCCCCGCGAACTACAACGGCGGCGGGCAGCTCGTCGTCGCCGGCGCACTCGACGCCCTCCAGGCTCTCGCGGCCGAGCCGGTCGCCGGCACCCGCGTGATCCCGCTGCAGGTCGCCGGCGCCTTCCACACGCACTACATGGCTCCGGCCGTCGAGACTCTCCGCGCCGCCGCGAACGATCACGACGTCTCCGATCCGGGCGTCACGCTGTGGACCAACCGCGACGGCTCCGCGGCGGCCTCGGGCACCGCATTCGTCGACCTGCTCGTCGACCAGGTCGCTTCACCGGTGCGCTGGGACCTCTGCATGGAGTCTTTCGCCGACGCCGGCGTATCCGGCATCGTGGAGCTGTCCCCCGCGGGCACGCTCGTCGGGCTCGCGAAGCGCGCGCTCCGCGGAGTCCCCGCCGTCGCCGTCAAGACGCCCGCTGACCTGGAGGCCGCCACCGCCCTGGTGGCCGCCGACGCCTGACCGGAGTACCTCGCATGACCCGCAGCCTCATCCAGCCCACCGGTGCCGCCCACACGCGCATCTATTCGTTCGGCGCCGCACGCGGCGAGATCGCGGTCCCGAACGAGGATCTCATCGGCCCGATCGACTCCAGCGACGAGTGGATCCGTCAGCGCACCGGCATCGTCACGCGCACTCGTGCGGTGCCGGAGACCGACGCGATCGATCTGGCAACGGATGCCGCCCGCGAGGCGATCGAGCGCTCGGGTCTGGAACCCTCTCAGATCGACGCCGTGATCGTCGCGACGATCAGCAACCCGAAGCAGAGCCCGTCGGTGTCGGCCATCGTCGCCGACCGCGTCGGGGCGAACCCTGCCGCTGCCTACGACCTGAACGCCGCGTGCGCCGGCTTCGCATACGGCGTGGCTCAGGCCGACGCGCTCGTGCGCGCCGGCGCCGCGCACTACGCGCTGGTCATCGGCACCGAGAAGCTCAGCGACATCGTCGATCCCGCGGATCGCAGCATCTCCTTCCTGCTCGGCGACGGAGCGGGCGCGGCCGTCGTCGGTCCCAGCGACACTCCCGGCATCGGGCCCACCGTCTGGGGCTCCGACGGCTCGAAGTCCGAGGCCGTCGGCATGAACCACACGCTGAAGGAGTTCCGGGACGGCGTCGCGCCGTGGCCGACGCTTCGCCAGGAGGGCCCTACGGTCTTCCGCTGGGCCGTCTGGGAGATGGTGAAGGTCGCGCGCCAGGCGCTCGAGGCCGCCGGGATCGAGGCATCCGATCTCGCCGCCTTCGTGCCCCACCAGGCGAACATGCGCATCATCGACGAATTCGCCAAGCAGCTCGGCCTTCCCGATACCGTGCTGATCGGCCGTGACATCGAGACGACCGGCAACACCTCGGCGGCCTCCATCCCGCTGGCCACCCACCGTCTGCTCGAGGAGCACCCCGAGCTCAGCGGCGGACTCGCGCTCCAGATCGGCTTCGGCGCCGGGCTGGTTTTCGGCGCGCAGGTCGTCGTCCTTCCCTGACGCGGCGAACCGCGACCCTAGACTGATTCCCGGCCCGCTCGGGCACGCCTACCCCTAACAAACAGGAGAATCCCATGGCATTCACCAACGACGAGGTCCTCGCGGGACTCGCGGAGCTCATCACCGACGAGACCGGTATCTCGGCCGACGAGGTCGCGCTCGAGAAGTCGTTCACCGACGACCTCGACATCGACTCGATCTCGATGATGACGATCGTCGTCAACGCCGAGGAGAAGTTCGGCGTCACCATCCCGGACGACGAGGTCAAGAACCTCAAGACCGTCGGCGACGCCGTCACCTTCATCACGTCGAACCAGGCGTAGGACCATCCCGGTGGGGGCCGCGGCCCCCACCGGCCAGCATCACGAGGACTCTGATCCATGAGCACACCCCGTATCGTCGTCACCGGCATCGGCGCGTCGACCCCGATCGGCGGCACCGCGCCCGAGAGCTGGTCGGCGCTGCTGAGCGGCGCATCCGGCACGCACACCATCGAGCAGGAATGGGTCGAGGAGTACCAGCTCCCCGTCACCTTCGCCGCGCAGGCGCTCGTCCGGCCCGACACGGTGCTGGAGCGTCCGGTCGCCAACCGCCTCGACCCGTCCGCGCAGTTCGCGCTCGTCGCCGCGTTCGAGGCGTGGGAGGACGCAGGGAAGCCGGAGGTCGAGCCGGAGCGGTTCGCCGTCGACTTCGCGACCGGCATCGGAGGCCTCCAGACGACGCTTGCCGGCTGGGACACGCTCAAGACCAAGGGTCCTCGCCGGGTCATGCCAATGAGCGTTCCGATGCTCATGCCGAACGCCCCCGCCGCCGCCGTCTCGATGCACCTGAACGCCCGCGCCTACGCGCGGACCGTCGCCTCAGCGTGCGCGTCGAGCACCGAGTCGCTCGTCAACGCCTTCGAGAGCCTTCGAGCGGGTCGCGCCGACGTCGTCATCGCCGGCGGAGCCGAGGCGGTCATCCACCCACTCACGATCGCCGCCTTCGCCGCGATGCAGGCACTGTCCAAGCGCAACGACTCCCCCGAGACCGCGTCGCGGCCGTACAGCGTCGATCGCGACGGGTTCGTCATGGGCGAAGGCGCGGCGGCCCTGGTCCTCGAGACCGAGGAGCACGCCAAGGCCCGCGGCGCGAGGATCTACGGCGAGGTCGTGGGCGGCGGCGTGACGGCCGACTCGTACCACATCACGGCCCCGGAGCCGGAGGGCCTGGGTGCTTCGCGTGCCGTCCGTCTCGCGCTCGAGCAGGCGGGTGCGACGCCCGACGAGGTCACGCACATCAACGCGCACGCCACGTCGACCCCCACCGGCGACATCGCCGAGTACAAGGCGCTGCTGAGCGTCTTCGGCGACCGCGTCCATGAGATCCCCGTCTCTGCGACGAAGGGCGCGACCGGCCACCTGCTGGGCGGCACCGGCGCGCTCGAGGCGATCTTCACGCTCCTCGCGCTGCGCGAGCGTCAGGCGCCGCCGACCATCAACGTCAGCACACAGGACCCCGACATCCCGCTGCGCATCTCGGGTTCGCCCCTCGCCCTCGGCGCCGGCGACCAGCTCGCGATCAGCAACTCGTTCGGCTTCGGCGGCCACAACGCCGTCGTCGCCTTCCGCTCGGTCTGACGACACCTGACGCGAAGACGCCCCCGGTGAAGCCGACCGGGGGCGTCTGTCGTGTCAGGCGGCGGTTCGCGGTCCCGCGACCCGGGATTCACGGCCTCCGAGCCTCGGTAGTGGCGCCTCGCGCCGCCTGCGTCTGTGGGGTTGTTCAGCCGACCTTGTGCAGCCAGACGACGGGGGCGTCGTCGCTCGCGTGCCGGAACGGCTCGAGCTCCTCGTCCCACGCGGCCCCCAGCGCGACATCGAGTTCGCGCTGCAGCTCGAACGCGTCGCCACCGGCGATCTCCATCGCATAGCGGATCCGGTCCTCGCCGATCACGACGTTGCCCGCGGTATCGGTCTGTGCGTAATGGATGCCGAGACCGGGCGTGTGCAGCCAGCGACCGCCGTCGCTGCGGGGGGTGGGATCCTCCGTGACCTCGAACCGCAGGTGCTCCCAGCCGCGGATCGCCGTGGCGAGGGCGGACCCGGTCCCCGCGGCACCCTCCCAGTAGAACTCGGAGCGCCTGCTGCCGGTCAGCACCGGCTGATCCGCCCAGTCGAAGCTGACGGCGCGGCCGAGGGCTCGCCCGACTGCCCACTCGAGGTGGGGGCACAACGCTCTTGGCGCGGAGTGAATGAAGATCACCCCACGCGCTTTGTGTGTCGCCATGATCTCTCCGTTCGTCAGGTGCGTCTTCCCCTACGACCTGTGACGGTGTCATGACGTGCTGTTCGGTTGTGCTGCCGCCATTATCGCGGAGAGGGCCCGGAAATCACAAGACTGTGATTCCCGGGCCCTCTCCGATCAGGCAGGCGGTGCTCAGGCCTCGCTCATGGCCTGGACCTCGGCCTTGCCCTTGGCGGCGTAGTACGCGGCACGCGCGGCGTCGCGGCGGGCCTGCTCGGCCTGACCGGCGTCGAGCACCTCCTGCGCGACCTCGAACTGCGGTGCGGTGGGCACGGCGTGGTACTTCTCCATGTAGGCGTCGAGCTCGGGGCCGGACTCCCACGAGGTGATGAGGCAGTAGCGCGGCTCGGTGCCGTCGTGATGAACGGCGTGCCACAGGCGCTGCGTGTCGACGATGAGCTGAGCGCCCGCGGGAAGCGCGACGCGGTACTCGATGCTGGGGTCGGTGCGGTTCTCCCGCAGCACGAAGTAGCTGTTCTTGTCGTCGGTGAGGTTGAAGAAGCCGCGCACGACCCAGCCGGTGCCGTCGGGGTTGAGGCGGTTGTTGTCGTCCTGGTGGAGGTTGTACAGCGCGTCGGCGTACGTGTTCGGCTGCAGTTCGATGATGCGGCAGCGGCCGACGTTGGCGCCGGGCTCCTGCGCGCGACGGGTCAGGGTCGGCGCCTTTTCGGTCTGCTCGGGGATCCAGACGCCGTCCTTGTCGGTGCGCGGCGGTGTGTGGTTCCAGAACCCGTTGCACTCGATCTCGCCCTTGGCGGACGCGAGCGGCGCGAAGCGGGTGTCGCCCGACGACTTCCAGTCGACGTACTCGATCGAGAGCCACTCCTTCGGGTCGACCTCCTCACCGTAGGAGTCGAGCACCACGAAGCCGGTCTCATCGAGAATGGCGGACTTGATGTAACCCATGACGAATCATGCCTTTCGGTCAGTGAGCCAGCACGTTTTAACAGGCTCAACTTAGGTAAGCCTACCTCGGGGGTCTGAACGCCCCCGAAGCCCGCGCCGTGAATAACCGGCGGCCGCTGCAGCCCCGCTCCGAGGCGGGGAGCCCGGCCTAGACTGGACGGGCCATGGTCACTGCCACGAACGTCGATGCCACTGCTGTCAACACCATCGGCTGGCTCTCCGCCGCGGACTGGACGATCGTGGTCCCGGTGTATCAGCGGCAGTACCGGTGGGACATCGGCGGGTGCGAGCAGCTGCTCGCCGACATCCGTGCGGTCGCGGATCTCGACGATCGGCAGATGCACTTCATCGGATCGATCCTCTCCTCCGCGAGCGGCGAGGGGTCGGACGCGGAACTCGTGCTGATCGACGGACAGCAGCGCACGACGACGCTCATGCTGCTGGTCGCAGCTCTGCACCACACGGTGCGCGAAACGGATCCCGACCTCGCCGATCAGCTCCAGCGCGTTCTCGTCCACTCGCACGACGACGCGCGCACGAAGCTTCGTCCGCACCGGGCGTGGGCGTCGGTGTTCGAACGCGTCGTGCTCGACCTCCCGCTCGCAGCCGGGGAGCACCGCGACTCGCGGTTCGACGACAATTACGCGTTCTTCCGCAGCCAGATCAGTCTCGAGGAGGCGCCGCGCATCTGGCGGGGACTCCAGAAGCTCGAGCACGTTGCGATCACGCTCGGCGCCGGCGCCAACGCGCAGCAGATCTTCGAGAGCCTCAACTCCACCGGCGAGCCGCTGCGCGACCACGAACTCATCCACAACTACGTGCTGATGGGGCTGAATCACTCCGAGCAACGCGAGATCGAAGTCGACTACTGGCAGGTGATCGAGCAGAACACGGGCGATTCGATCGCGGAGTTCTGGCGGCAGTACCTCGTCATGCGGACCGGCCGCGAGGTGACCGTCGTCGGCGGCCGCGGCGTGTACGACGCCTTCCGCCACGAGTTCCCCCGGCTCGACTTCGAGGGCCTCCTGCATCATGCGGACGAGTGGCGCGAACTCTCCCGCGTGTACCGCATCCTGCTCCGGCCGAACGAGGCTCTGGATGCCGGTATCGCGCGCCACCTCGCCTACCTCAGCACGTTCGGCACCGGAATGTACCCGCTGGTCATGCGGGCGTACCGCGACTTCGAGCGGGGATCGCTCGGGCGCGACGAACTGATCGACACGCTCGAGATGGTGCAGTCGCTGCTCGTGCGTCGCGCTGTCGTCGGCACGGGCGTTGACCGCCTCGTCGCCCGGCTGTGCCGGGCCCGCGAGGACGGCGCAGGTGCGCTCGTGTCGGCGATCTCACGCATCACGCCGTCCGACGAGCGCGTCGCTGTCGCCCTCAAGTACTCGGAACTCCCCCACGCGGCCTACGTCCTCGGCCGCATCGCCGGGGTGGACGGAGCGGGGGGCCTCGACGTCGAGCACATCTTCCCGCTCGCCCCCGGCGACGGCTGGTCGGGCGACGGCGTCCGCGAGTGGGCGTCGTACACCGACGACGAGCAGAACAGCCATCGCGCGCTCGCGAAGACGATCGGCAACCTCACGGTTCTCGAGGAGGACCTCGCCGTCCGCGCCTTCGACCGGTCGTTCCCCGAGAAGCAGGCGCTGTACGCCCGCAGCGCCGTCTCGACCACGGCCGAGCTCGCCGACCTGCCCTCATGGGGCACGGCCGCGATCGCGGAACGATCGACGCGGCTCACCGGACGGTTCGTCGAGGTCTGGAAGCGTCCGGGCGGCCCGGCGATCGACGATGACGGCCTGACCCCGATCCTCGACGCCGTCCGCCGCCGCGGATGGCCCCCGGGCTGGCACCGCGAGTGGTCGTACGTCGAGTACTGCGGCGAGCACTGGGAGGTGCCCGACGTCAAGTACCTCTTCAACCGCGTCTTCAAGCGGCTCTGGGCGGACGCCCGAGAGGCGGTCGTCGCGTACAGCGCGCGCCGGGGCGGCCCGGTCTACACGGCGCAGTCCTGGAACGGCCAGTGGGACCGCCTCGACGACCAGCACTCGCTCTACATGGGCTGGGACTCCAGCTACATGCTGAGCGCCGTGCAAGGCGTGCTCGAAGAGGCGGGCCTGGCCCCCGACGTCTTCGTCAAGTACTCCTACATCGGCAACGCGATGTGAAGACGGGACGGATGCCTCGGGGCCGAGGCATCCGTCCCGTTCATCGTGTCCGGGACGCGGGTGTCACTCGAAGGCGACGGCCGCGTTCTCGTTGTTGAGCACGATCACCGGAGTGATCGAGGGGTGTCCGGCCGCCTGGATCTTCGCGAGGTCGAAGCGCAGGAGCGGCGTTCCCGCCGTGACCTTCTGCCCCTTCTCGACGAGGGTCTCGAACCCGTCGCCCTTCATCCCGACGGTGTCGATGCCGACGTGGATCAGCAGCTCGGTGCCGTCGTCGAGCACGAGCGCCACCGCGTGACTGCTGTCGAACGTGGCGCCGATGGTGCCGTCGGCCGGCGCGACGACCGTGTCGCCGGTCGGCTCGATCGCGATGCCCGGCCCCATGATGCCCTGGGCGAACGTCGGGTCGGGCACTGCGGACAGCGGCACGACCTTGCCCTCGAGCGGCTGGCGCAGGGTGACGGTGGTGGTCGCGGGCGTGTCGGTCAGCACCGCGGTGCCGCCGGCGGCAGGGGCGATCGCCGGCTCGGGCGCCGCACCTGACGGCGCCGCGACCTCACCCGCGATGATCTGCTCCATCGCGTCCTTCACGAACTGGACGTTCGTGCCGTAGACCACCTGCACCGACTTGCCGCCCGGTTTCATGGTGCCCGCGGCGCCCGCGCGCTTGAGCGCGGTCTCGTCGACCTTGCTGACGTCGTCGATCTCCATACGCAGGCGCGTTGCGCAGTTCTCCAGTTCGAGGATGTTGTCTTTTCCGCCGAGCGCGTCGATGAAGCGGCTGCCGGTGACGAGGTACTTGTCGTCGGCGACGTGTGTGTCGTACTCCGTCCCCTCCCCGAGGATGTCGTCGTCCTCGCGGCCCGGGGTCTTCAGGTTGAACCGCTTGATGAAGAAGTAGAACACCCCGAAGTAGATGAAGAACCAGAAGACACCCATCACGGGGATCAGCCACGGGTTCTGCGCCATCGGGTTCATCCAGTTGAGGACGAGGTCGATGAAGCCGCCCGAGAAGCCGAAGCCCATGCGCACGGGCAGGATCTGACTGATCGCCATCGAGATGCCCGTGAACAGGGCGTGGGTGACATACAGCACGGGCGCCAGGAACATGAAGGCGAACTCGAGAGGTTCGGTGACGCCCACGAAGAAGGACGAGATCGCGCCGCCGAGGAGGATTCCGTAGGCGAGCTTCTTGCGCGTGGTCTTCGCGGTGAGGTACATGGCGAGGGCGGCTCCCGGCAGGCCGAACATCATGATCGGGAAGAAGCCGGTCATGTACTGGCCGGTGACGCCGTACGTGCCTTCGCCGGACAGGAAGTTGTTCAGATCGTTGATGCCGGCGACGTCGAACCAGAACACCGAGTTGAGCGCGTGATGCAGTCCCACGGGGATGAGGAGCCGGTTGAGGAAGCCGTAGATGCCCGTACCGAAAGGCCCGAGCGTGACGATCCACTCGCCGAACGTGACGAGACCGCCGTAGACCCATGGCCAGATGAAGAATAGAGCGATGGCGACGACCAGCGACGCGCCGGCGGTGACGATCGCGACCGAACGCTTGCCCGAGAAGAACGAGAGTGCATCCGGGAGCTTCGTGTCTTTGAAGCGGTTGTAGCAGAACGCGCCGATCAGACCGCAGATGATGCCGACGAAGACGTTCTGCACCTTGAGGAACGCGGGATCGACCTCGTTGACGTCGGCGATCCCCGTGTAGAGGGCGACCGTCTCAGGCTTGAGGAGGGTCGTCACCACGAGCCACGACACGAGCCCGGCCAACGCCGAGGTGCCGTCGGACTTCTGCGCCATGCCGAGCGCGATGCCGACGGCGAACAGCAGCGCCATGTTGTCGAGCAGCGAGCCGCCGGCGGCGCCGAGGAACGCGGAGACGAGGTTGGGACTCTTTCCGCCGTTGCTGATCCAGTAGCTGATGCCGGACAGGATCGCAGCCACCGGCAGCACAGCCACCGGGAGCATGATCGACCTGCCGAGCCTCTGCAAGAACTTCATCGTTCGCCTCCATCAGGAGCCAGGGACATTGATGTCGCTGACGCTACAGGCAAACCGAGGCGCCCGTCACTGCTTCCCCCTCCGAAAGTTAGGGGTATGAACGAATTTCTCATCCGGCCGTTATCCGCGGGCCGGCGGATGCGGTGGAACGCGTCGAGGCCCGCCGCGATGCATGATCGCGACGGGCCTCTCGGGTAGGGCGGGTGGGACTTGAACCCACGATCGTCGGGTTATGAGCCCGCTGCCTTGACCAGCTTGGCCACCGCCCCGCGCACTGATGAGTGCGTGGACGAGCCTACCTGCCCGGCTTGCCCTCTGCCTCGTCGGCCGGGTCCTTCACGGGTGGTTCCGGCCACACCTTGGCGACGGCCTCGGTCACCTTTATCGATGCCGTGTGCGGGTGCGCGGCATCCGTCGCCCGTCCGGCGCTCCCCCGCTGGATCGGGAGCTCCTGGCTCTCGCTGAGCACCTGAGGGTGATGACGGGCGAGCTGGAACACGCCCCACACGGCGACCGCGCCGACCAGCGCGAACGAGATGTAGACCCAGAGAGGTGCGCCGGCGGCCTCCTGCAGCACCGTCAGCCCGATGAAGATCGCGACGATGGGATCGATGACGGTGAGGCCGGCGACGACGAGGTCGGGAGGCCCGGAGGCATACGCGTTCTGCACGAAATAGGCGCCGACGATGGCGCCTGCGATGAGGGCCGCGAGGCAGGTGAACGTCAGCCAGTTGAAGTCCTGGGCCTGGATGCGGACGATGACGACCTTCGCGAGCGTCGCGACGAAGCCGTAGATGACACCGGCGGCGATGATGTAGAAAAGGGCGCCCATGCGCTTGCGAAGCCATATCCACAGTCCCGCGAAGACGATCGTGACGACGCCCAGCAGCACCAGGATGGTGATCAGCTGACCGTTGGAAACCGGCTTCTCGGTCGCGAACAGTGCCGCGATCGTCACGAAGATGAAGATGCCGCCGACGCACGCGCCGATCGCGGTCAGCGAGCGCCTGGTCGGCTTGTGACCGCTGATCTGCGCGTTCAGCAGGGTCGTGATGACGAGGGCGATCGCCCCGAGAGGTTGCACCACGATGAGCGGCGCGTACGCCAACGCCGACAGCTGGCACACGATGGCGAGCGCCAACATCACCGTGCCGATCACCCAGGACGGTCGCGCGAGGAGCTTCAGCAGGTGGCTCGCACCGAGCCCGCCGTTGCTCTGGGAACCGTAGAGCCGCTCGACCTTGGTGACGCCGCGGTGCTGGTACTGCGCGCCGAACGACATGAAGACGGCGCCGAGCAGGGCCAGCGGGATGCCGATGAGGATGCCGGGGTTCTGGAACGCGCCGACGAGCTGATCGCCCACGTCCTCGAGCTCAACCGCCGTCCACACCACACAACGACACTAGCCGCAGGCGCCGGTCGATAGGCTCAAGGGCGTGGCTGTTCTCCCGATTCGCATCATGGGCGATCCCGTCCTGCACTCCCCCGCGTCCGTCGTCGAAGAGATCACGGACGAGATCCGCACCCTGGTCGCCGACATGTTCGAGACGATGGATGCCGCACCCGGCGTGGGTCTCGCGGCTCCGCAGGTGGGCGTGCCGCTGCGCATCTACACCTACGCGTACGCCGACGACGACGGGAAGCCTTGGCGCGGCGTGATCATCAATCCCGAACTGTGGATGAAGTCGCTCGAGCCGGGTGCCCCCGACCCCGACGAGGAGTCCGAGGGATGCCTGTCGTTCCCCGGCGAGCGGTTCCCGTTGCGCCGATCCGACGAGGTGCTGGTGACCGGCACGGACCTGGAGGGCGAGCCCGTCCGCATCCAAGTCGACGGCTGGCGCGCGCGGATCATGCAGCACGAGTTCGACCACCTCGACGGCATCCTCTACGTCGACCGCCTCGACGACGGAGATTGGAAGACCGTGCAGAAGATCGCGCGCAAGCGCGGTTGGGGCCGACCCGGAAGTTCCTGGACGCCCGGCATCGACGACCTCGACGCCTGAGCAGCGCTGTGACGCTATACCCTCAGGGGGTATCGCGATAGACTCGTCGGCACGCTGACCGCGTACCGACGTCGAGGGGTGAACGGATGCCGCTTCCGCAGCCTGCGCCCCGTTCGACGCGCATTGGGCTCGGCGCCCACGTCCTGATGATCGCGGCGATCGTGCTGGGACTGCTCGGGATGCACGTGCTCGCTTCGCAGGGGTCGCATGCCGCGCATGGATCGCCACCCACGGCGGTGGCGACGTCCATGGAGTCCCGTACGGCGCCGCATCATGCGCACGACGGCGCGATCGTCGAGACCGACCCCACGCTCGCCGAGACCTCCCTGCCGAACGTGTGGGCCGTCGTCTGCGTCGTCGCACTCCTCCTCACGGTGATCCTCGTCGCGCCGAACGGCTCCTCGTGGCTGATCGGGCGGCGCGATGCGTCCTGGAGGGCCGCGGCCCTCGGGGTGCCCGTCGACCGTGCTCCGCAGCATCCCCCCTCTCTCACCCTTCTCTCGATCAGCCGGACGTGAGCCGTCCGGCGCCCGACCCGTCGGGCGCTTGACCGCCATACCCGGACGACAGAGAGAAGAAGAAATGAATCACCGCAAGCGCGCCCTCATCGCCGCACTCCCCCTTGCCATCGCCCTCGGGCTGGCGGGGTGTGCGAACGGGTCCGACGGCCCGGGTTCGATGCCCGGAATGGACCACGGGTCGCGGACGCCGTCGGGCTCTGCGAGCTCCGTATCGATGGCCGACCAGATGTTCGTCGTCATGATGATCCCGCACCACGAGCAGGCGATCGAGATGTCGGACATGATCCTCGAGAAGGACGGAGTAGACCCCGCCGTCGTCCAGCTGGCGGAGCGGATCAAGGCCGCCCAGGGTCCCGAGATCGAGCTCATGGAAGGATGGCTCGGTGAGTGGGGTGTCGCGGACGACCCCGCTGCCTCGGGGAGCATGGATCACGGCGACGGGATGATGTCGGAGGCCGACATGACCGCGCTCGGTGCGGCCGGGGGGACGGAAGCCGGCCGCATCTTCCTGGAGCAGATGGTCGTGCACCACGAAGGCGCGGTCGAGATGGCGGAGGCCGCCCTCGCCGACGGCCAGGATCCGGATGTTCTCGCCCTCGCCCAGCGCGTGATCGACGACCAGACGGCCGAGATCGCCGAGATGCAGGAGCTCCTGACGATGCTCTAACTGGCCCCGTGCAGCCGTGGACCGGGTCGTCCGCACGATCCGGCCCACGGCTGCGGCGGTGATCAGGCGGTGGCCGCCGCGCTCCGTCGGTTCTGTCGCTCGACCCAGCGGCGGAGCTCCGCCTCGGCTCCGGGCGGAGCCTGCGCGATGACGTTCATCCCCTGGCGCACGAAGGTCGTGCCCGTGATCATCGGGCCCCAGATCCGGGCCGTGGAGAGTTCCCCGGTGTCGACGTCGCGTACCTGCACCTGCGTCGTGTCGGTGGCCTTGCGCGGCCGTGCCTTACCCGCGACGTGCTGCACGACCAGAACCGGAAGCCCATGTGCGGCCGCGGTGGAGATCACGGTATCGAGATCGTGGGCAGCCCACTGACTTCGGATGCCGCGCACCGTCCAGAGGGCGACGAGCACGACCGCGATCGTCGCGATACCCGTGGGGACGAGCCACACGCTCGCCGCTGCGAACACCAGCGACCACAATGCGATGCCCCGGACCGCGAGAAGGATCGCGATGATCGACGGCACGAGCGCGAGGAAGAGCCAGGGCGCCGGCGCCGAGATCGGGAACATCCAGGGTCCACCCCCGAAAAGCACGACGAGCCCGACCCAGAGGACCGTGGTGCCGAACACGCCCAGCGCGAGCAGCAGCGGGATCGAGCGGTAGATGGGCGCCGGGGCGGGTACGTCGCCCTCGACGGCAAGACGCGGCGAAGGCTTCGCGCGAGCCGCCATGTGCACTCCTCGATGTGGGTCCCCGGGGACGAAGAAAGCCTCGGGGGTGGAGCCCCGAGGCCTTCGCTCCCCCACTTGGACTCGAACCAAGAACCTATCGGTTAACAGCCGATTGCTCTGCCAATTGAGCTATGGAGGAATGTTCCGCACTCTCGTGCGGGCAACCAGTCCATACTAGCAAAGCTCAACCCGTGCTCATGACCACGCGGGCGGCTCAGTAGTTGACCAGCCGTTGATCGGCCCGGCCGTCGGGCGTCCACAGCAGATCCTGCGTTCCGTGTCCGAAGGCGACCGCGTGCCCCGCCCGCAGCACGAGGACGTCCGCGTCGAGTTCACGTACGACATCCGGCTCATTCGTCACGACGAGGGCCGCCATGTCGAGTTCACGCCGCCGGCGGAGCACCGCCTCGCGCGCCGCCTTGCGCACCTCGACGTCCATGTTGGCGAAGGGCTCGTCGGCGATCAGAACGCGAGGTTGGAGCACCAGCGCCCGGGCCAGGGCCACGCGCTGGCGCATGCCCGCGCTGAGCTCGTACGGGTATTTGGGAGCGGCGCCGAGCGGCAGCAACAGCTCGTCGAGGAGCGACGCCACCCGCACCGCGAGTGCGCGTGCGCTGACGCGTCGGTCGCGGCTCGTGATGGGCTCGCCGATCACCTCGGCGACGGTGAGGCGTGCCGGCAGCCGGGCCCCGGCGGACTGCGGGACGTACCCGGCGTAGTACGTGAGATACCGATGAGCGCGGCGGGGGCGCCGCACCGCCACCCCCTCGACGAGACCGCGGCCCCCGACGACGGCGAGGCCGGGTTCGTCGGCGCCTGCCAGCACCGCCGCCAGCGACGACTTGCCGGAGCCCGTCGGCCCCATCAGCGCGAGGATGCCCCCATGCGGCAACGTGAACGAGACGCCGTCGACGACGCGCTGGGCTGAACCCCCGCGCCCGGAGCGGGCGATCGACAGATCGGAACAGTCGATCGCGACATCCGCGTCTCGTCGAGGAGCCATGTCCTCATCCTGCCCTGCGGCCGGCGCCGACGCCAGCCGACGGGATCAGATCAGGATCCCTCGTCGGCCAGCGCCTGTCGCTGGGCGTCGAGCTCCCGCAGGCGCAGCCGGATCGTGCGGCCCTCTTCGGAGTCCGCGGGCACCCGCTGGATCGCTCCGAGCAGCTCCGCCTTCTCGCGGTCGAATCCGCGCATCACCAGGCGGCGTGCGAGGTCGCTCGCCGAGGAGACCGCCTCATCGTCGCTCAGAGCGGGGAAGTCGGCGGCGAGAAGCTCCGCGGCGAGCGACCGGTAGGGCTCGCGGACGGTGGCGACGGCATCCACCGCCCAACCGGGGCGCTGCATCCCCGGAGCGTCGCGCACGGCGACGCGCACGGCGTCCAGAGCCGGATGCCGGAACGGCAGGTCGAGCGCGCGAGCGACCAGTGACGGGTCCATGCGGTGGCCGAACTGCAGCACACCCATCAGCGCGTCGCGCTCGATCCCGACGTCGGGCGTGCGCGGAAGGGTCCCGAGCGTGACGCGCAGGGCGCCGTCGACCACCGGCGGCTCGGCCGGCTCGGACGTGCCGGGCGCGGCGTCGCGTCGGCCGCCCCCGTTGCTCCGGCCCGCACGCTCGACCTCCCGGCGGACGTCCTCGGTGTCCATGCCGAGTCGTCGGGCGAGCACACGCACGTACTCGGGCTGCAGGAGCGGGTCGCGCAGCTCGGCGACCACCGGAGCCGCCGTCCGCAGCGCGCCGACCCGCCCTTCGACGCTTCGCAGGTCGTAGCCCGAGATGCGCTGATCGAGCACGAACTCGACCATGGGCACCTTCGTCTCGAGCAGCGCGCGCACGGCGCCATCGCCACGGGCGAGGCGCAGGTCGCACGGATCGAGCCCTTCCGGACCGGTGGCGACATACGTCTGCGCGTTGAATCGCTTGGCATCGGCGAAGGCGCGCAGCGCCGCCTTCTGCCCCGCGGCATCCGGGTCGAAGGTGAAGACGACCTCGCCGGACGTGGAGTCGTCTCCCATCACGCGCCGGAGCACCGTGATGTGGTCGGATCCGAACGCGGTGCCGCATGTCGCGATCGCGGTCGTGACGCCTGCCAGGTGGCATGCCATCACGTCGGTGTAGCCCTCGACCACGACCACCTGGTGCTGGCGGGAGACCTCGCGCTTGGCGAGGTCGAGGCCGTAGAGCACCTGCGCCTTCTTGTAGATCGTCGTCTCAGGCGTGTTCAGGTACTTGGGGCCGTTGTCGTCGTCGAACAGTCTGCGCGCGCCGAACCCGATCACCTGCCCGGTGACATCGCGGATCGGCCAGACCACGCGGCCACGGAAGCGGTCGTAGACGCCGCGCTGCCCCTGCGACACGAGGCCGGCGGACGAGAGCTCCTCGTCGGTGAACCCCTTGGCGCGCAGCGCCTTGGTCATTCCCTCCCAGCCCTTGGGGGCGAACCCGACGCCGAAGTGGGCCGCAGCGCCCGCGTCGAAGCCGCGCTCACCGAGGAAGCGTCGCGCGATGTCCGCCTCAGGCGCCATGAGCTGCGAGCGGAAGAACTCCGCGGCCGCCGCGTTCGCGGCGTACAGGCGCGCGCGGCCGGTGTGCTCAGGGGCGGCGCCACCGTCCTCATAGTGCAGCGCGTAGCCGATGCGGCCCGCCAGCCGTTCGACGGCCTCGGTGAAGGTCACGTGGTCCATCGCGCGCAGGAACGAGTACACGTCACCGGACTCGCCGCAGCCGAAGCAGTGGTAGAAGCCGGCCTGCGGGCGCACGTTGAAGCTCGGACTGCGTTCGTCGTGGAACGGGCAGAGCCCCTTCATCGAGCCGACACCGGCGGACTTGAGCGCGACCCGCTCGCCGATGATGTCGGCGATGTTCGTGCGCGCCTTGACCTCGTCGACGTCCGCCTGGCGGATGCGCCCCGCCATCAGCGCGCCTCGGAAGCGCGGAACGCGCGGGAAGCCGTGTCCATGGGGCGTGCGCCCGGTGCCCACACGCCGACGGATGCGGCGTCCACCGGCTCGACGAGCGACCCGTGCCACGCGATCGCGAGCTGGTCGGTGAGACTGGCGACCTGGTCGACGACGACGCGGCGGCGCGCAGCATCCGTCTCGGCCGCCGCGAAGTCCTCCGCGTGCAGCGCGTCGAGGGCGCCGGGGCGCTCCCACAGAGCGGTGGCGAGGCGCTTGAGGAGGCGGCGCTGCTCCTTGTAGAGGTCCTTGCGTCCTTCGATCGACACGACTGCGGCACCGATGATGCCCTTGAGCACTGCCATCTCGGCCTCGACGATGCGGGGCACGATGAGGTGGCCGCGATAGCGCGTGAGCACGGACGTCGGGTACGACTCGCGCGTAGCCGTCGTCGCGGCGCGCGCGAAGCGGCCGATGAGGTCTGAGGTGAGGTTCTTGAGGCGCGCGAGCGCGGCACGGGTGCCGTCGAAGGCGTCGATCCACTCGGGCATGCGGGTGAGCCGGAACAGCGCGTCCTCGAGCTCGTCACGGGCGAAGTCGAAACCCACCCAGGACTGGATCGCGGTGAGGAGCCACTCGTGCTCGCGCGGATCGACCAGGCGCGCCGGGTCGAGGTAGCCGTTGACGATCGCGTCCTCGAAGTCGTGGACCGAGTAGGCGATGTCGTCGGAGAGGTCCATGACCTCGGCCTCGATGCAGCGGAGCCGGCCCGGCGCACCGGCGCGGATCCAGCGGAACACCTCTTCGTCTTCGGGGTAGACGCCGAACTTGAGCCGGCCGCCCGGGTCGGGCAGGGGGTGATCGGCGGTCCACGGGTACTTGCACGAGGCGTCGAGGCTCGCGCGGGTGAGGTTCAGACCGAAGCTGCGCCCGTCGGTGTCGACCACCTTCGGCTCGAGCCGCGTGAGGATGCGCAGGGTCTGCGCGTTGCCCTCGAAGCCGCCGACGTCCTCGGCCCACTCATTCAGTGCGCGTTCGCCGTTGTGGCCGAAGGGCGGGTGCCCGAGGTCGTGGCTGAGGCAGGCCGTGTCGACGACGTCGGCGGCGAGGTCGAGAGCGGTCGCCAGCTCGCGGCCGACCTGGGCGACCTCCAGCGAGTGGGTGAGGCGGTTGCGCGCGAAGTCGGCGGGACTCGCGGGGCTCAGCACCTGCGTCTTCGCGGCGAGGCGTCGCAGAGCCGCGGAGTGCAGCACACGGGCGCGGTCGCGGGCGAAGTCGCCGCGCTGCGAGCGGTGGCGTTCGGCGTGGAAGCGGGCGGCGTCGGCGTCGTCGTACCCCACCGGGCGCTCCGACGTGCCGGCCAGGTCAGCCGCCACTGTGGTCGAGTTCCGCTTCGGCGATCGCGGTCGTGGCCTCGGCGCTGAGCTCGCGCGACTCGAGCCAGCGGTCGGGCAGAGCGGGGCGCTTCGGCGTGCCGGCGCGCCCGCGCTGGCCCTCCGCCGCCGCGCCCGGATACGGGGCGTCGGCGTCGAGGGTCGCGAGGAGATCGTCGATCTCGGCGAGACTCGACGCGGTCGCCAGGCTCGCGCGGAGCTCCCCGCCGACCGGGTAGCCCTTGAAGTACCACGCGACGTGCTTGCGGATGTCGCGGCAGCCGCGGTCCTCGTCCTCGAGGAACTCCACGAGCAGCTCCGCGTGCCGGCGGAACGCGCGGGAGACGAAGCCGAGGGTCGCGTCGACCGGCTCAGCCGGTGCGGCACCGGGGCCGCCGAGCGCACGGGCGAGGTCACCGAACAACCAGGGACGCCCGAGGCATCCGCGCCCGACGACGACGCCGTCGCAGCCGGTCTCGTCGATCATGCGCACGGCGTCGTCGGCCGACCAGATGTCGCCGTTGCCGAGCACGGGGACGCTGGTGACGGCTTCCTTGAGCTTCGCGATCGACGACCAGTCCGCCTCGCCCGAGTAGAACTCCGACGCGGTGCGCGCGTGCAGGGCGACGGCGGCCACGCCGGCGTCCTCGGCGATGCGGCCCGCATCGAGGTAGGTGAGGTGGTCGGCGTCGATGCCCTTGCGCATCTTGACCGTGAGGGGGATGTCGCCGGCAGCGCGCGCCGCGCGCCTCACGATCTCGCGGAACAGGCCCAGCTTCCAGGGCAGCGCCGCTCCCCCGCCCTTGCGGGTGACCTTGGGGACGGGGCATCCGAAATTCAGATCTATGTGATCGGCGCGATCCTCCTCGACGAGGAGGCGCACGGCCGCCTCGGTGGTGGCCGGGTCGACGCCGTACAGCTGGATCGAGCGGGGGGTTTCGGACTCGTGGTGCGTGATCAGGCGCATCGTCGTCGCGTTGCGCTCCACAAGGGCGCGCGTCGTGATCATCTCGCTGACGTAAAGACCGGCTCCGTATTCGCGGCAGAGGCGCCGGAAAGCCGTGTTGGTGATGCCCGCCATCGGCGCGAGCACCACGGGGGCGTCGAGTTCGATGGGCCCGATGCGCAGCGTCGGCGCGGGGGCGAGGGCAGTCGTCACGCGTTCCATTCTCTTACAGGAATCCGTTCCTTGGCTGAACGGCCGCGCCCCTGTGCAGAGGGCTTAGCCTGGGACGATGACCAAGGCCACGCTCACCGACTTGCGCGAGATCCCCTTCGACACCGCCGACGGCGGCACGGCCACCCTCTCGGAGTACGGCGACCAGGTGGTCCTCGTGGTCAACGTCGCCTCGAAATGCGGCCTGACCCCGCAGTACGAGCAGCTCGAGCAGTTGCAGCGTGCCTACGCCGACCGCGGCTTCACGGTCCTGGGCTTTCCCTGCAACCAGTTCATGGGTCAGGAGCCGGGGTCGATGGACGAGATCCTCGAGTACTGCTCGGTCACGTGGGGGGTGACGTTCCCCGTCTTCGACAAGATCAAGGTGAACGGTCCCGGCGCCGCCCCGGTCTACAAGGCACTGAAGAAGGCACGCGACGCCGAGGGTAAGAAAGGCCCGATCGTCTGGAACTTCGAGAAGTTCGTCCTGACGCCTGAGGGCGGCATCCACCGCTTCCGTCCGAACGTCAAGCCCGACGACCCGGCGATCGTCGAGGTCATCGAGGCGAACCTTCCTCGCTGACCCCGACCGACCGAACGGGCCCCCGCGATCGATCGCGGGGGCCCGTTGTCGTGCGGGGCTCAGGCGTCGACGTCGGCGGGCTCGCGGTGCTCGGACCACACCTGGCGCACGATCTGCGCGAAGGCCTCGGCCGGCTGCGCCCCCGACACGCCGTACTTGCCGTCGATCACGAAGAAGGGCACCCCGTTGATGCCGTAGGCCGCTGCCTGCGCCTGATCGGCCCGCACCGCGTCGAGGTAGCGGCCGCTCTGCAGGGCCTGCCGTGCGGCTTCGGCGTCGAGGCCCGCATCCGCCGCGAGGTCGACGAGCTCGTCCTCGCGACCGAGGTGGCGCCCCTCGGTGAAGTACGCGGCCATCAGCCGCTCGGCGAGCTGGTGCTGCCGCCCCTGCTCCTTCGCGAAATGCAGGAGCTCGTGGGCCTTCACGGTGTTGGTGTGCTTGAGGAGGTCGAAGCGGTACTCCAGGCCGGCTTCGGCGGCGACGCCGGTGACGCGCTCGAGCATCTGCTGCACCTGGGTGCGCGGCATGCCCTTGTGCTTCGCGAGGAAGTCGAGCTCGTCGCCTTCGAAGTCGACGGGGGTGTCGGGCGACAGCTCGAACGAGTGGAACGTCACCTCCACGGCCGGGGCGTCGTCGTCGGCGGATGCCGCGGCCAGTCCGTTCTCGAGATTCCGCTTGCCGATGTAGCACCAGGGGCAGGCGATGTCGCTCCACACGTCGATCTTGATGGCGTCCGTCATGCTGAGGACAACCGCGCGCGTCCGCGCATCTATTCCGCCGAATGCGTCGCCGTCGGTGAGGATGCTCAGGGAGTCGGCGGATCGGCGTCGGGCACGAACCGGAATCTCACCCGGACGTCGTCGTACGGCACCACGAGGGTCGAGGCATCCGGTGACCACGAGTCCGGCACGAGGTACAGGCGTCCGCCACCCTGCGCGAGCAGCCGGAGGCCGAAGTAGCGGTACCCGAACGTCTGCGGGGCGGCCGCAGGATCTTCGACGGATGCTTCGTCCCCGAGCTGCTGGAAGGTGATCGCGTCGTTGCCCGGGAAGAGCCGCTCACGCGTGTCGAGCACGACGGCGGGAAGCGTGGTGAGGTCGGCGGCGAGGGAGCGCGCCTGTCCGAGGCCCCACCACTGCGCGATGGTCGCGGTAGACCAGAACGTTCCGGCGATCATCACGAGGACGAGCAGCACGACCACGCCTCTCCCACCGCTCGAAGGGTCGAGGGCGCGCACGGTGGCGGACGCGTAGGCGGCGAGTCCCGCGCCGATCGCGAGGAACAGCGGCGTGAGGAGCTGGCCGTACGTCCATTCTGGAACGAACGGCACGAGGAAGGCCAGGCCGAGACCGGCGAGGATGAAGCCGATCCCCGTCCACGCCAGGATGCCGATCACCCGGCGCTGCGTCGGGCGCTCCCGGGTCAGCAGCCACTTCCGCAGGGCGCGGTGGCCCAGGATCGCCGCGGCGGCGAGCAGGGTGAGCACCATGACCGGGATGAAGAGGGCGCCGGGGCTTCGCATCACGAACTCCTGCGAGCTCAGCCCGATGATGTCGACGTCGACCCCGAAGTACCGGAAGAACTCTCGGGTCGAGACATAGCCGAAGTAGAAGAGCAGTGCGGTGACCAGCGTGAGCGGAGCGACGAACGAGGAGAGGAAGCCCATCCACTTCTCGAAGCCGAGGCCGGGCTCGGCCGGACGCCGCTCTGCGCGCAGGGGCGTTTCGCGCAGGTGCGCTTCGGGATCGCCCGTCGCGGAGGGCTCCGAGGGCGTGGTCGCCGGGCGATCGGTCACCGGCGCTCCTCCTCCGGCGACGGCGACTGTGCAGGCTCGGGCGACTCGTCCAGCTGCTGCTCCTCCTGCTGCTCACCTTCCTGCTGCGAGTCCTGGTCCTGCTCGGCGGACGGCTCGGGGTCGTTGACGATGATCGGCGGCCCCGGCTCGACCTCGCGCGCGGCGACCTGGTCGCAGATCTCGGCGGTCGGGCACTCGAGTGTGCCGCGGAAGGTGATCGCGGTGCCGTCCTGGAAGTCGGCGGCGGGACGGAGGACGAGGCTGCAGAAGATGCCCGACTCGTTCGCCTGGACGACCATGCCGAGGCACGAGCGGTCCGCTCCCCGAGTGCCGCACACGCTGCCGTCCACCCGCAGGCCCGGCCGATCCGTCACGGCGTTCTCGAAGGTGAAGCTGACGCCCTCGGGTACAGGATCGCCTCCCCAGAACACCGCGATCGTCTTGCACCAGAGCCCGTCCTCGATGACCTCGGCCGTGCCCTGATCGCCGTACGCGGGACCGCCGTACTGAGCGACGGGGCCCGTGCGGACGCGGTCCTGGGCGGGATCCTCACCACCGTCGGAGTCCACCTGCGCCTGTTCGTCGGCGCCGCCGTCGGCCTCGCCGTCGGCGGTGCCCTCGTTCGTCTCGTCCGGCGAAGCGGACGGGCTCGCCGTCGCTGTGCGTCCCGCGTCCTCCGCGGTCACAGCGGTCGCGCATCCCGTGACGGCGAAGACGACGGCGAGGCTCAGGACGGCGGCGAGGCCCACCCGGGGCCGTGACAGCGCCATATCGCGCCTCCTGACCGGCCGCATGCGCGGCTCACGTCAATGATGAGGGCGTGAGGGCTCGCTGGATACCCCGTCCGTCGCCGGAGCGCAGCTCAGGTCGTCGCTGAGGCGTCCGGCGCGTCCACCGCGCCGCCGAAACGGCGATTGCGACCGAGGTACGTGTCGATGCCGCGCCACAGGTCCTCTCGCGTGAAGTCGGGCCACAGCGTGTCGAGGAACACGAGCTCCGCGTAGGCGGACTCCCACAGCAGGAAGTTCGACGTTCGCTGCTCGCCGCTCGAGCGGAGGAACAGATCGACATCCGGCATGTCGGGGCGGTAGAGCCTCCGCTGGATGAGCTTCTCCGACACGGCCGAGGGCTTCAGGCGTCCCGCCGCGACGTCGTCGGCGATCGAGCGCATCGCGTCGACCAGCTCGATGCGGCCGCCGTAGTTGACGCACATCGTCAGCGTCAGCACGTCGTTGCCCGTGGTGAGCTGCTCGGCGAACTGGAGTTCCTTGATGACGCTGCCCCACAGGCGGGGCTTGCGGCCGGCCCACTGGATGCGCACGCCCCACTCGTTGAGCTGATCGCGGCGGCGGTGAAGCACATCGCGGTTGTAGCCCATGAGGAAGCGGACCTCGTCGGGCGAGCGCGACCAGTTCTCGGTCGAGAAGGCGTAGACCGAGAGGTGCTTCACGCCCGCCTGGATCGCGCCGGCCACGACGTCCAGCAACGCAGCCTCTCCCGCCTTGTGCCCCTCGATACGGGTAAGGCCGCGGCGGTTCGCCCAACGGCCGTTTCCGTCCATCACGATCGCGACGTGGTTCGGCACGGCGCCTCTCGGATACTCCGGCGGGTGCACGCCGGTCCAGTCGAGCGGGCGGTACGGCACCGCGTCGCGGTGCGTGTAGGGCTTCGGGGTCACCTGGAGCCTTCCTGCGGGGCTGTCGAGACATGCGAGAGCGAACGGATGCCGCGCTCGAGGTGCCACTGCGCATAGGCGGCGATGAGACCCGATGCGGCGGCGGTCGACCCCGGGGACGCAGCATCCACCACGTCCCACTCCCCTGCCATGAGCGACTGCAGGAGCGATACGGTGGCGGCGTCGACGCGGGCGGCGCCGGTCGGAGCGCAGTCGCGGCAGACGATGCCGCCCTGCTGGGCCACGAAGGTGTCGTGGGGGCCGCGGCGCCCGCATCGCGCACACTCGCCGAGACCGGGCGCCCAGCCTGACAGTGCCATCGCGCGGAGCAGATACGAATCGAGCACGCTGCGTGCGGCATGCTCGCCGCGCGACAGGGCACGGAGTCCCCCGACCAGGAGCAGGTACTGCTGGGGCGTCGCCTCCGCCTCGTTCAGGCGGTCGGCCGCCTCGACCATCGCGTGCGCGGAGGTGTACCGGTCGTAGTGGGCCACGATCTCGGCGCCGTACGAGCCGAGCGATTCGGCCTGCTGGACGATGTCGAGCGATCGCCCCTGGTACAGCTGCACGTCCGCGACCATGAACGGCTCGAGTCGCGCGCCGAAGCGCGACGACGTGCGACGAACGCCCTTGGCGACGGCGCGCAGCTTGCCGTGACGGCGGCTGAGCATCGTCACGATCCTGTCGGCCTCCCCCAGCTTGTGGGTGCGCAGGACCACGACTTCATCGCGGTAGGTGGGCACGCGTCAATTATCCCTGCGCTCCCGTACGATCGGGCGGCACGACGCCGCGGGCGACATGCGCGAAGTGATGTAGTCTATTCACTATGTCTGGTACTCAGATTCTCGACACCCTGCTCGCGCTGTCCGGCGTCCTGGGCGCCGATCAGGAGCGCGAGCTCGACCGCCGAGGCCTCACTCCCGCCCGCACCCACCTGCTGTGGCTCGTCTTCCACGAGGGCCCGCGCACCCAGACCGAGCTGGCGTCCGCGCTGGGCGTCACGCCGCGCAACGTCACGACCCTCGTCGACGGGCTCGAGGCCACCGGCTTCGCACGGCGCGAGCCGCATCCCCATGACCGCCGAGCGGTGCTCGTGACGCTGACCCCACGCGGTGAGGAGGCGATGCGGGCCATGGATGCCGAGCACACCGAACTCGGGGCGCACCTCATCGACGGCCTCGACGAGGCGACGACGCAGGCCACCCTGCGGGGGCTGACACACGTCCTCGACCGCCTGACCCGGCTCATCGACGAGCACGAGGCCCGCACCGCCGAGGACGGCCGATCATGAGCATCGTCGACGACCGTCCCGGGCCGGCCACCGTGGCCGCGTGGCCGACGAAGCTGCGCACGCTCGCCCGCCGCGCGTGGATCATGGAGCTCGGGGTGTACCAGAGCATCTACCGCCTCGTGTTCCGTCGACCGCGGGTTCCCGCGGGCGCCAGCGCGTTCCGGTACCACTCCCCTGTCATGACCCTGCTGGTGATCTTCATCGTGCTGTCGGCCGTCGAGATCCCGATCCTGGATCTCATCGTCCACCGGTGGGCCTGGGTCCGCATCCCGCTCCTCATCCTCGGCATCTGGGGCGTGACCTGGATGCTCGGGCTCCTGTTCGGCTACCTCACCCGACCGCACGCGGTCGGGCCGGACGGCATCCGGGTGCGGCAGGGCGCAGAGCTCGATCTCGACCTGCCGTGGGACGTCGTGCAATCCGTCGAGCGCTCTGCGCACCGCGTCGACAAGGCGCCGGCCGTCATGGACGAACCGGAGGGCCGCACGTTCGCCGCGCGTATCGCGAACGAGACGAACGTGCTGATCCGACTCGAGCACCCGCTCGACGTGCGGCTTCCGCAGGGCCGCGACCGCATCGAGGCGGTGCGGCTGTGGACCGACGATCTCGACGGCTTCCTGTCGGCGGTGCGCACCCACATCCCCTGATCGCCGTCGACAATGGAGGGGTGGACGAGCCGGTCTTCGTGATCCCCCTGTGGGCCGACCTCATCGCCGTGGGTCTCGGCGGCATCCAGGGCGCCCTGTTCGCATCGGGCTTCCGCGGCGAACGGCGGCTCGACCTGCTCGGCGTCGCGATCATCGGCATCGTCATGGGCATGGGCGGAGGTCTGATCCGCGACCTGCTCCTCAACGTCGCGCCGACCACCCTGCAGAGCAACTGGTACCTGCTCACCGCTGCCGGCGCGGCCTTGTTCGGGATGCTGCTCGCCGGCCTCTTCCAGCGACTGAACGCCGTCATCGTCGGCCTCGACGCCCTGGTCATCGGCCTGTTCGGGGCATTCGGCACGAGCAAGGCACTCGTGCTCGGTCTCCCGCTCGTGCCCGCCGTGTTCGTCGGGGTGTGCGCGGCCGTCGGCGGCGGCATCCTCCGCGACGTGATCATGGGGCTGCCGGTCGCGATCCTGCACGTCAGCTCCCTCTACGCGGCAGCGGCGGGCATCGGATGCCTCGTCCTCGCGACCGCCGAGCAGCTTGGAGCGAGCGTGGTCGTCGCCGCGGTGATCGGCATCGTCGTGACGACCGTGATACGCCTGCTCGCGGTCATCTTCGACATCTCCCTCCCGGAGCAGCGCGCGCTCTACCGCCGCAAGGTGGCCGTGGAGACCTCGACGATCCCGATCGTCAAGCCCTGAAGCACACCGACGGGCGCGCGCGGGGATCACCCGCGCACACCCGTCGACGGTTCGCGCTCAGACGCCCGCGAGGGCTCCGGAGCGCTGCCGCGTGCGGATGGCGCGGTTCACGCCCGACACGATCGCCTTGAGCGATGCGGTCGAGATGTCCGAGTCGATGCCGACGCCCCAGAGGCGCTCGCCGTCGACCTGGAGTTCGATGTAGGCGGCCGCCTGCGCGTCGCCGCCAGCGCTGAGGGCGTGCTCGACGTAGTCGTAGAGCGTCACGTCGAATCCCTGTGCGCGGATGATCTCGAGGAACGCGGCGACAGGACCGTTGCCGTGCCCGGATGCCTCGAACCGCTCGTCGCCGTCACGCAGCGTGATGTCGAGCGCAACGTCGCCCGACAGGTCGCTGCGGGTGCTCGTGGCCAGGAGCTCGAAGCGGCCCCAGCGCTCGTCGGCGACCTCCGACGGCAGGTACTCATCGGTGAAGATCTTCCAGATCTGGTCGCTCGTGACTTCGCCGCCCTCGGCGTCGGTCTTGGCCTGAACCACGCCCGAGAAGTCGATCTGGAGCTTGCGGGGCAGATCCAGCGAGTGGTCGGTCTTGAGCAGGTACGCGACGCCGCCCTTGCCCGACTGCGAGTTGACGCGGATGACCGCCTCGTACGAGCGGCCCAGGTCCTTCGGGTCGATCGGCAGGTACGGGACCGCCCATTCGATCTCGTCCACGGTCACGCCGGTGGCTGCGGCGCGGGCGTCCATCGCCTCGAAGCCCTTCTTGATGGCGTCCTGGTGCGAGCCGCTGAAGGCGGTGAAGACGAGATCGCCCGCCCACGGGCTGCGCTCATGCACGGGGAGCTGGTTGCAGTACTCGACCGTGCGCTTGACCTGGTCGATGTCGCTGAAGTCGATCTGGGGGTCGATGCCCTGCGTGAACAAGTTGATGCCGAGCGCCACCAGGTCGACGTTGCCCGTCCGCTCGCCGTTGCCGAAGAGGCACCCCTCGATGCGGTCGGCGCCGGCCATGTAGCCGAGCTCCGCCGCCGCGATCGCGGTGCCGCGGTCGTTGTGGGGGTGCAGTGACAGGATGACGTTCTCGCGGTGAGCGAGGCGACGGCTCATCCACTCGATCGAGTCTGCGTAGACGTTCGGCGTCGCCATCTCGACGGTCGCGGGCAGGTTGATGATGACCTTGCGCTCGGGCGTCGGCTCGAAGATCTCGATGACCTGGTTGCACACGCTCAGCGCGAACTCGAGCTCTGTGCCGGTGTAGCTCTCGGGCGAGTACTCGTAGAAGACCTTGGTCTCAGGGATGCGCTTCTCGAACTCGCGGCACAGGCGCGCGCCCTCGAGGGCGATGTCGATGATGCCCTGCTCGTCGGTGCGGAAGACCACCTCGCGCTGCAGCACGCTCGTCGAGTTGTACAGGTGCACGATCGCCTGCTTGGCGCCGGCGATGGATTCGTACGTGCGCTCGATGAGGTGCTCGCGGGCCTGCGTCAGCACCTGGATCGTGACGTCGTCGGGGATCAGGTCCTCTTCGATGAGCTGACGCACGAAGTCGAAGTCGGTCTGGCTCGCCGAGGGGAAGCCGACCTCGATCTCCTTGTAGCCCATCCTCACGAGCAGGTCGAACATGATGCGCTTGCGCTCGGGGCTCATCGGGTCGATGAGCGCCTGATTGCCGTCACGCAGATCGACGGCGCACCAGCGGGGTGCGGTCGTGATGCGCTGGTCGGGCCAGGTGCGGTCGGGCAGATCCACGGTGATCTGCTCGTGGAACGGCCGATACTTGTGGGTCGGCATGCCCGAGGGCTTCTGAGTGTTCTCCATGATGTCGTCGCTTCTCTCGTCTGTCCGAGCGTCGGCCCGATGGGGGCGGCTCGATGCCTGATGATGCGGGCCAACGAAAAGCTCCGCGACGAGGAAGGCCCTAGAACGAGGTCTCGTCGCGGCGGCTAAGAAGGAGAAGCCCGCCGAAGCGCATGGCATCAGGCTACACCCCGTTCCGGGCAGCAGCGAACAGATGACGAACGGATGCCGCGCCATGACGCACCCGAGACGATCGGCGTCGGGGCGACACCATGTAGGCATGAGAGGTCTCCGTCGCCCGCTCGGCATCGCCGCCACCGCCGCCTTCGTCGTCCTCGCTGCCGCCGCGTGCGCGAGCGCGAGTCCTGGCGGGTCGCCGCCGCCGACGTCGCCCAGAGCGGTGACACCGGTGCCCCCCGAGGGCGAGGTGGCGGCCACCGGCACCGTCCTCGACACGGGCGGCGTCACGCAGCTGTGCCTGGGCGCGGTGGCGGAGTCGTTTCCCCCGCAGTGCTCGGGAATCCCGCTCGAGGGCTGGGCGTGGGGCGGGCTCGAGGGTGCGGAGTCTTCGGGGGACGTCACCTGGGGGGCCTACGCCGTGCGCGGCACGTACGACGGCGAGACGTTCACCTCGGTCCAGCCGCCGATCCTCCTCGCGCTGTACGACCCGATCCGGCCGGAAGACCCGACGGGCGGGAAGCCGGGGAAGGGCGACGAGGCGACCCTCGCCGCCATCCAGGACGAACTTCCCGAGAAGCTCGGCGATGCGTACCTGGCCTCGTATCCGCAGGACGGCAGGCTGTGGGTCGACGTGGTCTGGGACGACGGGAGCCGGCAGGCTGCCGTGGACGCGGAGTACGGTGCCGACACCGTCGTCATCCGCTCGGCGATCACCGAGACCGGCGGGTGAGCCGGGTCAGTCGTCGCACTCGCAGACGAGGTTCCATTCGACGACGCGGTCGCCCTCGTCGGGACGCGCCCATGCTTCGGCCTCGGCGCGGCTCGCGAACTTCCGCGGTGCGAGCCTGCCGTTCGCCATCAGCACGCCGACCGCGATGTCGTCGCGAGGGTCGCTCCACGGCAGGACCGGAGAATGCTTCGTCATCGCGACTCCTCCTCTCTCCGGTCGACTCCACCAGGCTACGCCCGTAGCGACGCGGAGGCGCCGGTTCGCGGCATCCGTCCGCCGTGTCCGGGTCAGAAGCCGAGGCGGCCGAGCTGCTTGGGGTCGCGCTGCCACTCCTTCGCGATGCGCACGTGCAGCTTGAGGAACACCTTGGTGCCCAGCAGGGGTTCGATCTGCGCGCGGGCGCGGGTGCCGACGTCGCGCAGCCGGGAGCCCTTGTGCCCGATGATGATGCCCTTCTGACTGTCACGCTCGACGACGATGTCGGCGTAGATGTCGGTGAGGTCGGAGTCCTCGCGGGGCGCCACGTCCTGCACGACGACGGCGATCGAGTGCGGCAGCTCGTCGCGTACGCCGTCGAGCGCGGCCTCGCGGATGATCTCGGCGATGCGGTCCTCGGTCGACTCGTCGGTGACGACACCCTCGGGGTACAGTGCGGGGCCCTCGGGCATGAGGGTGAGAAGCTCGTCGCTCAGGACGTCGAGCTGGTCGCGCGTGAAGGCGGACAGCGGGATGACGGCGGCCCAGTCCTCGCGGAGCTGATCGACTTCGATGAGCCTCTCGGTGATCTGCTCGCGGGTGGCGGCATCCGTCTTGGTCACGACGGCGACCTTCTTCGCGCGGCCGTAGCCGTTCAGCGATTCCGCGATGCGACGGTCGCCGGGGCCCACCTTCTCGGTGGCGGGCACGCAGAAGCCGATGACGTCGACGTCGCCGAGCACCTGCTCGACGAGGTCGTTGAGACGCTGCCCGAGGAGCGTCCGCGGCTTGTGGAGTCCTGGGGTGTCGACGATCACGAGCTGACCACCGGGGCGGTTCAGGATGCCGCGGATCGCGCGGCGCGTCGTCTGCGGCTTGTCGCTGGTGATCGCGACCTTCTCGCCCACCAGTGCGTTGGTCAGCGTCGACTTGCCCACGTTCGGCCGGCCCACGAACGTGACGAACCCCGAACGCCCTTCGGTGGGAACGGCGGGCGAGTCGGTCCCGGGTGCCGGCATGGGATCGTTCTCGGTCATGACGTCTCTTCCTTCCGAGGCAGCCGGATCTCGCCGGTGCGGGGGCTCACGATGCGGATCTCGCCCGTGCGCGGCGGACGGCCGACACCCAGTGCGGGGTCGCCGCGCTCGACGAACACCGTCGAGATGCCGCGTCCGCGCCCACGTGACGCGCCGCCGGTGAGCACGAGGCCGGCATACTCCGCCGTCGCGCCGGGCTGGGGAACGCGGCCGAGCGCCTTTCCGAGGAGTCCGCCGATCGAGTCGACGTCCTCGTCCTCCAGCTCGAGCCCGAACAGGTCGCCGACCTCGTCAAGGCCGAGGCGTGCGCTCACGCGGTAGTGCCCGGGCTCCAGCTCGGTGACCTCTTCGCCGCGGGGGTCGTACTCGTCCGAGATGTCGCCGACGAGCTCCTCGATGAGGTCTTCCAGGGTCACGAGACCCGAGACGCCGCCGTACTCGTCGACCACGAGGCACACGTGCACGGCGTCGCGCTTCATCTGCTGCAGCAGCGTCTCGGCCTTCATCGACTCAGGCACGAACACCGCCGGCCGTGCGATGCGGCTGATCGGGGCGTCCCGCCATCCAATCTCGTCGCGGAAGCCGAACTGCACGAGGTCCTTGAGGTACAGCACGCCCACGACGTCATCGGCGTCGTCGTCGACGATCGGCACGCGTGACACGCCCTTCTCGAGGAAGATCGTCATCGCCTCACGCGTCGAGGTGGAGGCATCCACCGTCACCATGTCCGTGCGCGGCACCATCACGGCTCGGACGAACGTGTCGGTGAAATCGAACACCGAGTGGATCAGTTCGCGATCGTCCTCCTCGATGAGCTCGTTCTCGGCCGCCTCGTCGATGATGCTGAGGAGCTGCTCCTCCGAGGCGAACGACGAACCGCGCGACGCGCCCGGCGTGATGCGCGTGCCGAGGGCGACGAGACCATGCGCGAGCGGCCCGAGGATGATGCGCACTCCGCGGACGATCGGCGCCGCGCCGCGCAGGAGCCGCTTGGCGTGGAGCCGTCCTACGGTGCGGGGGCTCGCTCCCACCACGACGTACGAGACACCGGTCATGAGCACCGCGGCGGCGAGCATCGCCCACCAGATGTTGTCGAACAGGTCCGTGAATGCGACGGTGACGAGCACGGCCGCCGTCGTCTCCGCGAGCACGCGGATGAAGATCACGGCATTGGCGTGCGCGTCGGGGTCGTCTGCGATCTTCCGCAGCGACACCGCATTGCGTCCGCCCGCTCCGAGCTCCGCGAGATCCGCCCGGGAGGTGACGCTGAGCGCCGCGTCGATCGCGACCATGAGGGCGCCGAACGCGAGCAGGAGCGCCGCGGCGACGAGCAGCAGGGCGGCGGTCATGCGCGAGGTCGTCGGCGTTCGGATGCCTGGAACGAGGTGATGAGCTCGCGCTGCAGTCCGAACATCTCCCGCTCCTCCTCCGGTTCGGCGTGGTCGAAGCCGAGGAGGTGCAGGAGTCCGTGCGTCGTGAGGAGGATGAGCTCGTCGAGCGTCGAGTGCTTTGCGGCGACCGCCTGGGTCTCGGCGACCTGCGGGCACAGCACGATGTCGCCGAGGAGGCCCGCGGGCGTGGGGGCGTCCTCCGTACCCGGGCGCAGCTCGTCCATCGGGAAGCTCAGCACGTCGGTGGGGCCGGGCTCGTCCATCCACTGCACGTGCAGCGCCTCCATGGCGCCCTCGTCGACCAGCAGGATCGCCACGTCGGCGTCCGGGCTGACGTGAAGCTCGGCGAGGTTGTGCTCCATGAGGCGGAGCAGCACCGTCTCGTCGACGGCGATCCCCGATTCGTTGCCGATCTCGATGGTCATGGGCGTCCTCGCTTCGGAAGGTGGTCACGCGGTCCGCCGCCGCGCACGGTGGCGGCGCGTCGCTCGGCGCGGTTGGCGAACTCGGATGCCTCGTCCCTCTCGCGACGCGCGGCGATCCGGCGCTCGTCGTACTCGCTGTAGGCGTCGACGATGCGGCCCACGAGGGTGTGGCGCACCACGTCATCGCTCGTCAGGTACGAGAAGTGGATGTCGTCGATGTCGCCGAGAACGCGGGTCACGAGCCGCAGGCCGGAGGCGCCCTGCGGCAGGTCGATCTGCGTGATGTCGCCGGTGACCACCATGCGCGTCCCGAAGCCCAGGCGCGTGAGGAACATCTTCATCTGCTCGGGCGTGGTGTTCTGCGCCTCGTCGAGGACGACGAACGAGTCGTTCAGCGTGCGGCCCCGCATGTACGCCAGCGGAGCGACCTCGATCGTGCCCGTCGCCATGAGCTTGGGCACCAGCTCCGGGTCCATCATCTCGTTGAGCGCGTCGTACAGCGGGCGCAGGTACGGGTCGATCTTGTCGGTGAGCGTGCCGGGGAGGAAGCCGAGCCGCTCCCCCGCCTCGACGGCCGGGCGCGTCAGGATGATGCGGCTGACCTCCTTGCGCTGCAGCGCCTGGACGGCCTTCGCCATCGCGAGATACGTCTTGCCGGTACCGGCGGGGCCGATGCCGAACACGATCGTGTTCTCCTCGATGGCGTCGACGTACGCCTTCTGGCCGAGGGTCTTCGGGCGGATGACCTTGCCGCGCGAGGAGAGGATCGCCTCGCCGAGCACCTCCGACGGGCGGGGGCCGCCCTCGCTGCGGAGGATGCGGTTCGACGAGGCGACGTCGTCCTCGCCGAGCGATTGACCCGCCTTCGTCATCGCGACGAGCTCGTCGACCAGCGTCCGCGCCGCGGCGACCGCCGCCGCCTCCCCCGTGAGCGTGATCTCGTTGCCGCGCACGTGCACATCGACACCCGGGTGCTCCTTCTCGACGACCCGCAGCAGGCGGTCCTGTGGACCGAGGAGCTGCACCATCGCGACGCCGTCGACCTCGACGTGGTCGCTCACGGTCTCATGAGCAGGTTGATCAGGCACCGACACTCTTCTCTTCGAGGCCTCCCGCGAGCACATGGGCGTGCACGTGGAAGATGGTCTGGCCCGCGTTCGGGCCGGTGTTGAACACGAGGCGGAAGTCCCCGTCGCCGTGCTCGGCGGCCAGCGTGTTGGCCAGGCCCACGAGTTCCGCCATGAGCTCCGGGTCGCCCGCCGCGAGCTCGACGACGTTGCGGTACTCCTCGGTTTTGGGGATCACCAGCAGGTGCAGGGGCGCCCGCGGCGCGATGTCACGGATGGCGAATGCGTTCTCGGTCTCTGCGACGATCTCGGACGGGATCTCGCCGTCCAGGATGCGCGTGAAGATCGACGGTTCACTCATGCGGCAAGTCTACCGACGGGGCCCTTCGACGGGCTCAGGGACCGATCGGCAGGCGCAGGGAACCGCTCGGTGAACCCGTCGAGCCGTCACCAGCGGCCGAGGGCCGTGCTGACGACCGCCAGTGCCGCGGGTCCCGCGGTGGACGTCCGCAGCACCGTGTCGCCGAGGCGCACGAGTCGCGCACCCGCGGCCGCGAGGGCGTCGAGCTCCTCCGCAGCGATGCCGCCTTCGGGTCCGACGACGAGCACGATGTCGCGTTCCTCGGCCGGCTCCACCCTGAGGGCGCTGATCCGCTCGGTCGCCGTCGGCTCCAGGATCAGGACGACGGATGCTGCCGCCCGCCGTGCGAGCGCCGCGGTCGTGGTCAGCTCCGCCACCTCCGGCACCCACGCGCGGTGCGCCTGCTTGGCGGCCTCGCGCACGATGGTCGCCCAGCGCGCCCGGCCCTTCGCCGCCTTCGCGGCGTCCCACCGCGAGACGCTCCGCGCCGCCTGCCAGGGCACGATCTCGTCGACGCCGAGCTCGGTCGCCGCCTGGACGGCGAGCTCGTCGCGATCCCCCTTGGCCAGCGCCTGCACCAGCACGACGCGCGGCCGCGGGGGCGCAGCATCCGTCCGCCCGTCGATGCGGACGACCACCTCCCGCGGCGCGACCGACTCGACGCTGCCGGTGAGCCAGGCGCCCCGCCCGTCGCCGACCGTGACCTCCTCGCCGACCCGCACGCGGCGCACGGTCGCGGCGTGGTGCGCCTCCGTGCCGGTGAGGGTCACCGTCTCGCCGGGGGCCGCATCGACGGGCTGATCGAGGAGGAAGTGCAGGGGCACGGGTCAGGCGTTCCGGAAGCGATCGCGCAGCTTCGCGAACAGGCCCTGATGGAACTCCGCCAGCTTCGGCGAGGGAGCCTTGGTGCGCTTGGCGAACTCCTCGATGAGGGCGCGCTCCTTGTGGTCGAGGCGCGTCGGGGTGACCACGTGCACACCGACCTTGAGGTCGCCCCGCTGGGAGCCGCGCAGGGGCGTGATGCCGCGCCCCTTGATCGTGAGGATGTCGCCTGCCTGCACGCCGGCCCGCACCTCGAGATCGACGGGGCCGTCGAGCGACTCGATCGTCGTCGTGGTGCCGAGGATCGCGTCGGGCATCGACACCTCGAGCGTCGCGAGCAGGTCGTCACCGTCGCGGCTGAACACCTCGTGCGGCTGCACGGTGACCTCGATGTACAGGTCGCCGTTCGGGCCGCCCGCCGGGCCGACCTCGCCCGAACCCGGAAGCTGCAGGCGCAGTCCGGTCTCGACGCCGGCCGGTATGTCGAGCGACACGGTGCGGCGCGCGCGCACGCGGCCCTGCCCCTGGCAGGTGGCGCACGGGTACGGGATGGTCGTGCCGTAGCCCTGGCAGACGTTGCACGGCTGGGTCGTGACGACGTTCCCGAGGAGGCTCCGCACCTGGCGCTGGACGTTGCCGGTGCCGTGGCAGATGTCGCACGTGACCGGGCTCGTGCCCGGCTGGCAGCAGGAGCCCTGGCAGGTCTCGCACACCACGGCGGTGTCGACCTCGATGTCGCGGTGCGTGCCGAAGACGACGTCCCCGAGTTCGAGCGTGACGCGCACGAGCGCGTCCTGGCCGCGCTCTCGACGCGACCGGGGACGACCGCCCCGCGACCCGCCCGCTGCGCCGAAGAACGTCTCGAAGATGTCGTTGAACCCGCCGAAGCCGCCGGCGCCGCCGCCGAACGGCGAGTCGCTGCCGCCCATGTCGTAACGTGCGCGCTGCTCGGGGTCGCTGAGGACGTCGTAGGCATGCGTCACGAGCTTGAAGCGCTCGGACGCCTCCTCGCCCGGGTTCACGTCCGGGTGCAGCTGGCGGGCCAGCTTGCGGTAGGCCTTCTTGATCTCGTCGGTGGAGGCGTCGCGTGAGACGCCGAGGACCTCGTAGTGGTCAGCCACATTCGCCTTCCTGCCGCGGCGAGGCCGCGGGATCGTGTGTGCGCGCGTGCGTCAGCGGGAGGTGTCGTCCTGCTCGAGCATGCGCGTGAGATAACGCGCGACGGCGCGGACCGTCGCGAGGTTCGTGGGGTAGTCCATGCGCGTCGGGCCGAGCACCCCGACGCGGGCGAGCGCGCCCGTCGCGTCGTAGTCGCTGGCGACGACGGATGCCTCGGCAAGACCGAACGCCTCGTTCTCACGGCCGATGCTCGCCGAGAGGCCCTGTTCGTCCGCGACCATCTCGCCCATCAGCCGCAGCAGGGTCACCTGCTCCTCGATCGCCTCGAGGAGCGGGTAGATGCTGCCGCGGAAGTCGGACTCGCGGCGGGCGAGGTTGGCGCTGCCTGCCATCACGAGTTTGTCCTGCCGGAACTCCTCGAGCTCTTCGGCGACGGCGCGCACAATCTCGTCTGTTGCGCGTTCGTGCGCAGGCGCTTGCGTGTCGGGGCCGTCGAGTCGCTCGGCGATGCGCTGCAGTCCCTCGCGCACGGGGCGGCCGACCAGGAGGGTGCCGAGGCCGGCGCGGATGTGCGCGAGATCCGCGTCGTCGAAGTCCTCGCCGACGAATGTCAGGCGCTGCGACACGCGTCCGGTGTCGGTGACCACGATCACCAGCATGCGTCCGCCGCCGAGCTGCACGAGCTCGACGTGGGTGACCGTGGCGCGGGCGAACGAGGGATACTGCACGATGGCGACCTGACCGGTCAGCTGCGTGAGCGCGCGCACGGTGCGCACGAGGACGTCGTCGAGGTCGCCGGAGCCGTCGAGGAACGAGGCGATGGCGGCGCGCTGGGCCGGCGAGAGCGGCCGGAGCTCCGCGAGGTGATCGACGAAGACGCGGTAGCCCTTGTCGGTCGGCACCCGGCCCGACGAGGTGTGCGGCGCCACGATGAGGTCTTCGTCCTCGAGCAGCGCCATGTCGTTGCGGATGGTCGCCGCAGACACGCCGAACGCGTGGCGCTCGACGATCGCCTTGCTGCCGACCGGCTCGCGCGTGTCGACGTAGTCCTGGACGATCGCCCGCAGTACCTGCAGACCTCGCTCGCTGACCATCCCGCCTCCTCACGCCGCAGCTGGCACTCGCACGACTGGAGTGCCAATTCTATCCGATGCGCTGTCAGGATCGCCGAGCGACGCAGGTCGGGTTGCCGTCGCACCCGGGACCGCACGCGCCGCCGAGGTCAGTCGGTGAGTGCGCGGACCACGGCGTCGGCGAGGAGGCGGCCGCGGCGGGTGAGCACGACCCTCCCCCGCAGCGCGGCGTGACCCTCGATGAGGCCGTCCGCGATGAGCGCGGCGACCGCGTGACGGCCCTCGCCGAGGAGCTCCTCGACGGGCAGTCCGTCGCGGACGCGGGTGCGCAGCAGCACGCTCTCGAGATTCCTGGCTGCGGCATCGGGGATCTCCCGTCCGGCTGCCGGCGTCTCCCCCGCGGCCAGCCGCTGCGCGTAGGCGGCCGGGTGCTTGACGTTCCAGAACCGCACGCCCGCGACGTGGCTGTGCGCGCCGGGGCCGAAGCCCCACCAGTCCGAGCCGACCCAGTACGCGAGGTTGTGTCGCGAGCGGTGCGCGTCCCCTCGCGCCCAGTTCGACACCTCGTACCAGTCGAATCCGGCGGCCGCGAGCATGTCGTCGGCCAGTTCGTACATGTCAGCCTGCAGGTCGTCGTCGGGAGCGGCGACCTCGCCGCGTCGGATCTGGCGGGCGAGCTTCGTGCCGTCCTCGATGATGAGCGCGTATGCCGAGACGTGATCGGGTTCGAGCGCCACCGCCGCCCCCAGGGACGTGCGCCAGTCGTCCAGAGACTCGCCCGGGGCGCCGTAGATGAGGTCGACGCTCACGTCGAGTCCGGCGCCGCGTGCCGCGCTGACCGCGGTGCGGACGTTGTCGGGGTCGTGCGTGCGGTCGAGCGCGGCGAGGACGTGCGGGACAGCGGACTGCATGCCGACCGAGAGACGGGTGACACCGGATGCCGCGAGCTCGGCCGCGACGGCGGGGGTCACCGTGTCGGGGTTGGCCTCGACCGTGATCTCTGCGTCCGCTGCGATGCCGAACGTGTCGCGGACACCTGCCAGCATGCGCCCGAGGTCGCCTGGCGGGAGGAGAGTCGGGGTGCCGCCGCCGAAGAACACCGTCGATGCCGGGCGGTTTCCGCCGGCGCGTTCGAGAACGGGCGCGGCAAGAGCGATCTCGCGCAGCAGCGTGTCCGCGTACTCGTCCTGGCGGGCCCCCCGCAGCTCAGACGAGGTGTACGTGTTGAAGTCGCAGTAGCCGCAGCGCACGCGGCAGAACGGGACGTGCAGGTACACGCTGAACTCGGCGGCCGGATCGATGCGCGTGCCGGGCGGCAGCGAGCCGTCCGAGGGAACGGGCTCGCCGAGCGGAAGAGCGGAGCCCATCAGCGCCTCACGCGGGGGTGGTGTACAGCGGCGAGATCGCGCGCAGGTAGCGCGTGAACAACTCCCGTCGGCGGCGCTTCGTGAGGCCGGGAAGCATCCGGTAGAGCACGGCGCGCGGGGCGTCGAACGCGCGGACCGTGAACCAGACCTCGTCGTTGTCGTACCAGTCGAGCATGAACGACTCCTCGCCGCTTACGACCGAGTCGCTCACGGTGCCGAGCGCGAAGCCCACCCGCCGAGGCTCTTCGACGGCGAAGATGACGCGAAGCTCGGCGTCCGCGCGGAGCCCCTTGACGCGGCCGTCGACGCGGATCGTCGTGCCCGCGCCGACGAACGGCGTGCCGTCGGCGTCGAACCGCTGCTCGGCCTCGGACCGGCTCGGCGCGACGGGGTTGCCCTCGGCGTCGAAGCTGACGCCCGAGTACATGGGGCCGGACGCAGGGCGCACATCGGTGAGCTCGAGTCCCGCACCCCGCTGAGCAGTCCACGACATGAGAGCCTCGCTCGCGGCGCGGAAGCGGGCCTCGCCGCTGCCGATGCGCCACGACTGCTCCGCCGGGAGGCTGCGCTCCGGTGGATACTGCATCAGATCCGGTGCCTGGGTCGCCCCGACAGCGGCATAGTCGACGGTGTCGTCCCGGAAGGTTCCTCGACGCATGGATTCCAGCCTACTTCGCGAGTCGGTTCACTTCTTGGCAGGACCCTCGACGTCCCCTGAGAGCGCGGCGATGAACGCCTCCTGCGGGACCTCGACGCGACCGACCATCTTCATGCGCTTCTTGCCCTCTTTCTGCTTCTCGAGGAGCTTGCGCTTGCGCGAGATGTCGCCGCCATAGCACTTCGCGAGGACGTCCTTGCGCATCGCCCGGATGTTCTCGCGGGCGATGATCCGGGCGCCGATGGCGGCCTGGATGGGCACCTCGAACTGCTGGCGCGGGATGAGCTTGCGCAGGCGCTCGGTCATCATCGTGCCGTACGCATACGCCTTCTCGCGATGCACGATGGAGCTGAACGCGTCGACCTTGTCGCCCTGCAGCAGGATGTCGACCTTGACGAGATCGGCGGTCTGCGAGCCGGCGGGCTCGTAGTCGAGGCTCGCATAGCCCTGGGTCTTGGACTTCAACTGGTCGAAGAAGTCGAACACGATCTCCCCCAGCGGCATGTGATAGCGCAGCTCGACGCGGTCCTCGCTGAGGTAGTCCATTCCGAGGAGCGACCCGCGGCGGGACTGGCAGAGCTCCATGACGGTTCCGACGTAATCCTTGGGCAGCAGGATGCCGACCTTCACCACCGGCTCGGACACCTCGGCGACGCGGCCGTCGGGGTACTCGCTCGGGTTGGTGACGACGACGGTGTCGCCGGTGTCGGTCGTGACCTCGTACGTCACCGAGGGCGCGGTCGTGATGAGGTCGAGGTCGAACTCGCGCGAGAGGCGCTCGGTGATGATCTCGAGGTGCAGCAGACCGAGGAAGCCGCAGCGGAAGCCGAAGCCGAGCGCCACCGACGTCTCGGGCTCGTACTGGAGGGACGCGTCCGAGAGCTTCAGCTTGTCGAGCGCCTCGCGCAGGTCGGCGTAGTCGCTCTGGTCGATGGGGTAGATGCCGGAGAAGACCATCGGCTTCGGGTCGGTGTAGCCGGCGAGTGCCTCGGTCGCAGGCTTGCGCTGATTGGTGACCGTGTCACCGACCTTGGACTGGCGCACGTCCTTGACGCCGGTGATGAGGTAGCCCACCTCGCCGACGCCCAGCCCCTTCGTGGGCACCGGCTCGGGGCTGGACACGCCGATCTCGAGGAGGTCGTGGGTCGCCTTCGTCGACATCATCTGGATGCGCTCGCGCGGCTCCAGCTTGCCGTCGACCATGCGGACGTACGTCACCACGCCGCGGTAGGAGTCGTACACCGAGTCGAAGATCATGGCCCGGGCCGGGGCATCCGCGTTCCCCTTCGGAGCGGGGATCTGCTCGACGATGCGGTCGAGCAGGATCTCGACCCCCATGCCCGTCTTGCCGCTCACGCGCAGCACGTCGTCGGGCGAGCCGCCGATGAGACCGGCCAGCTCCGCCGCGTACTTCTCGGGGTCGGCGGCGGGAAGGTCGATCTTGTTGAGCACGGGGATGATGTGCAGGTCGTTCTCGAGCGCGAGGTAGAGGTTCGCGAGCGTCTGGGCCTCGATGCCCTGCGCTGCGTCGACCAGGAGGATGGCGCCCTCGCAGGCCGCGAGCGAACGCGAGACCTCGTAGGTGAAGTCCACGTGTCCGGGGGTGTCGATCATGTTGAGCGCGAAGGTCTGATCGGCGGCGGCCCACGGCATGCGCACGGCCTGCGACTTGATCGTGATCCCGCGCTCGCGCTCGATATCCATGCGGTCGAGGTACTGCGCGCGCATGTCGCGGTCGGAGACGACGCCGGTGATCTGCAGCATGCGGTCGGCCAATGTCGACTTGCCGTGGTCGATATGGGCGATGATGCAGAAGTTGCGGATCAGCTCGGGCGGCGTGGCGGAGGGCTCGAGGGGCTTCAGGGCGCGCGGTGACATGTCCAGACGATTGTACGGGTGCGCGTCCCTCGAGGAGCCCCGGCGGCCGCGGCGGGGTCAGGCGGGAGCGGGGAGGCGGCCGAGCCCTTCGAGCAGCTCGTCACGATCGCTGGCCACGCATACGCGGATCCAACCCTCGCCCGAGGCGCCGAAGGCGCTCCCCGGGGCGACGGCCACGCCCTGCTCGTCGAGGAACCGCTCGGACCACGTCATGACATCGCCTGCGGACGCGTGCGACACGTCGATCCAGAGGTAGAAGGCGGCGGTCGGGTCGAGGTATCGCAGACCGCGGGCATCGAGGAGCGCCGTCGCCGCGGCGAGGTTGCCGCGGTAGTGGGCCGCGCTGTGTGCGACGCCGCCCTGATCGCCGGTGAGGGCCTCGGCGGCCGCCCGCTGCGAAGGCTCGTCGACGCAGCTGACCACCGACTCCTGGACACGCAGCATCGTCTGCCGCCACCCCGGAGGCGTGACGAGCCACCCCACCCGGGCCCCCGTCATGGCATAGGTCTTCGACATCGAGAACACGGACAGCACGCGGCCGTCGGCAGCGAGCGTCGCGGGGCTCACGTGCGGCTGACCCCAGGTAAACCGCTCGTACACCTCGTCGCTGATGAGCCACAGATCATGGCGGCGTGCCAGGGCGATGAGCGCTTCCAGCGTCGCCCGGTCGAACGTCGAGCCGAGCGGATTGGAGGGGGTGTTCACGATGATCGCGCGTGTGCGCGGCGTGACCAGCGACTCGAGCTCGTCGAGATCGGGCTGAAAGGCGCGCTCGGGACGCAGCGGATAGGGCACCGGCGTCGCCTGCAGAAGGTGGGCGTTCATCGTGAAGGTGGTGTAGCCGGGGTCGGGCACGAGCACCTCGTCACCCTCCGACAGCGTGAGCGCCATCGCGAGGTGCAGCGCCTGCGTCGCGCCGACCGTCACCCAGATCTGCTCGACGCCGACGTCGAGCGCGTTCTCGCGCGCGAGCTTGTCGCGGATCGCTTCGCGCAGCGCCGGGATGCCACCGTTGGGCGTGTACCGGATCGCACCCTCGTGCCAGGCCCGGGACGCAGCATCCCGGATCCGCGCGCCCGCGACCTCGCCCGGCTCACCGACGGCGAGGATGATCGTGCCGGGCCGGCGCAGCGCGCGCTCGAGGATGTGGCGCACGCCGGAACCGGGCATGCGCGCGATGTGCGGGGCGATCTCGGGCATGCCGCCATGGTAGGCGGGCTCGCGCCGCTACCCTGTCGTCATGGTCGTCCAGGTCGTGCTCGTGCACGGCATCCGGACGTCCGCGACCATGTGGCGCGCGCAGACCGATTACCTGACCGCGCGCGGCAACCCGGTCACCGCGGTCGACCTCCCCGGCCACGGGTCCCGCATGGCCGAGGAGTTCACGCTCGAGTCGGCGTTCGCCACGATCGACTCCGCGGTGCGCGCCGCGGCCGAGCGCGGTCCGGTTCTGCTCTCGGGCCACTCGATGGGCGGGCTGCTGTGCATCGAGTACGCGGGGGCGGAGACTCCTCCCCCCGTCGCGGGCTTCATCGCGGCATCCTGCACCGCCATCCCCCGCGGCGTCGGCCTCGCGACCTACCGGGTCCTCGCCCGCGGCTTCGACTCCCTGCCCGACCGCGGGATGTGGCTCGCCGACCGGATGCTCGATCGCATCCTCCCCGACGAGACCCGGGCCGACTTCGGGGCCGGAGGGTATGCGCTCGACGCGCAGGATGTGGCGCTGCGCAGCCTCTCGGTGCTCGACCTGCTCGCAGCGCTCCATCGCATCGACGCGCCGCTCTGGTTCGTCAACGGTCAGTACGACCAGCTCCGCGTCAACGAGAAGCTGTTCATGAGGGTCGCGCGCCACGCGGAGCTCATCGTCGTGCCGCGGACGACTCACCATGTGACCGTCATGCGTCCGCGCGTGTTCAACGCGCTCCTCGAGGTCGCCCTCACGACGCTGGAGGCGTCACACCGCTGAAGACGTGCGCTCCCGACTGCGGATCGCGTAGGTCATGAAGCCGCCCGCGATCGACAGGACGCCTCCGACGAGGAACAGCAGCCAGAAGCCGCCCACGAGCGCGACGAGGCCCGCGCCGAGGAGAGGCCCTATGAGCTGGCCGAGGCTCGCCGACACGTTCACGAAGCCGAGGTCGCGGGCGTGGTCCTGCGGATACGGCAGCAGGTCCGTGCCGAGTGCGAGGCCCACGGACATGTATGCCCCGTAGCCGACGCCGAGGAGCGCGGCCGCGATCATCGCGGTCGTGAGCGACGGCGCCAGCACGAGGATGATCGACGCGAGGCCCTGGACGACGGCCGACCACACGACGAACGGGATCCGTCGCCCGGTGCGGTCGGAGATCCACCCCGACGCGATCGAGGACACCACCACGAAGAGCGTGTACACGAGGATCAGCAGCAGCAGCTCGTCCTCGGCCGTCGCGGGGTCGCGGTGCAGGCCGTACAGCAGGAAGAACAGCAGCAGTCCCGTGCCCAGCGCATTGCCTACGTTCACCGTGAGGCGCCCCGCGAGGAGCCACGCGAAGTCGCGGTCGCGAAGGGCAGCGAGTCGTTCGCCGAGGGTGCGCGCTTCGCGCGCCACAGCCACGTCGGCGCGTGCCGGCGGATCGGGCAGCACGAGCGCCGCTGCCGTGCCGACGACGGCGAGGAAGCCGGCCAGCACGAGGTAGCCGACCACGACGCCGAGTTCGAGCAGCACGATGACGCCGACGCCCACGACGATCCCGAGTGCCTGGGAGGACGAGACGGCGGCGGATGCTGCGCCCCGCTGCGTCGTCAGCTGATCGGCGATGAGCGCGGTGAAGGCCGCAGAGGCCACGGCGACGCCGACCGAGACGCCCACCCAGGCGAGCCCCACGCCCCACGGCCCGGACGCCGAGGCGATCGCGGCGAGCGAAGCGGTCCCCAGCCACACTCCGCCGAGCGCCCAGGGGCGGCGGCGCCCCATCCTGCCGCGGGTGCGGTCGGAGAGCCCGCCGGCGACCGGAGCGGCGATCACACCGGCGATGCCGCCGATCGCCAGTACGAGGCCCGACGACACCACCCCCGACACCCAGCCGTCGGCGTCGTCCGGGGTGTCCAGCTGCAGCGGGATGAGCAGCTGCAGCGGAGTGAGCTGCACCGTCCAAAGTGCGAGCCAGGCGAGCGTGAAGAGGGCGAACCAGCCCGCGCCGACCTTGGACCCCGGCCCGGCGGTCACGCGCGAGCCTCCGCGATGAGGGCGCGGTACCAGTCGAACGACGCCTTCGGAGTGCGTGCCGCGGTGTCGAAGTCGACGTGCACGAGACCGAACCGCTGAGACCACCCGTCCGCCCACTCGAAGTTGTCCAGCAGTGACCACACTGTGTACTCGCGCACGTCGACGCCGCCGCGCACGGCCGCACCCACGGCGTCGATGTGGCCGGCGAGGTACGAGATGCGCTCGGCGTCCGGGACGGGGCCGTCGACGTGAGCCGGTTCGGGGAACGACGCGCCGTTCTCGCCGATCACGAGCGGCGGCAGACGGTCTCCGTAGCGCTCCGTGAAGTCGAAGAGCAGGCCGGTCAGCGCCGCCGGCATGATGGGCCACTCCGACCCGAAGCCGGTGACGGGTGCGCCGGGCGTCGGGACGATCTCGAACGGCACGGGGCTGCCGTCGGGCGCCGCGGCGACGCTCGTCGGGTTGTAGAAGTTGATGCCGTAGAAGTCCCCCGGCGCCGAGATCAGCTCGAGATCGCCGTCCTCGACAGGCATGGGCGGGATCCCGAGCGCCTCGAGGTCGGGGTAGGCGCCCGTGAGCACGGGGTCGGCGAAGACGCGGTTGTGGAGCACGTCATACACGGCTGCGGCCGTGAGGTCGGCATCCGTCTGCGCTGCCGGCAGCACGACGGTGTGGTTGTTGACGATCCCGACCTCCTCGGCACGCGCGGCGCGCAGCGTGCGCAGCGCGAGGCCGTGCCCGAGCAGCTGATGGTGCACGGTCGGCAGCGCGCCGAAGAGCAGCTGCCTCCCCGGCGCGAGCGTGCCCACGGCATAGCCCTGGAGCGACGTCGAGACCGGCTCGTTGAGCGTGTACCAGTGACGGATGCTGTCGCCCAGCGCCTCAGCGACGATCCCGGCGTACTCGCCGAAGCGCAGCGCCGTATCGCGGCTGAGCCAGCCGCCGCGCTCTTCGAGGGCGCTCGGCAGATCCCAGTGGTACAGCGTCGCGAATGGCGTGACCCCCGCTTCGCGCAGATCGTCGGCGAGGCGGCGGTAGTAGTCGAGGCCCGATTGCAGCACCGGGCCGCCGGGCTCGGGCTGTACGCGCACCCACGAGATCGAGAATCGGTACCGGTCGACGCCGAGCGCGGCGAGAAGCGCCACGTCTTCGCGATGCCGCCGGTAGCTGTCCGGGCCGGGATCGGCGGTGGCCCCGTCGCGCACGGCGCCCGGAGTGCCCACGAAGTCGTCCCAGATCGACCGACCCCGTCCGTCTGCGCCGCGCGAGCCCTCTACCTGGAACGCGGCGGTCGCGGCGGACCACCGGAACCCGGGCGGGAACGGCGAGAGGTCGACAGACGGATGCTGCGGCACGGCGGACTCCTTCGTCACTCAGCGCGTCAGGCGAGCGCGCTCCCACGCGTAGATCATGCATCATGGAAGGGCTTCGCCGCGCACGCCTGTGAGTGTCAACGGCTCCTCGGTTCACCTGATAGAATCCTTGTTTGGCTTGCGTGTGGGTTCGCCCTCACGACCGCCGCGAAGCGTCCCTCTCTCGCTGACCGGCACATCAATCCGATTCACCTTCGAACGAAAGAACGTCGACACGTGGCGAACATCAAGTCGCAGATCAAGCGCAACAAGACCAACGAGAAGGCGCGCGAGCGCAACAAGGCCGTCAAGAGCGAGCTGAAGACGCACGTCCGTCGCACCCGTGAGGCCGTCGCCGCCGGCGACAAGGCTGCTGCCGAGAAGGCGCTGGGCACGGCGACCAAGAAGCTCGACAAGGCCGTCAGCAAGGGCGTCATCCACAAGAACCAGGCGGCGAACCGCAAGTCGGCCATCGCCAAGCAGGTCGCCGCTCTCTGAGCCTCTGACAAGCTCCGCGACCTCGAGTCGCGTGAAGGCCCGTCCCGCAAGGGGCGGGCCTTTTGCTTGTGCCGGGAGCGTCGGGTCAGGCGCCGTACGGTGCGCGCGTGGCGATCACGGTGATCATGCGCTCGAGGGCGAACACCGCGTCGCGCGAACCGCCCTTGACCTCGGCATCCGCTCGTGCCGTCGCCTGGATCGCCCGGCCGAGGCTCTCTTCGTTCCAGCCGACCAGGTCGCGGCGCGCGCGATCGATTTGCCAGTCCTTCATACCCAGGCGCGACGCCAGGGCCGCCGCGGGTTCGCGGTTGCCCGCGACCCGCGCCATGGTCCGCAGCTTCATCGCGACCGCGGCCACGAGCGGCACAGGGTCGGCGCCCGAGGCCAGGGCGTGTCGGAGCGCGATGAGCGCCTCTCCGTAGCGCCCCGCGATCGCCGTGTCGGCGACCGTGAAGGCCGACGTCTCGACGCGCCCGCCGTAGTAGCGCTCGACGACCTGGTCGGTGATGTCGCCGGGGACGTCGGCGATGAGCTGTTGGCACGCCGCTGCGAGTTCGGTGAGGTCGTCCGCGAAGGCGGAGACGAGCGCGCGCAGCGCCGTCGGAGCGATGCGCTTCTTCGCTGCCTGGAACTCGCCCGCGGCGAAGTCGAAGCGGTCGGAGTCGCGCTTGACGGCCGGGCATGCGATCTCGACCCCCGAACCCTCACCCGCGCGGATCGCGTCGAGCAGCTTCTTGCCGCGCACGCTGGCGCCGGTGTGGCGGAGGACGACCGTCGCGCCGTCCTGCGGGGCCGCGAGGTACGCCACGGCCTCCGTGAGGAACGTGTCGGAGCACTTCTCGACGCCGCTCACGCGGACCAGCCGCGGCTCGCCGAACAGCGACGGCGAAGTCACACCCAGGAGGGTTCCCGCGGCGTAGTCGTCCGCGCGGATGTCGGACACCTCGAGCGTCGGGTCTTCGGCACGGAGGTAGTCACGCACGCCGGCGATGGCCCGTTCAGCGCAGACCTCCTCCGGCCCGGAGACGAGGACGACCGGCGCCGGCTGCGGAGCTCGCCACGAGAGCTGGGGAATGGCGCTGCGCGCGGCCTTCGCGGGTGCTCGGCGTGCGGGGGAAGCCATTCCCCCAGCCTACCGACGGCCACCGACGGCGGCCGTCGCCCTCATCCCCCGCGATCGTGCCATACCGACACCGAACCGGTGCCCGATTCCCAGAGGGCGATCGCGCCGTCGCGATCGGTGCGCTCGATCCGCGCGCCGACCTCGTCGAGGATCGCGAGCGCCTCATCGCGCGGATGCCCGTAGTCGTTGCCGGCACCGACGGTGACGAGGGCCACCGACGGCTGTGCGGCGACGTACAGGCCGGCGTCCTGGTCGGCGCTCCCGTGATGGGCGGTCTTGACGATCGCGTAGGGGGGATCGAGCGCGCCGGTCGTCGTCAGCAGCCGCTGCGGCGAGGCCGACAAGTCGCCGAGGAGGAGCATCGGAGGGATGCCGCCGCCCCGGACGTCGAGGACGACGCTGGCGTCGTTGCCCGGCGGGAAGGCGCGGCTGCCCGCCTTCGGCCAGAGGACGCGCCACCGCGCGTCCCCGAATGACCCGCTGAGACCCGCGGCCGCCTCGGTCGGCCGCGCTCCCTGCGCCGCCAGCGAGGCGATGGCCGCGCGTCCGGCGGCGTCGCCCGGTCCGTGGAGCACCGCCCCGACCCGGCCGCGTACCGCGTCGAGCCCGCCGATGTGGTCGAGGTCGTAGTGGGTGAGGACGAGCAGGTCGATCCGGTCGAGGCCGGCGCGGGAGAGGCAGGCGGCGAGCGGTTCGGGGTCCGGCCCGGTGTCGACCAGCGCGACGGCGTCCTCCGACCGGAGCAGGACGGCATCGCCCTGACCCACGTCGCACGCGAGCACGGACCAGTCGGCAGGCAGGGTCCACCGGCCGGCGACCGTGGCCAGGGCTGCCGTGCCGAACCCGGCGCCCAGCAGGACGGCGACGACGGCGACGGAGGTGACGCGAGTGAGTCGCCGCACCCACGGACCGCGGCGGTCGAGGGCGATCGTGAGCCCGACAGCCAGGCCCACCCCGGCGAGGGCCATCGCGCCGGGCACGCCCTCGAGCCAGGGCAAGCCATCCACCGGGAGCGCCGAGGCGGTGCTCGCAGTCGCGGCGACCCACGAGGCCGGCACCCAGGCGAGTCCCGCGAGACCCGATTGCAGCCACGGCAGCGGCGCACTGAGACACGCCGCGAGCCCCAGCACGGTCGCGGCCGGTGCGACGGGCCCCGCGAGAAGGTTCGCGAGCACGCCGTACACGGGCACCGTCGGCTCGATGAGGATCAGGAGCGGACCACATGCGAGCTGGGCGGCGAGAGGTACCGCGAGCGCGAGAGCCAGCGGCCGCGGGAGAGCGCGGGCGAGCCCAGTGGCGAGCGGACGCGCCCACAGCAGGAGCGATCCCGTCGCGACGACCGACAGCGCGAACCCGAGAGACGCTGCCAGCCACGGATCGAGGACGAGGAGCAGCGCCACGGCGACCGACAGCAGCGTCATCCCCGCGCCGGCGCGGCCGAACAGCACGGCGAGCATCGCGATCGCGGCCATCGCGGCGGCGCGCACGACGCTCGGCTCGGGTGTGACGAGCAGGACGAACCCCGCGAGCACGCACAGGCCGACGGCGACCCGCAGCCTCCGCGAGGCGCCGAGAGCGGCCGCGATGGCGAACGCGATGCCGACGACGAGCGCGCAGTTGGCGCCCGACACGGCCGTGAGGTGCGACAGTGAGGATTCCTTCATGGCCGCATCGAGGGAGGGCGCGACGACCGACGTGTCGCCGACCGCAAGACCGGGGACGAGACCCGCGCCCTCGCCGGGCAGACCCTCGACCGCATCGACCAGGCCGCGTCGCAACCCCGCGGTGACTGCGGCCAGACCCTCGGGCGGGTTCAGGACCTCGACCCCGCGCGAGGCCCACACCTCGAGCACCGCCCTCTCCGCCGGCCTCCCGGGCCGTGCGGTGCCGTGGGCGACGACGGTCGCGCCGACGTCGAGCTGCGCTGGCTTGTCGACGTCCTCCGGTGAGACGCGCAGCGTGATCTCGACCTCCGCCGCGTGCATCTCGCTCCCGTTCGCCACGCCCGTCGCCCGGGCGTCGAAGGCGAGCGAACCATCGGCGCGGTGCTCGATCTTGCCGACGACGTCGGCACGGATGTCGACGGCCCGGCCACCGTCCAGGGCGGGCGCGGCGATCGCGGTCCGGGCCGGCTGTGCCAGGGCGACATGGGACGCCGCGGCCGCCGAAGCCGCGACTGCGAGCGCCACGACCGCGGCGGCACGGCGCACCGCGTGCCGAGGCATCCGGAATCGCGTGGGAGACCCGGTGCGACGCGACGGAAAGCCCCGGGGCCTGCTGAGGCGCAGCACGACGAGGGTGAGCGCGAGGACGAGGGACCAGAGCGCCAGAGCGATCCAGGGCGATGCCGCCGGAACGAGGCTCGCGACCGCCGCAACCGCCCAGCACGCCCCGGCGACCGGGACCAGCCGCAGACCGCGCCGTCGGCCCATGTCACACCGTCACGAGGTCGCGCAGCGCCTCGAACATCTTGTCGCCGATGCCGGGGACCGCGAGCAGGTCCTCGATGCTCGTGAACCCGCCGTTGTCGTCGCGCCACGCGATGATCCGCTCCGCGAGCGCAGGACCGATGCGCGGAAGCGTCTCGAGGAGCGTCGCGTCCGCCTTGTTGAGGTCGACGGGCCCGTCGCCGGTCGGGAGAGAACCGGGGGCGCCCGCCGCGACGGGTGGCGCCTCGCCCTCGCGCGGGACCGGCAGCTGCTCCCCGTCGTCGAGCGTGCGGGCGAGGTTGATCGCGTCACGGTCGGCGTCGTCGGCGAAGCCGCCGGCGGCCGCGACGGCGTCGACGACGCGCGAGCCGGCCGGCAGCACGTAGAGGCCGGGCGCGCGCACCGCACCGGAGATGTGCACGTACTGCTCGCCCGACGGCGTCGCGGCGGCCGTGGGGGTCCCGTCGACGACGACCTCGTCGACCGGGGCGGTCGCGCTGCGAAGGATGCCGATCCCCACGGTGATCGCCAGTGCGGCGATCACGAGCACGACGACGGCGCCGATCCCCAGGCGGCGGCGCGCGGCGACGGGCTCGGTCGACCCTCTCTCGGAGCGGTCGCCGGCTGTCACGGACCCACGCTAGGAGGTGGGGAAGGCCGCAGACGCCGCGGGTCCCGGGGATGTGCACACCCCCGGGACCCGACCATGCTGTGGAGGAAGGTCAGTGCGTGCTGAAGCTCACGACCTTCGGCGGGCGGACGATCACGCGCGTGATCTCGCGGCCCGCGAGCGAGCGGACGACCTTCTCATCGGCGCGGGCGAGTCGCTCGAGCTCGGCGGCGTCGATGCGCGCAGGCACCTGAAGGGTGCCGCGCACCTTGCCGTCGATCTGGACGACCGCGGTCACCGTCTCCTCGACGAGCAGCGTCGGGTCGGCCGTGCGCCACGGCACCAGACCGACGAACCCGTCGTACCCGAGGATCTCCCACATCTCCTCCGCGAGGTGCGGAGCGAACAGGTCGAGGATCATCGCGGTCGCCTCGGCGGCCTCCCGCACGGCGGGGTCGGCGGGGCCGGCGCCGGTGTCGATGACCTTGCGCGTCGCGTTGACCAGCTCCATGAGGCGGGCGACGACCACGTTGAACTTCGTCTGCTCGACGAGTCCCGGCGCGTCCGCGAGCAGGCGGTGCGTCACACGGCGCAGCGACGCGTCGCCCTCCGCCCACACCACGTCGGGGTCGCTGGTCACATCCGTCGCGACGCGCCAGGCACGCGCGAGGAACTTCTGGGCGCCCGTTGTCGACACGTCCTCCCAGTTGATGTCGTCCTCGACCGGGCCGGCGAACGCGATCGCGGTGCGCACCGCGTCGGCGCCGGGGTCGACCATGCTCGACGCGAACTCGACGAGGTTGCCCTTCGACTTGGACATCTTCGACCCGTCGAGGAGCACCATGCCCTGGTTGATCAGGCTCGAGAACGGCTCGGTGAAGTCGATGAGCCCCATGTCGAACAGGACCTTCGTGATGAAGCGTGCGTACAGCAGGTGCAGGATCGCGTGCTCGACGCCGCCGATGTACGAGTCGACGGGCGCCCACCGGTCCGCCTCGCGGGAGGGGAACGCCTCGTTCGGGTCGTTTGGCGCCAGGAACCGCAGGAAGTACCACGAGCTGTCGACGAACGTGTCCATCGTGTCGGGGTCGCGCAGCGCCGGCTCGCCCGTCTCGGGATCGCTCGTCTTCATCCACTCGGTCGCGCCGCCCAGCGGCGACGTGCCCTTGGGGGCGAGGTCCAGACCGTGCGCGTCGGGGAGGCGCAGCGGCAGCTGGTCCTGCGGAACCGGCACGATGCGCCCGTCTTCGGTGTGGATCATCGGGATCGGCGTGCCCCAGAACCGCTGGCGCGAGATGAGCCAGTCGCGCAGGCGGTACGACTTCGCCGCGCGTCCGGTGCCGGCGGCCTCGAGCTGCTCGATGATGCGCGCGATCGCGTTGCGCTTGGACAGGCCGTCGAGCGAGCCGGAGTTGATGACACGGCCGTCGCCGGTCAGCGCGATGCCGGTGCGGGCGGGATCGAGATCGTCGAGCGTCTCGAGGGGACCCGGATCGATGGGCACACCCTCGTCGTCCAGTTCGATGACCGGGATCGCTCCGGTGATCGGGGCGGTCGTGTCGACCACGACCTTGACCGGCAGGTCGAACGCGCGCGCGAAGTCGAGGTCGCGCTGGTCGTGCGCCGGAACCGCCATGACGGCGCCGTGCCCGTAATCGGCCAGCACGTAGTCCGCGGCCCAGATGGGCAGGCGCTCGCCGTTGACCGGGTTGACCGCGAAGCGGGCCAGGAAGACGCCGGTCTTCGGCCGGTCGGTGCTCTGGCGCTCGATCTCGGTCTCGCGCTGCACGCTCTCGAGGTAGTCCTGGAAGCGCATGCGCACCTCGGCCGACGAGCCGGCGGCGAGCTCGGCTGCCAGGTCGCTGTCGGGCGCGACGACCATGAACGTCGCGCCGTGCAGCGTGTCGGGACGGGTCGAGAAGACCGTGACCTTGTCGGCCCGGCCCTCGATCTCGAAGTCGATGTCGGCGCCCACCGAGCGGCCGATCCAGTTCCGCTGCATGCGGATGACCTTCTGCGGCCAGAACCCCTCGAGCTGGTTGAGGTCGTCCAGCAGCCTGTCGGCGTACTCGGTGATCTTGAAGTACCACTGCGTGAGCTTCTTCTTGATCACCTCGGCGCCGCAGCGCTCGCAGTGCCCGTCCACGACCTGCTCGTTCGCGAGCACCGTCTGGTCATGGGGGCACCAGTTGACCGGGCTCTCCTTGCGGTAGGCCAGGCCGCGCTCGTAGAGGCGCTGGAACAGCCACTGGTTCCAGTGGTAGTACTCGGGGTCGCTCGTGTGGAGGATCCGGCTCCAGTCGTACGACGAGCCGTACTCGCGGAAGCTCTTCTTGTGCTGCTCGATGTTCGCGTAGGTCCATTCGCGCGGGTCGGCCCCGCGCTGGATCGCCGCGTTCTCCGCGGGCAGGCCGAACGAGTCCCACCCGATCGGGTTCAGGACGTTGTAGCCGCGGTGACGCCAGAACCGCGCAACGATGTCGACATACGCGTAGCTCTCGGCATGACCCATGTGCAGGTCGCCCGAGGGGTACGGGAACATGCCGAGCACGTACTTGCGGGGGCGCTTGTCATCGGCGCCACCGGCTCGGAAGGGATCGGCCTCGGACCAGCGCGCCTGCCACTTCTGCTGGATGGAGTAGGCGTCATAGCCCTCTGTGGGCGCAGAGGTGTCGGGGGTTTCGGTCTGACTCACGTGGAAAGTGCCAATCATGGAAGCCGGAAAGCGCGCGCAGCGCGCGAAGCGCGTCTTCCAGGTTAGCGGAACGGGCGGTTCACCAGCCCGGCGGCAGTGCGGCGCCCAGCGCGGCGAGGGGTCCGCGTGCCTTGATCCCCACCTCGGCGACCTCCGCCGCAGCCTCCGACCGCCACGTGATTCCGCCCCCTGCGCCGACGTATGCACTGTCCGGCCGGACCACGATCGAGCGGATCACCATGGCGAGATCGAGAGCGCCGTCCTCGCCGACCCAGCCGAAGCACCCCGAGAAGACTCCGCGGGGCGCGCCTTCGAGACCGTGCAGGATCGTCATCGCCGAGAGCTTCGGAGCCCCCGTCATCGACCCGGCCGGAAAGGTCGCCGCCAACAGGTCGTCGACGGTCGTTCCGGCCGCGAGCCGGCCCGACACGGTGCTCACCAGCTGGTGCACCGCGGGGTACGACTCGACCTCGAGCAGGGCGTCGACGCCGACGGTGCCGTCCACGCACACGCGGGAGAGGTCGTTGCGCATCAGGTCGACGATCATGACGTTCTCGGCGCGCTCCTTCTCGCTCGCGCGCAGCTCCGCCGCGAGGGCGGCATCGGCGGTCGGGTCCGCGCCGCGCGGGCGCGTGCCCTTGATCGGCCGCGTGCGCACGACCGCGCCGACCCCGGGCGCACCCTCGACGTGGAGGAACTGCTCCGGGCTCGCGCTGAGCAGCGCGACGCCGCCCGAGCGCACGAAGCCGCCGTGATGCGCCGGCGTCGCCGCCCGCAGGCGGAGATAGACCTCGACAGGATCGACGGATGCCGCGACCTCGAAGCGCGTCGTGAGGCACAGCTGATACGCGTCGCCCTCGCGGATCGCGTCGCGACAGCGTTCGATGAGCGCGGCGTACTCGTCGGGGCGATGCCGGGCGTGCGCCACTCCCCGCGATTCGGCGCGTGCGGATGCGATCGGAGCCTCTGTCGCCGCGGCGACCGCGGCGGCGAGCTCGTCGGCAACCACCGACGAGGCGTACGCACAGACCCTTCGCCGGCCGTGGTCGAAGGCGACCAGGCGCTCCACGCGCAGCCACAATTCCTGCGGGATGCCATCGGCCCCGCCGAACGCAGGGGCGCCGGCGCGCGCTGCCGCGTCATCGTAGCCCGTCCAGCCCACCCACCCGCCGCGGAAAGGGTTCTCGCCGCCGTCCGAAGGGGCCGCGCTGCATGTGGTGGCCCTCACGTGCGCCGGCTCGTCCCGAGCGCCCGCACCGATCCAGCTCCATCCCTCGGCCGCGTCGGGTCCGGCATCCAACCAGAAGCAGTGGGGCTCACCCTGGAAGAGAGCGGCGAAGACGGATGCCGGATCCACCCAGTGCGGGACGACCGCGGCGGCGAAGGGCTCCGTCATGTTCCCAGGTTAGAGCGGCCTGCAGACCTCTAGGCTCATGGCGTGAACGAGTTCCTGACGTGGCTGCTCGACGCGGTGCAGAGCGTCGACCCCATCGTCAGGACACTGCTCGCCGGATTCGCGATCATGCTGGAGACGAGCGTGCTCATCGGACTCGTGGTACCCGGGGACACGATCGTGATCGTCGCGGGCACCGCCGTCTCGTCGGTGCTGGAGGGCGTGATCCTCGGCTTCGCCGTCGTGCTCGGCGCCCTCATCGGCGAGAGCATCGGCTTCTGGCTCGGGCGCTTCCTGGGTCCCCGCATCCAGCACTCCCGGCTGGGGCGCCGCATCGGCGAAGAGAACTGGGAGCGCTCGGAGCGGTATCTGCGGCGGCGCGGTGGGCCGGCGATCTTCATCTCCCGCTTCCTGCCGGTGCTGCACTCGCTGGTGCCGCTGACCGTCGGGATGAGCGGCTACCCGTACCGCAGGTTCCTCGCGTGGACGATCCCGGCATGCGTGATCTGGTCGACGCTGTACATCTCGGTCGCCGCGGTGGCCGCGGGAACCTACCGCGAGCTCGCCGACCGGCTTCACTACGCGGGCTACGTGTTCGTGGGCGTCATCGTGCTGTTCCTGGTGCTGGTCTTCGTGAGCAAGAAGGTGATCGAACGGGCCGAGCGCAAGCACCTCGAGCACGGTGGTCCAGACGAGTCGCCTGTGGCGGACATGAAAGACTGAAGGAGTGCCCCACACCGACCCCGAGAACGTGCGCGCCAAAATCTTGTGGCTCGCCCGCCTGGAGTACCGGTTCCACGCATGGCGCGAACGGCGTGCCCGCCGCCGTGGGCAGACGCCCACCGTCGCCCCCTTCCCGGGCTACGGCGGACCCGGCTGGGTGCGCGTCCTCGGCCGGGTGATGATCGTCCCGCCGGTGAAGGAGACCGCGTCCGGCGAATACGCCGGCGTGCGCGGCTGGCGCAGCTTCGCGGCTGTCCCCATCGGCTACGCGGCGGTCACGGTGAGCATCGCGGGGGTGGATCACGCGGTCGTCGCCGACCGTGGCGGCGTGATCGACACGCGGCTCCCCGCCGATCTCGAGCCGGGCTGGCAGACGTTCACGATGTCGGTCGAGGGCGGCGAACCGGTCGAGACGCGGGCGTTCATCGTCGGTCCCGACGTCCGCTTCGGCATCGTCTCGGACGTGGACGACACGGTCATGGTCACGGCCATCCCCCGCCCGCTCCTCGCCGCCTGGAACTCGTTCGTGGTCAACGAGCACGCCCGCCAGCCCGTCCCAGGCATGGCGGTGCTCATGGAGCGCGTCGTCCGCGAGAACCCCGGTGCACCGCTCGTCTACCTCTCCACGGGAGCGTGGAACATCGCGCCGACGCTCATTCGCTTCCTCAGCCGCCATGTCTTCCCGCCGGGCGCCCTCCTCCTGACCGACTGGGGCCCGACCCACGACCGCTGGTTCCGCAGCGGCAAGGCCCACAAGCTCTCGAATCTGCGCCGCCTGGCCGAGGAGTTCCCGCACGTGCGGTGGCTGCTCATCGGCGACGACGGGCAGCACGACGACGCGATCTACACCACGTTCACCGACGAGCACCCCTCCCGTGTCGTGGCTGTCGCGATCCGGCGCCTGTCCCCCGCCGAGGCGGTGCTGGCCGGCGGCCGCACCGCCGTGAACGACCACGCGGCGGCCGCAGTGCCGTGGGTGAGCGAGAACGACGGCGCAGGCCTGCTGGAACGGCTGGAGGCTGTCGGCGTCCTCGGCGCCGCCGGAGCGCTCGAAGCCTGAGCCTCTGCTCTCGCGCCCACGTCGGAGGCCGCGCGTAGGCTGGCCGCATGTGCGGACGCTTCGTAGTGGCCAGTGCCGGTTCCGATCTCGTCGGAGTGCTGCGCGTCGATGTCGAGGGCGACGACCTTCCCGAGCCGTCCTACAACGTGGCTCCGACCAGCAGCGCTGCGATCGTGCTCGACTCGGCGAAGACCGAGCCCCCCACGCGCCGTCTCGAGGCGGCCCGCTGGGGCCTCATTCCTTCATGGGCGAAAGACACCAAGATCGGCGCGCGGGCGTTCAACGCCCGGGCCGAGGAGCTGGAGGACAAGCCGATGTTCCGCGGCGCGCTGGAGAAGCGCCGCGCCGTGGTGCCCGTGTCGGGCTACTACGAGTGGAAGAACGTCGACGGCGTGAAGATCCCGCACTACATCCACCCGGCCGACGGCGAGCCGCTGTTCCTCGCCGGGCTCTACGAGTGGTGGCGCGACAAGACAAAGGGTGACGACGACCCTGAGCGCTGGCTGCTGAGCTTCACGATCCTCACCCGCGACTCGATCGGGCACCTCGGCTCTATCCACGACCGCATGCCGCTGTTCCTCGATCCCGACCACGCCGACGCGTGGCTCGACCCCACGACCGACAACGTGCGCGACGTGCTCGACGCGGCGATCGACGCGGCTCCTGCCCTCGCCGAAACGCTCGACGACCACGAGGTCTCGAAGGCCGTCGGCAACGTGCGCAACAACTCGCCGGAGCTCATCGAGCCTGTCGAGACGTGATCCCGCGCTGGGGGCGTGCGGAGGCGTCCCGCGTATCCTCGAACGGTGACGATCGCGCCTCCTGAAGCCCCGGTGCTGGCCCGCGCCGTATGGCGAGAGCGCGAGGCCGCCCACGAGGAGCGTGCTCGGGCCCTGACGGCGGCGCATCGTGCCCGCGCCGCACGCCAAGAGACGCACCCGGTCGAGGACTTCCTCTTCACGTACTACTCGTACAAGCCGGCAGTGCTGCACCGCTGGCATCCTGGCGAGGGTGTGGAGCTGGCGGATGCCGCCGCCGACGCGCGTGCCGCATGGCGCTGGTATCGTCCGGGTGGCGAGGCCGGAGCTCTCGCCGTCGACGGCGCGGGATTCCGTGCCGAGCGGGGAGCGCTCGTCGGGAACGTCGCGCGGATCCTCCGTGCCACCGCCGACCGAGCCCCCGGCTTCGGGTGCTTCGGTCTGCACGAGTGGGCCATGGTGTACCGGCAGCCGGAGCACCGGCATCCCGTCCCGCTGCGGCTGGGCCAGGACGCGACCGACGCCGTGGTCGAGGAGCACGACCTCCGCTGCACGCACTTCGACGCATTCCGGTTCTTCACGCCAGAGGCCGTCCCGCGCAATCGGGAGATGCTCACGCGCGAAGGTCAGCCTGAGCTCGAGCAGCCCGGCTGCCTCCACGCCGGCATGGACCTGTACAAGTGGGCGGTGAAGCTCGGGCCGCTCGTGCCGGGCGAGGTGCTGCTCGATGCATTCGAGCTGGCCCGGGACATCCGCGTGCTCGACATGCGCGCGTCGCCCTACGACCTCGCGGACTGGGGTTATGACGCCGTTCCGATCGAGACCGCGGAGGGCAAGGCCGCCTACGTGCGGGCGCAGCGAGGCTTCGCGGAGCGCGGACGGGTCCTTCGCGCCGGCCTCGTCGAGATCGCCGGCGGCTGACTCATTCGTCGGAATCCGCGCACGTCGTGCACGGGAGCTCGCCCTCTCCAGCCTCGGCGACGGCGAGTCGCAGCTCCATCACGCGTGTCGCCGCCTCTTCCAGTCGCTCGGCGGGCATGGCGCCCGACTCCACCGCGGTGACGATGCCGTCGACGATCTGCGGCGCTGTCTCGGGCGTCGAGTAGACCACGGTCAGCACCATGTCGTTGCCTGCAGCGAGGGCGTCGACCGCGTTCGCGACGGGGTCGGCGTACGCGGGCAGACCCGAGCCTTCCAACATGCCGAGATCGTCCGTGATCGACACGCCGTCGAAGCCGAGCTCGTCGCGCGCGATGCGGTGCCATTCCGGTGAGAGGCTCGCGGGCGCCGGATCGACGGCGGTGTACGCCAGATGACCGAACATGAGCAGCTCGGCGCCGGCCTCGACCCCCGCCTGGAACGGCAGCGCGTCGGTGGTGCGCCACTGGTCGAGCGGCATCGGCGTCGACGGGATCGACGAGTGGGAGTCTCCCGGCGCCGCGCCGTGACCCGGGAAGTGCTTGAGGGTCGAGAAGACGCTGCCCTTCTCGCCTACGACGGCCGCAGCCACGTGCGCCGCGGCCGTGTCGGGCGTCGTACCCAGGACCCGGCGATGGATGAACGAGTTCGGGTCGGCGGTGACGTCCGCGACGATGCCGAAGCTCACGGGAATGCCGGCCTGGCGGACGAGCGCGCCGCGGCCGGCGTACGCCGCCTCCACGGTGGCGGGATCGGCCTGCTGCAGCTCGAGCGGGGACGGGAGGTCGTCCCACGGGAGCCGCGACACGTCTCCGCCCTCCTGGTCGACGGCGATCAGCGGCGGCTGCGCCGGGTCGACCGTGAGCGCGCCGGTGATCTCCTCGAGCGCCGCCTCGTCGGCAGGGATGTTCGCGCCCATCAGGAGGAAGCCGCCGGCGTCGGTGGATTCCATGTACGAGCGCAGGGCCGCAGCATCCGTCGTCGGAATGTGACCCATCACGACGCTCGCCGCGCGCTCCCGCAGCGACATCGTGGACACGACCTGCTCGGCCGGCGTGAGACCGGCGACCTCGGGTGTCGGAGCGGCGGTGGCTGTCGGAGACGAGGTCGCCGACGGCTTCGCCGTGGGGGTCGCCGCGCACGACGCGCAGACGATCGCCACGGCCGCGACGACCGCGGCGAGCAGGATGGATCGTCGCGCCGCAGTCACTCAGACAGCCTAAGCGCGGCTCGACCGTCAGTGGCGCGCGACGATGGCGGCGGCATCCGTCCCCGACGGCAGCACGCCGTACTGCGCCCCGCGATCGTCGCCCAGCCGGGCGGCGATGAACGTGTCGGCGTCGAGTCCGGGCGCGTGGCGCAGCATGAGGGATGCCTGGAACGCCAGCGCGAGATCCTCGCTGAGCCGGCGAGCCTGAGACGGGGCCTCGTCCGGAGCGGCCACAAGGCGCTCCAGTAGGGCGAGCGTGCGTTCCACGTGCCGATCGAGCACCGCCGAGGCGCCCGCCGTGGTCGCGAGCTCGTCGGCGAAAGCCGCCTCCGACTCGCGGTCGCGCGTGAGCGCCCGCAGCACGTCGAGGGCGATGACGTTGCCGGAGCCCTCCCAGATCGCCATGACGGGCTGCTCGCGGTAGCGCCGGGCCAGGGGGAAGGTCTCGGTGTAGCCGTTCCCGCCGAGGCACTCGAGCGCTTCGTAGGCATGGTGCGGCCCGCGTTTGCACACCCAGTACTTCGACACCGGGGTGGCGAGGCGGCGCAGGGCGACATCGCGATCGGATGCCTCGGCCTCGAAGAGCTGCGCGAGGCGCAGGCCGGTGAGCATCGCGGCCTCGTACTCCAGGGCGAGGTCGGCGAGCACGCCGGTCATCGCGGGCTGGTCGACAAGGAGAGCGCCGAACGCCTCGCGTCCGCGCGCGTGCCACACCGCTTCGGCGACCGACTGCCGCATGCCCGCGGCCGTGCCGAGCACGCAGTCCAGGCGCGTGCGCTGGACCATCTCGATGATCGCCCGGACTCCGCGTCCGGGCTCGCCGACGAGGAAGCCGACGGTGCCGTCGAACTCGACCTCCGCCGAGGCGTTCGCGCGGTTGCCGAGCTTGTCTTTCAGCCGCTGGATGCGGAACACGTTCCGCATGTCGTGCGGCAGCATGCGGGGCACGAACACACAGGTGAGTCCCTCGTCCACGCCGCGGCTGCGGGTGTGGGCCAGCACGAGGAAGCCGTCCGACATCGGCGCCGAGCAGAACCACTTGTGGCCGGTGAGCTGGTAGGCGTGCCCGCCCATCGACTCGCCCACGGTGGTGCCCGCGCGCACGTCGGAGCCTCCCTGCTTCTCGGTCATCGCCATCCCGATGAGGGCGCTCGACTTGCCGCCGTCGACGGCGAGTCGTGGTTCGTACTCCCGCGAGTAGAGGCGTGGAAGCCACTCGCCGGCGACCCACGGCGAACCCTCGATCGAGGCGACCGCGGCGTGCGTCATCGAGACCGGGCACGCGTGCCCGGGTTCGACCTGCGCGAACAGCATGAACATCGCCGCGCGGGCGACGTGGGCTCCGGCACGCGGGGCGGCCCACGCCGAGGTGTGTGCACCCCGGGAGACCGCTTCCGCGATCACCCGGTGATACGACGGGTCGTACTCGACCTCGTCGAGGCGATAGCCCCAGCGGTCGTGGGCGTGCGCGACGGGGGTGTGCACGTTCGCGAGGTGGGCATCCCGCTGGAACGAGTCCGACCCGACCAGCACGCCCGCTTCCCGGAGCCCTTCGTCGGCCCACTCCGCCCCGAACGCCCCGACGGCTGCGGCGAGCGGCGCGTTGAGCGTGTACTCGTCGACCTCGACGCGCCAGGACGGCTGGTTCTCGACGTAGTGCGTCGCCGCACCGATCACCCGCTGTCCCCGCGCGAACGACGTCATGACGTCCCCGTCTCCCCCGCCCCGGCACCGGCCATCGCGAGGGTGTACTGCTCCCCCGGGCTCAGCGGCGCGCGCGTCACGATGTCGTGGACGAACGCGAGCTTGTGCCGCACCGGCGTCACGATCGTGAACGGGTACAGGTCGCCGAAGCCCATCGACCGGTTGATGCGATTGAACGCCTGCGACAGCCACTCCCAGTCGGTGAGAAGCCGCTGGATGGGCTCGTTCTCATACGACTCGAGCGGCACGACATCCGTGTCGCGGAGATTCGTCACGGAGGCGTCGAGATGGATTCCGATGACCGCTGCGGTCTGCAGTGTGCCGGTGATGTGGAGGTAGTGGGCGAACGTCTCGGCGAAGTCCTCCCACGGGTGCATCGTCGCGTACTCCGAGATGAACGCCGCGTGCCAGTCGGACGGGGCGCCGAACGTGTAATGGCGCTTCAGTGCGTCCCGATAGCTCGCGCGCTCGTCGCCGAACAGCTCGCGGCACCGCGTCCAGAGCTCGTCGTCGGCGAGGAGGACGTTCTGGTAGTAGTGCCCGACCTCGTGGCGGAGGTGCCCGAGGATCGTGCGGTACGGCTCGCCGAGCCGGACCCGAAGGGCTTCCCGTCGATCATCGAGGCTCTCGGCCAGGTCGATCGTGATGATGCCGTTGGCGTGCCCGATGGTCACCGGCTTGCCGTCGGAGAGGCTCGAGATCAGGTCGAACCCGAGGCCGCCCTTCTCGACGTCCCAGCCGACGATCGGCAGGCCCAGGTCGGCGAGCTGCAGGAGCAGCCGTCGCTTGGCCTCCTCGGTCTTCGCGAGCTTCTCGAGGGCGACGGTGTCGTCGGCGGCGGGACGGCGTCGGGTGAGCCGGCACGAGAAGCAGCGGCCGGCGGGAGCGTTCTCCCACACGAGCCAGTTGCACGCCCACTCACGGTTCGAGCAGGTGTACCAGGTCTCGCCGCCGATGACAGCCTGCCCGTGGCGGATTCCGTAGAACTCACGCGTCGGGATGTGGTAGCCGATCGCGGCTTCGCAGTTCGGACACTGCAGCGTGTCCAGGTAGACGAAGTGGCGACAGTGCGGACAGCGGGGCTGCGAGGTCACGGTCTCACCGTAGCGTGCTGCAGAGCGCGACGATTCACGGGGCCGGAACGACCTCTACGCGCAGGAGGAGATCGTCGCCTGGTCGCGGCGAACCTCGCCCGTCGGTGTTGCTCGTCAGCAGCCACAGCGACCCGTCGGGCAGCGCGACGACGTCTCGCAGTCGTCCGTGCTCGCCCACGAACGCGGCGACGGGCTCGTCGCGCATCGCGCCCGCGTCGGTGTCGATCTGCCAGAGCCGCTCGCCGCGCAGCCCCGCCATGAACACCGTGTCGCCGCGGGCGGCGATGCCGCTGGGGCTCGCATCAGTCGTCGGCCACTGGGCCACCGGATCCGTGAACTCCTCCCTTCCGGAGATCCCCTCGACCACGGGCCAGCCGTAGTCGCCCCCCGGGTCGATGCGGTTGAGTTCGTCCCAGGTGTCCTGACCGAACTCGCTGGCCCACATCGTGCCGTCGGCCGTCCACGCGATCCCCTGCACGTTGCGATGCCCCATCGACCACACGCGCGTGCCCCACGGATTGCCGGGGGCAGGATCGCCGTCGGCGGTCACGCGCAGGATCTTGCCGTTGAGGCTGTCGCGGTCCTGCGCGGCGTCGCGCTGCTGCGCGTCTCCCGTCGTGACGTACAGGTACCCGTCCGGGCCGAAGGCGAGGCGCCCGCCGTCGTGGGTGCTCGCCCGCGCGATGCCCTCGAGGATCACCTCGGGCTCGCCCAGCGCGAAGGATCCCGGTTCGCCGAGCAGCGGCATCCGTGCCACGCGATTGTCGTCGGCCGCACCGAAATAGGCGAAGAGCGTGAGGGCGCCGTCTGTCTGGAGCAGCGCGAGGCCGTGGAGGCCGGACTCGCCGCCTGACACCACACCGGGGATCGCGCCGACGGCGCGGACCTCGCCGTCGGGGGTGAGTTCGAGCACCGTGCCGTCCCCGCGTTCGGAGATCAGCGCTCCCCCGCCGTCGAGCGGTACGACCGACCACGGTGCGACGAGCGCCGACGCGAGGGTCCCGGTGACGGAGCCTGCGCGCCACCAGGTCTGGGCCGCCGGAGTGGTGCTCGGACCGACCGTGGGTGCCTGCGAAGAGGGTGTCGGCCGGGGCGCCGGAGCGCTGCACCCGGATGTCGCGGTCAGCACCATGACGAGGCATCCGACCACCGCCCACCGGGCGTCGCGTCTCATCCGTCCGCCACGGCCGCCTCGAGGACCGCGAGGTCGATGCGCCGCATCCGGAGCATCGCCTGCACGGCGCGGTGGGCGACCTCGGGGTCGGGGTGGCGGATCAGCTCCACGAGCCGGTCCGGGATGATCTGCCACGACAGACCCCAGCGGTCCTTGAGCCACCCGCAGGGCTGCTCCTGGCCGCCGTCCGCCGTCAGCGCGTCCCAGTATCGGTCGACCTCCGCCTGATCGCGGCAGGCGACGTACAGCGAGACAGCCTCCGTGAACGGGAACTGCGGACCGGCATCCATCCCGAAATAGTCGCGGCCGCCCAGCCGGAAGTGCACGTGCATGACCTTTCCCCCCATCCCCGGCACCTCGTCGGGGTAGCGGTCGATCGTCACGAGCTCGGAGTCCGGGATCAGCCCCGTGTAGAACGTGACGGCCTCCTCCGCGGCATCGTCGAACCAGAGGAACGGGGTCACTGCGCTCATGCGTTCCACCCTTGTCGACGCATCGCACCCGCGCAATGGCCGGGATCACGGATGCCGCGCGCCGAGCCGCACCGCGACCCGCAGGCCTCCGCCCGCCCGAGCCGTGAGGAGGAGCGTCCCACCGTGGGCCTCCGCGATGCTCCGGACGATCGCGAGCCCCAGCCCAACCCCGACGTGGTCGCCGGCACGGACGCGCTCGCTCCCGCGCTGGAACGGCTCGGTCAGCGTCGCCGTTCGCTCGGGGGTGAGCTGCTCGCCCGTGTTCTCGACGACGAGCTCCACTGCGCCGTCGCGCTCGGCAGTGATGACATCGACCGTGCCGTGCGCGGGGAGGTTGTGCACGATGGCGTTGTGCACGAGGTTCGACACCAGCTGGAGCAGCAGGGCGTACGACCCGGTGGTCCAGGCGACTTCGCCGCTCGTGCGGATGGCCACGCCGCGAGCCTCCGCAAGCGGGAGCAGCGTCTCGGCGGCCTCCTCGGCGACGAGGGACAGATCGACGGGTTCCCGGGTGAATGACCCCTGCTCGGCCCGGCTGAGCACCAGCAGCGCCTCGGTGAGCTCGATCGCACGGGTGTTGACCGCGCGGAGTTGCACGATCAGGGCATCCGCATCGCGGTGGGGGTCGTTGCGGGCGACGTCGAGCAGCGTCTGGGTGATCGCCAGGGGCGTGCGCAGCTCGTGCGACGCATTCGCGGCGAACCGCCGCTGCTCGGCGACGTGCGCGTCGAGGCGCGCAAGCATCGCATCGAAGCTGTCGGCCAGCTCGCGGAACTCGTCCTGGCGTCCTGGCAGCGCGATCCGGTGCGACAGCGAGCCGCTCGCCGCGAGGCGCGTGGCTGCCGTGACCCGCGCCAGCGGCGCGAGCATCCGCCCGGCGAGGAGCCAGCCGCCGAGAAGCCCGAACACGAGGAGGAAGAGCAGCGCCCAGGTGGCGGCGGGGGTGAATGCGCGGATGAGGTCGTCGCGATTCGGGACGAATGGCCCCGGACCGGTGATCTGTCCATCCGGCACGTATCTGAGGAGGAACAGCCACACCACGGTGAGCAGGAGCGTGCCCGCCACCATGAGGAATCCGGCGTAGCTGAGGGTGAGCTTGACCCGGACGCTCATGCCGGGCGCCCTAGTCATGACCGACGCCGTCCTCCGTGCCGATCCGGTAGCCGACTCCGGGGACGGTGGTGATCACCCACGGCTCGCCCAGCCGCTTGCGCAGTGCGGAGACCGTGATGCGCACGGCGTTCGTGAAGGGGTCGGCGTTCTCGTCCCACGCGCGCTCGAGCAGCTCCTCGGCGCTCACGACCCCTCCCTCGGCGCTCATCAGCACCTCGAGGACGGCGAATTGCTTGCGCGTCAGCGCGACGTAGCGGTCGTCGCGGTAGACCTCGCGGCGGAACGGATCCAGTCTCAGTCCCGCGAGCTCCTGCACCGGCGGCCGGCTGTGGGCACGGCGACGATCCAGCGCCCGCAGCCGCAGCACGAGCTCCTGCAGGTCGAACGGCTTCGTGAGGTAGTCGTCGGCGCCCAGCTCGAATCCGGTCGCCTTGTCGTCGATGCGATCCGCCGCGGTGAGCATCAGGATCGGGATGCCGCTGCCCGAGCGCACGATGTGCGCGGCGACGTCATCCCCCGAGGGGCCGGGGATGTCGCGATCGAGGACGGCGATGTCGTAGCTGTTGATGCCCAGCAGCTCGAGTGCGGTGTCGCCGTCGCCCGCGACGTCGGCGGCGATCGCCTCGAGGCGCAGACCGGTGCGGATCGCCTCCGCCATGAGGGGCTCGTCCTCGACCACCAGTACGCGCATGCCTCGATGCTACGAGCCGGTGCATATCGTCCGCGTATGCGAAAGCCGATACGCCCTCGCAACACGCGCGCGCGTCAGCTGGGAGCATGATCCCCACCGCAGCCGCCCTGCCGAGAACCCGCCGCGTGCTCCGGCACGCCCTCGTGATCCTGGTCATCGTCGCCCTCGCGATCGTCGGGCTGGCGGTCTACAGATCGGCAGCGGCGGCGGGCTCCCTCGGCGACACGCCCGGCGGGCGCCACGCGCCGGCGCCGGACGCGCCGGACGGTGCCGTCACCGCGGCGGACGGACTCCTCCCCGATGGTGCGACCGCGTTCGACGAGGGATACCCGGGGGTGGCGCGCCTCTCCCCGGCGTTGCTCGACGCAGTGAAGCGGGCGTCGACCGACGCGGCGAGCGGCGGCGTCGTGATCCGGGTGAACAGCGGCTGGCGCTCGGCCGAATATCAGGATCGCCTTCTGCAGGAGGCGGTCGAGCAGTACGGCTCGGCTGAGGAGGCCGCTCGCTGGGTGGCGTCTCCCGAGACCTCCGCGCACGTGGCGGGCGACGCCGTGGACGTGGGCTCCTACGACGCGGTGGACTGGCTGGCGGGCCAAGGCGCCGCGTACGGGCTCTGCCAGACCTACGGAAACGAGCCGTGGCACTTCGAGCTCCGCCCGGAAGCCGTCGACCGCGGCTGCCCGCCCCCGTACATAGATCCGACCCAGGATCCGCGTGCGCACGGGTGACGCCGAGTGCCGCGATGCAGCGGCAGGGCGAAGCCTGCGGCCGAACCGGACGTGGAAACGCTTCGATATCGACTCTTGTGGCCGCGCGGGCTCACCTCTAGGCTCATAGATCGAAGCGTTTCGAAATACTTCCCACCAATGACGACTGGAGAAGAGATCCGATGACGGATGCAGTATCGGCGGCCGTGCAGCCTGTCGTTCCCGGGTTCTTCCCCGACCCGACCATCTGTCGCGGACGCGATGCGTACTATCTCGCGCACTCGAGCTTCGAGTACTCGTCGGGGACCCGATGACCACCGCCATGCTCCCCGAGGTCGGCGCCCGCCTCGATGCCATCGACGCCGTGATCGCCGCGGGCTCGCGCGCAGCCGAATGGGAGCGCCTGAAGGTCGCCCCGCCGCAGTGGTACGTCGAGGGCAAGTTCGGTGTCTTCATCCACTGGGGCGTGTACTCGGTGCCCGCGTTCGCGAACGAGTGGTACCCGCGCAACATGTACCGGCCGGGGACGCCGGAGTACGACCACCACCGCCGGACGTACGGCGACCAGCGGGAGTTCGGCTACAAGGACTTCGTCCCGATGTTCCGCGCCGAGAAGTTCGACGCCGCAGAGTGGGCACGGATCATCGGCCGGTCGGGCGCCCGGTTCGTGGTGCCCGTCGCCGAGCATCACGACGGGTTCGCGATGTACGACACCGCTCTGTCGCGCTGGAACGCCGCCGCCATGGGACCGGAGCGAGACGTCATCGGCGAACTCCGCGACGCGATGCGCGCGCAGGGACTGGCGTTCGGCGTCTCGAGCCACCGCGCCGAACACTGGTTCTACTTCAACGGCGGCCGCTCGATCCCGTCCGACGTGGACGCCCCCGACACGCTGGACCTGTACGGCCCCGCCGCCCCCGAGGAGGTGCAGCCGAGCGTCTCGTTCCTGGAGGACTGGCTCGCGCGCACGTGCGAACTCGTCGACCTGCAGCGTCCCGACATCGTGTACTTCGACTGGTGGATCGAGCAGCCGGCCTTCGAGCCGTACCTGCGACGCTTCGCGGCCTACTTCTACACCCGCGCCGAGGAGTGGGGGCGTGAGGTCGCCATCAACTACAAGTACGACGCCTTCCCCGGCGGCACGGCGGTCTTCGATGTCGAGCGCGGCCAGCTGTCGGGCATCCGCCCGGAGTTCTGGCAGACCGACACCTCTGTCTCGACGACCTCGTGGTGCCACGTCGAGCCGCAGCAGTGGAAGACCGCGTACGACCTGGTCTGCGACCTCGTCGACATCGTGTCGAAGAACGGCGCCCTGCTGCTCAACATCGGCCCGAAGGCGGACGGGACCATCCCCGCCGAGGAGGTGCGGATGCTGGAGGCGGTGGGGTCATGGCTCGCGACCAACGGCGAGGCGGTCTACGGCACCCGCCCATGGCTCGTGCCGGGCGAGGGGCCTGTGGCGGTCGCCGACGGAGCCTTCACCGACACGGCCCGCCAGCCCTACACCGAGCGCGACATCCGCTTCACGACCGCACGTGGCGACATCTACGCGACGGTGCTCGGCCCCGTCGCCGATTCCGAAGTCAGGATCCGGTCGCTCGGAAGCGAACTGACCCTGCTGGCGTGCGACATCGAACGAGTGGACCTGGTGGGTCCGTGGCGCCCCGAGATCCGTTACCGCCGAACCACCGAGGGCTTGTTCATCGAAGTGCCCGAGGGCGCGCCGCGCGACATGCCGCTGTGCTTCCGGGTGCGGCCGCGCCGCCGGAGCGGCGAGTGGCGGCACACGGATCAGCTCCTCGCCGACGTCGTGGGCAGCGTCGACGGACCGACCTTCCGGGCGGAGCAGGACGCATGAGGTGACCCGCTCGGGCACCGACGTCATGGGCACGGTCGGGTAACCCGACGTGCCGAGGGGCGCGGCGCGTGCGGCCCGAACCCGCGCGCCGTGCCCCTCACCGAACGGCCTGCCCGCCACCGAGTCCGGTCTCCCCCGCTGATTCGCCTGGCGCGAGATCCGCTGACACCACCACGACAGGAAGACGAGACAGCGATGACACTGCGCAAGACGACCACGCCCCCGATGGGGTGGAACAGCTGGGACTGCTACGGCACCACGATCACCGAGGCCGAGGTGCTCGCGAACGCGGAGTTCATGGCCGAGCACCTGCTCCGCCACGGGTGGGACACGATCGTCATCGACGCGGACTGGGCCGACCCCCACGCGAGATCGCACGGCTACACGGATGCCGCGTCCCTCACGATCGACTCGTACGGGCGCCTGCACCCCGACCCGGTCCGGTTCCCGAGCTCCGCGGGCGGCGCCGGGTTCGGGCCGCTCGCCGAACGCATCCACGAGATGGGCCTGAAGCTCGGCGTCCATGTGATGCGCGGCATCCCGCGCGTATCGGTCGCGGCCGACACCCCCGTCCTCGGAACCGAAGCGACCGCCGCGCAGATCGCCGACCCGACGAACGTCTGCGAGTGGAATCCGCACTACCTCGGGCTCGACCATCACAACCCCGCCGCGCAGGCGTACTACGACTCGTGCGTCGCGCAGTTCGCCGAGTGGGGCATCGACTTCATCAAGGCCGACGACATGCTGTGGCCATACCAGACGCCCGACATCGAGGCGTACTCGCTGGCGGTGCAGCGCGCCGACCGCGACATCGCGCTGTCGCTCTCGCCCGGACGCGACCTGTCGGCGGCGCATCTCGCCCATCTTCGCGAACACACGACGATGTGGCGCGTGTGCGACGACATGTGGGACCGGTGGGACGACGTCCAGGCCAACTTCGCCCGTCTCGCCCGCTGGGCGCCGCTCGCCGGGCCGGACGGCTGGCCGGACGCCGACATGCTGCCCCTCGGCCGCATCGGCATCCGCGCCGAGGTCGGCGAGCCCCGCGAGGGCGCACTCACCCTCCCCGAGCGCCGATCGCTCGTCACACTGTGGGTGATGGCGCGCTCCCCGCTCATGATCGGCGGCGACCTGCCGACCAGCGCGCCCGAGACGATCGCCCTGTTCACCAACGACGACGTGCTCGAGATCCTCCGCGACTCCACCGGCAACCGGGAGCTGCTGCGCGAGCACGACCTCGTGGTCTGGACCGCCGAGCGCGACGACACCCGCTGGGTCGCCGTGTTCAACACCGCCGACGAAGCACGCGAGGTGCCGTTCGACACCCGCTCCCTCGGCCTCGGCCCGGCACCGGCCGCCGTCACCGACGTCTGGGACGCGGCATCCGTTCCCATCGAAGCCGTCCACGAACAATCCGATGCCGCCCGCAGCGTCGCCCCCGGCAGCTCCGTCGTACGGATCACGCTCGAGCCACACGGCTGCAGGCTGCTGCGCGCCTGATCCGACGCCGATCGGATGCCGCCGGAAAGCGCTTGCGCAGCAGCCGATCGACTCCAGTCCACTCCGATAGTTGCGACTGCAAGAAGCAATAATTCTTTAGTCAAGGTTCACTGCCTTTAGAGTAGAGTGGACCCGTGGAACCGGAACGGATCACCCCCACCGCATCCAGAAGGCGTCGCATCAAGGCCATCACAGCGCTCGCCGATCCGGCGCGCCTGGCGCTGTACGAACTGATGTCGAAGAGCACCGAGCCGCTCAGTCGAGATGCCGCCGCGGCGGCGGTCGGCCTGCCCAGAAGCACCGTGGCCTTCCATCTCGACCGGTTGGCGGATGTGGGCCTGCTCGAGGTGCGGTACCGCCGGTTGAGCGGCCGGGACGGGCCAGGCGCCGGTCGGCCTTCCAAGCTGTACGGACGCGCGGACACGGAAGTCAGTGTGTCGCTGCCTGAGCGGCACTACGACCTGCTCGGCGAGATACTGGCGAGCGCCATCGAGGAGTCGGCGGACAGCGGATCCGACGTGCACACCGCTCTGCGCGGCATCGCCCACGAGCATGGCCGCGAACTCGCGTACGGGTCCACCTCCCTGCGGTCTGCACTCGAGGACAGCGGATATGAGCCGCTCGAGGACGACGGCGACGTGGTGTTTGGCAACTGTCCGTTCCACACCCTCGCGCAGCGGCACACCGAATTGGTCTGCCACCTCAACAGGGCGCTGGTGGAAGGCATGCGGAGCGCGGTGCCCGACGGCGGCGGCGAGCTCGTCACGGATCCGCAGGCCGGACGCTGCTGCGTCCGCATCACCGGTGCAGCCGGGCCCGAGAGCATCGCGGGGGAAGAAGGAGCGCGAACATGAACGACGTCAGTCCCACGGCTGCGCTGTCAGCTGCCGGCGTCAGCATCTGGTTGGACGACCTCTCCCGGGAGCGGATCCACTCCTGGAACCTCGACCGGCTGATCGCCGAGCGAGACGTGGTCGGCATCACCACCAACCCGACGATCTTCGCCACGGCGGTACACAACGGCGACGCGTACGGCGCCCAAGTGAGAGCGCTCGCCCGGAAGGGCACCGTGCCGAAGGAGGCGGTCTTCGCCCTCATCACCGCGGATGTGCGCGATGCCTGCGACGCCTTCCGGCCGATCTTCGATGCCACGGCCGGTGTCGACGGACGGGTGTCGATCGAGGTCAGCCCTACCGTCGCCCACGACGCGGCGGCGACCGTCGAGGAGGCGAGGATGCTCCTCGCGGCGGTCGGACGGCCGAACGCCTACATCAAGATTCCGGCCACGGATGCCGGCCTCCAGGCCATCACCGAATGCATCGCCGACGGCATCAGCATCAATGTCACTCTGATCTTCAGCCTCAACCGCTTCAGGCAGGTCATCGACGCGTATCTCACCGGCCTCGAGCGAGCCTTGGAGTCGGGACGGGACCTGGACGGGATCCACTCCGTGGCGTCGTTCTTCGTCTCACGGGTCGACGTCGAGATCGACAAGAGGCTCGACGCTCGCGGCGGGCCGGCTGCCGAACGGCTGAAGGGGGGAGCCGGCATCGCCAACGCGCGCCTGGCTTACCAGGCGTTCGAGGAATCGCAGCGGTCTCCGCGCTGGCGCGCGCTTGCATCGGCGGGCGCGAACCCGCAGCGGCCCCTCTGGGCCTCGACCGGCGTCAAGAGTCCCGACGTGCGGGACACCCGCTACATCGAAGAGCTCGTCGCTCCGAATGTGGTCAACACGATGCCGGAGAAGACGCTGGAGGCGACCTTCGATCACGGCATCATCCGCCGGAACGCCATCGTCGGCACCTACGAGGACGCGCGGGCGCACCTCGACGCCCTTGCCGAGATCGGGATCTCCTACGACGACGCGATGGAGACCCTGGAGCGGGAGGGCATCGAGAAGTTCGGAGCGTCCTGGAACGAACTCCTCGAGGGTGTGCGACAGGCGCTCGAGGAGAACGCGCCGGCGCGGGCGGATGCTCGCACCGAGCGCTGAAGGCGGCCGACAAGGGGGCAGCCATGAGCGGTCTTGCCATCGACTGGACCGGGTGGGCGCTCTTCGGACTGCTCGCGACATCCGCGCTGACCGCCGTGCTCATCGGAGCCCAGCTCGCTGGGTTGACGCGCCTCGACCTGCCGCTCGTGCTCGGCACGATGCTCACCGAGGATCCCGACAGCGCGCGCGTTCTCGGATTCTTCCTCCACCTAGCCGCCGGGCAGGTCTTCGCCCTCGGTTACGCGGCCGCGTTCGCGGTGCTCGAAACCGCGACCTGGTGGCTCGGCGGACTGCTCGGACTGCTGCACGTAGCGGTGGCGCTGCTCGTGATCCTGCCCCTCCTTCCCGGCGTGCATCCGCGGATGGCGTCCGAGCGCGCCGGTCCGTCCAGCATCGCGGTGCTCGAGCCGCCGGGACTCCTGGCGCTGAACTACGGCTACCAGAGTCCCACCGTGGCCGTGCTCGCGCACGTCCTGTACGGCTCGACACTCGGTCTGCTGCTGGGCACGGGAGGCTGAGATGCGACAGCCGACCGGTGCGAGAGACGGCGACGTGCCGCACGCCGTGATTCCGCTCGCGGAGTACGGCCTGGTCGGAGACACCCGCACCGCGGCACTCATCTCCGCTGCGGGATCCGTGGACTGGCTGTGTGTGCCGCGATTCGACGGGCCGCCGGTCTTCGGCCGGCTCGTCGGGGGCGCGTCGGCCGGGAGCTTCCGGATGGGACCTGCCATGGAGGCCCCTGTCGTCGAACGGCGATACCGCGGAGACAGCGCGACGTTGGCGACGACGTGGCAGGTCGGCGACGCACGGCTGACGCTCACGGAGGGAATGGTGGCCGAGCTTGCCGGACGGCTCCTGCCGTCGACGCTGCTCGTCCGCCGCCTCTCGGTCCAGGGGGGATCGGTCGACGCCGCTGTCGACTTCGATCCCCGCTTGGGCGCCCGCTTCCGGCTGCCCCGCGTGCGGCGTGACCGCCACGCGCTCGTGTGCGAATGGGACGCCCTGGCGCTTTCGCTCAGCACGTCGCACCCAGAAGCGATCACACCCGGGCGCGCCACCACTGTCCGGCTGAGGGAGGGTGAGGACGTCACAATGGCGCTCGGGATCGCTCACCGCGAGCCCATCGTCCACGTCGACCCGGAGGCCGCCTGGAGCCTGCTGCTCGACGACGAGGGGAGGTGGCTGGCCTGGGCGGCGGAGATCGATCCCGCTGTTCCGTACCGCTCGGCCGTCGTCCGCAGCGCGGTGACGCTCCGGCTGCTGACCTACGCCCCATCGGGGGCGCCGGTCGCCGCGCCGACGACGTCGCTGCCGGAGCGCCTGGGTGGCGAGCGCAACTGGGACTACCGCTACGCCTGGCCGCGTGATGCGAGCATCGGCGTCGGCGCCTTCCTCAAGCTCGGCAAGGAGCACGAAGCGCAGGGCTTCTTCTGGTGGCTGCTGCACGCGAGCCGCCTGAAGCGACCCCGCCTGCCCGTGCTGCTCACCGTGGATGGCAGGCCCGCCCCGCGGGAGCGGGTGCTCGGACACTGGTCGGGCTATGCGGGGAGCGTTCCCGTCCGGGTCGGCAACGCAGCCGCGGACCAGCACCAACTCGACGGCTACGGCTGGGTGCTGGAGGCGGCGTGGCTGATGACGCAGCGCCACGGGCGGCTCTACGGCGAGACCTGGCGCACGATGCGAGGCTACGCCGACGAGGTGGCTCGGCGGTGGCGAGACCCGGACTCCGGGATCTGGGAGGTGCGAAGCACAGAGGCGCAGTACGTGCACTCGAAGCTGATGGGCTGGCTGGCCCTCGACCGGGCGCTGCGGATCGGGCAGACGCACCCGCTGTCGGCGCGCCGCCGGGAACGGTGGCTCACCGCGCGCGACGCGATCGCCGCCGACGTCCGGACGCAGGGGTTCGACGAGGCGGCCGGGTGCTACACCCGCAGCTACGGAGCGGACGACCTCGATGCGGCGCTGCTCGTGCTACCCGTGATCGGCCTCGAGGATGCGACCTCTCCCCGGGTTCGCGGCACGGTCGATGCGATCCGGGTCCGCCTCGGCGCCGGCGGTCCACTGCTCTACCGCTACCCTCCCGGCCGGGACGGGCTGCATGGCAGCGAAGGAGCGTTCCTCCCGTGCTCCTTCTGGCTGGTCCGCGCCCTCGCGTGCTCCGATCGACGAGAAGAAGCGCTCGAGGTGTTCGAGCAGCTGCTGACCCGCGCGACGGGGCTCGGCCTCTTCGCGGAGGAAATGGACCCGGACAGCGGCGCCCAGCTCGGCAATTTCCCCCAAGCGCTGACTCACGCCGCGCTGATCGAAGCCGCCATCGCGCTGCGCGACATGGATTCGTGCGCGCGTCTGCCGCGGGTCGTAGATCGTCCGGACGGAAACTTCAGCTCGGTGGCAAGCTCGGCCAACGAGGGTCGTTCCCGTGTCCCGGACCCGAGGTGCCGACGCCGTCCATAGAGCGAGGGTGCGCGGGGGTTGTCGAGCACCTTCGAGATACTCCAAGAAGGTGCGAGAGCGCACTGCGGCGACCTGGCGAAGTGTCCAGCAGACGACTGCCAAACATCCAAACTCCCTGATCAGGGAGTGAAGATTCGGTGCTTTACCGGGAGTTTTGGTGGACCTGAGGGGACTCGAACCCCTGACCCCCTGCATGCCATGCAGGTGCGCTACCAGCTGCGCCACAGGCCCAGACGCTGTTCCCGCTCTCGCGGGGCAACTCGTCTAGCTTACAACACTCCGAGGGGTGATCCGTACCAGGATCACTCTTCGGCAGTCGCCCGCGCGGGAAGGGTGATCGGAACCACGGGGCAGTCCTTCCACAGTCGCTCGAGGCCGTAGTAGACGCGCTCCTGCTCGTGGAACACGTGCACCACGAGGTTGCCGAAGTCGATGAGGATCCACCGGGACTCCTCACGGCCTTCGCGACGCAGGCGCTTGTGGCCCGCCTCGAGCAGCTTGTCCTCGATCTCGTCGGCGATCGCCGCGACGTTGCGCTCGCTGCGGCCCGTGACGAGTAGGAAGATGTCGACCAGCGGAAGCGGCTCCGACACGTCGAGCGCGACGAGATCCTCGCCGCCCTTCGCGTCGGCCGCTGCCGCAGCGGTCTGGAGCATATCGTGCGACTGCGCGCTCGCCACCATCAGAAGACTCCTGTCACGAAGGCGAGGATCAGAACGCCCACGAGCGCGAGGGCCAGTACGCCCGCGGTGATCGCGAGGGACATCATGAGCTTGCCGCCCTTCTCGGGCACCGGCGGCTTGATGACGTCGCCGGGCGCCTTCGCGGTGCTGACGGCGGAGCTCGCGGCGATCGGCGTCGGCGAGGAGTGCGAGGGCAGCTCGCCGTCGACGAGCGTCGCGTCGATCTCCTTGCCGTCGGCGGTGCCCTTGGCGTGGCCTGTGGAGCCGAGGCCCTCAGGCAGGTTGAACGTGCCGGTGACGATGACCTCGCCGGTCGCGGTGACGGGCGCCACCAGTGGCGCGACCTCGGGGGCCTGCGACACGATCAGTGCGTTGGGGATCGCGATGGCGCCGGTGGTACGTGTCAGCAGCTGGTCGAACGACGGCGGGAACTCGACCGCGGCGGGTTGAGCGGCGGCCGGTGCCTCGTCGAGCAGGCTCGCACCCAGAAGCGGGTTGACCGCCTTCGGCGCCGCGGCGGGCGCTTCGGCTTCGTCGATCGCAGTGGTGCCGAATCCGTTGTCGAACGAACGCTCCTCGACCTCGGACGCCGCCGGCTCCGCCGGCTCCGCCGCGAAGGGGGGTACCGGGACGGGTGCCGCGGGCACGGCTTGCTGCCTGTTCGGCGTAGCGGCCGGCGCGGCTTCGGTCTCCCGCGGAATGCCGAAAAGCGCGTGGATGCCGCTGTCGGTCGACACCTGCGTCTCGTCGTGAGGGGGTGTGAAGAGCGACGGTGCGGGCTCGTCGAACGGCGCCACGGGCGGCGGGGCGACGGGGAACGCGAACGTCGGGGCGCTGCCGCCCGTGGCGGCGGCGTGTGCGGCGACGACCTCCGGCGTGATCACGGGGACCGACGCGGTGCGGATGCGCTCCTGCTGCCGAGCCTGGCGGCGCGTGAGCGGCGACACGCCCAGGTCGACGGCGGAGTCGGGAACCGGTGCCGGCGCCACGGCGGCGGGCTCGGACGGTCGAGGGAACGGCGCGGAGGCCACCGGCATAGGCGGCGGTATCGACGGGGTGGCCTCGACCGGGGGCGCCGCGACGGACGCGGGAGCCTCGGAGGCCTCGCCGTCGTCCGGCGTCACGGTGATGACGGGTGTAGATCCCGTGTTCCGCAGCTCGCGGATCTGCTTACGTGTGAGGGCTGGCGTCGCCGGGTGCTCGGGTGTACTCATTCCTTGCTCCGGTAGAGATGGTGCTTCGCAATGTATTGGACGACCCCGTCGGGCACGAGGTACCACACGGGGTGTCCTCGCTGAACTCGGTCACGGCAATCCGTCGATGAGATCGCGAGGGCGGGGATCTCGAGCTGACTGACGTCGTCGCTCGGCAGACCGTCGGTGTTCAGAACGTGACCGGGCCTGGACACCGCGACGAAGTGGGCGAGGTCCCACAACTCATCATGGTCCCTCCAACTGAGAATTTGCGCTATGGCGTCGGCACCGGTGATGAAGAACAGCTCCGCGTCCGGGCGCTGGGCCTTCAGATCGCGGAGCGTGTCGATGGTGTAGGTGGGACCGTCGCGGTCGATGTCGACGCGGCTGACCGTGAATCGCGGGTTGGATGCCGTGGCGATGACCGTCATGAGATAGCGATGCTCGCTCGGCGAGACGTCTGCCTTCTGCCAGGGCTCGCCCGTCGGCACGAAGACGACCTCGTCGAGGTCGAACCACTGCGCCACCTCGCTGGCGGCGACCAGGTGCCCGTGATGGATCGGGTCGAACGTGCCGCCCATGACCCCGACTCTCGGGGCTGTCGCCAAGGACATGCAGCAGCCTTAGTGGCCGTGCCCCGCTCGCTGGACGTCGTTCGCGTGAGCCCTGGCGTACGCCTCGGCCTTGTGCGCGTGGCGGTTCGCCACGTTGCGGTACGACAGCGTCACGATCGCCAGAGCGGCGAAGACCACGATCGCGGTGATGCCGTACCCGACGGTCTCGAGGGCGACGTTGCCATGGTGCTCCGACTCTTCGGCGGCGAGGGCGATGATCGTGACGAGTGTCATTCGGGCTCCGTTCGGGTTCGCCTCTGGGGCGCAGGACTGGACAAGTCTATTCCGTTACGCGCGGACCTGCCCGGCACCCCGCGCGAGCCACTTCGAGCTCGTGAGCTCAGCGAGCCCCATCGGGCCGCGCGCATGCAGCTTCTGGGTGGAGATGCCGACCTCGGCGCCGAAGCCGAACTCGCCGCCGTCGGTGAACCGCGTCGACGTGTTGGTCATCACCACGGCGGAATCGACCTCGGCGAGGAAGCGGGCCTCGTTGGCGGCATCCTGCGTCACGATCGACTCGGTGTGGTGGGTCGAATACCGGCGGATGTGCTCGAGCGCGCCGTCCAGGTCGTCAACGACACGCATCGCGAGATCGAGGCTGAGGTACTCGGTCGCCCAGTCCTCGTCGGTCGCCGGGGTGACGCCCGCCGCGAGCCGCTCGACGGTCTCGTCGCCGTGGACGGTGACGCCGCTCTGCTGCAGGGCCGCCACGACCGGGCCGACCAGGCGGTCGGCGGCCCCCCGGTGCACGAGGACGGTCTCGACGGCGTTGCACACGCTCGGCCGCTGGGTCTTGGCGTTCACCACGATGTCGCGCGCCCAGTCCAACGGCGCCGACTCATCGAGGACGATGTGCACCACGCCGGCGCCAGTCTCGATGACGGGGACCGAGGACTCGGTCACGACCGTCTCGATCAGCTGCGCGCTGCCGCGCGGCACCAGCACGTCCACGATGCCGCGTGCGTGCATCAGCTCGCGGGCTCCCTCGCGGCCGAACTCGTCCACCGTCTGGATGGCTTCCGGGTCGATGCCCTGGTCGGCCAGCGCGCCGCGCATGGCGCGGACGAGGGCCGCGTTGGTGTGCTCGGCGGCTGTGCCGCCCCGCAGCACGACCGCGTTGCCCGAGCGCAGGGCGAGGGCGGCGATGTCGACGGTGACGTTGGGCCGGGCCTCGTAGATGGAGCCCACCACGCCGAACGGCACGGCGATCTTGGTGAGCGACACGCCGTTCTCCAGCATCCGCTCGTCGAGTACGCGGCCGACGGGGTCCGGCAGTGCGGCGATCTCGCGCACCGCTGCGGCGAGAGAGGCGACGCGCGGCTCATCGAGCCGCAGACGGTCCTGCAGTGCGGTCGAGAGCCCGGTCTCGGTGCCGCGGCGGAGGTCACCCGCATTGGCCGCCACGATCTCCGGCGCCGCGGCCTCGATCGCGTCGGCGATCGAGAGGAGCGCATCGCGCTTCGCGTCGTCGCCGAGGAGACCGATGCTGCGCGCCGCATCCTTGGCGAGCAGCATCCGTTCGCGTGCCGTCGTGGCGGTGGTGGTCATCCGCCCAGTGTATCGACCGTGGTCCGCAAGGGACCCGTCGCGGCGGGCGCCGTCGGCTCCGGGTTGGGCTGGAACCACGTGCCGATCTCGTCGCCCGACAGTGCTTCGCCCACGAGGTCCGCACTGGTGACGAGGACCCCGATTCCGGATGCTGCGGCCAGCCGCGCGGCCGAGACCTTGGTCGCCGCTCCCCCGGTGCCGACGCTGTTGACGACGACCGAGCCGAACTCGAAGCCGTGCAGGTCGTCGCCGTAGATCACGCGCGGGATCGGCAACGCGCCGGGCTCGTCCGGCGGACGCGTGTACAGGCACTCGATGTCGCTCAGCAGCACCAGGGCGTCCGCTCCGATCAGCTGCGCGACCAGGGCTGCAAGGCGGTCGTTGTCGCCGAAACGGATCTCGTGGGTCGCGACCGTGTCGTTCTCATTGACGATCGGGAGGATGCGCAGGCCCATGAGCCGCTCCATGGCGCGGCGCGCGTTGGAGCGGTGCGTCGCGTTCTCGAGGTCGCCGGCGGTCAGGAGCACCTGGCCGGCGACGATGCGGAACGGACGAAGCGCCTCCTGGTAGCGGTAGATGAGCACGTTCTGCCCCACCGCGGCCGCCGCCTGCTGGGTCGCGAGGTCACTCGGACGCTCGTCGAGCAGCAGGTAGGGCATGCCCGTCGCGATGGCGCCGGACGACACGAGCACCACCTCGGTGCCGCGTCCGTGCGCAGCGGCGAGAGCATCGACGATCGGCTTGATCTTGTGCGCGTTCTCGCCGCTGATCGAGGACGATCCGACCTTGACGACGACGCGGCGGGCGAACGGGAGATCGCTGCGCTCGCGTGCGCTCACTCCGCGTCCTCCTGGTCGCGGTAGCGCTCCGCGATCCGCTCGGCCTCCAGCTCGGCGCGTGCCTCCGACTTGGCGTCCATCATGTCGTGGTACCGCTCGCGGCGCTCCGACGTCGTGCGGCGGTTGTCGCGCAGCAGGCGCGGATCGGTGCCGCGCGGCGCCGTCATCAGTTCCGCGTTCGAAGAGATCGAGGGCTCCCAGTCGAAGACGATGCCGTCACCCTCGCCGATCACGACGGTCGCGCCAGGCGTGGCACCCGCGCGGAACAGCTCGTCCTCGACGCCGAGCTTCTCGAGACGGTCGCCGAGGTACCCGACGGCCTCCTCGTTCTGGAAGTCGGTCTGCTGCACCCACTTGAGGGGCTTGTCGCCGAGAATGCGGTAGATGTTGCCGTAGGTGCCGCCTTCGACGCGGACCGAGAAGTCCTTCTCCGAGCCCTTCGGCCGGATGACGATGCGCTCGGGTGCGGGAGCCGCAGCCTGCTCGGCGCGGTGCTTCGCGACGATGTCGCCGAGCGCGAACGAGAGCTGTCGCAGTCCTTCGTGGCTCACCGTCGAGATCTCGAACACGCGGAAGCCGCGGGCCTCGAGGTCGGGGCGGACGAGGTCTGCGAGATCCTTCGCCTCGGGGACGTCGACCTTGTTGAGCGCCACCAGCTGCGGGCGCTCGAGCAGCGGGAGCTGACCGTCGGGCACCGGATAGGCGGCGAGTTCGGCCAGGATTACATCGAGGTCGCTCAGCGGGTCGCGACCCGGCTCGAGCGTGGCGCAGTCGAGGACGTGGACGAGTGCCGTGCAGCGCTCGACGTGACGGAGGAACTCCAGGCCCAGGCCCTTGCCCTCGCTCGCGCCCTCGATGAGGCCGGGCACGTCGGCGACGGTGAAGCGCTGCTCTCCCGCCTGCACGACGCCCAGGTTCGGGTGGAGCGTGGTGAAGGGGTAGTCGGCGATCTTCGGCCGCGCGGCGGAGATCGCCGCGATGAGGCTCGACTTGCCCGCCGAAGGGAAGCCGACGAGCGCGACATCGGCGACGGTCTTGAGCTCGAGGAGGACGTCGCCCTCCCAGCCGGGCGTGCCGAGCAGTGCGAAGCCCGGCGCCTTCCGCTTGGGGTTCGCGAGGGCGGCGTTGCCGAGCCCGCCGAGGCCTCCGGGGGCTGCGACGAAGCGCATGCCCGGCTCGATCATGTCGACGAGGACCTCGCCCGTGGCGTCCTTCACGACCGTGCCGACCGGGACGGGCAGTTCGAGCGGCTCGCCCGCTGCCCCGGATCGGTGGTCGCCCATGCCGAAGCCGCCGTTGCCGCTGGAGCGGTGCGGCGAGTGGTGGTACGACAGCAGCGTCGTGACCTGCGGGTCGGCGACGAGCACGACGTCGCCACCGTGGCCACCGTTGCCGCCATCGGGTCCCGCGAGCGGCTTGAACTTCTCGCGCTTGACCGACACGCAGCCGTTGCCGCCCTTGCCGGCGCGCAGGTGAAGCGTCACCCGATCGACGAACGTGACCATGCGGTCCCCCTCAGGTGTGGATGCTTCCCGGCGTGCCGGGAAGGGGATAAAGGGAAGGGGCGAGCCGAAGCCCGCCCCTTCCGGAAGTCTGCGCGACTCGCTGGATTACTCCGCGACCGCCACGACGTTGACGACCTTGCGGCCGCCCTTGTGGCCGAACTCGACCGCGCCCGCGGCCAGCGCGAACAGCGTGTCGTCGCCACCGCGGCCGACGTTGGCGCCCGGGTGGAAGTGCGTGCCACGCTGGCGGACGAGGATCTCGCCGGCGTTGACGGCCTGGCCGCCGAAACGCTTCACGCCGAGGCGCTGAGCGTTGGAGTCACGACCGTTACGGGTGGAGCTTGCGCCCTTTTTGTGTGCCATCTCTGCGTCTCCTGTGGCTTACTTGATGCCGGTGACCTTGACGCGCGTGAGGTCCTGACGGTGCCCCTGGCGCTTCTTGTAGCCGGTCTTGTTCTTGAACTTCTGGATCACGATCTTCGGGCCGCGCTCCTCACCGAGCACCTCGGCGGTCACGGTGACCTTCGCGAGCTTGTCGGCATCGGTCGTGACGGTGTCCCCGTCGACGAAGAGCACCGCGGGGAGCTCGATCTTGTCGCCGATCTTCGCGGCCTGACGGTCGAGAACGACGATCGTGCCGACCTCGACCTTCTCCTGCCGGCCGCCGGCGCGCACAACTGCGTAAACCACTTCACACCTGTTTCTTCTGGGAGCGCGCGCACGCACTCGAGGACGTCAACGAAGACTTGGTGCGGATATCTCGACGCACCAAGGGTCTACTTTACCAGATCCCTGAACACTCCGCGAAAGCGGTCGGCGCGGCATCCGGTGCGTAGGATCTGGTCGTGGCGATCCTGATCGACGATCCTCTCTGGCCGGCGCACGGTCGGCTGTGGGCGCACCTGGTGACCGACACCGACCTCGCGGAGCTCCACGCGTTCGCCGCGGCGAACGGGATCCCCGCACGGGGATTCGACCTCGACCACTACGACGTGCCCGAAGAGGCGCACGCGCGCCTGGTCGCCGCCGGCGCCCTCCATGTCAGCGGACACGAGCTGGTGCGACGGCTCATCGCGTCCGGGCTCAGGGTGCGGGGGCGCGACCGCCGCTGACCTCACCGCCGGCGGCCGCCGACAGTTCGAGCACGTCCGCCGCGCGACCGGGTCCGTCGAGCGTGCGGATCGCATCGCCCAGCCGGCGGGCGCGATCCCGCATGACATCGTCGGCCAGCGTCCGCGTGATCGCACGCCGGATCGTCGCGGCATCCGTGCGGCGCGACAACTTCGCACCCACGCCCGCACGCGCCACCGCCCGTCCGATGCGCGGCTGATCCGACGTTCGTTCGAGTGGCAGCACCAGCACCGGCACGCCATGCGCGAGCGCCGCGAGGGTCGTGCCGTGCCCACCGTGGCCCACGAGGAGGGAGGCTTCGGGGAACAATTCGTCGTGCGGCATCCATTCATGCACTTCGATGCCGCCGGGTACGCGCACCTCCCCTCTCGCCAGGGCCGGGCCCAGCGTGGCGACCACGCGCACGTCGAGGCCGTCGACGGCGTCGAGCACGCGCTGCCAGATCGGGACGAGATCGGCGAAGCGGAAGGTGCTGAGGCTCAGCACAACCGTGGGCGCGGCGGGTCGTGCGGGGACGGCGCGTGTCATCGCGCCCGCGTAGACGACCTGTCCAGGAACCGCGGAAAGCGCGCGCTGCGAAAGGAACGGCAGCTCGAAACCGGGCACGGACGCCACCAGGATCGGTGTGGCGTGTCGGCGCGGCGCCCGCACGCGTATCCCTCTCGTCCACAGCACCGGCCCCGCCACTCGCGCGCCCGACGCCAGGAAGTCGTGCAGCGTGTGCTCGAGCACCGCGAAGCGCTGGTCGATCCGATCAAGCACGTCGAGGACCGCGAACAGCGTGCAGTCGACCACCACGACGTCGGCGGGGAACGCCGAGATCAGTGCCACGGTGTCGTCGGCGAGGCCGACAGTGGGGGTCACGCCGCCCCGGCCGGAGCCGGGACGGCGTGCGCGCTCAATCCTCTGAGGGCGTGTGGGGCACCGGTGTGCCCGTGAGCGCCGCCGTCGTCACGCGACGACGGGAGCGACCCTGCCCCGGAGCCTTGGGCTCAGGAAGCGCATTCAGCACCGAGTCGAGGAGGAGGTCCTTCTCGGTGCGGTTCTCCTTCTTCCCGCCGGAATCCTGGCGCTTCTTGCGCGGCTTCTTCGGACGCTCGACGGGAGTCTGCTCGACGACCGGCTCCGCCTCGACGTGCGGAGCCTCTTCGCTGTGGTGGATCGTCGACGCTGCGATCTGCGCGAGCGCCGACTTCACGCCCTCGGTGATCACGTGCGTGCCGTTCGAGCCGCTGCCGGTCGCAGGAGTCGAGGCTCCGCCCCGCGGGCGACGGCCGGATGACGGCGCACCGCCGGCAGCGGCGGGCACACGGTGCTTGACGACGGGGTCGTGGTGCACGATCAGGCCGCGCCCGGCGCAGACCTCGCACGCCTCGCTGAAGGTCTCGAGCAGGCCCAATCCGAGTTTCTTGCGCGTCATCTGCACGAGACCCAGCGACGTGACCTCGGCGACCTGGTGCTTCGTCCGGTCGCGGCTCAGGCACTCGACGAGGCGGCGCAGGACGAGGTCGCGGTTGGACTCGAGCACCATGTCGATGAAGTCGACCACGATGATGCCGCCGATGTCGCGCAGGCGCAGCTGGCGGACGATCTCCTCCGCGGCTTCGAGGTTGTTCTTCGTGACGGTCTCTTCGAGGTTGCCGCCTGAGCCGACGAACTTGCCGGTGTTGACGTCGACGACCGTCATCGCCTCGGTGCGATCGATGACCAGCGAGCCGCCGGAGGGCAGCCACACCTTGCGGTCGAGGGCCTTCTCGATCTGCTCGGTGACGCGGAAGACGTCGAACGGGTCGTGCTCGCCCTCGTACCGCTCCACGCGCTCGAGAAGGTCGGGTGCCACGGACTCGAGGTACTTCGAGATCGTGTGATGCGCGTCGTCGCCCTGGATGAGCATCTTCGAGAAGTCCTCGTTGAAGACGTCGCGGACGATCTTGACGAGGAGATCCGGCTCGGAGTGCAGCAGCGCGGGCGCCTGGATCGTCTCGATCTGCTTCGAGATGTGCTCCCACTGGTTGGTGAGGCGCTGCACATCGCGCGTCAGCTGATCCTCGGTGGCGCCTTCGGCGGCGGTGCGGACGATGACGCCGGAAGACTCGGGCAGCACCTCCTTGAGGATCTTCTTGAGGCGGGCGCGCTCGGTGTCGGGGAGCTTGCGCGAGATGCCGTTCATGTTGCCGCCCGGCACGTACACGAGATAGCGACCGGGAAGCGAGATCTGGCTCGTGAGCCGGGCGCCCTTGTGGCCGACCGGATCCTTCGTGACCTGGACGAGGACACGGTCGCCGGTCTTGAGCGCGAGCTCGATCCGGCGGGGCTGGTTGCCGGTCTCGACGGCGTCCCAATCGACCTCGCCCGAGTACAGCACGGCGTTGCGGCCCCGGCCGATGTCGACGAAGGCGGCCTCCATGCTCGGCAGGACGTTCTGCACGCGGCCGAGGTAGACGTTGCCGATGAGAGACGCGTCCTGGTTTCGCGCGACGTAGTGCTCCACGAGCACGTTGTCTTCAAGCACGGCGATCTGGATGCGGCCGTTGCGCGAGCGCACGATCATGTCACGGTCGACGGCCTCACGACGAGCGAGGAACTCCGCCTCGGTGACGACCGCGCGGCGGCGGCCGGCCTCACGACCGTCACGGCGGCGCTGCTTCTTCGCCTCGAGGCGGGTCGAACCCTTGATGCGCTGTGGCTCGGTGATGAGCTCGACGGCACGCTGGCGGGGCTGCGACGGCTCCGACGGAGCGGATGCCTCGTCCCGGACCTCGCCGCGGCGACGGCTGCGCCGGCGCGAGGTGCTGGACGATGCCGCCGCCTCGGGCTCCGCCTCCGGCTGCGAGCGTCCCGGGCGCGCCGGAAGCGGCGTGATCTCGGGCGCGTAGAACATGAGCTGCGTCGACACCGCCGACACGAAGTCCTCGGGCAGCAGCCCCAGGCTCACCGCGGTCACGGCGTCGGGCTCTGCAGGAGCCCCCGGCTCTGCGGCCTCGGCTGCCGGCGTCGCCTCGTCCTCGGGGACCTCTCCGGTGGGCTCGGGAGTCGCCTCGGCAGGGGGCTGCGCGGCGACGGCGGAGTCCGGCTCCGGCTCCTGCTCCTGCTCCTGCTCTGCGGGAGTCTCGGTCTCGGTGGCCGCCTCAGGAGCCTCGACCTCCGTCTCGGCGGCGCTCTCCTCGGCCGGCTCGGAGACCTCGGCGGTCTCCTGCGGCCCCTCGACCGGCGAGTCCGCGTCAGCCGCGGTGGTCGCCTCGTCGCCCGCTGATGTCAGCGGTGCGTCGGGTTCGGTCTGAGGGTTGAATTCTGCATCGGTTCCATCAGCCATCACTGGCGTACTCCTAGCGGGGCGACACCGCGCGTCGCCCGGCGAAATCTCGTGCGGCGCCGCCCATGCCCCTCTGGACGGGGCGGTGCCGCGAACTCACTCGGTCTGCAGCGGTCGTCCGGCACTAGGCGGATGCTCGCGCTGCCAAGGGCATTCGTCGCCCTGAAGTCTTCTGGTGATGACCGTTACGGCGCGGCCGTGAGTCATCGACCCCCATTATCGCACTTCCCCCGCCAGAATGCCCATTCGTCACCCAGTCACGCCTTCCCCACGCCGACGACCGGCGATTTGCCACGGCTCGAGGGTGCGGCATCCGTGCAGATCTCGATGCCATAATCCGAGGCATGCCCGAGCAGCAGACCCACACCCGTCCCACCGGACTCGCCGTATGGCTCGTGATCGCAGGTGTGATCGGTTGGTGGGCGGCCTTCTCGCTGACGGTCGAGAAGTTCGAGAAGCTCGCCAACCCCGACGCGATCGCGTCGTGCGATCTGAGCGTGCTGGTGCAGTGCAGCGCGAACCTCGATTCGTGGCAGGGAAGCGTGTTCGGGTTCCCGAACCCGATCCTCGGGCTCACCGGCTGGGCCGCCCCGATCGTCGTGGGCATGGCGATCCTCGCCCGCGCTCGTTTCGCCCGCTGGTTCTGGTGGTGCTTCTGGGCCGGCATCGCGTTCGCGTTCGGGTTCGTGATCTGGCTCATCAGCCAGAGCATCTACGCCCCCAACCTGCACACGCTGTGCCCGTGGTGCATGGTGACGTGGGCGGTCACGATCCCTACCTTCTACGCGGTGACCCTGCACATGCTGCGCGCCGGACTGTTTCCGGCATCCGACAAGGTGCGCCAGGTCGCGGACCGCCTCATGGTGTGGGTGCCGCTGGCGGCGATCATCAGCTACGCCATCGTCCTGCTGCTGGCTCAGCTGGAGATGAATGCCGTCGTCAACATCTGGCAGACGCTGTTCGGCTGACCTTCCTGAGCACTCCCGGCAGGTCAGCCGAGCGAGCGATCAGCTGAACCAGATGTCGAGCTCGCGCGCGGCGGACTCGGGGCTGTCGGAGCCGTGCACCAGGTTCTGCTGCACCTTCAGGCCCCAGTCGCGGCCGTAGTCGCCGCGGACCGTGCCGGGTGCGGCCGTCGTCGGGTCCGTCGTGCCCGCCAGCGAGCGGAAGCCCTCGATGACGCGATTGCCGGCGACGCGGATCGCGACCGACGGGCCCGACATCATGAACTCGAGCAGCGGCTCGTAGAACGGCTTGCCCTCGTGCTCGGCGTAGTGCCGCTCGAGGGTCTCGCGGTCCGGCTCGACCAGGCGGATGTCGACGAGCGCGTACCCCTTCGCCTCGATACGGGCGAGGATCGCGCCGGTGAGGCCGCGGGCGACGCCGTCAGGCTTGACGAGGACGAGGGTCTCTTCGATGGGCATGCGGGGACCTTTCGTTACGGATCAGGCGTGGGGAGGGGGATCCGCTGCGAGGCGCGCGTTGCGCCGGTCGAGAGCGGCCCCCTTGATCGTCGCATACCCGTACATGCCGCCGAAAATGAGCGCGACGATCGCGAGTGCCGGCACGAGGAAGGCGCCGAGCAGGACGATCGCCTGCAGCACCCACCCGAGCACGATGCCCCACCGATAGCGCACCAGGCGCGTCGTCGCGATCATCAGCGCCGCGAGCACGGCCCCCGCGACGATTCCCCACCAGGGCTCGATTGAGGCGGGCAGCGCCTTCAGGCCGTAGACGACGAGGCCCCCGAGGAACACCACGATCGACTCGAAGCCGAGCACGATCGTGGCGAGCGACTCCGCCGCACCGCGCGGGCGGCGGGGCTTCGGCTGCTTCGCGTCGGTCACTCGTTCCACCCGGCTTTCCAGTCCTCGTCCGCGGCGAGGGCGAGGGCCTCGCCCGCGAGCACGACCGATCCCGCGATGACGACGGCGCGCCGATCGGATGCCGCGGCCCACGCGCGCGCCGCCTCTGCGGCGTCGGGCAGATCGCGGTGCACGGAGACCCGCAGGTCGTGCGCTTCGGCGAGGTCGGCGATGGCGTCGGCGTCCTCGGCCCGCTCGGAGTCGGGAGCGGTGGCGAACACGTGCGCCGCCACGGGGGCGATCTCCGCGACGATCCCGGCGGCATCCTTGTCGGAGAGCACGCCGAGCACGATGCCCCACTCGTCGAAGTCGAACGACTCGCGCAACGCCGTCACGAGGGCGCGAGCGCCATGCGGATTGTGAGCCGCGTCCACGAGCACGGTCGGGGCGGCGCCGACGAGCTGGAGGCGCCCGGGCGAGGTCACGGCACCGAGGCCGTCCGCAAGCACGTCTCCGGCGATCGGCTGCGACGCGCCCCCCACCAGCGACTCGACGGCCGCGATCGCGAGGGCGGCGTTGAAGCCCTGATGCGCTCCGTAGAGGGGCAGGTACTCGTCTTCGTAGGTGCCGGCGAGGCCCCGCACGCTGATCTGCTGTCCGCCGACCGCGAGTCGCTGCTGCGCGAGCGCGAACTCGGCGCCCTCGAAGGCGATCGACGCTCCGCGGGCGGCCGCCGCTTCGCGGAGCACCGCCTCGGCGGCAGCATCCTGCCGTGCCGAGACGACCGCCGCGCCGTCCTTGATGATGCCCGCCTTCACGCTCGCGATCTCGGCGATGGTGTCGCCGAGGCGGTCCGAGTGGTCGAGGTCGATCGGGGCGAACACCGCCACGTCGCCGTCGGCCGTGTTCGTGGAGTCCCACGACCCGCCCATGCCGACCTCGAGCACGAGCACGTCGATCGGCGCATCGGCGAAGGCGACGAACGCCAGCACCGTGAGCAGCTCGAAGAACGTGAGCGCTGCATCGCCATTCGCGGCGAGCTCGGCGTCGACCAGGTCGACGAAGGGCGCGATCTCGTCCCACGCGTCCGCGACCGCGGCATCGTCGATCGGCTCGCCGTCGATCATGATGCGCTCGGTGAACCGCTCGAGGTGGGGGCTCGTGAACAGACCCGTGCGCAATCCGTGCGCGCGCACGAGGCTCTCGATCATGCGGCTGGTCGACGTCTTGCCGTTGGTGCCGGTGACGTGGACGACGCGGTACGTCTTCTGCGGGTCGTCGAGCAGCTCGAGCATCCGCCTCGTGCGTTCCACGCGGGGCTGTACCCACCGCTCCCCCTGGCGCCGGAGGAGCGCCTCGTAGACGGCGTCGGCGCGCTGCCGGTCGCGATCGCTCATGCCTGAGTCCCCGTTCTGCCGACCGAAACGGTGAACGCGCCGCGGTTGGCATAGGTTCCCGCGTCGACCACCGCCTCGTACTCGATGGCCGTCTCCGAATCACCGGATGCTGCGAGCTCGGTGCTCCGCGTCCGCACGGTGTGGGCGAGGGCCAGTGTCTCACCCGCCACGTCGGCGACGTCGAAGGCCGCCGCGACGGCCTCACCGTCGGCGTCTTCGTCGAAGACGAGGCCGAGGCGGATGCGGTCGCTGACGTCGAAGCCGGCGGCCTTGCGTGTGTCCTGCACGGCACGGATCACATCGCGGGCGAGGCCCTCGGCCTCGAGCTCGGGCGTCGTCGTGGTGTCGAGCAGCACGAAGCCGTCGCCCGCGAGCAGCGCGATCGCGGTTCCCTCGGCGACGCCGCCCGCCTCGAGCGTGAGCTCGTACTCCCCCGGCTCCAGGGCGATGCCGTCGACGACCACGATTCCGTCTCGCTCCTCCCAGACGCCCGCCTTCGCGCCCGAGATCACGTGCTGGACCTGCTTGCCCAGGCGGGGACCCGCGGCACGCGCGTTCACGGTCAGACGCTTGCTGATCCCATAGCGCTCCGACACGTCGTCGCCGAGCTCGATGAGCTGGACCGACTTCACGTTGAGCTCGTCGCGCAGGATGCCGTCGAACTGCGCGAGGGACGCAGCATCCGGAACCGCCACCGTCAGGGTGGGAAGGGGCAGGCGCACGCGGCGGCCCTCCTTCTTGCGCAGGGCGTTCGCGACGCTGGATGCCTCGCGGACGGCGTCCATCGCGGCGCGGATGTCGTCGGCAGCCGGGAAGGCGCCGGCATCGGGCCAGTCCTGCAGATGCACGCTGCGCCCGCCGGTGAGACCCTGCCAGACCTTCTCGGAGACCAGCGGGATGAGCGGCGCGGCCACGCGGGTCAGTGTCTCGAGCACGGTGTACAGGGTGTCGAACGCCTCACGGCTCTTCGGATCGTCGGAGACGCCTACCCAGAAGCGGTCGCGAGAGCGGCGGATGTACCAGTTCGTGAGTGCCTCGGCGAAGTCACGCAGCTTCGCCGCGGCCAGCGTCGAGTCGAGCACCTCGAGATCAGCGGCCACGTCGCGGACGAGATCGCCGGTGAGCGCGAGGATGTAGCGGTCGAGCACGTCGGTGGAGTCGGTGCGCCACGATGCCTCATAGCCCTCGCCGCCGGCGCCGCCCGCGGCATTGGCGTAGGTCGCGAAGAAGTACCACGCGTTCCACACGGGCAGCAGGAACTCGCGGACGCCTGCACGGATGCCCTCCTCCGTGACGATGAGGTTGCCGCCGCGCAGCACCGAGCTCGACATGAGGAACCAGCGCATCGCGTCGGAGCCGTCGCGGTCGAACACCTCGCTGACGTCGGGGTAGTTCTGCAGCGACTTCGACATCTTCAGGCCGTCGCTGCCGAGCACGATGCCGTGGCACGACACCCCGGTGAACGCGGGGCGATCGAACAGCGCCGTCGAGAGCACGTGCATGACGTAGAACCAGCCCCGCGTCTGCCCGATGTACTCGACGATGAAGTCCGCCGGCGAGTGCTCGTCGAACCACTCCTGGTTCTCGAAGGGGTAGTGCACCTGGGCGTACGGCATGGAGCCCGAGTCGAACCACACGTCGAAGACGTCCTCGATGCGGCGCATCGTGCTCTTGCCGGTCGGGTCGTCCGGGTTCGGGCGCGTGAGATCGTCGATGTACGGGCGGTGGAGGTCCACCTCCCCCTCCGCATTGCGCGGAAGGCGCCCGAAGTCGCGCTCGAGCTCCTCGAGGGAGCCGTAGACGTCGACACGCGGGTGCTCCGGGTCGTCGCTCTTCCACACAGGGATCGGCGAGCCCCAGTAGCGGTTGCGGCTGATCGACCAGTCGCGCGCACCCTCGAGCCACTTGCCGAACTGGCCGTGCTTGACGTTCTCGGGAACCCACGTGATCTGCTCGTTGCCCGCGAGCATGCGGTCCTTGATGTCGGTGACGCGCACGAACCAGCTCGACACGGCGCGGTAGATGAGGGGGTTCCGGCAGCGCCAGCAGTGCGGGTACGAGTGCTCGTAGCTCGCTTCGCGCAGGAGGCGCCCCTCCTGCTTCAGGAGGCGGATGAGCGGGCGGTTGGCGTCCATCCACAGCTCGCCGGCGACATCGGTCACCTGCGGGAGGAAGCGTCCGCCGTCGTCGAGGCTCATGATGAGCGGGATGCCGGCGGCCTCGGTCACGCGCTGGTCGTCCTCACCGAAGGCCGGGGCCTGGTGGACGATGCCGGTGCCGTCGCCGGTGGTGACGTAGTCGTCGACGAGGATGCGCCAGGCGCTCTGCGTGCCCCAGATCGCCGCATCCGCGTAGTAGTCGAAGAGGCGGTCGTAGGCGACGTCCTCGAGTTCGGCGCCGAAGACCGTCTGCTCGACGGCCTCCCGCGCGGCCTCGGCCGAGTCGTAGCCCAGGTCCTTGGCGTAGCCGGCCAGCAGCTCTTCGGCGAGGAGGTAGCGGTGCGATTCGGCTTCGGCGTGCTCGTCGTCGCGGTGCACGTCCGCAGCGCCGTTCGGGCCGCCGGGCACGACGACATAGCGGATGTCGGGTCCGACGGCCAGGGCGAAGTTCGTCGGCAGGGTCCACGGGGTGGTCGTCCACGCGAGGGCGCGCACCGCAGTGAGACCGAGCGCCTCGGCCTTGGCGCCGACCAGCGGGAAGGTGATCGTGACCGACGGGTCCTGGCGCATCTTGTAGACGTCGTCGTCCATCCGCAGCTCGTGCGCCGACAGCGGGGTCTCGTCGCGCCAGCAGTACGGCAGGACGCGGTGCCCCTCGTAGGCGAGGCCCTTGTCGTAGATCGTCTTGAACGCCCACAGCACGGATTCCATGTACGTGAGGTCGAGCGTCTTGTAGCCGCGCTCGAAGTCGACCCACCGCGCCTGGCGGGTGACGTAGTCCTCCCACTCGCGCGTGTACGCCAGGACGGACTCGCGCGACTTCGCGTTGAACGTGGCCATGCCCATCGCCTCGATCTCGCTCTTCTCGGTGATCCCGAGCTGCTTCATCGCCTCGAGCTCGGCGGGAAGCCCGTGGGTGTCCCAGCCGAAGACGCGGTCGACCTTCTTGCCGCGCATCGTCTGGAAGCGGGGGAAGACATCCTTGGCGTAGCCGGTGAGGAGGTGACCGTAATGCGGCAGGCCGTTCGCGAAGGGCGGGCCGTCGTAGAAGACCCACTCCTCGGCGCCCTCGCGCTGGTCGATCGACGCGCGGAAGGTGCGGTCGGCCTCCCAGAACGCGAGCGTCTGCTGCTCGATCTCGGGCAAGCGCGGGCTCGGAACGACGGGGGCCGGCGCGGCGTCGGCCGCAGGCCCGAAGGCGGAGGGGCGGGGGTAGGTCATCTTCTCTCGCAGGTGCTCGCTCGTGTGCTTCCTGCGGGGACGACACTGCCTGGATCCGTGACCAGACGTACCGCGGTACCACCCTGCATTGACGGCGCCGAGGCGACCGCCCTCTCTCACTGCGGCTGTGACGGGCCTGACCCGCTCGGTTCTAATGAGGAAGCCACGGTGGTGGCGTCCTGTTCTTCCGAGAGCTCCCCGGTGATGGCCGGATCCGCGCTGGTCCGACGATTCTACCGTGGCCGTGCAAGAGGGAATGCGGAAGCGGCTGCCGAGGTTTCTGGACTCGTGCCAAGATCGACTCCCGTGACCGCAGCAGCACCCGATACCGCGCTCGCCCTCGAGACCGCCCCGACGCGTCGCGTCGCGTGGGCGTCGATGGTGGGAACCTCCCTCGAATCCTTCGACTTCTACCTGTTCGCATACTTCTCGGCGTTCTTCGTCGGGCCGCTGTTCTTCGACCCGCTGGGCGAGTTCGGCGCGACCAGCGCGGCGTTCCTCACCATCGCACTCGCTTTCGTCGTGCGCCCGATCGGCGCCGTGATCTTCGGCTACATGGGTGACCGCCTGGGCCGGCGCGCGACACTGCTGTGGACGGTCGCCATCATGGGCGTCGCGACCGGCCTCATCGGCGTCCTCCCGACCTACGCCCAGGCGGGCTGGCTCGGCGCCGTCCTGCTGATCCTCCTGCGCATCGTGCAGGGCCTGTCGCTCGGCGGCGAATGGGGCGGCTCCATCCTCATCGCGACCGAGAACTCCGGGCCGGTCAAGCGCGCCTTCTACGCCGCCGTCCCCCAGCTCGTCTCGCCCGTGGGCTCGATCCTCTCCGCCACCGTGTTCATCGTGCTGACGGCCGTCCTTCCGGCGGAGCAGATCGCCGAGTGGGGATGGCGCATCCCGTTCCTCCTTGCGATCCCCCTGCTGCTCGTGTCGCTGTACCTGCGGTGGTCGATCAGCGAGACGCCGGTGTTCGAGCGTGTGGTCGCAGAGGGGCGCCGCGACCGCGTCCCGTTCCTCACGATGTTCGCGCAGCGCCCCGGCGCCATGGCCATCGCCATCGGCGCGGCCCTCCTCGGCATCGGGTCGTACTCGCTGATGAACACCTACACGGTCAACTACGGCGTGGAGCGACTCGGCTTCAGCTTCCAGGATCTGCTCATCGCCACCACGATCGGCGGTCTGCTGCAGCTCGTCACCATCCCGCTGTTCGGCGCGTGGGCGAGCCGGGTCGGCTCCGCGAACGTCGTGGTGTGGGGCGCGCTGGGCACGCTCCTCATCACCTTCCCGATGTACTTCCTGCTCCAGTTCGCCACGTTCCCGATCCTCGTCGCGACCATGCTCGTCGGCGGCATCCTGCCGACGATGGCGTGGGCCGCGCTCGGGGGTCTGATGAACGACCTCTTCCCCGACCGCTTCCGCTACTCCGCACTGTCGGTCTCGTATGCTCTGGCGGCGACCATCAGCGGCTTCGTCCCGTACCTCACGTTCGAGCTCGGCGTGGCCACGGGCTTCGCGTGGTGGCACCCGGGGGTGATCCTCGCGATCATGTCCGTCATCACGCTCGTCTCGGCGTGGTTCGCCTCGCGCCGCGCCGTGGAACCCGAGCTCGCGACGGACCCCGCCACCGCGACCGCGAACGCCTGAACGGGAACGGATGCCGCGGCCCGCGGCATCCGTTGCGCCCTTCGGGTGTGTGTCGCCCGGGTAGAATCGAGCGACATCCCACATTCAGGCACGCTCACACAGTGCCGCACATATCGCCTCGAGGAGACGCCATGACCGACGCCCGCCCCGCACAGGGTCAGATCCCGGACAAGCCCGCGCTGGAGGGACTCGAGCAGAAGTGGGATGCCGCGTGGTCGGGGCAGGGCACGTACCTGTTCGACCGCGCCCGCGCCGCCGAGGTCGGCCGTCAGGGCGTGTACTCGGTCGACACTCCCCCGCCGACGGCGTCGGGGAGCCTGCACATCGGGCACGTCTTCTCGTTCACGCACACCGACCTCAAGGTGCGCTACGAGCGCATGCGCGGCAAGGCCGTGTTCTATCCGATGGGCTGGGACGACAACGGCCTGCCGACCGAACGCCGCGTGCAGAACTACTACGGCGTGCGGTGCGACCCGTCGCTGCCGTACGACGCCGACTTCACGCCGCCGTTCGAGGGCGGCGACAACAAGTCGAGCCGCGCCGCCGACCAGGTGCCTGTCAGCCGCCGCAACTTCATCGAGCTCTGCGAGAGACTCACCGTCGAGGATGAGAAGCACTTCGAGGCGCTCTTTCGCCAGCTGGGCCTGAGTGTCGACTGGACGCAGACCTACCGCACCATCTCCGACGACACGATCCGCACCAGCCAGCTCGCGTTCCTGCGCAACCTCGAGCGCGGCGAGGCCTACCAGGACCTCGCGCCGACGATGTGGGACATCGACTTCCGCACCGCGATCGCCCAAGCTGAACTCGAGGAGCGCGAGCAGCCCGCCGCGTTCCACCGGGTCGCCTTCCACCGCACCGACGGCGCCGGCGACGTTCACATCGAGACCACCCGCCCTGAGCTGCTGCCCGCCTGCGTCGCGCTGGTCGCCCACCCCGACGACGATCGCTACCAGCCCCTCTTCGGCACGACGGTGCGCACGCCGCTCTTCGATGTCGAGGTGCCGGTGCTGGCGCACCCGCTGGCGCAGCCCGACAAGGGCTCGGGCATCGCGATGATCTGCACCTTCGGCGACGTGACCGACATCATCTGGTGGCGCGAGCTGAACCTGCCCAACCGCACGATCCTCGGTCTCGACGGCCGCGTGATCACCGAAGCCCCGGACGCGATCACGACGGATGCCGGGCAGGCGGCGTACGCGGAGCTGGCGGGCAAGACGGTGTTCAGCGCCAAGAAGCGCGTCGTGGAGCTGCTGCAGGAGTCGGGCGAGCTGGTCGGCGACCCGAAGCCCTTCACGCACGTCGTGAAGTTCTACGAGAAGGGCGACCGCCCGATGGAGATCGTCTCGACGCGCCAGTGGTACATCCGCAACGGCGCCCGCGACGAAGCTCTGCGCGACAAGCTCATCGCGCTCGGCAAGGACATGTCGTGGCACCCGGACTTCATGCGGGTGCGCTACGAGAACTGGACCAACGGCCTCACCGGCGACTGGCTCGTCTCGCGCCAGCGCTTCTTCGGCGTGCCGATCCCGGTCTGGTACGCGCTCGACGAGAACGGGGAGCGAGACTACGACCGCGTGCTCACCCCTGACCACGCGTCGCTGCCGATCGACCCGTCCACCGACGTGCCGGAAGGCTACACGGCCGACCAGCGCGGCGTGCCGGGCGGCTTCGAGGGCGAGAACGACATCTTCGACACCTGGGCGACCTCGTCGCTCACGCCGCAGCTCGCGGGCGGCTGGGAGCGCGACCCGGAGCTCTGGAACCTCGTCGCCCCGTTCGACGTGCGCCCGCAGGGCCAGGACATCATCCGCACGTGGCTGTTCTCCACGATGCTGCGCAGCGCCCTCGAGGACGATCGTGCGCCGTGGACGGATGCGGCGATCTCCGGCTTCATCGTGGACCCGGACCGCAAGAAGATGTCGAAGTCGAAGGGCAACGTCGTCACGCCCGCCGACATCCTCTCGCAGCACGGTTCGGACGCGGTACGGTACTGGGCGGCCTCGAGCCGCCTCGGCACGGACGCCGCGTTCGACCCGCAGAACCCCACGCAGGTGAAGATCGGCCGTCGCCTTGCGATCAAGGTGCTCAACGCCGCGAAGTTCGTACTGTCGTTCCCCGTGCCCGAAGGCGCCGAGGTGACGCACGCGCTGGACGCGTCGATGCTCGCCACCCTCCACGGTGTGGTGCGGGATGCCACCAAGGCGCTCGACAACTACGACCACGCGCGTGCGCTGGAGCTGACCGAGTCGTTCTTCTGGACGTTCTGCGACGACTACCTCGAGCTCGTCAAGGAGCGCGCCTACAACCAGACGGACTCCGGGCAGGCCTCCGCGGCACTCGCCCTGCGTCTGGCGCTGTCGGCGCTGCTGCGGCTGTTGGCTCCCGTGCTCGCGTTCGCGACCGAAGAGGCGTGGTCGTGGTTCAACGACGGCTCGGTGCACACCGCGGACTGGCCTGTCGCGCCGGAAGAGGAGTGGGGCGACCCGGCCGTGCTCACGGCGGTGAGTGCCGCGCTGATCGGCATCCGCCGTGCGAAGACGGAGGCGAAGGCCTCGCAGAAGACCCCGGTCGCGTCCCTCACGCTTCGCTCCGACGATCTCACCATCGCGAACCTGCGCCTCGCGGAGGGCGATCTGCGGGCCGTCGGCCGCATCGAGACGCTCGAGCTGATCGACGGGTCGGACGAGCTCGTCATCGAGGGCGTCGAGCTCGCTCCTCAGGAGGTGTGACATGCAGCTCGGAACACGCTGGACCTCGGGCGACGAACCGCCGAAGGCCGTCCCGGCAGCGCTGGTGCGCGGCATCCGTTCCGTCGACGAGACGATCCCGGGCGACCAGTTGGGTCAGCCGCGTCCGCGCTGGACGCTCACGTGGCTCGAGGGCAAGCCCATCGCGGAGCTCGACACGGGCGTGATCGTGTCGCTGGACGCCGACGGCGAAGCCGTCGTCCGGCACGATCCGGACGACGGCTTCGGGTAGGCCTCCGCGACTCATTCCTCCGGTGCGTCGTGCTGCGACGCCGAGAGGAGCAGCCGAACGGCGAAGAGGGTCGCGACGATTGTGACCCCCGCTGCGATGAGGAACGGCAGCCGCAGGTCGATGCGGGCGACCCACCCGCCGAGGAGCGTCGCGAACGGGAAGATGCCCCACGTGAACGTGCGGCTGATGCCCAGCACGCGGCCGAACAGGTGGCCGGGCACGATCGTCTGGCGCAGCGCACCCCAGGGCACGTTCCACACCGACACGGCGGCCGCCATGAGGCCGTAGGCGATCGTCCCAGTGATCGCCTCGGGTGCCGCCCAGACGGCAGCGAGGCTGAGCGCTGCAACGACGTTGGCGCCCAGCATGACAGCGCCACGGCCGAACTTCGCAACGAGCGAGGAGGCGACGAGCGAGCCGCCGAGTCCGCCGAGCCCGATCCCGGCGGTGACCACGCCGATCGCAGCCGCCGGAACGTGCTGCACGTCGAGGAAGTACAAGAACACGGGTGCCTGGGCGAACGCGAACGCCGAGCCGACGATGGACGTGAAGATCACCATCGAGCGCAGGAACCGGTGGTTCCACAGGTAAGCGAAGGCGTCGCGGGCCGAGACGTTCGGGCGGGCTGCCGTGGCGGCACCCGTCCCGACACTCTTCTCGGAAGCCTCCTCGGAAGCTGCCAGCGGGTCGCCCGCCGCCACCGCCGCGTCGGCTCGCACCGACGCGGCGGGCGCACCGTGCAGTGGACGAGCGGCGGACAGGGGAAGCATCACCGCGAGCACGATGGGGATCAGGTAGCCCGCCGCGCCCACCCAGAGCGGGAGCGCGAGCGAGATCGCGAACAGCACGCCGCCGATCGGCGAAGAGATGAAGCTGTCGATCGTGATCTGCGCAGCCTGCAGCCAGCCGTTGGCGCGGTCGAGGGCGGGGCGCTTCACCACGCTCGGCACGATCGCATTGGTCGCGTTGTCGAACAGCGTCTCGCCCAGGCCGAACACCAGCACGCCGGCGAACAGCCACCAGATGTCGAGCGCCCCCGCGACGGTGAGGACGGCGAGCCCGACAGCGGCAAGGCCGCGGATGCCGTTCGCGATCGCCATGATCCATCGTCGGTCGAAGCGGTCGACGATCATGCCCGCGGGCAGGCCGAAGACGAGCCACGGGAGGAACGCCAGCGCCCCGATCGCCGAGATGGCCAGCGGATCACGGGTGAGGGTGGTGGCGATGAGCGGAACTGCCACTCGCCCGAGGCCGTCGGCCAGGTTGCTGAAGGCGGCCGCCGTCCACAGCTTGCCGAAATCGCGGCCGAGCGGGACCCTGCCTTCCCGCCCGGCCGGCGATCCGGTCCGCTCCGCCGTGTCGACGCTCTCGCTCATCGCGGAAGCAACCCCATCGCCGCGCGCGCCTCGGCTTCGCGCCGCGCAACGCTCGCGGCGGCCTGTACGGCCAGCGCGCGACGCTCCTGGGCGTCGTCTCGCTTCTCGACACGTGCGACGACGTACGCGTCGAGAGCGGATGCTGCGCGCAGCAGCGCGCGGTCGAATCGGGTGGCGGATGCCCGGAACCCACGTGCTGCCAGTTCGTCTGCCGTGATGGCGGTCATGACTGTCCTCCAAGTTGCGGGAGCGGGAACAGGTCGGCCCGGATGGTGACGGGCCGGACGTCCTCTCCGGTCTGATTGCGGTAGTTGTCGACGGTCTCGTCGATGAGCGCCATGATCTTCAGCGCCAGTTCCTTGCTCTGCTCCGGCGTGAGGCGGGCGGTCGCGGTGGAGATCAGCGTCCCTTCCTGCCACATCTCGTCCTCGCCGCCGATCCCCCTGTTGACGAAGTCGAGCAGCTGGTCGTTGCGGTTGCGCAGGAACTCGTTCATCACGACCTGCGTCGCCGCGCGGCCCGCGGGCGTCGTCATCGCGTCGGGGTTCGCGAACGACACGCCCCCGACCGGACGCTCCCACCAGCGCTCGCGGCCGGTGCCGCGATCCTCGGCCTCCCGGATGAGGTCCTGCTTGGCGAGGGCGCGAAGGTGGTAGCTCGTCGATCCACTGGACTCCTCCAGTCGCTCGGCGAGCGAACTCGCCGTCTGCGGACCGTACTGGCTGAGGATGTCGTAGATCTTCACGCGAAGCGGGTGCGCAAGCGCCCTGAGGGCGCCCGAGTCCAGGACGCGGTCCTGGTTGTGGCGCTGCTCGGTGCGGGCGGCGTCTTGCCCCCGCGGAGTCTCGTTCTCAGCCATGACCCCAGATTAGCGATGCAAAGCATTCTTTGCAAGGGCTTCTTTGCAATCAGTTGTTTGCAAGCTGGTCTTTGCAAAAGACTCTCGGCATGGGCCGACAGCGTGACTAGGCTGGACGCCATGCCGCACGACAACCCGCTTCTGTCCCCCAGCACGCTGCCGTACGGGCTGCCCGACTACGCAGCCATTCGCCCCGAGCACTATCTGCCGGCGTTCGAGCAGGCCTTCGCCGCCCACACCGCCGAGGTTTCCGCGATCACGCGCGCCCGATCGATGCCCACGTTCGAGAACACGCTGGTGCCGCTGGAGGAGAGCGGACGAGTGCTCGGTGACATCGCGCGGACCTTCTACACGGTGTCCTCGGCAGACGCGACGGCCGAGATCCAGGAGATCGAGGAGCAGCTCGCGCCGCTCATGGCGGCGCACCAGGACTCGATCCAGCTGGACTCCGCCCTGTTCTGGCGCATCAAGACGATCCACGATCAGCTCGACGAACTCGACCTGACCCCCGAGCAGCGCTACCTCGTCGAGCGCCACCACACCGAGATGGCCCACGCCGGTGCGGGCCTCGACGATGAGTCGAAGAAGCGGCTCACCGAGCTCAACCAGCGGCTTTCGACCCTCACGACGCAGTTCGAGAAGAATCTGCTCGCCGACACCAACGACCTGGCGATCGTCTTCGACGACGCCGCCGAGCTCGACGGCCTCTCCGAGGGCGAGCTCTCCGCGGCGGCGCAGGCCGCGGCGGATCGAGGACTGGAGGGCAAGTGGGTCGTGACCCTCACCCTCTTCACCGGCCACCCCTACCTGGCGAGCCTCACCGATCGGCATTCGCGTGCGCGCCTGCTCGCGGCATCCCGCTCCCGCGGCTCCCGAGGCAACGACCACGACAACCGCGCGACCCTGCTCGAGATCGTGCGTCTGCGCGCAGAGCGCGCCGCCCTGCTCGGCTACGACTCGCACGCCGCGTACATCACGTCGGACGAGACCGCCGGCTCTCCCGCGGCAGTCCACGACCTGCTGCGCCAGCTCGCCGCACCGGCGGCGCGGAATGCGCGACGCGAGCAGGCGAAGCTGCAGGCCATCATCGACGCCGGCCCCGCGCCGTTCGCCCTCGAAGCACACGACTGGGCGTTCTACACCGAGAAGGTTCGCGCCGCCGAGTACGACCTCGACCGCGCGGCGCTGCGGCCCTGGTTCGAGGCGGAGCGGGTGCTCAAGGACGGCGTGTTCCGCGCCGCGACCGACCTGTACGGCATCACCTTCACCGAGCGCACGGACCTCGGCGGCTACCACCCCGACACGCGCATCTTCGAGGTCCGCAACGCAGACGGTTCGACACTCGGGCTGTACATCCTCGACCTCTACACGCGCGACACGAAGCGCGGCGGCGCGTGGATGAACTCGATCGTGCTGCAGTCGCGCCTGCGCGGCACCCAGCCGATCGTGGTCAACAACCTCAATGTGCCGAAGCCGGCCGAGGGGCGCCCGACGCTGCTCAGCCTCGACGAGGTCACCACTCTGTTCCACGAGTTCGGCCACGCCCTGCATGGCCTCTTCGCGACCGTCACGTACCCGCACTTCGCGGGCACCAACGTCTACCGCGACTTCGTCGAGTTCCCGAGCCAGGTCAACGAGATGTGGATCTACTGGCCGGAGATCCTCGCGTCGTATGCCCGCCACATCGACACCGGCGAGCCGCTGCCCGCCGAGATCGTCGAGAAGCTCCACGCGTCGGAGGCGTTCAACCAGGGCTTCGCGACCAGCGAGTACCTCGCGGCAGCGTGGCTCGACCAGGCGTGGCACTCCCTCTCGGTGGCCGGCGCCGCGGCGGACATCGACGTCGCCGACTTCGAGGCGGCCGCCCTCGCCGACATCGGCCTCGACAACCCGGCCGTGCCGACCCGGTACTCGTCGACGTACTTCGCCCACGTGTTCTCGGGCGGCTACAGCGCCGGCTACTACTCGTACATCTGGAGCGAGGTGCTCGACGCCGACACGGTGGAGTGGTTCCGCGAGAACGGCGGCCTGCGTCGCGAGAATGGCGACCGCTTCCGCGGACGACTGCTCGGGGTGGGTGGATCGAAGGACCCGCTCGAGGCCTACCGCGACTTCCGCGGGCGGGACGCCGAGATCGAGCCGCTCCTCGCACGCCGCGGCCTCGCGGACTAGCCCGTCACACCAGGTCGAGCTCACGCGCGAACGCGCGCACCCGCTCGGCCATGACGGCGGGCACTTCGGCGATCGCGAAGTGCCCGCCCTCGTCGAGCCGCTCGAACACGCGCAGGTCGCGGTAGAAGCGTCGAGCCAGGGATTCGGGGTAGTCGCCTTCGTGGCGCTGAATATGGACGGATGCCGGGATCACGACGGGCGGCATCTCATCCGGCTGGTCGGCCCCTTCGTAGTACGGGCGGAACGACGTGCCGATGCTCTCGGTCGTCCAGTAGATCATCGCTTCGGTCAGGATGCGCTCCCGAGAGATCCTGCCCTCGACGGCGCTGGGGTCTCCCGCGGGCGTGTCACTCCACTCCACGAGCTTCTCAGCCAGCCAGGCGAGCAGACCCGCCGGCGAATCGTTCAGCGCGGCCGCAAGCGTGTCGGGGCGCGTTGCCTGTACATGCCCGTACGCACCGTTGGCACCGCCCCACTGCTCGAGCCTCGTGAAGAAGGCGACCTCGTCGGTGGCGGTGAGCCCGGGACGCTCCGCCATAGACGGGAAATGCGAGTGGGTGACCACGACTCCCGCGACGGTCTCCGGATGTGTTCCCGCGATCAGATCGTTGACGTTCGCGGAGACGTCCTCCCCGTACGTGAGGTAGGAGGTGTACCCGAGCACCTCGGTCATCAGCGAATGCATCGTCTCGGCCAGCCGCGTCTCGGTCATCGGGCCGTCGGTGTACGCGGTCGAGTACGCGAAGCCCGGGAAGCTCGGCACGACGACGTGGAAGTCGGGCAGCAGATCCGCGAAGTCGAGCTGCAGGGCGAAGGTGTGCGGCCAGCCGTGCATCACCAGGAGCGCGGGGGCGTCGTCGCGCGCAGACCGAAGATGCGCGAAGTGGATCGTGGTGTCGCCGATGTCTGCGAGGAACTGCGCGTGCCCGTTCAGCCACGCCTCGCGGGCTCGCCAGTCCCAGTGGCGCCATGCCTCGACGAGGTCGTCGAGGTAGTCGGCGGTCATGCCGGAAGGCGGTCGCCGAGGCGAATCCGGGAGGGGTCGGAACCGGTTGAGGCGCGCCCGCAGATCCGCGAGGTCGGCTTCGGACACGTGGATCTGGAACGGACGGAGGCTGGGCATGCGCCGAAACTACTCGGCGGGTACGACACCGTCCGCGGTGACCGCGCGCATCAACTCGCGGACGCGCGCGAATGTCGGCACCTCGACGTTCGCGAGACCGGTGACGGTGGTCGCGGTCGGCGGGTGATGCCGACTCACGGCCACGACGCCGTGGTCGCCGCCCGCGATGATGAGATCTTCGGCGTCGAGCCACACCCCTCGGCCGTAGCCGAGTCCGTCACCGGCGTCGGCCGTGACCCTCTCGGTGAGCAGCGCGACGAGCGACGGATGCACGATGCGCCCCGCCAGGAGCGCCTGCCAGAAGCGGTGGAGGTCGCGCGCCGTGGAGTGCGCTCCCCCGTCCCCCGACCCGACCACCGGGAGCTCGAAGACGTTGGTTCGGCCGTCCTGCTTGTAGCCGGTAGCCGTCCCCGCCGGCAGCAGGTCGGAGCGCGGGAAGCCCGACGCTTCCATGTCGGCCGGTTCGAACACCCGCGTGCGTACGAGGTCGGCGAACGGCTCACCCGCGACCCTTTCAGCGATGATCGCCAGCACGACGTAGCCGCCGTTGCAGTAGGAGAATCGCTGACCGGCGCGGAACTTCGTCGGGAAGCCCTCGAGCATCGGCAGGTATGCGGGCGTGGAGTCCAACCGCTGCACGGGGACGCTCAACGGGGCCAACGCGTCGACCTCTTCGTCGAGATAGTCCCCGATGCCGGAGGTGTGTGTCAGCAGGTGGTCGACGGTGACATCGTCGGCGATGAGCGGCAGGTCGTCGTGGAGGATCTCTCTCGCGCGGGTGTCCTGATGCAGCAAGCCGTCGCCGATGAGGGAGAGCGTGGTGAGCGCAGTGAAGGTCTTCGTGCCGCTGGCGAGTCCGAAGCGCGTCCGGGGTGTGTTCGGCGCACCCGCGGTGCGGTCTGCGAACCCGACCGCCCACTCTCCGAGCACCTCATCGCCGCGCCGCGCGCTGACGACACCCGAGAAGCCCTCGAGGTCCGGTACGACGTCGGCCATGTGGAATCCCGCGGTGGGAGTGGGGACCCTGGTCAGGCGCTCTTGCGCTTCTCCCGCAGCACGAGCGTCGGCGGAGCGCCTTCGTCGACGGCCGCGCGGGTGACGATGACCTTGTCGACGTCGTCCGTCGAGGGGATCTCGAACATGATCGGACCGAGGACGTCCTCGAGGATCGCTCGGAGGCCGCGCGCACCGGTCTTGCGCGCCACCGCCAGGTCGGCGATCGCCTCGAGCGCCTCGCGGTCGAACTCGAGCGTCACACCGTCGAGCTCGAACATGCGGTGGTACTGCTTCACCAGAGCGTTCTTCGGCTCGGTGAGGATCTCCATGAGCGCCTCGCGGTCGAGCGGCGAGACCGAGGCGACGACCGGCAGACGGCCGATGAACTCCGGGATCAGGCCGAACTTGTGCAGGTCTTCGGGCTGCACGTCGCCGAAGAGGTTGAGGTCCTCGTCCTTGCGGTGCAGCGAGGCGCCGAAGCCGACGCCGTGCTTGCCGACGCGGGAGGAGATGATGTCCTCCAGCCCGGCGAACGCGCCGGCCACGATGAACAGCACGTTCGTCGTGTCGATCTGGATGAACTCCTGATGGGGATGCTTGCGGCCGCCCTGCGGGGGAACCGAGGCGACGGTGCCTTCCAGGATCTTCAGCAAAGCCTGCTGGACGCCCTCGCCCGAGACGTCGCGCGTGATCGACGGGTTCTCCGCCTTGCGCGCGATCTTGTCGACCTCGTCGATGTAGATGATGCCGGTCTCTGCGCGCTTCGTGTCGAAGTCGGCGGCCTGCAGCAGCTTGAGGAGGATGTTCTCCACGTCTTCACCGACATAGCCGGCCTCGGTGAGGGCGGTGGCGTCCGCGACGGCGAACGGCACGTTGAGGCGTTTTGCGAGGGTCTGCGCGAGATAGGTCTTGCCGCAGCCTGTCGGGCCGAGGAGGAGGATGTTGCTCTTGGCGATCTCGATCTCGTCGGCTCGCTGCTCGGCCGACTGGATCGTGCCGTGGGCGCGCACGCGCTTGTAGTGGTTGTACACGGCGACGGAGAGCGCGCGCTTGGCGTCGGTCTGCCCGACGACGTACTCCTCGAGGAACGCGAAGATCTCGCGGGGCTTCGGCAGGTCGAAGTCGGCGACGACGCCGGACGACGACTCCGCCATGCGCTCTTCGATGATCTCGTTGCACAGCTCGACGCACTCGTCGCAGATGTACACGCCGGGCCCGGCGATCAACTGCTGGACCTGCTTCTGACTCTTGCCGCAGAAGGAGCACTTGAACAAGTCGGCGCTCTCACCGATGCGTGCCATGCCGCTCCTCCTCGTACGTCGGGGGCGAGCCCCCCAGCTGTTCTCCGAGCCTAATAGCTGGGGCCGACATGCGGCGGCATTGCGACGCACGTTGTGGACGACCCGCGGTTCGCGGAGAGAGAACCCGCCCCGCACGCCGGCGCCCCGCCACCCGGCTGGCCGGGGGCGGGGCGCTGGTCTGTCCGCAGTCGTGCGGACAGACTACTTCGTCAGGGCCTGCTGACCGCGCTTGCGCGTGGTGAGCACCTGGTCGACGAGGCCGTACGTGACCGCCTCCTCAGCGGAGAGGATCTTGTCTCGGTCGATGTCCTTGTTGACCTCTGCCTGCGTCTTGTTCGAGTGCTTCGCGAGCGTCTCCTCGAGCCAGGTTCGCATGCGCAGGATCTCGGCCGCCTGGATCTCGATGTCCGACGCCTGACCGTGGCCGGCCTCGCCGACGGCGGGCTGGTGGATCAGGATGCGCGCGTTCGGAAGCGCCAGGCGCTTGCCGGGCGCGCCGGCTGCCAGCAGCACGGCGGCCGCCGACGCGGCCTGGCCGAGCACCACGGTCTGGATCTGCGGCGACACGTACTGCATGGTGTCGTAGATCGCCGTCATCGCCGTGAATGAGCCGCCGGGCGAGTTGATGTACATGATGATGTCGCGGTCGGGGTCCTGCGACTCGAGCACGAGCAACTGGGCCATGACGTCATCCGCCGAGGCATCGTCGACCTGGACGCCCAGGAAGATGACGCGGTCCTCGAACAGCTTGTTGTACGGGTCCTGGCGCTTGTAGCCGTACGCGGTGCGCTCCTCGAACTGCGGCAGGATGTAGCGGCTTCCGGGCATCTGGAGCGCCTGAGGCGCCGCTGCTCCGAAGGTGGGGGTCTGCATTCCGGGTTCTCTCTCTTTCGCCTTCGGTCTCAGCTGTCGGAGGCGGTGCCGCCGCCGCCGATGACGTCCGTCGCGGACTCGCGGATGTGGTCGACGAAGCCGTACTCGAGCGCCTCCTCGGCGCCGAACCAGCGGTCCCGGTCGCCGTCGGCGTTGATCTGCTCGACACTCTTGCCCGTCTGCTTGGCCGTGATCTCGGCCAGACGCTTCTTCATGTCGAGGATGAGCTGCGCCTGCGTCTGGATGTCGCTCGCGGTGCCGCCGAACCCGCCGTGGGGCTGGTGCAGGAGCACGCGGGCGTTGGGCGTGATGTAGCGCTTGCCCTTCGTGCCCGCCGTCAGCAGGAGCTGGCCCATCGAGGCGGCCATGCCGATTCCGACCGTGACGATGTCGTTGGGGACGAACTGCATGGTGTCGTAGATCGCCATGCCGGCCGTGATCGAGCCACCGGGCGAGTTGATGTAGAGGTAGATGTCCTTCTCGGAGTCCTCGGCGGCGAGAAGCAGGATCTTCGCGCAGATCTCGTTGGCGTTGTCGTCACGCACCTCCGACCCCAGCCAGATGATGCGGTCCTTCAGCAGCCGGTCGAAGACGCTGGTCGCGACAAGTGGTTCGGCCATGTGTACTCCTGTTTCCTTGGGTCGCCATCGAATCTACCGGCGCCCCGCGAACGACCCGCCCGTGTTCGCCCTGGGCAGAGCGCACACATGAGAGAAGAGGACGGATGCCGCGGCATCCGTCCTCTTCTCTCAATCGGTCACTGCGCGAGTGCCGGCCGTGACGGGCGTCACTCGGCGTCGGCCGCCTTCTTTGCCGGAGCCTTCTTGGCTGCCGGCTTCTTGGCGGGAGCCTTCTTCGCGGCGGCCTCGTCTTCGGCGGCAGCCTTCTTCGCGGCGGGCTTGCGCGCGGGGGCCTTCTTGGCGGGCTTCTCGGCCGCCGCGGCCTCCTCGGCCTCGATCACGGCGTCGGCGTCGGCCGCTGCATCCGCGATCTCCTCCGCCTCCTGGACGACCTCTTCCTCGTCCTCGGTGGCCACGAAGCCGCTGAGGTCGACGGGCTTGCCGTTGGTGTCGACGACGTTGACCTTGCCGAGCGCGACGGCGAGGGCCTTGTTGCGCGCGACCTCGCCGATCATGGCGGGGAGCTGGTTGCCCTCCTGCAGCGCGTTCACGAAGTCCTGCGGGGCCATGCCGTACTGGGCGGCCGACTGGACGAGGTACTGCGTGAGCTCGTCCTGCGAGACCTGCACATTGACCGTCTCGGCGATCTTGTCCAGCAGCATCTGGGTCTTGAACTGCTTCTCGCTGGCCTCGGCCACTTCGGCGCGGTGGACGTCGTCCTCGAGACGGCCTTCACCCTCGAGGTGGTTGTGCACCTCGTCCTCGATGAGCTGCGGCGGGACGGGGATCTCGACCTGCTCGAGCAGCGTCTCGATCAGCTTGTCGCGCGCGGCGGAGCCCTGGGTGAAGGCGCCCTGCTGGCCGACCCGCTCCTTGAGGCTGTCGCGCAGCTCCGCGATGGTGTCGAACTCGCTCGCGATCTGAGCGAAGTCATCGTCGGCCTCGGGGAGCTCGCGCTCCTTGACGGCCTTGACGGTCACCGAGACCTCGGCCTCCTCGCCGGCGTGGTCACCGCCGACGAGCTTCGAGCGGAAGGTGGTGTCCTCGCCGGCGGTGAGCGAGTCGATGGCCTCGTCGATGCCCTCGAGGAGCTCGCCCGAGCCGACCTCGTACGAGACGCCCTCCGCACGATCGATCTCGGCGCCGTCGATGGCGGCCACGAGGTCGAGCTCGACGAAGTCGCCGTTGGCCGCGGGACGGTCGACCGTCACGAGCGTGCCGAAGCGGCCGCGCAGGCGGTCCAGCTCCTCGTCGATCGCGGCCTCGTCGACCTCGACGGCGTCGACCTCGACGGTCGTGCCCTCGAAGGACGGCAGGTCGAACTCGGGCCGGACGTCGACCTCGACGGTGACCTCGAGGTCACCTGAGAAGTCCTTCTCGTTCGGCCACTCGGTGACCTCGGCCGACGGGCGGCCGAGCACACGCAGCTCGTGAGCGGCTGCGGCCTCGCGGTAGAACGTGTCGAGGCCCTCGCTGACGGCGTGCTCGAGCACCGCGACACGGCCGATGCGCTGGTCGATGATCGGCGCGGGCACCTTGCCCTTGCGGAAGCCGGGGATCTGCACGTCCTGCGCGATGTGCTCGTACGCGTGCTTGATCGACGGCTTGAGCTCGTCGGGGCTGACCGTGATGTGCAGCTTCACCCGGGTCGGGCTGAGCTTCTCGACGGTGCTGTTCACCATGCCTGTACTTCTCCTCTTTCGGACCGCGCGAGGCCGCGGCGGTTGAAGGTCTGGGTTCGGAATTCCGATGGCCGTGATGTCGGGGCGACAGGATTTGAACCTGCGGCCTCCCGCTCCCAAAGCGGGCGCTCTACCAAGCTGAGCTACGCCCCGGGCGGGTTCGCACGCGTGCGTGCGCCTTTCGGCCCCGAGAAGTCTAGCCGACCTGCCCGAGACGTTCCTGCGCCGAGCTATATCCGCTCGACCCAGCCCGCGCGCCAGTCGGGCGCCGGGAACGGCTTCGTCCAATACGCGGTCTCTTTGGAGATGAGTCCGTCGCGCAGCTCGAACACGAACACGGTCTGGTAGGGATCGCCGTCGCCGTAGTCGAGGTCAGCCTCCAGCACCCACAGGTCTCCATCACCCGTGAGACGCCGCGGCGAGATCGCAGGAAGCTGCGGGAACGCTCCGTAGATCGCGCGCCGGTTGTCGGCGCCGACGATGCGCTCCCCCGACTGCGGCCACTCGATGACGGCGTCGTCGCGGAAGACGTCGTCCATGCCGGCCACCTCGCCCGCATTCAGCGTGGCGACCAGCGCCTCCACGACCTGCCTGCCCGTGCGTTCCATCGCCGGCTCCTTCGCTCGGCCGCGCGTCCGGACCGCGGGTCGGAACGGGAAGACCTTCGCGATGTAATACGATTGGTCGGTACCCGTCCGCGGGCGCACGGGGATGTAGCTCAATGGTAGAGCCTCAGTCTTCCAAACTGATGGTGCGGGTTCGATTCCCGTCATCCCCTCCATACGAGAAAGCCCCGACGAATCGGGGCTTTCTTCATGTCCAGGAGCCGCCGCGCCGCCCCGCCGCCGCGCCTACGATCGAAGGGTGACCGAATCGCTTCTCGTACTCGTGGCCAATGCCGGCGATGGCAGCATCAGCACCTTCCGGCTCTCGGACGGATCCCTCGAACGGCTCGCGGTGACGGAAGGACTCGACGGATGCTCCACGTTCGTGGTGGACGCGGGGCGCGACCTCGTCTACGCCGGCGTCAAGGGTGAGCCCGCCGCGATCGTCACGCTCCGGCTCGATCGCGAGACGGGGCGGCTTTCGCCGGTCTCGCGCGCAGATCTGGTCGGAGGCGGCATGAACTATCTCGCGCTCACGCGCGACGGTTCAGGTCTGCTCGGCGCGTCGTACGGCGGCGGGTACGGGATCATCGCGCCGGTGACCGACGGAGCCGTCGGCGAGCCCGTGTCGCGGATCGAGTTTCCCAACCTGCACTCGGTGCTGCCGAGCGCCGACGGCCGGTTCGCGTATTTCGTCTCGCTCGGCGCCGACCTGGTGGGGCAGTACGCCATCGGCGACGATCTCTCGCTGGAACCGCTCGAGCCGGCGACGGTCGCCGCGCCGGAAGGCAGCGGCCCCAGGCATCTCGTGCTCAACGACGCCCAGGACGCGGTGTACGTCCTGACGGAGTTCTCGGGCGAAGTGCTGCGCTACGCCCGCGACACCTCCGACGGAACCCTGGAGCTCGTGGGCGCAGCATCCGTGTTCGATCCGTCGAAGGGACTCACGCACAGCCGATTCGGCGCGGATCCGCGCGCCGAGCACCTCATCTGGGGTGCGGACGTGCACTTCGGCGCGGGTGGCCGGTGGCTGTGGGCCACCGAGCGCACGGAGAGCACGCTGGGTGCGGCATCCGTGTCGGCCGATGGGTCGGTGTCGGCGGCGACGAGCTTCACGGTGACAGAGACGCAGCCGCGCGGATTCGCGATCAGCCCGGACGGCGCATACCTCGTCGCGGCGGGTGAGCGGTCGAGCGATGTCGCCCTCTACGCGGTGGACGAGGATCGGCTCGAGCTGCTGCAGCGGGTCGAGACGGGCGGCGGGGCGAACTGGGTGCGGTTCGTCTGAGACGAGTGCCGCCTCCCGACGGCGAATTTCGTTCAGATCGCGCGATGTTCTGCCGCGTGCCCCACTGTTCGCGGGTCGCACTGTCGCGGCAGACTGAGTGTGGAACAGTTCCATGCCCTGCAGGAGCCCGCGATGAGCAGCAGTAAGCCCACCCCTGAGCCGGGCGAGCGCAAGGTCCCTCGCCGGCCCGCGTCGACGCTCGCCGAGAAGTGGACGCGCATCGACGGCGTCGACGTCTTCTATCGGGAGTCGCCGAACCCGACGAAGGACGAGCGCGTCATGGCGCACGTGCACGGATTCGGGCTCTCCGGTCGTTACCTCCTGCCGACGGCCGAGCGACTCGCGGACGAGTTCCACACCTATGTGCCCGACCTTCCCGGCTTCGGGCGCAGCGGCAAGCGCAGAGACATGCTCGACATTCCCGACCTCGCGCGCGCCGCGGTCGACTTCTTCGACGACCGCGGCGTCGAGAAGGCGACGCTCGTCGGCAACTCGATGGGCTGCCCGGTCATCATCGAGTTCGCGCACCGCTACCCGGAGCGCATCGACCGCGCGGTGCTGGTATCCCCCGCGGGCGGCCTGTTCAACCAGCCGCTGCGCCGCGCCATCAAGCAGCTCTCGCAGGACGCGCCACGCGAGCCCGTCAAGATGGCACGCGTCGCCGTGCCCGACTACGTGCGCTTCGGCGTGCCGAGCACGATGCGCATGTTCCGCTCCCTCACGCAGTACCCGTCACTGCAGCGACTGCTCGAGATGCGCATCCCCACGCTCGTGGTGCTCGGCCAGCGCGACCCGCTGCTCCCCCACGCGCACCGCGTCGATGAGATCGCCAGCCAGACCGACAGCCATGTGCTGGTCGTCATGCTGGAGGGCGCCGCCCACGCGATCAACTTCAGCCATCCGGGGCAGCTGGCCCACGTCATCCGTCACTTCATGGACGACCTGCCGATCGAGAACGACCCGGCGTGGCCAGGCCACGTGCGTCTGTACGAGGTGCACCGTGGCAAGCATCACCCTCCGGCGCAGCCGCGGAGCTGAGGCCACCGAACGGCGGCTCAGCCGAGGGGCGCTGCGTCGCGATGCTCGCCGATGTGCGCGAGGTAGTGCTCGGCGTTGCGCAGCAGTCCGGCGCGTTCCTCATCGGTGAGCTCGCGGCGCACCTTCGCGGGCACGCCGGCGACCAGGGAGCCGTCCGGGATCTCGGACCCCTCGAGCACTACCGCGCCGCCGGCGACGAGGCATCCGGATCCGATCTTCGCGCCGTTGAGCACGACGGCGCCCATGCCGATGAGCGAGCCGTCGCCGATCGTGCAGCCGTGCACGACGGCGTTGTGCCCGACCGAGACGTTCTCGCCGATGACGACGGGCCGGCCCGCGTCGACGTGGACGGAGACGTTGTCCTGCAGGTTGCTGTTCGCCCCGACCGTGATGGTGTCGCCGTCGGCGCGGAGCACCGCGTTGTACCAGACGCTGGCGCCGGGGCCGAGGGTCACTCCCCCGACGACGCGCGCGCCGGCCGCGACGAACGACGTGGGGTCGAGCGAGGGCGTCCTGCCCGCCGCGGTGAGGACCGATGCTCCGGGTGCGACTGTCATGAGGCGACTCTATTGGCCAGCGCCACCTCGATGGCTTCGGTGTACCACGGGGCCAGCGTGTCGGCGAAGGTGACCGTCAGGTGGTCCTGGTCGCGATAGATGTTCGCCCCGCCCACGACCGGCGCGCACGTCTCGGTGCCGCAGAACACGTCGGTGAAATCGAGCAGAGTGACCGAATCGAGACCGGATGCTGCGGCCCGCAGCGGATCGTCCTCCACGAGCACGTCCGACCGGGCGCCGTCGCACTCCGAGACGTCGCGCGTGCGCAGGCACTTGTTCGGATCCGTCTCCCACACCGGGTTGTCGACCACGGTGATGACGGGGATGCCGCGCTCCGTGACCGTGCTCCACGCATCACGGTAGCCGGCCACGGCCGCGTCGTACGAGGAGTCGTACCCGGCGGACGAGTACGGCGTGGTCGCGATCGCCGCCGTGAACACGGCGTCGAGGTCGGCGTCGTCGATGGCGTTCTGCACGCGGCCGCGCCATTCGGTGCAGGCGGCGCCGAAGGCCCCCGGCGTCGACAGCGGCGTGGTGTTCCAGGGGCATGCGCCCTTGAACCAGGTCACCAGCTGCCAGCCGTTCTCGTCGGCCATGCGCTGGAACGTCGACAGTAGCTGGTAGGCGTGGCTGTCGCCGATGAGCGCGATGCGGGGAGCGTCGGGGTCATCCGAGCCGAAGGTGCACGAGACGGGTCGCGAATCGGTGAGCTGCACGAAGCAGTCCGGGTTCTCGGGCCGGTCGATGCCGGCGAAGCCGGGGGCAGGCAGGATCGTATCGCCGAAGTCGGCGCCGGCGCAGGCGGAGTCGAGCACGGATGCCGCGCCGAAGCACTCCGGCGGGTTCTGCTGCAGCTCGGCGATGTCGCGCGTGCCCTGGTTGTACAACGGCGCGTTGACGAACCACGCGGAGGCCGCGACGAGGCCCACCACGACCATCGCCGCGAGCGACGACCACAGCGTCACGCGGGCGGGGCGCGAGGTGAGCACCTTCCAGCCACGGGCCGGGTCCTCCACGAACCGCTTCGTGAGCCACGCGAGCACGAAGCAGAGCACCAGGAGCGCTACGCGATGGTAGATCGTGAGGCCCCAGAACGGCACCGAGGGCGCGATGACGATCAGCGGCCAGTGCCAGAGATAGAGCGAGTACGAGATGTCTCCGACGAACTGCGCCGGACGGATCGCGAGGATGCGCGTCGGGTACCACCAGCGTGCGGTGTTCGACGCAGCGATGACCGCGGCCGCGCCCAAGGTCGGCAGCGCCGCCATGTGACCGGGGAACGGCGTCTGACCGTCGAACGTGAAGGCGACGTAGAGGAGCAGCAGGATGCCGCCCCAGCCGAGCACGAAGCTGCCGATCGCGTTGCGTACGCGCAGCATCGGCACCAACGCGATGAGCGCTCCCACTCCGAACTGCCACATTCGGCCGAATGTGACGAAGTAGGCGGGTGCCGGATTCGTGATCGTGAAGACGACGCAGAACACGAAGGAGACCACGGTCACGGTGCCGAGGGCCGTGATGATCGCGCGCCGGCGCGCGCCGCGGAAGAACTTCACGCCGATCCACGCGGCCAGCAGCATGATGAGGGGCCACATCACGTAGAACTGCTCTTCCAGCGACAACGACCAGTAGTGCTGCACCGTGGTGGGCGAACCGGAGTGGTTGAGGTAGTCGGCGGAATTGAGGGCCAGGTACCAGTTCTCGACGTAGAACGTCGACGCCAGGATCTCGCGCACCTCGTTCGGCAATGCCGACGTGGGCATGAGGTAGGGCGACATCACGACGAGCGCGCAGAAGAGCAGGACGAGAAGGGATGCGGGGAGCAGGCGTCGTGCGCGGCGCGCCCAGAACTGACCGAGCCGCACCGTGCCGGTCGCTGTGAGCTCGCGCATCAGGTGCGCCGTGATGAGGAAGCCCGAGATCACGAAGAAGATGTCGACGCCGATGTAGCCGCCGGTGAGCCGGCCGGGCCAGAAGTGGTAAAGCACGACGCACAGGACGGCGATCGCGCGCAGGCCCTGCACGTGCGGGATGAAGCGCGAGGGCTCGGCGTGTTCGGGCGAGCGATCGCGGGGCTCCCGGGTCACGGTCGTGGCGGGAGCGCCCAGATGCTGCGGTCCGAGGTCGTGATCGGCGGAAGGCACGAATCGACGTTAGCCGCTGTCGCACGACGCGCCCGCACCGACGGCGCGGATTCCCCGGTTTAGCCCAGCCTTCTCTTGCTTGCGGAATGACTTCTCGTGAGTAGCGTTGCAGTCACCGGAGGAAGACCGCTGAGCTGAGCGACCCTCCGAACGATGGAGGCCAGAGACATGACGAACACCCAGACCACCCCCGCAACCGCAGCGAACCCCGACGTCGCCGCCGCGACGGCGCAGTTCCTCACCCCCGTTGTCCTGGGCCTGCAGGCCCTGGCCGTGAACGGAAAGCAGGCGCACTGGAACGTGCGCGGCGCGAACTTCATCGCCATCCACGAACTGCTGGACTCGGTGGTGCTCCACGCACAGGCCGGCGCCGACCAGGCCGCCGAGCGCATCGTGGCCCTCGGTCTCCCGATCGACGCCCGCGTCGGAACGGTCGCGCAGAAGACCTCTACGGCGGTCCCTGCGGGCTTCACCCAGTGGGACGCGCTGATCCGCAACGTGATCTCCGACATGGACACCGTCATCGCCGACACGCAGGCCGCGATCGACGGGCTCGACGAGTTCGACCTCACGAGCCAGGACATCGCGATCGGCATCAAGGAGTCGCTCGAGAAGGACCGCTGGTTCCTCTTCGCGCACCTCGCCGAGTGATCGCAACGGCGTGACGAAGGCCTCCGGGATCCCCGGAGGCCTTCGTCACGTCATGGATGCTGCAGAAAGGCGAGCGCCGCCAGGACCCTGCGGTGCTCGGTGCCGGACTCCTCGAGACCGAGCTTCGCGAAGATGGCGCTGATGTTCTTCTCCACCGCTCCGACGCCGATGAACAGCCGTTGCGCGATGCTCGCGTTGCTGCGTCCCTCCGCCATGAGGGTGAGCACGTCGCGTTCGCGCGGCGTGAGCGTGGAGAGCGGATCGGGTCGCGCTGAGAGCAGTCCCTGCACGACGAGCGGATCGAGCACCGTCCCACGCTCGCGGACACGGCGCACGGCATCCGTGAATTCATCCAGGGACGTGACGCGGTCCTTCAGGAGGTAGCCGACGCCACCCTCGCCGCCCGCGAGAAGCTCCTTCGCGTAGACGCCCTCGACGTACTGGCTGAGCACGAGGATGCCGACGGCGGGAAGCGCGGCGCGCACCGCCAGGGCCGCGCGGATGCCCTCGTCGCGGAAGCCCGGGGGCAGGCGGACGTCGAGGATCGCGACGTCCGCCCGCGCCTCGCGAACGCGGCCCACCACATCCTCGGCGTCGCCCCAGGCGCCCGCCGTCGTGTACCCGGCCTCGTCGAACAGCCGGACGAGCCCCTCCCGCAGCAGGACCGAGTCCTCGAACAGGACGACGCGCAGCGGTGCGGAGTCGGACGATGCGGCCATCCCCTCAGGATAGGCACGCGTCATGGCGCGACCGTGAGAGGGATATGGGCGCCGACCGACGTCGGCCCGCCGACCGGGCTCGTCACGACCAGCACGCCGCGGAGCCCGGCGACCCGTTCGCGCAGGCCCTCGAGCCCGTGGCCCGACGTGATGGCCGCGCCGCCGCGGCCGTTGTCCACGACCCAGACGTCGAGGTGCGTCGGAGTCCCGGCTGCGCTTCGTCGCAACGAGGCGCGAAGGGTCACCCCGGTGGCTCCGGAGTGCTTGACCGCGTTCGTCATCAGCTCGGCGACGACGAAGTAGACGGTGCGCGCCGCCTCCTGACTGACGGCGAGGTCGATCGAGGGGTCGACGTCGACCTGCACCCACAGCGGCGATGCGGTCGCGACGGCGCCCAGGGCGGCAGCAAGCCCGCGGTCCTGCAGGAGCGGCGGTGCGACGCCGCTGGACAGCGCCCGCAGCTCATCCAGCGCCGCCTTCGCGTGACCTCGTGCCTCCCGCGCGAGGTCGGCGGCAGCATCCGTGTCTCCCGACTCGGCGCGCCGCTCCAGCGCGGCGAGGTCCATCTGCAGCCGCACCAGGCGCTGCTGCGGGCCGTCGTGGATGTCGCGCTCGAGGCGACGCAGTGCGAGGTCCTCGGCGTGCACCGCGGCGCCGCGCGCCGCGGCTTCGGCGCGGACCTCGGCGGCGAGCTCGTCCGACTGCCACCGGCCGAGCATGCCCTTCGCGATCGCGTGGTGGCCGCGCGCAAGGCCGCCGAGCACCCACGGCATCGTGAAGGTGAAGACGATGCCGGCGATGAGATAGAGCGCGACCTCGACTGCCCAGCTCGACCAGCCGCCGAAGAGCCACGGCATGAAGTCTGCGACGTAGTGCCCCCACTCCCCACCCGAGCCGTCGGCGTTCCAGCTGCGCGGGAGGAAGAGGCCCCAGAACCAGTACGTGAGACCGCCGAGGCCGGCGCTCAGCCATACGACCGTGAGGGTGAACGAGATGGTGCTGATGATCGGGTTCACGATCATGCCGTGCACGAGATACAGCCAATAGTGCGCGTTGCGGATCGGGCGGGTCAGCGTCATCCAGAAGCCCGTCGCCTCCGGCCTGTCGCGATTCCACTCCGGCTCGGGGATCTCGGGCTGTGCGGTCAGCAGGAGGAGGAACCTGTCGGCGATGCCGAAGCCCCGCGCGATCAGCAGCGTCAGCACGATGAGCGGCAGCCCGATCACGAGGATCAGCAGCCCGACGCCCGTCCAGAACAGGGAGGCGAGCAGGCTCACCGAGACCATCGCGAGTACGAACACCGCGAGCAGGTACAACGCACTGCCGGGGGTGCGGACCCACGCCTGCCCGTAGGACGCCCAGAACCCCGAGACGGGGCGGGAAGCGACGGGTTGGAGCGGAGCCGGCTCAGTGGTGGCGGCGGTCATCGATGTCTCCCTCGGAACTCATGTTCCCAGCTTCGCGACGCCGACGACGGGGCGGCATCCGATGTGCTCCCAGACCGATACGGGGGAAGACCCCCGCATGGGCCCGCGGCTCAGTCCACGTGGGTGAGGCGTCCCGCCAGCAGCGTCGCAGCCACCTTCATCCTGCGCAGCGTCGGCTCGCCGACGGCGAGGGGGTCGTGCTCGCAGACCGCGAGGTCGGCGGCGTCACCGGGATCGATGCGCGCGGGCTCGGCGGAGCCGCCGCGCGTCGAGGCGGCCAGCGCCGTCGCGGCGTCGACGCGCTGCGCCGGCTGCCACGGCTCGCGGCCCTCGCGTGTGCGGAACACAGCGGCCGCCATCGCTGCCCACGGATCGAGCGGCGAGACGGGCGCATCGGAGCCGAAGAGCAGGTTCGCACCCGTATCGGCGAGAGCCCGCAGCGGATACGGCTGCGCGGTCTGACCCGCCCATACGCTGTCGGTCAGTTCGCGGTCGTCGAGGGCGTGCTCGGGCTGGACGCTCGCGCCGACCCCCAGCCGCGCGAACCGCGGGATGTCGGCATGGGCGACGAGCTGCGCGTGCTCGATGGTGCCCCAGGCGCCCGTCGCGGCGAAGGCGTCCAGTGCGTGCGAGTTCGCGACGTCGCCGATCGCGTGGATCGCCGACGCGATGCCCGCGGCCGTGGCTCGCGTCATGAGCTCGACGAGCGTCGCGAGGTCGACCGTGATCATGCCGTGGTTGTGCGGATCGTCCGGGTATGCGTGGGAGCACGCGGCGGTGCGGGTGCCGAGCGAGCCATCGGTGATCACCTTGAGCGGGCCGACGCGGACGAGATCGGATGCTGCGCCCCTGGCCGCGTCCCCCGTCTGGAGTCCGTCGGCGATGGCCCGCTCGAGGAACTGGGGGTAGATCCCGAAGGAGACCCGCAGCGCGTCGAACCCGGTGGCGAGCCGCCGCGCCCACGCGTCCTCGTTCCACGACATGTCGAGATCGACGAGTCCGACGACGCCGCGGGACGCCGCATCCTGCGCCATGCGCGTCACGAGCGGATCGGACACCGACGCGTCGACGGCGTTGAGGCGGCGCGAGATCTCGAACGCCGGCTCCTCGCGGAGGAAGCCGGACCCCTCCGGCTCGAACCCCTCGCGGCGCAGGGCCGCCGAGTTCAGCCACACGCTGTGCACGTCGGCGTTGATGAGGTAGGTCGGAATCTCGCCCGTCACCGCATCCAGGAGCGCGAGGTCGGGCGTGTCGGCCCAGAAGGCGTCGCGGAAGCCGGTGCCCACGCGGCGTCCGTCGGGAAGGGTCTCGGCCGCGGCCATGAGCGCCGCCGCGTGTGCGGCGGTCGCCGCCCCTCCGAGGGCGACCCGCTGGGCGGAGAGCGCCCATTGCACGGTGTGGACGTGGTGGTCCCAGAGACCGGGGATGACCCAGCCGCCGTCGGCGTCGAGCACGTGCCCGTGACGTGGCAGGGCCCCCGCGGGCGCGATGTCGACCACGAGCCCTTCGGCGAGGTGCACGTCGACCGGGTCCGCGCCGAACGGATCGGTGCGGTCGGAGCCGGTCAGATGCGCGTTCGCGATGACGTCTATGGCTTCGCCGCGCGCGGCCGTCATCGGGCCGCCTTCCGGGTCTCGAGATCGCGGCGCATCTCGGCCGCCAGCCGCGGATCGGCGTACGGGCTCGCGCCGGACTCGAGTTCCACGATGACGGTCTCGACCGTCTCGTCGGGCTTGTTCTGGCTCAGCTTGCGCTTGCCGACGACCTTGGTCGGCGTGAGCCGGAAGCCGACCGTGCCCTGCTCCAGCCTGCGCACGTACTCCGGATCGTTCGGCGGCTCCCACATGAGGCGCGGCTGCGGCAGGCCGCTCTCGAAGCGCGTGACGAGGCGCTCGAGCACCCGGAGGTTCTCCTCCGGGCTCAGCAGCTCAGGGACGCCGGTCAGGTGCGCCGACACGAAGTTCCACGTCGGCACGCTGGGCACGTCGCCGTACCACCCCGGCGAGATGTATCCGTGCGGGCCCTGAACCACCACCAGCAGCTCACGCTCTCCGAGACCGTGGATGAGGTCGTCGGGCTTGCCGACGTGGCCCACGATCGTGAGAGCGTCGTGATCCCCGTCGTCGACGTCGCCGTCCAGCAGCACGGCGTAGTGCGAGGCGACCAGCCCGGTGTCGGTCGACGAGACGATCGTGACCCACGGATTCTGTTCGATGAGCCGGCGGATCTCGCCGGCATCCGACATCGCGAAGCTCGGGTTCTGACGCATGCGCCCAGCCTATTCGCGGGGTCGGGCCCCCGGCGTCACAGTCAGGCCTGGCAGAACGGGCACCAGTAGAGCTTCCGCCCCGCGGCCTCCTCGACCACGATCGCGGTGCCGCACACCCGGCACGGGAGACCCGCGCGGTGGTAGACCCAGTGGCGGTCGTCGCGACTCGCCATCGCCGCACGATACGCCTCGGGGTCGAGGTCGTCCATCGTCATCATCTGGCCGGTTTCGACGCCGATCGCCAGGAGCCGCACCCAGTCCCGCCAGATGTCGCGGACGACCTCCTCGGGGACGTCGCGCCCCGGCGTGTGCGGGTTCTGGCGCGCCCGGAACAGCAGCTCGGCGCGATACACGTTGCCGATGCCGCTCACCACGTTCTGGTCCATGAGCAGCAGGCCGATGGAGGTCGGCTTGCGCCGCACGACCGACGTGAACCGCTCCTCCCCCTCCGCGATGTCGTCGACCAGCGGGTCCGGTCCGAGCTTCGAGATGGTCGCAGCAACCTCTTCCGGCGTCTGCAGCTCGCAGGCCGTCGGCCCGCGCAGATCGGCGCACGTCACCTCCGTGAGCAGGCGGAGCCGCACCTGACCGACCACGGGCGGCGGCCACTCGTCCCCCTCGTCGGCGAGCCCGGTGGTCTGCTCCGACATGCGCACGTGGACGCGCGTGCGGCGCGGGGCTCCGATCGAGGTCAGCGAGTTCTCGCCGGCCGTGTCGAGGATCGGGTCATCGAGGTCCGTGCCCCGCTGGTTCGTCTGGCCCATGCGCCCGTTGGCCGACGCGATGGTCGGATCCACGAGGATCTCGCCCGCGAAGTCCCACGCACCGTACATGCCGAGGTGCACGCGCAGCCACAGGTCGTCGTCGAACTCGAGGAACATCTGCTTGCCGACGGCCCGTACCGACGTCGCGGTGCGCCCGCTCAGGATCTCGGAGCCCTCGACGAAGCGTCCCTGCGGGCTCGACGCCGCGACGGAGCGGCCGACGAAGTTGCGGTCGAACTGGCGGGCGATGCGATGGACGGAATGCCCCTCCGGCACTGCTCAGCCGGCTTCGGGATCGAACGAGCTGTCGTCGGCGGCGAGGACGTCGGGCTGCCCGGCGACAGCTCGCGGGTCGGGCTCGAGCGTGCCGTCCTCCTCATACGCGGCGAGCTGGGCGATGCGGCGCGCGTGGCGCTCCTCGCCTGAGAAGGGCGTCGCGATGAAGCGGTCGATGAAGCTCGCGGCCTCTTCGAACGTGTGCTGGCGTGCGCCGATCGCGATGACGTTCGCGTCGTTGTGCTCGCGAGCGAGCTCCGCCGTGGCGATGCTCCACGCGAGTGCGGCGCGGACGCCCACGACCTTGTTCGCGGCGATCTGCTCGCCGTTGCCCGAGCCGCCGAAGACGACGCCGAGCGCCTCGATGCCGGCGGCCTGGTCGCGCACGACAGCCTCGGCCGCGCGGATGCAGAACGCCGGGTAGTCGTCGAGCGGGTCGTACTCGATCGGGCCGTGGTCGACGACCTCGTGGCCGGCGGCCGCGAGATGGTGCTGCAGCTGCGTCGAGAACTCGAGGCCGGCGTGGTCGGTCGCGATGTGGATGCGCATGGGCTCAATCCTAGAGAGAGGGGGTGGACGAAGGACGACGGATGCTGCGCCCTGCGGCGACCGTCGGATCAGGCGGGTGGCGGGCTCAGGGGGCGATGCCGGCGGCGGCCGGCTTGAAGCCTGCGCGCACGTTCTCGCAGCAGGCGGGGCGGCAGACGTCGAACCAGGGTCCGAGGTCGGTGGCGTGGGGCCGCTCGCCCGCCGGCGTGCCGTCCAGGCGCTCTTCGACGAGGTCGACGAGTCCCGACACGAAGACCGGGTCGACGCCGGGCGTCGGCGTGCGCACCGCGCGGATGCCCACCTCGGCGGCGGCCTCCATCGCCTCGGTGTCGAGGTCCCACAGGACCTCCATGTGGTCGCTCATGAAGCCGACCGGCACGATCGCGACGGCCTTCACGCCGGCGCCCGGAAGCTCCGCGATGACATCGTTGATGTCGGGCTCGAGCCACGGCTGGCTGGGCGGGCCGGAACGCGACTGGTAGACGAGGTCCCACGCGACGCGGTCGGCGCCGGCGATCTCCGCGGCGACGGTCGCCATGACGACCTCGGCGACGGCCATGTGCTGTGCAGCGTACGCGCCGCCCTCGCCCAATGCGCGGTGCAGCTCGTCGCCCTCGCGCGGACCGGAGCGCTCAGCATCCGCCGTCGGGATGCTGTGTGTCGAGAACAGCACCCGCACGCCCTCGGGGGCGATGCCGTCGGCGAGGAACCCGGCCACGGCATCGCGCACCCCGTCGACGAAGGGCTGCACGAAGCCCGGATGGTCGAAGAACTGCCGCACCTTGTCGATCGTCACAGTGCCGGCGAGTCCGGTCTCGGTGAGAACACGGGCGAAGTCCTCGCGGTACTGACGGCAGCTCGAGAATGACGAATAGGCGCTGGTCGCGAGCGCCAGCAGGTTCGTGTGACCGGCGGCTGCGGCATCCGTCACCGCCTCCCCGAGGTACGGTGCCCAGTTGCGGTTGCCCCAGTACACGGGCAGACCGATGCCCCGGTGCGCGAGCTCGGCCTCCAGAGCCGCTTTGAGTGCGCGGTTCTGTGCGTTGATCGGGCTCACGCCGCCGAAGTGACGATAGTGGTGCGCGACCTCTTCGAGGCGCTCGTCGGGGATCCCGCGGCCGCGCGTGACGTTGCGGAGGAACGGGATGACGTCGTCCTGGCCCTCTGGCCCGCCGAAGCCCGCGAGGAGGATGCCGTCGTACGCGACGGGCTCGTCGACGTACGGTGCGCCGGGAGCGGCGGCGGTAGAGGCGAACGGGACGACGTGCTGCTCGGGGGAGGTCACCCCTCCATCCTGACACCGCGTCGCCGCCGGAACCCGCGATATGATGATTTCATCATGCCACTAACACGAGCTCAGCGACCGCTGTACGAAGTCAAGGCCGGCCTCTTCAAGGGGCTGTCGCATCCGTTCCGGATCCGCATCCTGGAGCTGCTCTCGGCCGCCGACGAGCTGAGCGTCGCCGAGCTCCAGACGGAGACCGGCCTGGAGGCATCCCACCTCTCCCAGCACCTCGCCGTGCTGCGCCGGCACCGCCTGGTGGCCTCTGAGCGGCGCGCGAGCCATGTGTACTACCGGCTCGCCGACGCCAAGGTGGCCGAACTGCTCGCCGTTGCGCGCGCGCTGCTGCTCGGCGTCCTGTCGTCCGATCGCGACCTTCTCGCCGGCGCTGACTCGCTTCCGGCGCTGCCCCCGCGATGAGCGGGAGGGATGCCGCCGCGCGGGCGAGCCGGACCCGGCGTGCGATGTCGTACACGCGGAATCTCCTCCCCTCGCCCGAGGACTACCGCGGACTGCGCCGCACGTGGCGGGGGGACCTCGTCGCCGGGGTCACGGTCGGGATCGTGGCTCTCCCCCTCGCGCTCGGGTTCGGGGTGAGTTCGGGGCTGACAGCGGAGGCAGGGCTCGTGACCGCGATCGTCGCGGGTGTGCTCGCGGCCGTGTTCGGCGGATCGCATGTGCAGGTGTCGGGGCCGACGGGCGCGATGGTCGTCGTCCTCGTGCCCATCGTCGCCTCGCAGGGACCGGGCGCGGTCGCGGTCGTCAGCATGCTCGCAGGGATCCTCGTGCTCGTCGCCGGACTGCTGCGGCTCGGCCGCGCGGTGTCGTTCATCCCGTGGCCGGTCATCGAGGGGTTCACGCTCGGCATCGCCGTGATCATCTTCCTGCAGCAGGTGCCCCTGCTCGTCTCGCCGACCCTCAGCCCCGCGGGCGAGCACAGCTCGAACGCGGTCATCGCAGCGGCGCAGGCGATCGCGGAGGCCGACTGGGCCTATGTGCCGTGGGCGCTCGCGGCCGCCGGCACGGTGGCCGCCTGCATGCTCGCGGCTCCGCGCATCCATCCCGCGATCCCCGGATCGCTGATCGGGATCGCCGTCGTCACGGTGCTCGCTCTGGTGGTGCCCGATCCGCTGGCGGTGATCGGTCCGCTCCCCGCGACGCTGCCCGCACCCGCGCTTCCGTCACTCGACCCCGCCGAACTCTGGTCCCTGGCCCTCCCCGCGGTGACCGTGGCCGCTCTGGCGGCCATCGAGTCGCTGCTCTCGGCGCGCGTCGCCGCCTCGCTCGCCGACACCGGCAGCTACGACCCCGATCGCGAGCTGATCGGTCAGGGGATCGCGTCCATCGGCTCCGGCCTGTTCGCAGGCATGCCCGCCACCGGCGCGATCGCACGCACCGCGGTCAACGTTCGCTCAGGCGGACGCTCGCGGCTGGCGGCAATGGTGCACGCCATCGTCCTGCTCGGCTTCGTCGTGATCGCCGCGGGTCCGGTGAGCGCGATCCCGCTGGCGGCGCTCGCCGGCGTGCTGACCCTCACCGCGGTGCGGATGGTCCACGCCGCGACCGTGCGCTCGATCCTGGGCTCCACGCGCTCGGACGCCGCCGCGTTCGTTCTGACAGCCGTCGTGACGGTGTCTTTCGATCTGATCGTCGCCGTCGTTATCGGGGTCGCCTGCGCGGGCTTCTTCGCACTGCGCAGCCTCTCGCGGGCGACGTCGGTGCACCGCGAACCACCCTCGGGCGAACCCGCGCCGGAAGACGTGCACATCGCGATCGTGAGTCTGGACGGTCCACTCTTCTTCGCGGCGGCAGACCGGGTGTTCGAGGCGGTCACCGGGCTCACGGGCATCTCGGTCGTGATCCTGCGCATGTCCCGGCTCGAACTGGTCGACGCGACCGGTGCGCGCGTGCTCACCGAGATCGTGCAGACCATGGAGCGTCGAGGCGTCACGGTGCTCATCAAGGGCGTCCAGCCCGGACACGAGGAGCTCTTCCGAACCGTCGGCGTGCTCGGCTCGCTCCGGCACCAGAACCACCTGTTCGCCGATCTCCCCTCTGCGCTGGAGCACGCCCGCAGCCATGTCAGACGACAATCCAGCACCCACAGCACATAGGCTGGGACGGTTGTCATCGGTGCCAGCAGCGCTGGTGGCGGCCGCCGGATCGAACGCTCGCGCGACGAGCCGATCGACCACCTCCGTCATCCTCACCCATGGGAGCCACAGCAGTGCCTGGAGAGAACCTCACCCGCATCGAGGCGCAGGAGCGCCGCGCGATCGTCGACACGCAGTCGTACGAAGTCGCGCTCGACCTGACGAAGGGCGCCGAGGTCTTCGGATCCCGCTCCGTCGTCCGCTTCACGGCGACGCCCGGTGCCTCGACGTTCATCGACCTGATCGCGCGCGAGGTGCGCGAGATCACGCTCAACGGCCGCTCGATCGACACCGCGACGGCGTTCGCGGACTCGCGCATCGCGCTGGACGACCTCGCCGCCGACAACGAGCTCGTGATCGACGCGGACTGCCTGTACACGAACACCGGCGAGGGCCTGCACCGTTTCGTCGACCCTGTCGACGGCGAGGTGTACCTCTACTCGCAGTTCGAGGTGCCCGACTCGCGCCGCGTCTTCGCGGTGTTCGAGCAGCCCGACCTGAAGGCCACGTTCGCCTTCACGGTGACGGCCCCCGAGCCGTGGAAGGTCGTCTCGAACTCCCCCACCCCCGAGCCGAAGAAGCACGGCGACGGCACGGCGACCTGGCGCTTCGAGCCCACGCCGCGCATCTCGTCGTACATCACGGCCCTCATCGCAGGACCCTACGAGGCCACGTTCTCGGAGCTGACCAGCGCGTCGGGCCGGGTCATCCCACTCGGGGTCTACGGCCGCAAGAGCCTCTGGCAGTTCCTCGACGCCGACTACATCTTCGACAAGACGCGCCAGGGCTTCTCCTACTTCGAGGAGAAGTTCGACTACGCCTACCCGTTCGCCAAGTACGACCAGCTCTTCGTTCCGGAATTCAACGCGGGTGCGATGGAGAACGCGGGCGCGGTCACCTTCACCGAGACGTACGTCTTCCGCTCCAAGGTGACCGATGCCGTCAAGGAGCGCCGCGTCGTCACGATCCTGCACGAGCTCGCCCACATGTGGTTCGGCGACCTCGTCACGATGAAGTGGTGGAACGACCTGTGGCTCAACGAGTCGTTCGCCGAGTGGGCGTCGACCATCGCCACCGCCGAGGCCACCGAGTGGACCGAGGCGTGGACCACGTTCAACGCGATGGAGAAGACCTGGGCGTACCGCCAGGACCAGCTCCCGTCGACGCACCCCGTCGTCGCGCAGATCAACGACCTCGAGGACGTGCAGGTCAACTTCGACGGAATCACGTACGCCAAGGGCGGCTCGGTGCTCAAGCAGCTCGCCGCATGGGTCGGCATCGAGGCGTTCTTCGCCGGCGTCGCCGCGTACTTCAAGAAGCACGAGTGGTCGAACACCGAGCTTTCGGACCTGCTCACCGAGCTCGAGGTCACCAGCGGCCGTGAACTGTCGACGTGGTCGAAGAAGTGGCTCGAGACGGCGGGCGTCAACACCCTGTCGCCCGAGATCGTGACGGATGTCGACGGCGCCATCACGCGCTTCGCGATCGTGCAGACGGCGCCGGCCGACTACCCCACGATCCGCCCGCACCGCCTCGGCGTCGGCTTCTACGACCTCGACGGCGGCGCCCTCGTGCGCGTGCACCACGTCGAGCTCGACGTGGACGGCGACCTCACCGAGGTGCCCGAGCTCAAGGGTCTGAAGCGACCCGCGCTCGTGCTCCTGAACGACGAGGACCTCGCGTACGCGAAGATCCGCCTCGACGACCAGTCGCTCGAGACGGCGATCGACCATCTGGGCAAGATCAGCGACCCGCTCGCCCGCTCGTTGGTCTGGGGAGCCGCGTGGGACCAGACGCGCGATGCCGAGGCATCCGCCTCCGACTACGTGGATCTGGTCCTGCGCAACATCGGCGCCGAGACGGAGTCGACCACGGTCCGCACGACCCTCGCGCAACTGCAGCTCGCGGCGAACTCGTACGTCGCGCCCGAGAAGCGGGACGTCACCCGTGCGAAGGTCGCTGACGCGCTGTGGGGCCTCGCCCAGGAGGCGGAGGCCGGAAGCGACAATCAGCTGCAGTTCGTCACCGCGTTCGCATCGGCCGCAGCGACCCCCGGCCAGTGGGAGAAGGTCCGTCAGGTGCGCGATGGCGAGGTCGCCTTCGAGGGACTCGCGATCGACACCGACCTGTCGTGGCAGCTGCTGGTGTCGCTCGCCGCGGGCGGCGTCGTCACGGCGGCCGACATCGACGAGGCCCTCGAAGCCGACAACACCGCCAAGGGCGGCGAGTTCGCGGCGCAGGCCAAGGCGGCACTGCCGTCGGTCGAGGCCAAGGCTGCGGCCTGGTCGTCGCTCGTCGACAGCGACGACCAGCCGAACACCATCGTCCGCGCCGCGGCGCTCGGGTTCGTGCACCCGGCGGGCCGCGACCTCCTCAGCGGCTTCGTCGCGCGCTACTTCGAGTCGCTGCTGCCCATCTGGGACTCGCGCACCTATCAGATCGCGCAGTACCTCATCGTCGGCCTCTACCCTGCTCCGCTCGCCGACATCGCGCTCCGCGACGCCACGCGCGCGTGGCTCGAGGCGAACGCCGATGCGGCTCCGGCCCTGCGCCGCCTGGTCGCCGAGAACCTCGCCGGCGTCGAGCGCGCGCTGTCGGTGCAGGACCGCGACGCTCAGTAATCGGCCGCGACGGATGCCTCGACCCGGCCGGGTCGAGGCATCCGTCGTTTGCGGCACCGTGGTACCACTCGGTCGCCCATGGTTTCATCCCGAAGGCTGACGCGCACGGGCACAGCTGACTCATAGCGTGTGGGCATGATCGTTGCAGAACAGCTCACGAAGCGCTTCGGAGACAAGACCGCGGTGTCCGATGTGTCGTTCACCGTGCAGGCGGGGAAGGTCACCGGGTTCCTCGGCCCGAACGGAGCCGGCAAGTCGACCACGATGCGGATGATCGTCGGCCTCGACCGGCCCACGTCCGGAACCGTCACCGTCGCGGGCCAGAATTACGCGCACCTGCGCTCGCCGCTGACCGAGGTCGGCGTGCTGCTCGACGCCAAGGCGGTGCACACCGGCCGCTCGGCGCGCAGCCACCTGCGAGCGATGGCGGCGACGCACGGCATCGGCCGCGCCCGCGTCGACGAGGTGATCGAGCTCACCGGCATCCAGTCGGTCGCGGGCAAGCGGGCCGGCAAGTTCTCGCTCGGCATGGGTCAGCGGCTCGGCATCGCCGCGGCGCTGCTCGGCGACCCGCGCACCCTCACCCTCGACGAGCCGGTGAACGGCCTCGACCCCGAAGGCGTGAGGTGGGTGCGCCAGTTCGTGCGGCACCTCGCGGCGGAGGGGCGCACCGTGCTCCTGTCCAGCCATCTCATGAGCGAGATGGCGCAGACCGCCGATCACGTGATCGTCCTCGGCCGTGGTGAGGTGCTCGCGGATGCCGAGCTGTCGGAGCTCGTCCGGGCGTGGACCACCAACAACGTCGTGGTGCGCTCGCCCCGCCTGTCGGAGCTCGTCGCCGCCCTCGCGGGGCCCGATGTCACCGTGACCGCCTCAGCACCCGGGGTCGCCGAGATCTCCGGCGTCACCGCCGCATCCATCGGCGATCTCGCCGCCTCGCTCGGCATCCCCGTCCACGAGCTCACCTCCCGCACCGGATCGCTGGAAGACGCCTACCTCGCCCTCACCGGCGACGCCGTCGAGTACACCTCCAAGGAGATCGCATGACCGCCCTCGCTTCCGCCACGCGTGCCGACGCCGGCGCCCGCGCCGTCTCGCCGTACCGCCTGAGCTTCGCCCACCTGCTGCACAGCGAATGGATCAAGATCACGACGCTCCGCTCGACGTGGTGGTCGCTCGGGATCACCGCCCTGCTGTCCATCGGCATCGCGATGATGATCGCGTCGGCGTCCGCCCAGTTCGGTGGCGGCTTCCCCGCGGTCAGCGCGATCCTCTCGCCCACGCAGTTCACGATGCTCGTCGCGGGCATCCTCGGCGCGATCGTCATCACCGGCGAGTACTCGACCGGGATGATCCGCTCCACGCTCACCGCCGAGCCGCGTCGCGGTGCCGTCGTCGCCGCCAAGGCGATCGTCGTCGGCGCGCTCATCGCGGTGACGACAGTCGTGATCTACGCCGTGGCGATCGCGGCGACCGCCCCCTTGGTCGCCGAGGGGATCGACTGGTCGGAGCCGGACCAGTCCATCGTGCCGCTCGCGCTGGGTGTTCTCTCGATGGTGGTCTTCACCCTCATCGGTCTCGGGTTCGGATTCATCCTGCGCAACGGCGCCGGAGCCATCGCGGTGACGGTGGGCGTGCTGTTCGTGCTGCCCATCGTGTTCAGCCTGTTCGCGATGTTCGGTGAGAGCTGGAGCTGGATCGCCGACCTCGCAGAGTACCTCCCGATGAACGCCGCGACCGAGGTGACCGCACCGGGCGCCGAGGACCTCGCCGTCCCGCTGCTGACCCTGGCGGTCTGGGGCCTCGTCCCCCTCGTCGGCGGCTGGGCGGTGCTGCGCGGCCGCGACGCGTAGAGTCGACCGAATGCCGCGATCCGCCAGCCAGGCCGTCGTCGGCGCCGCTCCCGGCGCCGACGACGGCCTCCTGCTGCCCCGCCCTCCGGGCGTCTTCCGGCGCTTCTGGGCGCGGCATCCGCGGTTCGCCGACGTGGTCGTCGCCGTCGTCGCGTTCCTGCTGTCGGTGCCCACCGCGGCGATCCGCTCCGAATACCCCGTGCCTCCGACGGGGGCGCAGACCGTGTTCGCGATCGTCGTCGTGACCGGCGCGTGCGTCGCGCTGCTGTTCCGGCGCTCTCGGCCGCTCCTCGTCTTCGCCGTGGCCGCCCTGCCCTTGGTGATCCTGCCGCCGAGCCTGGTCCCCATATCGCATGTCCTTCCCGCCTTCGCGATCTATGCGGTCGCCGTCTATCGATCGGTGCGGTCGTGCTGGATCGCGTTCGCCTCGGTGACCGCGCTGATGGCGGTGTACACGCTCATCGCCGGCTTCGCGGATCCCGCAACGTGGAGCTACCTCCTCACCTCGCTGGTATCGGGGGCGATCGCGCTGCTGATCGGCGCCCTGATCGGGATCAACGTCGGAAACCGCCGCCGGTATCTGGAAGCGCTCATCGACCGCTCGCGGCAACTGCTGGTCGAACGGGACCAGCAGGCGCGCCTGGGCGCCGCGGCCGAGCGCACGCGCATCGCGCGCGAGATGCACGACATCGTCTCGCACAACCTGACCGTCGTCGTCGCCCTCGCGGAGGGGGCGACCGCGACATCCGACATCAGGCGCGCCCGCGCCGCCACCGAGCAGATCGCCGCCACGGCTCGAGGTGCGCTGACCGAGATGCGCGCGATGCTCGGGGTGCTGCGCGACCCCGATCTCTCCCCCGACGCGCCGCTCGCGCCGATCGAGTCGGCGTCCGTCGCCGATGCGGTCGAATCCGCCCAGCGGGCGGGGTTCCCCGTCATGCTGCAGGTGGAGGGTCGCCTCGACGACGTGCCGGCGGAAGTGCGGTTCGCGGTGGCGCGCATCGTGCAGGAGTCGCTCACGAACGCGATGCGGCACGCACCGCTCGCCACCGCGATCGAGGTGCGGATCGCCGCTCGGGCGGACGCCGTCGACCTCGCCATCGTCAACGACGGGGTGCGGCCCCGCACGGATGCTGCGGACCCGCCGGCACGCGCCGGGTTCGGTCTCCCCGGACTCCGCGAGCGCGCGGCCCACGTGGGAGGGACGCTGGAGGCGGGAGCGGTCGCCGGCAGGAGGTGGGCGGTGCGGGCCTCGCTGCCACTGCCCGCGCACGCGAGCGCGACGACCGCAGCAAAGGAGAACCGACCATGACCACCCCCATCCGCGTCCTCCTGGTCGACGATCAGGAGCTGATCCGGCTCGGGTTCCGCCTCGTGCTCGAGGCAGAGCCGGACGTCGCCGTCGTGGGCGAAGCGGCCGACGGCGACGAGGCGGTGCGCGCCGCCGCCGCGCACGCCCCCGACGTGGTGCTGATGGACATACGGATGCCGCGTACCGACGGCATCGCCGCCACCCGGTCGATCGTCGCCGCTCACCCGCGGACGCGCGTGCTCATCCTGACCACGTTCGACCTCGACGAGTACGCGCTGGGGGCCCTCGATGCCGGCGCGAGCGGGTTCCTCCTCAAGGATGCGCAGCGCTCCGAGCTGACCGCCGCGATCCGCGCGCTGCATCGCGGCGATGCCGTGCTGGCGCCCTCGGTCACACGGCGACTCATCGACAGGCTCCATGCGGCGCCCCCGGCGGCGGCACCGCATGCGTCGTCAGCGTCCGACCCGACGACGGAGCTCACCGAACGCGAACGGGACGTCTTCATCGCGATCGCCCAGGGGATGAACAACGCCGAGATCGCGCGGCACCTGTTCCTGAGCGAATCGACGGTGAAGACGCATGTCGGCCGGGTGCTGGGCAAGATCAGGGCACGCGACCGCGTGCACGCGGTGATCCTCGCCCACCGGCACCGACTCGTGGATGCGTCCGTGCCCCTGCCTTCGGTTGGTGACGAGTCACCCACGCCCTGAGCGCCGCCCAGGCTGAGCGCAGCTCGACGTCGTTAGGATCGTGACGATGATCCGCGTCCCCCTCGAACCCACTCCCGCCCCGCAAGCCCCCGACCTCACCGACGTCGGGCTCTGGCGGGACGTCGGCGACTTCTTCGTCATGGCAGGCTGGAACCTCTTGGCGGTGGCCGGCATCATCGTCGGCGCGGTGCTCGTCGTGTGGATCCTGCGCTTCGTCATCCACCGCGTCGTCGGGCGCATCGTCAACGGAGCCAAGAACAAGGCGAATGTCGACGACACACAGGCGCTCGAGAGGTCGCCGCTGGCGTCGGTGCGGCTCGTCCAGCGCACGCGCACCCTCGGGTCGATCCTCAGCAACATCGTCAACGTGACCGTCGTGATCATCGCGCTGCTGCTGATCATCAACGTGCTGGCGCCGACCGCGCTCGGCTCGCTCACGCTCCTGACCGCCGCCATCGGCGCGGGCCTCGGCTTCGGCGCGCAGAACATCGTGAAAGACGTGCTCAACGGCATCTTCATCGTCGCGGAGGACCAGGTGGGGATCGGCGACGTGGTCGACCTCGGCCTGGCGACCGGCATCGTCGAGTACGTGAGCGTCCGCGTCACGCACGTGCGCGACGTCAACGGCACCCTCTGGTACGTGCGCAACGGCGAGATCCTGCGCATCGGCAACCTGTCGCAGGGCTGGTCGCGCGTCATCCTCGACCTCTCGGTGGCGACCGACTCCGACATCGGCGAGGTCGAGAGGGTGATGCTCGACACCGCGAAGGCGCTCGCGAAGGATCCGAAGTGGCGCACACGCATCCTCGAGCAGCCCGAGGTGTGGGGTCTCGAGTCGATCTCGGGCGATGCGCTCGTGATCCGTCTCGTCATGAAGACCCGCGCGAACGCCAAGGACGACGTCGCCCGCGAGCTGCGCATGCGCCTCAAGCACGCCATCGACGAGATGGGGATCACGCTCCCGGCGCTCGCCGCGGTCATGCCGAGCGGGCTCGAGGGTGCCCAGCGCGTGCGCGGTGCCAACCCGCCGAAGACGAAGCCCACGCCTGTCGCCTCCGCGCCCGAGCGCGCGGTGTGGAAGCCCAAGCGAACCCCCAAGAAGCCGTCGACAGCGCCCACGGGCGACGAATCCGGCACCACCACCGGAGGAACCCCATGACCGACTCCGCCACCCCGCTGAGCTTCTACGACGAGGTCGGCGGCCACGACACGTTCGTGCGGCTGGTCGACGCGTTCTACCGGGGCGTCGCCGACGACGAGGTGCTGAGGCCCATGTATCCCGAGGAGGACCTCGGGCCCGCGAAGGAGCGCCTCACGCTGTTCCTCGAGCAGTACTGGGGCGGTCCGACGACGTACAGCCAGGAGCGCGGCCACCCCCGGCTGCGTATGCGGCACGCGGCGTTCCATGTCGACCCCGACGCGCGCGACCGGTGGCTCGGGCACATGCGCGTCGCCGTGGACGAGCTCCACCTCCCGCCGCTGCACGAGGCGACGCTCTGGGATTACCTCCAGCGCGCCGCGTATGCCATGGTGAACACCTTCGAGCCCTCGGGCATCGGACCCGCCGCAGGAGCGAGGGCTGCGGCATCCCTCCCCGTCACGGCGGCACCGCCGGCCGACGCCGACCCCGCTCGCTGAGTCACCCGACTCGGCTCCACCCCGCCGCCGACGAAGGAGTCGACATGCCCTCCCACCACACCGACATCCTCGTCATCGGATGGGGGCTCGCCGGCCTCGTCGCCACCGCGGAGGCGGTCGCCGCGGGCAAGCGCGTGACGATCGTCGACCAGGAGCCGCGGTCGAACCTCGGTGGGCAGGCGTGGTGGTCGTTCGGCGGGCTGTTCTTCATCGATTCGCCCGAGCAGCGCCGGCTGGGCATACGGGATTCGCTCGAGCTGGCGCGACAGGACTGGTTCGGCAACGCGGGATTCGACCGCGACGACGACCTCTGGCCGCGACGGTGGGCCGAGGCCTACCTGCAGTTCGCGCACGAGGAGAAGCGGGCGTGGCTGCGCGAGAAGGGCGTCGGCTTCTTCCCGATCGTCGGCTGGGCGGAGCGCGGCGGGTACACCGCGACCGGACCGGGCAACTCGGTGCCGCGCTTCCACATCACATGGGGAACCGGCCCGGGGATCGTCGCACCGTTCCAGGCGGCGGTGGAGGCCGGTGAGGCCGACGGGCGCGTGACGATCCTGCCCCGTCACCGGGTCACGTCGCTCACCGTCGACGGCGGGGTCGTCACGGGCGCCGCCGGCGATGTCCTGGCGCCCTCCGGAGCCGCACGCGGCGTCGCGAGCTCGCGGGAGGCCGTCGACACATTCACCGTCACCGCAGCCGCGACGATCGTGTCGTCGGGGGGAATCGGCGGCAACCACGACCTCGTGCGCCAGTGGTGGCCGGAGCGCCTCGGCACTCCCCCGGCGACGATGGTGACGGGCGTGCCCGCCTACGTGGACGGGTCGATGCAGCCGGTGTTGGCGGCGGCCGGTGCTCGGCTGATCAACGGCGACCGCATGTGGCACTACGTCGAGGGGATCCAGAACTGGGATCCGATCTGGCCGGATCACGGCATCCGCATCCTCCCCGGTCCCTCGTCGGTGTGGCTCGACGCGACCGGCAGCCGGCTGCCGGTGCCGCTGTTCCCCGGCTTCGACACGCTCGGCACGCTCGCGCATCTGCGGGCGACCGGCCACGACCACTCATGGTTCGTGCTGTCGCAGAAGATCATCGAGAAGGAGTTCACACTCTCGGGCAGTGAGCAGAACCCCGACCTCACCGGGAAGGACGTCAAGCTCCTTGCGAAGTCCCGCCTCGGCAAGGGCGCCGCCGGTCCCGTTCAGGCCTTCATGGATCGCGGCGCCGACTTCGTCGTGCGCGACAGCCTCGACGACCTGATCGCAGGGATGCAGGCGCTCCCCGGCGGCGACGTGCTCGACGCCGACCGGGTGCGGTTCGAGGTCGAATCCCGCGACCGGGAGATCGACAACGACTTCACCAAGGACGCCCAGATCGCCATGCTGCGCTCAGCGCGCGCGTTCCGCGGCGATCGGCTCATCCGCACCGCGAGCCCGCACCGGATCCTCGACCCGAAGTCGGGTCCGCTCATCGCCGTGAAGCTGCACGTGCTCACCCGAAAGTCCCTCGGTGGCATCGAGACCGACCTGTCAGCACGCGCGCTCGGCGCCGCGGGCGAGCCCGTGCCCGGACTGTACGCCGCGGGCGAAGCGAGCGGTTTCGGCGGCGGCGGCGTCCACGGCTATCGCGCACTCGAGGGAACGTTCGTAGGCGGATGCCTCTTCTCGGGACGGGTCGCCGGGCGCGCCGCGGCCACGGCCGTCTAGGCCGGAATCGTTCACCGTCCGCTCAGTCCGGCTGCCGACTCAGCTCGCCGATGATCCCGTCCGCCGCACGGGCGTGAGGCCGGTCGCCACCGGACCGCGCACCAGAACGTGCCCTCGGGACAGGCTCACACGCGTCCACGGCCCGCTCGCGAACACCCGTGCGGTCTCGCCGCCGCTGATGAAGCCGAGGCTCAACGCCGCGAACGCGACGCCGAGCGGGAGGCCTCCCAGCTCTTCGTCGGGCGCGCCCCACACCGCGGCGCGGACCGTGCGCACCACGTCTTCGCCGGCATCGGTCGGCACCGTGTCGGCGACGCGCGCGATCCCGCCCTGCGCCTTGGCGGCGAGCGTCGACGCCTCGATGCCCGGCCGTGCATGCCAGCCGCCGCGCGGCGGGGTGATCCCGGCCCACGCCGGCGACAGGGCGGTCTCGGGGAGCATGAGAGCTCGCGGATCGTCGGTCGTGGCGGAGAGAGCGGATGCCTCGACCACGAGGTCGCATACGAGCTCGGGGTCTGCGCCGAGCGAGCGCAGAGCGAGGACGGTCGGCGTCGGATCACCGAAGCCCCGCGGCGCCAGGGGGGCGGCGGTCATCGCCAGCACCCCGCCCGACGCTTGCAGCCGGACGCCTTCGACGGTGAAGCGCGCTGCCCTACCCGCGAAGGTGAGGGCGTCGGCGGCGGACTCGGGATCGGCGAGCAACAGGCGCGGTGACATCGCCCTCTAAGCTACCAAGCGGACCTACGGGCGGCCGCCGCCCCGGAGAGGAGCACCCGTGGATGCCGAGCCGAACGCCGAGACGGCGCCGGAGAAGGATCCGGTCGCGTCGATGCTGTCGGTCATCGATCTGAGCGCGTCCGACGCGCGCACCACGGAAGACATCTTCACCGGCCGATCGCAGTCGATGCCGCTCGGCCGCGTGTACGGCGGGCAGGTGCTCGCGCAGTCCATCGTCGCCGCGTCGCGCACGATCCCGCAGGAGCGGATCGTGCACTCGATGCACGGGTACTTCCTGCGTCCGGGCGACTCGACAGAGGGCATCACCTTCTCCGTGGATCGCATCCACGACGGACGCTCGTTCTCGACCCGGCGCACGCAGGCGTTCCAGGAGGGCGTCCCGATCTTCTCGATGATCGCGTCGTTCCAAGACGAGGACCCGGGATTCGACCACCAGGAGCCCATGCCCGAAGGCGTTCCGGCGCCGGAGGACCTCCCCGACATAGAGGCGCATCTCGGTGGGCTCCACCCGATGTCGAAGCGGCTCTTCACCGACCGGCCGGTGGATCTGCGGCACATACCGGCGCCCATCTACCTCACGGCCGGGGCCGAGAAGGCTCCGCGCCAGGCGGTCTGGATGCGCGTGCGCCGACCGATCCCAGACGATCCTGCGGTCCACCGCTCCGCGCTGGCATACCTCAGCGACCTGACGATCCAGGAGTCGATCCTCCGTGCCCACGGAGTCTCGTGGGCGACGCCGGGCCTGAAGGTCGCGAGCCTCGACCACGCGATGTGGTGGCATCGCTTCGGACGCGTCGACGAATGGATGCTGTACGTCCAGGAATCGCCGAGCGCCCGCGGTGGCCGCGGCCTCGCGTCAGGACGGATCTACGCCGCAGACGGGACGCTGATGGCCAGTGTGGCGCAGGAGATCATGATCCGCGTCCCCGGTGCAGGCGACGATGTCGGCTGAGTGGGCGCCGGTGGGCGGTTTCAGCGACGGTGGGTGTAGGAGATCGGCTCGCCGACGTAGGGCCCCCACGCCGCGCGCTCCTCGCTCGTGAGTCGAAGCGGACGACCGGTCTCGGCGTCCACCTTCACGATCACCGTGGTGGCGCGTGCGTACAGGGTTCGGCCGCCTGCCGCGGACTCGACCGGGCTGTACACCTCGTAGCAGACTTCGATGCTCGAGCCGCCCAGTTTCCCGAACCACATCTGCACGTCGAGCGGATGTCGCTGGTACGGCACCGGGGCCAGGTATTCGATCTCCTGACGGGCGATGAGCGTCAGCATCCCGCTGAAGATGCTCGAATCGAGTACGGCCGTGGCTGGCGCATCCTCGCCGGGCTCGGGCAGCCAGAACGCCCGGACGCGCGCCTCTTCGAGGAGCTTGAGCATCGACGTGTTGTTGACATGGTTGAACGCGTCGAGGTCCCCCCATCTCAGGTGGATGGGGATGTGCACGCGGCGGTCGCCTCCCGTGGCTGCGACCGCCACGTCGCCCGTCTCAGTCACGCGTGAGCTTGCGGTACGCGGTGCGGTGCGGACGCGCAGCCTCCGCTCCGAGGCGTTCGATCTTGTTCGCCTCGTACGCTTCGAAGTTGCCCTCGAACCAGTACCACTGGTCGGGGTTCTCGTCGGTGCCCTCATACGCGAGGATGTGGGTCGCGATGCGGTCGAGGAACCAGCGGTCGTGCGTGATGACCACCGCGCAGCCGGGGAACTCGAGCAGCGCGTTCTCCAACGACTGGAGCGTCTCGACATCCAGGTCGTTGGTGGGCTCGTCGAGGAGCAGCAGGTTGCCGCCCTCCTTGAGCGTCAATGCGAGGTTGAGACGATTGCGCTCACCACCGGAGAGCACGCCGGCCTTCTTCTGCTGGTCCGGTCCCTTGAAGCCGAACTTCGACACGTACGCGCGCGAGGGGATCTCGGTCTTGCCGACCGTGATGATGTCGAGCCCGTCCGAGACGACCTCCCACAGGCTCTTCTGCGGGTCGATGTTCGCGCGCGACTGGTCGACGTAGCTGATCTTGACCGTCTCGCCGACCTTGAGGTCGCCGCCGTCGAGGGACTCGAGGCCCACGATGGTCTTGAAGAGCGTGGTCTTGCCGACACCGTTCGGGCCGATCACGCCGACGATGCCGTTCGGCGGGAGCGTGAAGCTCAGCCCGTCGATCAGCGACCGGCCGTCGAAGCCCTTCTGCAGCTTCTTCGCCTCGATCACGACGCTGCCCAGGCGCGGACCCGGCGGGATCGTGATCTCCTCGAAGTCGAGCTTCCGGGTCCGGTCGGCCTCGGCCGCCATCTCCTCGTAACGGGCGAGTCGAGCCTTCGACTTCGCCTGGCGCCCCTTCTGGTTCGAGCGGACCCAGTCCAGCTCCTCGGCGAGCCGCTTGGCGAGCTTGGCGTCCTTCTTGCCCTGGATCGCCAGACGCTCCGCCTTCTTCTCGAGGTAGGTCGAGTAGTTGCCCTCATATCCGATGAGGCGGCCGCGGTCGACCTCGGCGATCCACTCGGCCACGTTGTCGAGGAAGTACCGGTCGTGCGTGATCGCGATCACCGCCCCGGGGTATTTCTGCAGGTGCTGCTCGAGCCAGAGCACGCTCTCGGCGTCGAGGTGGTTGGTGGGCTCGTCGAGGAGCAGCAGGTCGGGCTTCTGCAGCAGCAGCTTGGTGAGCGCGACGCGGCGCTTCTCACCACCCGAGAGGGGCCCGATCTCCGCGTCGCCCGGCGGGGTGCGCAGAGCGTCCATCGCCTGCTCCAGCTGGGAGTCGAGGTCCCAGGCGTCGGCGGCGTCGATCTCCTCCTGGAGGACGCCCATCTCCGCGAGCAGCGCGTCGAAGTCGGCGTCGGGGTCGGCCATGAGGCCGGAGATCTCGTTGAACCGGTCGACTTTGGCCTTGATGGCGATGCCGTCCTGGATGTTCTCGAGAACCGTCTTGGTCTCGTCGAGCTCCGGCTCCTGCATGAGGATTCCGACGGTGAAGCCCGGGCTGAGCTTCGCCTCGCCGTTCGACGGGGTGTCGAGACCGGCCATGATCTTGAGGATCGTCGACTTTCCGGCGCCGTTCGGGCCCACCATGCCGATCTTCGCGCCAGGGAGGAACGCCATCGTGACGTCGTCGAGGATCAGTTTCTCGCCGACGGCCTTACGGGCTCGGACCATCGAGTAGATGTACTCAGCCATGCGGGTTTCTGCTCTCCTTGGACTTCAGACGTCAGCGTCCCAGCCTACCGGGCGTCGCGGTGAGCGGCGTGAGCTCGTCCCGCGTCCGCCACCGCGCGTCGGGTGGTCCGACCTCACCAGTCGATCGGGCGGGTCTGCCCCACGAGGCAGTTTCCCTCCGCGAGCACCGGGACCACGACCGTGACGGGTTCTCCCGTCGCGGGGCCGACCTGGCCGATGAGGCACTGATCGTTCCAGCGCACCGAGAACTGGATGCTCTCGGCGGGATTGCCCACCGTCGATGTGTCCTGCGTGACCTGCATCGCGGCCTTGTCGAACCCCGCCGCCGTGAGCGCATCGACGTACGCGCGCCCGGTGACGCGGGCATCGGTCGCCCACACGGCGGCGGTGACCGACGAGAACAGCGGGAGGTTGTCCTCCGCGGTGCCGTCGGGCACGAGCGTGGGTGCGGCCGGCGCGGTCGGCGTGGCGCTCGGGTGAGGTGCACTTTCCGTCGTCGTGACCGTGGGCGCCGGGGTCGGCTCCGGGCCGTCAGGGCTGCAGGCGGTGAGCGCGCCGAGGAGCGCGATGACGGCGATCGCCCGCGAGGCGCGCCTCGAACGGACATCGGAGCGAGCGCGGGGCGGGAGGTCTCGGGCCACGGGGAGAGTTTAGGGCCGCCGCCCCCGCACACGCTGAACGCCTCAGAACGGCGTCTCCGCATCCACACCAGCGCGGTCGTCGCCCGATCCGACCGCCACGAGCACGGGCTTGGCGACTTCTTCCCCCTCTCCGGGCTCGTGCGCTCCGTCGACGCCGGGCGCCGCCCAGACATCGCCGGCGGGCGCCGTCGACCAGGTCTGCGATGTGTCGGTCGTCGCGGCCCGCGAGTCCTTCTGGAACGTCGTCGTCCCCCAGCGCAGATCGTGCCCGATGGCGTCGACGTCGATCTCGATGGCCGTGCCCCTGCGGGTGCCGTTGTCCCATTCGCGAAGTCGCAGGCGACCCGTGAGGATCACGCGATCGCCCTTCTGGAGCGATCGGTGGGCGTGCTCGGCCAGCGTGCGGAACAGCGAGACGGTGTACCAGTTCGTTCCAGCGTCGGTCCAGCCTCCGGCTTCCCGGCTGTACCGCCGCTGACCGCTCGCCACCCGGAACGTGACGATCGCGACTCCGGCCGGCGTCTGCTTCAGTTCGGGCGGTGTCGCCACGTTGCCGGTGATCGTGATCGTGTCGCCTGTGTCGCTCATGGCTCATCCTCTCTGTCGTCCCGAGGACCGTCCCCGGTACTGCCGGCGCCCCGTGCCCGAGGACGCCGGCAGTGGATTCAGCGTCGCCCCGTGCGGGTGTTCGGCGCGCACCGGCGTAGCGATCTGTGGATAGCGGTCGCCCCCGCGCCGCTGGGGAGGAAACGCCGGAAGAACCGCGAAGCCGGAATGTCGGAGCACGTAGGTATGTTCGAAGGAAAGGGAGGCAACATGTCAGCTGTCATCGAAGCCCGCACATCGGCCACGCCGCTCCTCGCTCCGCGCACCCGCATGCGCCTCGTCGCCGCGGCGCCCGCTCTCTGGCGGGTGCTGGAGCCGGGTGGGCGCGTGATCGGTCATCTCCAAACGGTCGCCCAGGCGGGCGGCCTCCGCTTCCGTGCGCGACGCTACAACCCAGCGACTCACGCATTCCGCGATCTCGGCGATTTCTGGAGCGCCGACGATGCGGTCGAAAGCCTGACGTCCGCCCGCTGAGACACGCCCGGCCAGGATCTTCACCGTGGTCTCAGATGACCGCGCCGACCTGCTCCACGATCGTCGACGGCGCTCCGGCCCGCACCGACGACCAGGCGTCCGCGAGCACGTCCGCGGCACGCACCATCTCCTCGGGGGGTGCGGTGAAGGGCACCCGGAGGTGTCGCTCATGCCCACCATCGACGGAGAACCGCGGGCCTGCACTCAGCAGCACACCGCGTGATCGGGCTTCGATGACCAGAGCCGAGCTGAGTGGGGCGCCGAGCTCGATCCAGAGCGAGACGCCGCCGTGAGCACTCGGCAGATCCCACGAGGGCAGCCGCTCCCGCAGTGCCCGTACGAGCGCGTCGCGTCCCGAGCGCAGCAACTCCGAGCGCTGGACGACGATGTCGTCGAAGTGCGACAGCAGGCGGGTGGCGATCGCCTGCTCGAACTCGGGGGTGCCTAGGTCGTGCGCCGGCCGCGCCGCCACGAGTCTGCGGATGAGATCCCCGTCGGCGCGCACCCACCCGAGCCGCAGCCCACCCCACACGGTCTTGCCCAGGGACCCGATCCGCACGACTGTGCCGGGCTCGGATGCCGTGAACCCCGGCGCGAACGATCCGCGGTCGATGTCGAGATCCGCGGTCGTCTCGTCGAGGACCAGCACAGACCCCGAACGCTCCCCCGCGGCGAGCATCACCTCGCGCTCCTCGACGCTCATGCTCCGGCCCGTCGGATTCTGGAAGTCGGGCATCAGGTACGCCATCACCGGGAGAGTCCGGGCGAACGCCTGCTCGGCCCGATCGAGATCCCAGCCGTCCTCGGTGGTCACTGGCACACCCACGAGACGCGCCCCAGCCCGTCGCAGCGCGTCCGCCGCGTGCGGATATGTGGGCGTTTCCACGAGCACGCGGTCTCCTCGCCCGATGAGCAGCGTCGACACGAGGTGAATCGCGCTCTGCGCTCCGGTCGTGACGAGCACCTCGTCCGGACGCGTCGGAATTCCCCGCGCGGTGTACCGCTCAGCGACCACCTCACGCAGCTCGATCCGACCCAGAACGTCGTACCCCACGCGCGAGACCAGCGCAGATGCGCCGCCGGCGGTCTCGGCCATGATTCCCGCCAGCCCCGGCCAGGCGGGTGGGCTCGCCTGCTGAAGGTCGATCATCCCCTCCCCGGCGTCGGTGCGTCCCGGATCTCGGCGCCCGAGCGGCAGGGTGACGCTGCCCGATCCGCGCAGACTCGCGATGTGCTCGGTCGCGCGCAGGCTCCGGTAGGCCGCGGCGACGGTGCTGCGGCTCACGTGCAGCGCGCTCGCGAGCTCTCGCTCGGCCGGCAGCGCGGTGCGCGGCGCGAGCCGGTTGTCGAGACAGAGCAGTCGGATGCCGTCGGCCAGCGCCTCGTACGCCGGCTCGCGCGTGCGCCAGCCACCGAGTGCAGCGGCGAGGGCGCGCGCGGAAATGCGGGAGTCCATAGGGCCAGCGTACCCATATTGGACTGCAGTCAGCGGGCCAATCATGAGATTGGATGGACTTCATGCCACGCCGAATCGTCCAGTTGCTCGTCGGTCTCTTCCTCTACGGAGCCGGTTGCGCGCTCACCGTCGAAGCCGGACTGGGCGTCGATCCCTGGACGGTCTTCGCGCAGGGCTTGTCCGTGCGCACAGGCATCGGGATCGGCTGGATCACCAACATCGTGGGATTCTTCGTGCTGCTGCTCTGGATCCCCCTCCGCCAGAAGCCGGGCATCGGCACGATCGCCAACATCCTCCTCGTCGGCACGAGCATGCAGATCGTGCTCGCCGTCGTGCCGCCCGTGTCGGGCTTCGCCGCCCAGCTCGCGACACTCCTCGGCGGCATCGTCCTGGTCGCGGTCGCGTCAGGACTCTACATCGGCGCCCACTTCGGCCCGGGCCCGCGCGACGGACTCATGACGGGCATGAACGCCCGCCTCGGCTGGCCGATCTGGGTGTGCCGGGCCTTCGTCGAGATCTCGGTGCTGCTCGTGGGCTGGCTGCTCGGTGGCACGGTCGGCATCGGCACGGTGCTCTTCGCCGTCCTGATCGGCCCGCTGGTGCATATCGCGCTGCCCCTGCTCGACGCGCGCAACGCCGGCGCGCGTCAGGGCCGAAGGATCGGCGTGACGCGCGCCACCCGGTGACCCCCGGAACCGGGCGCGCAGCGCGGGTCAGTGCTCGCGGAACATGGGCCAGTCGCTGCCTGGCGTCATGTGCGCGTGCAACGCGCTCTTCGCGATCTCCATCGTCGGGTACGTGCCTGTCGCTTCGCTCGCACCGGCCATGGTGACCGTGTAGCCGTCTTCGTCCTTTCGGATGCTTCCGGCGACGCCGGATGCTCCATAGGCGACCCAGAGAGGGTGGTGCGTCTCCGTGGTGCTCATCGGTGAACTCCTTTCGATGCCTCCGCTGCTGACGCTACGCCGAGACTCCGTCATCCGCCAGCGTCCGCGACGGCGTGGTGCGACCCGGTAGTGTGGAAGAACCCTTCCCTCCGTAGCTCAGGGGACAGAGCGAGCGGTTTCTACCCGCCAGGTCGGGGGTTCGAATCCTCCCGGAGGGGCGAACGGGTCCGGCGTGGGAGTCGGCACCCGCGTTCAGGCCTGTGGGATGTCTGGACTTGCGACAAGGATGGAGCACATGGTGGGGGCATCCGAGAACGACCGTCTGGTGTGGATCGACTGCGAGATGACCGGGCTCGACCTCGGCGTGGACGAACTGGTGGAGATCGCAGTGGTCGTCACCGACTTCGAGCTGCGCACGCTCGATCCGGGCTTCTCCGTCGTGATCAAGCCGGACGACTCGGCGCTGGCGAACATGAACGAGTTCGTCACGAACATGCATCGGACCTCCGGGCTGCTCGACGAGATCCCGCAGGGCGTGAGCCTGGCGGACGCCGAATTCCAGGTGCTCGAGTACATCCAGCGCTTCGTCCCGCTCGAGGGCAAGGCTCCTCTCGCCGGGAACACCATCGGCACTGACCGCATGTTCCTCGCGAAGTACATGCCGCGCGTCGACCGCTGGCTGCACTACCGCAACGTCGACGTGTCGAGCATCAAAGAGCTCTCGCGCCGCTGGTACCCCCGCGCGTACATCCACGCACCCGCGAAGGACGGCGGCCATCGCGCCCTCGCCGACATCCTCGAGTCGATCCGCGAACTCGCGTATTACCGTCAGGCGGTGTTCGTTCCGGAGCCCGGGCCGACGAGCGACGGCGCGCGCGCAGCTGCTGCCGCCGTCGTGTCGTCGTTTGCTCCGGAGGTGTGAGAGAATCGTCTGGTTGCCCGCGCGAGCGGGAGACATGGTGGGTATAGCTCAGTTGGTAGAGCACCTGGTTGTGGTCCAGGGGGTCGCGGGTTCAAGTCCCGTTACTCACCCCAGATCAATCGAATGGGGCGCGTCTCACGCGCCCCATTCGCGTAGAAGCGGGGCATCATGATGGAGATGGATGCCGCGACCTTCGAGACGCTCGTGATCGACGAGCTGGATGCCCTCCCCGACGACATGGTCCAGGGCCTCGACAACGTCGTGTTCGTCGTGGAGGACCGGCCCGAGGACGGCAGCCTCGACCTGCTGGGGCTGTACGACGGCTGGGCGCTGACCGAGCGGGAGCGCTACGGGATCGGCGAGCTGCCGGACCGCATCCTCGTGTACCGCGAGCCGCACCTGGCGGTGTGCGGCGACGAGGACGAGCTGCGCCAAGAGGTGCATACGACGCTGGTGCACGAGATCGCACACTTCTACGGAATCGACGACGACCGCCTGCACGAGCTGGGGTGGGCATGATGGCCGCGCTCGCGACACCATCGGTCGACGAGGACGTCGAGGCCTCGGAGCACGTCGCTCCCGCGCGCCCGTGGCAGACGGTCGTCTGGGACGACCCCGTCAACCTCATGAGCTATGTCACCCACGTCTTCCGTGAGTACTTCGGCCTGGCGCGCGCCGACGCGGAGCGGCTGATGCTCGCCGTGCACAACGAGGGGCACGCGGTCGTCTCGCAGGGCCCGCGCGAGCAGATGGAGATGCACGCACAGGCGATGCACGACTACGGCCTGTGGGCGACCGTGAGGCAGGAGCCCCGATGACGGCCCGGATCGTCGTGCTCGAGGTCGCGCGCCTAGAGGCGGCCCATCTCGCCGGACTCGTCGGCCAGTTCGCCGAACTTCTGCGCGAGTCCGCGCCCGACAACGGTGACCCGGCGATCGCCCGGCTCGTGCCATCCGCGTACGCGGACGACGAGGAGGCGGCGCGGGAGTTCCGGGCGCTCACACAGGCCGATCTGCTCGGTCGGCGGGAGTCCGACGCGGGTCTCGTGCTGGCGTCCCTCCAGGGCGCGGCTCAGATCCCCGAGGACCCCGACGACCCGGCTCTGCTGGAACCGGTCGAGATCAGGCTCGACCCCGAAACGGCGCAGGCGTGGCTGCGCACGCTCGCGGCCGTCCGCCTGGTGCTGGCGACGCGGCTGGGGGTCGTCGAAGAGGACGACCACGACCACGACGACCCGCGCTTCGGCGTCTACGACTGGATCGGCTACCGGCTCGACGGACTGGTGGCCGCCCTCGACCGCGAGGACTGATCCGCGATCACGGTACGGCGATCACGAGGGTCGCGAGGCTCATGGGATCGTCGCGGGTGACGTGCCGGTGCTCCTGGCGCGCCCAGCGGTCCCAGTGCGGGCGGTACGTTTCGCCATCACGGGCCAGTGCGCGCTGTTTGCGCGACGTCGCCGGCGACTCGAGCCACACGCGCACGTCGGCGAGGCGCGCCGTCGCGGGAGTGAGCAGTCCCGCGCCCTCGATGATGAGCGGCAGGGCGGGGTCCACCGCGTGCGCCTCGGCGTGCTCTCCGACGGCCCAGTCCCACCGCTGCCATACCCCTACGAGTCCCTTGGCGTGGGGGGTCAGGATCAGCTCCTTCGCGAGCTCGACGCCGTCGTCCAAACCGTCCCAGCCCGGGTAGATCGAATCGAGCGCCACGACCTGCACGCGGCCGCGCAACGGCCACCGGGCAACGAGAGTGCGCGCCAGCGTCGTCTTGCCGGCACCGCTTCGCCCGTCGATGAGGACGACCGGATTGGATGCCGCGATCCGCCCGATCGCCGCGATGATCTCGTCGACCGCGATCCCGAGCGAGTTGCCGACGGCGTCCGGGCTACTTCTTGAGGGTGCGGATGACACGGCTGAGCGCGCGACCGGCGAAGAAGACGAGCGGAATCGCGACCGTCACGAGCGCGATGATGTTCGGCTCGAACCGCAGGCCGTCGCCCTGGCGGATGTATGCGCCGACCGGGATGGCCCAACCGCCTCCGCCACCACCGCCGTTGCCGGCTTCGTCCGATCCCCCGCCGAAACCGGACCACGTCAGCGCAACGGGGATGATGCGGACGCCGTCGACGTCCTGCTGCTCGCCGTATGCGCTCTTCACGCCGAAGGACGCCGACTGCTTGCCGAGTTCGAGTGCGATGTTGGGCATGCGTCCAACGTACCCGCCGCCGCGCCCCTGGCACAGCGCGCCGACGAAGACCGACGGGTCATGACGGCCGTGATGCGCCGAGTCAGCCCTCGTCGAGTCGCGGCGCCGGCGGGCTCGACGGAAGGGTGCCGCCGCCGCGGGTGCCGAGCAGGGTCGCGCGGGTGACCGCTCCTCGCCCGAACTTCGCCGTCGCTCCGTCCAGCGCATCCTCGATGCGTCGCCATCCTTCGTCGTCGTCCCACAGCGTCGGCATCGCCGCCCCCGCCGGACGCAGCTTCTCCGCCCGCACGCCGATGAGCCGAACGGGCAGCGTGCGATCCACCGAGGCGAACAGCTCATGGGCGGCGTCGCCGATCCGCTGCCCGACCGCGGTGGGCTCGGGAAGCGTCTGCGATCGGGAGATGGTCGTGAAGTCCGCGTAGCGCACCTTGATCGCGACGGTCGACGCCTCCCATCCGCTGCTGCGCAGCCGCGCCCCGACCCGATCTGCGAGGCGACGCAGCTCGGAGCGCAGGATCGCCGTGTCGCCGATGTCTTCGTGGAAGGTCTCTTCGTGCCCCACGCTCTTCTCGACCCGACTCGTGTCGACCTCGCGTGCATCGATCCCCCGCGCAAGGTGCCAGATGCGGTCCCCCATCGCGGGGCCGAGAGCGCGATCGAGCAGGTCGCGCGGCGTGTCGATCACGTCGGCGATGGTACGGATGCCGCGTGCCTCGAGCGCCTCGGAGGCCTTCGGTCCGACGCCCCACAGGGCGCGCACCGATCGCGGGGCGAGGAACGCGGCAGTGTCCGCCTCCGCGACGATCAGGAGACCGTCGGGCTTGCTCAAGGTGGAGGCCATCTTCGCGACGTGCTTCGTCGCGGCGACGCCGATGCTGCAGGTGAGGCCGGTCTCCTCGAGGACCCGGTGGCGCAGCATCCGTGCGATCCGCCCGGGACTCCCCCAGAGACGGCGCGCTCCGCTCACGTCGAGGAACGCCTCGTCGATCGACAGCGGCTCGACGAGCGGCGTCACGTCCCGGAATATGCGCATGACCTGCGACGACGTCTCGAGATACCGTTCGAAGTGCGGGCGGACGACGATCGCGTGCGGGCACAGACGCAGCGCCTGGGCGACCGGCATCGCGGAGCGCACGCCGAAGCGGCGAGCCTCGTACGACGCGCTCGAGACGACGGAGCGGCTCTCGGGCGCGCCGACGATGATCGCCTTGCCGCGCAGCGAGGGGTCGTCGAGCTGTTCGACCGACGCGTAGAACGCGTCCATGTCGACGTGCAGGATGCCCGCGCCGGTGTCGTCGGCATCCTCCGGGGAGACGACCCGGCCGGTTCCGTCACCACGCCCCATGCGTCGATCCTCCCAGCAACCGCGGACATCGTGACGTGAGGGCGGATCCCGGCCGGGATCCGCCCTCACGTCGGGCTCGAACGCCCGCGGCGTTCGAGGACTCGCCTATGCGCTGGTCGAGCCGGCGCGCTCCAGCACCAGCTCGCGCACGCGCGCGGCGTCGGCCTGGCCCTTCATCGCCTTCATGACCGCGCCGATGACGGCACCGGCGGCCTGCACCTTCCCGTCGCGGATCTTCTCGAGCACGTCCGGCTGCGAGGCGAGCGCCTCGTCGATCGCTGCGATGAGCGCGCCGTCGTCCGAGACGACCGCCAGACCGCGGGCGTCGACGATCTCCTGAGGCGTGCCCTCACCGGCGATCATCCCCTCGAGCACCTGACGGGCGAGCTTGTCGGTCAGGGTCCCGGCATCGACGAGCGCCTGCAGGGCCGCCACGTCCCGCGGAGTCGCCAGCTCGGCGGGTTCGCGGCCCTCGGCGTTCGCGATGCGGAGGAGTTCACCCGTCCACCACTTGCGCGCCGCGGCGGGCGAGGTGCCCGCGGCGATCGTCTCCTCGACCTCAGCGAGCAGTCCCGCGTTCACGACGCCCTGGAAGTCGATGTCGGCGAACCCCCAGTCGGCTTTGAGGCGACGCCGGCGAGCCGCGGGCGGCTCGGGCAGCGCGGCGCGGAGCTGCTCGATCAGTTCGAGCGACGGCGCGACCGGCAGCAGATCGGGTTCGGGGAAGTAGCGGTAGTCGTCGGCGTCGGACTTGGGACGACCGGGCGACGTGGTGCCGGTGTCCTCGTGCCAGTGACGCGTCTCCTGCGTGATCGTCCCGCCCGCGGCGAGGATCGCCGCCTGACGCTGGATCTCGTACCGCACCGCACGTTCGACCGAACGCATCGAGTTGACGTTCTTCGTCTCGGTGCGCGTGCCGAGCTTCTCCTGGCCGCGCGGCCGCAGCGAGACGTTGGCGTCGCAGCGGAGGTTGCCGCGCTCCATGCGCGCCTCCGAGATGCCGAGCGCGATCACGATGTCGCGGATCGTCGCGACGTAGGCCTTGGCGATCTCGGGAGCGCGGTGCTCGGCGCCGAAGATGGGCTTGGTGACGATCTCGACGAGCGGCACACCGGCGCGGTTGTAGTCGACCAGCGAGTACTCGGCGCCCTGGATGCGTCCGGTCGAGCCGCCGACATGGGTGAGCTTGCCGGCATCCTCCTCCATGTGCGCGCGTTCGATCGGCACGGTGACGATCTCTCCGTCGGCGAGCTCGATGTCGACCGACCCCTCGAACGCGATCGGCTCGTCGTACTGCGAGATCTGGTAGTTCTTGCCGAGGTCGGGGTAGAAGTAGTTCTTGCGCGCGAACCGGCTCGACGGCGCGATCGAGCACCCGAGCGCGAGCCCGAGGCTGATCGAGTAGCGCACGGCGGTCTCGTTGACGACGGGCAGCGCACCGGGCAGACCCATGTCGACGGGGGCGACGAGGGTGTTCGCCTCGGCGCCGTGGTTCGCCGAGTTCGCCGGATTCGCGGCGCCGGAGAACATCTTGGTCTCGGTGTTGAGCTCGACGTGCACCTCGAACCCGAGGACCGGCTCGTAGAGCTCGAGAGCCTTGTCGAAGTCCATCAGGTTTTCCTTCGCCATCAGCGGGCACCTCCGTTCGCGCCGAGGGCCGGGGCCCTGTCGAGGAGCTGACCGCCCCACGAGTCTACGAGCAGCGACTCCAGCGCCGCACCGACGCGGTACAGGCGCGCATCCTCGTGAGCGGGAGCGAGGAACTGGATGCCGACCGGCAGTCCGTCCTCCGACGCCAGACCCGACGGGATCGAGATGCCCGGCACGCCGGCGAGGTTCGCCGGGATCGTCGTGACGTCGTTGAGGTACATCTGCAGCGGGTCGTCGATCTTCTCCCCCAGCTTGAACGCGGTGGTGGGCGCCGAGGGCGTCGCGATGACGTCGACCTGCGAGAACGCATCCGCGAAGTCGCGCTGGATGAGCGTGCGCACCTTCTGCGCCGAGCCGTAGTAGGCGTCGTAATAGCCCGCCGACAGTGCGTACGTGCCGAGGATGATCCGGCGCTTCACCTCGTCGCCGAAGCCGGCGTGGCGGGTCGCCGCCATGACGTCCTCGACGGTGCCGCCGGGGACGTCCACGCGCAGGCCGAAGCGCACCGAGTCGAACTTCGCGAGATTGCTCGAAGCCTCCGCCGGGAGGATGAGGTAGTACGCGGCGACGCCGTACTCGAAGTGCGGTGCGCTGATCTCGACGATCTCGGCGCCCTGTGCCTCCATCGTGGCCAGGGCCGCACGGAACGACTCCGACACACCGGCCTGGAACCCGCTGTCGGGGAGCTCGCGGATCACGCCGACCTTGAGGCCCTTGAGCACCTCGCCGGTCGCGCCCTCGCGCGCGGCGGCGGCGAAAGAGGGCCACTCGTGGGCGAGCGACGTGGAGTCGTGCGGGTCGTGCCCGCCGATCACGTCGTGGAGGAGTCCGGCGTCGAGCACCGTGCGGGTCACCGGGCCGACCTGGTCGAGGCTGGATGCCAGCGCGATCGCGCCGTAGCGGCTGACGCCGCCGTAGGTCGGCTTGATGCCCACCGTTCCCGTGACGTGTGCGGGCTGGCGGATCGAGCCGCCCGTGTCGGAGCCGAGCGCCAGAGGGGCTTCGAATGCGGCGACCGCAGCCGCGGAACCGCCGCCGGAGCCGCCGGGGATCCGCGTGAGGTCCCACGGGTTGCGGGTCGGACCGTACGCCGAGTGCTCGGTCGACGAGCCCATCGCGAACTCGTCCATGTTCGTCTTGCCGAGCGGCACCAGACCCGCGGCGCGCGAGCGCGCGACGACGGTCGCGTCGTACGGCGACATGTACCCCGCGAGGATCTTCGATCCGCTGGTCGACGGCATGTCCGTCGTCACCAGCACATCCTTGATCGCGAGCGGGACGCCCGCGAGGGGGCCGAGGTCTTCGCCGGCGGCCCGTCGGCGGTCGATGTCGGCGGCCACGTCGATAGCGTGCTGGCTGACGTGGAGGAAGGCGTGCACGTCGGCATCCACGGCGGCGATGCGGTCGAGGTGGGCCTGCGTGGCCTCCACGCTCGACACCTCGCGGCGGGAGAGGCTGTCTGCGAGCGCGGCGGCGCTCAGCTTCGTGAGATCGGTCACGTCGGGTCCTTACTGCTCTTCGCCGAGGATCGCGGTCACGCGGAACCGCCCGTCCGCAGAATCCGGAGCGTTCTGCAACACCTGCGCGGGCGTCAGCAGATCACCGGGCACGTCCGAACGGAACACGTTCTCGAGGGCGATCGGGTGGCTGGTGGCGGGGACGTCGGGCGTGGCGACCTCGGAGACCTTGGCGATGTTGTCGACGATCGCGTCGAGCTGGCCGGTGAGGCGCTCGACCTCGCCGTCGCTCAGCTGGATCCGGGCGAGCACACCGAGATGGCGCACGAGATCGGGGGTGATTTCAGACACCAGACAAGACTACCGGGGCCGCACCACTGGCCCGTGGCGTGCCCGGCGTAGGCTGTGGCCGTGACGACCTACGACCCGCCGCGCCCCTGGATCGCCAGCTACGCCGAAGGCGTCCCGGAGGACCTCGCCCCGGTGACCGGTTCCCTCGTCGACATCGTCGCCGCGTCGGCACGCGATTACCCGGATGCTGCGGCCCTGCAGTTCTTCGGACGCGAGACGTCGTACCGCTCGCTGCACGAGCAGATCGAGCGCGCGGCGGCAGGACTGCGTGATCTCGGCGTGAAGGCGGGCGACCCCGTCGCCATCGTGCTGCCGAACTGCCCGCAGCACATCGTCGCGTTCTACGCGATCCTGCGCCTCGGCGCCGTCGTGATCGAGCACAACCCGCTGTACACCGCCCGCGAGCTGCGCAAGCAGTTCGAAGACCACGGCGCGAAGCATGCGATCGTGTGGACGAAGGTCGTCGCGACCGTGCAGGACTTCCCCGCCGACCTCGCGGTGACGAATCTCATCTCAGTGGACGTCATCAAGGCGATGCCGTTCGGCACCCGCCTCGCCCTCAAGCTCCCCATCGCGAAGGCCCGCGAGGCGCGCGAGGCGCTCTCCGAGCGCGTCTCCGGCACGGTGGCGTGGGAGCGGGTCGTCGGATCGTCGCCGCTGCCGGCATCCCACCCGCGCCCGGCCACCGACGATCTCGCGCTCATCCAGTACACGAGCGGCACGACGGGCACCCCGAAGGGCGCCTCGCTCACGCACCGGAACCTGCTCTCGAACGCGGCGCAGGCACGTGCGTGGGTGCCGTCGATCGTCCGCGGAGACGGCTGCGTCGTCTACGCCGTGCTGCCGATGTTCCACGCCTACGGACTGACCCTCTGCCTCACCTTCGCGATGTCGATGGGCGCGCGGCTGGTGCTCTTCCCGCGCTTCGACCCCGACATGGTGCTGGACGTGACGAAGAAGCACCCCGCGACGTTCCTGCCGCTGGTCCCGCCGATCGCCGACCGCCTGCTCAAAGCGGCACAGGAGAAGGGCGTATCGCTCGTGGGCACCGAGGTCGCGATCTCGGGCGCCATGGCGCTGCCGCACGAGCTCGTGGTGCCCTTCGAGGCGGCGTCCGGCGGATTCCTCGTCGAAGGCTACGGGCTCAGCGAATGCTCGCCGGTGCTGATGGCGAACCCGGTCGCCGACAACCGCGTTCCGGGGACCGTCGGCCTGCCCCTGCCCGGCACGGAGTGCCGCGTCGTCGATCCCGACGACCCCACGCAGGACGTCCCTGCCGGCGAGCGCGGCGAGCTCGTCGTGCGCGGACCGCAGGTCTTCGGCGGCTACTACGGCAAGCCCGAGGAGACCGAGGCGGTCTTCACCGAGGGATGGTTCCGCACCGGCGACATCGTCACGATCGACGAGGCCGGGTTCGTGCGCATCGTGGACCGCATCAAAGAGCTCATCATCACGGGCGGGTTCAACGTCGCCCCGACCGAGGTCGAGAACGCGCTCCGCCAGCACCCGCAGGTCGAGGACGCGGCCGTCGTCGGGCTCCCGAGCGAGCACTCCGGCGAAGAGGTCGTGGCAGCGATCGTCGTCGCACCCGGCCAGGAGATCGACGTCGAAGCCGTCCGTGACTTCGCCCGCGGCATCCTCACGCCGTACAAGGTGCCCCGCCGCATCTACGTGGTCGACGAACTCCCGAAGTCCCTCATCGGCAAGGTGCTTCGCCGCCAGGTGCGGGACCGCCTGCTCGCGCTCAACACCGGCGTCTGACCGCTCAGCCCTCGAGCCCGTCCCGGGCGACCGCGATCCGATAGGGGTGCAGCGACGCGACGAAGACGCCGGCCGCGACCGCAGGATCGGCGCGCATGATCGCGCGAGCCGCCGCCTCGTCGTCGGCCTCGAAGATCGTGATGCCGAAGGTGCCTTCGGTCTCCTGGGTGCGCCCGGCGAGCACGAGAGTCCCGCGATCTCGCAGGTCGACCAGGTAGTCGACGTGCGCGCCGACGATGCGCTGCTCGTCCGGCGTCGCGTCCGCGACCATCTCGGGCCGCGAGGGGACGATGCGATAGAGCCATTGCGCCATGCGGTCATCATCCCAGTCGCCGCCCGCCGGCGCATCGTTCGACGACGGCGGAGAGTCAGCCTGCGTCGGGGACGAGGGCGTCGAGTGCCTCGGGTCCCTGCGTGACCAGGATGTGGAACTGCGCCGCGTCGAGGATGCGGATGCCGAGCTCCTCCGCCTTCGCGAGCTTCGAACCGGCACCCGGCCCCGCCGCGACGAAGTCGGTCTTCTTCGAGACGCTCGACGCCGCCTTGCCGCCGGCCTTGAGGATCGCCTCCTGCGCTCCCTCGCGGCTGTATCCATCGAGGGAGCCGGTCGCGACGACGGTGAGACCGTCCAGCACACCCCCCGCGGTGGCCGCCGCGCCGGGTCCGGGGTGTCCGGGGGTGGCGAGCCGAGCGCCTGCCGCGGCCCAGCGGTAGACGATGTCGCGATGCCAGTCCTCTTCGAACCATTCGCGGAGCGAGTCGGCGATGATCCCGCCGACTCCCTCGACCGCGGCGAGGTCGTCGCGCGACGCATCCCGGATCGCCTCGACCGACCCGAACCACTGCGCCAGCGCGCGCGCCGCCACCGGGCCGACGTGGCGGATGTTGAGAGCCACCAGGAAGCGCCACAGCTCCTTGGTCTTCGCCCGCTCCAGCTGATCGATCAGCGTCAGCGCCTGTGTCGACGGCTGCGGCTCGGTGATCCCAGCCTTCTTCTCAGCCGGCGTGGGGTTGCGCCGGAACGGCGCCCGCCGCACGATCTCGCCGGATTTCTCGTCGATTCGGGGCTCGCCGGTCTCGGCGTCGCGCACGATCACCTCGATCGGCACGAGCTGGTCGATGGTGAGCTCGAAGAGCGTCGCCTCGGTCTCGAGCGGAGGGACCTCCGGCACGGACGGCTGCGTCAGCGCGGCCGCGGTGACCTCCCCCAGCGCCTCGATGTCAAGGGCACCGCGCGAGCCGATGTGCTCCACGCGTCCGCGCACCTGGGCCGGGCACGCCCGCGTGTTCGGGCAGCGCAGGTCGATGTCGCCTTCCTTCGCCGGCGCGAGCGGGAAGCCGCACTCGGGGCAGTCGGCCGGCATGACGAACTCGCGTTCTGTGCCGTCGCGGAGCTCGACCACGGGGCCGAGGATCTCGGGGATCACGTCGCCCGCCTTGCGGAGCACGACCGTGTCGCCGATCAGCACCCCCTTCGCCCGGACGACGTCCTGGTTGTGCAGCGTCGCCTGACGCACCACCGATCCGGCGACACGCGCAGGGGCCATGACGGCGAACGGAGTCGCACGCCCGGTGCGCCCCACCGACACGACGATGTCGAGCAGCTTGGTGTTGACCTGCTCGGGCGGGTACTTGTACGCGATCGCCCACCGCGGCGCGCGGCTGGTCGCGCCGAGCTCATCGTGCAGCGCGAGCTCGTCGACCTTGACGACGACGCCGTCGATCTCGTGCTCGACGTCGTGGCGGTGCTCGCCGTAGTGGGCGACGAAGTCGAGCACGCCGTCGATCTCGTCGGCCGTCTGGAAGTACGGGCTCGTCGGAAGGCCCCACTCGGCGAGCAGCCCGTACGTCTCGCTCTGCGAATCCACCGGCGGATTGCTCCATGCACCGATTCCGTGGACGAACAATCGGAGGGAGTCGAGCCGTGCCTGCCCTGCCTCGCGCTCGAGGCCGTCCTTCTTGTCGAGCTGCTGGCGCAGGCCGCCCGAGGCCGCGTTGCGCGGGTTGGCGAAGGACGGGAACCGCCGCTCCGCGCTCACGCGGGCCTTGGTCTCGTCGAACACCCGGGTGCGGGCGCGCGTCTCTTCGACGGCACGGTCGCGCATATCGGCCTGCAGTGCGTTCAGTGCCTCGAACGCCGCGACGGGGATGAACACCTCGCCCCGCACCTCCACGAGGTCGGGATGCCCGCCGCCCTCGAGCCGCTGCGGGATGCCCGCGACACGGACGGCGTTGTCCGTCACGTCCTCGCCGGTGCGGCCGTCGCCGCGCGTCGCCGCCGACGTCAGCACGCCGCGCTCGTAACGGAGGCTGATGGCGAGCCCGTCGATCTTGAGCTCGGTGAGCCATCGCACTCTGCGGCCGGCCGCCGACTCGGTCTTGACGCACCAATCCCGCAGCTCGTCGAGGCTGAAGACGTTGTCGAGGCTCAGCATCCGCTCGGCATGCTCGACCGGCGCGAACATCGAGCTCTCCGCGGCGCCGACGGTCTGAGTGGGCGAGTCCTGGCCCTGGAGTTCGGGGTGCAGTCGCTCGAGCTCTTCCAGCCGATGCATCCAGCCGTCGTAGGTCGCGTCATCGACGAGCTCGGCGTTGCGCCCGTAATAGGCGTCGCGGGCGCCGATGATTCGGTCCGTCAGCTCCTGCGCTTCGGTGCGCGAGGCCTCCAGACCGGCGTCGGAGGGAAGAGGTGCCGCCGCTGCGAGCGGCGCGGAGGCTGGCGTACCGAGGTCATCCGTCACCGCACCAGTCTAGGAGCGGGGGCCGACACCGCCAGGGCGGCGGACCGCCCCTGCGGGCCGCGGCATCCGTTTCCGGATCTAGGTGTGATGTCCAGGGACGTTGTTTCGGGACACGCCCGGAGTAGCTGAGTAGCGAAGGCCTCCCGGTTGTGAAGTGGAGCTGTCTAGTTCAACCGCTTCACGAACGCAGGAGGCCCTCGTGTCCCACGCTAACGCTGCTCTGACTCCCCGTGCCCGACTGCGCCTCGCGCGCCTTATCGTCGACGAGGGGTGGCCACTGCAGGTGGCAGCGAAGATGTTCATGGTCTCGACCGTGACAGCCCGGAAGTGGGCGGCCAGATTCCGATCCGAGGGGCCGGCGGGGATGTCGGATCGGTCGAGCCGCCCCCGCTCGATGCCTGCGAAGACGCCGTCGCCGGTTGTGAAGAAGATCGTGAAGGCCCGCTGGCGGCGTCGGCTGGGCCCGGTCCAGATCGCCGGTGAGCTCGGTCTGGCTCCGTCGACCGTTCACGCGGTTCTGGTGCGTTGCGGCCTCAACCGCCTCTCCGCGATCGACCGGGTCACCGGGGAGCCGATCCGCCGTTATGAGCACGACCATCCCGGCGCACTGATCCACGTCGATGTCACCAAGTTCGGTCGCATCCCCGACGGCGGCGGGCACCGGTTCGTCGGACGGCAGCAGGGCGCCCGGAACAAGCTCGAGACGCCAGGACTGCCGCGCGGCAAGGACCACAAGCCGAGGACCGGCACCGGGTTCTTCCACACCGTCGTCGACGACAACTCGCGGGTGGCTTATGTCGAAGAGCACGACGACGAGCGAGCCGAGACTGCCGTCGGCGTCCTCACCCGCGCGATCGCGTTCTTCGCCGATCACGGCGTGACCGTCGAGCGCGTCCTTTCCGACAACGGCTCCTGCTACCGGTCCCTTGCCTGGCGAGACGCCTGCGCCGACCTCGGCATCAGACACAAGCGCACCCGCCCGTACCGCCCGCAGACCAACGGCAAGATCGAGCGCTTCCACCGCACGCTGGCCGACGGATGGGCCTACGCGAAGTTCTACCCGTCAGAGACCGAACGCCGCGACGCCCTGCCCGGCTGGATCCACTTCTACAATCACCACAGGCGACACTCCGCAATCGGAGCCCCACCCATCAGCAGGATCAACAACCTGCCTGGACATCACATCTAGGCGTCGACCGGGACGGCCGAGACCGTGCGATCGATCGTGAACTGGCCGATCACGCGCGTGCCGTCGTAGAGCACCGCGGTCTGGCCCGGTGCGACGCCGTCGAACGGCTCCGCCGGGACGACCGTGAGCACGTCGTCGGCCAGCGTCGCGATCGCCGGAACCGGCTCGGCGTGCGCGCGGATCTGGACGTGGCAGGCGAACTCGCCCGCGGGCTGCGGGCGCCCCGCCCAGGAGTACCGCTCCCCCGCGATCTCGGCGGTGGCGAGGGCCTCCTTGGGACCGACCACGACCGTGTTGGACACGGGCCGCACCTCGAGCACGAAGCGGGGCTTGCCGTCCGGCGCCGGAACGCCGAGCTGCAGACCGCGGCGCTGGCCGACCGTGAAGGCGTGGGCGCCCTCGTGCGCGCCCACCACGGCGCCGGTCCGGTCGACGATGTCGCCGCGCTCCGCACCGACCTTCTCGGCGAGCCAGCCGCGCGTGTCGCCGTCGGGGATGAAGCAGATGTCGTGGCTGTCGGGCTTGTGGGCGACGGTCAGGCCGCGCTCCTCCGCCTCGGCGCGCACGAGGGCCTTCGACGGCGTCGCTCCGAGCGGGAAGTACGTGTGCGCGAGCTGCTCGGCGTTCAGGACGCCGAGCACGTAGGACTGGTCCTTCGCGGCGTCCGATGCCCGATGCAGTTCGAGCCCCTCCGCGCCGTCGATCAGCGTGGCGTAATGGCCCGTGCACACCGCGTCGAAGCCGAGCTCGAGCGCGCGCTCCAGCAGGGCGGCGAACTTGATCTTCTCGTTGCACCGCATGCACGGGTTCGGGGTGCGGCCCGCGCGGTACTCGGCGACGAAGTCGTCGATCACGTCATCGCGGAACCGCTCGGAGAAGTCCCACACGTAGAAGGGGATGCCGAGCCGGTCGGCGGCCCTGCGGGCGTCCATCGCGTCCTCGATCGTGCAGCAGCCGCGGCTGCCGGTGCGCAGCGTTCCGCCCGCGCGCGAGAGCGCCAGGTGCACGCCGACGACGTCGTGACCCGCCTCGACGGCCCGTGCGGCCGCGACGGCGGAGTCCACTCCACCGCTCATGGCCGCAAGGATCCGCATGGGTCCAGTCTACGAACCCCTGCCTGACCGTGGCCCGGACGCCGCTCTCGCGCGCTCGACGAGCCCCGGCAGCACAGCGAGCACGGCGTCGACGTCGGCATCGCCGGTGGTGCGACCGAGCGTGAACCGCAGCACCTGGCGTGCCTCGGCATCCGTCCGTCCCATCGCGAGGACGACATGCGACGGCTCCGGCACGCCCGCCTGGCACGCCGACCCGGTGGATACCTCGACGCCGGCCATGTCGAGCAGGAAGAGCAGCGCCTCTCCCGACGCCCTGGGGAAGAGCAGGTGCGCGTTGCCGGGCAGGCGGTCGATCGGGTCTCCCAGCAGCTCCGCATCGGGGACGGAGCTCAGGGTGCCGCGCACCAGACGCTCCCGCAGGGCAGCGAGTCGCCGCGCCTCCGACACGCGTTCCGCCTCCGCGAGCTCGGCCGCGACGGCGAAGGCGGCCGCCCCCGGCACGTCCTGCGTGCCGGCGCGCAGCCGCCGCTGCTGACCGCCGCCGTGCAGGAGCGCGGTGAGTTCCGCGCCGCGTGCGACCACGAGCGCGCCGACGCCCGTCGGGCCGCCGATCTTGTGGGCCGACACGCTCATGGCCGCGAGGCCCGCGCGGCCATGAGCCTCGCCTCGCCAGTCGCGGAACGACACCGGCACGTGGCCGAACGCTGCGACCGCGTCCAGGTGCAGGGGGACGCCGGCACCCGCGGCGCCGGCCGACAGTGCGGCCGCGTCGTTCACCGTGCCGGCTTCGTTGTTCGCGACGAGGGCGGTGGCCAGGGCGGCGCCGGACAGGGCCGCACCGAACTCGTCGAGACGGATGCGAGCGGTGTCGTCGATGCCGACGTGCCGCAGCTGCGCGCCCTGGGCCTCGAGCCATTCGGACGCGTCGAGTGTCGCGTGATGCTCGCCGTCCGGGAGCACGACGGCGTCGGTGTCCCGTCCGCGCGCCCACCAGAGGCCTTTCACCCCGAGGTTGACGGCCTCGGTGCCGCCCGAGGTGAAGACGACCTCGATCGGGTCGGCACCCACCACCGCGGCGACGCGCTCGCGAGCCTCCTCGAGGACGCGTCGCGCGTGCTGGCCCGCGCCGTGGATGGACGAGGCGTTGCCCACCGTCGCCGCGGCGGAGATCCACGCGTCCCGCGCCTCCGGTCGCAGCGGCGCGGTCGCGGCGTGATCGAGATAGATCCGCACGTCGCTCATGACCGGTCGGCCTTCCTTCGCGATCGGAAGCGGCGGGTGCTGCATCCGGGTTCCGTGTCCGGGTGGGACCTGGTGCCGTAACACCGCCGACTCGGACCATGGTTATGGTAGTCCGCATGATCAGCCCGGTCTCCGTCATCTCGCCGCCTGCCGCGGGTCTGCTGGACCCAGAGCTCGACGGGCTGGGGGTCGTGCTCATCGACGGGGGTGCACGCCTGCGGGTGTGGTCGGACTCGGCGGACGCGATCGACCTCGTCGTCTTCGACGACACCGACCTCGACTGGATCACCGCGACCGACCCCCTCGTCGCGATCGGCGGCGGCGTGTGGGAGATCACGACGCCGCTGCTGCGCCCGGGCACGCGCTACGCGATCCGCGTCGACGGCCCGCACGCGCCGGGCAACACCTTCAACCGTGGGACGCTCCTGCTCGAGCCCTACTCGCGCGGACTCGTCCGGACCGGCTACGACGGCTGGCGCTCCGAGGTGGTCCACGGATCGTTCGACTGGGCAGGTGTCGCCAAGCCCGCCATCCCGATGGACCGCACGGTGCTGTACGAGGGTCACCTGAAGGGCATGTCGAAGCGGCATCCCGACGTCCCCGGCGCCCTGCGCGGCACGTACGCGGGCCTCGCCCACCCGGCGATGGTGCAGCACTTCCTCGACCTCGGCGTCACCAGCATCGAGTTGCTCCCGGTGCACGCGTTCACGACCGAACCGCGACTGCTCCAGCACGGGCTCACCAACTACTGGGGCTACAACTCCCTGAACTTCTTCACCCCGCACGCCGCGTACGCCACCGAGGATGCTCGTCGGCAGGGGCCCGAGGCCGTCCTGCGCGAGTTCAAGGGCATGGTGAAGCTGCTGCACGAGGCGGGGCTCGAGGTGATCCTCGACGTCGTCTACAACCACACCGCCGAAGAGGGCATCGGCGGTCCGCGCTCGAGTCTGCGCGGCATCGACAACCGGGCCTACTACCGCCAGCAGGAGGACGGCGCGTACATCGACGTCACCGGCTGCGGAAACTCGGTGGACACGTCGACGGATGCTGCGGCCCGCCTGGTGCTGGACTCCCTGCGCTACTGGGCGAACGATGTGCAGATCGACGGCTTCCGGTTCGACCTCGCCGCGACGCTCGGACGGGACGCGGGGCATGTGTTCACGCCCGAGCATCCGCTTCTGCGCGCCATCCTGGACGACCCTGCGCTCGCGGGCGCGAAGATGATCGCCGAGCCGTGGGATGTCGGCATGGGGGGATGGCAGACCGGCAACTTCGGCGACGGCTGGAGCGAGTGGAACGATCGCTACCGCGATCGCGTCCGCAACTTCTGGCTGAGCGACGTGGACTACGCGCGGCGTGCCTCGACGTCGCCGGTCGGGATCGGGGGGTTCGCCAACCGCCTCGCGGGATCCGCGAACACCTTCGCCGACGTGCGCGGTCCGCTCGCGAGCGTCAACTTCGTGACCGCCCACGACGGCTTCACCCTGCGCGATCTGGTGTCGTACGACGTCAAGCACAACCTCGGCAACGGCGAGCACAACCGCGATGGAGCCGACACCAACCGCTCCTTCAACCACGGCGCTGAGGGACCCACCGACGACGAGCGCATCCTCGCGACGCGGCGCAAGGCCATGCGCAACCTGCTGGGCACGCTGCTGCTGTCGGCCGGTGTGCCCATGCTGACCGCCGGCGACGAGTTCGCCCGCACGCAGCGCGGCAACAACAACGCGTACTGCCACGACTCGGTCCTGACATGGCTGTCGTGGGAGCACGCTCCGTGGCAGCAGGATCTGTACAGCCATGTGCGCCACCTTCTGCGCCTGCGGCGCGAGAACCCGGCGCTACGGCCCAGCCGCTTCGCGCGGCTCGGCGAACGCACGCCTTCGGCATCCGTCATGGAGTGGTACGACGAGCACGGCGAGACGATGTCGATCGAACGGTGGACCGATCCGTCCCATCGCACGCTGCAGTACGTGGCCGCCTCGACGCCCGAGTTCGAGCGCTTCAACCGAGTGCTCCTCATGGTCCACGGCACCGAGCGTCCGATCGAGGTCACACTCCCCGATGTGGAGGGCGTGGCCAGCTTCGTGTCGCTGTGGTCGAGCGCCGACGAGACGCCGTCGGAGAGCGCGGAGGTCTTCGGCCCCGGCGACACCGTCGCGCTCGCCGGCACGTCGATGCGTCTCTTCCGTGCCGAGTAACCCGGATCCGTCGCCGAAATCGCGGCGCCGCGTCACGTCGCTGTCATCCCGCTCGGGCGCGCGATAGGTTCGAGACGTGGTCACGAAGACGCGCTCCGTGCGCTCCCATCCGTGGCGGAGCGCCTCTGCCCTCCCTGTCCGCAAGACCCGTGCCGGGCAGACTGAGCCCGACACCGCAGCGCCGCGCATTCCGCTCGCCAAGCCCTCACCCGCCGTTCCGTGGGGTGACTACAGGCCCAAGGCGTTCGTCGGCGAGGTCGTGCCGTTCGGGGTGACGTCATTCCGGGAGGGGCACGACCGCATCGGCGTGCAGGTGCGGCTGGTCTCGCCCTCGGGCGACGAATCGCTGCACCGCCTCGAGCCGCTCGAGGACGGCTTGGACCGGTGGCGCACCGAGGTGGCGCTGCTCGAGCAGGGCGTCTGGCGCTTCCGCTTCGAGTCGTTCGGCGATGACTTCGCCACGTGGGAGCACGCCGCATCCCTCAAGATCGCGGCGGGGGTGGATGCGTCTCTCATGCGTGAGATGGGCGCCCGCCTGTTCGAACGGGCCGGTGCCGAGCGGGGGCGTCCCGTGGCGGAGCGCCGGATGCTCGCCGACGCGGCCGCATCGCTGCGTGACTCCGAGGTCGACGACGCCGCGGCGCTGTCGATCGTCGAGGATCCGGCGATCGCACGTTGTTTCCACCAGCGACCGTTGATGTCGCTTGTCACCATCGGCGACGACATGGAACTGCTCGTCGAACGCGAACGCGCCGGTGTCGGGGCATGGTACGAGTTCTTCCCGCGCTCCGAGGGCGCCCGTCGACTCAAGGACGGCACGATCAAGAGCGGCACCTTCCGCACGGCCGCCAAGCGCCTGCCCGCGGTGGCGGAGATGGGGTTCGACGTCGCCTACCTTCCGCCCATCCATCCGATCGGGCAGACGAACCGGAAGGGCCGCAACAACACCCTGGATGCCCTGCCCGGCGATCCCGGATCCCCATATGCGATCGGGGCACCCGAAGGGGGTCACGACGCCATCCATCCCGAGCTCGGCTCGCCCGCGGACTTCCGCGCATTCGTCCGCGCCGCGCAGCAGCACGGCCTCGAGGTCGCCCTTGACCTCGCCCTCCAGGCGTCGCCCGATCATCCCTGGGTGACGGAGCACCCGGAATGGTTCACGACACTTCCCGACGGCTCGATCGCCTACGCGGAGAACCCGCCGAAGAAGTACCAGGACATCTATCCGATCAACTTCGACATCGATCCGGCGGGAATCTACGCCGAGGTGCTTCGGGTGGTGCGGCACTGGATCTCGCAGGGCGTCAAGATCTTCCGGGTCGACAACCCGCACACCAAGCCTCTGCAGTTCTGGGAGTGGCTCATCGCCACCGTGAACGCCGAGCATCCCGACGCGATCTTCCTCTCCGAGGCATTCACGCGACCCGCCGTGATGCAGAGTCTGGCGGCTGTCGGGTTCCAGCAGAGCTACTCGTACTTCACGTGGCGCAACACCAAGCGCGAACTGGAAGAGTTCCTCTCGTCGGTGGCGCATGACACCGCGGACTTCATGCGGCCCAACCTCTTCGTCAATACCCACGACATCCTCACCGAGTTCCTGCAGTTCGGAGGTCGGCCGGCGTACGCGATCCGCGCGGCGATCGCAGCGACGGCGGCCCCGACGTACGGCGTGTACGCGGGGTACGAGCTCTACGAGAACGTGGCGCGCCCGGGGTCGGAAGAGAACATCGACAACGAGAAGTACGAGTACAAGTTCCGGGACTGGGCCGGCGCGATCGAGCGGGGCGACTCACTCGCCCCTTTCCTGACGCGCCTCAACGAGATCCGGCGCGCGCATCCGGCGCTGCGGCAGCTTCGCAACCTCAGCGTCCATTGGAGCGACGACGACGCGATCCTGGTGTACGCCAAGCATCTCGATGCGGCGCTTTCGCCCGACGGCCGCAGCGACACGATCATCGTCGTCGTCAACACCGATCCCCACTCGGTGCGTCAGACGATGGTCCACCTCGACACCCGCGTGTGGGGCGTCGAGCCGGGTACGCCGTACGAGGTCGAGGACCTCGTCACCGGGGCGCGATGGACGTGGTCGGATCACAACTACGTGATGCTCGACGCGTTCACCGACCCGGTCCACATCCTCCACGTGAAGGAGTCCCGATGATGCCCGCCGACCAGATCCTCGATGCCGTCGCGACGGGCTCGCACCACGACCCCCACTCCGTCCTCGGCATACATCCCGACACGGATGCCGAGGGCACCGCGACCTGGATCGTGCGCGCCCGGCGGCCGTTGGCCCGCAGCGTCACCGCCGTGTTCGCCGACGGCACCCGCGTACCGCTGGAGCACGTGCGCGCAGGGATCTGGGAGGGCACGCGCGCGGGAGGACTCAGCCCGTACGAGCTGCTGACCAGCTACCCCCACGGGCCCGACTTCACCGCGGACGATCCGTACCGTCACTCCCCCACCATCGGCGAGCTCGACCTCCATCTGATCGGCGAGGGGCGCCACGAGGAGCTGTGGCGGGTGCTCGGCGCGCATGAGCGCGAGCACGGCGGCTCTCTGGGCACCGCCTTCACCGTGTGGGCGCCGAATGCCCGAGCCGTGCGCGTGGTGGGCGACTTCAACGGCTGGGACGGCCAGGGCCACGCGATGCGCTCGATGGGCGGGAGCGGCGTGTGGGAGCTCTTCGTCCCCGGCGTCGGCCAAGGCGCGACCTACAAGTTCGAGCTTCGGGCGCGGGGCGGCGACTGGGTGCTCAAGGCCGACCCGATGGCCCGGTTCGCAGAGGTGCCGCCGGCTACGGCATCGGTGGTCGTCCGCTCCTCGTACTCGTGGGGCGATGCCGCCTGGCTCGCGCAGCGCGCCAAGTCGACCCCCGTGTCGCGGCCGATGTCGGTCTACGAGCTGCATCTCGGCTCCTGGCGCCAGGGGCTGTCGTACCGTGAGGCCGCCGTCCAGATCATCGACTACGTGAGCGCGCAGGGCTTCACGCATGTCGAGTTCCTCCCGCTCGCCGAGCATCCCTTCGGTGGGTCCTGGGGCTACCAGGTCACGGGCTACTACGCACCGACCAGCCGCTTCGGGCACCCCGACGACCTCCGGTACCTCATCGACCGGCTCCACCAGGCCGGCATCGGCGTCATCATGGACTGGGTCCCGGGGCATTTCCCCAAGGACGCCTTCGCCCTCGCACGCTTCGATGGCGAGCCGCTGTACGAGCACGCCGACCCGCGGCGCGGAGAACACCGCGACTGGGGCACGTACATCTTCGACTACGGCCGCAACGAAGTGCGCAACTTCCTCGTCGCGAACGCGCTGTACTGGTTCGAGGAGTTCCATGTCGACGGACTGCGCGTGGACGCCGTGGCTTCAATGCTGTACCTCGACTACTCCCGCGAGGACGGCGAGTGGGCGCCGAACGTGCACGGCGGACGCGAGAACCTCGAGGCGATCCACTTCCTGCAGGAGGTGAACGCCACCGCGTACAAGCGCTACCCGGGCATCGCGATGATCGCCGAGGAGTCCACGAGCTTCCCCGGGGTCACGGCTCCCACGAACCAGGCCGGTCTGGGATTCGGGTTCAAGTGGAACATGGGCTGGATGAACGACTCGCTCCAGTACATCAAGCGCGATCCGATCTATCGATCGCATCACGAGGGCGAACTGTCGTTCTCGTTCGTGTACGCGTTCAGCGAGAACTACGTGCTCCCGATCAGCCACGACGAAGTCGTCCACGGAAAAGGCAGCCTCATCTCCCGCATGCCCGGCGACCACTGGCAGAAGCTCGCGAACATGCGCGCCTTTCTCGCCTACATGTGGGGCCACCCGGGCAAGCAGCTGCTGTTCATGGGCCAGGAGTTCGGGCAGCTCTCGGAGTGGTCCGAAGGCCGTTCGCTCGACTGGTGGCTGCTCGATCAGCCCACCCACGCACAGCTCCAGCAGTTCGTCGGGGCGCTCAACCGGATCTATCGGGAGCATTCCGCCCTGTGGGCGCGCGACAGCGACGGCGCGGCGTTCACCCGACTCGGTGCTCCGAAGTGGAATCCCAATGTGATCGCGTTCGCGCGACGGGACTGGCACGGCAACACGATCGTCGTAGCCGCGAACTTCTCCGGAAACCCGATCTCGTACGAACTCGACCTGCCCGAGACCGGAGTCTGGGACGAGATCCTCAACACCGATGCGCAGGTGTACGGCGGGTCGGGCGTCGGCAACCTCGGCGTCGTCCACGCGGGCGCCGGCGGACGCGCGGCCCTCGTGCTGCCGCCGCTGGGAGTGCTCTGGCTGCGCCACCGGACCGGCGCGCACATCCCGTCGCCGACCCAGGGCTGAAGATCGTCAGACGCGCGACGAGGGCTCCGGGTGCACCTGGAGCCCTCGTCCGCGAGAGGGTCGCGCCGTCGGGTGCGGGGCTGCTCAGAAGAGCAGCGAAGCGAGGCGGCCGCGGGCCGCGATCACGCGCGGGTCGGCATCGCCGACAAGCGCGAACAGCTCGACGAGCCGCTCGCGCACCGGGGTGCGCTCGTCGGCGGGAAGCTGGGCGAACAGATCCAGCAAGCGCCCGAAGGCGTCCTCCACATGCCCGCCCGCGAGGTCGAGATCGGCGACGGTGAACTGCGCGGCCACGTCCTGAGGGGCGGATGCTGCGGCCGCACGCGCCGCCTGGAGATCGACACCCTGCACCCGGTCGAGCAGGCGCACCTGGCCGAGACCGGCGCGCACCTCGGCGTCGCGGGGGTTCTCGACGAGAGCCTTCTCGTACGCGGCGACCGCACGGGCGTAGTCACCTTCCTCGATGGCCGCGAATGCCTCCGCGTGCAGCGGCGGCAGGGGCGGCTCTGCGGGGGGCTCCTGCGGGGATTCCCCGTCGACCGAGGCGGAGCCGGTCACGCCGTTCTGGTCAGCGAGCTGAAGGAGCTGTGCGAACACCTCGCGCACCTGCTGCTCGGGCACGGCGCCGGTGAACATCGGGACAGGCTGGCCCGCGACGAGAGCAACGACCATCGGAATCGACTGCGCCCGGAAGGCCTGCGAGAGCTGGGGATTCGCATCCACGTCGACCTTGGCGAGCACGACGCGTCCGCCGAGCTCGATCACGACCTTCTCGAGGATCGGGCTCAGCTGCTTGCAGGGGCCGCACCATTCGGCCCAGAGGTCCACGACAACAGGAACGGTGCGCGACAGCTCGAGCACCTGCGGGAACGTCTCGTCGGTGACGTCCAGGACGAGCGACGGGACGGCTACACCGGCGCCGGCCGGCGCCTCCTCACCCGGAGCGCCGGGCGCCGGACGGTTGCGGAGGGAGGACAGGTCGACGGCGCCGCGCAGCGAGGCGCCCAGAGTGGGATCGGTCACTACAGAATCTTCGCATCGAGGATGTCGGACGAGTAACCGAGCAGACGGATCTTCTCGTTCGAACCCGGACCGGGCACGTAGAAGAACACCTGGTCGCTGAAGGTGGTCGCGAATCCGGTCTGCGACTGGTCGACACCGGCCAGTGTCTTGACCGTCCGGTTGTCGTTGACCTTGATCACGGCATCGGCGTTGGTGGGCTTCACGGTGTCGATCTCATTGATGTTCACTGCGACGATCGCCCCGCTCTCGACCGTCTGCAGGGCGAACGGCGCCTCGACACCCGCCGCCGAGCTGAACTCCAGGGTTCCGGTCGACGACGCAGTCTTGTTGAATTCTTCGAGTCTCCGCTGGCGGTCCGCCGCGATGCTGGCTCGGAGCTGGTCGCCGTCGGCCTCGAAGAGGTCGTAATACTCACTCTGCTCGCCCTTGTTGACGACGTCCGCATACGCGGCGGCGACTTCGTTCGGCGGCAGCAGGAGGAACGGCGAGTCCGGCTCGACCTGGGGCGCGCCGATGTAGGCCGGCGCGAGGTCGGGAAGCGAGGTCGAGGCCTCGAGGCTTCCGACATACGACAGCTTGTAGGCCGACCACTGATCCTGCTGGGTCAGCACCATGATGCTCGACGTCTTGGACTCCTCATCGTCCGCGACCGCGATGACCGAGCGCGGCCAGTCGTCGTAGGCCTGCGGGAGGATGATCTCCAGCGGCTTCGCCAGGATCGGGGCCGGCGCCGGGTAGTCGCCGATTGCGCCGCGGAGCTTGTAGTTCGTGTCGCGCGCCGCGAGCGCCGCCCCCTCGAGGCGGGTGTCGGCGAGGTCGCCGTCCATCGCGGCATCAGCGTCGGCCACCGTGGCGGCAATGCGCGTGAGGATGCGCTCGGCCTGCGCCTTCGTCACGGCCGGAGCCTGCTGGCCGTCGGGGGCGATCACGGTCGCCGTGGGCGACGGGGTCGGCGATGAGCCGAGCTGCGGCCACGCGTCGGCCGAGCAGCCCGAGAACAGCAGCGCCGAGACGGCCACCACCGGAAGCACGGCGAACGCACGTCGCCCGCCGCCGCTCGAGACGGCGCGACGCGTCGGCTTCGAACTGCTGATCACGCCCTTGTCGTCGTCGTGGTCGATCGCGATATCGATGGGCTCCGTGACCGGCAGCGGCAGGCCCTTGCGGCGAGGACCGCGCTTGCGGCGCGCGTGGCGGATGCCGAGGATGTACAGGAACACGCCGACGGCCATCAGGATGCCGCCGGCGACGATGAGCGGACCTGCCCACGGCGTCGACGTCTGCAGCGGCCACGAGACCGTCACCTTGCTCGGCGCGGGTGCGGTGCCGTCCGCGGCCACCAGCACGCTCATGCCCTCCGGCAGCTGAAGCGGCGCGATGAGGAGGTCGGTCTGCTGGTACTCGTCGAGCCACAGGTCGGATCCGACGGGGGTGCGGCCGGTAGTCTCGGCGGCATCCTCCCCGCCGGTCGCATCACCGGCGGCGTCGCCCGCAGCGGCGTCGTCGGACGGCGCGTCAACGGCGGGATCCGCGGTCGCGTCGACCTCGGGCTCCACCACGGTCGTCGCGAGTCCGCCCTCGTCGTCCAGCGAGACGTGGGTGTACGTGGAGTCGGAGAGCCAGGCCTCCATGTCGGCCGTGCGGCCGTACGAGGCGAAGATGTCGCCTTCGGTCTGGGCCCGCAGCGTCTGCGTGCCGGGCATCTGATTGAGCACGGCGCCGTCGATGAGGAGATACGGAGTCTGCTCTTCGACCGAGATCGCCGTGGTCTCGGTCTTGGGTCCCTGGAAGATCGTCCGCTGGGCGATGCCCGCACCGATCATCACGGTGGCGAGCACGAACGCCGCCACGGCCCACACGAAACGCACGAAGAACACCTTTCCCGGGCGCGCGGACACGGCGCAACCCTTCGATTCAACAGTTCAGACTAGCGAACACGACCTGTGAGGCGCGTGGGAGGCGGCATTCACGGAGCTGGACGTCGCTGGTGCGTATCCTGGGCGGACGATGCATCGACGCGACGTCGATCTGAGGGGGAACTCGATGAAGCTGCACAACCCGTTCCGCACCGCGCTGCTCGCGACGCTGGGTGTCGGCCTCGGGCTGCTGCTCATCGGAAGCATCCAGAACCTCCAGACGATCCTGCTCTACGTCGGCACGGCCCTCTTCCTCTCGCTGGGCCTCGACCCGATCGTCGCGTGGCTCGAGCGCCGCAAGCTGCCGCGCTGGGCGGCGGTGCTGATCACGATCCTCGGGGTGCTCGCTGTCTTCACAGGCATCATCCTCATGGTCGTCCCGATCATCGTCCAGCAGATCGGCCAGCTCGTCACGACCATCCAGGACCTGGCCGAGAAGGGCGAGTTCGACGACCCGGTGGGCGCGATACAGGACTGGCTGCGCGCGGTATTCCCGGCGCTCAACGTCGATGAGGTGTGGGGCTACATCGAAGACTGGTACGCCTCGCTCGACGTCGGCGCGATCGGCTCCGAGGTCGGCGGCAGCATCATCGCGATCATGGGTGCGCTCATCGCGGGATTCGCCGGCGCGTTCATCGTGCTGATCCTCACGATCTATTTCACGGCGTCAACACCGAACCTGAAGCGCGCCGTCTATCAGCTGGTCCCGGCATCCAAGCGTGCCCGATTCATGGATCTCGGCGAGCAGATCACCGACTCGGTCGGCTATTACGTCATCGGCCAGGTCACGCTCGGCCTCATCAACGGCGTGCTCAGCGCGATCTTCCTCACGATCATCGAGGCGCCGTTCCCCGCGGTGCTCGCGGTGATCGCCTTCTTCTTCTCGCTCATCCCTCTCGTCGGCACGCTCACCGGCTCGATCATCATCGTGTTCACGTGCCTGGTGGTGGGTTCCCCCACGACCGCACTGATCGCCGCGATCTACTACCTGATCTACATGCAGATCGAGGCGTACGTGATCTCGCCGCGCATCATGGGGCGCGCTGTGGCGGTCCCCGGAGCGGTGGTCGTGATCGCGGCCCTCGCCGGCGGTTCCCTGCTGGGCCTCCTCGGCGCCCTGGTGGCGATCCCTGTGGCGGCCAGCATCCTGATCATCTACCGCCAGGTCGTGATCCCACGCCAGAACGAACGGTGATGACCCTCACGCTTCGGCAGCGGGTCCGTGCCACTCCAGGGGCAGCGGAAGCGCGTCGGGGTTGACGGCCGCAACGATCTCGGTCAGCACGCGCCGCGTCTGATTCTCCCCCACCCACAGATGCTTTCCGCCCTCGACCGGGATGAGGACGGCCTCGGGAACGCTCGCAAAGCGCTGGGTCGCAGCATCCGGTCGGAGGTAGTCGTCGAATTCCGGGACGAGCACGATCAGCCGACGCTCATCGCCGGCCCACGCCGCGACTTCTTCGTCGGTCGCACGATGCAGCGGCGGCGACAGAAGCACTACGCCCTCGACGCTGTGGTCGCGACCGTACTTGAGCGCCAGCTCGGTCCCGAACGACCAGCCGACGAACCACGGGCGCGGGAGTCCGCGCTCGCGCACGAAGTCCATCGCCGCCGCGACGTCGAACGCCTCGGCGCGGCCGCCGTCGAACGAGCCCTCGCTGGTGCCCCGTGTCGACGTCGTCCCGCGCGTGTTGAACCGCAGCACCGCGAGATCGGCGAGTGCAGGCAGTCGGCCCGCGGCCTTGCGGAGGATGTGCGAGTCCATGAACCCGCCGGCGGTGGGGAGCGGATGCAGCGTCACGAGCGTCGCGACCGGGTCGCGGGTTTCGGGGAGGGCGAGCTCTCCGACGAGGGTCAGCCCGTCCAGAGTCTCGAGCTCGATGTCCTCGCGGCGCGCGGGCAGCTGCATCGGTCCGCGGATCTCCATGTCAGGCCACCTTCCAGCAGTGCTGATGCCAGTGCCGGCGTGCGGCGAGGTCGGCGGCGTCGCCCAGCACACCGTCCGCACGCCACGCCACCAGATGCGCGACGCCGACCTCGATCTGGCGTCCGCATCCGGGGCACGTGTACGGCTTCTGCGCCTGCGCCGCCGAGACCGGCTGCACCGTCCACTCGACGCCGCGACGCATCTCGTTGCGCTTCCAGCCCGCCAGGAGGCGCTCGAATGAGTCGTCGCCGCTCGAGTCGTGACGGCGGCGGTTCGACCGCGGCACGGGTCAGTACCAGCCCGTGCGCTGCGAGTGGTCCCACGCACCGCACGGCGTGCCATAGCGACCACCGATGTAGCCGAGACCCCAGGTGATCTGCGTCGCGGGGTTCGTCTCCCAGTCGGCGCCGGCGGTGGCCATCTTGCTTCCGGGAAGCGCCTGCGGGATGCCGTAGGCGCCGCTGCTCGCGTTGTACGCGTTGACGCGCCAGCCCGACTCCTTCTTCCAGAGCGCGACCAGGCACGCGAACTGGTCGTCGCCCCACCCGCGCGCCAGCACCATGTCGTAGGCGATGGCCTGGGCGCTGCCCGGGTCCGGCGTCACGAACGGCGGACGCCATCCTCCCGATGAGGTCGAGGTCGATGCCTGGACGGTCGGCGTGGGCTTGGGCTTCACGTACACGGTGTAATTGCCGCGGTCGAGCGCCGCGGGCTCCGGGTCGACCGCGTCCTCGTCGCCGGCGCGCGACTGCACGTCATCGAGCCCGCTGGCGTAGAGCGAGACCCGTGACGATTCCTCGTCGGCGCTGGCCTGCGCCAGCGCGAGCCCGGTCGGACCGATATAGGCGACGACGAAGCCGAGCACCGCGAAGGCGGCGAACGCGCCGACGACTCCACGACGGCGCGACCACCGCGGGGCCGCTTTGGTGGCCGGTGAGGAGGGGACCGAAGAAGTGGATCCCGTCACGGCGACCGGCCTCGCAGACCGGGCCGCCACCTCGTGACGTCGGGCGCGTCTGGTGTGGTGCAGCTCGTTTCCAGAAGTCACAGTGTCCTGATTCTCGCACAGGCGCCCGAGAGCATGCCATCCGCGGAACCCGCGCGTCTCACTTGACGGCGAGCATCACCTCGACGACGGCATCCAGGACCGCGTCGACCTGTGTTTCGCGATACCCCCCGCGCTGCATGCGGAATGCGACCGACCGCACCTGTTCGACGGTGACCGAGTCGCCGGTCTCCAGGAAGCGCGCGAGCTTGTCGGTGACGAGGTCGACCTCCGCGATGCGGTAGCCGTAGCGCAAGGGCGAGACGCGGTCGAAACGGCGCTTGGCCGGGCGCGAGAGACGGTCGAGGACCTCCTGGGCGAGCTCGCGCGTGTGGCCGACCCACGCTTTCGCACCCGAGGCTGCCACCGCCGAGGCGCGCTCGCGAGCCGCGAAGGCATCCTCGATGCGGCCGAGAGCGGCATCGACCGACGCGATGGCGTAACCGTGCCGCACCAGCGGGAACGCGACCTGCCGGATGTCGGCCGACGTCAAGGCGTCCGTCCCGCGCTCGAACGACGCGCGTGCCCGCGCGAGGAACTCGTCGACGGGCTGCTTGTCGTAGCCCTTCTCACGTCCTCGCGCTTCGGGGAAAGATGCCCGCGCGGTCGCCTGCGATGTCGTCATGATGCCACCAGCGGAGTGAAGAGGTAGTAGAGGGTCAGCGCCGCGACGACAGACAGCAGGATCGAGTCGAGTCGATCCAGCACGCCGCCGTGCCCCGGAAGCCAGGAGCTCATGTCCTTGATCCCCAGGTCGCGCTTGATCATCGATTCTCCCAGGTCGCCGACCGTGGCCGTGGCGAGGATGAGGATGCCGAACACGGCACCCATCCACCACTGGAGACCGAGCATGAAAAGCCCGACGAGAACGCCGGCGAGGATCGCGGCGGCTCCGGCACCCGCGAACCCCTCCCACGTCTTCTTCGGGCTGATGCGGGGCGCCATGGGATGCTTGCCCATGGTCATGCCCGCGGCGTACGCGCCCGTGTCCACCGCGACGGCGACGATGATGAACGACAGGACCCACCACTCGCCGCCGTCCTTCGCCAGCAGCACGAGGGTGAGGCTTCCGAGGAAGGCGACATAGAGCTGCAGGAACGTCGCGATGAGCACGTCGCCCAGCACGAGGCCGTACACGCGGCCGTCGTGCGCTGCCATCTGACCGACCAGTCGCCACACCACGACGAACGCCAGCGCGACGAACAGCAGCACCCAGTGCAGCCAGGAATCGACGAAGTACGCCGACAGCACGACCACCGCGCCGGCGATGAGCTGCGGGATCAGATCGACCCGACGACCGCTGGCGATCAGTGCGCGCGCGAACTCGAAGAGCGCGAGCATCGCTGCGGCGACGGCGAACGGCACGAACGCCCACTTCACGAACAGCAGCGATCCGAGCAGCACGACACCGATCGCGAGGCCGATGAGCGTCGCGACGATGAGGTCGCGACCGGTGCGCTCCTTGATGCGCTCGTTCGCCTCCTCGAAATCTGCTCGCGCCTGGGCGACGTGGCCCTCCAGCTCGCTGCGCGCTGCTCGCAGATGCGACTGCAGCGCCGGGCCGGTGTCGTGGACCTCCGCAGCGCGCCGCGCCTCCCCCGCCTCGCGCCGCGTCTGGGGTGAGGAGGGCTCGTCGCTCCGCGGCGGGTCGGATGCGTCGGTCATGGGCAGACCTCAGACCTCGAGGAGTTCGGCCTCTTTGCGCTTGAGCGCCTCGTCGATGGCGTCGACGTGCGCGCGCGTGAGCGCGTCGAGCTCCTTCTCGCCGCGGGCGAGCTCGTCTTCGCCGACCTCGCCCTTCAGCGCGTCGATGTCGTCCTTCGCCTTGCGACGGATGCCGCGCACGTGGACCTTGGCGTCCTCGCCCTTGGTGCGGGTGAGCTTCACGTATTCCTTGCGGCGCTCCTCGGTGAGCTCGGGCATCGTGACGCGCACGAGGTTGCCGTCGTTCGTCGGGTTGACGCCCAGGTTCGGGATGTCGCGGATCGCCTGCTCGATCGCCTTCAGCGCCGACTTGTCGTACGGCGTGATGAGGAGCGTGCGCGCCTCGGGGTTGTTGATCGACGCGAGCTGCGCGAGCGGCGTCGGGCTGCCGTAGTAGTCGACGAGGACCTTCTGGAACAGCTGCGGGTTCGCGCGTCCGGTGCGCACCGTGGCGAAGTCCTCCTTCGCTGCCTCGACGGCGCGGTCCATGCGCACTCCGGCATCGGCCAAGACGTCCGCGATCACAGTGTCTCCTTCGCGTAGATGGGGCTGGTCAAGTCTATCGACGCGCGGCGCGTCACGCCGTGACCAGCGTGCCGATGGCCTCGCCCAGGAGAGCCTTCGTCACGTTGCCCGCAGGCTCCATGCCGAACACGCGCATGTCCATGCGGTTGTCCATGCAGAGGCTGAACGCCGTCGAGTCGACGACCTTCAGACCGCGCTGCAACGCGTCGAGGTACGTGATGCGATCGATCATGGTGGCCGAGGCATCCTTCTTCGGGTCCGCGGTGTAGACGCCGTCCACCCCGTTCTTCGCGACGAGCACCTCCTGCGCGTCGATCTCGAGCGCGCGCTGCGCGGCGACGGTGTCGGTGGAGAAGTAGGGCAGACCGGCGCCGGCGCCGAAGATGACCACGCGGCCCTTTTCCATGTGACGCTCCGCACGGCGTGGAATGTAGGGCTCGGCGACCTGCGTCATCGAGATCGCGGACTGCACACGCGTGGCGGCGCCGGCCTGCTCGAGGAAGTCCTGCAGGGCGAGGGCGTTCATGACGGTGCCGAGCATTCCCATGTAGTCGGCCCGGCCGCGGTCCATGCCGCGCTGACTCAGCTCGGCGCCGCGGAAGAAGTTGCCGCCGCCGACGACCACCGCGATCTCGACGCGGTCGACGGCTGCCGCGATCTCCTGGGCGATCTGACTGACCACGTCGGGGTTCACACCCAGCTGGCCTCCGCCGAACGCTTCGCCGGACAGCTTCAGAAGGACGCGGCGGCGCCCGGTGTTCTCGTTGATCACTGTGGTCCTCTCGTCTACGACAAACTATCGAAGGGCATGAGAAAAGGCCCGCATCGGATTGCCGATGCGGGCCTTCTCAGAAGGTCAGGCGCCGACCTTGTAACGGGCGAAGCCCGTCAGGGTCAGACCCGCGTCCTTCGCGACCTGCGCGACGGACTGCTTGTTGTCCTTCGCGTAATCCTGGTCGAGCAGCGAGACCTGCTTGAAGAACGCGTTCACGCGGCCCTCGACGATCTTCGGGAGGGCGGCCTCGGGCTTGCCCTCGTTGCGGGAGATCTCGGTGACGATCTCGCGCTCCTTCTCGACCTCGGCCTCGGGGACCTCGTCGCGCGACAGGTACGACGGGTTCGCGAACGAGATGTGCTGCGCGAGGCTGCGCGCCGTCTCGGCGTCGTCACCCGAATAGGCGAGGACGACACCGACCTGCGGCGGCAGGTCCTTGCTCGTCTTGTGGAGGTAGATCTCGAACTTGTCGCCCGATAGCGTGTTCACGCGACGCAGCTCCACCTTCTCGCCGATGATCGCGGCCTCGTCCGAGATGAGCTCGGCGACCGTCTGGCTGCCGGCGGGCGCGGCGAGTGCGGCCTCGGCCGAGTCTGCGTGCGCGGCGGCAGCGGCGTCGAGGACCTTCTCCGCGAGGGCGATGAAGCGGTCGTTCTTCGCGACGAAGTCGGTCTCCGTGTTGAGCTCGATGATGGTGACCTGACCATCGACCTCCTTGGCTGCGACCAGACCCTCGCTCGTGGAGCGGTCGGCGCGCTTGGCGTTGCCCTTCGCGCCCTTGAGGCGCAGGATCTCGACGGCCTTCTCGAGGTCGCCGTCGGCCTCCTCGAGCGCCTTCTTGGTGTCGACCATGCCCGTGCCGAGCTGCTCGCGCAGCGCCTTGATGTCGGCGATCGTGAAGTTTGCCATGGGTGGCGGCTCCTTGATGTGTGTGAGTTCTCGTCGGATGCCTCGGCGGGACCGTCCGGACCGCTCGGTCTGGTCGATCCCGCCGGGGCGGAGTGTGTGTGAGCCTTACTCGGCGGGGGTCGCCTCGGCGGCCTCTGCGACCTCGGCGGCCTCTGCAGCCTCGGCGGTCTCGGCACCAGCCTCGTCGGCGGCCGACTCGGTCGCGATGGTCTCGACCTCGGCGACGTCGGTCACGACGGGCGCGCCCTGCTCGAGCAGCTCGCGCTCCCAGTCGGCGAGGGGCTCCGCGTCCGCGGCCTCGTCGGTGGGCTGGTGGCGCTGGATCAGGCCCTCGGCGGCGGCGTCGGCGATGATGCGGGTGAGCAGGCCCACCGAGCGGATCGCGTCGTCGTTGCCCGGGATCGGGTACTGGAACTCGTCCGGGTCGGCGTTGGTGTCGAGGATGCCGATCACCGGGATGCCGAGCTTCGACGCCTCGTCGATCGCGAGGTGCTCGCGCTTGGCGTCGACCACCCAGATGGCCGAGGGGGTCTTCTGCAGGTTGCGGATACCGCCGAGCGACTTGTGGAGCTTGTCGAGCTCGCGCTTCTTGAGGAGAAGCTCCTTCTTTGTGAAGCCGCTCGCAGCCGGGTCCTCGAAGTCGAGCTCCTCAAGCTCCTTCATGCGTGCGAGACGCTTCGACACGGTCGAGAAGTTGGTGAGCAGACCACCCAGCCAGCGCTGGTTGACGTAGGGCTGGCCCACGCGGGTCGCCTGCTCGGCGATGACTTCCTGAGCCTGCTTCTTGGTGCCGACGAAGAGGATGGTGCCGCCGTGCGCGACGGTCTCCTTGACGAACTCGTACGCCTTGTCGATGTACGTCAGCGACTGCTGCAGGTCGATGATGTGGATGCCGCTGCGCTCCGTGAGGATGAAGCGCTTGACCTTCGGGTTCCACCGGCGGGTCTGGTGTCCGAAGTGGACGCCGCTGTCGAGCAGCTGGCGAATGGTGACGACGGCCATGGCCGTTCTCCTGTTCCGGCGCGTACGCGCCTGTTGCGGTTGTTCTCGCGCCGGCTCGCGGCCGGCGTGGCCTGGTACCCGGCTCAATCCCGCCCCGCGCTCGCTCGAAAGCGCTCGCAGGGACCGTCGGGGTTGGATGCCGCGCCTCACCCTTCGTCAGACTCGGGGCTTGCGGCGCTCTGGGCACGCGGAGTCACTCCGACACGCGGAGTGCGCACCCAGTGTATCAGGAGCGGCCGGACCGCTCCTCCTCCCCCGACGGCCGATCGCGACGCTTGTCCACGCGCTTCCGTCGCGTCGAGCCGGCGCTGCCTCGCGCGGGTCAGGGTGGTGTCATGTCGCAGCGCGCGTCCCTCCCACATCGCCGATTCGCCCGGCCGCCCGCACACCTCGCGGCCATCGCCGCCGTGGGTGTCGTGCTGGCTCTGTCGCCGACCGCGACGGCACACGCCGAGCTCACCGATCCGGGGCCGGTCGCAGATGGCGCAACGGTGTCGCTCGCGCGCGACTGGCGGTGGCCCGTGCATCCGTTCCGGCTGGTGCGCCCCTTCGTCGCGCCGCCCCATGTGTACGGACCGGGGCACCGGGGCGTCGACCTTCTACCGGTCGGCGAAGACGTCGTACTCGCTCCTGCCGCGGGCGTCGTCGCGTTCTCGGGTCAGGTCGCCGGACGCGGCGTGATCACCGTGGACCACGGCGACGGTCTCGTGTCGACGCTCGAGCCCATCGACTCACCCCTCCGAGCAGGAACACCGGTCGACAGGGGCGCGGCACTGGGCACGGTGTCTGCCGGCGGGCACGCCGAGGCCGGTACGGTGCACTTCGGTGTGCGCCTCGACGGCGTCTACATCAATCCGTTCGTCCTCCTGGGCGGGGTGCCGCGCGCGGTGCTGCTCCCTTGCTGCTGACGGCGATCAGGCCCGCGGGTGCGCGAGGCGGTACGACGTAGCGAGTCTCTCGCTGGAGACGTGGGTATAGATCTGCGTGGTGCCGAGACTGGCATGGCCCAGCATCTCCTGGACGGCGCGCAGGTCTGCGCCGCCGTCGAGGAGGTGGGTCGCGGCCGAGTGACGCAGGGCATGCGGTCCCACCTGGGCGCCGAGCTCCGGTCCGAGCCGGCGCGATACAAGGTCGTAGACGGCGCGCGGCCCGATCCGCCCGCCCCGGGCGCCCAGGAAGAGCGCGGGAACGGACGCGTCGTCCGCTCGTCGGGCGAGAAGCGCCGGCCGGCCGCGCACGACGTAGGCGTCGATCGCCCTGAGCGCGGGGAGCCCGAACGGTACGACCCTCTCCTTCGATCCCTTGCCCAGCACGCGGGCCGTGCGGCGGTCGTGATCAAGGTCGTCGACATCGAGCCCGCACAGCTCCGAGACGCGCACCGCTGCGCCGTAAAGAAGCTCGAGCATCGCATGGTCGCGCAGCGCGACGGGATCGCCGTCGGCGGCCGCCGACGCGAGACGATCGAGCACGTCGCTCAGCGTGTCGGCGGTGGCGACCTTGGGCAGAGTCTTCCCGCGCTTCGGGGCGACCAGCCGAAGGCTCGGGTCCGCGCCGATCGCGCCGGTCTCGGTCGCCCAGGCGAAGAAGCCTCGGACGGCTGCCGTACGCCGCGCGATCGTGGCGCGGCTGTCGCCGCGCTGGACGGCGCGCCACAGCCAATCGCGGAGGCTTTCGAGATCGACGGCCGCGAGTTCGACGTCGCCGCAAGCATCGGCCAGTCCTTCCAGATCGGACCGGTACGCCCGCACCGTGGCCGGCGAGAGGCGCCGCACCTCCGCGAGATGACGCAGATACGCCGCCGCCCCCTCCGGGATGTCCATGGTTCCAGCATGAGCCAGGCGGTTCCCTCGAGCGCCGTGCGACGCGCACTCGCGTGCGCAGTCATCCGGTCATCGCCCTCCGGACCGGAGCAGCCGCCAGCCCTCGACCCCCGACTCGACAGCTCCTTCCAGTCGCAGCAGCCCGAGGATCCCCTCGACGACGTCGGCCGCCATGCCCGCGCGGCGCGCGATGTCGCGGGCGTCCCGCCAGACGCGGGTGCTCATGGCGTCCTTCACCCGGGTCGCGTCCCCGGTGTAGGGCCCGCGCGCGACGGTGGCAGCATCCGTGCCGCCATCCAAGCCCAGCAGCTCTCGCACGTCGTCGGCGCTGGTGATGCACTGCGCCCCGTACTCGCGGATGAGCCGGTGCGTGCCCGCCGACGTCGCCGAGGTGATCTGTCCGGGCACGGCACCGAGGGGACGCGACAGGGCAGCCGCGTGGCCGGCGGTGTTCAGCGATCCGCTGCGCCACCCCGCCTCGACCACGACGGTGGCGGCCGAGAGCGCGGCGATCAACCGATTTCGCTGCAGGAAGCGCCACTTGGTGGGCGCGGAGCCGCACGCCACTTCGCTCACCACGACCCCGCGTCGGGCGACGTCGTCGATCAGCTGGGTATGGCCCGAGGGATACGCGCGGTCAGCGCCGCCCGCGAGCAGTGCGACCGTGAGGCCGCCCGCCAAGAGGGCCGCGCGGTGCGCCGAGCCATCGATGCCGTAGGCGCCGCCTGAGACGACCGCGATGCCGCTGCCCGCCAGATCGGCCGCGAGCTCCCTCGCCACGTGATCGCCGTAGTGGGTCGCGGCCCTGGCGCCGACAATGGCGACGGATGCGCGGAGGCGCGAGAGCGCCGACGCATCGCCCCGCACCCACAGACACAGCGGCGCGTGCGCTCCGAGGTCGTCGAGCTGCGCCGGCCATTCGGGATCGGCCCGCGTCACCAACCTCACGCAGCGTGCCGCCGCCGTGGTCAGGGAGTCGGCGACGGAGCCCGCCGACAGTCGCGGCAGCCAGCGCTTGCGCCCCTCCGCCGCTTCTTTGGGCGAGAGCTCGGCGAGTTCGTCGCCGGCGACGACCGCTTCCAGGCTCGCGACCGGACCGAGGGCGCCGATGATGCGCCCCGCGGCCGAGTCGCCCGGCTCGATGAGCTGGCACCAGACCGCCGTCGCATACCGCTCACGGGCCGCATCGGCGCCGTACTCGACGCCCGCGGGCGAGAGCGCGCGCCGGGCGGCGTCGGCGCCCAGATCGAACGCGATCACAGCGCGATCCCCTTCTTCAGGTAGAGCGCGCGGCCGACGTGCTCCGCCCCGAGCCGGCCGCGCCCCTCGATGTCGGCGAGCGACCACGCGACGCGCAGCACCCTGTCGTACCCGCGCAGAGTGAGCGCGCCGCGGTGCAGGGCCGCGTCGAGCGGACGTCGCACGACCGGGGACGGCGCGGCAGGGCCCTCGCGCAGCCACGTGCCGGGCACGTCGGCGTTCACTGTCCACGGCGTATCGGCGAGGCGATGGCGCGCGCGTGCCCGCGCATCGGCGACCTGCTCCCGAGCGGTCGCGGTCGAGACGGTCGGCCCCGTGCCCCGCTGCGCGACGCCGACGCGCGTCAAGGTCAGCTCGATGTCCATGCGATCCAGGAGCGGCCCCGACAGCCGGCCGAGGTAGCGACGGATCGCCGCCGGCGGGCACGTGCAGGTGCCGCCCCGGATGCCGTAGTCGCCGCACGGACAGGGGTTGGTGGCGAGAACGAGCTGGAACCGCGCGGGATACTCGGCGTGGGCGCCCGCACGGTCGATCGTGATCGCGCCGGACTCGAGCGGCTGCCGGAGCGCGTCGAGCGCGCTCGCGGCGAACTCCCCCGCCTCGTCGAGGAACAGCACGCCCTCGCTCGCACGCGCGATCGCGCCGGGACGCACCACCCGCGTGCCGCCGCCCACCAGGGCGGCCACGCTCGCACTGTGGTGCGGCGCGACGAACGGCGGGGTGCGCGACAGTTCTACGACCCGTGAACCCGCGAGGCTCCGCATCGAGGCCGCCACCAGCGCCGCACGATCGTCGAGTTCGGGGAGGATACCGGGCAGCCGCCGGGCGAGCATCGTCTTGCCCGCGCCCGGCGGTCCGCACATCAGCAGATGATGGCCGCCGGCGGCGGCGACGACCAGCGCCTCCACGGCATCGCGCTGCCCGATCACCTCAGCGAGATCGAGGGCGGGTTCGGGCGCGTCCTCATCGTCCGGCAATGCCACCGGATCGACATCGGCGACCTCGACGTCACCGCCGTGCCACGCGATCACCTGCGAGAGACTGACGGCGGCGAGCACCTCGACGCCCTCGACGAGCGCCGCCTCGGGACCGTTGGCGTGCGGCACGACGACGCGGCGATGCCCCGCCCGCCGCGCCGCGACCACCGCCGGAAGGACCCCCGGCACGGGCCGGAGTCGGCCGTCGAGCCCGAGCTCTCCGATGTGGACCGCGGACGCCACCGAGCCCGCGTCCATGGAGGTCTCGGTGGCAAGGGACGCGACCGCGATGGCGACGTCGAATCCGGACCCGTGCTTGGGCAGGCTCGCGGGCGAAAGGTTCACCGTGAGGCGTCGCCGCGTGAGCGGCGTGCCGCTGTTCGCGCAGGCGTTGTGCACGCGCTGGACCGATTCGCCGAGCGCTTTGTCGGGAAGCCCGATGATGCGGAAGTCCGGCTGCTGGTTCGAGAGGTCCGCTTCGACCTCGACGCACTCGCCCTCGGCGCCGACGAGGGCGACGGCCCACGTGCGCGCGACCTTCACGGCACCTCCACGTCGACGAGGTGCTCCAGGCGCGCCGTGCGGGGGTCGACGCCCACGATGCCGATCGCGTCGATCCGCAGCCGCCGTCCTTGGACGAGCTCGCGGTGCGCGCTCGCCCACGCGATCGTGAGTCGCCAGAGCCGGCCGCGCTTGCGTGCGTCGATCGCCTCGAACGGATGCCCGAACTCCTCGCCCCTGCGCGTCTTCACCTCGACGACGACGACCGCGGACCGGTCGCCGACCACGAGGTCGATCTCGCCGTCCCGGCATCGCCAGTTGCGGGCGAGGACGGTGAAACCCTGCGCCTCGAAGTACCGGGCGGCGCGTTCCTCGCCCGCGCGCCCGAGAACGTCTTTATCTGCCATTCCGGCATCGTCGCGCGCGCGGGCATCCGCGCGGGCGCGAGGTCGCGGCATCCGTTCAGAACTCGGTCGGAGTCCCGGAACGAGAGGCCTGGGGAGGAGGCGGCGCGCCCGCTCAGGTGTCGAGCGAGAGCTCCTCCGGCAGGTGGAAATCGCGTCGCGAGAGCTCCTCGACGTTGACGTCCTTGAACGTCAGCACTCGGACTGCCTTCACGAAGCGGTCGGCGCGGTAAATGTCCCAGACCCAGACGTCGGACATCGAGATCTCGAAGTAGAAGTCGTGCTCGGTGTCGCGGCGCACGACGTTGACCTCGTTCGCGAGGTAGAAGCGCCGCTCCGTCTCGATCACGTACTGGAACTGCGAGACGACATCGCGGTACTCGCGGTACAGAGCAAGTTCGAGCTCGCGGTCGTAGTCTTCGAAGACCTCGTCATCCATGGTGATCCCATCCTATGGGCGCGAGCGTATGCCCGGAGTCCGGGTCCGCGGGTGGCGAACGCTCAGAACAGCGTCGGTGCGTCGGCGATCGACCACGACGCGCGGTGATGCCGGCTGATGCCGTGCTCACGGATCGCTTCGCGATGGTCCGGGCTCGCGTATCCCTTGTTGCGTGCCCAGTTGTACGCGGGAAGCTCGTCATGCAGCTCCGTCATGAGGCGGTCGCGCGCGACCTTGGCGATGACGGATGCTGCGGCCGCCGATGCGCAATCGCGGTCGGCCTTGATCACCGGACGCACCGTGAGGCCCCATTCCCCGGCAGGACGGATGTAGTCGTAGTTGCCGTCGAGGATCACGATGGCGTCCTCCGGCACGACGCCGTGCGCGCGGAGGTCCGCGATCGCTCGGATCGAGGCGAGCCCGAGGGCGCGGATGATGCCGATCTCGTCGATCTCCTGGGAGCTCGCCCACCCGACGGCGCTGGCGGCGACCCACGACGCGGCGCGCGCCGCGACGTCGGCGCGTCGGAGCTCCGGCACCAGCTTCGAGTCGCGCAGGCCCTGTGGGATGCGCTTGCGCGATCGCGGGGCGTCGACGACCGCCGCGCCGACCGCGACCGGCCCCGCCAGCGCTCCTCGCCCCACCTCGTCGCACGCGATGACGAGCGTGTGCTCGCGCAGGAGCCGGCGCTCGAGCGTCAGGCGGGGCTCGGCGACGGTCACTGCCCGCCGCCCTCCGGCTCCGCGTCGGGAACCCCGGCGAACACGTCGTGGTGGAAGTCGAGGAGCCCGAAGCGGTCGAATGGCCACGTCACGAGGAACGCGCGGCCGACGAGGTTGTCGATCGGGACGAAGCCCTTGCCCGGCTGGTCGGTGTTGTATCGCGAGTCCTTCGAGCGGTAGCGGTTGTCGCCGAGCACCCAGAGACTGCCGACGGGGACCGTCACGTCGAAGGAGTCGCCCGACGCCGCGGTCTCGCCCGCGGGAAGCTTCAGGTAGACGGTCTCGTCGATCGGCACGTCGTTGACCGTGATCTGCCCGATGGCGTTGCAGCACACGACGTGGTCGCCGGGCAGGCCGATGATGCGCTTGACGAGATGGTCGTCGCTGTCGGGCGCCGCCAAGCCGACGAGAGACAGCACCCACTCCACGCCCTCGACGAGGGGCGGACGCGCGGGATCGGTGCTGGGAGGAAGCCAGCCTCCTGGATCCTGGAAGACCACGATGTCGCCGCGCTCGTAAGCGCCGAACCGCGGGGTGATCTCGTCGACGAGGATGCGGTCCTTGATGTGGAGGGTGTCCTCCATGGATCCCGAGGGGATATAGAACGACCGCACGAGGAACGTCTTGACGACGAGGGAGACGAGCACCGCGATCAAGATGATCACGACCACGTCGCGCAGGAACACCAGCCAGCCCCGACGACGCGGCTGTATGGTCGCGGCGGGCTCAGGGCCGGGCGCCGGCTCGGCCGGAGCCGACTTCTCGGTCGTCATGAGTTCCTTCGCGGGTGCCGACGGTCGCGGCGACCCCGCCTTCAAGGGTCGCACACTCCGGCCCTTCCGGAGTACGACGAAGCCCCGGACGTATATGGTCCGGGGCTTCGTGAAAAACGCTGCGGGAGGAGCGTCAGTTGCTCTCGCGCTTCTCCTTGATCTTGGCCTTCTTGCCACGGAGGTTGCGCAGGTAGTACAGCTTCGCGCGACGCACGTCACCGCGGGTCACGACCTCGATGTGGTCGATGACCGGGGAGTGCACCGGGAAGGTGCGCTCGACGCCGACCTGGAAGCTGATCTTGCGGACCGTGAAGGTCTCGCGCACGCCGTCGCCCGAGCGGCCGATGACGACGCCCTGGAAGACCTGGATACGCGAGCGGTTGCCCTCGGTGATGTTGACGTGCACCTTCACGGTGTCGCCGGCGTTGAACGCGGGGATGTCGGAGCGGAGCGAAGCCGCGTCGACGGCGTCGAGGATCTGCATGATCGTCTCTCTCTGCGGCCGCCACAGGTCGACCGCGGGAAGGATGGTAAAGGACTAGAGCGTGCCGCAGGCCTCCGGCGTGAAGCCGTCCAGCTGATTCCCCTGAGGCAGAACCGGTCAGGGCACAAAGATCTATTCTGCCATGGATGGCGCACCCGGCCAAACGCGTCAGCTCGCGGGCGGCGTCTGCTTCTCCGTGATGACGATGACCTCGCGCGGAGCCGCCTCGGGCGCGTCCGCCTGGGCCGGGATGTACGCGACCCCGTCCGAGCTGTGCAGGACGAACCGCGATGGTCGCGCCTCACTCCACAGCTGCCACAGCTCGAGCCAGAACAGGCCGACGCCGGCGAGGATCGCGACGACCATCACGGGCGCCCACCACGCTTCTGCGAAGAAGCCGAGGGAGATCACGAGGAGGTGCCAGACCGTGAAGCCCAGCACGTCCCACCAGGAGACCGCGCGGTGCGCGCGAACCGTTCCCCGGGCACGCACCAGGAGCGTGAGCAGGAGCTGCCACAGGAACACGCCCGGTATGGCGAGGAACAGCACCCACAGGAACGCCCATCCGCCGGCGTTGAACACGGCCCATCCGACGAGGAGCCACAGCGGCAGCAGGAAGGCGGCCGGTATCAGCCAGCCGAAGAATGCGCGACGCAGCCACATGCCACTGATGCTACGCCCGCGGACGACCCCGTGGTCCGCTTCCGCGTGCCGCGGAGCATCCTCCCAGCCCCGCGCCGACTGGTCAGACAGAATGGAGGGGAACGAGAGGATCCCCCACATGATCGAGTTGCGCACGCCTGCCGAGATCGAGGCGATGAAGCCCGCCGGGCGATTCGTCGCCGAGACCCTCGCGACGCTGCGCGACGAGACCAAGGTGGGTACGAACCTCCTCGCGATCGACCGTCGCGCGCACGACCTCATCCGCCGCGCCGGGGCCGAGTCCTGCTACATCGACTACCACCCGTCGTTCGGAGCCCGCCCGTTCGGGAAGGTCATCTGCACGTCCGTCAACGATGCGGTGCTGCACGGCCTCCCCTTCGACTACGCCCTGCGCGACGGCGACCTCGTCTCGCTCGACTTCGCCGTGTCGGTGGACGGCTGGGTCGCTGACTCGGCGGTCTCGTTCGTCGTCGGCACACCGCGCGACGAGGACCTCTCGCTCATCGACACCACCGAGCGCGCGCTGGCCGCCGCCATCGGCGCGGCGACGGTGGGAAATCGCATCGGCGACATCTCGGCGTCGATCGCCGCGATCGCCCACGCCGACGGCTACTCGATCAACACCGACTTCGGCGGCCACGGCGTGGGGCGGGAGATGCACGGCGATCCGCACGTCGCGAACGACGGCAAGGCAGGCCGCGGCTACCCTCTCCGCGCGGGCCTCGTCCTCGCACTGGAGCCGTGGTTCCTCGAGACGACCGACGAACTCGTCACCGACCCCGACGGCTGGACGCTCCGATCCGCCGACGGCTCCCGCGGCGCTCACTCCGAGCACACCGTCGCGATCACCGAGGACGGCCCGATCGTCCTCACCGACCGCTCGTGGCTCGGCGTCGCCTGATCTCACCGACCTCGGTCTGAGAGCACCACGGCTGACCGCGCCGGCAGCGCGGCCCTCCCGTCGACCACGTACGCGCGTGGGTCGGTGGCCAGGTGCACGTCGGGAGTCTCCGGAGCGGGAACCGTGACCGGCTCGGCGGCGAAGTTCACCAGGACCTCGGTCGTGCCACGGCGCAGCCGGAACCAACGCCGCTCCTCGTCCGCTTCGGCCGAGATGGCACGGAAGTGCGGTTCCGACAGGTCGGCGTGCGCCCGGCGGAGCTGGAGGAGGGATCGGTAGAGCGCAAGGATCCGGGCGTGGACACCGGCATCCCTCTCCACCCACTGCAACTTGGACCGCTGGAACGTCTCAGGATCCTGGGGATCGGGCACCACCGACTCGTCCCACCCCATCGCCGCGAACTCCGCCTTGCGTCCGCGCGCGGTCGCTTCGCCGAGCTCCGGTTCCGGATGGGACGTGAAGAACTGCCAGGGGGTCGACGCAGCCCACTCCTCCCCCATGAACAGCATCGGTGTGAACGGGGTGAGGACGGTGAGGACAGCGGCGATCGCGAGACCGCCCTCGTCCAGCGTCTGCGAAAGCCGGTCCCCCGCCGCGCGATTGCCGATCTGGTCGTGGTCCTGTGAGAACGTGACGAGTCGCCATGCCGGAATGCGGGGATCGATGGGATGCCCGTGGTCGCGGCCCCGGAACGACGACCAGGTGCCGTCGTGGAAGAACCCCCGCGTCGCGGCCTTGACGAGAGCGGCCAGGGGGGCGAAGTCGGCGTAGTAGCCCGCGGTCTCGCCCGTCAGCGCGACGTGCAGCGCGTGGTGGTAGTCATCGCTCCACTGCGCGGTCAGCCCGTAGCCGTCGGCCTCACGCGCAGCGATCAGCCGGGCGTCGTTCATGTCGGACTCCGCGATGAGAGTGAGCGGCCTCCCGAGATGCGCGCTGAGCGCGTCGACCGCCTCGGCCAGCTCCTGGAGGATGTGGACGGGCGAGCGGTCCTGGAGCGCGTGGACGGCATCGAGGCGAAGTCCATCGACGTGATGGTCGCGGAGCCACATCAGCGCGTTCTCGACGATGAAACGACGCACCTCGGGCTCGTCGAGGTCGACGGACGAGCCCCAGGTGTTCGACTCGGCGTCACGCAGGTACGGACCGAACTCGGGCAGATAGTTCCCGCTCGGGCCGAGGTGGTTGTAGACGACGTCCTGGATGACGCCGATGCCGTGGGCATGGCAGGCGTCGACGAAGCGCTGGTACGCGGCGGGCCCGCCGTAGGGCTCGTGCACGGCGTACCAGAGCACGCCGTCGTAGCCCCAGTTGTGTCCGCCGTTGAAGCCGTTCACCGGCAGCAGCTCCACGAAGTCGATGCCCAGCTCCACGAGGTGCCCGAGCCGATCGATCGCAGCATCCAGCGTCCCCTCCGGTGTGAAGGTGCCGACGTGCAGCTCATAGACGACTCCGCCCGCGAGCTGGCGTCCCGTCCAGGCCGCGTCCGCCCACTCGTGCGCCGCGGGATCGAAGACGACACTGAGTTCGTGGACGCCACGCGGCTGCCTGCGCGAGCGCGGATCCGGGCGGGCATGGTCTGCGCCGTCGAGGACGAACCCGTACTCGTCTCCGTCCTGGAGGTCGGTCTCGGCGCGCCACCATCCGCCCTCGAGGCGTGTCATCGTACGGTCGTCAGCGTGGCCGGCGACGCGGAGCGCCACACTGCCGGCGCGCGGCGCCCACACCTCGGGGGTCACGGGAGCTCCCCCGCCACGAGGAGAGCGACCGGATAGAGGTCCAGCAGTTCCGCCAGCAGGACGTGGCCGGAGTACACGCGTCCCGTCAGCACGTCGGTCGTGGGCCCCGCATGGCGCAGCAGCATCGTGTCTCCCCAGGGTGAACCAGTGCCCTCGCCCCGCGCCGCCAAGCCGACAGGCAGCCGTGTGGCCACCGCCACCGCACCGCCACGATCGACGGCGATCGCATGATCCGCCGCGGCGCCGACGACCGTCATGGCCGTGTACCGGGTGAAGAGCTCGGGCCGGTCTCGGCGCAGCCGCAGGGCGCGGGCGGTGACGAGCAGCTTCGCCGCGCCGGTTCGGTCGACGACAGGCTGATCTCCCGCCTCGATGAGCGACAGGAGGCGCCGGCGCTCATCGAAGTCCACGGTGCGACGATTGTCGGGATCGACCAGGCTCTGCTCCCAGAGCTCGCTCCCCTGGTAGACGTCAGGCACGCCGGGTCCCGTGAGCTGCAGCAGCTTGGCCGAAAGGGAGTTCGACCATCCGGCGCCCTCGATCTCCGACACGAACGACTCCAGCCGCCGAGCGACGTCGGGGTCGTCGAAGGCGCCGTCGACCACCGCGTGCACGCGACGCTCGAACCGCACGTCCGGAGCGAGCCACGACGTCGCCTCGGCGGCCTCCCGTGCAGCCTTCTCGGCGTATGCGTGCAGGCGCTCCCGCGAGGCCGGCCAGGCGCCCACGATCGCCTGCCACAGCAGCGCGTCGAAGGGACCGTGGCCGGTGGTGGCAGCATCCGTCAGCTCTTCGAGGACCTGCGTCCAACGGGCCGGGATCTCCGCCAGCACCGCGAGCCGCGCGCGCACGTCCTCCCCCCGCTTGGTGTCGTGGGTCGACAGCGTCGTCATGGAATGGGGCCATGCTGCGTGCCGCGCCGCCTGCGCAGCGTGGAAGCGGTCGACCGGCAGCGCGAACACGGAAGGATCGGCCCCCACTTCGGTCAGTGTCCCGAGGCGCGTCGCGCGGTAGAACGCGGTGTCCTCGACGCCTTTGGCCATCACCATGCCGCTCGTCTGCTGAAAGCGCAGGGCGGCAGGATGCTGCGGATCGGCAAGGGCCGGCAGAACAGCGTCGATCGCACCGGCCAGATCCGGACGGTGCGCCCGTGCCGCCGCAGCCGCCTCGTCGAGGTGCCCGCGTCCGGCGGGCAGGTACGAACGGTACACGGGGAAGCGTGCCAGCAGCTCGACGAGCGCGTCCTGCGTGGCGGGGTCGTCCGGCGCACCCAGGTCGCGCGCGAGCCGGCGCACCTCTGAGCGCAGGATGCCCTCGCCGATGGCGCGCTTGGTGCCGGCTATCACTTCCGCCCACGGGAACGCAGCCGGCAGATCGGATGCCTTGCGCAGCCGCTCGTCGAGCGTGTCCAGTCCCGGCTCGCCGGACGGATCCACCAGAACGCGGTCGATGTCGGCCAGCGTCTCGTAGCCCGTCGTGCCGTCGGCGGCGAAGAACTGCGGGAGCGCCTCGCCGTGCTCGAGGATCTTCTCGACCACCACGTATGCGCCGCCCGTGAGCTCCTGCAGCCGCTCGAGGTAGTCGACGGGGGCGCGCAGGCCGTCCGGATGGTCGACTCGCAGGCCGTCCACCAGCCCCTCGGCGAACCAGCTGCCGACCTCCCCATGGGTCTCGTCGAACACCGCGCGATCTTCGACCCGCACCGCTGCCAGGCTCGACACCCCGAAGAAGCGGCGGTAGTTCAAGTCGTCCGCCTCTCTCCGCCAGTCCATGAGCTCGTAATGCTGTCGATCGTGCACATCCAGCACATCGTCACCGACGGCGGCACTGCCCGGCGCGAGCGGGTACCGGTGGTCGTAGTAGTGGAGCTCGCCGCCCTCGACGCGCAGCGCTCCCGAGGAGGCGGCGGCACCGACATCCTCGCCGAGGACCGGGAGGCGCACCCTGCCGCCGCCGAACGCCCAGTCGATGTCGAATGCGGCCGCGTGACGCGACGCGGGCCCGTGGGTGAGGACATCCCACCACCAGGCGTTCTCCTCGGCGCGCGCGACGCCGACATGGTTCGGGACGATGTCGACGAGGATGCCGAGCCCCGCGTCGTGGAAGACACGCGAAGCGCGCTCGAGCGCGCCGCGGCCACCCCGAGCCGGGTCGACGGTGGTGGGGTCCACGACGTCGTAGCCGTGGTCCGAGCCCTCCGATGCCGTGAGGATGGGCGAGAAGTACACCCAGTCCGCCCCGAGATCGGTCAGGTACTGCTGCAGGGCAGCGGCGTCGTCGAGGGTGAACGACGGTCGGATCTGGAGGCGGTACGTGGATCTCGGTCGAGGCGTCGGCACGGCGGTCCTCTCAGCGGGAGAGCTCGGGACGGGGGGCGGCGCCCGGGACCTCGTCGATGCCGGCGACACTCGTCACGGCCAGCGACGCGGCGACCGAGTGATCGATCTCGGGCTCCGGCAGCTCATGCTCGCGGAGCACCATGAGGGAACGCCCCGGCACCGACAGCGTGGAGCCGGGCTCCACCGGCGCGGTGTTCGCGTGCAGGCCGGCGGTGTCGACGATGACATCCCATTCAGGGCTGAACTCCACGTCGGGGATGACGAAGTCGACCACATCGTCGCCCGCGTTGAACAGCACGATGAAATGGTCGTCGGCGATCGGGTCTCCGCGGCGATCCCGCTCCCGGATGCCGTCGCCGTTGAGGAACACGGCCACCGCGCGCCCGAAGCCCGAGTCCCAGTCCTCGGGCTGCATCTGCGACCCGTCCGGACGCGCCCAGGCGATGTCCGGGATGGGCGCGCCCTCCTCGCGGCGCACAGGACGGCCGTCGAAGAAGCGACGCCGGCGGAAGGTCGGGTGCTCGCGGCGCAGGCGTGCCAAGGCGGCCGTGAACTCGACCAGCGGCTGATCGGGGGCCGACCAGTCCACCCACGTGATCTCGTTGTCCTGTGCGTAGCCGTTGTTGTTCCCCTGTTGCGTGCGGCCGAGCTCGTCGCCGTGCAGCAGCATCGGCACTCCCTGCGACAGCAGCAGCGTTGCGATGAAGTTGCGCTGTTGGCGCGCGCGGAGCGCCAGGACGTCCGGGTCGTCCGTCGGTCCTTCGACGCCGCCGTTCCACGAACGGTTGTCGTCGGCACCGTCGCGGTTGTCTTCCCCGTTGGCCTCGTTGTGCTTCTCGTTGTACGAGACGAGATCGCGCAGGGTGAACCCGTCGTGCGCCGTGACGAAGTTGATGGATGCGACGGGACGCCGGCCGGAGTGCTCATACAGATCGGACGAGCCGGTGAGCCGCGAGGCGAACTCCCCCAGCGTCGCCGGTTCACCCCGCCAGAAGTCGCGCACGGTGTCGCGATACTTGCCGTTCCACTCGGTCCACTGCGGGGGGAAGTTGCCGACCTGGTAGCCGCCCGGCCCGACGTCCCACGGCTCCGCGATGAGCTTCACCTGCGACACCACCGGGTCCTGCTGCACGAGTTCGAAGAACGCCGCCAGTCGGTCGACCTCGTAGAACTCGCGCGCGAGCGTCGATGCGAGGTCGAACCGGAAGCCGTCGACATGCATCTCGAGCACCCAATAGCGCAGCGAGTCCATGATGAGCTGCAACGTGTGCGGGTTGCCGACGTTGAGGCTGTTCCCGGTGCCGGTGTAGTCCGTGTAGTAGCGCTTGTCGTCGTCTTCCAGCCGGTAGTAGGCCTCGTTGTCGATGCCGCGCATCGACAGGGTGGGTCCCAGATGGTTCCCTTCGGCCGTGTGGTTGTACACGACGTCGAGGATCACCTCGATTCCGGCGGCGTGGAGCGCCTTGACCATCGCCTTGAACTCCTGCACCTGCTGGCCGCGCTGTCCGCTCGACGAATAGGTGTTCTGAGGGGCGAGGAAGGCGATCGTGTTGTAGCCCCAGTAGTTCGAGAGTCCCTTCTCCTCGAGCACCGAGTCGTCGACGAACTGGTGCACCGGCATCAGCTCGATCGCCGTCACGCCGAGCTTCTGGAGGTGCTCGATGATGGCGGGGTGCGCGATGGCGCTGTACGTCCCGCGGATGTCCTCCGGGATGGACGGATGCAGCTGGGTGAGCCCTCGGACGTGCGCCTCATAGATGAAGGACTCCGCATACGGCGTCTTCGGCTGCCGGTCTCCGCTCCAGTCGAAGTACGGGTTCACGACGACGCCCATCATCTGCTGCGCGGCGGAGTCCTCGTCATTGCGTGAGTCAGGATCGCCGAAGTCATAGCCGAAGACGGACTGGCCCCACTGGATCTGCCCCTCGACGGCTTTGGCATACGGGTCGAGGAGGAGCTTGTTCGGGTTGAATCTCTTGCCCTGCGAGGGGTCGTAGTCGCCGTGGACGCGATAGCCGTAGCGCTGGCCGGGCTGCACGGACGGAACGTATCCGTGGTGGACGAAGGCGTCCACATCGACGAGCTCGACGCGGGTCTCGCCGCCGTCCTCGTCGAACAGGCACAGCTCGACGCGTTCGGCCCCCTCGCTGTACAGAGCGAAGTTGGTGCCGCTTCCATCGAAGGTCGCACCAAGCGGGTAGGGGGATCCGGGCCAGATCTGCATTCACGCTCCATTTCGGCGGGGCCTTCACCCTAGCGGGAGACGGTGACAGGCCTCCCGGGGTGGCGCGTGCGGCATCGACACGGTAAGCGCCCGCTTCTCACAACGCTGCGCAGAACGGTGTGAGAGAAACGTTCGCTCGGGGTAATCGCCGCCCACGGGAGGTGAAACACCGCCCTCGTAGCGTCAGCGTGACCGAGACGTCCGCCACAGAGGAGGAGCCATGGCCCACCGCGACCGTGTCAACAGCCGGAAACATGACGCTGACGCTGCTGCAACATCACCCGCGTACGGTGACGGCATGAGTGAGACCCCTGCCCTCGGCACCCACGTGGTGATCGTCGGCGCGGGCATGGTCGCCCACCGCTTCGTCGAGAGCCTGCTCAGCCGGGCCGGCGAGGAGTGGCGCATCACGCTCATCGGCGAGGAGGAGCGCCACCCCTACGACCGGGTCGGACTGACCGGGTTCTTCGCGGGCGCCTCTCCCGAAGACCTCGAGCTCGAGCGCGCAGTGCTCGACGACGAGCGCGTGCGGTTCCTCCGCGGCGAGGCCGTCACCCGCATCGACCGCGGCGCACGCCGCGTGACGACGCGCAGCGGCACGAGCGTGGCCTACGACCGCCTCATCCTCGCGACGGGCTCCTACGCCGCACGTCTGTCCGTCGACGGCTTCGGCCTCGAAGGCTGCTTCGTCTACCGCACCCTCGACGACGTCGAGAAGCTCGAGGAGTTCGTGCAGCGACGCTCGGCCGAGCTCGGGCGTCCGCTCGTCGGCACCGTCATCGGCGGCGGACTCCTCGGACTCGAGGCCGCGGGCGCCCTGCAGGGCCTCGACGTCGACTGCACGGTGGTCCAGTCCTCCGACCGGCTGATGTCGGCGCAGCTGGACCTCCCCGCCGGCAACGCCCTGCGTCGTCTCATCGAGTCGCGCGGCATCGCGGTCAGGACCGAGACGGTCACCACCCGCCTCGACCCCGACCGTTCCGGGCAGGTGACGGGCCTCGAGTTCCGCGACGGCACCTACGAGCGCACCGACGTCGTCGTGTTCACGGTCGGCGTGCGGCCCCGCGACGAGCTCGCGCGCACCGCAGGCCTCGACGTGCACCCTCGCGGCGGCGTGCTGATCGACGCCGGCTGCCAGACGTCCGATCCCCGCGTGCTGGCGATCGGCGAGGTCGCCAATTACGACGGAATGTGCGTCGGCCTCGTTGCTCCCGGCTATGCCATGGCCGAGGTCGCCGCGACGCGCCTGCTCGGTGGCGAGGCATCCTTCCCCGGTTACGACCTGTCGACGAAGCTCAAGCTGTCGGGCGTGGATGTGGCCAGCTTCGGCGACGCCTTCGCCGAGACGCCTGGCGCGCTGGACGTCACCTACGCCGATCCCGTCGCCGGCGTCTACAAGAAGCTCGTGCTCTCGGACGACGCCAAGACGCTGCTCGGCGGCATCCTCGTCGGCGACGCATCGGCGTACGGGTCGCTCCGGCCGCTCGTCGGCGGCGCGCTGGGGGGTGACCCGGCCGCCTACCTCATGCCCGAGGGCGGCGTCGCCGCACCGACCGGCGACCTTCCCGACGAGGCGCTCGTGTGCTCGTGCAACAGCGTCACGGCCGGGGCCATCCGTCACGCGGTGCACGAAGAGGGCTGCACGGATGTCGCGGCCATCAAGTCCTGCACGAAGGCCGGGGCCGCGTGCGGTTCGTGCGTGATGATGGTCAAGAAGATCGTCGGCACCGAGCTCGCGAAGTCCGGAGCGGCGCTGAGCAACGCGATCTGCGAGCACTTCGACATGTCGCGTCGCCAGCTGTTCGACGCCGTGCGGGTGTCGGGTCTTGAGACCTTCAGCGCCGTCATCGAGCGCTTCGGCACCGGTCGGGGCTGCGACATCTGCAAGCCGGCCCTCGCCAGCATCCTGTCGACGCTCGTGAGGGGCCACGTGCTCGAAGGCGAGAACGCCACTCTGCAGGACACCAACGACCACGTGATGGCGAACCTCCAGAAGGACGGCAGCTACTCGGTGGTCCCCCGCATCCCCGGCGGTGAGATCACGCCCGAGGGGCTGCTGGTCATCGGCCAGGTCGCGAAGGACTTCGGTCTCTACACGAAGATCACGGGCGGCCAGCGGATCGATATGTTCGGCGCCCGCCTCGAGCAGCTGCCCGAGATCTGGAAGCAGCTCGTGGACGCCGGCTTCGAGTCCGGCCACGCGTACGGCAAGTCGCTGCGCACGGTGAAGTCGTGCGTCGGCTCGACGTGGTGCCGGTACGGCGTGCAGGACTCGGTCGGCATGGCGGTGCAGCTCGAGCTGCGCTACCGGGGCCTCCGCTCGCCGCACAAGCTGAAGCTCGGCGTCTCGGGCTGCGCGCGGGAGTGCGCGGAGGCGCGCGGCAAGGACGTCGGCGTCATCGCCACCGAGGCGGGATGGAACATGTACGTCGGCGGCAACGGCGGCTTCACGCCCCGCCACGCGGTCCTGCTCGCCGAGGGACTCAGCGACGATGAGCTCCTCACGGCCATCGACAGGTTCCTGATGTACTACATCTTCACCGCCGATCGCCTTCAGCGCACCGCGCCGTGGTTCGAGGACCTGGACGGCGGCATCGAAGGTCTGCGCGACGTCATCTTCGAGGACAGCCTCGGCATCTGCGCCGACCTCGACGCCGCGATGGCGGCCCATCTCGACTCGTACGAGGACGAGTGGAAGGCGACCCTCGAGGACCCCGAGAAGCTCCGCCGGTTCGCGTCGTTCGTCAACGCGCCGACCACGCCCGACCCCTCGCTGGCATACACCGCCGAGCGCGGCCAGCCCCGACCCGCCACCGAGGATGAGCGCGCCGACTCGCGCGTGCTCATCGCCGGAACGACCCTGGAGGTGCGCCGATGACCCTCGTCGAGCCGCAGACGGACGAATACACCGCCCCCGACGGATGGGTGCGCGTGTGCGCTCTGGACGACCTCGAGGTGGAGCGCGGTCGCGCGGCGCTCCTCGGCGGCACGCAGATCGCGCTGTTCCTCCTGCACGGCCCCGACGGGTCGGCGGGCCGCGTCCACGCCGTCTCGAACCTCGACCCCTACAGCCACGCGCACGTCATCTCGCGCGGCATCGTCGGCACCCGGCAGGACGTCCCCACGGTCGCCTCGCCGATGTACAAGCAGGTCTTCGACCTGCGCACCGGCGTCTGCCTCGACACGCAGGGCAAGGAGCCGAAGAGCCTGCACGTCTGGCCGGTGACCGTCGACGCCGGGCACGTGCTGGTCCGCTGGGACGGCGAGCGATGAGCGGGCGGGCGAAGAGCACCGTCGGGCGCGTCGACCTCATCGGCGGCGGCCCCGGTCCCATCGATCTGCTCACGCTGCGCGCATGGCGTCTACTGACGCGGGCGGAGGTCGTCGTCATGGACCGGCTCGGTCCGACCGACATCCGCGACCACGTGGGCCCCGACGTCGAGATCATCGACGTGGGCAAGCTCCCCGGCCACCACCCGGTCCCGCAGGACGAGATCAACGAGCTGCTCGTCGACCGCGCCCGCGCGGGCAAGCGCGTGGTGCGCCTCAAGGGCGGCGACCCCTTCGTCTTCGGCCGCGGCGGCGAGGAGGTGGCCGCGTGCCTCGCGGCGGGCATTCCCGTCGACGTCGTGCCCGGCATCTCGAGCGCCGTCGCGGTGCCCCAGGCCGCCGGCATCCCGATCACCCATCGCGGTGTCGCGGGGGCGGTGCACATCATGAACGGCCCCTCGGAGGTGACCGAGGCCACGCTCGCGGCTCTCCGTGACGACTCCGTGACGACGGTCATCCTCATGGGCGTCGGCGCCCTGCCGCGCATCGTGTCAGACGCCTTGCACGCCGGGGTGCCGGCCGATCGCCCCGTCGCGATCGTCGAGCGCGGCCACCACCGCGATCAGCGCACGACCCGCAGTACCCTGGGGTCTGTCGTGGTCGACGCGGGCCTCGCCGGCGTGCGCAATCCCGCGGTCATCGTGGTCGGCGAGGTCGCTCGCGCCGGGCTGCTGCTTCCCGACCCCCAACTGGCAGGTGACATCGTCCTTTGAGCTCCACCCCCCGCCCCACCCTCTCGGCCGCACTGGACGGCTGCACGATCGTCATCGCGGTCGATCGTCGCTCCTCGGAGCTTGCCGCCGCGCTCGAGCGTCACGGCGCGCAGGTGCGGCACGCGCCCGCGCTGACGATCGTGCCCCACATCGACGATGACGCCCTGATCGCCGCGACGCGCGAGCTCATCGCGCTGCAGCCCGACGTGGTCGTCGCGACGACCGGCGTGGGCTTCCGCGGCTGGATGGAGGCCGCCGACGAAGCCGGACTCCTCGACGACCTCCACCTCGCCCTGTCGCGCGCCCAGATCGTCGCGCGCGGGCCCAAGGCCCGCGGCGCGATCCAGCAGGCGGGCCTCACCGCCGACTGGGTGGCGGAGTCCGAGACCTCGGCCGAGCTGGGAGAGTTCCTCCTGGCCGGAGGCGTCGCCGGCAAGCGCGTCGCCGTGCAGCATCACGGTTCGGGAGCCGACGGCCTCGACGAGCTGTTCCAGGGCGCGGGCGCGGACGTGGTGAGCCTCACCGTGTACCGCTGGGGTCCTCCCCCGGACCCCGCCGCAGTGTCGCGCTCCGTCGTCGCGGCGGCGCAGGGCGAGGTGGACGCGGTCCTGTTCACGTCCGCCCCCGGCGCCGCGGAGTGGATCGCCGCCGCGCGGGGCGAGGGCGTGCTCGACGAGATCGTCGACCGCGAGGCGGAGGGGCGCCTGCTCATGGCCGCCGTCGGACCGATCACCGCCGGACCGCTGCAGGATGCCGGCCTTCGGCCGCTGATTGCCGAGCGCGGTCGCCTCGGCTCGCTGGTGAGGGCCGTCGTCACGCACTTCGGCGGGGGCGGCGCGGCGTCGCTGGCGACCTCGGCGGGACGCCTCGAACTGCGCAGCACGGGCATCGTGCTCGACGGCCGCCACATCCCCCTGTCGCGCAGCGCCACCGACATCGTGGCCGCGCTGTTCGACGCCCACGGCGGCGTCGTGTCGCGACCTCGCCTGCAGGCGGCGCTTCCGCGATCGGGCGAGAACACCCACGCCGTGGAGATGGCCGTCGCGCGGCTCCGCGAGTCGCTGGGGGTTCCGGACCTCGTGAAGACCGTGGTGAAGCGCGGCTACCGGCTCAACGTCATCGAACCCGCCTGACGCTGCGGGTCGGACCCTCAGCGGCTTGCGGCATCCGTCCGCCCTCAGGCTGCGGGATCCCGATCCCGCAGCAGGTCTGGCCGGTGCGCCCGCGTTCGCTCGAGGCTCTGCTGGTGCCGCCACGTCGCGATCGCACCGTGGTTTCCGCTGAGCAGCACCGGCGGAACCTCGAGGCCCCGCCACTCGGCGGGCTTCGTATAGCTCGGGTACTCGAGAAGGCCGAGCTCGTGCGACTCCTCGACAAGGCTGTCAGGGTTGCCGACGACGCCGGGGATCAGGCGCGAGACGGCCTCGATCACCGCCATCGCGGCGACCTCTCCGCCGTTGAGCACATAGTCTCCGAGGCTCACGAGCCGTACCCGCCCGCGCGCGGAGTAGTGGTCGACGACGCGCTGGTCGATCCCTTCGTAGCGTCCGCAGGCGAACACGAGGTGCTGCTCACCGGCGAGCTCGCGCGCCATCGGCTGGGAGAACAGCTCGCCGGCGGGCGACGGCACCAGCAGCACGGCGTCGTCGCTCAGCACCTGGTCGAGGGCCTCACCCCAGGGTTCGGGCTTCATCACCATGCCGGCGCCGCCTCCGTAGGGGGTGTCGTCGACAGTACGGTGGCGATCGTGTGTCCAGTCGCGCAGGTCGTGGACGTGCATGTCGAGGATGCCCCGATCCCGGGCCTTCCCGATCAGCGAGACGCCGAGCACGTCGAAGAACGTCGGGAAGATCGTGACGATGTCGACGCGCATGCCTTCGAGTCTAGGAGCCCCGCGTGTTTCCGACGTGTGACGGGGCGTCCACCTCGGGCCGCAGCATCCGTGATCGAGAAGTGACGGAGAGGTAACCGCATGGGCAGACGGGCCGAAACAACGCGTCCCTAACGTGGAGACACACTCACCCCCAAGTGTCTGCTCACCTCAGGGAGGCGCCATGACCACGACCGATACGCCGTCGATGACGGATACCGCTGCTCCATCCCGCACCACCGCCCCGGCCGACGCGCCGGTCACTCTCACACACCGCCCCGGGCGCTGGGTAGACGGCTGGAACGCCGAGAACCCGACGTTCTGGGCGGCCTCGGGCCGAGCGATCGCGCGGCGAAACCTCGGCTGGTCGATCTTCGCCGAGTTCCTCGGGTTCATCATCTGGCAGCTGTGGAGCATCGTCGTCGTGATGCTGCCGGCGGCCGGCTTCCAGCTCACCAGCTCGGAGTCGTTCTGGCTCATCTCGCTGCCGAGCCTCGTCGGCGCGACCCTCCGCTTCCCCTACACGTTCATGGTCGCGATCTTCGGCGGCCGCAACTGGACGATCGTGTCGGCGGGCCTGCTGCTCATCCCTGCGGTGCTGCTCGGCATCGTCGTCGCGAACCCCGAGACCCCATTCGGCGTGCTGCTGCTCGTCGCGGCACTCGGCGGCGTCGGCGGCGGCAACTTCGCGAGCTCGATGGCGAACATCACCTACTTCTTCCCGCAGAAGGAGAAGGGCTGGGCCCTCGGCCTGAACGCGGCCGGCGGCAACCTCGGCACGTCTGTGGCCCAGTTCGCCGTGCCGATCGCGGTGACGATCGGTGCCGGCGCAACGCTCAACATCTCGCTCGCCGGCTGGATGTGGATCCCGCTGATCCTCGTCGCGATGTTCGGCGCATGGCGCTACATGGACAACCTGTCGTCCGCGAAGGCGGATTTCGCAGGCTCAGCGGCGGCCCTGCGCGAACCGCACCTGTGGATCATGGCGGTGCTCTACATCGGCACCTTCGGCTCGTTCATCGGATTCGCGAGTGTCTTCCCGAAGCTGATCGCCGACCAGTTCCCCGAGTTCTCGACGATCCAGGTCGGGCAAGCGGCGGTGGGTCTCGCCTTCCTCGGCGCGCTCGTCGGCTCGCTCGCCCGCCCCTACGGAGGCCGCCTCGCCGACCGCTTCGGCGGCGCGCGCGTGACCGTCGGAGCCTTCTCGGTCATGGCGCTCGGCGCGCTGGCAGTCGTCTGGACCCTGCCGCTGAACAACTTCGTCGTCTTCCTCGCGTGCTTCCTCGTGCTGTTCGCGGCGACCGGCATGGGCAACGGGTCTACCTATCGCATGATTCCGAGCATCTTCGCCGCGCGCTCGCAGGCGCGCGGGTACGAGCCGGGCACGCCGGAGGCGACGAAGATGATCCGCAAGGCGGCGGCGGCCCTCGGACTCATCTCGGCGATCGGTGCGTACGGCGGCTTCCTCGTGCCGCAGGTGCTCAACGCCTCGCAGCTCGCCACGGGCGGCTACCAGGCCGCGTTCTACGGCTTCGTCGCCGCATACGTCGGGCTGCTGCTGCTCACGGTGTTCGTGTACGTGATCCCGCGCACCTCGCTGGCCAAGCAGCGCATCTGATCCCACGCACCTCACCGGAAGAGCGGATGCCTCGCCTCGAGGCATCCGCTCTTTCGTGTGTCCCCGCGCAACCCCGCGCCCCCTACGCCTGTCTCGAGTGGCCAGGACACGCCGACGGGCGCGCGGCCGGGCGGCATGTCTTGGCGAGTCGGAGCGCGAGCCGACCGCTCCGGCGAGAGGGGGCCGAAGCGGAGCTTGGTGGGGAGCTCAGTAGACGTCGCGGACGTAGCGCTCGTCCGCGGCGAGGCCCCGCACATACTCGGCGGCGGCCTCCTCGGAGAGCTTGCCGTGCTGCTGCGCGATCGCGACGAGCGTCGCGTCGACGTCCTTGGCCATGCGCATGGCGTCACCGCACACGTAGACGTGGGCGCCGTCGTCCTGGAGCCAGCGCCACAGGTGGGCGCCGTGCTCGATCATGCGGTCCTGCACGTAGATCTTCTGCCGCTGGTCCCGCGAGAACGCGACGTCGAGCCGCGTGAGGAACCCGTCCTCGCGCATCTCGTCGAGCTCGTCGCGGTAGTAGAAGTCGCTCGCGGCGTGCTGCTCGCCGAAGAACAGCCAGTTGCGCCCGGTGTGGCCGTCGGCGCGGCGGTCGTGCAGGAACGCGCGGAACGGCGCGATGCCCGTGCCGGGCCCGATCATGATCATGGGAGTGTCGCCGGTCTTCGGCGGCCGGAACGCCGGCGATCGCTGCAGATAGACCGGCGCCGCGAGCGCGTCGCCGTCCGCCAGGAACGTCGAGCACACGCCGCCGCGGGCGCGTCCGGAGTCGGTCTCGAAGCGCACCACCGACACCGTGAGCTCCACGGTGTCGGGGTCTGTCTTGGGGCTCGACGAGATCGAGTACTGGCGGGGCTGCAGCCGCTTGAGAACGCCGGCCCAGTCAGCGGCGGTGGCCTGCACCGGGAAGTCGCGCACGAGGTCGACGGCCTGCTGGCTCCACAGGAACTGCTCGAGGCGGCCTTTGTTCTCACGCCGCAGCAGCCCCGCGAGCATGCTGTCACCACTGCGCTCCGCGACGAAGCGCACCAGGTCGACCGGCGTCTTCGTGATGTCGAGCCGCGTCCGCAGCGCGTCGGCGAAGGTGCGCTCCTCGCCGTCGATCTCCACGATCTCCAGCGGGGCGATGCCGGTGGCGTCGAGCCATTCCGCGACGACCGCCGGAGCGTTGGCGCACACGACGCCGAGCGAGTCGCCGGCTTCGTACGTCGCGCCCGAGTCCGAGAGGTCGAAGGCGAAGCGCCGCACCTCCTTCTGCGACCCCGGCCCGCTCAGCAGATCGTTGCGCACGAGCGCCGCCCGCACCGGGTTGGCCCGGCTGAACAGCCGCTTGGCCGGCGGAGCCTGAAGGGAGACGGATGCTGCACCCGTCGTCCCCTCCGCGGCCAGCGTGTCGAGGATCTGGGCCAGCCACACCTCGCGCGGCTCCTCGGCATCCGGCTCGAGATCGACCCGGTCCAGGAGCGCCGTCGCGCCGAGCTCGCCCAAGCGGGCGTCGAGGCGGCGGCCGTGGCCGCAGAAATCGTCGTAGTTCGAGTCGCCGAGCGCGAGCACGGCATAGCGCAGGCCGGACAACCCGGGCGCGCCGTCTGCGTTGAGCTCGTGCCACAGGGCGGCCGCGTTGTCCGGTGGGCCGCCGTCGCCGAACGTGGAGGTGACCACGAGCAGCCGCTTCACCGCCGTGAGGTCCGTCGCGCGCAGTTCGGCCATGCTGCGGGCACGCGCGGGGATGCCACGCGCACCCAGCGCCGCGGTCGCCGCCGTGGCGAACTCCTCGGCGTTGCCGGTCTGCGAACCCCACAGCACCACGACCTCGTCGAGCGCCTCCGCCGCGGTCACCCCGATCGACGTCCGCGAGAAAGCGCCGGCGAGGACACCGTCGAACCACGCCCGCGCGATTGCTCCGAGGGGGGCCTCGGCCGGCAGCACCGGCACCTCGCCGGGTGCGAGGACCACCGATCTCACCGTCGAGAGGAAGCCGGCGAGGTACGCGCCCTCGAGATCGCTGAGCTGGGGCGGTGCGAGGGCCACCCCGGCGCTCGCGAGCGCCTCGTCGGCGGACGTCGTCGACGAGCCGGCGCCGCCGACTGCCGGGCCGACGCGGCGCAGCGAGACCGCCGCGAACTTGAACTCGGGCTGCGACGACAGCGGGTCGACGGCGTCGCTGGTCACCGCGTTGACCGTCACGTACTCGCCGTGCTCGTCGTTCCAGTGGAATGGTGCGAACAGTCCCCCCGGCTGCACGCGGTCGGTGAGCACCGCGGGCACGACGAACCGCCCGCGGCGCGACGCGACCTCGACCTGGTCGCCCTCCGCGATCCCCAGCCGCTCCGCATCGACCGGATGCACCTCGACGAACGGTCCGGGATGCAGCTTCGTGAGCTTCGCGATACGGCCCGTCTTGGTGAGTGTGTGCCAGTGGTGTGGGAGACGCCCCGTGTTCAGAACCCACGGGTAGTCGTCGTCGGGCAGCTCAGCCGGCGCGAGGTGGGGTCGCGCGAGGAACTGCGCGCGCCGCGACGGCGTCGCGAACGCCAGGCGCGGCACCGTCCCGTCGTCCTCGACGTGCAGCGACTGGCTCACTCCGTCATTGAGGTACCGGATCGGATGCCGCGTCGCCGCGTCCTCCGGGGGCGCCGGCCACTGCACCGTCGTCTCACGCAGGCGCTCGTAGGTCACGCCGCGCAGGTCCCACCCCGTCTGCGGGTTCCAGAACCGGCGGATCTCGTCGAACACCTCGGCGCTGGAGGCGAAGTCGAATCCGTCGAACCCCATCGCCCGGGCGATCTGACAGATCGTGAGCCAGTCCGGCTGCGCCTCGCCCGGAGCCGCGACGACCTCGCGGACGAGCGTGAGCGTGCGGTCGCTGTTGACCGTGACGCCGTCAGCCTCCACCCACAGCGTGGCCGGCAGCAGGATGTCGGCGTAGGCGGTGGTGGCGGTCTCGGTGTAGACGTCCTGCGCGATGACGAGCTCGGCGGTCTCGAGCGCCTCGATGACCGTCTTGCGGTTCGCGACCGAGGCGACCGGATTGCTGCAGATGATCCAGACGGCCTTGATCTCGCCGTCGGCCGCGCGCCGGAACATGTCGATGGTGCCCGAGCCCGACTCGGCTCGGATCGTGCCCGGCTCGAGTCCCCAGACGTCCTCGACAAACGCACGGTCGGGTGCGCTGAACACCGCACGCTGGCCAGGAAGTCCGGGCCCCATGTAGCCCATCTCCCGCCCGCCCATCGCGTTCGGCTGACCGGTGAGGGAGAACGGGCCGCTGCCGGGGCGGCAGATCGCGCCGGTGGCGAGGTGCAGGTTGCAGATGGCGTTCGTGGACCAGGTGCCGTGGGTCGACTGGTTGAGCCCCATCGTCCACAGCGTCATCCACTCGCCGGCCTCGCCGATCCAGCGGGCGGCGGTGCGGATGTCGTCCTCAGCCAGTCCGGTCAGCTCGGCGACGCGCGCCGGCGGGTACTCGGCGAGGAGCTCCGCCATGTGCTCCCAGCCCTCGGTGTGGGCGGCGATGAACTCCTCGTCGATGTCCCCCGCCTCGACCAGCAGATGCAGCAGGCCGTTCAGCAGCGCGAGGTCCGTGCCCGGCGCGATCTGCAGGAAGAGGTCGGCGCGATCCGCGGTCGTCGTGCGACGAGGGTCGACGACGATGAGCTTCGCACCCTGCTTCAGCCGGTCCGCCATGCGCAGGAACAGGATCGGGTGGCAGTCGGCTGTGTTGGAGCCGATCACGAAGAAGAGATCGGCGCGGTCGAAGTCCTCGTAAGATCCGGGGGGGCCGTCGGCTCCGAGCGACTGCTTGTAGCCGGTCCCGGCCGATGCCATGCACAGCCGCGAGTTCGACTCGATGTGGATCCCGCGCAGATAACCCTTGACGAGCTTGTTCGAGAGGTACTGCGCCTCCATGCTCATCTGTCCCGACACATACAGGGCGATCGCATCGGGTCCGTGCTCGTCGAGGATCGCGCGAAGGCGGGCCGCAGCATCCGTCACCGCATCAGCGACCGGAACCGGCGCCGCCGGCTCGCCGCGAGACGGGCGGAGGTGCGCGGAGGTCATCCGGCCCGGAGCCTGCATGAGCTCGGCGTGGGTCGCTCCTTTGGTGCACAGCCGGCCGGCGTTCGTCGGGTGCGCGCGGTCCCCCGCCACCTTGGCGATGGTGAGCGGATGCCCCGCCCCGGCCCCCGAGGTCGTCACCGAGATACCGCAGCCGACGCCGCAGTAAGAGCACACGGTGCGCACTTCGCCCATGCCTTAGATGGTCCCCGATGGAGATTCCGGGGCGTTTCCCGCCGTGTTTCCCGCAGGTCACATCTGCCGCACGGTTCGCCGAGAGGGGTCGTGAAGAGGCGTCAGGCGGTGGGGTCCTCCGAGGCGTCCGGCAACGCCGGCGGCGTCTCGTCGGCCTCGTCGGGGATCTCTTCGAAGAGGCCTGCCGGCGGCGTCACGATCACGCGACCGCTCGCGATGTCGACCTCGGGCACGATGGCCTTGACGAAGGGCACCAGCACCTCTTCGTCGCGGACCTTCACGATGAGCAGATCCTGCGCGGGAAGGTGGTCGACGCGCGCGACCTTGCCGACGGTCTCACCGTCGCGGACGACATCGAGACCCACGAGCTGGTGGTCGAACCAGGCATCCTCCTCGGCGGGCGAGGCCTGCATGTCCTCGTCGACCCAGAGGATCGCGCGGATGAGCTCCTCTGCCGCGTCGCGGTCCTCGACGCCCTCGAAGAACGCGACCGGGTGGCTGTTCATCCACCTGAACTCGCGAACCGTGAGCGGCTTGCCGTGCCACGGTGACGACTCGGGCACCTGAAGGGTGAAGGTGGCGCCGGGGACGAAGCGACCCTCGGGGTCGTCGGTGTACAGCTCGAGTTTGATCGCGCCCTTCAGGCCGTGCGCCTTCACGAGGCGACCGACACGGAGCTGCGTCTTGCCCGTCGGGGGAACTGCGTTCACGGGCTTGCGGGCGTCTGCGCCCGGCCCCGTGGTCTCTTCGCCTGACACCTCAGTCGTCCGCCACGTCGACGCGCACGCGGCGCCCGTCGGCGAGGGCGGAGATGAGGGTGCGCAGGGCTTTGGCCGTGCGGCCGCCGCGCCCGATCACGCGACCCCGGTCTTCGGGGTTCACGTGCACCTCGAGCACGTCGCCTCGCGGCGACGTGGACGAGTCGATGCGGACATCGTCCGGGTGATCGACGATCCCCTTGACGACGTGTTCGAGCGCGGCGGCGAGCAACGGATTACTCGGCGGACTCGGCGGCGTCGGCCGCGTCGGTCGCCTCGTCGGCGGGAGCCTCGGCGGGCTCCTCAGCCTTCTTCTCCGCCTTCGGCTTGATGACCGACTTCTTGGAGGTGTCGGCCTCGTAAGCGGCCTTGTCCTCGCGGGTCTTCACGGTCGAGACCGCGTTCTTGTCACCCTTGAACTGACCCCAGTCGCCGGTCAGCTTGAGGATGGCGAGCACCTGCTCGGTCGGCTGGGCGCCGACCGACAGCCAGTACTGGGCGCGGTCGGAGTCGACCTCGATGAACGAGGGCTCCTCGGTCGGGTGGTACTTGCCGATCTCCTCGATGACACGACCGTCGCGCTTGGTGCGCGAGTCGGCCACGACGATGCGGTAGTAGGGCGCACGGATCTTGCCGAGGCGCTTGAGACGAATCTTGACAGCCACGATTCTCCTGAATGTGTGGAAAGTGATTGAACCGGTCGCCTGGAGCGTGGGGTGCACACCCGGCGGAAGCTCTGAAGGAGGATCTCCGCGCTGGATAGAGGGTCGAGCGGGTGATCCAGCCCTCTATTCTGCCAGAACGCAGGAGCTCCCGCGAACACCCCGCCCACCAGAACGCAGGAGCTCCCGCGAACACCCCGCCCACCAGATGTCTTCGCATGCCGTCACCCGAGGGGCCGGGCGGGGCGCCGTGTCAGACTGTGCCCATGACGGTGCCCTTCGCGACATCCGCCCGGTCCTCGGTCGGGCTCGAGTGGGAGCTGATGCTCGCCGACACCGCCACCGGGGACCTCATCCCCCGCGGTCCCGAGCTGCTCGCCGCGCTCGAGGACCGCTCGTCGCTCGAGCGCTACACCGTCACCGGCGAGCTGCTGACGAACACGGTCGAGGTGACCAGCGGCATCGGCGGCACCGTCGCTGCCGCCGTCGACGACATCGCCGACGCCATCGCCGAGGTGCGCACGTACACCGATCCGCACGGGATCGACCTGCTGTGCGCCGGCAGCCACCCATTCGCCCAGTGGTACGACCAGAGCGTCACCGACAAAACCCGCTACCACAAGCTGATCCAGCGCACGCAGTGGTGGGGGCGCAACATGATGATCTGGGGCATCCACGTGCACGTGGGCGTCGAGGACGTCGCCAAGGTGTTCCCCATCATCAACGCCCTCGCGGTCTACCTGCCTCACCTGCAGGCGCTGTCGGCGTCGAGCCCGTTCTGGGCAGGCGAGCGCACCGGGTACGCGTCCAACCGTGCCCTCGTCTTCCAGCAGCTGCCGACCGCCGGTCTTCCGTGGCCGCTCCACGACTGGCCCGAGTTCGAGGGGTACCTCCACGACATGGTGAAGACCGGGGTGATGGAGGACGCCACCGAGGTGCGGTGGGACATCCGCCCGGCACCGCGCTGGGGCACCATCGAGGTGCGGGCGTGCGACGGCATGTCGACCCTGCCCGAACTGGCCGCGATCGCCGCGCTGGTCCAGGTGCTCGTTGAGCACTTCTCACGGCGCCTCGACGAGGGGCTCCCCCTCGAGACGATCCAGCCCTGGTTCATGCGTGAGAACAAGTGGCGCGCGGCCCGTTACGGCCTCGATGCGCGCGTGATCGTGGACCATCTCGGCACGCAGCGCCCCGTCGTCGAGCACCTGCGCGAGACCTTGGAACAGGTCGGCGACATCGCCGTGGAGCTCGACTGCGCCCGGGAACTCGCCGGGATCCAGACGATCCTCACCGACGGTGCGAGCTACTCGCGGCAGCTCGCGATCGCCGACGCATCCAACGGCGACCTCCGTGAGGTCGTCCGTCACCTGGTCGGCGAGTTCCGCTCGGGTCCGACGCTCCGCGAGCACCTCGCCGCACTCGGTCACTGACCGCGCGCCGCCGACGACGACGACGGATGCTGCGGCCCACAGCATCCGATTCAACCGACGTCAGCCGCGGCCGAGCATCTTCTGCAGCTCGGCCAGGTCGGCCTCGGTGGGCGCACCCTTCGCGCCGCCGCCGAGGCCGAAGCCGGAACCCGTGGGCGCCTCCGCGGCCTGAGCTGCGATGCCGGCGTTCTCAGCGGCGCGCTTGGCCGGGTTTCCCGAGCGCGAGCCCTTGGCCTTCTGCTGCTTGCCGCGCTTGGACGACGAGCCCGGACGCCCGGCACCCGGGACCGGACCCATACCGGGGATGTTCGGCACGCCGCCGCGGGCGACGGTCTTCATCATCTTCGCGGCCTGGTCGAACCGCTGCACGAGCTGGTTGACGTCGGTCACGGTCATGCCCGAGCCGCGCGCGATGCGCAGGCGGCGGGAGCCGTTGAGGAGCTTGGTGTTGCGGCGCTCGGCGGGGGTCATCGAGCGGATGATCGCCTCGGTGCGGTCGATCTCGCGCTCGTCGAAGTTCTCGAGCTGATCCTTCATGGACCCCATGCCCGGGAGCATCCCGAGCATCTTCTTCATCGAGCCCATCTTGCGCATCTGCTGCATCTGCGCGAGGAAGTCCTCGAGCGTGAAGGTCTCGGTCGCGAGCTTCTCGGCGACCTTGAGCGCCTCTTCTTCGTCGAACGCCTGCTGCGCCTGCTCGATGAGCGTGAGGATGTCGCCCAAGTCGAGGATGCGCGAGGCCATGCGGTCGGGGTGGAAGGCTTCGAGGTCGTCGAGCCCCTCACCGGTCGACGCGAAGATGATCGGGCGCCCGGTGACCGAGGCGACCGACAGTGCGGCACCACCGCGCGCGTCGCCGTCGAGCTTGGAGAGCACGACGCCGGTGAAGTCGACGCCGTCCTGGAAGGCCTTCGCCGTGTTGACGGCATCCTGTCCGATCATCGCGTCGATGACGAACAGCACCTCGTCGGGATCGGTCGCCCTGCGGATGTCGGCAGCCTGCTTCATGAGCTCGGCGTCGACACCGAGACGGCCGGCGGTGTCGATGATGACGATGTCGTGCTGCTGGCGGCGGGCGACCTCGACACCGTCCCTCGCGACCTTGACCGGGTCGCCGACGCCGTTGCCCGGCTCGGGCGCGTAGATCGCGGCGCCGGCCCGCTCGGCGACGACCTGAAGCTGGTTGACGGCGTTGGGGCGCTGGAGGTCGGCGGCGATGAGGAGCGGCGTGTGGCCGTCCTTCTCGAGCATCTTGGCGAGCTTGCCGGCGAACGTCGTCTTACCGGATCCCTGAAGGCCGGCGAGCATGATCACCGTCGGCGGGTTCTTCGCGAACTGCAGCCGGCGCTGCTCGCCGCCGAGGATCGCGATGAGCTCCTCGTTGACGATCTGCACCACCTGCTGCGCCGGGTTCAGCGCCTTGTTGACCTCGTCGCCGAGGGCCCGCTCGCGCACCTTGCCGGTGAACTCCTTGACGACGGGCAGCGCCACGTCGGCGTCGAGCAGGGCTCGCCGGATCTCGCGGACCGTGCCGTCGACGTCCGCGGGCGTGAGCTTGCCTTTGGTGCGGAGGTTGCGGAAGGTCTCGGTGAGCCGGTCGGAGAGGGTGCCGAAAGTCGCCATGATCCCCCGATTCTACGGGAGCGCACCGCGTGCTTCGCCGTGCGCTCTCGCCGCGACTTCACGCATGGGCACCCTCCGGCGCGCGCTCGTAGCCGTAGGGCGTGAGCGTCAGCTCCGCCTGACCGCCCGTGAGTGCGCGCAGGTCGAGTACGTAGCGCGCGAGCTCCGCATCAGGGACGGTGGCGATGACGCGGGTGCGTCCATCCGCGTCCGTTTCCGTCCCGACCACCCGGCCGCGCCGTCCCGACAGGTCCGTCAGCACCTGCCCCTGACCTGCGGCCGGCACGGTGACGACGACGGTGGACACCGGTTCGAGCAGCACCGCGCCGGCTTGTGCGAGCGCGGTCTTGACCCCCATCGCCGCGGCCGTGCGGAAGGCCATCTCCGACGAGTCGACCGAGTGCGACTTGCCGTCGAAGAGCTCCACACGTACGTCGACGACAGGATGCCCGAGGGTGCCTCCGGCAGCGAGGGCGTCGCGCACGCCCTTCTCGACGGCCGGGATGTACGAGCGCGGTACGGCGCCGCCGACGACGGAGTCGACGAACTCGAAGCCCCCACCTGGAGGAAGCGGGGCGACCCTCAGCATGACCACCGCGAACTGCCCGTGTCCGCCCGACTGCTTCTTGAGCTTCCCTTCGGCCGCCGCCCCGTGGGCGATCGTCTCGCGGTAGGCGACGGGCGCCGGGCCGGTCGTGACATGCACGCCGAGCACGCGAGCGAGCCGTTCGACGGCGACCGCCACGTGCGTGTCGCCGAGACCGCGCAGGATCGTGTCGGGCCCCGCGCGATCCACGACGAGCGTCGGGTCCTCCGCGACGAGGCGGCCGAGCGCCGTCGTGAGCTTGGTGTCGTCCGACTGCGACACCGGCTGCAGGCTCATCGCGAAGACGGGTGGCCGAGAAGGCAGTCGCGCAGGACGGGCGTTCGTCTGCGTCCGACTCCACAGCAGCGAGCCCGACGGCGTGCCGGCGAGCTTGGCGACGGCGCCGATCTCGCCGGCGCGCAGCGCGTCGACCGGCAGGTGGTCGGCGCCCCGCAGCCGGAACAGCCCGGGCATCCGCTCCTCGACGCCGGTCGTCGCGTTGCGCAGGCGATCGCCTGGACGCAGAACCCCGGACAGCACCTTCAGCATCGCGATCTGGCCCACGAACGGGTCGGCCACGGTGCGGAACACGTGCACCAGCTTGTCGCCCGCGGGATCGGGAGCGACGTCGTGCTCGCTGCCACCCCCACCGTCGGCATCCACGCCGAGCACGATGCGACTGTCGTGGTCCGCCACAGCCGGTGCGAGCTCGCACACGAGATCCAGAACGCGGTCGACGCCTGCGCCCGTGGTCGCGGAGCACACCACGACCGGCACGCCCTCGCCTGCGGCCACCGTGCGCGCGAGGGTGCGCCCGAGTTCGGCCGGCGGCGGTTCGCGCCCCTCGAGGTACGCCTCGAGCTGCTCGTCGTCGCGCGACACGATCTCCTCGGTGACCGCCTGGTGCAGGCGGTGCTCCTCCTCTGCGAGGTCGGCCGGCACGGGCTCTTCGTGGTGGCCGCCATCGGCGTCGTAGAGCACGGCCTGTTCGCTCAGCACGTCGGCGACGCCGTGGAAGGACTGCGCCTCCCCCACCGGTAGTTCGAGCGCCCAGATGCGGTCGCCGAACTCTTCGCGGAGCTGATCGAGCACGGCGCGGAACGACGCACGCGCCCGGTCCTCCTGTGTCACGACGACGACGCGCGCGACGCCGGCGGCTTCCGCCGCGGACCAGGCGGCGCGGGCGCCCGCCGTGACGCCGTCGATGGCGCTGACCACGAGCACCGCCACATCGGCCACCGCGAGCGCCGCGTCGACGGCGCCCACGAAATCCGGGTGCCCCGGTGTGTCCATGAGGGTGATGCCGCAGTCGGCGTCGCCGGCGCGCCATGACAGCCACGCCGGCGACAGTCCGAGCGTGGTGTGGCGCGCGATCTCCTCGGGTTCGTGATCGCACACGGTCGTCCCCTGCTCGATCGACCCCCGCCGGGAGATGGCCCCCGCGCGGTGGAGCAGCGCCTCCGCCAGCATCGTCTTCCCCGATCCCGTCGCCCCGATGAGGGCGACGGAGCAGTGCAAGGAGAGTGCGGATGCCGATTCCACGGTGACCTCCCACGACGATGTGCGCTGGGCACCATCGTGCACCGTCTCGGAGGCGGCTGCCAGAGGCGTCCGGCGGAGCTGCGTCGAGCGTGCCGGAGGTCAGTCCTCGGGGCCGAGCTCCTGGAAGAGCGTCAGCTGCAGCCCGGCGGGACCGCGGAGGCGCGCGTTGATCGAACGCCAGGGGGTTTCGCGAGCGGATGCCTCGACCTCGGCGCCCGCGTCCGCCAGCCGTGCTGAGGCACTCGCCGTATCGGCCACCTCGAGCGCCAGGCGGATCCGGTCGCTCGGGGAATCGCCGTCGGTCTCGACGCGGTCGATGAACTCGACCTGCGCGGGATTGGCGATCTCGAGGGTCGCGCGACCGGCTGCGAGGATCGCGACGCGGGCACCGCCATCCGCCTCGTACGCCTCCGCCTGAGGCATGCCGACGACGTCGCGATAGAACGCGAGGGTCTGCTCGAAGGCGGCGGCCTGCACCACGACCCGAAGCTGGGCGACTTCTCCCATCGGGGGCGCGGACGACACCGGCGCTGCCGCATCAGCGGCGAGCGACAGGAAGCGCGCCAGCGAAGTGCGCCCGGCCCCGTCGTGGGCCCACGCCTCGATGGCGGCGAGGACAGCGCCGCCCCACGCCGCACCCGCGACCTCCGCACGCACACGGTCGGCGCCGGCGGCCAGGAGGCGGCCGGCGACCGCGCGCGCCACCCGCGCACGCCGCAGCGCGGCATCGCGCTCGTACTCCGCCTCGAGACCCATCGCGGTCGCGTTGACGATGCCCAGCGCGAGGCTGTCGGGGGCGAAGGAATCGGCGATCGCCAGCGTCGCGGCGCGCACGGCGGCGGCGGCATCCCTTCCCTCCGCTTCTTCGAGCCGGTGCTCGAGGGCCGCGAGCCTCTCGTCGAGTCCCGCCCAGAGCACATCGGATTTCGACGAGAAATAGTTGAAGAAGCTCGATCGGCTGACTCCGGCACGACGGGCGATGTCGACGATCGACGTCTGCTCGTACCCCTGCTCGAGGAAGAGCTCGCAGGCGGCCTCGGCGATCGTCTCGCGCGACGACGCCCTCGGGCGCCCCGCGCGCGGCTCGGTGGACATGAGCCCACCTTATTGGCCGCCTTCGGCAGGCGTCCCGGCCATGCCGCAGGCACGACGCCATCACCCGCTGCGGATGTATTGTTGGACGCGATCCATCAATCGCCACAAGCGAACGAGCGAAGGAGCACGATGCTCGACATCCGGACCGTCGGCCTCTCCCCCGACTATGTGCCGTACCTCGACGGATGGGCGCTGCAGCGCAGCATCCACGCCGATGTGGTCGCGGGGACCCGTCCCGACACGCTCCTGCTGCTCGAACACGAGCCCGTGTACACGGCGGGGGCGCGGACCGCGCGTCATGAGCGGCCCACCGACGGCACGCCCGTGGTCGACGTCGACCGCGGCGGCAAGATCACCTGGCACGGACCCGGCCAGCTGGTCGGGTACCCGATCGTCCGCCTCGCCGAGCCGGTGGACGTGGTCGCGCACGTGCGCCGCCTCGAGCAGCTCCTGATCGACGCATTGCGCGAGTTCGACATCGACGGCTACCGCGTCGAGGGGCGCAGCGGCGTGTGGGTTCGCCGACCGCTCGGCGAGGACAAGGTCGCGGCCATCGGCGTGCGCGTGCAGCGCGGCGTCACGATGCACGGCTTCGCGCTGAACTGCGACAACACGCTGGCGGGCTTCCGAGGGATCATCCCATGCGGGATCACGGATGCCGGCGTCACGACCGTGAGCGAGATCGCCGGCGCCGACATCTCGCCCAGCGACGTGATCGACACCGTCTCGCGGGTCTTCGCCGACGACTTCGCGGGGGTGCCGGCATGAGCACCTGTGGCACGCCGGCTTCAGCATCCGCGCCGTCCTCCGCTCCCGACGGCCGGAAGCTCCTGCGTCTGGAGGTCCGCAACGCACAGACCCCGATCGAGCGCAAGCCCGAGTGGATCAAGACGCGGGCCAAGATGGGGCCCGAGTACCAGGCACTGCATTCGCTCGTGAAGACCGAGGAGCTTCACACCGTCTGCCAGGAGGCCGGCTGCCCCAACATCTACGAGTGCTGGGAGGACCGCGAGGCCACGTTCCTCATCGGCGGCTCGCAATGCACGCGCCGCTGCGACTTCTGCCAGATCGACACCGGCAAGCCCGCCGACTACGACACCGACGAGCCCCGCCGCGTCGCCGAGAGCGTCGTGCGCATGAACCTCCGCTACGCCACCGTCACGGGAGTAGCCCGCGACGACCTGGCCGACGGCGGAGCGTGGCTGCACGCCGAGACGGTGCGGGCGATCCACGCGGCGAACCCGAACACGGGTGTCGAGATCCTCGCGACGGACTTCAACGGCGACGCGGCGCTGCTCGGCGAGGTGTTCGACAGCCGCCCCGAGGTCTTCGCCCACAACGTGGAGACCGTGCCGCGCATCTTCAAGCGCATCCGGCCCGCGTTCCGGTACGAACGCTCGCTCGACGTCCTCACGCAGGCGCGCGACGCCGGGCTCATCACCAAGTCGAACCTCATCCTCGGCATGGGCGAGGAGCCGGAGGAGGTCGTGCAGGCGCTCGAGGACCTGCATGGGGCGGGCACCGACATCATCACCATCACGCAGTACCTGCGCCCCTCGCCGCGTCACCTTCCGGTGGCACGCTGGGTGAAGCCGCAGGAGTTCGTCGAGTTCAAGGAGGCGGCCGAGCGGATCGGGTTCCTCGGTGTGCTGGCCGGCCCGCTCGTGCGCTCGTCGTACCGCGCCGGGCGCCTGTGGGCGCAGTCGATGATCTCGAAGGGACGGGAGATCCCGCCGCACCTGGCGCATATCGCCGAGGACGTGCACGTCGAGCGCGGGTTCGCCCAGGCGGTCTGAACCCGAGGACGCTAGTCGGCGCTCGTCACCGACAGCACCCCGCCGTCGGAGTCGAGGTTCACCAGCAGCACGTCGTCGGTGGCGTCGGGGTCGAGCGCGTACTCGAGCACGGCGAACGGGTCGGAACCTCCGTGCTCGTCAGCGAGGATCGTCATGCTCATCAGCTGCAGCGAGCGGATCACGTCGATGTGCACGTCGCCCGAGATGTCGACGAGCGTGTCCTCAAGGGCGTCGCCGAGAGCCTCCTGCTGCTGCAGGATGTACTCGGTCACCTCGCTGGTACGGTCGCTCAGCTCGTTGACCATCGCGTTGCGGGCGCTGCGATCGATGTCTTCGATCGACGAGATGAGCGCGGCTGCCACATCGAGGGCCGCCTCCGACACGTCGTCCTGGTCGGGTGCCGTGAGATCCACCGTGACGGACTGGTCTCCCAGTTCGACGTTCTCCGACCAGAAGATCGATCCGTCAGGCCCCGATTCGAGGAGTCCGAAGTAGTCGTGCTCGATCGCCATGACCCCATGAAACCGCAACGAGCGCGTCGGCGATAGCCCGAACCCGGCATGGCGCGGATTCGGTTCGAAGGGGCCCCGGACTCAGTCGACGAGCGACGCCGCGAACACGTGCGGTGTGAAGCCGGTGAGGTCTCCGATGCCCTCGCCCTGACCGAGCAGCTTGACCGGGATTCCGGTCCGCTCCTGCACGGCGAGGACGAATCCGCCCTTGGCGGAACCGTCGAGCTTCGTGAGCACGAGGCCCGTGACGCCCGCGTGCTCCAGGAAGGCCTGGGCCTGCATCACGCCGTTCTGCCCGGTCGTGGCGTCGAGGACGAGCAGCACCTCGCTGATCGGCGCCTGCTTCTCGATGACGCGACGGATCTTGGTGAGCTCGTCCATCAGGCCACCCTTGGTGTGCAGGCGTCCTGCGGTGTCGACGAGGACGATCTCCGTGCCGGTGTTCTTGGCGTACTCGATGGTCTGGAAGGCGACGGATGCCGGATCCTGACCCTCCTGCTGCGGCCGGACGATCGTCGCACCGCCGCGCTCGGCCCACGTCGCGAGCTGGTCGACGGCCGCGGCGCGGAACGTGTCGGCCGCGCCGACCACGACCGAGCGGCCGTAGCGCTGCAGGAACTTCGCGAATTTGCCGATCGTGGTCGTCTTGCCGACGCCGTTGACGCCGACGACCAGCACGACCGCGGGCCGCTCGGTGAGGCGCAGCGTCGTGTCGAACTTCGCGAAGTGCTCCTCGAGCGTCTCCTTCAGCATCCGCTGGAGATCCCTCGGGTCGGTGGTGCGGTAGCGCTCCACCTTCTCGCGCAGCTCGTCGACGATGCGCTCGGTGATGTCGGGGCCGAAGTCCGCGGTGAGCAGCGCGGTCTCGAGGTCGTCCCACGTGGTCTCGTCGATCGTGGGCTTGACGAACATGCCACGCAATGCGCGACCGAGCGACCAGGAGCTCTCTGCCATGCGTCTAAGCCTAGGGTCGGTCAGGAGGCGGCGCGTTCGGCGATGCGCTGGCCCACCACGGCCGAGACGCCGTCCTGGCGCATCGACACGCCGTACAGCGCGTCGGCGATCTCCATCGTGCGCTTCTGATGGGTGATGACGATGAGCTGGCTGGAGGCCCGCAGCTGCTCGAACACGCCGAGGAGGCGCCCGAGGTTGGCATCGTCGAGCGCGGCCTCTACCTCGTCGAGGATGTAGAACGGACTCGGACGCGCCTTGAAGATCGCGGTCAGCAGCGCCACCGCCGCGAGCGAGCGCTCCCCGCCCGACAGCAGGGAGAGACGCTCGATCTTCTTGCCGACCGGCCGGACCGCCACCTCGATCCCCGTGGTGAGCGGGGAATCCGGGTCCGTGAGCGCGATCGAGCCGGTTCCCCCCGGGAACAGGATCGGGAATACCTCTCCGAACGCGATCTTCGTGTCCTCGAACGCGGCGAGGAAGATGATCTGCATGCGCTCGTCGAGCTCTTCGATGATCGTCAACAGGTCCCTGCGGGTCTGGGTGAGATCGGCGAGCTGCTCGGTCATGAACTTGTGACGCTGCTCGAGCGCTTCGAACTCCTCGAGGGCGAGCGGGTTCACCCGGCCGAGCTGAGCCAGCTTCCGCTCGGCATCCTGCAGGCGTCGGCGCTGCTGGGCGCGGTCATATGCGACGGATGCCGCCTCCGCGGCGCCGTCGTGATCATCAGGCGCGGGCTCCGCGGCCGGATCCAACGGAACGGGCTCATCCGGTCCATATTCCGAAACAAGAATGTCTTCGTCCAGACCGAGTTCGGACTTCACACGCTCGAGCAGTCCCGTCACGTGGAGGCGCTTCTCGTGGATCTGCAACTCGAGGCTGTGGACGCTCTCGGTGAGCCCGGCCAAGCGCTCTCGCACGGCGTTCTCCTGGCTGCGCAGCTCGCCGAGTTCGGCGGTGACGGCGGTGCGCTCGGATTCCGCGGCGGCGAGCTCGGCGCGGGCCTGCGCGAGGGAGCGGTCGACGGAGTCGATCAGCGCGGGCAGCTGACCTGCGACCCCGGCGGCGATCTCGCGCTGCGCGCGGCGGACCACGGCTCGCCGCGCCGCCTCGGCGGCGGCCTCGCGTTCGCGCTCGCGCTGGCGCTCGAGCGCGACCACGCGCGCTTCCCCCGCCCGGATGCGTTCGCGGAGCGTCTCGACGTCGAGGCGCGAGCGCATCTCGCCGTCGCGCGCCTCTTCGAGGGCGGCGAGCAAGCCCTCGCGCGCGGAGGCATCGAGGATCGGGCGGGGCACCTCGAGAGCCGAGGTGAGCTGTTCCTCCGCGGACCGCGCCGATCCCTCGGCCTCCTCGACGGCCGCGGCTGCCTGGGCGAGCCCGGCCGCGAGTCGCTCGCACTCGGCGACGGCCGCCTCGTGCCGCACCGAGGCCCGATTGACCTGCTCGGCGTGCGCGGCGAGGGCCGCGTCATGCTCGCGGAGGGTCGCGAGCGTCGTCTTCGTGCGGAGGCGCGCCGACTCGAGCTCGCGGGTCGCTTCGGTCAGTGCTTCGCGCAGCGAGTCCGCCACGACGGCGATCTCGTCGCGGCGGTCGGCCGCAGCATCCCGTTCCGCCGCGAGCTCCAGCCGCGATCGCGAGGCTCCCGCGCCCGCACGCAGGGAGTACTCAGTGTACACCTCGCCACGACGCGTCACGAGGGTGATCGGGCCGCCCAGCTCGGCATCCGCCAGCGTCGGGCCGGCGTCGCGAGCGCTGTCGAGGTCGTCGGCGACGACGACGTACGAGAGCAGCCCGAGTACGCCCTCGGGCGCCGTGACGACCTCGTGCGCCGGCACGATCCCACGCAGCGCGGGGAATGCCGGGCGCATCACGCCGGCCGATGCGATCACGATGTCGACGACACCTGCTTCGGCGTCCCGCGCGGCGTCGGCGACGGCGAATGCGCTCTCGCGGTCCTCGACGAGCACGCCCTCGGCGATCGGGCCGAGCACCGCCGCGATCGCGGCCTCGAATCCCGGCTTGACCTGGACGGCGTCGCCGACCAGTCCGCGGACGCCGTCGCGGCCCTCCGCGAGGAGCGACGACGCGCCGTTCTTCACATCGAGGGCCCGGCTCAGTGCGGCTGTCTGCGCGGTCAGCGCGTCGCGCTCGCGCTCGGCGGCGTGGAGGCGCTCCCGGAGCGAGGAGACGGCCGACTCGGACTCGGTGGCGTCGCGCTGCGCCCGCTCATAGGCGGCGGCAAGGTCCGCCGACGACTCCTCAGGCACGAGATCGGGGTCCACGCCGGCGAGGATCTGTTCGGCCTCCGCGCGGCGTGCGAGCGCGGCATCCAGCGCCTTCTGCTGACGTTCGACGGCTGTGCGCACGGCTGCGAGGGCGGATGCGGCCGCCTCTGCGGTACCGCGCAGCGCCGTGATGCGCATGTCGTGCTCCGAGATCAGCGCGCTCTGCGCGGCGATGTCGACGTCGAGCGCGTCGAGCTCGGCGCGGGCGCGCACGACGCCGCGACCGGCCTCGGCGACGGCATCCTGCGCGGCGCCGAGGCCGTCGGAGACGTCGTCGATCTCCGCGCGAGCCTCGTCGATCATCGCCTGCGAGACGGTCGTCAGCTCGATGCGGTCCTCGTCTTCGGCGTCGCCGAGAAGGGCGAGCCGCTGACCGGCCAGCGCGTACAGGCCGCGCAGGCGCTCCTGCACCCGTTCGAGCCCGAAGGCCACGCGGCGCGCGCGGTCGACGTTCTCGGACCGCTGGTCGCCCTCGAGCTGTTCGATGCGCACGCGTACATTGTCGAGCCGCTCCTGCAGCACCATGCGCTCGGCGTGGCGCTCGTGCTCGCTCTGCGCGTGCGACGCGAGCTCGGCGCGCAGGCCCACGATCTCGTCGGCGAGAAGGCGCGCCTTCGCGTCGCGCACGACGGCGGCGATCGTCGCCGCCTCGCGGGCGATCTCAGCCTGGCGGCCGAGCGGCTTGAGCTGCCGGCGCAGCTCCCCGGCGAGGTCGCTCAGACGCGTGAGGTTTGCTTCCATCGCGTCGAGCTTGCGGAGGGTCTTCTCCTTGCGCCGGCGGTGCTTGAGGATGCCGGCCGCCTCCTCGATGAAGCCCCTGCGGTCTTCGGGCGTCGCCTGCAGCACGCTGTCGAGGCGGCCCTGCCCGACGATCACGTGCATCTCGCGACCGAGTCCCGAATCGCTCAGCAGCTCCTGCACGTCGAGCAGCCGGCAGGACTCGCCGTTGATCGCGTACTCGCTCGAGCCGTTCCGGAACAGCGTGCGGCTGATCGTCACCTCGGAGTACTCGATCGGGAGAGCACCGTCGCTGTTGTCGATGGTGAGCTGCACCTCGGCGCGGCCGAGCGGCCCGCGCGTCGCGGTGCCGGCGAAGATGACGTCCTCCATCTTGCCGCCGCGAAGGGTCTTGGCTCCCTGCTCCCCCATCACCCACGCCAGCGCGTCGACGACGTTGGACTTGCCGGAGCCGTTGGGACCGACGATGCATGTCACCCCGGGTTCGAGGGCGAATGTCGTCGGCTGGGCGAACGACTTGAACCCTTTGAGCGTCACGCTCTTCAGGTGCATGGATTCGCCCCCCACCCCGGTCGTTTACCCGCCTACGCTACCGGAGCCCAGCACACCCGCCCGGAAGACCGGCCGTGGCGCAGGGGGATCCCGCGACACGCCATGGAATCACCGAATCTGCGAGAAAGCTTGACGTCGGTATCCCGCACCCGCTAACGTCACTCTCTGCGTCTGAAGTCGAGAAAGGAGGTCCCCCGGATGATGCTGATGACTCCAACTGGAATCGCCGCCCGCGATGGCGGAGCGATTCGTGCCGTCGCGTCGGGGACCGTCTCCTTCGGCGCTGTGCTGAGCGGCCGCTTCCCCGCCGCCATCTGATCCCCGCAGGGGACGAGTCTGCCCGCTTCCGGGCGGGAACCGTCTGCTGCGCCGCACCCGCTTCATGGTGCTGAGCGCGCTCCCCCTGCGATCTCGTCCCGTCGTGCTGCGGCACGGCATCCCCGCCTCCGAGCGCCCGCTCGAGGCATCACTCCCATCTGGAAAGAGCACCATCATGAACAGTCTCCACGCGCCGCAGCGCCCGTCGGGCCTTCCCGATACGCTGCGGCTCCCGAGCCGCGACGACCGCATCTCGTTCCTGGACCGTCTCGCCCTGCACGCCGGGGTGCGACTGCTGCTGTGGAGCGCGCAGAGGACGCGACTCGTCGACGATCGGACCCGGCACTCAGCTGCGTTCCGTCAGCAAGAGGAGGCCGACGAGCGCAGTCGTGCCTACCTCCGCGGGGTCCTCCTCGCGCACCGGCTGTGACGGCCACCAGGTCCGCCGCCCGCACGCGGGCGGCGGACCGCCCCCCCTCACCCGCATACATCGACACCACAAGGACGCACCGAAATGACCACCATCACGGGGCTGGAGTTCCGCCCCCTCGTCGTACCCGCCTCCATCGACGCACCCGACGCCAGCGACTTCGTCGAGATGGTGCGCGTGCGCAACCTCATCTACCGCGAGATCTCCGGGCACGACGACCACCGCATCACCGCCGACGAACTCCTGCCGCACTACCGGCCCTCCGAGTACCAGACCCGGCTCAGCTGGGTGATCGTCGACGACGGCGCGATCGTCGGCCGCATCGGCGTCGACATCCCCCTCGAGGAAGGCTCGACCGCGGCATTCTGGCTCATCGAGATGCTCCGCGAGAGGTGGGGCCGCGGCATCGGCTCGGCGGCCTACGAGCTCGTCGAGCGCACGGCACGCGAGCACGGCCGCACGGTGCTGCAGTCCTGGGCCGAGCACCCCGCCGCGGCCGGGCCTCAGCTCGCACCGCCGACCGGTTTCGGCGAGATCCCCGAGGATCACGTCGCGCGGTTCTATCTCCGCCACGGCTACAAGCTCGAGCAGGTCGAGCGCAACAGCGCCTTCGACCTCACCGGATCGTTCGACGGTGTCGAGCGACTCCTCGCGGAGGCGCGGGCCGCATCGTCTGCCTATCGCGTCGTCCAGTGGTCGGCACCGACCCCCGAGGAATACGTCGCAGGCTACGCGTGGATGAAGTCCCGCATGTCGACCGATGCGCCCGCTGCGGCGCTCGAGTTCGACGAGGAGACGTGGGATGCCGCGCGGATCGCCGAACACGACGCACGCTACACATCGTCGGGGCGGACGATCCAGGTCACGGCCGCTCAGCACGTCGAGACCGGTGAGCTGTGCGCTTTCAACGAGCTGGTGATCGGCAAGGATCGCACCGAGGCAAGTCACCAGGAGGACACGCTGGTCCTCAAAGAGCACCGCGGGCACAAGCTCGGGACGCTCGTGAAGTGCGCCGGGCTGCTGTCCTGGCGCGAGATCGCGCCGGACTCGGCGCGAGTCATCACCTACAACGCGGAGGAGAACCGGCCCATGCTGGACATCAACGAGGCGATCGGCTTCGCGCCGATCGCGTACGAGGGGGCGTGGAAGAAGGTGCTCGATGACTGATCTGGCCGAAACCGGCGTCGTGACCGTCCAGCGGATCGTCGTCCCCGAGAGGGCGGACGCGCCCGACGCCCGGGTGTTCCTCGAGATGGTGCGGATCGCCAACGCGGTCTGCCTCGAGGACGCCGGACACGACTACCTGCACGAGGAGCCCGACGAGATGCTCGGATTCTGGCAGGACCAGACGGACTGGACCCAGCTCGGGTTCGCCGCGCTCCGCGGCGACGAGGTTCTCGGGGCCGTGAAGCTGATGATCTCGAACGAGGCGGACGCGAGCACGGTCGAATTCGACCTCATGGTCGACCCGCCGCACCGCGGTCGTGGTCTCGAGGAGCTGCTGCTCGCCGAGGTCGAACGGGAGGCGCGCGAGCGCGGACTCGCCACGATCCAGACCTGGACGCTTCATCGACCGGATGCTGCGGGCCCCCGCTTGCAGCCGTCCACAGGGTGGGGTGCGATCCCTGCTGACGATGCGCAGACGAGATTCCAGCTGGCGAGCGGCTTCACGCTCGAGCAGGTGGAGCGCAACAGCGTGTTCGATCTGACCGGCGACCTCGCCCTCGTCGAGCAGATGCTCGCGGACGCCGTCGCGGTGGCCGGGGACGAGTACCGACCGATCCAGTGGACGTCGCCGACGCCGCCCGAATACATCGACGGGTTCGCCTACGCGCTGTCGCGCATGTCGACCGACGTGCCTGCCGGTGGCCTGGTCATCGACGAGCAGCATTGGGACGCCGCGCGGGTCGAGCGGCGGGATGCCCGCCTGAAGGCGCAGGGGCTCACCGTCTCGGTGGCCGCCGTGGTTCACGCGCCGACGGGGCGGATCGCCGCGTACAACGAGCTCGTGATCGGCGAGGACCGTTCCGGTGCGACGCAGCAGTACGGGACGCTGGTCGTGAAGGAGCACCGTGGTCACCGCCTCGGCACGATCGTCAAGTGCGCGAACCTGCTGCGCTGGCGCGATCTGGTTCCGGAGTCGCCGCGAGTCTCGACGTTCAACGCCGAGGAGAACCGCCACATGCTCGACATCAACGAGACGATCGGCTTCGTGCCGGCCTCCTACGCCGGCGCGTGGAAGAAGGTGCTCGAACTCTGATCTCCAGCGCACGCCGGAGTCGGTTCAGACGTGTGCCGCGCTCGGTCGGTCCACACCCGGGCGCGGCACTCGCTGACAATGCGCGCAGAAGTGACTCGAGCGATTCGTGAACGACACGCGCACGATCGGACGGCCGCATCGGGGGCACGGCTCCCCGGTGCGGCCGTATGCGTTGAGCGAGTGGGCGAAGTAGCCGGCCTGACCGTTGACGTTGACGTACTGCGCGTCGAAGCTCGTGCCGCCTTCGGCCAGCGCCTTGTCGAGCACGTGGCGTATCTCGGCGAGCAGGCGGTTCACCGCACGGGTCGGCAGTGCGCGAGCAGACGTCTCGGGGTGGATGCGCGCGGCCCACAGCGACTCGTCGGCGTAGATGTTGCCCACTCCACTGACGACCGTCTGATCGAGCAGAACTCGCTTGATCGCCGAGTCCTTGCGCGCGAGGAGTCGTCGAAATCCCGCATCCGAGAACGCCGGATCGAGCGGGTCGCGTGCGATGTGCGCCACCTGCGCCGGGACGGATGCCTCGTCCCACCCGTAGCCTCCGGGCGCGCCGTCTGGCGTGGCGATCAGGTCGTCGATCGCGAGTGAGCCGAAGGTGCGCTGATCGGCGAAGACGACGGAGAGCTCTCCGTGGACGGGATGAGCGAGGTCGATGCGCACACGCTCGTGCCGCTCGGGGGCCGTACCCGGGGCGCGCAGCAGCATCTGCCCGCTCATGCCGAGATGGCCGATCACCGCCTCGTCGGACGAGGTGCCGAGGGATTCCGACCGCAGTGGAAGCCACAAGAACTTGCCACGCCGGGCGGCGGCGCTCACGACGCGTCCGGTCAGGCGCGATTCGAAGTCCGCACCGTCACCGACGTGTCGCGTCAGTGCGCGCTCGTCGAGCACGGTGACGCCGATCACGAGTGCGCTGCTGACAGCGGGGGCGAGGCCTGCGCGGACGACCTCGACCTCGGGAAGCTCAGGCACGCCCGCTGAGCGCGCGCCACGCTGTGAGCGCAGCGGCCATCTCGGCGTGCTTCTTGCTGGTGCCCGCGCCCTCTGCCGACAGCTCACCCACCGTCACGATCGCCGTGAAGCGCCGGTCGTGATCGGGTCCGGTCGAGGTCACCACGTACATCGGGGGCAGCAACCCGCCGTGCGCGGCGAGCTCTTGCAGCGCGGTCTTCGGGTCCATCGCCGCCCCGTAGCGTTCCGGGTCCGCGAGGAGCGGCTCCACGAGTCGCAGCACCAGGCCGGTCGCGGCATCCGATCCCGCCGACAGGTAGGTCGCGCCGAAGATCGCCTCCATGGTGTCGGCGAGGATCGAGTCCTTGTCACGCCCGCCGGTGAGGATCTCGCCCCGACCCAGCTTGAGGTGCGCGCCGAGGCCGATGCCCCGGGCGATCTCGGCGAGGGCCACCGTCGAGACGACGCTGGCACGCCGCTTCGCCAGGGCGCCCTCTTCGAGCTCGGGGTGACCGGTGAACAGGCGCACCGTCACGGCGAGGCCCAGCACGGAGTCGCCGAGGAACTCGAGACGCTCGTTGTGCGGAACCTGCCCGTTCTCATACGCCCACGAGCGATGGGTCAGCGCCAGCGACAGAAGCTCGGCGTCGATATCGACTCCGAGCTTCTGTGTGAGGTCTGAGAGCGTGGTGCGCTCCGCTGCGACGTCTGTCACGTCAGACCGTGCGCGACGATCAGACGTCGGCGACCTTGCGGCCCTTGTACTCGAGGAACAGCTCGGTGCCCTGCGAGTCGGTGACGACCTTCGCCTGGTGCGGACGGCTGTAGACGGTCTTGCCGTTCTCGACGGTCTTGACGAGCGTGGGGGCCTCGGCCTTCCACTGCGCGCGACGCGAGCGAGTGTTGGAGCGGGAGACCTTCCGCTTCGGGGGGTTACCTGCCATGGCTAGCTCTCTTCTGTGTTCTCGACGCCGCTGTCAGCCGCGGGGGCGCGGTGCATCGTCGTCGTGGCTCGTGGTGAAGTCCTGGAGCGCGGCCCATCGTGGATCGAGAGGCTCGCTCTGCGGCGTTCCGGCGTTCTCGGCCAGTCGCTCACCCGTGATCGGATCTAATCCGGGGCAATCCGGCTGGCACACCGGCTGAAACGGAAGCGACAGGACGACCGCTTCCCTGACCAGAGTTTCAAGATCCACGTGGTCGTCTTGAACCTCGAAGTCAGTTTCTTCCTCCCCAGGATACGCGAAAAGCTCCTGAAACTCGACTTTGAGCCCCTCGGCGATGTCGATGAGGCACCGGCTGCAGATGCCGGTGTACTCGGTGTCGACTTCTCCGGACACGAGAATGCCCTCGTGCACCGACTCGAGGCGTGCCTCGATGACGACGGGCTCACCCTCGGCGACGGCCACGAGCCCCTCCCCCCACTTCTCGGGAGCGGGAACCTCGAGGGTCTGCTCGCGCATCTCCCCGGCGCGGTGGGCGATGTCGCGGATCGGGAGGACGAACGGACCCGTCACATGCTTTCTGACCACGGCTCCAGCCTAGCCGCGGTTTCGGGTCAGAGGCCGCGCGCGCCGGTGTCGAGGAACCGGGCCACCGCCGGCGGCACGAACGGGGACACATCGCCGCCGAGGGACGCGACCTGACGCACCAGCGAGCTCGAGACGAGCGCGTGCGCGGGATCTGGCAGCAGGAAGACCGTCTCGACATGCGCGAGATGGCGGTTCACGATCGCCATCGGCGTCTCGTACGCCACATCGACCTGCGAGCGGATGCCCTTCACGAGGACGCCGGCGCCGACATCCGTCGCGTAATCCACCAGCAGGCCCATGCTCCACGAGGCGACGATCACGTCGCCTTCGATCTCGCTCTCGGCGATCGACTGCTCCAGCAGCGACTGACGCTGCGCGATCGGCAGCATCGCCTCCTTGCCGGGGTTGTGCACGACGAGGACGTGGAGTTGGTCGAAGAGGGAAGCGGCGCGGCGGATCACGTCGAGATGACCGAGGGTCGGCGGATCGAACGATCCCGGGACGACGGCGATCCGGCTGCTCATGCGATCCAGCCTAGTGGGACGGGCGGAGGCGCTCCGACGCCTCAGTTCTTGGCGAGGGCCGCGCGCTCGGCCATCCCGACGTTGCGCTCGAGCGCTGCCGTGAGCCCGGGATTCCGCTGCAGCGCAGGGTCGTCGGCCAGCACCTGCTCGGCAGCCACCCGCGCCTCGGAGATGATGTCGGCGTCCTTCACGACCCGCAGCAGCCGCAACGACGACCGCGCCCCGGACTGCGCGTCGCCGAGCACGTCGCCCTCGCCGCGGAGTTCGAGGTCGACCTCCGCCAGCGCGAAGCCGTCGAGAGTGGAGGCCACGGCGTCCACGCGCTCGCGGGCGGGCGTGCCGAGCGGCGCCTCGGTCACAAGGAGGCACAGCCCGGGGATCCCGCCGCGTCCGACGCGTCCGCGCAGCTGGTGCAGCTGCGACACGCCGAACCGGTCGGCTTCGAGGATCGCCATGGTCGACGCGTTCGGCACGTCGACGCCCACTTCGACGACGGTCGTCGCCACGAGCACGTCGACGTCGCCGCGGGCGAAGGCCTGCATGACAGCGTCCTTCTCGTCGGACGGCATCTTGCCGTGCAGGATCTCGACCCGGATGTTCGAGAACGACGGATGCCTCGACAGCAGGTCGGCGACCTGCACGACGCCCCAGCGGGTCCGGCTCGCCTCGCCACCGGTATCGCCGGCCGGCTCGTCGGCGGTGTCGTCCTTGGTGAGCTTCTCCGCGTCGATGGCGGCGCATACGACGAACGCCTGACGGCCCTGGGCGACCTCTTCGGCGATGCGCTCCCACACGCGCCCGAACCAGCTCGATCGCTCCGCCAGCGGCGCGACGTAGGTCTCGATCCCGGCGCGGCCGGCGGGCATCGTGCGGATCGTCGAGACGTCGAGGTCGCCGAACACCGTCATCGCGACCGTGCGCGGGATGGGCGTCGCGGTCAGCACCAGAGCGTGCGGAGAGGATCCCTTGGCGCGCAGCGACTCGCGCTGCTCGACGCCGAAGCGGTGCTGTTCGTCGACCACGACGAGGCCGAGGTCGGCGAAGGTCGTGCTCTCGCTCAGGAGCGCGTGCGTGCCGACGACGATGAGCGCCTGCCCCGACGCGGCCCGGAGCGCCGCCTTCCGGCGGTCGGCGGCCGGAAGCTGCCCGGTGAGGAGCGTCGGCATGAGCTCGGGAGCGAGCTGGGGACCCAGCATCCGTGCAATCGACCGCACGTGCTGCGCCGCGAGGACTTCGGTGGGCGCGATGAGCGCCGACTGCCCACCGGACTGCGCGACCTGGAGCATCGCGCGCAGGGCGACCAGCGTCTTGCCCGAGCCGACCTCGCCCTGGACGAGGCGGTTCATGGGCCAGTCACCCTGCAGATCCCTGGCGACGTCGTCGCCGACGGTCACCTGGTCTGGCGTCCGCGGGAACGGCAGGGCCGCGTCGAACCGCTCGAGCAGCGCGCCGGGCGTGCGCTTGGTCGCCGACAGGGCGCGGACGAACTGGCGCTGCTGCAGAAGAGCCACCTGGAGGACGAACGCCTCCTGCATGCGCAGCGTCGCACGTGCGGGCTCGATCTGGTCGAAGTCGGTCGGACGGTGGATGTGCTCGATCGCCGTGCGGGCGTCGATGAGGCCGTGCCGCGCGCGCAACTCCTCGGTGAGCGGCTCCGGGACCTCGCCGAGGCCGTCGAGGACGAGCTCCACGGTCTTCTGCAGCTGCCAGCTGGCGACCGTGCTGGTGGCCGGATAGATCGGGATGGGCAGGTTGGCGTTCGCCTGCACCTTCAGCCGCGCCGTGTCGGCGTCCTCGAAGAGCTCGTAATCGGGGTGCGCGAGCTGCTGCGCGCCTTTGTAGATGCCCACCTTGCCCGCGAAGATGCCCTGCCTGCCGGGCTGCAGGTCGCGCACCCGCCACGACTGGTTGAAGAAGGTCAGCGACATCTCGCCGTTGCCGTCGCTGATCACGACCTCGAGCAGCGACCCGTTCCGGTTCTTCATGCGTCGTTCGCTGACGCGGCGCACCTCGGCGACGATCGTCACCGGCTCGCCCAGCGGCAGCGTCGAGATCGGCGTCAGCTCTCCGCGCCGGGCGTAGCGGCGGGGATAGTGGACGAGGAGATCGCCGACCGTCTTCATGCCGAAGGCGCGCTCCAGCGTCGCCGCGGTTTTGCCGCCGATCGCGCCACCGAGGCTCGAGTCGAGGGTGAAGGCAGCCACGCCACGAGTCTAAGAGCGACCGGGGACGTCGCGTTGCTCAGGCGAAGATGGAGGAGACGATCTCTGAGAGGAATGCGCGCCCGTTGCGGTTCACCGTGGAGAGGTAGATCCACACCCCGTCGCGAGCGACGATCATCTCCTCGGTGTCGGTCCCCTGCCCGGGAAGCGCGCAGAAGTCGGCGCCGAAGTCGTCCGACACCTGGCACGTGTATCCCTCCGCGGGGAGGTCCGCCACCGCGGCGCTGACGGCGTCCGGTGTCGCGGTGCTGATGAGCAGAAGCATCCCGGTCGCATCGCCGACGATCCAGTCGCAGCCCAGCACGAGGGTGGCGCCCTCGGGAGCCGGCCGCACGAAGCCCTCGCCGTTGCTCTGCAGCGTCATGTCGCCGACCGCCGCCTGCCACGTCGCGGGCGTCGCCAGATTGTTGCAGTCCGTGGGGAGCGTGACGGACGCGGACTCGGTCGGTGACGGCGTCGGCGACGCGGTCGGCGACGACGAAGGCGATGCCGATGTCGTCGGCGATGTCGTCGGCGAGCCGCCGCCGCCCGCGCACCCCGCGAGCACGAGCCCGGCCGCGAGGAACGCGGTCACCGCGGACGAAACCCTGATGCCACTGCGATTCATGTCGACCCCCATCGATTCCGTGCTCCCCCACCCGTGATCATAGGGGCGCCCTCCGCGGGGCCGCACTGCGACGGACCGTTATCGTGAGAAGGTGACGCGCATCATCGCCGGGCGAGCGGGCTCGCTCATGCTCGATGTGCCGGACGCCGGCACCCGCCCCACGAGCGATCGTGTACGCGAGTCCCTCTTCGGGGCGCTGGAGTCCGCCGATGCGCTGCGCGGCGCCGCCGTGCTCGACCTCTATGCGGGCTCGGGCGCTCTGGGGCTCGAGGCGGTGAGTCGTGGTGCGGCGTCCGCCGACCTCGTCGAGAAGGCGCCGCGCGCGGCCACCATCGTGCAGCGCAACGCCGGCCGCGTCGCGAAGGCCGTGGGGACGGATGCCGCGATCCGCGTGCATCGTATGTCCTCCGACACGTTCCTTCGCTCGGCGCGAGGCCCGTTCGATCTGGTCTTCCTCGACCCGCCGTACGACATCGGCGAGACGGAGCTGTCATCGACGCTCGCGCTGCTCGTCCCGGTCCTCTCGCCGGGGGCGGACGTCGTGATCGAACGCGCCTCGCGCTCCCCCGAGCCGAGCCTGCCCGACGGACTCGTCGGCACGCGTTCGAAGCGCTACGGCGACACCGCGATGTGGTGGGCGACCACGGCCGGTTGATCCAGGGGATCGCCCTCCCAGACCTGGGTGCCGTCGAATCCGACGTCGCGCGTGATGCGCAGGTGACCCGACGCGGCGAGCTCGAGGTGGAACGTCGCCGCATCCCCGAGAAGGCGCACGTCGGCCCGGAAGGTCTCGTCGATCCAGCCGCCCGACACCGCGACCCGGTCGCCGTACCAGAAGCGATCCGCCCCAGGATCCGGCGGGAACGTCGCAGTCGACCACGACCCGGGCGTGCACGGCAGTGCCGACCCGTCGATCTCGAGGAGCCCGTCGCTCACGCGGAGCCGGCGGAGCGGCCCGTCGTAGTCGTGGGCGACCTCGCTGTCGCGCCGCTCCCCGTCGACCGCACGGATCGGCGTCGTCGCGACGAGGTCGGCCGGCTGCTCCTGCGTGCCGAACGCCGGGAGCAGTTCGTCCCAGATCGCGTCGAGCGGTGCCTGCATATCGGGCAGCCCACCGGTGATGGCGACGACGGCGTCGAATTCGGGGATCACCACGACGTACTGGCCGAACGCGCCGTCACCGCGGTACGCGCCGTGACGGCAACGCCAGAACTGGAACCCGTAGCCCTGGTTCCAGTCGCCGTTGCCGGGGTCGTTCGCCACCTGGCGACTCGTCGCCGCGTCGATCCACTCCGCCGGTACGAGCTGACGTCCCTCCCACAGGCCGCGTTGGAGGAGCAGCTGCCCGAACACGGCGAGCTCCTCCGGGCGGATGGAGAGGCCGAAGCCGCCGGCGTCGACGCCCGTGGGGCTCTGCTGCCACACGGGTGCGCGAAAGCCGAGCGGATCGAACAGACGCGGCTTCAGGTAGTCGAGAAGTCGCTCGCCGGTGACCGTCTGAAGGATCTGCGACAGCAGGTGCGTCGCCGGGGTGTTGTACATCCAGTGCGTGCCCGGCTCGTAGCGCAGCTCGGCTGAGAGGGCGCTCCGCGCCCAGTCGCGGTCGTCGAACGACGGCTCGGCCTCGTGACCCGTCGTCATGGTGAGCAGATGCCGCACCCGGAGATTGGCGAAGTGGGCGGACGGCCGCTCGGGTGCGAGGGCGGGGATCAGGTCGATCACGCGGTCGTCGATCCCCAGCCTTCCCTCGTGGACGGCGAGCCCGACGGCGATCGATGTGAAGCTCTTGCTCACCGAATACATCGCCGTCGGCAGGTCCCGCTGGTACGGCGCCCACGTCGACTCGGCGATGACGTGCCCGTGGCGCACGACGGTCAGCGTGTGGATGTGCGGGATGCGGTCGAGCGCGCCGATCAGGCGCGAGATCGCGGCGGACGGCACGGACTGACGCTCCGGCGTCGAGCGAGGCAGCAGCTGGGTCACCGTGCCACCGTAGCGGGCGCCCGGCGACCGCGGGTCATCCTGTTCCCGCATCCCAGTCGCGGTAGGGGTCCCAGCCGCCGCGGCCGTCGTGCGGCCGGCCGTCGACGACCACCGTGTGGTCGCCGCGCGGCTGCACCATCCCCACGCGGACGAAGCCGTGCGGCAGCGGGCGGTTCGCCGGGAAGGTCGCGAGCAGCGCGTGATCCTCGCCGCCCGCCAGGGCCGAGGGGACATCGGGTCCGAGCGACGCCGACTCGAGGGCGATCGTGACATCGGATGCTGCCGCCATGCGCGACGCATCGAGCACCAGGCCGTCCGAGACGTCCATCATCGCGGTGGCGCCCGCGTCCGCCGCCTCCGGCCCCAGCCACACCGGCGGTGACGGACGCAGCTGAGCCGCGAGGTCGGTGAGCTGCGCCTGGTCGAGGAGACTCTCGTCGACGGGGATCGGGTGGCCCGCGGCATCCGTGAACTGTTCGAAGAGGATGCCGAGCCCTCGCGCCGCGCGCCCCAGCTCGCCGGCGACGGCGACCAGATCGCCGGGTTCCGCGCCTGAGCGCAGCACCGGCGCACGCCCCGCGAGAGCCCCGAGCGCGGTGACCGCGATCGTGAGCGTGTCGGAGACGGTGAGATCGCCGCCCTCGACGCGGCAGCCGGGGGCGAGGTCCCGGCACGCGGCACGCAGGCCGTCGGCGATGCCGGTGACGAACGAGAGGCGCGTCGCATCGGGCATTGCGAGGGCCACGAGCAGTGCCGTGGGCGTCGCGCCCATGGCCGCCACGTCCGCGAGGTTGACGGCGGCCGCCTTGTAGCCGAGGTCGAACGCGCTCGACCACGCGAGGCGGAAGTCGGGGCCGTGGACGAGCGTGTCGACGGTCGCGACGACGCGGCCGTCCGCCGCGGCGATCACGGCGGCGTCGTCTCCCGGCCCGACGAGGGCGTTCGAGTCGCCGAGACGCTCCAGGATCCGGCGCAGGATGCGCCCTTCGCTGAGCTCGCCCACCGTCGGATCCCTGCGCTCGTCGACCACACGTCCACGCTACCGGTGCGGACGATCCGGGCCGCGCCGCCGGGTTAGCCTGGGACGGTGCGTGCTCTCCCCTCCCTGGTTGCGTTCGGCCTCGCGATGGTGGCCGCTGTCGGACTGACGGGCTGCACCGCGACCGTCGACCTCGACCCGGCGGAGGCCGCGAACGACCCGCTCTGCGCGGCGATCACCTCGAACCTTCCGGGCACGGTGAGCGGGCAGCCCCGCCGGTGGACCGATGCGCAGGCGACCGGGGCGTGGGGCGAGCCGGCGAAGGTGCTGCTGACGTGCGGCGTCGAGCCTCCGGGGCCGACCACGCTTCCCTGCCAGGACGTGGCGGGCGTGGACTGGATCATCGACGACTCCGACGCACCGCGCTTCCGCGTGACCACGTTCGGCCGCACGCCCGCCGTGGAGATCTACCTCGACACGACCGCCGACGAGAACGGCGACGGGGTGTCGAGCCGCGACGTGCTCGACGCACTGTCGCCGATCGTGAGCGTGCTCCCCGTCGACGGCCAGTGCCTTGATCGGGGCGACGCGACACCGGCCCCCTGAGCCTCGGGGATGGCGGCGCTCAGCGAGCCGCCTGAATCCCCACCGTCGCGCCGGCGCGCTCGAGCGCGGTCTCGATGAGCTCCGTGATGAGCTCGGGATAGGACAGCCCCGACGCGATCCAGCACTTCGGGAACATCGAGATCGGGGTGAACCCCGGCATCGTGTTGAGCTCGTTGACGTAGAGCCCGTCGGCGGTGAGGAAGAAGTCCACCCGCGCGAGTCCCTTGCCGTCGACGGCCTGGAAAGCACGGATGCCGAGCTCCTGGATCGCCGAGATCTCGTCGGCGGTCACGTCGGCCGGGCACACCACCTCGGCGCCGTCACCGCCGAGATACTTGCCCTCGAAGTCGTAGAACTCGCGGGTCGTGAGCACGATCTCGCCGGGCAGCGACGCCCGCGGCCCCGCGCCGCCGCGTCCTTCGAGGATCGCGACCTCGACCTCGCGGCCGACGATCGCCGACTCGATGAGCACCTTGTCGTCCTCGGCGAACGCGAGGGCGAGGGCCGCGTCGAGCTCACCGGCCTCGTGCACCTTCGAGACCCCCACGCTCGACCCCGCGCGCGCAGGCTTCACGAAAGACGGCTCACCGAGGGCCGCGGCGGCCGCCCGCACGCCCTCCGGGTCGCGCTCCCAGCGCTCCTGCGTCACCGTTACCCACGGAGACACCGGCGCGCCCGCGGCCTGCAGGACGATCTTCATGAAGTGCTTGTCCATGCACAGCGCGGAATCGAGCACGCCTCCGCCCGCGTACGGGATCTCGAGCGTGTCGAAGAAGCCCTGGATCGTGCCGTCCTCGCCGTGCACCCCGTGAAGGATCGGCAGTACGACGTCGAGGGTGCCCAGGTCGTCCACCGTTCCGTCGGCGCGGCGCACGCGGAGCTCGCGCTCGCCGACTTCGGGCCACAGGATGCGGGTGCCGTTGTCGGCGACCTCCGGAAGCCTCTCGGCGTCGAGCGCGAACTTGCCGGGGTCGTCGTCCTCGAGGACGAACACGCCGTCGCGCGTGATCCCGACGGGGATCACGCGGTAGCTGTCACGGTCGATCGCCCGCAGCACCCCGCCCGCCGTTGCGGAACTGATCGAGTGCTCGCTGGATCGACCGCCAAAGAGCACCGCCACCGCCGGCTTGTCCATTCGTCGTCCTCTCGCCCTGGGGGGTGTCGTCGTCGGTCGTAAGGTGCGGCGCGATATCACGAGGGTTCATGGTGCCGTCGAGCACCATCTTCACCTGCTCGACGATGGGCATCTGCACGCCCACCTCCCGCGCCAGCTGCAGGATGGGCGCGACGGACGCGAGCCCTTCCGCCGTCTGGTTCATCTGCTTGACGACGTCGTCGAAGCGATAGCCCTGGCCGAGCAGTCGCCCGGCGGTGTTGTTGCGGCTGAGCGGCGACTGGCACGTCGCGATGAGGTCGCCGAGCCCGGCGAGGCCCTGGAGCGTCTCGTGCTGCGCCCCGAACGCGACGGCGAAGTCCGTCATCTCGACGAGACCGCGCGTGATGATCGACGCCTTCGTGTTCTCGCCGTAGCCGACGCCGTCGACGATGCCGATGGCGACGGCGATGAGGTTCTTGAGCACGCCCCCGAACTCCGTGCCGATCACGTCGGTGTTGACGAACGTGCGGAAGTACGTGTTGCGCGCGCGGCGGGCGACGGCCTCGGCCGTCTCCTGGCTCGTCGAGGAGATGACGGCGGCAGTCGGCTGCTCGCGCGCGATCTCCAGGGCGAGGTTCGGGCCGGATGCGACGGCGATGCGCGCAGGGTCGCAGTGCAGCTCCTGCTCGATCACCTGGCTCATGCGCAGGCCCGTGCGCCGCTCGACGCCCTTCATGAGCGACACGATGGGAGCGTCGTTCTGCGAGATCAGCGGGCGCACCGCCTTGAGGTTCTGGCGCACCGCCTGACTCGGGATCGAGAGGTAGATCTGCTCGGCACCCTCGAGCGCCTCGGACAGGTGGTGCGTGGCGTGCATGTCGCGCGGCAGGTTGATCCCAGGGAGGTACTCGCTGTTGCGCTTGCCCTCCTGGATCTCGCTCGCGAGCTCTGGGCGGCGCGCCCACATGGTGACGTGGGCGCCGCCGTCGGCCAGGATCTTGCCGAACGTCGTGCCCCAGCTGCCCGCACCGACGACGGCGACGCGCGGGCGCGCAGCATCCTGCCTACGGCTCAAGGCGCCCCGTCTCCTTCTGGCCGTGATCGGCCGGGTTCCACCGCTGCGCGGGAGCAGGCTCGCCGCGCAGCCCCGAGAGGAGGCCCGAGATGTCGGCCATCACCACGTCCGTCGCCTCGATGAGCGTCGTCTGCGAAGAGGCCCCGCCGACGAAGGGCGAGAGGTCCACCGGGTCGCCCACGATCACGCGCACGCGGCGGCGCAGCGGCCAGAGCTTGAGCTTGCCGTAGCGCGGGAGCACCTGCTGCGAACCCCAGTGGGCCATCGGGATCACCGGGATGCCGCCCGCCAGCGCAAGACGGACCGCGCCGGTCTTGCCGCGCATGGGCCAGAGGTTGGGCTCGCGGGTGAGCGAGCCCTCCGGGTAGACGATCACACCGCGCCCGTGCTGCACAAGCGTCTGCGAGGCCTCGAGCGTGGCGCGAGCCGCGGCGGCCGACGTCGCGCGCGCGACCGGCACCATCCCGGTGGCGCGCAGCACCCATCCGAGCACCGGCACCCGGAACAGGCTCTCCTTCGCCATGAAACGGGGTGCGCGGCCGAGTCGCCACACGGCGAGGGCGACGACGAGCGGGTCGATCTCGCTCATGTGGTTCGGTGCGAGCACGTAGGCGCCGTCGCGAGGCAGCTTGCGGCCGTCCTCGATCTCGAGCTTGAACAGGAGGCTCAGGAGCGGCACGAGGAGCCCGGCCAGGGGCCAGAACACGCTCGGTCGTGTCTTCTCCGCCGAGGCGCGCGGGCGATCGGTGGCCACCGGGTTATCCGATGACGTCGAAGTCGGCGCCCAGCTGCTCGAGCTTGGCGAAGAACTTCTCGTAGCCGCGACGGATGATCCCGACGTTGCGGACGACCGACTCCCCCTCGGCTGCCAGCGCCGCGATCACGTAGCTGTACCCGCCGCGCAGGTCGGGGACGACGACATCGGCGCCGTGGAGCGGTGTCGGGCCGTTGATCACGGCGGCCTGCTCGAGGGCTCGGCGGGGAACTCGGCGGCCGGGTGCGTCGATCCCGTCACTGTGCACGACGATGTCGGCGCCCATGAGGTTGAGCGCCTCGGTGAACCCCAGCCGGTTCTCATACACGGTCTCGTGCACCGTCGACTCCCCCTCGGCCTGCGTGAGGGCGACGATGAGCGGCTGCTGCCAGTCGGTCATGAATCCGGGGTGCACATCGGTCTCGACGACGACAGGCTTCAGCGCGCCGCCGCGGCGGAACTGGATGCCGTCCTCGCGGACGTCGAACCAGCCGCCGGCCTTGCGGAACACGTTGAGGAAGGTCAGCATCTCCTGCTGGCGCGCCCCGCCGACGAAGATGTCGCCGTCGGTCGCCAGCGCCGCGCACGCCCACGAGGCGGCTTCGTTGCGATCGAAGATCGCGCGGTGGTCATAACCGCGCAGCGAGTCGACGCCCTCGATGAAGATGACGCGGTTCGGCTCGTACGAGATGATCGCGCCCATCTTCTGGAGCACGGCGATGAGATCCATGATCTCGGGCTCGATGGCGGCGTTGCGCAGCTCGGTGACACCCTTCGCCCGCACCGCGGTGAGCAGCACCTGCTCGGTCGCGCCGACGCTCGGGTAGGGCAGCTCGATGTTCGCGCCGTGCAGCCCGTTGGGGGCGGTGATCCGGATGCCCTCGTAGCTCTTGTCGACGACGGCGCCGAACGCGCGCAGCGCGTCCATGTGGAAGTTGATCGGACGGTCGCCGATGCGGCAGCCGCCCAGGTCGGGGATGAGCGCCTCGCCGAGCAGGTGCAGCAGCGGGCCGCAGAACAGGATCGGGATGCGGGATGCCCCGGCGTGCGCGTCGATCTCCTCGAAGTGCGCCGCCACGGCGCCGCTCGGGTCGAGGTGGATCGTGCCCTCCTCCTCGCCGTCCACCACGTGCACGCCGTGGACCTCGAGAAGCGAGCGGACCACCTGCACGTCGCTGATGTCGGGGACGTCGCGCAGCGTGCTGGCCGTCTCCCCGAGGAGAGCTGCGACCATCGCCTTGGTGACGAGGTTCTTCGCACCCTTGACCTCGACGCGACCGGTCAGCGGGCGACCACCCCGGATCGCGAGCACTTCACCGGTCAGTTCCTGCTCTCCCGCTTCGGCAGTGGTGCTTTCGCCGGCGGCGACGTTCAGGAGCGGCTTCATCCGGTGGTCCTCACTTGGTGTGCAGAGGGGGCTTGCGACGGTCGGGTGCCCCGGGTTCGGGCGCCCGGCCCGGCTTACGGAACGGGAAGTGTCCGCGGCCGCCACGCCTCTCGGCGAGCCTCGAACTGCGCGATCTTGTCTGCGTCGCGCAGTGTGAGCCCGATGTCGTCGAGCCCTTCGAGAAGCCGCCACCTAGTGTAATCGTCGATCTCGAAAGGCAGCTCCAGCGCGCCGATGCGCGCCGTGCGGGCTTCGAGATCGACCGTCATCGAGACGCCCGGATCCGCCTCGATGGCGGCCCACGCGGCCTCGAGATCCGCCTCGGAGATCACACCGGCGACCAGTCCCTGCTTGCCCGCGTTGCCGCGGAAGATGTCGGCGAAGCGCGGGCTCAGCACGACCTTGAAGCCGAAGTCGCGCAGCGCCCACACCGCGTGCTCACGGCTCGAGCCGGTGCCGAAGTCGGGGCCGGCGACGAGGATGCTGGCACCCGCGTACGCCGGCTGGTTGAGCACGAACTCGGGGTCCTGCCGCCAGCTGGCGAACAGGGCGTCCTCGAAGCCGGTCTTGGTGACCCGCTTCAGGTAGACGGCGGGGATGATCTGGTCGGTGTCGACGGCCGAGCGCCTCAGCGGCGCGGCGATGCCGGTGTGCGTCGTGAACTTCTCCATGTCAGACCTCCGTGCCCTCGGCTGCGGCCGCGACGGGCGCGGGAAGATCGCCCGGGCTCGCCAGGCGGCCCATGACGGCGGTCGCCGCCGCGACCAGCGGCGAGACGAGGTGCGTGCGTCCGCCCTTGCCCTGTCGACCCTCGAAGTTGCGGTTGCTCGTGGAGGCGCAGCGCTCCCCCGGTGCGAGCTGATCGGGGTTCATGCCCAGGCACATCGAGCACCCGGCGAAGCGCCACTCGGCGCCGAACTCCTCGAAGACCTTGTCGAGGCCCTCGGCCTCGGCCTCGAGACGGACCCGAGCCGACCCCGGCACCACCATGACGCGCACGCCGTCCGCCTTCGTGCGGCCCTCGATGACCGAGGCGAACGCCCGGAGGTCCTCGATGCGGCTGTTCGTGCACGAGCCCATGAACACCGCGTCGACCGGCACCGCCTTCAGCGGGGTGCCGGGCACCAGGTCCATGTACTCGAGCGCCCGCTCGGCGGCCGCACGCTCATTCGGGTCGGCGAAGTCGTCAGGCGACGGCACGGACGCGCTCAGCGAGACGCCCTGGCCCGGGTTGGTGCCCCACGTCACGAACGGCTCGAGCTCGGCGGCGTCGAGGAACACCTCGGCGTCGTAGACGGCTCCCTCGTCGCTGGGCAGCGTCCGCCAGTAGGCGACCGCGTCCTCCCAGTCCTGACCGGTCGGCGCGTGGGCGCGGCCCTTGACGTACGCGAAGGTGGTCTCGTCGGGCGCCACCATTCCGGCCCGGGCACCGGCCTCGATCGACATGTTGCAGATCGTCATGCGGCCCTCCATCGACAGCGACCGGATGGCGCTGCCGCGGAACTCCAGCACGTAGCCCTGCCCGCCGTTCGCACCGATCTTCGCGATGATCGCCAGCACGATGTCCTTCGCCGTGACGCCGGGCTGCAGCTCGCCCTCGACCGTGATCGCCATCGTCTTGAACGGCTTCAGCGGCAGCGTCTGCGTGGCGAGCACGTGCTCGACCTCGCTGGTGCCGATACCGAAGGCCATCGCGCCGAATGCGCCGTGCGTCGAGGTGTGCGAGTCGCCGCACACCACCGTGATGCCGGGCATCGTCAGGCCCAGCTGCGGCCCGACCACGTGGACGATGCCCTGCTCCTTGTCGCCGAGCGAATGCAGGCGCACACCGAACTCCGCAGCGTTGCGGCGCAGCGTGTCGATCTGCGTACGGCTGGTGAGATCGGCGATCGGCTTGTCGATATCGAGCGTCGGAGTGTTGTGGTCCTCTGTCGCGATCGTCAGGTCCAGGCGCCGCACCGGGCGCCCCTCGGCACGAAGACCGTCGAAGGCCTGAGGGCTCGTGACCTCGTGCACCAGGTGCAGGTCGATGTAGATCAGGTCCGGCTGGCCGTCCTCGCCGCGGACGACGACATGGTCGTCCCACACCTTCTCGGCGAGGGTCCGGGGACGATCGGGGATGCCGGATGCATCGGTCATGCTCATTGCTAGTCGTTCTCCTCTATGGGGGACTGCGCCCGCATCGGGGTGGGGCCCGCGACGAACTCCGCGACGAGGGAGGCCTGGGACTAGGACTCGTCGCGGCCGCTAAGGAGAAGGCGAGCGATCCGCACCCGCCCAGGCTACCACCGCGCAAACGGCGGTCCGCGCCGCCGCCGTCATCTGCCGTCCCTCCGCCGCCGCTGACTCCTAGTGGCGGCGCGGTAGATGACGGCGTGCTTGTCGCATCGGGTGGCGGAGCTGAGGCTTGCCGACGGACCCTGACGGCACGGCCGCACTCGAGGGTGTGGCCGTGCCGTGACATCAGGTCACCGCAGGGGGCGGAAGAACTCGCGCAGATCGCCGACGAGCACCTCGGGCACCTCCATGGCGGCGAAGTGACCGCCGACTTCGTGCTCCTTCCAGAACACGATCTGATCGTTGTCGCGCTCGGCGAACACCCGGATGGACCGGAAGTCGTTCTTGAAGATCGAGACCCCGGTCGGCGCGTGGTTGACGCGCGCGCCGACGCCCTCGCCGGCGTTGAACCGCGCGTCCTCCTTGTACTGACGCGCCGACGAACCAGCGGTTTTGGTGAACCAGTACAGCGAGACGTGGGTGAGGATCTGGTCGCGGCTGAGTTCGGTCGGCCGGTCGAACGTCGCCATCAACTCGTTCCAGGCGAGCTGACCCACAGGCGAGTCGGCGAGGGCGTGCGCGAGCGTCTGCGGCCTGGTCGACTGCAGCGACGCGAACGCCGAGATCTCGCCGAAGCTCTTCAGGATCTCGAGCGCCTCGAGGTCTTTCGGGCCGAGCTGCTCGAACTCGGCGGGGTCGCCGCTCGGAAACGAGAACAGCTGCAGCACGTGGGTGCCGACCAGCTCATCGGGCGCGAGGATTCCGAGTTCCCGACCGACGAACGATCCGCCGTCACCGCCGTGCGCGCCGTACCGCGCGTAGCCGAGGCGCTTCATGAGCGTGTCCCACGCCGCCGCGACCCGGGCCGACCCCCAGCCGGCCTCGGTGACCGGCCCGCTGAAGGCGTACCCCGGGAAGCTCGGCACCACCACGTGGAACGCGTCCTCAGCGCGGCCACCGTGCGCGACCGGGTCGACGAGCGGGCCGATCATGTCGGTGAACTCGGCGAACGACCCCGGCCAGCCGTGCGTGAGCACGACCGGGAAGGCGTGCGGCTCGGCCGACCGCACGTGCAGGAAGTGGATCGGCTGCCCGTCGATCGTCGTCATGAACTGCGGGAACGCTGCGAGTCGCGCCTCGACGGCGCGCCAGTCGAACTCGTCACGCCAGTACTCGGCCATCTCGCGTACTTTGGCGAGGCTCGCGCCGTACGCCGGGTCGCCGCCCGGAACCTCGGTGGTGTACCTCGTGCGGGCGAGTCGGTCGTGCAAGTCGTCCAGATCCGCGGCGGGGATCGAGAACGCGAACGGGCTGACCTGCTCGTCGCTCGCCTCGGTAGTCGGGAAGGTCGTCTGGTGGATGCCGGTGATGGGCTCGCTGTTCGTCATACCCTTACGGTAGGAATAAACGCGGAAGAATAACTTCCGCGAATCGAGGCATCCGTGAAACAGACCGCGACACGTGTGCTGCAGGTGCTCGCGCTGTTACGGCAGCGGCCCGACTGGTCGGCGACCGAACTCGCAGGCCGAATGGATGTCTCGACCCGCACGATTCGCTCGGATATCGGGCGCCTGCGCGAGCTCGGCTACGTCATCGACGCCACCAGCGGACGAGCGGGCGGCTACCGTCTCGACCGCGCCACCGACCTGCCGCCCTTGATGCTCGACGACGACGAGGGCATCGCCGTCGCCATCGCGCTGCACCAGGTCACCTCGAACGCCGTCGCCGACATCGACGCGAGCGCGGCGCGGGCTCTCGCGAAGCTTGAGCATGTGCTGCCACGCCAGCTGGCCGAGCAGGTGAACGCGATGGCCGCGGCCACGGCGCCGCAGACCCGCGACCGTGGGCCGAGCGTCGAGTCCCCGACGCTCGCCACGATCGCCCGGGCTGTGCAGCGCGTCGAGTGGCTGAGGTTCGAGTACACGCCGTTCCAGGGCGAGGCCTCGCTTCGACGGGTCGAGCCGTACCGGCTCGTCAGCTGGGGCCGCCGCTGGTACCTCGTGGCGTTCGACCTCGAGCGCGACGACTGGCGCAGCTTCCGCGTCGACCGCATGGCCTTGCGCCAGCCGACCGGGCGACGGTTCGAGCCCCGCGGCCTGCCCGCCGACGACGTCGCGGCCTACGTGCTGCGCGGCGTCGCCTCGGCGGGGTGGCGGTTCAGAGCCCGCGTACTCGTACACGCGCCAGCGACCATCGTCGCCGAGAAGATCGATCCCTCGGTCGGGCTCGTCGAGGCGATCGACGACAAGCGCTGCGTCTTGATCACCGGCGCCGACCACCCCATGACTGTGGCGGTGTACCTCGCCCTGCTCGACGAGGACTTCACCGTCGACGGCCCGGCCGAACTGACAGAGGCGATTCAGACGCTCGCCCGGCGATACGCCACAGCGAGTACGGATCGACAGATCTCCCCGTAGCCGCAGATGTACGAACGAGGGCCGCCGACGACGGTCGGCGGCCCGAGGCGGAACGTCTCGCAGAGCGAGATCAGCGACCGTCCTCCGAGTGCGGGTGGTCGACCGTGGGCGGCGTGCCCTTCTCATCTGCGACGACGGCGGCCGCAGCATCCGCGTTCGGCACCTTCTTCTCACGGGCGGAGGCGACGAGGCTCGCGACCGTCGCGACGAGCATCGAGACGACGATGACGCCGAGCGACATCCACGTCGAGATCTCGGGGGCCCATTCGATCGGCTCGCCGTTGTTGATGAACGGGAGCTCGTTCACGTGCATGGCGTGGAAGACGAGCTTGAGGCCGATGAACGCGAGGATGAACGCGATGCCGTAATGCAGGTAGCGGAGCCGATCGAGAAGGTCGCCCAGCAGGAAGTAGAGCTGGCGCAGACCCATGAGGGCGAAGATGTTCGCCGTGAAGACGATGAACGCGCTCTGCGTGATGCCGAAGATCGCGGGGATCGAGTCGATCGCGAACAGCAGGTCGGTGACGCCGATCGCCGCGAAGACGATGATCATCGGCGTCCACATCTTCTTGCCGTCGACGACCGTGCGGATCTTCGCGCCGTCGTAGTGGTCGCTGATGTCGATCGTACGTCGCAGCATGCGCACGACGAAGTTCTCCTGCTTCACGTCGGAGTCGTGGTCGCCGCCGGGGAAGGCCTGGCGCCACGCGGTCCAGACGAGGAACGCGCCGAAGATGTAGAACACCCAGCTGAACTGCTCGATCACCGCGGCGCCGACCAAGATGAAGATGCCGCGCAGCACGAGGGCGATGATGATCCCCACCATCAGCACTTCCTGCTGATAGCGCCGGGGCACCGCGAACTGCGCCATGATCAGCACGAAGACGAAGAGGTTGTCGATCGACAGGCTGTACTCGGTGAGCCAGCCGGCCACGAACTGGCCGGCATACTCCGGCCCCGCGACGATCCACATGATGCCGGCGAAGATGAGCGCGAGGGTCACATAGAAGACCACCCACAGCGTCGACTCACGAGTCGACGGGATGTGGGGCCGCTTCAGGATGAGAAGCAGATCTGCAACCAGGATCAGGGTGAGGATCACGAGGGATCCGATTTCGAACCAGAGCGGGAGTTCGAGGTCCATGGAGGGCCTTTCGAAGGGGATGTACGAGGGGTCGGTGGAATCCGAAAGTCTCTCCCCCGCCGACGTGACCGGCGGCGCGCACCCGGGGTCGCTCTCTCGGGACCCGTGATGACGGATGCGCGTATCGGGATACTCCCTCTCGCTCGCAACAGGATACAGGGTCGGCAGGGTCCGCCTGTTTGCGCGTGAGACGATCCGGTCGATGCGGACACTGACACAGTGAGAGACAATTCGGAGGATGGGGATGGCCGACGACGACCTGCCGGGCGACGCCGAGCTCGTGGCGCTTGCTGCGGGCGGGAGCGAGCACGCCTTCCGCACGCTGTACCGGGCGTACGTGCGCCCGGTGTACTGGCTGGCGCACGGCCTCGTCGGCAATCCGGCGGATGCCGAGGAAGTCACGCAGGAGACGTTCCTCGTCGCCTGGCGCAAGCTCCCGGGCCTCGACCTCGCCGGCGAATCGCTGCTGCCCTGGCTCGCGACGATCTGCCGGTTCCAGTCCGCGAACCGCATCCGCCGGCAGCGCCGAGACCGCGAGCACACCGCCGCGGCGGCCGATGAGGCGCTGCCGTCGACGGTCGACGTCGAACAGCAGGTGATCGACCACCGCCTGGCGGAGGCGATCCTGAACGAGGTCGCCGGCCTCGGGGAACTCGACCGTGCCATCTTCCGGCTGTGCGCGACCGAGGGGTACGCCTACCAGGCGGCCGCCGACGAGCTCGGCGTCGCGCACGGTGTCGTCCGCAATCGTCTCTCCCGCATCCGCACCCGTCTGCGGACCGTAGTGAAGGAGAGCACATGAGCGTCCAGCCCCCGGACTCCGGGACCCCCGCACCCCTCCCCGAGCTCAGCGCCGAGCGCATCGACGAGATCGAGCACGCGCTCTTCGCCGACATCGCGCGTGAGCGCACGCGCCAGTCCGCCCGGCGTACACGTCGGGGCCGCCTCTGGATCGCCGGAGGCGCCGCAGCGGCGGTGATCGTCGTCGCCGCCGTGATCGCGCCCTCGGTCGGATCGATCGTCGGTGGTGCCGGCGGGGCGAGCGAGGAATCCGCCGTCGCGCCGGTCGCCCCCGCCGACTCCGGAGCCGGCTCGTCCACTACGGACTCGTCAGGCGCCGACACCCGCGAATCCGCGCCCCTCACGGGGGCGGCAGACGACACGGCGGCGGTCGCCGAGGCCGCAGACCGCGACATCATCACCACGGCATCGGCCACGGTCACCGCTGCCGAGGTCGACGCGGCCGCTCGTGCCATCGCGAACTCGGCGGTCGCCCACGGCGGCTACGTCGAGTCGATGAGCGTCGGCAGCGACGGCACTGTCTACCCGGTCACCCCTGCCGAGGGGGGTGTCGTCTACGACACGATGCCCTACCCGTACCCGACCGACGGCGCCTGGATCACCGTGCGCGTTCCCGCCGATCAGCTGCAGAGCGTCGTCGACGAGCTCGACGATGTCGGCGAGGTGACAGCGACCACCCTGTCACGTCAGGACGTCACCGAGCAGACCGTGGACCTCGAGGCCCGCATCGAGGCCGCACAGGCGTCCGTGGACCGCCTCACCGAGCTCATGGCCCAGGCGCAGAGCGTGGCGGACCTCATCGCCGCGGAGGCGGCCCTGGCGGAGCGCCAGGCCACGCTCGAGTCCTACCAGCAGCAGCTCGAGATGCTCGACGACCAGGTCGCGATGTCGACGCTGTCCGTCACGGTCGTGCCCGAGGTCGAGCCTGTGACCGCCGACCCGGCCGGCTTCGGCGACGGCCTCGCCGCGGGCTGGAACGGCCTCGTCGCCACCCTCAACGGCATCGTCGTCGCGCTCGGGTTCCTCCTCCCCTGGCTCGCGGTGGCCGCCGTCGCCGCCCTGATCGTCTGGGGCATCGTACGGCTCGTCCGCAATCGTCGCCGTGGACGGACGGATGCTGCGCCCCCGGCTCATCCGACCGTCGACGCGGACCGCTCCACCGACTCGTCCGCATGACGTTCGTGTCGCGGTGGTCCTCCCGGGGAGTCGTGTCCGAGGGTGACAAGGAGTGCACCTGCGACCGCGGCGACCGCGGGCTTCACCGCGCAGCTCTGCGCCGCCTGGTCTGAGCGGAGAACACAAAGACGCCCCGGTCCTCGTGGACCGGGGCGTCGATCGTGACCCCAGCGGGATTCGAACCCGCGTTACCGCCGTGAGAGGGCGGCGTACTAGGCCGCTATACGATGGGGCCGTACAGCGTGCCGCAACCGATGTCGCGACGTTGTTGCCTGACTGGTGACCCCAGCGGGATTCGAACCCGCGTTACCGCCGTGAGAGGGCGGCGTACTAGGCCGCTATACGATGGGGCCGTTCAGGCAACCGTTCGATTATGCCACGGGCGTCATGCCCACTCCAAATCGACGCGGGTGCCGGCGCGCCGTCCCCGTCCGCTTGCCTCGGCGGCGCCGGAACGCTTGACTCGACGCATGCGAGTCACGAAGTTCGAGCACGCCACCCTGACCCTCGTCGACACCAGCCGCACGCTGGTCATCGATCCCGGGTCGTTCACGGCTCCGCTCGGGGAACTCGAGAGCGTCGTCGCGATCGTCATCACGCATGAGCACGCCGACCACTGGACGCCCGACCACCTGGACCGCATCCTCGGTACCTTTCCGGGAACGCCGATCTTCGCTCCCGAAGGCGTGTCCAAGGCAGCCGCCGGCTACGACGTCACGATCGTGCACCCCGGCGACGTCGTCGAGGTCGAGCCGTTCCGCCTCGAGTTCTTCGGCGGCCGGCACGCGGTGATCCACGAGTCGATCCCGGTCGTCGACAACGTCGGAGTTCTCGTGAACGACGAGTTCTACTACCCCGGCGACTCGTATGCGGTGCCGAAAGGCCGCGCGGTGAAGCTGCTGGCATCGCCGGTCGGCGCCCCGTGGCTCAAGATCGGCGAGGCGATGGACTTCGTGCTCGCCGTCGCGCCGCGGCGCGTCTTCGGGACGCACGACATGACCCTGTCGGTCGCCGGCCGCGACATGGGGCGGATGCGTCTCGGCTGGGCCGCCGAGCAGGACGGCGGCGAGCTCGTCGTGCTGAACCCCGGAGACAGCACCGACATCTGAGCCGGGGCGCGGATGCCCCGCGGAACGCGGACGACGGATGCCGCAGCAGCTTCGACCCGCGGCATCCGTCGACACGTTCTTCTGTGCGGTCTGCAACCGCACGATCGTCTGCTACTGCGCGTCGAGGTCCGTCTCGAGCAGCGCGACCAGGGCGTCGAGCGCCTCCTCAGCACCGTCGCCGTCGGCCTTGAGGGTCACGACGGTGCCCTGCGAGGCACCGAGGCCCATTAGCGACAGGATGCTGCCGGCGTTGAGGTCGGCACCGCCCTCGACCGCGATCGTGACCGGGACGGGCTGCGCCTGCACCGCCTGCACGAAGAGCTTCGCGGGGCGGGCGTGGAGTCCCGAACTGCTGGCGATGGTGGCCTGACGTTCTGCCATTTTTCTCTCCTGTCTGTGTCGGACCTCGGCGGTCGACGACTCCGATTCTGGCGGACGATAGCCTCAGGCCGCCACGGCCACCCGCGCTTCGGCCTCGGCGAGCTCCTTCGGGGCGATCCACTTCTTGAGGGCGATGACCGTCAGTGCCGACACGACCGTGCCCGCCGCGAGGGCGACCAGGAAGCCCCAGATCGGGCTGATCGCGAAGAGCACGAAGATGCCGCCGTGGGGCGCCAGGGACTGGACGGCGAAAGCCATGCTCAGCGCGCCCGTGACGGCGCCGCCCAGCATCATCGAGGGGATGACGCGCAGCGGGTCGGCGGCCGCGAACGGGATCGCACCCTCACTGATGAATGCCGCGCCGAGCAGCCAGGCCGCCTTGCCGTTCTCGCGCTCGACCGGCGGGAACATGTTGCGTGCCAGGACGGTCGACGCGAGGGCCATGGCGAGCGGCGGGACCATGCCGGCGGCCATGACGGCGGCCATGATGAGGTAGGGCGTCGGGTTCTCGGCCGATCCCGCACCGAGCCCGGCGACGGCGAACGCGTAGGCGACCTTGTTGACCGGCCCGCCGAGGTCGAAGCACATCATGAGGCCGAGGATGACGCCGACGAGGATGATCGCGTCGGTCGCGGCGAGGCCGGTGAGCCACGTGTTCAGACCCTCCATGAGGGTCGCGATCGGCCGGCCGAGGAACAGGATCATCAGGCCCGAGGCCACGATCGAGGCCGCGAGCGGGATGATCACGACCGGCATGAGGCCGCGCAGCCATCGCGGGGCGTTGAGGCGCCCGATCCACAAGGCGACGAAGCCTGCGAGCAGACCGCCGATGATGCCGCCGATGAAGCCGGCGTTCATGATGACCGCGACGGCGCCTGCGACGAATCCGGGCGCGATACCGGGACGGTCGGCGATCGCGAACGCGATGTAACCCGCCAGCGCCGAGACCAGGAAGCCCATCGACGTCACGCCGATCACGAAGAGCACGGAGCCGAGGTACTGGGCGAGTCCACCCGCCGGGAGGGCCCAGAGGGCGTTGTCGACGATGACGCCGAATGCCTCGTCGCCGACGTTCACGCCGCCGATGAGGAAGCCGAGGGCGATCAGCAGACCGCCGCCCGCGACGAACGGGATCATGTAGCTGACGCCGGTGAGGAGGATGCGCTGGATGCGGGCGCCCCACGACAGGGTCTCGGCAGGAGCCGCTGTGGCGGCAGTGGCGTCGCCTCCCACGCGGGTGGCCGAGGGGTCGTTCGCCGCAGCGACGGCCTCCGCGATGAGCTGGTCGGGCTGCTCGATGCCGCGCTTGACGCCCGAGCGCACCACGGGCTTGCCCGCGAACCGCTGCGGCTCCCGCACGTCGACGTCGGTCGCGAAGATGACGGCGTCGGCGTTGCGGATGACGTCGGCGGGAAGCGCCTGGTACCCGCTCGAGCCCTGCGGCTCGACCACCAGGTCGATTCCGGCCTTCTTGCCCGCGGCGGTGAGTGCATCGGCCGCCATGAACGTGTGCGCGATACCGGTCGCGCACGACGTCACCGCGACCACCCGGGCGGGCCGCCCGTCGACGTCGAGGCCCGTGGAGGCGGCGGGTGCGACTGCTGCGGCGGGGGCGGCAGGGACGGCCGCTTCCCGCTCCCCGATCGCCGCCTGCACGATCGCGACCACGTCGTCATCGGATGACGCGGCGCGCAGCCCGGAGGTGAAGTCCTCCTGCATGAGGCTCCGCGCGAGCTTCGAGAGCACCGCGAGGTGCGCCTCGGCGGCGTCCGCCGGCGCGGCGATGAGGAAGACGAGGTCGGCGGCGCCGTCCGGCGCGCCGAAGTCGACGCCCGGCTTCAGGCGCGCGAACGCCAGAGACGGCGTCGTGACCGCGGCGCTCTTGGCGTGCGGAATGGCGATGCCGCCGGGAAGCCCTGTCTCGTCCTTCTCTTCGCGCGCCCACGCGTCGTCGAAGAGTCTCTCAGCGTCGGTCGCGCGACCCTGCGCGACCACTCGTTCGGCGAGGGAGCGGATCACGGCGGCCTTGTCGGCGCCCAGTGGCGCGTCGAGGCTCACCAGGCCTGTGGTGATGGTGTCGGACACGGTGACCTCCTGCGGTCGTTGGGGTGGGTGGGTGCTCAGTCGAGACGCGTGACGGGCACGTCGCCGGTGGGAAGATCTGCGGGAGCCGGCGCTTTCGTGCCGGGGAGGGATGCTGCCGCCGCCCCGTAACGGACGGCCAGCCGCAGCCGCTCGTCCTGGTCGGCACCGCGCGTGGCAGCGAGCACGTAGCCGGCGAGCGAGCTGTCGCCCGCGCCCACAGTGCTCACGACCTGGATGGGCGGCGGAGAAGCCGCCCAGGCGCCTTCGGCATCGACGAGGAGCGCGCCGCGGGAACCGAGCGTGACGAGGGCGGCCCGCACCCGCGCGGGGACGAGCGCTCGGGCGACCTGGAGCACCGACTGCGGGTCCGTGCCGTCGATGCTGACGCCCACGAGCTCGGCGAGCTCGTCGTCGTTCGGCTTGATGAGGTCGGCTGCGCCGGCGGCGACGACCGCGGCCAGCGCGGGGCCGGAGGTGTCCACCGCGATGAGCGGGGCGTCCGCTCCGCGCGCGGTGCGCACCGCGGTGATGACGCGCACGTAGAAGTCGTCGGGGACGCCGGGAGGCAGCGAGCCCGCCAGCACCAGCCAACGAGCGTCGACGGATGCTGCGACGACCGCGTCGACGACCGCGGAGACCTCGTCCGCCGACAGTTCGGCGCCCGGCAGGTTGAGCTTGGTGGTGACGCCGGCGGGGTCGGTGATCGCGATGTTCGCGCGGACGTTCCCGCGTACCGCCACGCGGCGTGCGTCGACGTCGGCTGCGTGCAGCGCCGCGTCGTATGGATCGCCCGGCGCGAGGGGCAGCACCGCGGCACAGTCCTCACCGGCCGCGGTGATGGCGCGGGCGACGTTGATGCCCTTCCCGCCCGCGTCCTCGCGCGTCGAAGCCGCACTCTGCACGTCGCCGACCTGCAGCGGTGCGGGAAGCATGACCGTGCGGTCGAGGGACGGGTTGGCGGTGAGCGTCACGATCATGCGAGCCAGACCTCCACGTCGGCGTCTGCGAGCGCGGACGCGAGTTCTTCGTCGGGTGGCGAATCCGTCACCAGCACATCGATGTCGGACAGCGGCGCGAAGCCGACCAGCAGCTCGGCCCCGAGCTTCTCGGCATCGGCCACGACGACCACGCGCCGGGCCGACTCGACGATCGCGCGCTTGACCGCGGCCTCGTCGGGGTCGGGCGTGCTGAGGCCGAACGTCGCGGAGACGCCATTGGTGCCGACGAAGGCGACATCCGGACGAAGCGCGCCGATCGCGCGGACGGTGTCGGCGCCGACGGCCGCGGCGGTGAGGCCGCGCACGCGCCCGCCGACCAGCGAGAGGGACGCGCCCGGAACGCCGGCGAGGGTGTTGCCGAGGGCCAGTGAGTGCGTGACGACCTCTATCCGCGCGAGGGAGAGGCGCGGAATGAGCGCCGAGGCGACGGCTGCCGTGGTCGTGCCGGCGTCGAGGAAGACGGACCCGGTGAATTCGGCGCCGAGGGCGTCGAGGGCCCGCTGGCCGATGGCGGCCTTTGCGCCGCCGTGGTGCTCGAGGCGCTCGGCGAGCGAGGGCTCTCGGGTGCTGGCGCGCTCCCGGCTCACCGCTCCCCCGTGCACGCGGCGCAGCGCGCCGGTGGACTCGAGGTGGTCGAGGTCGCGGCGGATCGTCTCAGTCGTGACCTCGAACCGGTCGGCGAGCTCGACGACGCTCACCCGGCTCCGCTCGGACAGCAGGAGCTCGATCTGCTCGTGGCGCTCCGTCGCGTACATGTGAGACAACCTCCGTTGGATTCCCACACAATACAACAGATTCCCACATAAACGCAACAGGGTATTTTCAGACGGTGCCCGACAAGCCCGCCGCCGAGGTCTCCATCGACACCGCCCTCATCCGCGGACTGCTCGCCGACCGGGTCATCCCGGTGATCCCCGACGCCGGGGAGCTGTCCCTGCGAAAGGTCGCAGAGGGCTGGGACTGCGAGGTGTGGCGGCTCGGTGAGGACTACGCCGTGCGGCTCCCCCGTCGCGCCCTCGCGGCGCCGCTCGTACTGCACGAGCAGGCGGTGCTTCCATCTGTGGCTGAGCGGCTCTCACCACTCGGCGTGCGCGTTCCTGCGCCTGTGGTCGATGGCGTCGCAGACCGTGACTACCCCTGGGCCTGGTCGGTCGTACCGTGGATCGACGGCATCAGTGCGATCGAGGAGTCGGCGGCGGAGCGCGGCGAATGGGCTGACACCTTGGCCCGTGCGCTCGGTGCTCTGCACGTGGCCGCCCCGGACGACCACCCGGTCAACCCGTTCCGCGGAGTCCCCCTCGCCGCGCGCGCGGACGATGTCGAGGAGAGACTGCGCACGCTGCGGGACAGCGGTGTCCTCGACGATGCGTCGGCCCGAAGGATCGACGCGATCTGGCAGGCCGGAGCGGCGGCCACACCCTGGAACCGCACGCCGGTATGGATCCACGGCGACCTCCACCCGGGCAACCTGGTCGCTCGCGACGGCGCCCTCGTCGGGATCATCGACTTCGGCGACGTCACGGCGGGCGACCCCGCCTACGATCTGGCCGTCGCGTGGCTCGCGTTCGACGCGGGAGGACGCGAACGCTTCACCGCCGCGGCCGGTTTCGACTACGACGCCGACGTCTGGGTGCGGGCGCACGCATGGGCGGCCGCCGTCGTGCTCATGCTGCTGGCCCACAGCGACGACAACCCCGCGTACTTCGCGTTGGGACGGGATGCCGCCGCCGAGGTGATCGCGGACGCCGCGGCCTGAGGCCGCTCACCCGCACGCGGCAAGGGTCACAGGTCACGGCTGCTCAGCACCTCCGTGGCGGCGATCTTCAGGATCCCGTCCTCCTCCCGCAAGCGATACACAGTGACCTCCTGCGCGACGCGACCGTCGCGAAAGCTGTACGTCAACGTCGCCTCGCCGCGGTCCGGCCCGGACGCCGTCACGTCCGTGATGGAGACATCGACGATCTCGGACCAGAACGCCTCGTATCCCTCACGACCCCCGGCATGGTTCGCCTGATAGTCGGCCGTCATCAGGGGCCATGCGCCATCCCGGTTCTCCGGCATCATCGCGTAGTACGCCGAGATCGCCTCGACCACTCGCTGCTCAGGAGTCACGACCGCCGGTGGCTCGGGCACCTCCTCCGCGGGTGCCGACGCCGTCGGTGAGGGGCTTTGCGCCGGCGCGACCTGCTCCGGCCCGGAAGATGGACCGGGGTTCGTGACCGAAGACTCCTCGGGCCGGGGGTCCGCCTCGTGCGTGGGCGACGGCCGCAACAGCGAGTAGAGGATCGCTGCAGCCACCACGACGACCAAGAGCGCGAGGAGGGCGGCAGCGGCGATGCGCGCGGGGCGACGACGCTCCCGCGCGGGGGCCCTGGCAGGCTCCGGTACCGCGACCTCGGATCGCGCCTCGACGGATGCCGGGGCCGCCGCGACGGGCTTGCCGAGCCTCTCCGTCTCCGCCGTGGGCGCCTCGAAGCGCGTCGGTTGATCGAAGGGGATCGTCCTCGCCGTAGATCGTTCGTCGGGCGGGGTCGGGCCAGGGGGGTCGACCGAGTCTGGCGGCGATCCCGGCCCCACAGGGGCCGGAACCGTCGGGGCGGTCTCGGCCTCCAGACCCACCGTGACCGCGTCGAATCCGAGAGCGATGAAGCTCGCCGGGACGTCACGATCGGCGCCTGGACCGTGCATCGAGCCGAGCGCATCTGCGACGGTGACCATCGTCGGTCGGCGCTTCGGCTGCGTCGCGAGCATCTTGCGCAGCAGTGGCGTCAGCGGGCCGGCGCGCTCAGGCGCCGCGTACCCTCCGCGGGCGACCTTGTGCAGCAGGGCGATCGAGTTCCGGTCGGTTCCGAACGGCGGCGAGCCCTCGACCAGCGCGTACAGCGTCGACCCGAGCGAGAAGACGTCCGACGCGAAGCTCGTCGGCAGTCCGCGCGCGGCCTCAGGTGCGAGGAAGGCGGGGGTTCCGTGGATCATCCCCGTCGCGGTGATCGTCGCATCGCCGAGTGCGTGCGAGATGCCGAAGTCGCTGATCATCGCGGAGCCGTCGGCCGTGATGAGGATATTCCCGGGCTTGACGTCGCGGTGAACGATCTTGAGCTCATGTGCCGCGGCGAGAGCGGACGCCACCTGGGCCCCTATTCGTGCCGTCTCGGAGGGTGTGAACGTGCCGAGCTCGCGAAGGAGTTCCGACAGTGGCGTGGAATCGATCAGCTGCATCACGATGCACGGCTGGCCGTCGTGCTCGACGACGTCGAAGATCGTGACAGCGTGGGGATGGTGGAGGCTCGCTGTGTTCCGCGCCTCCCGCAGCGCCCGGTCAGTGGCGACCTGTCGCTCGGCGTCGGTGAGCTCGGGCTGAGTGCGCAGCATCTTGAGGGCGACGGTCCGGCGCAGTCTCGTATCCCACGCCTGCCACACGACGCCCATCCCGCCGGCGCCTAGCATCTTCACCAGCCGGTAGCGGTCGGCGATGAGGGCGGAAGGAGTACTCATGAGTGCGCCGCCCCTCGAAGCCTGCCGTGAACGCTACGCCGAACGCGGGTCGACCCGAGGGGCTTGCATGCCACGCCACAGTGTGGATCACGTGAGACGCGGAACAGCCGGAAACGACGAAAACCCCCGCTCAGCGGGGGTTCTCTCGTGCGGCTGGGGTACCTGGACTCGAACCAAGAACAACTGAAAGTCGTCTGGGGCTCGACTCCCCCACCGTCATGACGCATGATTCCGCGGATTTCCGCGGATCTCATGCCTCCATCGTACCGGCGTGCACGGACTCGCGCGGACTGAATCTGGTACCCGCGAGAGGTTTTCGGTCCCGTTTCTGGTTCCGGATCAGCATCGTGGCGGCTCATGTGAGAACGGGAGTCGGCAACGGAGCCTGCCGCATCGACTGCGTTGACCACGCGCAGCTGGGAGACAGCGCCCGGACCGTCGATACGGTCCGCGAGTCCGGCCTCAGTTCTCCGCTCGACTGAAGCGAGCGAACCTTTGACGGTCGGATTCGCTCCCCCGCGCTGCATCCATTCGTTCCCCGGTGTTCGTCATGTGCGCCGCCTCCGCTCGAACGAATCCGTAGAGCGCGCTCCGCGTGGGCAGATCGACCCACAGTCGGATACTTCCGGTCTTCACCCCGGCACCGTTGACGATCGCGGCGCCCCCGATCCGGTCGAGGAACGGCCGCATCTCCTCTGCCACGTTCGCCGGCAGATAGCCCACACCGCGCCCGTTGGAGAACACGGCGATGTTGACCAACCCGCGCAAGTTGTCCGGCTCTAGCCGAAGGACGTAGGCGCGACGCTCACGCCCCTGACGCTCGCGATCGTTGACGAGGTAGTGAGTCCGCTCCAATCCGATCGAGCGGGACGATAACCGCCGCAGATCTGGCAGGTCATCATGACGCCGGACACGCCCCGTGACCGCATGCACAATCTCTTCCCACCACACGGGCATGAGTGCTCTCTCTTCGGGCCGGTAGTGTCATCAGGCGAGCGGGAACGCGCGCTGATGCGTCCAGGTCGGTTCAGGCGTGGACTCGGCCATCGTCAGCGACGAGATTCATGACCCGGATGCGGATACCGCTCGCGTGTTTCCAGAGGTCCTAAACGTCACCGACGCTGCCAGCGCCGTCACGGCCGTCGTGCGTTCATTCTCGCTGGCGGCCGCATCCGCGAACCGCGTAGCCGCTGCCTCCCGCGTCGTGCGAACGACAGCGCTGATTTCGGCGAGCCGATCAGCGAGAACACTTGCCAGCCCATCCCGCAACTCTTCCAGGTTCGTGTTCGCGATCTCCAAGCGGCGATCGGAGACGGTCACCTCAACAGTCGGGTATCCCGACTTGGTGAGAGAGTCGCGAGTCTCATCGCCGAGGATCGCCGTCACCTCTTCGCGCTCGGGACGGCGACTGAATACCGCCTCCACCGTGTAGCGATCGGGGGCATCCTCGGTCATCAGCGCTGCAGGCAACGAGCCCACCAGCACCGATCCCAGGCCCAGCGTCGCGGCGTCTCCACCGCTCGTTCGTGTCTGCGTCTCCATGACCAGACGGTACGCCTCCAACATGTGCGCCTCACAGGTTCCGCGAACCTCGCGCGCGTCGCCGGCCACGACCGATGCAGCCGCACCGATCCAGCGTCGCTCGGCTGCTGCCCCGCCGACGCCGGAGATCGTGCCGCTTGCCACCTTCCTGTGCGTTCACCGTGACCCCGCGTGGGGCACGGCGACACGGGGATACTCTGAGAACAGATGGCCCGGACTTCGTCATTGATGCGACACGATCTGTGCGCGCTTCACATGACAGGAGCACAAGATGGTCGTCCCTCCTTCCGGATCGATCGCGGCATCCGTGCGGTCCGCGACGCCGAAGGCGCCGAATCGCTACACGGAACTGTCACAGATGGTGACCCGAAGCGGCCTGATGCGGCGTCGTTACGGCTATTACTGGACGAAGCTCGTCGCGGCCCGGTCGCGATCGCGGGCGTGCTCACCGGCTTCATCCTCATCGGCGACACCTGGTGGCAGCTGGTGACGGCGGCCGTGCTGGCCGTCGTCCTCACGCAGGTTGCCATGCTCGGACACGACGCGGCCCACCGGCAGATCTTCCGCTCGGGTCGGTGGAACGACTGGACCACGCTGGTGATCGGAAATCTCCTCGTGGGAATGAGCTACGGCTGGTGGCAGCACAAGCACACGCGACATCACGCCAATCCGAACAAGATCGGCAGCGACCCCGACATCGAACTGTCCAAAGACGCGTGCCTCCGGTCCGCCCGCATGTGTTGCTACCCACAGTCGCAGCACGCGTCAATGGCGTACGCGATCGACGCGACGGTGTCGTCAGATTGGCCGGTCTCACCTTTCACTGTCGAAATGTTCGGGCAAGGCAGTCCGAGCGCGCCAGAGAATATACCAATCCGGGGGTTCCGACGGGGATCTGGGACCAGGGGCATGAGATGTCGGAGATGGTTGCCACCGAGGACGTAGCTGAGTCGCGCCGTCCAGACGTCTGGGCGCTGCTGGAGCGCGCGACGTGCTGATGCGCGAATCGGGAGGCGCCGATGCGGGGCTTGTGAGCTGAGCGAGACCGAGTGGGCCGCAATGCGGTTGCTTGCGGAGAGCGGACGGACTTCCGAGGTGACCGCGACGATGATCGTCGCCGCCCTGCATCTCGCGGCCGCGTCGGGCATCGCCAATGGTGGACCGGCTGCTGACCCGCGGCCTTGTGATGGGCGCCCGCAGCGCTGATGACCGTCACAAGAAGATCGTTCGTCTGGTGGACAACACCATGAACCCTGACGATGTCGACCCCCTCTCCACCGCCCCTCACGCAATCGCCGCCCGTCTGACCCTCAGCGATGCGCAGATCGTCGCGGCTTCCTGCAACAAATCCTGGTCGCCCACTACCCACCCCGATGAGATGGTGTCAGCGCCAATGCTTGCGTGAAAGTCTCGATGCCGGCAGCCATCGCCTGGGCGAACGCGGGCCGATGAGCTACGTGCCGTCGGAGCGCGCGACGAGCCTTCACACCGAAGGGCTTGTGCGCCGCGGGATGGACGTCACGTTGTCAGCTACCGGGACTCCCCACCGGCGCGCAACTGGGAGCCCGTCGTGAAGCACCCGCGGTCCTATGGCGATAAGTCTCCAGCAAGCTCGTACCGTTTCGTTCGTCTGAAACTAAAGCCTCTTCGGCTTCGCGGCCTGCATCGATAGACCGACCTCGATCAGATATGTGAGGGGTAGTGGACCGAAAACGTCCACAGTCTCGCCACCAAGCTGTCGTGGGAAGGCAACCACTAGTTCGACACCGGGCCGACGCATGTTGCCGATCAGATAGTCAACGACGCGAATGCGCTTGAGCCGACCGCTAACTCGGGGCCGCGAACTGGGGGCGTTCGGAGGACGCGTGAACGTGACGCGGTGGTTGATATCGAGGTCGTCGAGATCCCCCACGGTGCACGACCGGGGGCGCGATGACTGTTCCATTTCTACTTCTCCTCGCTTCGTTCTTTCCGCCACGGAAGCGTCATTATGGGCCAATGCGGGTGAAGGCTAATGTGCGGCCAACGAGCCGCCCTCCTGCGCACAGGCGACTGGAGCGATGGCAACAGCGGACGCTGAATGCATCGGGGTCGGCACGGCATGTCAATCGACCGGTGCGCACGCAGCCGCACTCAGCTCCCGGCACGATCTGGTGTTTAGGTTCGATGCCGGGTCGGCGGTTGAAGGCCGGACCGCGATCCGTTCGCACGCCACCAGGGTTGTGTACCGCAGAGAAAGTTCTCGACAACAGGGCACGATCTGGAGTCGCAAGGTCCGCGCTCATTTCAGAAGTCCTCGGCCGCTGGCCACTTGTCCTGCGTGAAGTCAGCGGGGTCGAACGGGTCGGACCCTTCGTCATCCGGCACCAGCGTTCGTTCGATGAACACCAGGACACCCGGACTGATCAGTATTGACACGACCGACCCCTCCGCCGACGTCGGCAACGTGACCACGCCGCCTCCGGCTCGCACCGCATCCGTCAGCTCAGCGAGGATTGCGGCTTCGTCGGCCGCTCTCGGGAGGCGATGAACATAGTCTCCGATGGTCAACTCGATCGCGTACACGCGCCTCCGATCCCCTTGAGGATACGCCCGCCTCGCCGCGGTCCCTGTGGGGGTTGCGCACTGTGAGGAACCGTGCGCCAGCCAAAGTGGCCCGGATGCTGGTCACATCACGGTTGACCGTTGGTGTCGCAGACGACAGTCAGATGGTTGCAGCGAAAGCCGCGACCGCGAATCGATCGAGCGCCGGCGACCTGATAAGTCGAGTCTCCGGCCGAGGGCTCCTCAACGTCGCTGTCGACCGCATCGGGTGCGTCGCCGGGGATGGGAACGCGCTCGATGAGGACCGACACGCCGGGACTGATCAGTACCGACCAGGAGATCTCTGAGCTGGGCGGCAACTCCACGACGCGGCCGCCGGCGCGCCGCCGCCGTCAACGCGCGGCCACGTCCTCGTCAGTGCGGGGAGGCAACGTACGTGTGGTCACCGATGATTCCTCCGCTTCCGCGCCACGGCAGATCGCGTGTCCAGGGTGCGCGCAAGCAGTTGCGCGCCGACACAGCCGGCATGCACTTGTCCGCCCGGAGTTCGTCCTAGTATCCACCACTCCGGGGGACGTCACCTGTTGCCTCCCACACGTTGCAGCTCGGGCGCGCCAATCGGCTCGATCCGAAAGTGGAGTGTGCACGATGGGCGCGGTGAACGCGCAGCTCGGCGCGTGCGGCTGGCTGGGAACACCGACTCTGATTGTCCATTTTCGCCGGGCGAACCTCGGGCCCGGTAGGCCTGTAGGAGGTTTGGGCATCCCGATGGGCCGGTCATCCGGACTGAGCTCCGTTACTGCGCGGTGCAATCCTCTAGAGGCGTCTCACATAGATTGCGACGCCCTCGTCGTCCTCGATGTCGAGGCGGTATTCCTCGCCGCGGAACCACGCGGCGGTGGGGACCGATCCGTCGGACTCCCGGTCGAGGATTTCGATGCCGACAGTGACGCGGCGGCGGCGGCCGGTAGCCACCTCGTCGAATCTGGCCTTGTACACGTTCGGCGGTTCCATCCACCGAGCGTACGCCGCAGTCGCAGGGCACGGCTCGAGCGTGAATGGCCCGCAGCGATCGCCGGCGTTCGAGTGGCGACGCGCTCCGTTCCTGAGAGCGTGCACATGTGGGGGCCGTACTTTCACAAGATGAGCAGCGGATCCGATCAGCCGTACGACCGGACGCTGGACGAACGTCGCGCCGCTCGCGACAAGCGATGGGCGGAGGCCAGAGCGGAGGACTGGCGCGCGGAGCGATCGATACCTCCAACCCCGCTTCAGCCCCGTGCGAAGGAACGCCTCCGCTCGCTGAAACCAACCGACATCCCGTCGCTCGCGCCCGGCGATGATCCGTACACTCCGCCCGATTCTCTATAGACATCCGTCCCACGAAAACTGTCCGCCCTGGCTTGGGTGGACCGCTGGCGCGGAGCGATGAAATCCAAAAGCGCGTGCTGTCGGCGACGCTTGAGAACTGGTCAGTTCCGACGCCTTGCATTCCAGCGGTCATCGCAACGAGGGCTGATTCTCGGACATTAGCAGGGTGGCGAAGAGGTCCGCGGGTGCGCGGTCGCCGAGCGTCATTCGGGGTCGGCGATTGAGCTCGTCCTCGACTCTGGCGAGGTCCCGCGGCGTGTGGACGGCGAGGTTCGTCGACTTGGGGAAGTACTGGCGCAGCAACCCGTTTGTGTTTTCGTTGCTGCCGCGTTGCCAGGGGCTGGCGGCGTCGCAGAAGTAGATCTTCGTGCCGGTGTCGGCGGTGATGTCGAGGTGCTTGGCCATCTCGGTGCCTTGATCCCAGGTCAGCGTCCGCCGCAGCCCCTGCGGGAGAGCGCGGAGGGCCCGCACCAATGCTGCGTGCAGTTCGGATGAGGTGGGCGCGTTCAGGTGCAGCAGCTTCACGTAGCGGGTCTGCCGCTCTACGAGTGTGCCGATCGCGGAGCGGTGGTGCGGGCCGACGATGAGGTCGCCCTCCCAGTTGCCCGCCACCGATCTGTCTGTCGGTTCGAACTCGCGGTCGTGGATCGACAGCATCGGCTGCGCGAACCGGCGTCCGGCTCGGATCAGGCGGGTGTGCGCCCTGCGGTGGTCGCGTCCTGTCCGCAGCGGTGACGGGTCGGGTTTGCGGAGAAGCCCTGTTCCGGGCCGGTAGATCGCGAGATAGATGCTCTCCGTCGCGACCCGCATGCCGGCATCGTCGGGGTGTGCGGCGCGCAGGGCGCGGCTGATCTGCTGCGGACTCCACCGCTCCTTCAATCTCGCCTTCACGTACGTGCGCAGCACTGGATTGGTCGACAGCTTCAACGGCTTCGGGCGCCGGCGACGGGTCGCGGCGATGCTGTGCGCGTGGAACGGTCGGTACTGGCCGGACTCATGTGCGTTGCGTCGCAGCTCCCTACTGATCGTCGACGGCGACCGGCCCAGCGTCTTGGCGATCTCCGTCGGTCCGGCGCCCCTGCTCGCGAGGTCGGCGATCCGGATGCGTTCCTCCTCGGACAGGAAGCGGGGCGAGATGGGGCGAAGCGCAAGCGGCTCGAGCGGCGGCACGACTTTCACCGTGCCATCCTTTCGCCGCACCGTCGTGCCGTCTCTCCAGATATACGCCGTGGTGCGCACGACACCGACCTCGCGCGCCGCGGCGGCCAACGGCCACCCTTGCGCGAGCAGCTCCATGAACCGCTTCCGCGCCAACGACTTCGGCCTCCGCCCAGGACCCTTCGGAACACGACGTGACGACAACATGACCTCCAACTGGTGTGATCACGTTGCGACGATCACTGGAAACCACCCGTACGACACCGTTCACATTCCGCTTGAGGAACGGGACGACGTAGATGTGGAAGTGATGGCCGCCGAGCCCGCGCGTCTTGATCTCTGCTTTGATCGTCTCGACCTCTGCCTCGATGGCTGTCTCCGCCAGGCGGCGAAGCTCAGCTTCGATCTCAGGCTGCGTGTGATCCTCGAACGGGAACTCCGTCACGTCCAGCTCGAAGCCGATGAAGACGCCGAAGGCGTTCGACTTCTTGAGTGGCGTGTCGCCTTCCGCGGGCGGCAGCAAGATCGACGCAAGGAGCTTCACCTTCGCCGGATCGAGGCTCTCCTTGAGGAGCTCGGACTCGACCAGCCAGGTATCGAACTCGAACGAGTCCTCCTGCACCTTGCCCATCGACTCGAACGCCGCTTTGACGCCGCGCCCCGGGCTTGAGCCGACCTTCCCCTTGACGTCGCCGTACATCTTCGACTCCCCGAAGATCAGCTGGTACTCCCCCTCGCTGACTTCGAGTAGATGGACACCGTCGGTGCCATGCACGTAGTGCTCGCTGGAGGTCTTCAGCTCCATCTTGGACAGGATCTTAGGCGCCCCGAGGTGGCCCTCAAGGAACGAGTAGAGGAGCAACTCCCCGCCTTCGCCTGCATTGGCGTCCGGCGTCTTGAACTGCTCCTGCACCTTCGCCACGAACTCGACCATGCGGCTCGGATCCTCGAGCACCTGGCCCAGATTCTGGCGCGAGAGCACGTAGCTGATGCTGTTGTTGGAGAGCTCCTTGAAGAGGGGCGCGAGCGCGAAGTCGCCACCGTCGACCCTCAGGACGTGGAGATGCATCACCGTCTTCGCATGCACGTCGAAACGCTTGGGATCATAGAAGAGAGCCAGGAAGCGCTCCCGGTTCATGAGCGAGAGCGGCAGTACCGGTTCGAAGCCCTCGCCTGTCGCCGACCGGGTCTCGGCCGCCGTCATAGGTTCCAACTCCCCGGAGCGGCGCGGGCGTATTCGTCGATTCCGATCGCCTCGAAGTGACGCTTGGCCGACTTGATCTTGGCGAGTTCGCTCGGGCGAAGCTTCGCATCTTCGAGCGTGCTCTTGGTCTCTCGGATCATGTAGATGCGATCGTGGCCGTCATCGTGCTTGATGATCGCCCAGTCGGGGTTGTAAGGGCCGACAGGCGTATCGATCTTGAACTTGGCCGGCAGCTTCATGAAGAGCTTGATGTCCTCGCGGCTGTCGAGCAGCTCAGCGAACTGACGCTCAACGTCAGAGTCGAAGACCACGTAGTCGAAGTCGGTCTTCTGAGAGTTCTGCACCTTGTACATATGGTCGAGGAAGCGGTCCTTCTCCTCTTCCCCATCGCGCTGCAGTTCCCGAAGTTCATAGACCGAGCCAGCGATCTTCTCGTACTGGATTCCATCGACCACGATCTTCGCAAGCTCCGCTTGGATCAGACGCTTGGCAGTGGCAATGAAGTCGTTCGGGTTGCCGATGAACTCGGGAAGGCGCTCGCTCTGGATAAGGATGTCGACGATGGTCTTCCGCGTCAGTGAGGTCGCGGTCTGAAGCTCAGCGATGATGTCGGGCAGATCGTAGCTCCCCTTCAACCCCGCCGACCGCGTGCCAAGTTCCTCGCCCTTGGCACCGCCGCGCAACACCTTGACGCCTGCGCGCGTGACCTGGATCCGAAGCGGGTCGATCTTCGGGGCAGACCGAATCGCCGCTACCGCGCGGTCCACGATCTGTTCGCGGTCGACACTCACCCGGTAGGTCGTCCGGCGGCTGATGGCGTGCCAGAACTCTTCGAACTCCGGCGTCGCGTAGAGCTGCTTGTTCAGCAGGCGCGGGTGACGCTTGCTGGCCGGCTTCACGTACGTGCCGATGTGCGCCCGCTGCACGAGGGCACAGATCTCGGTTTCGTATGGCTCGTACTCTTCGGGCAACGACAGCGTGAAGCCGAGCGTGCTCGGCTGGAACTTGCTCGTCACCTTGCCGTCCGCGATGAAGCCCTTCGCGGCGAGGTGCTCCCACACTTCGAGCGAGCGCTGGAAGCCGAACAGGTCGTCCGTGAGCGCGCCCGCGGCGTCCTGCAGCGGGATCTTCGAGAACTCGCTCTTTCGAACTTCCCCGATCTCCACGCCCGCCGTCTTGTATTCGTTCTGGAGGCTCTTGGCGAACGCGGTGTAAGACTCGTTCGCGACCACAGTGAGGGTGGCGATGCCAGGATCGGCGACCCGCACAAAGCCGTCCGGGGTCTTCGCGACCGGGAGACGCAGCCCGCGGCCGATGGTCTGACGGCGCTCGGTCTCAGCACCCATCTCGCGGAGGGTGCAGATCTGGAAGACGTTGGGATTATCCCAGCCTTCGCGAAGCGCAGAGTGACTGAAAATGAAGCGGACGTCCTCGGCCTCGTCCAGCAGTCTCTCTTTCGCCTGCATGATCAGTTCGTAGGCATCGTCGTCCGCCTTCGTCGTTCCCGAACTGTCCTGCGCGGCGGTCACCTTGCCGCGCTTGATCTGAGAGAAGTAGGCGCGGCGTAGCGCTGACGGTTCCTGCGGAAGCAGCTCCTGGTAGCGCGCGAGCTTGGCGCGCTCTTCGACGAAGACCTCGTCGAACCAGCGGGCGAACTCTCCGTCGGCGGTCTCGTTGGTCGTGCCGTCGCCCATGTAGCTCGCGACCTTGTCGACGAAGAAGAGGCTCAGCACCTTGATGTTCCGAGGCCGAAGCATGGCCTCCTTGCGGAGGTGCTCACGGATCGTCTCGCGGATCATCTCCTTGTAGATCGCACCAGTTGAGCCGCCAATGCTCTCGCCCTGTTCGAGGAAGCCGTGCAGGGTGAGGTCGACGTAGGCGGGTTCGAGGCTGATCTCGTTGATGCGCCAGCCTTCGTAGATCGGGTTGCCTGTCACGCGCTCGTCGGAGAGCTCCTGGTGCGGCTTCACCGTCACGATGAGCCGCTCGAAGGTACCGTCGGCCTTGCGGCACGAGAGCTCCAGTCGGGCCGCCCACGATGGCTCGCGCTTAACCTCGACGAGCTTGATGTACGGCGTTGCGTCGGCGCCTTGCTGCTGAACGTCCGCCACGACGATCTGCTTAACCAGCCCGAGGTCGTGGGCATCGACAGGATCGAGCCGGTAGACCACATTGCGCTGCTTCTTATGCGTGGCGCTGTAGCGGAGCGTGACCACAGGATCTAGCTCGCCGACCGCGGACTGGGACAGGAGCGATTCCATGTTCTGGGGCTCGTCCATGATGACGACGGGGTGCGTTGCCTTGAGGTAGTCGATCGGGCGCAACCCGTTCAACTTGTCCTTGGCCTGATGGATGATGCGGGTGTTGGCGGTGCCGCGGATCGCATCGATGGTCATCACCAGAATCTGGATGTTCGTCGACGTGGCGAAGGCCTGCGCCTCCTCCGCGTTCTTGCCGCTGTAGACCGAGAAGTCGAAGGGTTGCCCGGGATACAGATCGCCGAAGTGGCCGCGCATGAGCCGGATGCTCGTGGCGACGCCTTCTCGGATAGCCACGCTCGGCACGAGGATCACGAACTTGGTGAAGTTGTAGTCCTTCGCGAGTTCGAAGATCGTCCTGAGGTAGACGTAGGTCTTGCCGGTGCCGGTCTCCATCTCGATATCGAAGTCCAGCGCGGAGTCAAAGAGCTTCGGTGCCACCTCCAGGCCGTTGCGGTCCTGGACTCGCTGGAGATTCGCAAACACCGTGTCCTGGTCGAGGACGAGGTTGTTACCGATCGCGCCCACTTCCTGCGTGAGGTCGAGATCAAGGGTTGCCTGATCGGTCTCCTTGAGCGTCGCTTGACCACGGAGGGTGAGTTCGAGCTTGTCTGCGTCCTTCGGCTGGCCGTCAAAGAGGTCGACGACGGCGCCCACCGCTTCGAGCTGATACGGCTGGCTCGGATCGAACTGGAATGCTGAGCCCCCCATTACGCCGTCCAGAGCTCCACGCTCTTCGACTTCGCGAGCTGGACGAGGTTTGTCTTCAGCTCGTCGTCGCCTTGAAACGCGTCTTCGAGGATGATCATGCGCGCCGGGCCGGCACCCACGACATTCCGCAACTGCTCCAGCGATGGCTTGGTGTGCTCGTCAAGGTAGGCGAGGACACCGAAGTCGCCGTCGCTGTCGTAGACCGCGCGAAGCTCCAGCCCATCGATCTCAACAGGGGCGATCTTCTCGGTCAGCGAGTAACCCTGCTTCAGCAGGATCTCGGTGAGGAGGTCGTCCGGGGTCGCGTGGTCGGCGCTGCTGCTGTCGCGTAGGTCGAGCAGGTGCTGTTCCAGGGCAGTCGCTTCGATGTCGCTGGTCACGCGCCACTTCGAGAAGTTGGTGTCGGAGAGCGTGTAGGCGCGGAATCCAACGTCAAGCGTCCCATGCCCCTCATCCAGCTGACCGGCTTTCGTGGCGAGGATCTTGGTCCCGGCCAGGTCGACGCGCTTTCGCGAGACTTCGGCGATCGTCTGATAGCCCGCCTTTTGTGCGGCAGAGTCCTGTGGAGTCGGCTCGGGCAGCTGCACTTGAATGTGCTGACGCCGCCCACCGTCGACGGAGTTCAGCTCCATGACCGCATGCGCAGTCGTTGCAGAGCCGGAGAAGAAGTCGAGTACCACCGAGTCGAGATCGGTTGCGATGTGAAGAATCTTCTTGATCAGACCGACAGGCTTGGGGTTGGTGAAGACATTCTTCCCGAGTAGTTCTTTGACCGTGAGACTGGCCTTCTTATTGCCTTCAATGTCGTCCCAGTAGTTCGAGACCTGCTTGGTGCGACCCTCCAGGTAGTACTTCACGTACGGCTTGTAATTGCCGTCGGCATCCTGCTTCCAGACGATCATGCCTTCGGCGTCCCACGCGTCGAACTGCGCCCGTGCCGTGCGCCAGCAGCTGTCGTACCCGCCCGGGCCGATGGGATAGACCTCTGATCCGTCCGGTGCTTCGAGCGCGTAGTAGAGGTTCGGGCGATCCTCTCGTCGGTCATTGGTGCCCGTCTTTCTGAACTGCAGCACCGAGTAGCGCCCGCGGTCGTCTTCCTGGTTGAAGCGGGCCATGTCCTGCTCGTCAAGTGGGAGCCCGTTCGGGATGTAGTTCGCCTTGCTCCGTGCGTACACGAGTAGAAAGTCGATGCTGCTCCCGATGTCATTGGCGTCCTGTCCCGTCGTTGTTCCCTTAGAGACTGCGATCTGCCCGACGTAGTTCGACTCGCCAAAGACCTCGTTCAAGAGCTTGCGAAGGTTGTCGACCTCGTGGTCGCTGATGCTGACGAAAATGGTGCCGTCGTCGGTGAGGAGGTTTCGCGCCAGCTTGAGACGCGGATACATCATCGAGAGCCAGTTCGAGTGATATCGCCCTTCGGTCTCGGCGTTCGTCGTGACCTTCTTGCCGCCCTCGTTCACCTGCTTGGTCCACTCGAGGTAGGTATCGAGCCCCTCCCGGTAGTTGTCGGGGTAGACGAAGTCCTTGCCGGTGTTGTACGGCGGATCGATGTAGATCAGCTTGACCTTGTTGTGATAGTGCTTCTGCAAGATCTTGAGCACTTCGAGGTTGTCGCCCTCGATGAAGATGTTCTTCGTCGTGTCCCAGCCTTTGGAGTTGGCGGGATCCGGACGCAGTGTTGCGGTCGTCGGCTCCTGCGCAGCGCGCAGCGCCCGCTTCTTGCCGGGCCAGAAGAGCCCAAAGCGCTCATTGGCGTCGGTTGCATCCGCGGCAAGGAGCTCCTGCAGCTTGGCGACGTCGATCTTGCCGTCGGCAATCGCCTCAGGTACGAGCTCCGCCAGCTGTGCGGCGAGCTCGGTCTGGAAGTTTGGGGTTGTCGATGGTGTCTCGTGGATGTCGTCGTTCATTCGGTGGGTCTCTTTCAAGATTTCGGTTGCTATCGTTGATTTCTCGACGCCGGCTACGGCTCTATGCGCCAGCGGATCGAGAACAAGTGTTCTGTGGACTGGGTGCCTCGTAGGGACTGTTCGATGAGGTCGAGGTACTTGTCGGCTTCATCGCGAAGCTTTCGCCGTGTCTCCCGGAACTGCTCGTCGGCGTCCTCCGCACGCTGCTCCCAGCGGCGCGCGTCCTTCTTATGCCGGAGCTGCTCCATTGGGTCGTCGGCTTGTCGGGCCAGCCGGCGAGCCTCCTTCTCTTTCGCGCGATACTCACGGATCGAGCCTTCGTGCTCAGCTTTGCGGTCCTGCTGATTCCGGTAGATCAGCTCTTCCTGCTGGTCGTAGTAGCGGGAGTTCCGCCCCTGCACTTCGCGCTCGAGCTCGCCTCGGCGTGCGTCGAGGAGCGGCGCGATCTTGGATTCGTCGATGAAGGCGGGATCTTGCCCGACCGCGACGCACGCCAGGTCGAGTATGTCCGCCACGTACTCGTCGTCGAGGACTGGTCCGTCATCGCTGACACCCGCGGCGAGAATGTAGGACTCGGAGACGTCCTCGTCCCGCGCCTTCATCATGAAAGTCACCAAATCGACGACAAGCTCGCCGCTTTGACCGACGAGGCCCTTGACGGCCGAACTGGCCCGCTCGGACTCGCTGACGCTGAATGTCAGCTCGCGCGGCGGAGTCTCTCGGCTCTTCGAGGTGTCAACGACGTGCTGAGCGAGTGGGCTGGCGTACCGGTACTGGTGCGCGTTCTCTAGCGGTTTGCTCTTGAAGTAGTAGCGACCTGACGGCGCCTCGACGACCGGCGACTCGTGCAACACAAAGGTGCGGCCGTCACCCTCGAACGTTGCGCGCTCGGACAGCTCGTGTCGAGTCACCGCGAGAAGGAGCCGTTCGAACTTGTTGAGCACCTCCCCCGACTGCGCGTCATACGCCTTCAGGCGGTCCTGGACGTGCGGGTCGAGGTTGTCGAAGACCTTGGCCTTGGCACTCGCCATTTCGGTCGAGATCTCGACGGCGTAGCGGGCGTCGAGATCCTTGAATGCTGCATCGATCTCGGCATCGGTGCGGCTGCGCGTCAGGATGTCGCTGATCGTCTTCTCGAAGTCCAGGCCGTCCTCGATGGCGCCCAGCACTTCATCGCTCGCCCCGAAGACGCTGGAGAAGAGATGGAACTTGTTGGCGAGGAGTTCGAGGATGCGCTGCTCCGCGAGATTGCCCTTGTTCGAGAAGTTCACAACGACGACGTCGAACTGCTGACCGATGCGGTGCGCGCGGCCAATCCGTTGCTCGACACGCTGCGGGTTCCACGGGAGGTCGTAGTTGACCACCATGGAGCAGAACTGGAGGTTGATGCCCTCCGCGGCTGCCTCCGTCGCGATCATGATCGTCCCTTGCGTGCGGAAGTAGTCGACGAGCGCCTTGCGGCGGTCGGCGGCCGGGATACCGGTGATCAGGTCGCCGTCACGGTTCGCCTTGAGCCAGGCCTGATAGATCGCGGTCTGCTCCGGCCCGTCATTGGAGCCGTTGAAGAGCACGAGCCCGTCGCCCTTGCCCGCGTCGTGGAGCGCACGCGCGATGTACTCCTGCGTCTTCGTGGAGTCCGTGAAGATGATCGCCTTCTCGGGAGCGCCGAGAGCCCGCAGGCGTTCGAAGCCAAGGTCGATCGCCTCGGCGAGCCCTGCTGCCTTCTGGTTAACCGTGATTGATCGCGCAAACGCTGCGTACTCGCGGAGCTCGCCGACTTCGGCCGTCATGGCTTCCATGAGCGGCGAGTCCGCTGCGCCTGAACGGTCTCCGCGGATCGGCGGGGTATCAGCCTCGATCTCTTCTGACTCTTCGAGTTCTTCGCTCGTGAGGTCGTCTCCATCGAAGTCCGCAGCGATCAGACCACCGCGAGCGTCGCGGCGTTGACCAGCGGCGACCTCGGCCGCCAGACGATTGGCGATGTTCTCCAGGGTGCTCGCGACGGCGTACGTAGAGGAACCGAGACGCTTGCGAATGATGAGAGCGGACAGATGGCGCTGTGCGCCGGTGAACGCGAAGAGTTCGTCGCGTTGCAGATAGTCGTTGACCAGCTCGTACAGGCGAACTTCAGCGGGGCTCGGTGTGAACTCGACAGTCAGCGGGAGTCGCTTGGTGAAGTGGATGTACTTATCCGCGTCTCGTCGGAGAGTGCGCTTCGATATCGTCGCGACGCGCTCGGCGAGGTCATCGCCCGCGTCGTCCCGGTTCTTGATGTATCGCTCGCGGAAGGCATCAAGTGAGTAGAAGTAGCCAGGATCGAACACGGACACAAGGCCGTAGAGTTCCTCCAGCTTGTTCTGTAGCGGCGTCGCGGTGAGCAGCACCGTCTTGTGCGCGCCCCCGATGACGTGAGCCATGGCCTCGGCGACCTTACCCTTGCTCGTCCAGTGATTGCGGAGCCGGTGCGCTTCGTCTGCGACCACGAGATCCCAGGCATGGAGCAGAGACTGCTCATTCCGTAGCGCGAACTCGTACGAGCAGATCAGCACCTCGCCCTTGCCGGTGCCAGCCCGCTGGAGCAGCGCGTCCTTCGACTTCGGATCGAGAATGCTGGCTGGGATAAGGAACTTCTCGAAGAGCTCCTGCTTCCACTGCTGGCGAAGGCTCGACGGCGTGACGATCAGGATCGAACGACGCCGCTCTGCCCAGTATTGAGAGATGACAATGCCAGCCTCGATCGTCTTCCCGAGGCCTACCTCATCGGCGAGGATTACGCCCGGCAGGTAGGGCGTCTGCAAAGCGAAGAGAGCCGCGTCGATCTGATGCGGCTTTGGCTCCACCTGAGCATCGAAGAGCAATCCGGCGAGCTTACCGACGTGATCGCTCGCGTAGCTACGCTGCAGCTCGTACGCGAAATACTTCGCCTGGTAGTCGGTCAGGTCAGTCACGAGTAGAGCCCCGCCTGGTGACGGTCGACTGGAGTCGTGCCCCACCATTCTCTGTTCCCCATACGCTGTGTCAGTCTCCCCACGGTTTCGTGGCGGGTTAGTTGATATCCAAAGTCCGAATGCCCTTCAGGGTATCGACCAGCCGATCGGGAGCCGGGATTACGTAAGGGCGCGGCGGGGAGCAATGCTCTGACACCCGCAATGCGTCAAATCATCGACGACGCCAACTCCCCTCCCCACGCGATGGAATCTTGGGCGCCTCCCGCATGCCGCGTCGGGTCGCTCCCCCGCCGCACCCTCGGAAGGCAGCTGCTTGACCTTGGCGGGCACGGCTACGCCTCAAGCACACCTGGCTCTGTAGGGCGAAGGTTCCAGATTGGCCAGGTCCGAATCGTCGCGAGCTTGTCCTCGGCGATCTCGCTGAGGAGATACGCTACGTCGTCCGGATCGCCGAGCAAGATCGCGCATGACAGCTCGACCTCCTCCGCCATCGCCAGAATTGACCGTCCAGCCTCCCGCCTCGTAGCGCGGATCATCTTCAGCTGCTCGGTAGAGAGTCCGGTGGTCCGATGAAGTATCTGCCAACGGTTGATGAGGTGGACGGGCGTCTCGCCCTCGTGCTCGATGATCCATTCGTTGAGCGCACTCGCGGCGCGGAGGAACTCTTCCTTTCGCACCGCCTTCGAGTCTGCCGCGAGGACGAGCGCCAGGACGCGCTGGTTGGCGAGACTCATCGTGCGGTCGCTGTCCGCGATGGGCTCGTAGGCATCCAGAATGCGATCGAGTCGGAGGTTCAGAATCGTTGGCAAGTGCTCCTGCTCGACGATGTCATATGCGGTGACTGGGAAGGCATTGGCGGCATCGTCATCCTCAGCGCTCCAGCGGAACATATGGGGTGCGGCCGGGTCGAACGGGTCGATGTAGCGCCAGGTATCGGGCTCGCTGCCTCGCACTGTCATGAGCATCACTGCCCAAGGCCCAAAATGCACCAGGCCCCGCGCGGTGTCGCCGGACTCGTTTCGCAGCTCCTCTCCGCGGACAAACGCTCGGTGCAGCGCCTTCAGCCAGGTGAAGGCTTGGGTGCTGATCTCGTCAAGATCGATCAGCGCACCGTCCACCCCAAGGTGGTCAAACAGCTCTTCCAGCTCCGAGAGAGATGAGAGATGGCCGCGGAGTTCGTCTAGATGACTGGCAACGTCACCTGTTGCGCCGCCGAGCGGGCTGGGCGCGCCATTAATCTCGACGCCTTGCTTCTCGATCAACCCGATAAGGAAGCGGGTAGCCTTGAGCCGCTCATCGAAGTTGCCTGGGGCGGTGTAACCCACGTTCCAGATCCGCTGAGTTCCGTTCTCCCGCATCGTAAGCGTCACGGCTGGCCCGAGGCGGACTTCAACAGTCTCTTCGTCAATGCGGCGAATGGAGACATGTTCATACGTGACCCCGCCGGCGCCAATCGCAATGTCTGTCGCCTGTTCCAGGTACGTCTGGGGGTAGATATGCAGCTCGCCACCGAGCGGCAGGGTAAGTCCGCCCACGGTCGTGAGTTCGAGGGCGTAGTCCAGCTCATCCGGCGTGAGCCGTAACGGAGCGCTGAGATCCAGATCGATCGCCGAGTGGACAGTGAGGCTCTTCATCCTCTCGAAGACACCGGAGTCAAAGCCGACCGACGTTCGCTGGTCACGGGTCTTCAGTGCGAGGGCGACGATCCGCTCGATCTCGACAGGCTGGTTGGGGAAGCGCTTGAACACGACCGAGATGGACGCTTGCGTGGCCGGCACGGAATTCAAGACGTGCTCGATCGTGAACGGTGAGAGGAGCGCGTAGTAGGGAGTGCAGCGGCCGCGCTTGTCGACGGCGACGTGAAAGTACAGAACGCCCGAGTCTCGCTGGAACCCGAGCAAATCGATGCGCGAGACGCCGAACGATACCTGCGTGGGGTGTTTCCCTGCGTGCGAGCGACCCTTGACCTGCACCGACACCCTTCCCAGCCAGTCAGTCTTCTTCTGACCGAGCCCGGAATACACATCGATGTGACCGTCGGTGAAAGGGGTCTTGTCGTTCGACGCAATGAATGGCTTCAGATGTGGGCAGCGCGCGACCATGGCCTGGATCTTGGCAACCGCCAGCGCTTCAACGTCCACGGTGCTCATCCTTCCAGGAGGGGTCGACACCAGCGTGGAATGAGACCCGAGGTACTCACGGCTCGGCGGTGGCGCCGACCTGACGACTAGATGGTCCCGGCCGCGTTCGATTGACCCGCCCGCCCCGCGCCAAGACCCGTCAGCTCAGCGCCGCCGTACCGCCCCGGCATAGATCCACGCATGGTGCTCGTGTCCGTTCGGTGTGCACCATCGGACAAGCACTGCCGTGTCCGTCCAGGCAATCACCACGGCATCCACCTCGCGAGGTTCGACAAGCGCGACCTGAAACTGGAGCCGTGCCGTCACGGGGATGGGCTCGCGGGCATCTCGCCGCTGGCCAGTGGCGCGCACCTCGTCGATCGAGAGGCCGATAGGTGAGCCGGTTCTCTCCCGCAGCCGGTCGGCGCCTTCAATGTCGCGCCCGACCAGGTCGTAGCGACGGTTCTGCCCCACGGCGGGTTAGTCCCACGAGGCGACAAGCATCTAGCGGTCGCCGACGTGCTCGACGTCCATGACGGCCGTGCGGTGATCAACGTCGGATCGGGCGGTGAAGCGCCAGTTGTCCCAGAGTGGGCCACTGGATTGGAGGGAGGGCTGATCGATGATGCGCCAGCGTTCGGCGCGCCAAATGAGGCGTGCCGGGAGGGCGCCCTCTTGCCAGAGCTGAATGTTGTCGGCGGCGGTTGAAAACTGGTCAGTTCCGGCGGGGTGGTTTCCAGTGATCGTCGCAACGTGATCACACCAGTTGGAGGTCATGTTGTCGTCACGTCGTGTTCCGAAGGGTCCTGGGCGGAGGCCGAAGTCGTTGGCGCGGAAGCGGTTCATGGAGCTGCTCGCGCAAGGGTGGCCGTTGGCCGCCGCGGCGCGCGAGGTCGGTGTCGTGCGCACCACGGCGTATATCTGGAGAGACGGCACGACGGTGCGGCGAAAGGATGGCACGGTGAAAGTCGTGCCGCCGCTCGAGCCGCTTGCGCTTCGCCCCATCTCGCCCCGCTTCCTGTCCGAGGAGGAACGCATCCGGATCGCCGACCTCGCGAGCAGGGGCGCCGGACCGACGGAGATCGCCAAGACGCTGGGCCGGTCGCCGTCGACGATCAGTAGGGAGCTGCGACGCAACGCACATGAGTCCGGCCAGTACCGACCGTTCCACGCGCACAGCATCGCCGCGACCCGTCGCCGGCGCCCGAAGCCGTTGAAGCTGTCGACCAATCCAGTGCTGCGCACGTACGTGAAGGCGAGATTGAAGGAGCGGTGGAGTCCGCAGCAGATCAGCCGCGCCCTGCGCGCCGCACACCCCGACGATGCCGGCATGCGGGTCGCGACGGAGAGCATCTATCTCGCGATCTACCGGCCCGGAACAGGGCTTCTCCGCAAACCCGACCCGTCACCGCTGCGGACAGGACGCGACCACCGCAGGGCGCACACCCGCCTGATCCGAGCCGGACGCCGGTTCGCGCAGCCGATGCTGTCGATCCACGACCGCGAGTTCGAACCGACAGACAGATCGGTGGCGGGCAACTGGGAGGGCGACCTCATCGTCGGCCCGCACCACCGCTCCGCGATCGGCACACTCGTAGAGCGGCAGACCCGCTACGTGAAGCTGCTGCACCTGAACGCGCCCACCTCATCCGAACTGCACGCAGCATTGGTGCGGGCCCTCCGCGCTCTCCCGCAGGGGCTGCGGCGGACGCTGACCTGGGATCAAGGCACCGAGATGGCCAAGCACCTCGACATCACCGCCGACACCGGCACGAAGATCTACTTCTGCGACGCCGCCAGCCCCTGGCAACGCGGCAGCAACGAAAACACAAACGGGTTGCTGCGCCAGTACTTCCCCAAGTCGACGAACCTCGCCGTCCACACGCCGCGGGACCTCGCCAGAGTCGAGGACGAGCTCAATCGCCGACCCCGAATGACGCTCGGCGACCGCGCACCCGCGGACCTCTTCGCCACCCTGCTAATGTCCGAGAATCAGCCCTCGTTGCGATGACCGCTGGAATGCAAGGCGTCGGAACTGACCAGTTCTCAAGCGTCGCCGACAAATGTCCTCACGGATTGCTAGCCGCATCTCGCCTCCTAAACTAAGAACTGATGTTCGACTGTAGTGGGGGGTTGTGACAGTCGGCGGTGCGGGTCCGGATCGGGTGCCGCGCGCCTCAATGTCGTAGGCACGGCGGGTCGACTGCCCGCCGCAGGCAGTTGCAAACGGGCGGACTGGTCCGAGTGCCGAAGCCGGCACTTCGGGTTCATTCTGAGCCATGCTGAGCCTCCTCATTGGAAGCGATGGATGATCCCCGGGTGGGGGCCGCTACATCGCAGCCCGACGAGGAGTGGACGAGCGGTTACTGAACGAGCGGTCAGAAAAGTCAATACCCGTTGTCTATTCCACAATGGGCCACCTCTGTCAGATGACAGCCTGTCGGCGCACGGCCCACCGGGGGGCGAGTAAGCACCCAAACCGGGCTAGTTGGGACTCGCCGCCAGAATGTCGGCGAGGTCCGCGACGCTCCGGAGCACCTTCGTGCCGTACCGCGCCTCGATCTTTCCCTGGGTCAAGCGATGCTCCCACTGCGCCTCCGTGACGACAACGTCGCAGTACACGGCAGCAACCGGGAGCGCCAAGATGTCGTTGAAGTCGTTCAGCTCCCACTTCTGCTCGGCCTGACGGAGCTTGGCCGATCGCATCACGTTCGTGACGTACCGGATTGGCAGGTCGTCCATGAATCCGACCACACCTCCAGGGCCCAGGTCCTCTAGGAATTCCTCCCAGGTGAGACCGACACGGTTGAGCGCCTCCGTGACTGCGGTGCGGATGTCACCAAGATCTGAGGCACGCACCGCGAGGTCGATCATGTCCCCCGCGAGGCCCCTGGCCCGGATCTCGGAGCCGATCATGTTCTCGTAATCCACGTATTGCTGGTCGATGTGGCGAGTGTCCGGATTGAGCCCGGCCGCACGCACCACTTCGGGGCCGGCACGGAGCACCTGCTCCTCGATGAGCCTCGTGTAGATCTTCTGGATCTCGGGGTAATGGCGCTCCGGAATGTCGCCCGCCGCTGCGCGCAGCTTGCTTTCATCCAACTCCGGCCAGGTCACGCCCTCCTTCGTCACGTGACGCGCCCCGACGCCGAAGACCTCGACCTGCCGAGGCTGCCCCGGCCGTCCGTACCGGACCTTGAGTGCGCCGTCCACCTCCGCGGGCAGGATGTCCCTGCCGAGCGCCATGGTGTGCTGACGTGAGAGTTCGATCATGACGTCGGCGACGTCGTTACGCGACCGTTCGTTGGCACGCTTTCCCGTCTCGGCATAGCGAAACATGTCCAGAGGGAATGATGCGGTTCCTGCGGCTGCGGCAGCACGGGCAGCGTTCAGAGCGTCGACGTAGCGCGCGCCGGACGAATGGCCCGTGGCGGCACGGGCGAGGTCGATCCACTTGTTCTGATCGAGGTAGACGCGCAGCATGCGCTAATCCTCTCCGGTGAAGCGATCCTCGCGGCTCTGCGGCCCGCTGACGGCGCGTCTATGCGAAGGCGTTTCGCAGCTTCTCCAGCGCGGCCACGATCTCATCCACGTCAGTCGCGGACAGCTTGGTTATGTACTTGTCGATCGAGTACTGCTGGTAGCGCTGGAGCATGGCTTGATAGTCGCGCCCACGTTCTTCGAGGTGGAGTACATGCACCCGTCCGTCGCGGTCGCTGCGACGCCGCGAGAGATAACCTTCCCTTTTGAGAAGCGTGAGGTGCTGACTGATCGCCCCTTTCGTGACGCCAAGAGCCTCCGCCAGCGCGCGCGGCGTGATGTCCGGATCCGCGACAATCCGCCCGAGCACGGCGTGCTGCTGCCCTGTCAGTTCGAACTCGTCATAGCGGGGGCCGTCACGCTCGACCGCGAGCCATAACTCGAAGACGAGCGCGTTGATTCGGGCCGCGGCGATTACGAGGTGCTCCTCGGCTTCGTTCGGCATTGACTACTTCTTCTCTGCGGCCGGCGTACCGGTCTTCTTCTTGAAGAGCCGTGCCTTGATTGCCTGGTACGCCTCCTTGCCGACAAAAGCGACGCCGAGCACAAAGATGACTTCAGCCGCAGCCAGGTCGCCGGCTACAACCCCAGCCTTGGTCTCGACGTCAAGCGGCAGGAACGGTACGACTGCTGCGAAGAGCCATATCAGCGGGTAAAGGATCAGCAGTCCGACGCCCAGCTTGAACCGGAACGGCTTCTTGCGAGACCGCCGCGGGAGCGACGTCGGTGGGTGAGTCGGCGGAGGTCTTCATGCCATATGGTTTAGATATCTAAACCATATCCGTCAAGCCGCCCAGCACGACCTCAGGGTGAGTCACCCTGCTTCGCACACTGCGCCGCCGAGCCCCTGCACAGACGAGTCCGGTGGGAACCACCGGACGCCTACCCTGTTCGTCGACCTTGCTTCAGATTGGCAAACGGCAGGCGATTTCCGTGATCCCGTTTGAACTCCGCGATGAGGCGCGCCTCGACGACTTCCGGGTCTTCCGATGGTTCCGTCCTCCACCCCACCAGCAGCGCGTCGCTGTCCTCGAGCTGCCAGATGAAGCGTCCGCCCCAGTCCCCGACGGGCTCGCCGGCTCCGTGGCGACGGTACTCGTCGAGTCGCTTCGCGATGCCGCGGGTGCCGCGGCTACCCGCGGTGGCAACCCCGAGATATACGACGTCGGTGCCGGTGACCCATTCCGCCTTCAACCTGGCAACGGCAACGGACGGGTCGCGCTGCTTGAAGCGTCCGGCCGGACTGACGTCTCGGAAGCGCGGCGGCTCGTCGATGGTGCGCACGACGACGTACACACCGGGCGCGGTCGGCACGTCGGCCGCAGGGAGCTCAGCAAACGGCACGAACCCTTCAAAGCCCGTTCGTCGCAGCCCATCCACCGTCCATCGACTGAACTCTACGATCCACTCCCGGAAGCGGTCGGTGAGTTCGCGAGGCTCCACAGTCTGGCGTGCGAAGAAGATGCCGACGAGCTGATTGTCGGCCATCCAGTGCACGTCACTCGAAGAATCTGGGATCGCTCTCTCAAGCTCAGCCACGAACTCGTCATACGTGAGCGGACGCCCGAGTGCGTCGAGATGATCGGCGGCGACACGAAGGTCGGTCAGCAACTGCGGCGTCGAGGTCACAGCTGAAGACTACGGTCGGTAGGCGACGCGCTCGCCACCCGACTGGCGGAGGTTGCGAGTTCGCCCCGTTGCCCCGGGCCGGTATCGTCACGGCCATGCCTTTGACGCTTGGCCCGCTGCTGATCGACGCCGGTATCGACCCCGCGCGGGCGCTCGTGATCCGTCATGCCTTCGCCCAGGAGTCCGAGGAGAGCGGCTTGACGGGTCTCCACGCCAACTCGACCCACGCGGAGATCTTCGAGTACACGCGGAATCAGTCCGCCAGTACGCGAAGCTTCCCGGCCGACCCCCCGCGCATTTGGGTGGTCTTCATCAAGGAAGGCGGCGACCAAGCGCGACTGTGGTCAGTGGTGGAGAACCGCGGGGAGATCGCCAACAACGGGATCATCCGAACCTTCGAGCTCGCGGAGACTGACGTAATGGCAGACCTCCGTAGCCGACTTGTCATCGGCTGGAAGTCTCCGCGCACCTGGAAAATGAGTGCATCGACCGCCGCACGCTATCCGGTGGTCGGAATCGCGGACGCCGAGCCAATCCCGTTCCCCGGCTTCGACCGGCTCGTCCTGAGCCACGTGGACCTGCAAGCCGTGATGCGGGAACACCGTTACGCGTCGTGGCGCACTGCGCTGTCGTCGGTCTTCGGGATCTACTTGATCACGGACACCCGTGATGGGCGGCACTACGTCGGCAAGGCGGACGGCGAGGAGAGCATTCGCCAGCGTTGGAGCGCGTACGCGACCAACGGGCACGGCGGAAACGTCGAGCTTCGCGGTCTCGACCCGTCGAGCTTCCGTTTCTCACTGCTGCGCGTGTTCGATCCCTCGACGCCGACGCGCGACATCGACGTCGCTGAGAGCCACTTCAAGGACGCACTCGACTCCAGGCGCCACGGACTGAACCGCAACTGACGCACCCCAGCGGCGGCCGTCGGCTGCGACCCCTGGGGTCAACAACGGAACTGGGATAAGGTGCGCTCTCCCACCACGTCCGGCCTACGGGTCAGGTATCAGCCCACCGACAGCGACTCGCTTGAGGCCACTTCCGCGTCGTGGTGACGACGCTCGAGCGCCCGCACACGCACGAGCCGCACGAGCGTGATCGGCCCATTCACCGCGAACTTGATCGCGTTCCAAAGGCACACCAGCACAAGAAGGTTGATCCATCCTGGCGCTCCGCCGGCGACCCACTGTGCGAGTGCGGCGGCGATTACGACGTAGACGATCGCAAAGAGCATTGCGGGCACACCCCACTCCAGCCCGCGGCGTGTGTGCGTGGCGCGGATGAGGATGTTCGTCGGCATCGTCCGCTGGAAGAAGGCGTAGATGCGACTCACGAATGCGATCAGAAGTTGGAACATTGGCCAGGCCTCCTCCTTCAGACGTGCGGCTTGCGGTTGCGGTCAGGGTACGCCCACCCCTTCGGCGTGGATAGGACCATCTACAGGCTCTGGACGGCGTGCGTGTGCGCAGGCGCGCGCCGTGACTGTGCAGGAGCATCCGCCCGCGAGAGGCAGATCGCGCGATCCCGCGCTACGGCTGCGGCCGCGGCATCAATTCGCTGGTTCGGCGACGGGGCGGGAGCGCCGAGCGCGTCATCTTCGAAAACGCCGTACCAGTCACGGTAGGCGGCAACGACCCGCGCCTGGTGCCGCCAGGCACCTGCTCGCACCGAATCGACGGGGATGCGTCCGAGCGACGTGATCCACCTCTCCCCCGACACCACCGCAGAATCGACGAGAGCCAACGCGCGATCCTCGATGAGGTGTGCCCGTTCGTCGAGGGCACGCCGCATCTCGGTATCCACCTCTCCCATCGCCGCCGGAATGAGGCCAGCGATCAGCCGTCGCCTACTGCCGCGCGAGCTGCCGCTCGACGGCTCAGCAAGGACGCGCTCGAGGCGCTCGTGAAGCACGGCCGCCGCATCCTGAGCGTCGTCGAATCCACGCACGGCGACGATTCGCGGCAGAAGAGACTCAACGTTGTGGCCAAGCGCCTCGGCGCGTCGCAGGCCCGCGGTCAGCGCCCCGAAGGCGTCCGACGCGATCGTCGAATCGACCAGCTCGACAGGCAGCCCGCTGGCGTGAATCAAACTCGACCATCGTGGCCTCTGGGCGGATGCCGCGATCGTGTCGTACTCGGCGGCGAGTTGCGCGATCGACCCCCAACCGTCCTGCTCGGCGGCGATCGTCTCGTGTGCCGAAAGCTCGGCCCCGACGTGTGCGAGCACGCCGGCGAGGATGTCGCGGGCCGTTGCATCCGGACGCTCGCCGGGATGCCGAGCGGAGTGATTCTCGTCGGGACGCGACACGACCACATACGCGATGTTCGAGGCTCTCCCCCGCGTCATCGCGACGTAGAGGTTCTCGCGCGTCGTTCCGGGCTCGACGACGGCGTGCGCGGTGTCGGTCGTGATCCCCTGCGCACGGTAGGCGGTCACCGCGTAGCCGAGGTCGACGTTCTCGGCCACGTACTCGGCAGGCAGAGTGAGCGGTCGCGCGGCGGCACGGTCGGTGTTCTGCACGCGCAGCGAGCCGTCGCGACGAACTGCGACGACCTTCCACCGCGCGCCGTTGCGGACCCAGTCGCGTCCCGAGCGCAGGCGGCGGTCGTTCTTGCGGGTGATGATGACATCACCGATGGATGCCGCGGACTCGTCACGCAGCGATGACTCGGTCGAGGCATCCACGACGCCCGTGAGGATCAGTTCGGCGCGCGCCCGTCGGTTGAGGGTGGCGACCGCCTCGCCCGTCTCGGCGACGAGCACCGACGAGATGCCCGAGGCCATGTCTTGGAGCCAGGCGCTGTACGCGGCATCCGCCATTGCGTCGGCGTCTCCACCGATGATCCGGTCGTGCCTGCCGTACGCGTCGAGGGCTTGCAGTCTCCCGTTGCGGAGGTCGAGGGAGGCATCCTTCTCCCAGGCGTTGCGGAAGCGGTGCACGTCGGCGAGTTCAGGGGTATCGGCGCGGGACTCGACGAGCATCCGGAACGTGCCGCCGGCGTCGACAGACTGCAGCTGCGCCCAGTCCCCCACCAGGAGGACCTTCGCGCCTGCCCGTGTTGCGAGCGTGCTGATGCGATCGAGTGTGAGTGTGCCGGCGAGGGATGCCTCGTCGATGATGACGAGCTGTGATGCGCGCACGGTTGCGCGGCCCTGGCTGTGGTCGTGAAGCCATTTGGCGGTGTTCTCGGTCGTGATGCCTAGGTCATCAGCGAGCTCGCGCGCGGCCGCAGCTGAAGGTGCGAGCCCGATGACCGAGCCGCGACCGTGCTCGTGCTCCCACGCGAGGCGGAGCGCGTGCATCGCGGTGGTCTTGCCGGCGCCGGCCGGGCCGATCAGCACGTCGAGTGCGCGTGCGGACGTTGCGATCGAGTGGAGCGCCGTGCGCTGATCCTCGCCCAGCACGATCCCGTGATTGCGGCGCGCACGCTCCGCGCGCTCGAGAGTTGTAGCGCTGACCAGCGGCGCATCTGTCGCGTGCGACGCGGCGAGCAGTCGCTCCTCCGCATCCAGCAGCGCAATGGACGAGTAGCGGGCGGAGTTGCGCGGGCGGAAGACGCTCGTCTCATCGGCGCGTCGGAACTCGGCGGGCGAGACTGCGAGCTCCGGTGGCGTGAGGCGCGTAGAGCGCTGCTCCGCAGCATCCGTGATCATGCCGACGATCGCCTCACGGTCCTCGGTCGCGGCGAAGCGCCACCTCATCGTCTGGCGCGCGGCCTCCGCGTAAAGGTTCCAGCGGGTCCATGTCGAACGGCGCTCGCTTGCGGCTTCCACGACTCCCCCTGCGAGCTGGGCTAGGATGCTGGGCTCCATGTCATCGGCACGCAATGGCTTCGGGCCGTCCTGGTGGTTCACGGCTGTGCGCGACCAGGCGCTCGCGTCGCGGCCGAGCACTCGGCCCGCGCGGGTACGCCACTCTCGCGTGAGATCGGCGAGCGATCGGAGCTGCTTCTCGGGGCGCGTCGCGAGCGTCGCCTGCTGACGCAGACGGATGATCGTCACCTTCGACGGCGCGCGGCCGTGCGTGGCGACGTACTTGTCGATGAGCCGGTCCTTCTCGACATCGATGTGGCGTGACCGAGACGAGAACTCGGCAGCGAGATGCACGGGAACGGTTGCGATCGTCCACACCGGGTTGCGGCCGGCTTCGCGCTCGCGCCGTTCCCATTGGACGCCGAGCGCACGCGACAGGTGGTCAGCGAACACAGCTGTGTGCAACTCAGACAGCGCAACCGTCGCCGCGTGCAGCGGACGTCCATCGAGCGACCGCCACTTGCCGTCGAACACAGTGCGCACCTTGTTGCTCACTACGACGTGCGTGTGGAGTTGCGGATCACCCGCGCGGGAGTCGAAGTGGTCGAACGCTGCGGCGATCAGGCCGGTGACCTCGACCTGGGCTACTGCTCCGTCGCGACCCGCTTCGCCGGCTCGGGTCGCGGCGAGCTCGCGCTCCATGAAGGCGAGCACGTCATCGATCGCTTTGTGGTGTGCGGCTGCGATTGTGGCCTGAGTGTTGGCGTCGGCGACAGCCCAGAGGACGGATGCCGACTTCGGCAGCGAGAACGTGAAGTCGTAGCCAGCGACGGCGCGGCGGCGAGATGGCGGTGGCGCGTCTGCAACCCATTGGTCCGGGCTCGCCTCGGATACCGCGTACTCGGGATACGCCCGGCCGAGCGGGGCGCTGGTGCCGGGGTCACGACCCATCCCCAGGAGCAGCTCGAGTTGCGCTTGGGACACCCGCGATCCCGCGTCGATTCTGCCGTCGGCCAGCGCTGACAAACCACTCCCGAGCCAGCGGCCCGGCGGCGTGCCCGCCTCGGCGTAGTAGCGGGTCAACGGGGTAGAGAGCGGTCGCTCGCCGTCGGCCGCGGCTACCGTGCGGAGGAGGTACTTGTACCCATCCCCCGCGCTCATCACCCGCATCGACACCGACACCCGGTGCCTCCTCTCCTATGTCAGAGAGGTGGTGCCGACGCGCCCGCCACTCCGGGTACGGACCTCGATCTGCAAGACGTGTGGACGCTCAAGACGGGGGAACGCTCAAGACCGGAACCCATGCCCGGGCGCGCTTGACACAACTACTCCTGATCGGAGCCCACAGCCGTTGCCGGCTTCCTGTGGGTCGCTGCCAATTGACCGGTGGCGCGTTGGACCGGTGGCCTGCTGTGCGGCTGTCGCCCTTCCCGAACGCGTCTCCACGAGTCCGTGGCCGAAGTCCAGCGCGTACGGCTCGGCGACGGTGAATGCTCGTGAAGCCGCGGTGGTCGCGGAAGTTGATCTGCTGCGCAGCATCCTGCCCGAGCAGACGCGGCCCCAGGGCCCAGAACGTCGTGTTCGACTTTGGCTTTTCTTCGATCTGATCGGACGCGAGCGCGTGGTGGTCCTGTATGAGCTCGGCGTCGAGCTACCGAGCGACATCAACGGCCTCGTCCACACCGAGCTCGATGTGACGGGCGGATGGAGGCTGAAGCTCGCACGCATCAGAACCTCAAACGCTCTGATATCCCTGTCGACTGGGCAAAGTTGGCTCAGGGCTCACGCGGCAATCGTCACCAACGTTGGCTTCCCGAAGCTAGGGGCCGACGACCGCTCCGTCTACGGCTGGACGAAGACGCTTAGTGACTCCGTCCACCGTGAGGCCTCCGACATGCCGACCGTGACGGCGGTCCCGCCTGCCTCGTTGATGGCCAGAAGCACGTCACCGTCCGGATGAAGCACCGCTTTGTCACGTGGGGATCGGTACGCTCCGGCAGCCCCGAAGACATAAGTAGGCGAATGCGCTGCCGTCGGGTCGAACCCGGTCATCAGCGTCTCGTCCCAGTCCTTCGCGGATCCGTGGTGGGAGGGAGCGAAGGTCCCTACATATGGCTTTCGGCTTTCGAACGCGGCGTTCACTTCGTCCACGCGCTTGTTAGCGCGGAGGTCGGCGTCACCCAGTCCCAGCCAACCGGGCCGAGGATTCCAGGCGCCGATCTCTGCCCGCTCAACGTAGGAATTCCGGGTCCTATAGGCCCGATGCGCCGTGCCGACCACCGGCCCCGAGTAGATCATGAGAGAAGTAAGGTTTCGCGTGAACGAGGCGCCAGCGGCCTTCACCGCGTCGTCATAGGCGCGAGCCAACTCCTCCCGCTTACGACGAACAAGGTGGCTGATGCGACGCGAGTCGTGCATCTCTGACTCGGCCCTGATGAGCTTGCGTCGAATCAGGGCCTTCGTGAACTCAGGGATAGCCCCCGTAGCTTGCATGGCGACGTATGGGAACCACTCCCAGACGATGTCACCTCCGACTTCGCACAGCACGCGCTGGCTCTCAAAGCGCACTGTGAGCGCGGCGTTGAGTGCTGCCGCCGGGATCTTCCTCGGGGACAGGAGTTCGGGTGGCTCAGCACCGCCACTGGTCGGGGTTGCTTGCGCCGGGGGAATAACCTGCACCTCGGCAGGCGTCGCATTGTTCGACCCCAAGGCAGCGAGCGCGGCGGAGGGGTCGATTATGAAGCCATCGTAGAAAGCTGTATCAGCCGGGCCGCCGTCCAGCGTGCCGTCTGAGATACCGCCGCCAAGGATGAATAGGCGCTCCGGGACGGGCACCATCGGGATGATGAAGCGCTCAATGTCTACGCTCGCGGTGAGCGACGGAATACCAGAGACATGGTCGAAGTCGAAGTGCGATACGAACATGAAGTCCGCCGTCGTGATCCTCTCGGCCAACTCATCCACTTCCCTCGTGAGGGCGGATTGCGTATCTGCACGAGCGCCACAGTCGTAGACGTAGTTAACTGATCGAGCGCTGGAAGCAACACTGCCGCTGTGGAAGAAGCCGTTCCCCACGGCCCACTGGGTCCGCGACACATTCAACTTGAAGATCTCGTCACTCCTTCGTCGGAGACGCGGTGGATACGCCGTGGACCATTTGCGGCGTGAATCTGTGAAGTGACTATCGGCGGCGCTGAGACGTGCCTGGCAACGAGTGCGGCGAGGTCCGCAGAGTTGAAGCCCGCGGCATTGGCAGGCACCGCGTAGAAGTCCGGCTGACCTTTATCGTTGACGCCCACGGTGATGCACCCACCGCCAGTGTTCATCATGGCGATGAGGTCTTTCGCGGTTCCCAGTTTGTGCCCGTGTAACTGATATTCAGGGTGCTCTTCTCGTCGAGCGCGGGGAACTTAACAGCGAGCTGTAGGAGTTCAGTCAGTTCTCCTCGGCGAGTCGGCCGTCTACGACCACAGGGCTTGCCACACGGTGAGCCTATCGATGCTTGCGACTCCGACAGTTCAACCCGTCAGGATCGCGTTCCTCGTGTCGGGTGCGAGTCGACTTGCTCTGCTTCCCGACGATCAGTAAACGTGCCACGACGTTGAGCCGGAGCCTGAGTTCGGCGGCCTCAGTGGGCGGGAGGCGCGACGCCACCTCCTGTCGTGTCGTCCAAGCTGCAGTCAGTGTAAAGATCGATACGCGAGGTGACGAAATGGGCTCGATCAGACCGTATGAGACTGCGCACGGGCGGCGGTATCGAGTGAGATACCGTCAACCCGATCACAGTGAGAAGGAGAAGCGCGGATTCAGAACAAAGGGTGAAGCGGAGCTCTTCCTCTCGTCGGTGACCTTGTCCAAGTCAAAGGGAACCTACATCGATCCAGCCTCTTCGAAGATCAGGGTGGGAGACCTGGCCGAAGCCTGGCTGGATTCGAAGCGACCACCAATGATGAAGCCGTCATCGTTTCAGCCGTTGGTGCTCGCATGGAACGCCCACGTAGCTCCAGTCTGGGCTGACCGCGATCTATCTTCGATCCGACGGTCAGAGGTTCAGGCTTGGGTCGCGGATCTCGCATCCCGTCGCTCGCGGACGGTTGTCCTCCGGGCCCTCGGCGTGCTGGCCGGCATCATCGATACTGCGGTCGACGACCACCGCCTCGAGAGCAACCCAGCGCGAAACCTTCGAAGCCTGCCGCAGCGCTCCACCCCAAAGCGCCGCCCGTATCTGTCTCATGAGCAGGTGCAGCTGCTGGCCGCAAATGCCAAGCACTCCACGCTAGTTCTGGTGCTGGCGTACACCGGACTCCGATGGGGCGAGGTCACCGCGCTCCGCGTGCGGAACGTGGACCGCTCACGGCGGCGCCTCACCGTCGAGGAGAACGCCGTTCTCGTTGGCTGGGAGATTCATGTTGGCACGCCCAAGACGCATGAGCGGCGGTCCGTCCCGTATCCCGAACAGCTCGCACCGCTGATCGACGAGGCCTGCGCCGGCAAGCCCCCGGAAGGACTTCTTTTCGGAAACGGGGTTACGCACATGAAGAACGAGACGGACAGTAGCGGATGGTTCGCTACAGCGGTGCGCCGCGCGCGCGCCATAGATCTACTGATGCCGCGAGTGACGCCGCATGATCTCCGCCACACCGCGGCATCGCTGGCGGTGAGCTCTGGCGCCAATGTAAAGGCCGTCCAGCGGATGCTCGGACACGCGTCTGCCGCGATGACTCTCGACACCTACGCCGACCTCTTCGACGACGATCTCGACTCCGTCGCAAAGCGAATGAACGACGCAATGGGCGATCTGCCCGCGTCACTCGATCACAAACGCCGCGGCGGAGCAAGCACGAACGATCAGGTATGTGGCTGAAGTGTGCCCCTGGAGAGACTCGAACTCCCAACCATTTCCTTAGGACGGAACTGCTCTTCCATTGAGCTACAGAGGCTGACCCCTCGATCCTATCGTCAGTCCCGCGCCCACCCACTGCGGGTGTTCGCCAGAACGAAGTCGGCGAGCGCCACTCGCGGGATGTATCGTCTCGATCCGATGGCTGTGTACTGTATCGCCCCCTGGTTCGTCAGTTTGTAGAGGGCGGAATACGGAACGCCGAGCGCGCTCGCCGCATCCCTCAGCGAGAGCAGCACAGCACCCGACTCGTCAGGCACGCTCGGCGAAGGGAGCACCGTAGGGGCGGCGTCGACAATCTCAACCTCCGACGCCTTCGTCTCCCAGTGCCCGACATAGGCATACGGCTTCTCGAACTCTTCGCGAATCTTCCGCGCTGCGTCCTCCTCGTCGGTTGCCTTTATCCATCGCTCAACTACTTGCACACGTGTGACGACCACCTTGTACCGCATCAAACTCTCCTGCCCCTTGGCGCAGCCAGCCTGTCGTCGGACGCTCGAAGCTGGCGTGATCGCCTTGGCTCGTTCAGGTGCTGGACTCGGCACTCCGAGCGCCAACTCTGTTTCTGTCCTGGTGCGGCGCGCTGCCCGCTCCACTCGGTCAGCATCGCTGAGACTTGGCCAACTACGCCCGCGGTCCGTGGCAGTCGCGCGCCACGACGAGCCATGCCCTTCGATCTTGATGAGGCTGCGACTCTCGAGCGCGCGCGCCGTGATCCGGTGACCGAATGAGTCGTCGGGATAGACACCGGCGGGACACCCTTCGACGATCCATGCGAGCACCGCCGCCTGAGTCTCAGTCAGACGGATTCCGCTTTGGTCTTCGTGGCCGCTCGCCCACCGCGCCATGAGTCAATACTCGCTATACGCCCACCGCCACGCCAGGGAGGCAACGCCAGGCTGCGTCGCGCGAAGCAATCCCGCCGGCGAAACCGTCTCAATTGAAGCTCTCGAGCTGAGTGTCCGTGCTCCGGAAATGCTGAGATCGCGTCCAGTTGGCTCACCGGTGGCTTGGCCGAGTACACCCTTCACGATCGCCTGGGAACCGTTGAAACTGAGCCTTTGAGCCACGACGTCAGTGCAGACCTGAACAGGTTGGGATCGACGTTCGCCTCCCAGCCGTGGGGAGCGACTGCGGTCTCCACGAGCGCGACGTGCGGGTGGGCGGTCACGAAGCTGCGCGTGAGTTCGAACGGGATCTCTTCGTCCCCGCTCGAGTGGACCACGATCGTCGGCACACCAATCGCAAGATCGCGAGCCCAGTCGAGCCGATCAAAGTCGACCACCGCCGGCATCCCGATCAGCCGGCTCATGACGCGCGAGCCGAGCGCCCACATCACGATGGGAGCTAAGAACCCCGGCAGACCCGCGCGCTTGATGCCCTGCCTGACTATCTCTCGCCAGTTCGTCGCCGGCGCTATCAGTGCAAGTCGATCGAACGCCGCGGGGTCGTGACGAAGGAGTTCGAGCGCGAGACCGGCCCCCATTGACCATGCCACGACATAAACGGCGGTGGCTCCGTGAGAGCGCGCATACCTGACCGCGTCCCCGAGGTCGCTCGCCTCGTGCAGCCCCAGTGTGGATGCGGATACGCGTGGCCCGTCCCCCGCGCCTCGATACGTGATTGCCAACGAGGTGAAGCCGGCGCTCTGTGCCACCGCTACGGAGCGCAACGTGACGAGTCTCGATGTGCGAATGCCCTGAACGTGGATCACCCAAGGTACAGGGGGCGAAGTGCCTCGGAAGAGCCAGGCGGGAGCCGATCCGCCGTCGCGAAGAGGCACCGCAACGTCCTCCCAATTCGGATCGATGTCCCCGGGCCCGCTCATGAGGTGACCGGTCCATTGCGCCTCGAAGGGTCGCGTACCCATCGGCGCGGTCGTGTTGAGCACGCGACGGATGACACGGTCATTGTCCGACCACACCACGGGCCCGATAACCGCGTGCTGTTGGAAGCGATCCCCAAACCAGAGGCCATAGCTCCCTTCGACAACCGTAAGATCGCTCCGCGGCAGCTCGAGATCGTCGCCGACCAGACGGACCGTGACCGTCCTGCGTCGCGGATCCACCCCGACAATGCGACGCGCCAACATCCACACCATGCCTGCGGTCGCTGCGAGAAGCACGCTAACCACCGCGGCAAGTACGCCGACCACCTTCAAGGTGCGCTCACCGCCCCCGCCCCACTCGACATCCGCACCACGGCTGGCGCCCGCATCTGTCGATCGAGCATCTCGGTCGTGGCACGGAGAATAACTCGCTCACGCTTGGTCAACTCCTGACTGTTGGCGATGTCGGTAAGTCGAACGGCAAGTCGGTATGTCTCGTGCACGGGGTCCTCGTCAGGAATCGGCTTAACGATCATCCCGCGATCGAGGCTTGCCTTCGCGAGCAGCCGCCCCAAGGTCGCGTTCATCGATCGCCGGCCGGCCCGGGCGACGGCGAACACGATGATCCCCGCGCATACCAGCACCACTCCGCCGTAGAACGGAATCGTGAACAGTGCCCCGACTCCTTCGACGGGCGGCGTCCGCCCCATACCCGCGACGCGAAGCGTGAGATAGGCGATCTCGATGAGGCTTGCCACGAGGATCGACCATGCCCCGATGCGGATGAGAATGTACGGCCGAGGCTTGCGCCCGTGGATGCCGCGAAGCATCCGGGCCATGATCAGGACCACGCATGCCATATAGATCGATGCGTACGCCCACAAGCCGATTTGACCCGCCGACTCCTTGATGAAGTCGTCCGTCGTCGATCCGCGATCGGCGATCAACAGAAACGGAATGGTGAAAGAGAGGAACATCGCGGGCAGTTCCCAGAGACTGCGCGGATCGAACCTGCTGCCGTCGAGCGTGAGGGCTGCCTGCATGACGAACCAGAATGCAGTGGTCGCGAGGATGTTCTGGACGAGGTTTGCGACGTTTGCTCCGCCCAGCCAGCCGTCGACGATCGGCAGCGGAACGACGACTCCCACCATGAACACCGCTGCGAGCCCCGTGATAGTGGCGATCCACGTCAGTCGACTCGACGGCTGGCGGATCGCTGACGGCAACCGGACCAACGTGAGTACCAGCAACGCGACGAATGCGACGACTTCGATCCTGAGCTCCATCAGCCGAACACCGCCTCGTCAGGGCCGTGGCGAGGCCGAAGGAGGAGTCGAGACAAGAGTTGCGACAACTTCTCAGCTTCGGCTTCGCTCACGAGTTCGGTGTCGGCGAAGTCCAAGTCGAGTTCGAAGTCCGGAGTAACGATGCCCCGCGCGAGCACGGTCTGACCCGCGCGCACATGACGAGATCCGGGATGCTTGAGGGGCAAGGTCGCACAGCCTGCATGTTCGAACAGCACGTGCGACAACTCATGCAGCACGGTGTGGAATTGGTACCAGCGGGGGTCTGACTTTCGCACAAGGATCTTGGCCGAGTCAGCTGTTAGCAGGACTAGACCGGTGATGTTCTCCCAGTCCCGATCCCCGACCGGCTCGATGTCGATCCGTTTGCCGGTGGCCGCTGCAACGTGCCTGACGATGTCTTCCAGCTCCACGTCGGCTGGGAGATCGAGGCGCTCGAGTTGCGCCTCTGCGCGGGCGCGCAGCTCTAGATGATCTCGAGATGCGCGGTAGCTCATGACGCCCTACCTCCGATCACGACCTCGCACAGCGATCGCCCGAATGCTCCTCACTGTACGCCGATGCGCAGTGAAGGTCAGGTGAATGCGCTAGTGCGCAGAGATGGACCTCAAGGTCTGCGCAATCGCGCGCAGGGCGGCGGGCGAGATCTCGCCGACGGCTCGTGCTGACACCGAATCCGCGCCTGACGCCTTCAGTGCCTCGCGGAATTCGAAGTTTGCCTCGGCTGCTTCAACCGCGGCTGCGTCGCCCAGGTCGAGCAGGTATGCCGTGGGGACCCCGGCATAGGCGCCGACGCCCTCCAGCACCCTCACGCGAATAGGTGTGCTCGCATCCCCCGCGAGCAGGCTCGCCCATTCGTCGCGATCCAACGCCACACCGCGTTCGTCAAGTTCACTGACGAGACCGTCGATGTCGAATGCGGATCCGTCCAGCCGGGGCGCGCGCGACACCGCGGTCAGTCGGCGTCCCAGCTCCCTGGCGTCTGTGTCGAGGATGGGCTCGATCTCGCGAGCGTCGCCGAGGGATGCTGCGACGCGAGAGATCTCGTGCGGATGAGTCCCGAGTGCCTGTGCGAGCTTCTCGATGTCGTTCGCGTCGAAGGGCGCGGCACCGCGCAGTCGACCATAGAAGTAGCTCGCCGACATCTCGGAGCGATCGATCAGTTCCTGGTTCGTCATGCCCGCAGCGTCACGAAGAGTCGAAATCGCGCGCACCAGGTCCATCGACCACGCGCCGGCCTCGCCCTGGGAACGTCTACCCACGACGACAGGTTATCGCTCCGCAAAGCGTTGGCGTTTGCTATCTATTTCGGCACATCCGGCGTATCTTGCACCTATGTACGCATATCGCTCCTGCGCACTCCCCCGCTTACCGCCGCTTCATAAGGGGCCACAACGGTGAGTCGACACCTACCTCTGTTGATGAAGCCGCCACGAGGCGACTGCGAAGGGGGTACGGCGCGATGGTTCACCAGAAGTCCGATATCGGTGCCGCCCAGGCGAAGCTTGACCGGCTCCATGACCAACTCGCTGAGGCGGTGGCCGATCTCGTGACCGGTGAGGACTGGAAGCGCGCGATGACGTTTGCCGCTCGGTTCCGCTCTCGGTCGTTCAACAACACACTGCTGATCTGGATGCAGCACGCATCGGCCTTCGAGCAGGGCCGGGTCTTCGATCCGACGCCGACGTACGTCGCCGGCTTCCGCCAGTGGCTGACGCTGGGGCGATCCGTCGATCGCGGCCAGCGCGGGTACATGATCCTCGCCCCGGTTGTCGGTCGGTTCGCCTCGCGCACGCCGCAGGTGGCCGAGTCGTGGCGTCGGCTCGCGCCGCGTGAGGGTCCAGAGCGCGGCGAAGATCTTCAGTCGCGGTTGATCGGCGTGCGTCCTGCATACGTGTGGGACGTGTCCCAGACCAGCGGTACCCCGATCCCTGAGCCACCCCGGCCCCAGCTCCTCGAGGGGCAGGCGCCGGCGGGGATGTGGGAAGGGCTGACGGCGTCGGTGCGTGCACGGGGGTACTCGTTGCGCCTTGTCGACAGCGATCGGGATCTCGGAGGTGCGAACGGAATGACGGACTACATCCAGCGGAGTGTCGCGGTTCGCGGCGACATCGAGCCGGCAGCGCGCGCGAAGACTCTCGCGCACGAGCTCGCTCACGTGGATCTTCATGGGCCCGATCACCCCGACGCTTCACTCCATCGCGGCATTAGCGAGGTCGAAGCGGAGTCCGTCGCGCTGATGATCGGCGCGGCGCATGGCCTCGACACATCGGACTACACCGTGCCCTACGTGTCGACCTGGGCAGCATCCGTCGACGGGAAGACGCCGGTAGAAGTCGTTCAGGCGACGACCGAGCGGGTCCGGTCGACCGCGCTAGCGATTCTTTCGCAATTGGATACGGCGCAGGTGGGGTCCGGCGATCCGCCGGGATTGGCACGTGCGCCGAAGGCCGGTGTAATCGCCGCCAGACGCGGCTTGGGAGGACACGACGCCACGCTTCACGGGCGCCGCAATCAGGCCGCGCCTGCGGGGTTGGGTCTCTGATGGACACCGCATCGTTGTTCGCATCCGTCATCGGGCTTCCGCCACGCGAGGGCGTGGAGCGTTTCGCTGCGGCGGGTGTTCCGGTTTTCCCCTGCAAGGCCGCGGAGAAGCGGCCGCTGACGCGGCACGGCTTCGTCGACGCGAGCGCCGACATCGACCTGATCCGAAGGTGGTGGACTCAATGGCCAGAGGCGAATATCGGCATGCCGACCGGCGCCACCTCAGGACTCGACGTGGTCGATATCGATGTGCACGGTCGGGTGCGGGGCTTCGCCGCGTTCGAGCTCGCTCGGCGCGAGGGACTCGTGGATCGCTGGCAGGTACTGGTGAAGACAGCGTCCGGCGGGATGCATGCGTACTATCCGGCGGATCCCGACCGCCCTCAGCCTTCGTGGCAAGCGGCGAGGGCGGGCATCGACTTTCGTGGCGATGGCGGCTATGTGGTCGTTCCACCGTCGCGGGTGATGTTCGAAGGCAATAGGTCCGACTACGAGCTGATCGGACGCGGACGAGGGGAGGCGGCATCCGTCGACGCCGCCGCACTCCGGCAGTTCCTCGATCCGAAGCCGACTCCCCTGCCCAACCCGTCCGCTCACGACAGGAGCGACCTGGACCCGACTCGGATCGCGGCTTGGCTCGCCTCGCGGGTCGAGGGCGAGCGCAACCGCGCTCTCTACTGGGCGGCATGCCGGCTGGCGGAGAATGGCGTGTCGGATCAGCGCGCGCGGGACGTTCTCGGCCCCGCCGCCGAGCACGCCGGCCTCCCGCAGTCCGAGGTCCTGACGACGATCCGATCTGCGTACCGGACGGCGGTGGTCTTGGCGGCGCCCTTTCGAGACCGCCCCGGCGGCAGGCCGGTGACCGGGCAGGTGGTCTTGTGATACCTGAGTGGGGACAGCCGCGATCAGGCCGGATCGCCGTGTGGACCGCGATTGCAGGCACGATCTTCATCGCCATCGGAGCCTTCTGGCTGTCATTCACGGCGCTCGCCGATCTCGCGAACCGATCCGGTATCGCCCCGACTCAAGCATGGGCATGGCCCCTCATCGTCGACGGCATCATCGTCGTCGGCACAGTCGCGGTCGTCGCGCTGGCGGGCCGACGCGACGCCTGGTACCCGTGGATGCTGCTGATTGCGGGCGCTGCGGCATCGGTCGCCGCGAACGCCATCCACGCGATCGTTGCCGCGGACGCCGACGTGCCATCGGTGCTCGCGGCATCCGTCGCTGCGGTACCCCCTCTGGTCCTGCTCGCAATCACGCACCTGACCGTTGTACTCACCCAGCGCTTTCGAGTTCCTCTTTCCTCCACAGCGCCGGACGCGGACGCGCCATCCACAGAAGTCGTGCACCTTCGCCAACACACCGATGCTCCAGAGAAGGGTGCCCGTAGAGACATCGCGGCGCTGATGCGTCAGCGCGGCATGTCGAACAAGGAGATCGCGAGCGCCACGGGAGTGCATCCGTCCACAGTCGGCCGATGGTTCGCGGGGACGCTCGACATACCTGACCTTGAGAAAGGAGCTACGCCATGAACGAGTACGCACCAGAGCAACCCGCTGACGCTCGCTACCGGCGGCCCAGTGCGCCCGTTCGCTTCGGCGACCCCGCGGACAAGCCCGGAGGAGAGGAGGTGTCCGAACTCGCTCGGCACGGCGATCCCTCGCTCGCGAGGCAGCCGCTCAGCCTGTCGGGTTCCGAGACGGTCCGCAGCGAGATCGTCTGGATGCGCCCGACGGAACTCGTTCCCGCGGTCACCGGCCGGGTCGCGGGGCAAGGCATCGACCTCGAATCGTCGATCGCGCGACGCGCCCGCGCCCTTCCCACTCAGGGTGTTGCGGCCACGCGGCGAGCCATTCGCGATCGCGCACTGCAACTGCCGCCCGTCACGGCGTTCGGTACAAGTCGCCACGCGCACGGCGCGGTACGGCGGTCCGGGATCGGTCGTTAGCGAGGTTGTCATGGACACCCAGCGCTCGTGGTCGCCCGCGGCAGCACCGAAGTCTGCCCCGTGTATCCCGCACACGGCGGAGGGCAGCGATGCCCGTGAGTCGTTCGAGACCTCGGAGGGTCTTCGCGAGCTGCTGGAGCGACTCGCCGCTCAGGAGCACGGGGCGTGGCGCCACGACAAGAAAGCTGCCGCGCTCATGGCCCACGTTGTGAAGCGCTACGCGAAGCTCGCCCGCAAGCACGGGCTCGACCCGTGGGATGCGGCGGCCGCTGCATTTGACGCGATGCGCCTGCCGTCCGTGCGAAACGCCGATGATCCCTGGGCGGTCGTGACCCGCGCAGTCCAGGTCACGATGATTGCGGAGGAGCGGGCGAACGGACTGTTGTGCTCGGTCTACCAGGCGCGTCGACCCGAGTTCTCGTCCTTCCACGAACCCGAACGCTTCAGCGATCGCGAGAACCCACTGAGCGACTATCACCCGGCGCTCAGAGTGGAATCGGCCGAGGACCTAGACGCCGACGACGACCCACACGCGGGCGCCGGCATCCCCGAAGCCGTCGAGAACGCGATCGCCTTCATGACGCTTCTCGGCTGGCCGCGGACGCCCGCCCGCACCGCGATGGAGTACATCTGCGCTCGACTGAGCGAAGTGCCCTCGCGCGCGACCGCATGGGAGTCACTCCGGCGAGACGTCCACGGACGGACACTCCTCGACCTGTCCTCCGCGTCATGGAATGGGATCCTCCGCGCCGTGCTCGGAAACCCCGAACCTGAAGTCGCGCGCACGACTGCTGGCCGCGGCATCCTGCTCCGCCTGCTGATCGGCGAACCGCTGCGATCCCTGCTGACGGACGATGACCTTGTTCTCGCCGTCAGCCTGGCCGCCCCGGCCGCGAGAGCGGGGCGGTGACCGTGAGCACCCGGATCGGCCACATCGAACTCGAACGATCGATCACGTCGATCGTCGTCGGAAACCGTCACCGCCACGAGTACGGCGACATCGACGAGCTGGCTGCGTCCATCACCCGCGACGGCCTGCTCCAGCCGGTCACCGTCACGCCGGAAGGCGTGCTCGTCTGCGGCGCCCGACGACTCGAAGCCCTCAAGCGTCTGGGCGAGAAGACGATCAAAGTCTGGGTGAGATCCGGGATCTCGGATCGCCTCGCCGAACTGCTCGCGGAACAGGCCGAGAACGTGCTCCACAAGCCGCTCACACCGACCGAAGCCGCGACGCTCTACACCGAGCTGAAGTCGTACATCGCCGAGGACGCGCTGCGACGTCAGACTGCGACGCAGTTCAGCCGCGGGGACGATTTCGCCGGAAACTACGGTGGTGCCACCGTGGCACCACCGCAATTCAAGCCGGGCAAGAGCCGCACGCAGGCCGCGAAGATGGTCACGGGGAAGGCGTCATACACGACCCTCGAGCGCATCGCGGAACTGCAGCGGCTCGTCAACAGTCCGACGACCGACCCTGAGCTGAGAGAACGAGCCCACGACGAACTGCAGCTCATCGACCAGGGAGGGAGTGTCACAGCGTCACACGCGCGCATCCGAGAGTTCCTCGATCCCGAACCGCCCCGTGCGTTCGAAGACTTCGAAGCACCCGAGGACTTCGAGCCGCCCGATGAACTCGAGCAACTCGCGAACGCTGCGCTCGCCCGAGTCAAAGAGGCGAAGCGCAAGGGGCGTAGACCCAAAGCCCGGTCCGCTTCGGTGCACGTCTTCCCGGTCCGGGCATTCGTGCGCGTCTGGGAGGACCTCGACCTGTGGTGGACGCACTTCGACGTCACCGCCGTCGCCACCGAACTCTCCGACGAGCAGCTCATTCAGTTTGAGGAGACGCTGGCCTCCACGGTGGCGTTCTTCGCCGCGCTCCGCGAGGCTCGCGCTCAAGCGAGGCGGGAGATCGCGTGATGGCCGTCTCCCCGCATCCCGCTCACCGGCGTGTCATCGTTCTCGTCGCGATCGGCTTAGGGATCCTCGCCTCGTTGGTGGGTGTCGGACTGTATGGCCTGACGCTTGCACCCCAGCCTGACGCCGGCTCACCGACGGCCACCCCGACACCGCAGGACGTCGCGCCCACCGCACCAGGGCCGACAGAGTCGCGCGTCGCGCCGCACGTGATCCGGTCGACGACGGATGCGGAGGACTTCGCGCGAGACGCGGCGGAGGCGCTGATCACCTGGGACACCACCGAGTTCGAGCTGACGGACTACGCCCAGGTGATCGTCGACGCCGGCGATCCGTCGGGCATCGAGTCCGCCGCGCTCGCCTCCGATGTGCGCAGCTACTTCCCGACAACGGACGCGTGGGCACAGCTGCGCATCTATGGCACGCGCCAGTGGTTGACGATCGACGAGGTATTCGTCCCGACATCCTGGAACGACGCGCTCGCGCAGGCGACCGAAGGCGAGCTGCTTCCCGGAACGATCGCCTACACGATCTCGGGCACACGCCATCGCGCGGGCGTCGTCGGCACCGACGCTCAGGAGACGTCGCGGCCGATCGCGTTCACGATGTTCATCGCCTGCGAGCCCAGCTTCAACGAGTGCCACCTCCTTCGGCTCTCCGAAGTGGACAACCCGCTTCGCTGACGGCATCGATCATGAAGAAGCTCGCGATCTGCCTTGTGGTGGCTGTGCTCACGCTTCCATTCGCAGGGCTGCTCGCTATTCCGATCGTCCTCTCCCCCGCAGCCTTCGCCGCGTGTCAGATGTCCGGCCAGCTCGTTGTCTCCGGCGTGCCCGACGAACTCACTGCTGCCCGAGCCGACGGCGTCTCCGTCACTCTCCGGCGCACGCAGCTCACGCACGCGGCGACGATCATCACCGTCGGCAGCGGCGTCGAAGACGTGGGGCGGCAGGGCGTGCTGATCGCGCTCATGGCGGCGCTCACAGAGTCCACGTTGCGGATGCTCGCGAACGCAGCGCACCCCGAATCGCTCAACATGTCCAACGACGGTCTGGGGAGCGACCATGACTCCCTCGGCCTGTTCCAGATGCGGCCGAGCTCCGGATGGGGCACCGTCGCCGAGCTCATGGATCCGAAGTACCAAGTGCGCGCCTTCTTCGGTGGGCCCGAAGGGCCCAACTATCCGTCTCCGGCAGGTCTCCTGGACATTGCGGGGTGGCAGACCGCGGATCCAGGATCCGCTGCCCAGTCGGTCGAGCGCTCGGCGTACCCCGACCGCTACCAGGAGTACCAGCCGGTCGCGGAAGCCATCATCAAGACACTGACCAAGCCCACCGTCCGGGGAGACAGCTCGGCGGCTCCGCTTGACACCGTCTCTGAGACATCCCGCGTGGTCTTTCCGCTGCCGAGCGGTACCTGGGTTCGGTCGAGCGGGTATGGCTGGCGGGACGACACGATGACGGGGAAGCGAGCGCTGCATGCAGGCACGGACTACGCCGCCGCCGATGGAACCCCAATCCTCGCGATCGCCGACGGCGTCGTCAGCTGGGCGGGTCCGGCCGGGTTGTACGGGCAGCTGATCATCATCGAGCACACGGTCGACGGCCGCAGAGTGGCGTCGGCCTATGCGCACATGTGGGACTCCGGTGTCCATGTCACGGTCGGTGAGCGCGTCTCCGCCGGCCAGCACATCGGCGACGTGGGCGCCTCCGGCAAGTCGCAGGGCGCCCACCTGCACTTCGAGATCCGACCGGGTGGTTCGTTCGAGCCATCGGTCGACGCCGAGCGGTGGCTCGCCGAGCACGGCGCCGCCGGGTTGGATGCCGCGACGTCGGGGCAGTCCGCATGCCTCGCGGGCGCCACCTCGAGGTGATCGCGTGGACATCTTCCCGGACTTCGGTGCTGTCGGTGGCGCAGGTGACCTTCGCGCGATCGTGGGCGCACTCCTCATGTACGTGCTGATCTTCGCCGTACTCGCGATACTCGTCTGCGCGATCACCTGGGCGATCTCATCCTCGAGCGGCAACTACCAGTCGGCGCTGAGATCGCGCGCTGGGCTGTTCGTCGCTGTGGGAGCTGCGGTGCTCGCCGGCGCAGGGGTCGCGTGGATGAACTTCCTCATCGGAGTAGGCCAGCAGCTGTAGTGCGCGTGTTCGCGTGCGAAAGCAGTCCGGCGGATCCCGGGGACGCCGCACGCACCTTGTACGCAGGTTCGTTTCTGCCCAGACAAGGAGCAAGACCGTGATTGATATCGCACCCAACGGGTCGGGACTTCCCGGCATCGAGCAGCTCCGCGTCATCGTCGGCGCCGTGATGACCGTCGGACTCATCCTCGCCGTGCTCGCCCTCATCATCGCCGCGGTCGCGTGGGGGTACGGCGCGAACTCATCCAACCCTCACCTCGCCTCCCGCGGGAAGCTCGGTGTGCTGGTCGCGTGCGGGGCAGCCGTGATCTGCGGCGCCTCAGTGACCCTCGTCAACTTCTTCTGGGGCGTCGGCCAGTCGGTGTGAGCTGACGGGGCCGTCGAGAGAGGCGACGCGCGTGGGTGGCGTATGCGACATCCCGGCCATCGCCGACGTGTGTCAGAACGTCGGCTCCGGTGTCGTGTCACTCGTCGCCGCGCCGTTCGATTGGCTCGCTCACACGCTCGGCGCCGCCGCGCGGTGGTTCTTCGAGGCCGTCTGGGCGGTCTTCGACACGACCACCCTCGTCGATGTGACCGGCGGGCAGTACGTCCAGGTCTACAACTTGCTGTTCGGCGTCGCTCTGTTCGTGATGCTCGTGTTCTTCTGTTTGCAGCTGATCACCGGGTTGGCGCATCGCGATCCGACCGCTCTTTCACGGGCTGCGGTCGGCCTCGGCAAGTCGGTCCTCGGATCCTTCGTCGCGATCACGCTCACCGCGACGCTGCTCGAGATCACCGACCGGTTGGCGATCGGTATCGTCCAGGCAACCGGAAACACGGTGGAGGGAATGGGTGAACGCATCGCCTTGATGGCGGCGGGGCTGATGGCGATCAACATCACAACGCCCGGCGTGGGCGCGATCATGACGATCTTCCTCGCCGGACTCGCGATTGCAGCAACCGCGATCGTGTGGTTCTCCCTCCTCATCCGAAAGGCGCTGCTGCTCGTCGCGATCGTGTTCGCGCCGATCGCACTCGCGGGGTTCTCGTGGGATGCCGCGCGCGGTTGGTTCGGAAAATGGGTGGCGTTCGTGGTCGCGCTCGTCTTCTCCAAGCTGGTGCTCGTCGTCCTCTTCCTCGTCGCTGTCAATCAGACCGCCGCCCCGATCGATATGGACCTTGCCTCCATCAGCGACCCCGTCGCCGGTGTCGTCCTCATGCTTGTGGCCGCCTTCGCGCCCTATATGACCTACAAGTTCATCTCGTTCGTCGGCGTCGACATGTACCACGCCATGTCGACCGAGCAGGAGGCCAAGAGCGCGATGAATCGTCCCGTGCCCGTGCCGGTGAACTCAGCTACGGCGAGGTCGGCGAAGTCGGTTCTGGACGGCGCCGGCGCATCAAAGGGCTCGGGAGCACCTTCGACGTCCGCCGCATCTGGAGTCGCGTCCGGCGCGGGCGGTGCGAGCGCAGGCGCGGGATTGGGGGCCGCCGGGGCAGGAGCTTCCGGAGCGGGAGCCGCGGGGGCAGGTGGCGCGGGCGCTGCGGCCGCCGCCGGCCCCGCCGCGGCGGTTGTCATCGGCGGCCGGGTGGTCAGCAAGGCAGCGGCTGCCGGTCCCAAGCTCGGCAGCGCAGCGGGCGCCGCCGCTTCAGGGCACGCCGAAGGCGCCGCACCGACCGAGCTGCCACCCGCGACGGCAACCCAATCTGGAGCTCCTGCCGCTCCCCTTCCGAAACCCACGGCCACTCCCCAGCGTCCGGTCCCGGCTCCGCGCGAAAGGACACCCGCATGATCACCAACTCTCATCGAGCACATCAGCTTCGGCCGGTGCAGTTCTCGCGATTGCCCAAGCGTGGCGTGCTGCTCGGCCTGTCGTTGGCCCAAGTCGTCACTCTCGCCATCGGGCTCATCGCGTTCACCACCGCGGTTTACGTGGGCGGCGGCATCCTCTTCGGCCTGACCTCGCCGGTCTGGGCGACCAGCCTGATTCTCTCGTTTGTCCCGCTCGGCGGCCGAAAGGTGATCGAGTGGGTTCCTATTGCCCTTCGCTGGGTGTGGCGAAGCATCGGCGGCCAGCTTCGGTTCCGGGCCGACGTCGTGCGCCCCCGCCCAGCCGGCACGCTCGCCCTCCCAGGAGACGCCGCGGCGCTGCGTGAGTGGGTGGACCCGGAGACGGGCGCGGCAATGATCCAAGACCCGCACGCCCAGACGCTGACCGCCGTGGTCAGCATCAGCCATCCCGCGTTCGTCCTGCTCGACAGCGGCGAGCAGGAACGACGTGTCGCGGGATGGGGCCGCGTGCTCGCAACCGTCTGCCGATCGGGCCGCATCGCCCGAGTGCAGATCTGCGAGCGCACGGTCCCCAGCTCAGGCAGCGGGCTCGCTGAATGGTGGACCCGGCACGGCAGTGACGATGGCAGCTGGCCCGCAGTGACATACAAGGAGCTCATCGAGCGCGCCGGACCCGCTGGCGAACGACATGCGACAACGATCTCTCTCGCACTCGACACGCGCGCCGCAGCTCGACAGATCCGCGCCGCGGGCGGCGGTGTGAAGGGAGCCGCCAGCGTCCTGCGCCAGGAGATGACGACCTTCGCCGCAGCGTTGCGCGCCGCGGACCTCACACCCTCAGAGTGGCTGACTCCGGGCGAGGTGGCCGTCGCCCTCCGCTCTGCCTATGACCCCGCCGCCGCGCCGGCCCTCGAGCGCCACGGCGACATCGGCCGGTCGCTCGCCACAGCGGGCCCCGTTGCCGTCACCGAGTCGTGGGATCATCTGCGAACTGACTCTGCACATCACGCCGTCCTCTGGGTCTCTGAGTGGCCGCGATCGCAGGTCTTTCCCGGATTCCTCTCTCCCCTGCTCCTGACCTCCGGCATCCAACGCACCTTCACCCTTATCTGCACTCCGGTCCGCGCGGATGTCGCAGCGCGGGACATCCGGAGAAAGAAGGTCGGACTCCTCTCCGACGCCGCACAGCGCGCGAAGATCGGTCAGATCGAGGATGCCGCGCGCACCGCCGAATACAACGACGTCGTCCAGCAGGAGTCAGACCTCACGGCGGGGCACGGCGTGCTGCGATACACCGGCCTCGTCGCCGTGTCTGCACCGTCGGTCGAGGAGCTCGACGCCGCTGTCGCCGCGATCGAGCAGGCCGCCGTGCAGGCAGCGTGCGAGACACGACGGCTCGTGGGGCAGCAAGCACAATCTTTTGCCGCGGCTGCCCTCCCACTCTGCCGAAACATCTGACCTGCCGCGCCATAACGATCACGGCGAACCTCCTGGGGAACTCACACGCACCTCTTCAAAGACTCCGCAGCAAGGGGAAGCAAGATGCCCACTTTTCAAGATCCGGTCGTGGATGGCGAGGAAGCATGCCAGGCGTTGCGCGCCCTCGCACACGCCACACGCTCGTTCGACCAACCTGCAGAGACCTACACCGTCGTCGGAGACGTGCTCGGCGGTTTGAGATCGCTCGAACAGGTTCTGGAGCAGCTCGCCTCGGCGCATACGAGCGAGACTGCGATCGCACGCACGAGCGACGGCGATCCCTGGGCCGGGATCGAGGAAGCACACGCCGCCGCAAGTGCGCTCCGACGCGCTTCGACTCTCGTTGCCCGAGCAGGCATCGCCGTAGACCAGGCATCCCAGCACTCGGGACGCATCGCATGGGGGGCAGGGTCGCCGACCCCACCGTTACTGCTGACCGAATTGATCGCACCACGGATCGATGCCGACGACTCCTTCCAACGGGGAGTGCGACCTTCGTCGTTCCGCCGGGCAGCGCCCGCGAGCCGCCGACGAAACGGGATGTCGCTGTGAACGCACGAGATGACCAAAGAGTCCACAGTGCGGTGCTCGTGGACCCCGCCGGGGAACGCAGAAGGGACCGCCGTGCAAGAAAGACAGCATCGCAACGACTCGCCGCCGACTCCCGAGCGACTGCTTCTGCGGCTCGGCGCGCCCAGTGGGAAGCGCTACGGGCTGATCAGCGGGCGACCACTTATCTCCCCGCATCCGGCGAGTCGCGGCCTGCCTCGCTGCGCACACCCGGTCGCCTCCGTCTTCCCCGCCACCAGGACACGAGCGCGACCCTCGCCGGCGCGTACCCGTTCCTCGCCGAGGGCGGGCTGGGTTCTCAAGGCGTCTTCGTCGGGCAGGACCTCTACTCGGGCGCCTCGTTCGTCTACGACCCGTGGGTGCTCTACTCCCGCGGGATGATCACCGCCCCGAACATCGTGCTCGCGGGGATCGTGGGCTCCGGCAAGTCCTCGCTCGTGAAGAGTCTCTACACGAGATCCATGCCCTTCGGGCGGCGGGTGTATGTGCCCGGCGACCCCAAAGGCGAGCACACCGCCGTCGCCGAAGCTGTCGGCGGGCAGGCGATCGTGCTCGGACACGGGATGTCGAACCGCCTCAATCCCCTCGACGAAGGCCACCGCCCGTCAGGTCTCTCCGATGAGAGCTGGGCCGGCCAGGTCGTGTCACGTCGCCGCGATCTGATCGGTGCGCTGACCGAGACGGTGCTCGATCGACCGCTGAGCCCGCTCGAACACACGGCGATCGACCTCGCGCTCGCCGACGCTGTGCGCTCCTGCGAGACACCGATCCTGCCGATGGTCGTCGAACGGATCCTCTCCCCCGACGAGTCTCATCAAGCCGATCGCCGGCTCGTGGAAGACGGCCGGGTGGTCGGTCACGCGCTCCGCCGACTGGTCGCCGGAGACCTCGCCGGGCTCTTCGACGGCCCCAGCACGGTGACGTTCGATCCGAGCCTGCCGATGATCTCGCTCGACCTCTCCCGCGTCGCCGAAAACGCGACACTCGTTTCCGTACTCATGACCTGCTCGTCCGCCTGGATGGAGTCCGCCCTCCTCGACCCACACGGCGGGCAGCGATGGGTCGTCTACGACGAAGCCTGGCGGCTGATGTCGCACCCCGCTCTGCTGCGGCGCATGGACGCCCAGTGGCGGCTCGCGCGCCACTACGGGATCGCAAACCTCCTCGTGTTCCACAAGCTCTCCGACCTGGACAACGTCGGCGACCAAGGGTCCGCAATGCGGGCGATTGCATCCTCCCTCCTCGCCAACGCCGAGACCCGAATCATCTACCGTCAGGAAGCCGACCAGCTCGGCGCCACCGCGAGCGCGCTCGGCCTCACGGGAACGGAGCAGAGCCTGCTGCCGGGGCTCGGGACCGGTCAAGGTCTGTGGCGAATCAAGGACCGCAGCTTCGTCGTGCAGCATCAGCTGCATCCCGCAGAGCTCGCAGCCTTCGATACGACCAGTCGGATGACGGAGGTCATGAAATGAGCACAACGCACGCGATGCGGAGGGCACCAGATGCCCTCAACGTGCCGCCGGTCTTTCCGGTGATCGCCATGACGATCGCGGCAGACGGAACCATGACGGTCGCCGTGGACGGTGTAGCGCTCGAACCGCCTCGGTTCGGCCCACCGTGGGTTCGATCCTCCTTCGCCGCCGTCATCGACTCCGTGCTCGAGGACCGCGGCTCCCCGGTGCGGGTGCTCGTCTACGAGACCGACGGCACGGTCTTCACCGACCTCATCGCCAGACCGCTGCAACGGGAGCTTGACCCGATCTCGCCGCCGCCGCGCGATGAATCCCCCGTCAGAGCCGTTCAAGGCTCGGACGCCCTGATCGATGCGGCACCGTTGATCGCACCGCCGCGGGTAGTTCTCGGCGAAGACGGCTTCATCCCCGGAGAGGACGTCGCCGTCGCGATCATCGTTCGCTACATCAAGGCATCCGCGGACGGCTCCGCCCGAGCTCTCCTGGAGCCGGGAATATGCCAGGTCAGCGCCACAGGCGAAGTAGTCCTCGTGGGGCGCATCTCCGGCACCTGCGTCATCGGAGACCTCACGTGAACGGCGCCCCCGACCTGGATATCTCGGGTCGCGACGGCCTCGCCAACCTCGCCCTCCTCGGACTGGGTGTGGTCATCGTTATCGCCGCGGTCCTCCGTGTCGCCGGCAACGTCGCCGCGTTCCTCACCGGAGCGGCGCAACCGACCGGTGGTCTCGCCGCCGGACTTGGCGTGTTCGGTACCCCGGCAGAGCCCGGGGCGGCGCTGGGCTCCGCCGGGCTCAATCCGATCGCGTACTGGGTTGCTGTGGCTCTGCTTGTGGCGCTCGTCGCCGTTGCCGGGTGGTCGGTGTGGCGGCTTCTGCGCAACCTCACCCGCTACGCCCGGTCGGATCCCAACCGCATCGCAGGAATCGCCTCCCCCGCAGACGTGCGACGCGCCGCCTCCGACCGCGCGCTCCTCTCCCGAGCCGCCCACCTGCGGGCATCCGTCACCAAGCCCCAGCCCAGCGATGTCGGATATCTCGTCGGGGTAGCCCGGGGGTCGAAGGTCTGGACTTCGGTCGAAGACTCGATCCTCGTCATCGGCCCGCCACGATCCGGCAAGGGAGCCCACATCGTCATCAACGCCATCCTCGACGCACCGGGAGCGGTCGTGACGACCTCCACCAGGCCGGACAACTTGACGACGACGATTCGGGCGCGGATGAAGCGCGGGCCCATCGCTGTGTTCGATCCGCAACAGCTCGCCCCCGGAGTGCCGGCAGGGCTGCGGTGGTCACCCGTGCGCGGGTGCGAGATCCCGCTCACCGCGATGATCCGAGCCGCAGGACTCGCGGCGGGCACCGGTTTGTCGAGCGTCGGCGTCGAAAACGGCGGCTTCTGGGAGGGGAAGACCCGCACCGCATTGCAGGCGCTCCTGCACGCGGCGGCGCTCGACGGGCGCTCCCCCGCAGAGCTCTACCGTTGGACACTCGACCCGGCGGCCGCGCAGGAAGCGGTCGCGATTCTCACGAGCAACCCCGCGGCGGCGGTCGGCTGGGCGGAGTCGCTCGAGGCGATGATCGATGCGGACCCTCGAACGCGCGATTCGATCTGGCAGGGAGTCTCCCTCGCGCTCGCTGCCCTTGCTGACCCGCGCGTCCTCGATGCTGTCAGTCCAGGCGAGGAAGAGCACTTCGATCCTGAGGCGTTCCTCCGCCACAACGGCACGCTGTACCTCCTCGCGACGGGAGCCGGCGCCGGCGCCTCCTCCTCTCTGGTCGCCGCTCTCGTCGAGGACCTCGTCGAGACAACCCGACGGATCGCGGCGCGCTCGCCCGGGGCACGACTGGACCCGCCCGTGCTCCTCGCGCTTGACGAGATCGGAAACCTCGCACCGCTGCCATCGCTGCCCGTTCTGATGGCGGAAGGCGGCGGCACCGGGATCACAACGATGCCAGTTCTCCAGTCGCTCGCGCAGGCCCGACAGCGTTGGGGCGACAACGCGGCCACGGCGATCTGGGACGCGAGCATCGCGAAGATCGTGCTGGGTGGCGCATCCGGATCTCGGGATCTTCAGGACATCTCCACCCTGATCGGCGACCGCGACGAGGTCACCCACTCCATCACGGTCGGTGAGCGCGGACTTCGCTCCAACCAGCGTTCGACACGGCGGGTCCCCATCATGCCGCCCGATGTGATCCGGACTCTGCCATACGGAACCGCACTGCTGATGCTGCGCGCGGCGCCACCGATCGTCACGCAACTGCGGGAATGGAACTCGCGCCCTGACGGCGCCGCCCTCCGCGACGACCGCGCGCGCATCGAGGAGCGACTGCGCCGGGGATAGCCGACGCACCTCCTTGGTGATGGCCGACCCGCGGCCTCCCCGGTAGGAGCATCCGATGACGATCCACACCCAACAGTCGCTCTCCGGCTTCCTCGCATCCGAACCCCAACTCGCGTTCAACGCGAAAGGTGAGGCCCGCTTCTGGGCACGCATCGGGCAGGAGCACTTCGAGCGCAACGACGACGGCACCTTCACCCAGACCGAGACGACGTACCACGACCTCGTGATGTTCCGACGCAACGCCGAACGCGCCTACGCGATGTTCAACAAGGGCGACGCCTTCATCGCCGAGGGGTACACTCACACGTCATCCCGACAGTGCGACGGCGAAACGGTCGAGACCGAAGAGTTCGTTGCGAAGCGCCTCGGCCACGACTCCGCTCGCACGAACTACACGCTGCAGCGCCGCCGCACCGTCCCGTCGCTGGCGCCCTCGACGCCGGCTGCGAGCAAGCCCGCCGTGCGTCCCGTCTCCCTCTGAGGGACACCCCGATGCCTGCGGACGAGCCCCTCCACATCCCGGGCTACCAGTTCGAGCCGCCCACGCCCGATGAGCCGGATGCCGAGCCAGAAGGACTTCCTTCCATCCCCCGGCCGGTGAACTGGAACACTCTCACCTCAGACCGCGCCGCGTTCGAGTGGGTCGAGCTCGACAGGTGGGTGAACTGGCTGCGACGGACATACGGCCTCGGCCCGTCGATCATCCCGCCTCTCTGGCATCGGCACCCCGAACTCGTGTGGGAGCTCTCCGCCCTTCACCTCCACTGGCTCTGCGCCTACGACGAGCAGCAACACGGATCAGCGCCGCTGGGCTGGCACCAAGACTTCGCCGCCGCACGCGAACGCCTGCACGATTGGGTAGCCGCGTCCGGTTCGCGCCTCGACCGTGACCGGGCCACCCGCCAGACGGCATGGCCGGGAGAAGATCCCGCGCCCACGGTCGCCGAATCGCCTATCCAGGACAGGGCTGCAGACTTCCGAACCTTCGTCGTCGAGGACGTCGCCCGACGGAGGGCCGTGGAGGACGCGTTCATCGCCGGTGAAGGCGAGCGCGAGTAGCCGTGCACGGTCGTCGACCGCTGAGCGTCGTACCGGGGGCGTGTAGGCAGCGACAGCTGTTCGTAAGCGCTCCGCTGAACGCGCCGACGACCGTCCGGGTCCTACGAGGTCGACCGTCCGGTGGACGTCAGGCTAACTGCCTACTCGCGGTCAATGATCGCTCCCCGGTGCACAAACGGGCAACCAGAGTTCGAGGTGGTCCTCTCTCGCGCAACGCTAGACGGGGCGAGAGCGCTAGTCGAGCTGCTCAAAGGTCGTCTGCCACGCAGCGCCAAACCGATGCCGACCGTCCACGTCATCGACGAGCATGCGAAGGTTCCTCCAGAACCGAATGCGCACGTCACGTGGCTCGAGGCCGCGCAGCTTCGCGATCCGGTGTTCGACCTCGCCCACCTCCCCAGGTTGCTTCGCAGCACTCGTCCGGCGGTCGCCGTACGGATGATCCGTCTCGGGCAACACCCGCTCGAGCGGTATGAGATCGATCACGTCGAGCGACGACATCATGGCGGGAGGCAGCGAGAAGTAGCAGCCGAGCCGCACAGCCTCCTCGGTGAGCTCGGGCGATCCGGTCCACCAGTGAAGGATGACGCCGGAGACTGGCGTCCTATGAAGCTCACGAAGCAGCTGAAAATGCGCCCCGGAACTATGGACGCTGACGACCCGCGGCTGGCGCGAAAGCTCCTTGAGCACAGCGCGAAAGACCCGCACCTGCTCGGCCATCGGCACACGGCTCGCTCCGTCGAGCCCCACTTCTCCGACGACGGCGGCAGATGCAACGGCCCTGCTGAAGGCGGTTGGGTCAAACGCCCTGATAGTGCGGACAAGCCCTGGATGCACGCCGACACCCCAACTGGCTCGAAGATCACTTCGCGACGACACCGCTGCGAACTCGTCAAGGGATCGGGTCATTGCGAAGACGAACGCGCCAAGACTACGCACGGCCGATGCATCGATATCCACAGCGAGGTGCGCATGAGTATCAAGAGGGGGCGGAGTCTTCATAGCGCCAGGTGTCTGAGCTCATCGCGGCCGCGGTCGACCAGCGACGCGACATCGGCAAGCGGAATGTCCGCCGGAATCTGCAGGCGAGAAAGGTCATACTCGCCGAACGGCGCGGCGAGGAAGTCCCGCATTGCGGGGACGACAGTCTTGTCAGCCAGCCAATTGCGCTGCTCGGTATTCGCCGGCACCAGGTAATGCGTGTGGTCGTCGAGACCGCTCGCCACGAACGAGGCCTTCCGCAGAACACATCCGAAGCACACGCCACACGCCACATTGGGTCCGCTGCCGTAGGTGCGAGCACCCGTGTGGGAACAAGACCACGTCACCGACAAGAAAGTGCTGGCTTCCGCTGCACCGATCGCGTCACTCACCGACGAGAACATCTCGCCCTTGGTTAAGTAGGCGTATGGGTTCACCACGTCATGGTGAGCGCCCACCGCTGCGAGGACTCTCTTGAGGTCAGCAATGAACTTCGGGTGCGTCGTCTTTGTCGAGAGGCTACCGCGCCGACTCTTCGAGAGCGGTGGGTTGATCGAGGCGTACCCATTCTCCGGGAGCCAAAGGGGCAGCTCGCGGACCGACGCCACGGCAAGACCAAGCGCAATGAAGAGCAGGGAACGAGAACGAGTCGAGTTCTCACGTCCGTACGACTTACCGCCCGGCGCGTGTCGACCCCGCGCGATGCGTACCTTGATGTGATCCGCAGTGGTCCCCCTCGCGATGCGCTCGATCTCGCTGGCGACACGCGTCTGAAGAGGACGCAGGTTGGTCGAAGCCCAGTGAGACACGAGCACCTGCTGCTCGCCTCGACTCGCAAGGTCGATCGCCGAGAGTAGTGCACCGGTGGCGGAGTCCGCCCCACCACTAAGCAGGACGGCGCGCTTCGCTCCAACGGCAGCGCTACCCAGTTGCTCCGGCGCTCCGACCTCGCGCCGGAAGGTGAGCGACCAGGCATCGCCGGTCAGGAAACCCAAGAGCCGTTCGAGATCCGCCTTAACTGCATTCCACGGGCCGACGGCAAGAACGTCGATTGTGAGTGAGATGTCCCGCTGGTTCCAGCGCGACAGCCGCCCCGAGCGGCTGGCTGATCGATCAGCAGCAAGCACCGCTGCAGCAATTCGGACGAAGTCAACGTTGCGGGGCTTGACCAGCCCATACTCCGCAAGACGCGGCCCAACGTTGGCATGAAAGTACGGCAGGCTGTGCTTGGTGTGCCAGAAGAACGTTGTGGCGGCGTCTGCCGGGAGCGGATCGGTCGGAGGAAGGACCGAGAGGCGAAACTCAAACATGCTTACGCGTCATTCCTTCCATGCGCGCGGCGAAGCCACCGCAGTCCTCGCTGGATGGCCTTATCGATCTCCTCTTGGCTTGCACCAGTCTGTGCCAGGTTCGATCCCGCCGCGAGCTGTTGGCTGGACTCGTACACGCCGCTAATGAACTCCTCTCGCGACACCGCATCGGTGGACGTGAATTCACCAGCTTCGGACAAGAAGATCTCGGCAACGATCAGCCCAATGGCATGCTCAGCCGTCGCGACAGCGTCCGGCAAAGTCGGGTTCTCTTCCGTGTCGAACATCCAGTCGAGCAGATGCGCAGCGATGTCCCGCTGTTCCTCAGCGGGGATGTCGCTACCCATGTCGGCGTCGCAGACGACATCGAGAATCGCCCGCACGAGTTCGGAGCGAGATGGGAGTTCGGAAAGACGATCGAAGTCGAGGCCCGCCTTGGCGAGCGCGTCGCGGTCGCCCTCTCGAAACGCCCTTGCGAGCCCGGCGGCACGACTGGCGGTTGAAGCGTAGGCACGCGCATCGCGGCGAGGGGAACTCTGCTTCTTGGACCCTCCGCCTTGGCGACCCCCTCCACCAGCACCGCCGCCGCCTCCTCCGGAACCGCCACCCGAGCGCGAGAAGACAGGGATTCTGAGCGCCTGCGCGACCACGCTCGGTGGTACCGGAGTCTTGGATCCGTCGGTCTGCGACTGCGACCAAGAATCAACGCCGTCGCGCAGCGCACTCGCGGCCTTACTCGTCGAGCCCTTGTAGGACGAGCTCGTACCCACGACTAGATGCCTTCCTTTACGGCACCGAACGCGCCCACGAGCGCTTCCTTGCCGCTGGCGTTCGTCATCGCCTCGAATTGCGCAAGGATCTCGGGAGAATCGGTCGCACGAAGGGTCGTAAGCGAAGAGACCTTGAGATCGGAAGGCCTGATGCGCTTGAGTGCATTCACCACCGACTCGACAGAGTTCGTTTGCAGCCGGGCGATGCGCAGCATAGCGATGACGCCCTGGGTCTGGCGAGCCGGCTCGTCCACAATGACGCCGCCGATGTAGGAGACGAGGCGCGTCGCATTGGTTGGCTCGAGCCGCTGAAGCATGTCGTCAGTGACGCGACGAGCCTCGCCCACAGAACGAGAAAGCAGCTGCGTTGCCATGTCACGGGTCGACTCCGGAAGCGCGTCAGACTCGAGGAAGACGCTCTTAAAGCTCGCCGCGAATACGAGGTACGGCGTGATGTCCTTTTTCGCGAGAGCAGGCGAGAGCCGAGCCCACCGAACAAGACCCTCGCTGAATTGAGGCTTGGCTTCCGGCTGCTCGGGCTTCGCAGCTTTCGCGACCGCCTTCCTAGAGCCCCCTGCGTCGGAGTTGCCTTTCGCATCAGACTTGGGCTCGATTGCAGGCTCGGCTACCTCGCTACCCGGCGTCTCTTCAGTCGATTCGGTCGGTTCTGGCGTACCCGCGAGGGCTTCGAGCGCTTCGAGGTTGGTGCGAAGTGTGCGCTGACGGAGCCAATCCGTCAGGGTCTTGAAGTCTTCGGGAAAATACTGCTCAAGCACCATCAGCTTGGCGATGGTCGCCTCATCGAGAGCGATACCTCGCTTGGCAGCGATCGAGAGCCTCACGGAGAGGTCATTCAGGAACCGCTTGATGCGGCGTGGGTTGCCACGGGTCTTTTCATGGATGATCGGACGAATGCGCGCCGCGTTGTTGCGCTGTTCGGCGAAGCCCGCGCGCTGCAATGACTTGACGGACTCGAGGGTCGCGGCCGCGCGACGCGCTTCGGCAACCTCAGCGACGATCACGTCGTAGTCAGAATCGTCGGGCACGAGCGAGCGAATCTGAAGCAGCACGAGGTAGGCCTCAGTGTCGAAATCGCTGAGCGCCGGAACAGGGACGGACGTCTGAACGATCTTGTGGAGATACAGTCGCGCTGGGGACTCCTCGCCGATCTCGCCGCTATCCGAAAAGCGGGTCGCGATCGCTTCCGCAACGCGCTCCTCATCGGCCGCGATAACGAAGGACATCTTCGGCACCGACAGGAAGAGTCGGATGGTCTCGAGCGTCTCAACTACGGTCTCGGGAAGACAGCGATCGAGGTCATCGACCAGCACCACGACGTTCTCGATCTCAGCCAAACCCTCAGACTCAAGGAGCTTCTCGAACTCGGCTCGGAACTGCACCATGTCAGTGATCGGTTCAGGCTGTGCATCGCCCTCGACTTCACCCTTCGGCTTCACAAGTTCGAGCACCTTGTCGACGGACGGCAGGGTGACCGTGATCGCAGAGGTCGCCGCAAGCTTCATCGCCTTGGTCCAGTCGACCCGTCTTACCAGACGCTTGAGAAGCGACCTCGACTTCTCGCCCAAGCCATCGGCTGGGAGTGCGGCCTCGATGGCAGTGAGGATCTCGCCGATCAGCGATTCCTTGATGCCGAGCTGTGGATCGTATCGCCAAGGGTCGGTTTCGATCACGATGCGGGTCGGCTTCGCGCCCCCGGCCGGGCGTAGTTGGCGTCCGATGATACGAAGCACTGAGGTCTTACCGCTGCCCCAGCTACCAGAAAGGCCGAGTGCGATGGGATCGAGGCGAGGATCGAGGACTGCATCCACCACCGTCGACGCGACAGCATCAAAGGAGAGCAGGTCAACTTCCGTCGGCTCATCGAGCAGAAGCGGGTAACGCTTCGAATCGGCAATGCCTTGCTCCGGTTCCGTCATGCTCAGATCCCCCAGTAGAGTTCTCCGCGCTTCATCCGCGAACTCGCAGATGCTTCGCTGCACGTCTGAATATGCCACCACCGGCATTAGCTGAGCGTCAGGAATCGCCCCATTTGCTCCCGTGTGTATCGCGAACAGTAGCGATCACGTGAAATTCAGATGCCGGTGCGTCGCTTGCGCGGCGGTTTTATCTGGTCAGCGAGGTGCATGGGGAGCTGGAGCTCATCCGAGAGTTGGTCGAGCTCTTCCAGCGACGTGTCGTCGTCGCTCAGCCGCGCGAGAACCCATCGTGCGAGCATGCAAGCAATGGCGCACGCGTAGGTTGCCTGGTAACGGTAGGCATACTCCTGGTCGTAAAGGATGTGCGTTTCGCCCTCGCCAGGTTGAAGGAACGATGTCACGGCACTATGGGTGACGTGCACGTGCTGGGAGAGTATGTGGTAGCTCGTCTCGAGGAAGGCGTCTTCGTCAAGGTCGCGGACCATGTCCATGAACTTGCCGAGTCGGCTCCCCTCGGGGACCGGACCGAGCTCGGTCAAGGCCTCGCGCAGACCTTCGTTGTCCAGCCACTGGGCGAGTTTGCCGTAGTGCTCGACCCGATCGTGCGCGACCGAGTTTCGGTACTTCTTGACCCCGCCGTCGATGACGAAAACCCACTGCAGGGTGATGGCGTGTTCCAGTGCCGCGCGCGCCAGCGGGACCGCCTCGCCTTCCATCTCGGCGTCAACGAGTATCAGGTAGGCATTGCTATAGCGGAACGTCCGCGCGATCAGGCCGTAGAGCAGGAGAAACTCGTCGGCGTGGGCCTTGTCGACAATAAAGCCGTTGACATCGCGCAGGCTGGAGACGCAGGCGCGGATCCAGCCCCCCAGGGCCGCTTCAGGAACGTTGGGCATTCACCTACCGTATGGCGGGACCGGTCAGGCAACCTGACCGCGTCAGCGTCCACCGGAACCCCAGCACGCGGACGTCCCGCAATCGCGCATTGCCCGTATGGGAATCCAGATGGGCGCTGGGAGCCGTTGCTGTTCGATGCCGCTAAATGGATAGCTGCGCGACATCGGCGGTGAGCTCGCGTCCGGGGCGTTGACAGCTGGCGGCGCCCACCCGCGGTCGAAGACAAGTCGTCGGTAAGGTGCGCGAGTTTTGGGGCAATGTCGCCTCCAAGCTAGTGTGCGCAGCTGACGTTCTGCGTCACGACGACTCCGTCGTTGCTCAGTTCTTGGTAGCGGCTTCGCGGATCTGGGTGAGGGCGTTCATGAATCCTTCGGAGCATCCGCTCGCACCGGCGAGGCGGTCGATGGCGATCTCGTCGAGGGACCGCCCGATGATCGCGCCGGGCAGCGCCTGCGCGAATCGCTGCTGGTATCCGAGCGAGGTCTCATCCTCGGCGGGGGTGGTGATCTGCACCTCGGTCACCGCGCCGTCGTCGATGGTGAGCGTGACGTCCTGGTGGGAGGGAAGTGATCCGTACCAGCCGCGTGCGCTGTGCTCGCCGTCGACGTACGCGGAGGTCTGGGGCACGTTCGTCTCCGTCTCTTGCGGCGCGGTGGTCGGGGGCACTGTCGCGGGGCCGGCGCATGCGGCGAGCGGCGAGATCGCTGCGGTGAGCGCGATCGCCGCGTAGGGACGCCGGCTGAGGTGTGTGGTCGTCTTGCGTGGCATGGTGCGACGCTACGCCGCGCGGGTCGCACGAGGGAGGGTCTGCTGTTACACGGATAACCGGTCACTGGTCGTGTGGCCGGCGCCGCGGTGTGATGCCTTGGACGAAGGGAATCTTCATGACTACTGACAGCAACACTCGGGTCGCGCTGGTTACCGGTGCCTCCTCCGGCATCGGGGAGGCAACGGCGCGTGCGTTCCACGCCGCCGGCTACAAGGTTGCGCTGCTCGCGCGGCGGGCTGACCGGATCGAGTCGATCGCGACCGAGTTGGGTGATGGCGCGATCGCGATCGCGGCGGATGTGACGGACCGGGACGCGCTCGTCGCAGCGGCCGCGCGAATGCGAGCGGAGCTGGGACGGGTCGACATCCTCGTGAACAACGCGGGCGTCATGCTGCTGGGGCCATTCTCGCCTGAGCAGCGCGAGGACTACCGCCGGATGGTCGACGTCAACCTCCTCGGCGCGATCACCGCGACGGAGGTGTTCCTGGACCAGCTGGTCGACGGCGGCGGCGACATCGTCAACATCTCCTCCGTGGCGGGGCGCACCGCGCGTGCGGGTAACGGCGTCTATGCGGCGACCAAGTGGGCCGTCAACGGCTGGTCAGAGTCGCTGCGGCAGGAGCTGCTGCCCGACGTGCGGGTCACGCTCATCGAACCCGGCGTCGTGGCCACCGAGCTGCCGACGCACATCACACACCAGCAGACCAACGCCGCCGTCAACGCGATGTACGCGGAGGCGACAGTGACCGCCGAGGACGTGGCGGAGATCATCGCGTTCGTGGTGCAGCGCCCGAAGCACCTCGCGATCAACGAAGTCCTCCTGCGGCCAGCCACGCAGCTCTGACCGAAGCAGGGAAGGGGGTCGGCATCTCACTCAGATGCCGACCCCGTTCGCTATGTCGGCGGCGTCAGTGGCGCTGGCGGGCGCCGGGCAGGACGAGCAAGAGCGCCGCGAGAAGTGCGAGGGCGAGGAGAACGGCTCCCGTGGCGATCCCGGCGGCGGACTCTGTGGCGACCGCGGCCGTACTCTCACCTGACGCGAGTGAGGATGCGACGGCGACCATGACGCTGACGCCGAGCGCGCCGCCGAGCTGGTGGGCGACGTTCACCGCACCTGATGCGGCACCGGCATCCCGCGGCTCGATGCCGTTGACGCCCGCGGCGGTGAGGGGCGCGAATCCCAGGCCTTGCCCGGCTCCGAGTAGCAGCATCGGAAGGGCGACCGCCGTCCAGTAGCCGCTGTGCGCGTCGATGAAGGCGAGCCACGTCATGCCGGCCAACGTGATGGCAAGGCCGATCGTGACGAGTGTCGCGTTCCCGAAGCGTCGGGTCAGGCGGGGCACGAGGAGGGACAGCGCGAACTGCACCACTGTCATGGGAAGGAACGCGAGGCCTGCCTGCAGCGGGGTGAAGCCGAGCACCGCCTGCATGTACTGGCTGATGAAGAAGAAGTAGCCGAAGATCGACCCCGCGAACAGCATCCGCGCGACGAACGCTCCGCCCCGGACTCGGCTACGCAGCACACGCAGCGGAAGAATCGGCTGTACGGCGCGAGTCTCGATGAGCACGAACAGGGCGATCACGAGGAGGCCCGCCCCGAGTGCGCCCAGTGCGACAGGGTCGGACCATCCTTCGTCGGCGGTCCGGGTGATGCCGTACACGAGCGCGGTCATGCCGAGCGTGGAGGTGATGGCACCCGCGATGTCGAACCTGCCACGCGACCGTGATGTCTCGCTGATGTACAGGAGCGTGGCGATGCCGAGGGCGATGCCGATGGGGACGTTGATCAGGAATCCGACGCGCCAAGAGGTGAGGTCGGCGACGATACCGCCGACGACGAGGCCGAGGCTGGCGCCAATGCCGGCGGTCGAGCCGTACGCGGCGATCGCCCTGGTGCGGGCGGGACCCTCGGGGAAGTTGGCGGTGAGCAGCGCGAGCGAGGTAGGGGCGAGGATTGCCGAGCCGACGCCCTGCAGCGCGCGGGAGGCGATCATCCACTCCGCAGTCGGCGCGAGCCCGATCAGCAACGACGCGGAAGCGAAGATCGTGAGGCCGATGAGGAACATGCGGCGGCGGCCGACGATGTCTCCGGCGCGTGCGGCGAGAAGAAGCAGTCCGCCGAAGACCAGCGCGTAGGCGTTCTGCACCCAGGACAGACCGGCGGTGCTGAAGCCGAGATCGTCGCGGATGCGGGCGAGCCCGGTGAACACGATCGAGTTGTCCAGAACGATCATGAAGTAGCTGACCAGGACGACGACGAGCACCACGCCCGGGCGCGATACGCGCCGCGTCGTGGCGGAAACAGTGGAGGCCATGACACCATCCGACCGCGCCGACCTCGCGCGTGGGAGTGACGGGTTATCCATGTAATGACAGTCACTCCCACCGGGTGCTGGGCCGCCGTAGCGTCGATGCCATGACCAGCCACCTGACCTTGAATAACGGCGTCGAAATCCCCGCGATCGGCTTCGGCGTCTTCCAGACCCCGCCCGACGAGACCCAGGTCGCGGTCGCGTCCGCACTGGAGACCGGCTACCGCCTGATCGACACCGCTGCCGCATACGCGAACGAACGCGGCGTCGGCGACGCGCTGAAGGCCTCCGGGCTCGACCGTGACGAGGTGTTCCTCGAGTCGAAGGTGTGGATCTCCGACTACGGCTACGACCAAACGCTGCACGCGTACGAGAAGAGCGCCCGCAAGCTGCAGGTCGACGTCATCGACCTGTTCATCCTCCACCAGGCGCTGCCGAGCGAGTTCGACAAGACCATCGCCGCTTACAAGGCCCTCGAAGCGCTGCTCGCCGATGGGAAGGTCCGCGCGATCGGCGTCAGCAACTTCATGATCGAACACCTCGAGCGCCTGCTCTCGGAGACCGACATCGTGCCGGCGGTCAACCAGATCGAAGTCCACCCCTACTTCCAGCAGCGCGAGCTGCAGGCCTTCGGCGCCGAGCGCGGCATCCTCACCCAGGCCTGGTCGCCGATCGGCGGCATCACCTCCTACCGCGGCGATGACTCCAAGAGCACCTTCAACGACCCGGTGATCGTCTCGATCGCCGAAGCCCACGGCAAGTCCGCCGCCCAGGTCATGCTGCGCTGGCACATCCAGCACGGCGTCCAGGCCATCCCGAAGTCGGTCAAGCCCGCACGCATCGCGGAGAACTTCGACGTGTTCGACTTCGAGCTCACCGCCGAAGAGATCGCACGCATCGACGACCTCGACACCGGTGTGCGCGGTGGACCCGAGCCCGAGGTCATCACCCTCGAAGCGTTCGGCCGCGACATCCCGGAGGAGTGAGCCGGATGTCCCAGCTCACCGTCCTCGTCGTCGGGTCGACCGGCAGCGTCGGCGTTCATGTGGTGCGCGAAGCGCTCAGCCAGGGCCATCGGGTGCGGGCACTCGTGCGGGACGCATCGCGCGCACGGAACCTCCCGCCGGCGACGGAGATCGTCACCGGCGACCTCACTTCGGTTGCGGGCCTCGCCGGCGCTGTGGACGGTGTCGACGCGATCGTGTTCGTCCACGGCTCCCATGGCGCCCCGGGCGAGGCGGAGCGCGTGGACTACGGTGCGGTGCGCAACGCCCTCACCGCGCTGGGTGACCGTCCGGTCCGGGTCGCGCTGATGACGGCTGTCGGCACCACCGATCGCGCGGGAGAGGGCCACGACTGGAAACGGCGGGCGGAGCGGCTCGTCCGCGCATCCGGCAACGCGTACACGATCGTCCGTCCGGGCTGGTTCGACTACAACGAGCCGGACCAGCGACGCATCGTGATGCGGCAGGGAGACCGGTTCAGCACCGCGTCACCCGCGGACGGCGTCATCGCCCGTGACCAACTCGCCCGGGTCCTCGTCGACAGCCTCACCAGCCAGACCGCCGATCACAAGACGCTCGAGCTGGTCGCCGACCACGGTGCCGCGCAGGACGACCTGGGTCCGCTCTTCGCTGCACTGACCGCAGACACCGACATCGACGGAGCGCTGGACCCGGACAACATGCCGATCCACGACGAACCCGATCGCGTCCACAAAGATCTGGACGCGTTGGGGCGCCGACACTGACAACGTGCCGGCCGAGCGCGATAGCTCGGCCGGCACGACCCATCGAGAACCGTAGGAGGCATAGCGTGGGGAACATGGACAACCGGAGCGAGGTGCGCGAGTTCCTCATGACACGTCGCTCCCGGCTGACCCCCGAGCAGGCGGGCATCATCGGCGGCGGCCGGCGCCGCGTAGCGGGACTGCGGCGCGAGGAGACCGCGATGCTCGCGGGCATGAGCGTCGACTACTACGCGCGCATGGAACGCGGCAACCTCTCGGGCGTTTCCCCAGAAGTCCTCGACGCCCTTGCTCGAGCTCTTCACCTCGACGAGGCAGAGACAACGCACCTGCACGACCTCGCGCGCGCGGCCGCACCTACGGGCCTCGCACGTAAGAAGCCTCGCAGCACCGCGAACGTCGTCCGCCCGTCGCTTCAGCGGCTCCTGGACAGCATCACGGCACCTGCCTACATCGCTAACACCCGGAAGGACTTCCTCGCCGTCAACCACATCGGCCACGCCGTGTTCGCGCCGATCATCGACGACCCCGCCAACGCACGCAACAACGCCCGATTCACGTTCCTCAACCCCGCGTCGCAGAACTTCTACATCGACTGGGAGGCGGGCGCGAACAGCATCGTCGCGTCGCTGCGCGTTGAAGCGGGCCGCAACCCGCACGACAAGGCACTCACCGACCTCATCGGTGAACTCGTTACCCGCAGCGATGTCTTCCGTACCCGGTGGGCGGCCCACGACGTCCGATTCCATCGCACCGGGAGCAAGCGCATCCACCACCCCGACGTCGGCGACCTCATTTTCGACTACGAAGCCCTCGAACTGCCCGCCGACCCGGGCCTTCTCATGTTTACAATGACGCCCGCCCTTGATACCCCGACCGGAGAGCGGCTGCGGCTGCTCGGCAGCCTCGCCGCTACACCGGCGGCAGCGTCAGAGGTCACCGAGTGAGCACGCAGAAGGGCGACGCCGCGAAGTTCACCGGCGATGTCTGGGTGGACCTCATCGCACCACCGGAGGCCGGTATTAGCGCCGGGATTGTGCGGTTCGCGCCGAACGCCCGGACCGCCTGGCACTCCCATGCGCTGGGGCAGACCCTCCACGTGACCGACGGCATCGCCATCGTGCACATCGAAGGCGAAAATCCTGTCCTCGTAACCGCAGGTACGACGCACTTCACGCCAGCCGGCGTGCGGCACTGGCACGGTGCGACGCCGGACCGTTTCATGGCCCATGTCGCGATCGCCGCGATGGCACCCGACGAAGCCACCGTGGATTGGCAGGAACGCGTCGACGACAACGCCTACCTTGCGAGCGTTGAACTGGGGCGAGCCGCAGAATATCCGCCCGCCCGCGATTGAGCATCTAACTTCTTAGAGCATCAGGACTGATGCCCTGACATCGCGGGATGCTCGATAACCGACCCTTCATGGGCGGATGCCCGCAGAGGGATCGGGTCTGAACGGGGCGCACCCGGGCGCCGGCGGGGTCACTCGGGGAACCGACGTCAGCGCTCTCTATCCGCCGAGGAGTGATGAGTAGGTGCTGACGGCCAGCGTGGCGGCAACTGTCACGAAGCCGGCCAGCACGGTCATAGCCCACAGCACGCGCGTACGTCGCGCGGTATCAACCTCTCGACGGAGGGCGGCGAATGCTGGCAGGTCCGGCTCGGATGCCTGGGCAGGTGGCGCAGCCCAGTGAATCCGCTGCGCCATCGCCGCGGTTAGGCGGTCCCGCAGGTCAGCATCGAGTGTGGTGGGCCGGCGATGAAGCCAGCGGAGCAATTCCGTGTCCCGGACCACCGCCACATCTACGGGTCGCTCGCGCACCGTGATGTTGCGGATCCCGACGAGAACGATCACGGGTTGGACATCGACCGGCAAACCCGCGGGCGCCGTGAGCGCTCGTGCGACGCGCTGCGCCTCGAACCGCGAGTTGCGGAGGTGGTCGGTCTTCTGGCCGTTGACAAGCAGCCGCTTGCTGCCGACCCAGATCCGGGCATCCTCATGGAACTTCGTATTGATCGTGAAGACTCCTGCTGCGCCGACGACAACGTGATCGATGTCGCTGCCGCGCTCTCCGATCGGGACGGAATGTAAGACCTTCCACCCTGGACCGAGCTTGGCCAACCGTGCCGCGACTTGCAGCTCGCCCAGCGCACCGAGGTACCAGGGGCGCGAGTCATCAGAGAGCGGCGATCGACCGAACACGCGCGAGACACCTGATCGCGGCGGAACGCTGGCCTGAGCCTGAAGGCAGGCGGCGATCACCGCAGCGGCGGGGATGCTTCCGAACTGTTCGGTTGGATCTGTCGTCGTCATCAGCGCCGACGCCGCCGCGCCGGGGTGAGCTGGAGCCACAGGGCCCCGACGACGATCCCCGCGAACAGAAGAGCAATCCACGGGTTCGCCGTGAGCGCCGCCCACAGCATGCCGAATCCCGTGGCGAAGCCGTCCAAAACGACTTCCCCAAAGTCGATCATGTGGTCAGCCTAGGGGTCGGTGACGACGTCGCACCCCGGTACACGCGACTGTAAACTTGCGCTGATCGCCCAATGCCCGTCAAGGGTCGCGTCAGAGCGTGATGTCGGGCCCGCGCTTAGCGAGATCCGTCGCGAGCCAGCGGAAGACGGCGATCGACGCCGTCGGTGAAGCAACGCTAGCGCGGAGGTAGCCGCGGCTGGCGAACTCGAGCGCATGACGGCGCGGCTCGGTGTACACGTCCAGGGGCAGCATCCCACCCCGGAATCTCACCCGCGAGACCTCTGCGACGCGCGCACGAAGTTCCACCTCGTGTTCGGCGAAGTACTCCTCAGCGATCGCGAGGATCTCGCGGACGACACGTCGGTTCTCCGAACGCTCCTGCATCGCGTGAACCAACTCGGGTGGGGTCGGCACGTCTTGTTCTCTGATTCGGGCGACTTCCTCACCACTGCGCGGTTTCGCGAAGAACTCGTCCGCAGCAGCGTCGTTGTGGCGTCGATCCGGAGCGTGTACCCGGTGGAGCTGTCGCTCGGGGAGCCCGGCACGCGCCCGGCGACGGGCGAGGCGCCTCGCTTCGTTCTCTCGCTCTCGATACGTTGCACGCTGATCCGGAGTGGGCGACCAGGCAGAGTCGCGACCGCCGGCCCTGGCGCGGTCGACAGCGCGGCTGCGGGCTTCGTTCGCCTTCTGAGGGTCGGCCGCCTCACGTGCGCGACGACGCTCCGCGATCGCGTCCCGATTCCGGTGGTAGTAGTCGCGCTGTGCTTGCTTGTATGCCTCGGGGTGCTTCTGCTTGTACCGCTCGCGCGCCTGCTGACGCTCCTCCGGGTGTTCCTTCGCCCATTCCTTTGCGCGATCGATACCCTTCTGGCGTCGCGCCTTCTCCTCCCGCTCCCGTTGCGCGCGGTCGCGCTCACGGTCACGATTCTTGCGACGGATGTCCTCGCGATTGCGCTCCCGGTACTCGGCGTAATAGCCCGGGTGCGCCTCGTTCCAGGCCTTCCGCTGTGCGGCCAGGCGGGCCGCACGCTCCTCATCACTCGAGGGGGTGTCACTCATGGTCATCTGCGACGAGCACGCCGTCGAGCTCCGCGAGCGCAGTGAACAACTCTTCACGTGTCGCAGTGGGGTCGGTGATCGCTCGCCCGAATAGGGCAGCCAGTCGGCCCCGCTCGGCGTCGGAAGCGTCGCCGAGGCGCGCCAGACACCATTCGATGTCCTCGTCGAGGCTGTAGCTCGGATCATCCGCCTCGATGCCGGGGTAGTAGAGGAAGGCGAGCACAGCTACGTGCTCCAGGACGGCGTCAGCGTGCTCACGATCACTCATGGCAGGAAGGTGCACATTCCGCGCCCAAGCGTCGCCCGGCGGTGTCTGTGACCCTTCTACGCTCATGGGTGTTCGGCCGGAGGAGGAGACCCAATGGCCGAGTCGAGCCGATGGCACCCGATCCTCGCGGCGAGGGAAGGTCCGCCGGGCACGTGGAGCTTGCTCGACGGGTTCGAGCGCGTGTACGGCACCATCGAGATCCGCCGCGTGAACGCCACCGACGTCCGCTACCGCGCTACCTTTCAGCGAGAGGTCATCGGCTGGTCAACGAGCCTCAACGTCGCCTGCGAGCGCGTACACGCCGCGTTCGTTCAAGCTCATGGGCCGAGAGGTGGACCGATCGCGAGTTGGGGCCGAAGCGACCCGAACCGGTAGGTCGATCATCTTCTACGCGGCTTCGGTATCTTCCTCGTCAAGGAAGTCGAGCACCGGATCGTCAGCCGCCCCGTCGTCTGTCGAGAGAAGCGAGGTGTCCGGATTCGTGCGGCGCAGAGTCCGCTCGAGGATTCCTGCCGGCCCCCGGTCCACAGTGCGATCAGGCTCGATGTAGTGCCCCTCTGTGATCGCCGTCGATCCGTGGCCGAGGAAGGTCGCGGCAGCGTCCGCGCTCGCACCTCGCGCGATGACGGTTGCGCCCGTGCGCCGATACCAGCGAAGGGTGATCCCCTCCCCCGCGAGATCCGCCACCTCGAGGAAGGCGCGGAAGGTCCGTCGCACGTTGAACGGGCTCAGAGGCTTGCCTGCGCGGTTGGCAAAGATAGTCCGTTGACGGTCGCTGGTCGGGATGCCAGCGAGGCGGGCCCGAAGCACGGCAGTTGCGAAGTCCGGGACCGCGATGCGGCGGATTGAGTGCTCGGTCTTCGGGTGATCTTGACGCACAGCGCCGCTCCCCGTTCGCAACACGACGGTCCCCGTCACCGAGATCGTCATCCCACATGGACCGTCATCGACGTCGCACGCACGGAGAGCGAGACACTCGCCGATGCGCAGCGCGGTTCCGAGGAGCACCTCGATGATGTCACGGACTTGGCCATCCGGCTTGGGTCCCCTGACGTCGGGACCGGTCCGCCAGCGACTCGCGGCGTCACGGATCGCATTGATCTGGTCGACCGTCAGGGCCTGTGGCTCGCCCTTGGGACGGCGGAGTGGGCTCGTGCCTTGCACGGGGTTGCGCGGAATCGCATCGTGTCGGAGCGCGAACCCGAACAGCAGATTGAGCATTGTCCGCGAGTGCTTCGCGCGGGAGAAGGACACAGCCGCCTCAGAACGGAGGAACCACTCGACGCGCCCGGTCGTGATATCCCCCAGAGTGAAGTGCTCAAATTGTGGCAACACGTGGAGGCGCAAGTCGTCGCGGTAGTTGTCCTTCGTACCGTCGGAGAGCTTCTGCAGCGCGAGGTCCTCCAGCCACAGCTCGGCGAGGTCGCGGAACGAGCTGGTGAGATCAAGCAGGCCACCCGTACCAAAGCTCGGCCGTTCCAGCAGTCGCTGCTTCAACCTCGCCCGGGCCGCCGAGTCGGTGCGCGCGGCGCCGGTGACTCTCCGCAGGCGCCCGTCAGCATCCCGAATGCGCGCGAGCGCCACGTAGGAAGCGCCTCTCCTGCTGACGCTGATGGTGCCGTACGAGCCGATCTGGGTGCATGGCCGCCCACCCTTCACGATGCGCCACCGGCGTGGCGCTGCTCGTCGGCCAGCTCCATGCGCTCGACCCACGCGTCGATCTCGCTCTCGCGAAACCGCAACTGGGTGCCGACACGGAACCCGCGGGGTCCGCGCCCTTTGCTGCGAAGGTCGTAGATCGTCTGGACGGAGACCTTCAGCTGCGCGGCAAGCTCAGCGAGCGAGACATAGTTCCCGTGTCCCGAATCTGAGGTGCCAACGCCGTCCATATCGCGAAGGTGCGCGGGCTGTGCCGCGTACCCTCCAGATACCCCAAGAAGGCTCGAAAGCGCCCTCTGGCGACTCGGCGAAGTGTCCAGTAAACGACTACCAAACATTCAAACTCCCTGTACAGGGAGTGAAGTTTCGGTGCTTTACCGGGAGTTTTGGTGGACCTGAGGGGACTCGAACCCCTGACCCCCTGCATGCCGTCCAGGTGCACCCGACTTTGTCCTCGGAGGGGAGCCTCCGGGGGCCGCTGCAGCCGCGCCGCAGGCCATGGTCTGTCCTGTGTTCCTGGTCTACTTGGGTCTTACGCGCTCATTCCCGACGGCGGAACGCTTGTGGGGCGACCCGAACGAGCAGTGCGCCGGGGTGCAGGCTCATTCTGACGCGTGTGACGTGTCCGAAGCTATCTCCGTCGAGCTCGATGACGTGTGGCGTGTCGAAGCGTGCTTCGAACTGCCGGCCTTGGACATAGGCGAGCGAGAGGAGGTCTGGGGTCCGCCGCATCATGCTTCCCGTCACCCGCGATTGGCGGGCGATGCCCTGCAGGGTCAGCCGTGTCCCGATCCGCGCCCACCCGAATGCACCCTCCGGGCGCATCATCACGACGTCCAATAGTCCGTCGTCGATGACTGCGGCCGGTAGCAGGAGCAGGTTCCCTGTCAGTGTTCCGCAGTTTCCGACGATGACGGTGTGGGCGCGGGTGGAACTGACGCGCTCGTCGTCGATCCGGTAATTGAGATGGAAGAGGCGGTTCCTGATGATGGATCGGGCGATGGGGGTGACGTATGCGAGCCATCCGAGGTGCTTCTTCGCGATCGCGCTGGTGTGCTGTGCCATATCCGCATCGAGGCCGATGCCCGCCATGACCACGAACGCGTGCGTGCTGCGTGTTCCGGTCTCGTCCTCGAGGTCAGCTGTCCCCACATCGATCCCGCGGTCGTCGCCCGTGAACGCAGCGGCGATGCACGCGGCGACGTCATTGAGGGGCGTGCTGAGTTCGCGTGCGAGTAGGTTGCCGGTGCCGGCGGGCAGCAACGCGACGGGGATGCCGGTTCCGTGCATCACCTCCGCAATGGCTCGCACCGTCCCATCACCGCCGACCACGACGACGACGGCAGGTTGCTCGCCCAGCGCCTGTGCTGCGGCCGATCGTCCGGAATCTGCGCTGCTCGTCTCGTACCAGCGTGTTCGATCCCACCCGTTGGCCCGTTCCTGGTCGATGACTGCGCTGCGAATCGGGTCAAGTCGAGCCTTGATGGGGTTGTAGACCACGGCAGCGTGTCGGCGTGTCTCGGCAGCCGACTCTGTCGCGGTCACCTTGGACCCGTCGTCGAGCGGACGGAGTGGCGGACCACTGCGATCGCCTTTGTCTGGACCACTCACGCCATGGTCATTGTTCCGTCACGGTCGCGCGTAACGCCCGTGCCCACCCTCGCTGCTCCAACCCGCGATCTGCTCGTCGTCGTCGTTGCTGGCGGCGGCATCCGTCGAGTCGGGGTGAGGATTCGCTGCACTCCGTGGACTTTCGAATGTGATCGATTCTGCGAGGGCGGTGACTGCTGCGGCACGTGTATGTTCGCGCATTGCTGCTTCTTCGAACCGGATCGCGGCGGCATCCTGCTTCTCGCGGATCCTCGTGCTGATCGCGGCAAGTCGGTCGGCGATGACGGCTGCGAGTCCGTCGCGCAACTCCTCCAGGTTTGTGTTGGCGATCACGAGGCGTCGGTCGGCGACCGCTAGCTCCACCGTTGGGTACCCGGCACTGACGAGATCGTCACGTGTGCGGGTGCCCAGAATCTCCGCCACTTCTTCCTTCTCAGGGCGGCGGGTGAATACGGCCTCCACCGTGTAGCGGTCAGGCGCTGCCTCAGTCATCAGCGCAGCCGGCAGCGAAGCCACCAGCACCGATCCCAGGCCAAGCGTCGCCGAATGTGCGTCACTCGTGCGTGTGTGCGTGTCCATACCCCGGACGCTACGCCTCCCACATGTGCGACTCACAGGTTCGGTGCACGAGCGCGTGTCGCCGAGCCCGCGGCCCGGGAGGCCGCGCCCGCCGGCCGCTTGAAGCGCGCGCCGACTGTGCGGAGGGGCGAGGGTGTCACCAGGTTGGTCGCGCCCTACCCATGTGCGGTCCGCGCGAGTAGCGTGAGGAGATGACAACGGTGATCGTGATCCTCCTGGTGGTGTGGGCGATCCTGGCGGTGGTCGGATTCGCGCTCGAGGGCCTGCTCTGGCTGGGAATAATCGGCGTGATCCTCTTCGTAGGCACGCTGATCTTCTTCTTCGTTCGGCGCGCGGCCAGCCGCCGTAGCAAGGACGCCTGAAGAGCGACCGCGTTACCCCACCGATTCGCGCCCGTCCCGCATCAACCCCGGCTGCACGCAACGGCGCATCCATCCTGAGATCCAGTGCACCGTCTGGCGCTGCTGGAGCAGTGGGCATTGAATCGGGTCCCGTCTGCCCAGCCCAACGTGGCTGCTCGTCGCCGGTGCGCGTTCTCCACAGTTTGATCACCTGCCCGTCTCCTCGCCTCGTTGCCTGGGAACGTCGCCGATGCCGGCTCTCCTTGCCACGTAACACTCATGGCAGCTGCGGTGACGCGGTCACAGTCGGGGTCGACGCCGATTACGTGCTTGACGCGTCCGGCCAAAAGCAGTCATTCCGCTACCTCATTCTTCTTCGATGAGATCCGCTGACCGTGGGGTTCGAGGCAGCACTGTGACGGTTCAGCCGAAGGGCCGGGCTCCGTGTCAAGCCATCTGGCGTCGGCGGTGCGGTCGGCAGACATGTCTCCCTTTGGACACCCGCAGGCTCGGTCATTCTGCGAGCCACGTCAACCGACACCACCTTGCCGCGGAGCATGCTCGGGCGTGCCCGGGAACCGAGTCAAGCTCCGTCGCTCTAGGAGCGCTCGATCTATTCCTCCGCGCCGAGCGGGTTCGAGGCGAGCGCACCCTCTCTGAGCGCGAACTCCAGGATGAGGTTGAGCACCTCCGGCGCCATCCTCGCAGATGCCGCCGACTCTGCCCTGCCCAGGGCGGCCAGGTGCCGTTCGACCCGCTCCATCGTGAGCTCGCCGATCGTCACGTTTTCGAACCCGGGAGTCAGCTGCCTTTGCACGACCCGCCGATAGCTGGCGATGGCGGCGTCGCTCACGGTCGTCCATTCCCAGAGGCAGTCGAGCCAGTATGCCGCAACGTCGGCGAAGGGGTCGTCTGCCGTGAGATACCGCCAGGCATGAAGCTCGGAAAGTCGCAGCCGATCCGCCATCCGGCGTTCGAGCAGCGCTCGAGCATCGGCGGCAGTTTCGCCGACCGCGGTGACCCGATGGATGTCCCCATCCCATGTCCGCATGCGTGCCGCGGCGCGGGTGCGCCCGTCGCCGATGTCCTCGGTGGAGATCTTGCCATGCGCGCCCATTTCGATGGGCGGTCGTCCCGTTCTCATGTCGCGCCTTCCTTCCCTCGTCAGGATCCGAGGATCTCGTCCAAGATGTCGATCGTGATCGGGTCAACCTCGACTGCTGAGACGACGTAGCTTGCACGCGTGATCTGCTCGTTCGCATGTCCGAGCAGTCGTGACGCGAGCGTGATGCCCGCGGCGCGCTCGACGAATGTCGCGGTCGTGCGGCGATATACATGCGTTGTGAACTCGTCGACGTTGACGCCCAAATCAGTCAGTGCCTGGGCGTTGTCGTCGACGAAGGTACGCAGCAGCCGCTCGTAGTTGCTCACGCTCATCGGTCGCCCCGTCTTCGTCGGGAAGAGGTACGCCTCGTCCCCTGGCCCCGCGAGAACCAGTCGGTTGCGCACAGCGGCGGCAGCCACGGCCGGCAACGCGATTCGACGCCGCTGCCGCGCACGCTTGGGCGCATCCTTTCGGTGGAGCCCCTGCTTCTTGGTGCTCACGATGGTTCCATCGACGAGCACCGTCGGCGGCGAGGTCGTCATGTCGACGTCCTTGCGCCGCAGGCCGATGCACTCCCCCACGCGCGCCGAGGTGCCGAGCATGATGGCCATGCCATCGACCAGCGCACGGTAGTTCGGGCGAGGACCGGATCCGCCCGTTGCCCGCCAGGCGTGCATTAGGTCGCGGATCGCCGCCACTTGTTCGGCGGTCAGCGCTGAGGTCTTCTTTTCTGGCATCGGCAGGCGCTGGACGTCGCGGACGGGATTGCGTGGGATCGCGTCATCCCGGACGGCGTAGCCGCAGATCAGTCCGAGCACGGCACGCGCCTTGCGGGCCCTTGAGACCGACCCGTCGCGCATGATGCTTTGGACGATCCGATCGCACCGACCGACCGTGAGCTGATCCAGCGTGACCGCACCGCACACCGGCTTCAGGATGAGCCGCACGGCCGACTCGTAGGACTCGAGTGTGGAGTGGGCGAGGCTTCCCGAGTCGGCACGCCCGTTGGCGTGCACGAGCCAGGCGTCGGCAGCCTCGGCGAGTGTGCTCGATCCGGTGAGTGCCCCCGCGCCGCCCGACGTGAGGGAAGCGGCTGCACGTTGGAGCTCGGCGCGGGCATCTTCCTCGGTGTCGGCCGTGACCTTGAGCTGGCGGAGATCGCCGGCATCGTCGCGCATACGCGCACGGGCACGCACGCGGCCGCCGGCCAGCTTCGTGATCTGAACTGCGCCGACCTCGCCGGCCTGGATCCGGGGCCTAGGCATGTCGCTGCTCCCGCGCCCAGGCAACGACCTCGAGCAGGTCGTAGCGGACGTGACGGCCGAGCTTCATGTAGGGCGGGCCGAGATGGTTGAGGCGCCAGTCCTCGAGCGTGCGCTCGGGCACCTTGATGATCTCGGCGATCTCCGCCTGCGTCTTGAAGGCCGGGGGTGCCACTCCCGAAGCGCCGATGTCCATACACATCAGGTGCGCCGGCGTCGTCCGTGGACACCCGTACGGGATGCCTCCAGAACGTGGAGATCGGGACACCAACTCCGCGCGCATGCACGCGTGCGAGTATTTGGTCCCGTTTGTGGTCCCGAGCCCGATCGGACGGGTCGAGACGCCTCGAAACGAGGCTGAATTCTGCTGCGGAATCCTGCGGAAACTACTGCTGGGGTACCTGGACTCGAACCAAGAACAACTGAACCAGAATCAGCCGTGTTGCCAATTACACCATACCCCAAGGCTGTCAGCCGAAGCCGTGCCGAGGATAGAGTCTACGCGACGCCGGCACCTGCTCCAAACCGAGCCGTCACCCGCGCGCGTCGAGCAGTGCTCCGAGCCGGCGGATCGACCGGGACTTGCCGAGCAGCTCCATCGACTCGAACAGCGGCGGCGACACGCGGCGCCCGCTCAGCGCGACGCGCAGCGGGCCGTACGCGACGCGAGGCTTGAGGCCGAGGCCGCCCTCCTCCACCGGCGAGATGAGGGCGCCGGCGAGGGCGTCCTGCACGGCCGCGGCCGTGAACTCGGTGTCGGGAACGAGCTCGAGCGCGCCGACCGACGCGACCAGCACCTCGTTCGCGTTCGCGGGAAGCGACGCGAGGGCGTCATCCTGGTAGGAGACCACGTCGGAGAACAGGAAGCCGAGCAGTCCCGGGGCGTCGCCGAGCAGCTGCATGCGCTCCTGCACGAGCGGCGCGGCGGCGACGAGCATCGCCCGCTGCGCCGCCGTCGGGTCATCGTCGACCACGCCGGCCGCGGCCAGGTAGGGCACCAGGCGGTCGGCGAAGTCGTCGGGCTGCAGCATGCGGATGTGGTCGCCGTTGATCGACTCGGCCTTCTTCTGGTCGAAGCGAGCCGGATTCGGGTTGACGTCGGCGATGTCGAACGCGGCGACGAGCTCCTCGAGCGAGAAAACGTCGCGGTCGGGTCCGATGGACCAGCCGAGCAGGGCGAGGTAGTTGAGCAGGCCCTCGTGGATGAAGCCCTTGTCGCGCTGCAGGAACAGGTCGGCCTTGGGGTCGCGCTTGGAGAGCTTCTTGTTGCCCTCTTCGCCGAGCACGAGCGGCATGTGCGCGAAGCGCGGGATGAAGGTCGTGACGCCGGCATCCACCAGCGCGCTGTACAGCGCCAGCTGGCGAGCGGTCGAGGGCATGAGGTCCTCGCCGCGGATGACGTGCGTGATGCCCATCAGCGCGTCGTCCACGGGGTTCACGAACGGGTACAGCGGCACGCCGCCCGCGCGCACCAGCACGAAGTCCGGGAACGAGCCCGCCGGGAAGGTGACCTCGCCGCGGATGAGGTCGAAGTAGGTGAGGTCCTCGTCCGGCACGCGCAGCCGCCAGGCGGGCTCGCGGCCCTCGGCACGGAAGGCGGCCTTCTGCTGGTCGGTGAGGTCGCGGTCGTGGTTGTCGTAGCCGAGCTGCTTCGCTCGGCCGTTCGCCTCGTTGCGGGCGTCGATCTCTTCGGGCGTCGAGTAGCTCTCGTACACGGCGCCGGAGGCGATCAGCCTGTCGAGCACCTCGCGGTAGATGTGGTGGCGCTGCGACTGGCGGTACGGCCCGTGCGGACCGCCGACCTCGACGCCCTCGTCCCAGTCGATCTTGAGCCACCGGAGGGCGTCGAGAAGCTGGTGAAAGCTCTCCTCGCTGTCGCGCGCCGCGTCGGTGTCTTCGATGCGGAACACGAGCTTGCCGCCCGTGTGACGCGCATACGCCCAGTTGAACAGCACCGTGCGGATGAGTCCGACGTGCGGAAGACCGGTCGGCGAGGGGCAGAAGCGGACGCGGACGTCCGTGCCGGTGGCGGTCGTGGTGCGGGGATCAGGCGAAGAAGACATCGCCGTCAAGTCTAGTTGCGGGATGCTGCGGGACCCGGCTCGTCCGCGGGCTCGGCGATCAGCCGCGCGAGGGCGTCCAGCGTCGCCCGCACAGCCGGCACGCGATCCGCGCCGCGGGCCGTGACGGTGTGGATGCGGCGCTGCTCCCCGGCCGGCAGCGGCACCACGGCCACCCCGGGCAGCTGCGGGAAGGACTCGACCGCCATCCGCGGCAGCGTCGCGACGCCGATCCCCTGCGCGACGAGCCCTTCGACGGCGACGAAGTTGTCGGTCTCGAACGCGATGCGCGGCGCGAACCCGGCGCGTCCGCACAGCTCGAGCAGGTGGCCCCGGCAGCGCGGACAGCCGGCGATCCAGTCGTCGTCGGCGAGGGTCGCGACGTCGATGACCTCCGCGGTCGCCACGGGATGCTCGGCGGGGAGCACCGCGAGCAGCTCGTCGGCGCCGACGGTGTGCACCGCGAGGCCGCGGGCGCTCGAACCATGCGGGTCGTCGCGGTCGCCTGGGTAGCTGAAGGTGAGGGCGATATCGGTGCGGTCTTCGCGAACCGCCTCGACCGCCTCGGGCGGTTCGGCCTCGACGTACGTGAGGGAGATCCCCGGATGCTGCTGCGCGAGGTCCGCGAGCAGGCGCGGCACGATCGTGGGCGAGGCGGAGGGGAACCCGACGAGCCGCACGCGCGCGGAGCGCAGGCCGCGGAGCTCGGCGAGTTCGCCGGCGGCAGCATCCAATGCCGTCGTCACCGCTGGGGCGTGGCGCGCGAGGATGCGGCCCGCGTCGGTGAGGCGGACGCGGCGACCGACGCGTTCGACGATCGCCACTCCGAGGCGCTGTTCGAGTCGCTTGAGCTGCTGGCTCACCGCGGGCTGGCTGTAGCCGAGGGCGAGGGCGGCGCCCGTGATGGAGCCCTCGTCGGCGATCGCCTTCACGACGCGGAGTTCGCGCGCGTCGAAACCCGGGTCGTCGTCCCAAGGATCGGTCATGCCTGAATCATAAGCATCTGTTATGTACGGCATGGAACACCTGGCGTAGACGCGAATATTCGCTGCCGTCCACTCTGGATGCATGCTCGCGATCGCTCCTTCCTCCCCTCTCGATGCCGCCCGGCGGGAGTTCGCGGGCGGCCGCGACTACCTCGCCGCGTGCACGGTGGGCCTGCCGAGCCGCGCGACGCGACGCGCCGTGCTGGCAGACCTCGACGCCTCCGCCTCCGGGCGCCCCGACCTCGCCGCGTACGGCGCGGCGGTGGAACGCTCGCGCGCTCTGTTCGCGTCGCTCGTCGGCGTCGGTGCCGAGCGGGTGGCCATCGGCTCGCAGACCTCGGTCGCGGCGGGGATGGTGGCGTCCGCGCTCCCGCGGGGAGCCGAGGTGCTCGTGCCCGACGGCGAGTTCTCGTCCGTCGTGCTGCCGTTCATCCACTCCGGGCGTGAGCTCGTCGTGCGCACCGCACCGCTCGCCGACCTGGCGGCGCACGTTCGTCCGACCACGGCCCTCGTGGCCTTCTCGGTGGTCCAGTCCGCGACCGGCGAGGTGGCGGACACCGCGGCGATCGCGGCTACCGCAGCCGCGCACGACGCGCTCACGCTGTGCGACGCGACCCAGGCCGTCGGCTGGCTGCGGGTCGAGGCATCCGTCTTCGATGCCGTCGTGTGCCACGCGTACAAGTGGCTGTGCGCGCCGCGCGGCGTGTCGTTCCTGACCGTGTCGGACCGCCTGGGTGCGCGCATGACGCCGCTCAACGCCGGCTGGTACGCCGGAGACGACCCGTGGTCGTCGTGCTACGGCGGCCAGGTGGAGCTCGCCGCCGACGCCCGCCGCTTCGACGTGTCGCCGGCGTGGCAGGCGTTCGTCGGCGCGGCGCCCGCCCTCGAGCTGTTCGCCGCGCTCGACCCCGCCGAACTCTACGAGCACGCGACCGGGCTCGCCGCGGCGTTCCGCACCGGGCTCGGCCTCGCACAGCCCGAGCGCGCGTCGGCGATCGTCACGTGGGACGATCCGGACGGGTGCGATCTCGCACGCCTCGCGACCGCGGGGATCACCGCATCCGGTCGGTCTGGCCGCGCACGCGTGGCGTTCCACGTGTTCAACGACATGGATGACGTCGATCTGGCGCTCGCCGCCGTGGGTCACTGACGACACGCCTCGGGGGCCTCCGGGCGATTGCGCGACTGCCGGCGGGTCGGCAGTCCCCACGACGGAGACCACGTGTTCGGGCCTTCGCGCCCCTGCACGACGCTCGACATGTCGCGGCTCGTGCCGATCGTGGACTCTCTCGACGACCTCGAGCCAGCCATCACGGACCTCGTCGAGACGCGTTCTGAGGCTCGCGTCCGGCCGCGGTCAGGAGCCCGACGCGGCCTCCGGTGCCCTCGCGGCCGAGGCCCGCCAGCCGAGCGGCGAGAGCAGCACAGAAGCGGCGACGAGCACCAGGACGACGAGGGCGAGGCCGCCGTAGCCGATCCAGCCCAGCAGCGCGCCGGCGGCGATCGCTCCGACGCCGCCGACGATGCTCATGGTGAAGTCGCTGATGCCCTGGCGCCTGGTGCGCAGCTCCTCCGACGAGGATTCGGTGAGCAGTGTGGACCCGGCGACGGTCGTGGCACTCCAGCCGAGGCCGAGGAGCACGAGGGCGACGGTGACCGCCGTGGTCGACGCCTGACCGAACGAGGCCGTGAGCAGCGCAGCCGCCAGCAGCACCTGTCCGATGAGAATCGTGGGGACTCGACCCACCCTGTCGGCGAGGATGCCGAAGACCGGTGACAGCACGTACATGCCGGCGATGTGCAGGCTGATCGTGAGGCCGATGATCGAGAGCGTCGCCGCCTCCGACGCTTCGTGCGTCAGATGCGCCAGGTGCACGGGCGTCATCGCCATGACCGACACCATCGTGCCGTGCGCCGCGGCGACCGCGAAGATCGCGTACCGCGCGGCCACGGGTCTGTCCGCCTTGGCGATCGCGCGGCTTCCCGCCTTCGCGGAGGCCACCACGCGCTGCGCGAGCAGCAGAGGATCGGGACGCATCGCGACCAGGTACAGGATGATGGCGAGCCCCTGCGCGACGACGGTGAACAGGTACGCTCCCGTCAGCGGGGGCATCCCGATCGCCCCGCCGATCACCTCGCCGGGGCCGGTGAGGTTGGGGCCGAGCACCGCGCCCACGGTGGTGGCCCACACGACGACCGACAGATCGCGCCCGCGCGAGGCATCCGTCGCCAGATCCGTTGCGGCGAAGCGGGACTGCAGGTTCGCGGCCTGCCCCGAGCCGATGATGAGGAACCCGCCGAGCAGCACCGGGAACGACCGCAGGGCGACGGCGAGGATGACGAGGCCGACGCCGATGAGCGCGACCGCCATACCGGTCGTGAGCGACCGCCGGCGACCGCGGCGGCGGGCGATCGCCGCCAGCGGCACGGCCGTGAGCGCGGTGCCGAACGTGACGGCCGCCGCTGCCAGGCCGGAGAACGCGTCCTCGCCCGACAGCTCGGCCGCGAGCACAGCGCCGAGCGACAGCGTTGCACCGAACGCGAGGCCGCCGAGTACCTGTCCGCCCGACAGCACCCATACCGTGCGCCGCTGGACGCGGGCGATCTCGTCGGCGGTCGGCGCGAGGTCGACCGCCGGTTCTGACCCGGTCTCAGGCATCGCGCGCGGGATTGCGGAGCGTCCCCAGCCCGGTGATCTCGACCTCGACGGTGTCTCCGGCGCTGATCTGGCCGACGCCGGCGGGTGTGCCCGTCAGGATCACGTCGCCCGGGAGCAGCGTGAAGGCGGCGGAGGCGACGGCGATGACGTCCGCGAGGGAGAAGATCATGTCGCTGATCGGACCCTGCTGGCGGACCTCCCCGTTGAGTCGCGTCGTGATCACGGCGGGGCCGGTCACGTCGAAATCGGTCTCGATCGCCGGGCCGAGGGGGCACGACGTGTCGAACCCCTTGGCCCGTGCCCACTGGCCGTCGGACTTCTGCCAGTCGCGCGCGGTGAGGTCGTTCGCGATCGTGTAGCCGAACACATAGTCGAGGGCGTTCTCGGCGGAGACGTTCTTGGCGATGCGGCCGATGACCGCGGCGAGCTCGCCCTCGAAGCTGACGAAGTCCGACCCCTTCGGCAGAACCACGGCGTCGCCGGGGCCGATGACCGACGTGTTCGGCTTGAAGAAAAGCATCGGCGCCGTGGGCACGTCGTTTCCCATCTCGGCCGCGTGGTCGCGGTAGTTGCGCCCGACCGCCACGATCTTCGAGCGCGGAATCACCGGTGCCAGCAGCGCGACGTCGGCGAGCGGGACGCGCTCCCCCGTGGTCTCGTAGCCGGCGAACATCGGGTCGCCGGCGAGGACGACCAGCTCGCCCTCGTCGACGATCCCGAATCTGATGGCGTCGTTGTGGCTGAAGCGCGCGATCCTCACCCGCTCAGCCTAGCCACCTGCTCCGACGAACGAAGGCCCGCGGTCTCCCGCGGGCCTTCGTTCGAGATCGGTCAGGCGTCGAGGCGCACGAGCCAGCCGTGCTTGTCTTCGCGGCGCCCGTACTGGATGTCGGTGAGCTCCTCGCGCAGCGACAGCGCGAGCGAGCCGGTCGGCTGCTCGTCGAGGAAGTCCTTGCCCTTGAGCACGCCGATCGGGGTGAGCACGGCAGCGGTGCCGCACGCGAACACCTCGACGATGTCCCCGGAGGCGACACCTTGGCGCCACTCGTCGAACGACACGGCACGGCCCTCGACCTTGTGGCCGCGGTCTGCCGCGAGCTGCAGGATCGAGTCGCGGGTGATGCCCTCGAGGATCGAGTCGGACTGCGGGGTGACGATCGTGCCGTCCTTGTAGACGAACACGACGTTCATGCCGCCGAGCTCCTCGACGTTGCGGTCCTGGTCGAGGAACACGACCTGGTCGCACTCGTTCTCGTACGCCTCGGACTGCGGCAGCAGGCTGGCGGCGTAGTTGCCGCCGGTCTTGGCGGCACCCGTGCCGCCCTTGCCGGCGCGCGCGTAGTCCTCACTGAGCCAGATCGACACCGGCTGCACGCCGCCCTTGAAGTAGGCGCCGGCGGGCGAGGCGATCACGTAGTAGCCGACCTTGTGCGCGGGGCGCACGCCGAGGAACGCCTCCTTGGCGAACATGAACGGACGCAGGTACAGGCTCTGGTCGTCGCCGGAGGGCACCCAGGCGCCGTCGACGGCGATGAGCTCGCGCAGCGACTGGATGAAGTACGAGACCGGCAGCTCGGGCAGCGCAAGGCGACGCGCGGAACGCTGGAGGCGCCGGCCGTTCTGGTCGGGGCGGAACGTGTGGATCGAGCCGTCAGCGTGGCGGTAGGCCTTGATGCCCTCGAAGATCTCCTGGCCGTAGTGCAGGACGGCCGCCGCGGGGTCGAGCGACAGCGGACCGTACGGCTGGACGCGCGGACGGTGCCATCCCCCGCCGACCGACCAGCAGATGTCGACCATGTGGTCGGTGAAGCTGGTGCCGAAGCCGGGGTTCGCGAGGATCTCCTCGCGCTGCTGGGCGCTCTTCGCCTGGAGGTTGCGGTTGACGGTGAACTCGAGCGGCGCGAGTCCGGTGTCGGGGTCGGAATCGATGAGAGTCATGTCGGCCTGTGCTTTCGTGCGGACGGATCCGCGAGGATGGAGGCGCTTGCGGGATCCAGGTTACGCCTGGAGCCGGCCGGCGATGGCGTCGCCGATCTGCGCGGTGGTGCGGGATGCCGTGCCCCGGCTCGCGATGTCCTCCTCGACAGCCGTGGTGACGCGCTGTGCCTCGTCGGTGAGCCCGAGGTGATCGAGCAGCAGCGAGACGGAGAGGATCGCGGCCGTGGGATCGGCCTTCTGCTGGCCTGCGATGTCGGGCGCCGATCCGTGCACGGGCTCGAACATCGAGGGGAACGCGCCGTCGGGGTTGATGTTGCCCGAGGCTGCGAGGCCGATGCCACCGGTGACGGCGCCGGCCAGGTCGGTGAGGATGTCTCCGAAGAGGTTGTCGGTGACGATCACGTCGAAACGACCCGGGTTCGTGACCAGATAGATGGTGGCCGCGTCGACGTGCACATAGTCTACGGTCACGTCCGGGTGCTCCCGCGCCACCTCGTCCACGAGGCGCTTCCAGATGCCGCCGGCGTGCACGAGGACGTTGGTCTTGTGCACGAGGGTCACCCGCTTCGACCGGCGCTCGGCGAGGTCGAACGCATACCGCACGACCCGCTCGACGCCGAACGCGGTGTTCACCGAGGTCTCGTTGGCGACCTCGTGCGGCGTGCCGGTGCGGATCGAGCCCCCGTTGCCGACATACGGCCCCTCGGTCCCTTCGCGCACGACGACGAAGTCGATGTCCCCCGGCTCGGCCAGCGGTCCCGGCACGCCCGGGTAGAGCTTCGAGGGACGCAGGTTGACGTAGTGGTCGAGCTCGAAGCGCAGCTTCAGCAGCAGCCCGCGCTCGATGTTCGCGTTCTTCAGCCGCGGGTCACCCGGCACTCCCCCGACGGCGCCCAGGAGGATCGCGTCGTGGTCCTTGATCGCGTCGAGGTCGTCGTCGGTGAGCGTGTCGCCGGTCTCGAGGAAGCGCCCGGCGCCCAGCGAGTACCGCGTCTTCTCGAAACGGATGCTGCTCCCCGCGGTCGCGGCGTCGAGCACCTTCTCCGCTTCGGCGATGACCTCCGGACCGATGCCGTCACCCGGGATGACGGCCAGTTTCACGACGCGCGACATGGTGCTCCTACGACTTCTGGCGGGACCCTCCCAGGGTAGTGGCCGCGATGACCCCCGCGACGACCACGAGGGCCGCCCCGATGAGGGCAGTGATGGTCACGCCCGCGTCGAACGCGGTCGCCGCCGCCTCGAAGAGCGCCTGGCCGGTCGCTCCGCCGATCTGGCCGGCGGCGTGCACCGCACCGGCGAGGGTCTCGGACGCGGCCGCGGCCGCAGCATCCGTCACGCCGTCTGGCACCACGAGATTCGACCGGTAGAGCGCGGTCAGGATGCCGCCCAGCACTGTCGTGCCGAGGACGGCGCCCAGCTCGTAGGCGGTCTCGGAGACGGCGCTCGCAGCGCCGGCCGTCGCAGGCGGCGCGCTCGAGAGGACCAGCTCGTTCGACACGGTCTCGGCCGCGCCGATGCCGATGCCGAGCGAGATGAACGCCGCGACGAGCGTGCCGACGCTGTCGGGGCCGGTGGCGAATGCCACCGCGATGTAGCCGGCGACCGAGAACACGAGCGCGGCCGGCACCACCACGCGGGCGGGCCACTTCTTCGAGATCGGCACGACCGCGAGGCCGGCCAGGATCATCATCGCGAGTCCGGGGACGAGTGCCAGTCCCGCCTGCATGGGCGACAGCCCCACGATGAGCTGCAGGTGCTGCGCGACGAAGAACAGGAAGCCGACGAGCGCGATCACGCTGAGCAGGTTCACCAGCAGCGCACCGCTGAACGTGCCGAGGCCGAACAGCCGCATGTCGAGCATCGGAGTCCTGGCACGCAGCTGCCGGCGGACGAAGAGCACCCCGAACCCGAGTCCGACGAGCATCGGCAGCCACGCCGCGACCGCGAAGCCGTGGACGGCGAGCTCCTTGATGCCATAGACGATCGGGATCATCGTGGCCATCGACAGCGCGATGCTGAGCGGATCGATGCGGCCCGGCTTCGGGTCGCGGCTCTCGGGCACGAGGAGAGGGGCGAGCACCAGCAGCGGGATGAGCACAGGAACCGAGAGCAGGAACACCGAGCCCCACGAGAAGTGTTCCAGCAGCAGGCCGCCCACGATCGGTCCGAGCGCAGCACCGGCGGAGAACATCGACGCCCACACCGCGATCGCGAGGCGCCGCTGATCGCGGTCGGTGAAGATGCTGCGCAGCAGCGACAGCGTCGACGGCATCAGCATCGCGCCGAACACGCCGATCGCGGCGCGGGCGGCGATGAGCCACGCGGCGCTCGGCGCGAAGGCCGCGAGCACGGAGACGGCAGCGAAGCCGGTCGCGCCGATGAGCAGCATCCGTCGTCGCCCGAACCGGTCGCCGAGCGTGCCCATGGTGACGAGCAGACCCGCGAGCACGAGCGGGTAGGCGTCGATGATCCACAGCTGCTGAGCGCTCGAGGGCCCCAGCTCGAGGGCGATCGACGGCAGCGCGAAGCTCAGCACGGTGTTGTCGACCGAGACGAGCAGCACCGGCAGCATCAGCACGACCAGCGCCGCCCAGCCGCGCCAGCCGACCTTACGGCCCTGCGCGTCGGCGAGCGAGAGTTCTTGAGTGAGAGTCATCATTTCTATACCGTCCAGCCGGTATAGTAACAGGATGCCGCGACACCTGTCGATACCATCGAGGCCATGAGCCGCCCTCCCCTGGCCCGCGAGAAGGTGCTCGACGCCTTCGAGCAGATCCTCATCGAGGAAGGCGAGCGCGCGGCGACGATGGATGCCACCGCGAAGGCTGCAGGCGTATCCAAAGGCGGCCTGCTCTACCACTTCGGCACGAAGGAGGCGCTCGAGGTCGCGATCATCGATCGCCTGCGCGCAGTCGTCGCGGAGGATGTCGCCGCGATGTCAGCCGCACCCGAGGGGCCCATCGCCTACTTCTTGCGGTCCTCGGCGATGGAGAACGACCCCATCGATCGCGCCATCCTGGCGGCGTCGCGGCTCGCGCAGGGCGGCAACACCGCTGCGGCCGATGCACTGCGCGGCATCCGCGACGAGTGGGCCGACGTGCTGCGGCCGCACACGAAGGACGCCACGGCCCTCGATCTCGTCATGCTCGTCAGCGACGGGCTCTATTTCAACAACGCGCTCTCGGGCGGCTCGATCCCCGGCCCGGTCCCCCGCGGCGCCGCGATGGACGCCCTGGTCGAGGTCGTCGAGCAGGCGACGCGCGGCTGACGCATTCCCACGTGTGCCGCGGCCCGCTCGGCGCTCAGTGCCCGTCCTCAGTCCGACGGCGCCTGACGCGGGCAGCGTTGCTCAGCGCGAGAAGCGGCCTTGCTTCGCGAGCGCGCGCCGGGCGCGGCGCAGCATCGCCCCGACCACGAGTGGATGCACGAGCGACACCGGCGTGAAGTAGACGCGGCCGCGCCAGTCGTTGAAGCGCACCACGGTGGTGACGCGCACGACGGCGGCGGCGGCATCCACTCCCACTCCGCAGCGGAAGGTGAGATGCGCGTCGACGTACTCGATGAGCGCTTCGTCGCCCTCGACCCGCCGCACGTCGAACACGCCGCGAGGAGCCGCCTCGAGGCCGATGAGCGGCGCGAGGGCCATCCGCACGCCCATCGCAGCCTTGACCCAGACGGGCGCCGTCGCGGGCGAGAACAGCGTCTCGGCCCAGGCGCGCGGGTCGTCGGTCGCCTCCGGTGGCAGCGAGGCGAGGATGACGTCGCCGTAGTCGAAGCGCGGCCAGCCGTGCAAGGCGAGACTCCGGAACGCCGGCCCGCCGGCGCGCTCGTCGAGGGAGCTCATCGTCGGACCGGCGCTGCAGGTCAGGATTCGGTGATCTCGATCTGGCGGAACAGATCGGCCTCGATGGCCGAGCTCACCTCGTCGAGGAGATCGTCGGGCACCGGCGAGTCGACGGTGAGCACGGAGAGCGCCTGACCGCCGGCCGTCTGGCGCGCGATCTGCATGCCGGCGATGTTGATGCCCGCCTCGCCGAACTTCTGGCCGTAGATCGCCACGATGCCGGGGCGGTCGGTGTAGAGCATGACGACGTGGTTGGTCTCGATCGGCAGCTCGATCGCGTAGTCGTTGATGCCGACGAGCTTCTCGACCTGCTTCGGACCGGTGAGCGTGCCCGAGATCGCGAGCTGCGAGCCGTCCGACAGGGCGCCGCGCAGTGTGATGACGTTGCGGTACTCCGGGCTGTCGTCGTCGACGAGGAGACGCACCTCGACGCCGCGCTGCTCGGCGAGCAGCGGCGCGTTCACATACGACACCGTCTCGCTGACGATGTTCGTGAAGACGCCCTTGAGTGCGGCGAGCTTGAGCACGCTGACGTCGTACGCCTGCAGCTCGCCGTGTACCTCGACGTCGAGGCTCGTGAGGGGCGACCGGGCGAGCGCCGAGAAGATCTGGCCGAGCTTCTCGACCAGCGGGATGCCCGGGCGCACGTACGGGTCGATGACGCCGCCCGCGACGTTGACGGCATCCGGAACGAGCTCCCCGCCGAGCGCGAGACGCACCGACTTCGCGACCGAGACGCCCGCCTTCTCCTGCGCCTCTTCGGTGGAGGCGCCGAGGTGCGGCGTGACGACGACGTTGGGCAGGTCCAGCAGGGCCGCCGCGGTGCCGCCCTCCGCTGGGGGCTCCGACGTGAAGACGTCGAGACCCGCACCGGCGATCTCGCCCGCGGTCAGGGCGGCGTGCAGCGCCTCCTCGTCGATGAGTCCGCCGCGCGCGACGTTGACGACGTACGCGGTCGGCTTCATGATCTTGAACTGCTCGGCACCGATCATGCCCGTCGTCTCGGGGGTCTTCGGCATGTGGATCGTGACGAAGTCGCTCTGCGCGAGCAGCTCGTCGAGCGTGACCAGCTGCACGCCCAGCTGCTGCGCTCGAGCGCTCGTGACGTAAGGGTCGTACGCGATGACGCGGACGTCGAACGCCTGGAGGCGGGCGGTGATCAGGGCGCCGATGCGGCCCAGGCCGATGATGCCGACCGTCTTCTCGAACAGCTCGGTGCCGGTGTACGAGCTGCGCTTCCACGCGCCGCCGGCGAGCGACGCGTGCGCGGCGGGGATGCGGCGCGCGAGGCTCAGGATGTGGCCGACGGTGAGCTCGGCCGCCGAGATGATGTTGGATGTCGGGGCGTTCACGACCATGACACCGGCGGTGGTGGCTGTCTTGATGTCGACGTTGTCGAGTCCGACGCCGGCGCGGGCGACGACCTTGAGGACGGGCGCCGCGGCGATCGCCTCGGCATCGATTTTCGTCGCCGAGCGGATCAGCACCGCGTTGGCGTCGGCGAGGGCCTCGAGCAGCGCGGGGCGGTCGGTGCCGTCGACGTTGCGCACGTCGAAGTCGGGACCCAGGGCATCGATCGTGGCGGGAGAGAGCTCTTCGGCGATGAGGACGACAGGCTTCGGCACGGGTGTTCCTTAGTGGGGCGGTGCGCGAACGCGCGGAGCAGAACCGGATGCCGCGCCGCACGCCGTCGGGGGGCGAGGCCTGTGCCAGCCTACCCCCCGCGCGGCGACGCCCCCGACCGTGTGACGGCGTCAGCCGACGAAAGAGGTCGTGTTCAGGCCGGTGTACGCAACCACGTTCAGCCAGAAAACCCCGACGACCGCGAGACCTGTCACCATTAGCAGCAGAAACTCGTGCGCCTGGCGGCGATAGCCCAACGCGAAGGCGATCGCCCACACGATTAGCGGGAAAAGCGCGGCAAAGATCCAGACAAACCAGCCAAGCGCGTTGATCTCGTAGCCACCATTGGCGTAGAAGGCGATCGCCTGTACGAGGTTGGCTATCGCGCTCCACACCGCGAACGCGTAAAAGAGCCCCGCGATGCCGGAAATCGCAACAACGAGCCAAACGGGCATCCGTCTTGCCGACAGGTTCGAGCGGTTTGCATCGCTCATACCGCCACCGCCCCAAGCATTAGAAATGGCCAAGGAACGAGCAGTATCGCGCCCGCGGAGAGCCATACGAACCGAATCCATGAGCGAGAGCCACGCGTCAGCAGCAACACGGTAGCGAACCACAGCAGCGGAGCGAGAACGGCGAGCCACAGACTGGCGAAGAACATCGGGTCATCCAGAAAGAGCCGCGCCTGAAGCCGCAGTCCGCCGATCAACCAGCCGACGGCGAATAGCGCGTAGATTCCACCGAGCACACCGAGTGAGACGAGCTCAACATTCCCCATGGGCTGTCGCCGGGCGTTCGTGGGGTCCTCGGTCGACGACACTTCGGCCGATGTTGTGGCCGGCGCATCCGCGGAGACCAGGGTGTCGCTGCCCCTGCCGACGGCGGTGAAGCCCTCCGGCAGCTCGACCGGCGTCGACGCGGCTTCGGTCTCGGACTCGTCGTCCGGCTTGCCGCTCGCACCGTGGTCGAGCGTGGGATCGTCGTCGCCGTCCCAGGTGAGGGCGTCGTCGTCGCGTCCGGTGGTCACGTTCTCAGCGTAGCGCCGCGGCCCTGCAAGCCCGGGCACCCCGCGGCGGGCGCGGCACCCGGGCCTGCGTCGCTCATTCGAAGAGCCGCAGCATCAGGGTGTGCCAGGTGACCGGACCCACGATCCCGTCGACCGGCGGCGCGAACAGCTGCTGGAACTCGCGGACCGCGGCGTCGGTGGCCGGACCGAAGTCGCCGTCGACGGTGAGGCCGGCGAGAAGCGTCTGTACGGCCCGCACGGCCTCGCCCTCAGCCCCGGCAGGGCCATCGCCCTGCTTCACGGTGAGGATGAGGCTCGGCCAGTCGAGCTGGCCGAGCGTGGTCGAGATCTCGACGGCCCGCAGCGTCTGCTGGAAGGTCTTCACAGCCTGCCCGCTCTGCGGACCGAAAGCGCCGTCGGCGGCGATGGTCGCACCGCGCGCACGCAACAGGTGCTGCGCAGCGAGGACGCGCCAGTTCGTGGCCTGCGTCGAACCCTGCTTCACGAGGGCCCACGGGCGCTCGCCCGGCAGGAACGTGCTGAAGAACGACCAGGTCTCGCGGCCGGCGATGCCGTCGATGGTGAGGCCCCACGACTCCTGGAAGAACTCGACGCGCTCTTTCGTGATCGGGCCGAAATCCCCGTCCACGACCAGCGGGTCCTCCCCCGGCGATCGCACGAGTCCGAACTGCTGCACCGCCCGCACCGCGTCACCGGTCGATCCCTGCTGCACCGCGATGACGAGCTCGGGCCACGTCACGGGTCCGACGATGCCGTCTGCCGGCACGCCCTGCGCGGTCTGGAGTGCCGTGACCGCTGCGGTGGTCGCGGGGTCGTATGTTCCGGTGACGGCGACGGCGTGGCCGTGCGCACGCAGGAGGTACTGGATGCCCGGGACGATCGCCGCCGACGATCCCGGTCCGACAGTGCTCCACGGTTCGACGTTCATGACAGCTCCTCTGCTCTGGGTCGAATGCGGGGCGCGCGACCCCTCACGCTTCCGAGGCGCGCTCCTTGTGCCCTGATACCTCAGTCGAGAAGCAGGGTGACGGCATCCGTCTCCACCGCCTTCGCGTGCTGGAGCGCCAGCGGCACGGCGAAGGCGTCGTCCTCCTCGGTGTAGCGGTGCTGCAGCCCCTGCGCAAGGATCCGCCACGGCCGTTCGTTCGACGGCGTCGCCTCGCGTGCGTCGTCCGGGAGGAACTGCGTGTAGTCGTACGGATGGCTCGCGGTCGCGCCGAGCGGCACCGAGAAGGTGTCGACGGCCAGCACACCGGCGGCGAGATCGACCTGGAGCAGCCGCTGAAACCCCGTCGCCCGCTCCCCCGTCGGAGTGCGGAACTCCTGATAGTCCGCGAGCGCCTCGAGCACGGTGTGTCCGGGGATGCCCCCGGCGTTCTCCGTGACGATCGCGCCGAGCCCGTGGAAGTGCCCCGACAGCACGAGCACGACGTTGCGGTTCGGCGCCACGACCCGTTCCCACAGCAGGTCGCCGTGCGAGACCCACCGTGACGTGGTCGAGCGCTCCGCGTCGTCCTCGGCGGAGGCCGGCGTGAGGTGCTCGTGCGTCGAGATGACGATGTTCGCGTCCCGGTGAGCAGCCACCACGTCTTCGGCCCAGGTGATCTCGCGCTCGCCGTAGGCGTACGGAAGCGAGACCATCACGAACCGCGCACCGCCCGCCTCGAACGACGACCAGTTCGCGCTGTTGTCGTCCGAGGCGAGCGAGCCTCCGAACCACGGCTGCTCGCGGTAGCGCTCGGGGCCGAAGTACTCGTTGAACAGATCGTTGCTCACTCCGCGCTTGTTGTCGTGGTTGCCCGGGAGCACGCTGTTGGCGATGCCGTTGTCATCGAGCACGCCCTGCAGCCGCGACGCCACCTCGTACTCGCGGCGGGCGCGCTCCTCCGTCTGGCCGGGATCGACCCAGTTCTGGATGAGGTCGCCCGTGTGGGTGACGAAGGCGAGTTTGCGCGCCTCGGCGTTCTCGGCGAGCCACGCGACCTCACCGGCGTAGACCTCGGGGTGCGCCTCCGAGTAGTACTGCGTGTCGGTGATGTGGCCGAGCGCGAGGTCGTAGTCCGAGGGGTCTGCCATTCCGTCCGCGGCGGCGGCCGGCGACTCCGCGGCGGGCACGACCTGCACCAGCAGGTCGGCGGTGCCGTCGACGATCTCCTCCGCACGTACGACGCCCTCGAGCCTCACTGCCGCGGTGGCGGCGGCATCCGTCCCGGTCGCCGCGCCCGCCGCGTGGTCGAGTGCCCGCCATCCCGTTCCCGACTCCGCCACCCACACCGAAAGACGCACCTCCGCGCGCCCGACGGTGCGACCTCTCCACGAGACGGCGCCGCCGCTCTCGGGAAGTCGAACCCGCATCCGCACGTAAGGCAGGTCGTATGCGTCGTCACGCGCGGTCGGCTCTATTGCGGAGACCTCCCGCTCGCCTGGTGCGCTGCGGCTCGTGCGGGGCGAGAACGAGGACCCGGCGTGGGCCGCGATCACCTCCAGCGGCACTCCATCCCCGCCCTGTGGAACGGATACGGATGCTGCGGCCCGGCCGATCGCGGAATCGGCCGCGTCCGACCGGGCTCGGTCGAGCGCGCGCTCCACCACATCGTCGGCGGAGACCGCGCGGGTTCCGGCGACGACGCCAGGACTCGCGGCGGCCGGCACGAAGTCACGTGCGTCGTCGCCGGTGAACGCGGCGCGCTGCAGGGTCTCTCCCCGCAGCCGGTCGACCGCGAACGTCGAGAGGGCGAGCCCTTTCGTGCACGGGCTCTCCCGGTCCACGCTGCTGTCCATCTCGTTGCGGTGGTAGACCCCGACGCTGTCGACGCGGCGTCCGGAGGCGTCCTCCACCCATACCCCCGCTCCCGCGAGCTCGAGCGCGTCGTCATAGGCGGCATCGGCGGCGTCCGCGTAGGGGGTGCCCGCGAGGGCGGCCGTCCACGTGTCGTCGGGACCGAGCACCGTGCCGGACGGCACCACGGCCAGGTCGGCGAACCGCCGGAACCCGTCGGCCCCGCACGCGACGAGCGTCCACCCCGAGATGTCCACCTCACGCGCGTCGAAGTTCGCGAGCTCGACGAAGTTGCGTCGCGGCATCCCGTCGATCGCCGGGTCCGTCGCGATCTCGCTGACCGCGACGCCGACCCGGTCGCCGTACGCGAACGTCGCGCTGGTCGCCGCGCCGACAGCAGAGCGCACTGCGTTCGGTTCGCCGGGCGTGCGGACCGCGACCGCGAAGCCGCCGTCCGCCTGCCGCTGCCAGCTCTGACCGGTGCGGTAGTCCAGCGTCGAGGGCACCTTGTCGCGTCCCGTCTGGCAGGCGGTGTCCTCCCGGGACGACACCCCGATGCCGTCGACCCTGCGCCCGTCCGCGGCGACGAGGAGGGCGCCGTATGCGGTGTCGGCGAGAGAGGTGGGCACTCGGACATCGGGCTGTCGCGCAAACGCGGGACCGCCGACCACGAGGCGCTCGCCCGGCGCCAGCGCCGTGTCGGCGCCGAAAACGTGCTGGAGCGCCGCGGTCGGCGCGGCTCCGGTCGCAGTGCAGCGGTACAGCCGCCAGCCGCCGAGGTCCACGCCGGTCGCGCCGTCGTTGTCGAGCTCGACGAGGTCGTCGCCGTGGCCGGCCGGCCCTGCCGCGGCGATCTCGGAGACCCTCACGGACGCACCGGAGACGTCCGCGAGCCGGTTCGGTTCGCCGGGGGTTCCGACCGCGCGCACCCATCGTGCGTCGCCGGACGACCCTGCACGCTGCCAGCTCTCCCCCAGCGCCGCGGCGGTGGTGACGGGAAGCTCGACACCCCCGCCGCACTCCGACGTCGTCGGCGCGGGATCATCCGAGTACGCCGCGAGCGCGTCGACGGTCTCGCCCGATGGGGCGATGACGACGAGCCCGTACCCGCGCTCCGCGAGGCGCGCGGTGGGGAACGCACGCCGCTCCCCCGCGGCGAGGATGACGCCGCCGAGGTCCGCCTCAGGATCCGACGGGCGTGAGCGCAGCCCCTCCTCGTCGCAGCGGAAGACTGCGTACCCGGTGAGGTCCACGGGGTGTTCCCCCGGATTGGCAAGCTCGAAGAAGCCGGAGGTCGGCCCCCGGACGCCCGCGGGCGAGACCTCGGCGATCGACACGGTGCCCGTCGACGCAACACCCCGCGGTGCCTCCGCCGCACCGGCGGGGCCGCCCATCGACGCAGCGATCCCGACGAGGACGAGGGATGCCGCAAGGAATGTGGTCACACGGTTCGTGGCGCGCACGAGCCGACCGTGACCGGGCGAGGTGAACCGGCGCGGGCACCCCGGTGCTCATCCGGTGTACAGCTGCGGGACGGTTGTCTCAGCCGGCGGCGGCGACGGCCTCGGCCACGAGCGCGGGGTCCGTCGCGTCGTACCCGGCTGAGCCGCCACCCGGGCCGGATGGCGCGTCGTGGCCGACGCGCGATCGCGCGGACAGGTGCACCGCGTCGACGCCGGCCGCGAACAGCGCCGGGATGTCGGCCGGCTGCACGCCGCCGCCCGCCATCACCTCGACGTCGCCCGAACGCGATGCGAACGCCGCCAGCGTCGCGAGGCCGTCGATGGAGCGCGGCGCCCCGCCCGAGGTGAGCACGCGGTCGACGCGCTCGGCCACCAGCGCGTCGAAGACGGCCGACGGGTCGGCGGAGGCGTCGACGGCGCGGTGGAACACGAGGGTCGCCGGGCCCGCGGCATCCCGCCATCTGCGCAGGGCGTCGACATCGAGACCGCCCGCGGAAGTCAGCGCGCCGACGACCACGCCGCCTGCGCCACGATCGACGCACGCGCGGATGTCGGCCGAGACGAGAGCGACCTCGTCGGGGTCGTAGACGAACCCGCCGCCGCGCGGACGCACCAGCACGTTCACGGTGGAGGGGTCGACGGCGGACAGCACCGTCTCGAGAGTCGCGAGCGACGGCGTCAGGCCTCCGACGTCCAATGCCTGGCACAGTTCGAGGCGCGCGGCTCCGGCGGCGATCGCAGCACGAGCTCCGGCGGGGTCTTGGACGGCGATCTCGACGGGGCGCGGCGCAGGCATGTCGTGAGCCTAGTCCGGGCGCGTCGCGCGCCGCAGACATGGTGAGACCCGCCGCGCTCCCGGGCGGCGGGTCCCGACGGGTTCACGAGAATCGCAGCTGCCGCGGCCTCGCGAAGAGGCTGCGGAACCACACGCCGAGGCCTGCGATGACATGCGACGCCGGGCTCTCGGGCGTGACTGTCGCGCCGCGGTCGGCGATGCTGCGGAGAATCTCGTTCTCGCGATCCAGGGCGGCCGCCCGCTCGCGATCGAGCCGGTCGGCCGTGAAGGTCAGGGTGCTCCCGTCCATGGCCGTTCCTTTCATGATGCTCGCCCGGGTTGGCGAGGCTGTGTGATGTGAGTTGCGGTCGCGGTGCGGTGATACGCAGGGCCGTGAACACAGGGTCGCGGCATCCGGTATCGCAATCGGGTGCGCCCGGCACTGGTCCGGTATTCGTCGTGAGAGCGGGGCGAACTGTCGCGCCGGGCGATCTCGCCGAGGCGTGCTGGAGCGAGGGGAAGGCCCGGCGCCCGGAGAGCGCCGGGCCTTCACCGCACGCGTCAGAACACCGGCGTGCCCGCGCGCACGAGCCGCCAGTTCTCGACGTGGAAGTCGGCGGGGTCGATCACCCCGGTCGCCGAGGCGTACGCGACGATCGCCTCGCGGATCGCGACCTGCGCGTTGTACACAACGGGTGCCGTCGCGACGTGCGGGAATCCGCCGCCACCGGACTGCCGGTAGTTGTTGATCGCCACCACGAACCGCTGGTCGGCCGTGACCGGGGCGCCCTCGAAAGCGAGGTTCGCGATGCGGGAACCCTGCGGCTGAGAGATGTCGATGTCATACGTGACGCCCGAGAACTGGTCGAAGTTGTAGTCCGGCGTGCTGAGGGCGTTGGTCCAGGTGGCGGGTGCGACAGGAGCGTCGGGCGCGACCTGCTGGAAGTACTTGGCCGAATACTCGAGGTAGTCCTTGATCTGCGCGCCCGTGATCACCGACCCGAGCAGGGTGTTGTCGTAGATGTACAGCCCCGCGACGTCCTTGATCGTGACCTGCCCGGCCGGGAATGTCGCGGCGCGGTTGAACGGCGCCGCGAGCGAGATGATGGGAAGGGATGCCTCGGGCGTGCCCGCGATCGCCTTCGACACCGTATCGATCTGGACGTGGTGGACGTAGTCGAGGACCGCGGTGTCCTTCCAGCACGACTCGGCGGCGGAGAGGACCTCGGTGGACGTCGCGACCGGCGTGTTGACGTACGCGACCACCGCATCGTGCTGCGCCTTCACGACCTGGACGAGCGCGGGGTCGTCCGCGACGGTGTTCGTGTTGACGGTGAGCGACTTCGCGGCGGTGACAACCCACTTGCCGCGCTCGATCGTGAGCGTGAGGTCGAACACGCTGAGGCGCTGTCCCCAGTTCTTCGGCTCGCTCATGACCACCTGCTTGCCCGTGACCTTGTTCGTCACGAAGCGCTGCGGGATGTCGAGGTGTGCGTGGCCGAAGAGGATCGCGTCGATCCCCGGCACCTGCTCCGCGAGCAGCGCGGACGCGTTCTCGACCGGGATGTCGGAGCCGTACGACGACAGACCGCTGTCGCCGGCATGCACGCTCACGACGACGACGTCGACGCCCTCCGCCCGCATCACCGGCACCCAGCGCGCCGCCGTCTCGACGACGTCGAGCACGTCGATGCGGCCGCTCACGTTCGCCTTGTCCCAGATCACGACACCGGGGTTGGTGAGCCCGAGCACGCCGACGCGGATCGGCTTGTAGCCGGGGATGTTCATCTTCTTCACGACATACGGCCGGAACGCCGGGTCGGTCGTCCCCGCGTGCACGGCGTTCGCGGCGAGCGCCGGGGCATCCAACTGCGAGATCCAGTTGTCGAGGAAGTCGAGGCCGTAGTTGAACTCGTGGTTGCCCAGCGCGACGGCGTCGTAGCCGATGGTGTTGAACGCCGCGGCGATCGGATGGATCGCGCCCGAGGCGGTCACCGGGTCCACCGTCGCGTAGTAGAAGCCCAGCGGCGAGCCCTGGATCGTGTCGCCGGCGTCGAAGAGCAACGTTCGGCCCCGTCCCCGGTCGGCGCGGATCTGGTTCACCAGGCTCGACACGCGGGCCAGCCCGATCGTGTTTCCCGCGCTGTCGCTGTAAGCGGCGTCCCTGTAGTAGTCCCAGTTGAGCGCGTTCGCGTGGATGTCGGACGTGCCCATGACCGTGATGGTCACCGACCTTCCGCCGGACGCGGCGATGGCATGGGGCGACTGCACCCAGCCGGCCGCGGCGAGCACGCTCGCTGCGGAGACGCCGACGAGGAAATTGCGCCGGCTCAGACCGGAACGGGGCGGGTTCTCCGCCGGTGTCCCGAGGTCGTGGTCGGGCGCGTGATCAGGCATGTTTTCTCCCATGGCGAGGATCGAACCATGTGGCCACGCGCGCCGACAAGACTCCCCGGATGAGGAAACTCTCAGCAACGCGAAAAGGCCCGGTTCCCTCAGGGAACCGGGCCTTCAGTGAGGGGGTCAGCGCGCGGCCGAACCCTCGACGTAGTCCTCGTCCTGCTGCTTCCACGCGAAGAGCGAGCGCAGGTCCTTGCCGACCGACTCGATCGGGTGGGCGGCGGCCTTCTCGCGCAGCTCGAGGAACTCGACGGCGCCGTTGTCCTGGTCGTCGATGAAGCGCTTGGCGAACGCGCCCGACTGGATGTCGGCGAGCACAGCCTGCATGTTCTCCTTGACGCGCGGGTCGATGACGCGCGGGCCCGAGACGTAGTCGCCGTACTCGGCCGTGTCGGAGACCGACCAGCGCTGTTTGGCGATGCCGCCCTCCCACATGAGGTCGACGATGAGCTTCAGCTCGTGCAGCACCTCGAAGTAGGCGATCTGCGGCTGGTAGCCCGCCTCGGTCAGGGTCTCGAAGCCGTACTGGACGAGCTGCGACACGCCACCGCAGAGGACGGCCTGCTCGCCGAACAGGTCGGTCTCGGTCTCCTCGGTGAAGGTCGTCTTGATGACGCCGGCGCGCGTGCCGCCGATGGCCTTCGCGTACGACAGTGCCGTCGCCCACGCGTTGCCGGTCGCGTCGCGCTCCACGGCGATGATGTCGGGGATGCCGCGACCCGCGACGTACTCGCGTCGCACCGTGTGGCCCGGTGCCTTCGGCGCGACGAGGATGACGTCCACGCCCTCGGGTGCGTCGATGTAGCCGAAGCGGATGTTGAAGCCGTGCGCGAACGCGAGCGTCTTGCCCGGGGTCAGCTTGTCCTTGATGCTGTCGTTGTAGATCCCGCGCTGGTGCTGGTCGGGTGCGAGGATCATGATGACGTCCGCCCACTCGGCCGCGTCGGCGACGGACTTCACCTCGAAGCCCTCGTCCTGCGCCTTCTCGATCGACTTCGAGCCGTCCTTGAGGGCGATGACGACCTCGACACCCGAGTCGCGAAGGTTCTGGGCGTGCGCGTGACCCTGGGAGCCGTAGCCCACGATCGCCACCTTCTTGCCCTGGATGATGCTCAGGTCGGCATCGGCGTCGTAGAAGATCTCAGCCATCTTCGTGTTTCTCCTTGATTGATCGGTTCTGGAAAAGTGTCGGATGCTGCGGCGGAGCGTGGCGAGGCCTCAGCCGCGCAGCACGCGCTCGGTGATGCTCTTGCCGCCGCGACCGATGGCGAGGAGGCCGGACTGCGCCAGCTCCTTGATGCCGAACGGCTCGAGCGCGCGCAGGAATGCGTCGACCTTGCCCTTGTCGCCGGTGACCTCGACCACCAGCGCGTCGGGCGCGTAGTCGACGATCTGGCCGCGGAAGAGGTTCACGACCTCGAGCACGTTCGAGCGCGTCTGATTGTCGGCGCGCACCTTCACGAGCATGTGCTCGCGCTGGACGGATGCAGCGGGGTCGAGCTCGACGATCTTGATGACGTTGATCAGCTTGTTGAGCTGCTTCGTGACCTGCTCGAGGGGAAGCTCGTCGACGTCCACGACGACCGTGATGCGCGAGAGTCCGGGCACTTCGGTGACACCCACCGCGAGCGATTCGATGTTGAAGCCGCGACGGGCGAACAGACCCGCGACGCGCGTCAGCAGACCGGGCTTGTCCTCCACGAGGAGGCTCAGCACGTGACTCGTCATGTCTCAGTCCTCCTGCTCGTCGAAGGCGGGCGAGTGGTCCCGCGCGTACTGGACATAGCTGTTGCTCACGCCCTGCGGCACCATCGGCCACACCATCGCGTCGGCGCTCACCACGAAGTCGATGACCACGGGACGGTCGTTCGTCTCGAGGGCCGTACGGATCGCGGCATCCACGTCCTCCTCCTTTTCCACGCGGATCGCGAGGCAGCCGTACGCCTCCGCCAACTTCACGAAGTCGGGGATGCGCACCGTTCCGTGGCCGGTGTTGAGATCGGTGTGGGAGTGACGGCCGTCGTAGAACAGCGTCTGCCACTGGCGCACCATACCCAGCGACGAGTTGTTGATGATCGCGACCTTGATCGGGATGTTGTTGATCGCGCAGGTGGCGAGCTCCTGATTGGTCATCTGGAAGCAGCCGTCGCCGTCGATCGCCCACACGACGCGGTCGGGTTCGGCGACCTTCGCGCCCATCGCGGCGGGCACCGAATAGCCCATCGTGCCGGCACCGCCGGAGTTGAGCCACGCGTTCGGACGCTCGTACTTGATGAACTGCGCGGCCCACATCTGGTGCTGGCCGACGCCGGCGGCGTAGACGCCCTCGGGGCCGGTCAGCTCGCCGATGCGCTTGATGACGTACTGCGGCGACATGAGCCCGTCGGTCGGCTGCGTGTAGCCGAGCGGGAACTCGTCGCGCAGGCCGTCGAGGAACGACCACCACTCGGAGATGTCGGGCTCGGTGCCCCCGCTGACCGCACGGAACGCGACGTCGAGGTCGACGAGCACATCCTTGAGGTCGCCCACGATCGGCACATCGGCGGTGCGGATCTTCGAGATCTCGGCGGGGTCGATGTCGACGTGCACGACCTTCGCGTAGGGGGCGAACAGCGCGGCCTTGCCGGTGACGCGGTCGTCGAAGCGCGCGCCGAGGGCGACGATGAGGTCGGCCTCCTGCAGCGCGAGCACCGCCGGCACCGTGCCGTGCATGCCGGGCATGCCCAGGTGCTGCGCGTGCGAGTCCGGGAACGCGCCGCGGGCCATGAGGGTCGTGACCACCGGCGCGCCCGTCGTCTCGGCGAGCGAACGGAGCTCCTCGGACGCACGAGCACGGATCACGCCGCCGCCGACGTAAAGGACGGGCTTCTTGGCGTCGGCGATGAGCTGAGCCGCGGCGTGGATCTGCTTGCCGTGCGCCTTGGTCACCGGGCGGTAGCCCGGCAGGTCGATGTTCGGCGGCCACACGAAGGGCACCTCGGCCTGCTGCGCATCTTTCGTGATGTCGACGAGCACGGGGCCGGGTCGTCCGGTCGACGCGATCTCGAACGCCGCGGCGATCGCGCCCGGGATGTCCTCCGCGCGCTTGACCAGGAACGAGTGCTTGGTGATCGGCATCGTGATGCCCACGATGTCGGCCTCCTGGAACGCGTCGGTTCCCATGAGGGTGGAGAAGACCTGGCCGGTGATGCACACGATCGGCACGGAGTCCATGTACGCGTCGGCGATGGCGGTGACGAGGTTCGTGGCGCCCGGGCCCGACGTCGCCAGTGCGACGCCGACACGACCGGATGCCGCCGCGTAGCCTTCGGCGGCGTGACCGGCGCCCTGCTCGTGACGGACGAGGATGTGGCGCACGGATTCGTCGTCCATGAGCGGGTCGTAGACGGGCATGATCGCCCCGCCGGGAAGACCGAAGACGTCGGTCACTCCGAGCAGGTCGAGTGAACGGACGACCGCTTCCGCGCCCGAGAGCACGGGCGTCGAGGCGGTGCGGGCTGGCGGCCGGGGAACGGCCGCAGCGGTGTCGGCTGACATGGTGATTTCCTCTGAAGTGGGTCGGAGGGGATGTCGGAAGCCAGGCTCAACCGGTGGTCGCGCCCTCCGCAGCGGAGCGCACGAGTCGGGAGTACTTGGCAAGGACGCCACGGGTATAGCGCGGGGGAAGCGGCTCCCACCCAGAGCGGCGGGAGTCAAGCTCAGCCTCGTCGACGAGTAGGTCGAGAGTGCGAGCCGCGATATCGACCCGTATCAGATCACCATCGCGCACGAAGGCGATGGGACCTGCGTCCACCGCTTCGGGTGCTATGTGGCCGATGCACAGTCCGGTTGTGCCGCCTGAGAATCTGCCGTCCGTCAAGAGTAGTACATCTTTTCCGAGCCCCGCGCCCTTGATGGCGGCGGTGATCGCGAGCATCTCGCGCATGCCCGGCCCGCCCTTGGGGCCCTCGTAACGGATGACCACGACGTCGCCCGCCGCGATCTCGCCGGCCTCCAAGGCGTCCATCGCGGCGCGCTCGCGCTCGAACACGCGCGCGGGGCCTTCGAAGACATCCGCGTCGAAGCCGGCGGACTTGACGACGGCTCCCTCGGGAGCGATCGAGCCGTGCAGGATCGTGATGCCGCCCTTGGCGTGGATCGGGTCGTCGAACGAGTGGATGACGGTGCCGTCGACCGGGCCGGGGTTCAGGTCGGCGAGGTTCTCGGCCAGCGTCTTGCCCGTGACGGTCAGCGCGTCGCCGTGCAGCAGGCCCTCGTCGAGCATCGCCTTCATGATGACCGGGATGCCCCCATGGCGGTCGACGTCGTTCATGACGTACTTGCCGAACGGCTTCATGTCTGCCACGTGCGGGACCTTGTCGCCGATGCGGTTGAAGTCGTGCAGGCTCAGGTCGACGTCGGCCTCGCGGGCGATCGCGAGGAGGTGCAGCACGACGTTGGTCGAGCCGCCCAGCGCCATCGCCAGCGCGATCGCGTTCTCGAACGCCTCCTTGGTGAGGATGTCGCGCGTCGTGATGCCCTGGCGCAGCAGGTTGACGACCGCCTCGCCGGAGCGGTGCGCGAAGTAGTCGCGGCGGCGGTCGGCCGAGGGCGGCGCGGCCGAGCCGGGGAGGCTGAGGCCGAGCGCCTCGGCGACGGAGGCCATCGTGTTGGCCGTGTACATGCCGCCGCACGCACCCTCGCCGGGAGCGATCGCGCACTCGATCCGCTTGAGGTCGGCTTCGCTCATCTTGCCCGCGAGGCACGCGCCCACGGCCTCGAACGAGTCGATGATGGTGACGTCCTTCTCGGTGCCGTCCGAGAGCTTGACCCAGCCGGGCGCGATCGAGCCGGCGTAGAGGAAGACGCTCGACAGGTCGAGGCGCGCCGATGCCATCAGCATTCCGGGGATCGACTTGTCGCAGCCGGCGAGCAGCACCGAGCCGTCGAGGCGCTCGGCCATGATGACGGTCTCGACCGAGTCGGCGATCACCTCGCGCGAGACGAGCGAGAAGTGCATGCCCTCGTGGCCCATCGAGATGCCGTCCGACACCGAGATGGTGCCGAACTGGAGGGGGTATCCGCCGCCTGCGTGCACACCCTCCTTGGCGCCCTGCGCAAGCCGGTCGAGGCTCAGGTTGCAGGGGGTGATCTCGTTCCAGCTCGACGCGATGCCGATCTGCGGCTTGTCCCAGTCCGCGTCGCCCATGCCGACGGCACGGAGCATGCCGCGCGATGTCGTGGCTTCGATGCCGTCGGTGACGACGCGACTGCGGGGCTTGATGTCGATGGAGTTGTCAGCAAGCGAATCGGGCTGGGCCATTGGTTCAGTGTATTCCCGCACGGCGACTCGCTCGCCCAGAGTGACGGAGGCGGGGCGTGACCTATGCCCGGCTCAGCGAACGCGCCGCTGCGAGCCGCTGCAGCAGCGCCGCGAGAGCCGCGATGTCGGCGACCCGCACCGTGGCGGAGGTCTGCCCCTCCCCCACGCGCACGCCGACGTCCCCCTCTCCGAGGCTCGCCAGCGCGTCCTCGTCCGTGACGTCGTCGCCGGCGAAGAGCACGGCCGTCGCGCCGACGCGCTCGCGCAGTTCGGCGATCGCGGAGTCCTTGCCCTCGTGCCGGAACGCGAACTCGACGATGTTGTGCCCGGTGCGGCGGCGCCAGTGCGGCGCTTCGGCAGCGACGATCTCGTCGACGAGGCGATTCGCCTCGGCGGCCGCCTCGGTCGTGGCGCGCCGGGTGTGCACGCCGAACCCGAAGGTCTTCGGCTCGATCCAGACGCCCTCGAGGTGCGCGGTGGCGTCCTCCGCGTGGCCCCGCAGCGCGTCGCGCAGGGCGACACCCGCCTCGTCTTCGCCGTGGCTCGCGATGCCCTCGCCCGGTATCCAGAACTCCGCGCCGTGCGACCCGGCGAGAAGCTCCCTCGAACCGTCGCCGTGCTCGGCGATGACCCGCAGGTCCACGAGGCTCCGCCCCGACACGAACGCGACGATGGTGTCCGGCGTCGCGACCAGCGCGTCCACGGCGTCCCGTGCGGCGGGCAGCATCCGCGCATCCATCGGCTCATCCTCCAGCGGCGACAGCGTGCCGTCGAAATCGAGGGCGACGAGCAGGCGATCGGATGCTGCGAGCCGGGCGATCGCGTCGTCCGCTGCGGTCATGCGCCGGCCTTCGCGCGCTTGCTCGCACGCGCGGCGTCGAGCGCGTCGAGGAAGGACCGCGACCAGCTGGCGACGTCGCTCTCGACGACCTTCTTGCGCAGCGCCCGCATGCGGCGGCCCTGCTCGGCGGCCGGCATCTCGATCGCGCGCATGATCGCCTCCTTCATCCCGTGGATGTCGTGCGGATTGATGCGGATGGCGCTCGGAAGCTCGTCGGCGGCGCCGGCGAACTCGCTCAGCACCAGTACGCCGCGATTGTCGGTGCGCGCTGCGACGTACTCCTTGGCGACGAGGTTCATCCCGTCACGCAACGCCGTCACGAGCATGACGTCGGCGGCGCGGAACAGCGCCACCATCTCTTCACGCGGGTACGCCTGGTGCAGGTAGCGGATGGCGGTGTGCCCCATCGTGTCGTGGTCGCCGTTGATGCGGCCGACGGTGAGCTCGATCTCGTCACGCAGCTGCATGTATGCCTCGACGCGTTCACGGCTCGGGCTCGCGACCTGCACGAGGGTGACGTCCTCGACGTCGATCCGGCCGTCCTCGAGGAGCTCGCCGAACGCCTTCAGACGATGGCGGATGCCCTTCGTGTAGTCGAGCCGGTCGACCCCGAGCAGGATCTTCTTCGGGTTGCCGAGGCTCTCGCGGATCTCGGCCGCGCGGGCCATGATGTCGGGGCGTCCGGCGAGCTCGATGTACGAGCCGGTGTCGATCGAGATCGGGAACGCCTTGGCGAGCGCGTTGCGGGTCGAGCCGTCCGGCTCGGGCACCGTGATGCCGGTCGCCTTCGTCTGGTAACGGAGCTGCCGGCGCACGGCGCGCGCGAAGTTGCCGGCATCCGCCACGCGCTGGAAGCCGATGACGTCGGCGCCGAGCAGGCCCTCGAGCACCTGACGTCGCCAGGGCAGCTGCGAATAGAGCCCGTATGCCGGGAAGGGAATGTGGTGGAAGTAGCCGATGGTGAGGTCGGGGCGCGCTTCGCGCAGCATCTGGGGCACCAGCTGCAGCTGGTAATCCTGCACCCACACCGTGCCGCCCTCGGCGGCCACGCCTGCGGCTGCCTCGGCGAAGCGGCGGTTCACCTTGACGTACGCATCCCACCACAGGCGCCGGTACCGCGGCGCCGCGATCACGTCGTGGTAGAGGGGCCAGAACGTGTCGTTCGACATGCCTTCGTAGTAGAGCTCGACCTCTTCGGCGCTCAGCGACACCGGGACCAGATGCGTGCCTTCGAACTCGAACGGCTCGACCTCGATGTCAGGCTGGCCCGGCCAGCCCACCCACGCTCCGTCGGCGCGCCGCATCACCGGCTCGAGGGCCGTCACGAGCCCTCCGGGCGAGCGGCGCCAGTCCTGCTCATCGGCGACGTCGACGACCCGGTCGACGGGGAGGCGATTGGCGACGACGACGAGTTGGGCGGCGGGCGGGACGGGCTCTGTCACGCGGTCTCCTGACGGTTTCGTGGACTCGGCACGCCCAGGCTAACAGCGCCGCTCACAGCCCCGTCGCGCCTTGACGCGCCGCACGGCGCTGTGTCAAGGGGCGCGATGCCGGGATGCGCCGCGCTAACGTGGCCCTATGCGCAAGTACCTCTTCGGCACCGGCATCCTCACCGCGATCACGGGCGGGCTGACGCTGATGAGAGGGCTCCGCGAGAACGAGCCGTTCACATGGCGCATGGCGCTCGCGTGGCTCAGCTGGGGCATCACCCTGGCGCTCGCGATCGGCGCGATCGTGGACGTCCGCCGCGCCTCGCGCGGCGAGCTCATCGCGAACGACTCCCCCGTCCACGGACGCGAGAAGAAGCTGCTGAGGCGCCGTATCGAGTCCTGACACCGAAGCGCCACGAGACCTGCCGGTCCCGTGGCGCTTGCGTATCACGACCTCTCTCAGCGCGTGAGGATGAGCGCGTCTCCCTGACCGCCGCCACCGCAGAGCGCGACCGCCGCCGTGCCACCGCCGCGGCGGATCAGCTCGTGCACGGCGTGCACGACGAGGCGGTTGCCGGATGCACCGATCGGGTGTCCGATCGCGATGCCGCCGCCGTGCGGGTTGACCACATCGTCCGAGAGGCCGAGTTCCGCCTGCGAGCGCACCACCACCGCTGCGAACGCCTCGTTGATCTCGACGATGTCGAGGTCGTCCGCGGCGATGCCCTGCTTGGCCAGTGCCTTCTCGATCGCGCGCGCCGGCTGCGAGTGCAGCGAGTTGTCGGGCCCGGCGACCTGACCGGACGCCCCGACGACCGCGAGCACGTCCCAGCCGTTCTCGTCGGCGTGTGAGCGCGTGGTCAGAACGACTGCCGACGCGCCGTCCGAGATCTGCGACGAGTTGCCCGCCGTGATCGACCCGTCGGATGCGAAGGCAGGCCGAAGGCCAGCGAGCGTGTCGACGGTGGTCTCCGGGCGGACCCCCTCGTCCTTCGTCACGACGACCGGGGCGCCCTTTCGCTGCGGGATCTCGACAGGGACGATCTCGGCTTCGAACACTCCCTCGGTCTGCGCGGTCGCCGCACGCTGGTGCGACCTGGCTGCGACAGCATCCTGAGCTTCCCTCGTCACCTCGAGCCGCTCGTTGTGCCGCTCGGTCGACGCGCCCATGCTCTCGCGGTCGTAGGCGTCGGTGAGGCCGTCGTAGGCCATGTGGTCGAGCACCTCGATCGAGCCGTACGCCCAGCCGTCGCGCGAGCCCATGAGCAGGTGCGGGGCGCGGGTCATCGACTCCATTCCGGCGGCGACCACGACGGTCGCGTCGCCCACAGCGAGCATGCGCGCGCCGTCGATGATCGCCGTGAGCCCCGAGAGGCACACCTTGTTGACCGAGCCGGAGTGGACGTCCCAGGCGATTCCGGCGCCCACCGCCGCCTGGCGCGCGGGATTCTGCCCGGAACCGGCCGCGAGCACCTGGCCGACGAGCACCGCGTCCACGGCGTCGGCGGGGATGCCGCCCTTCTCCAGTGCGCCCTTGATGGCGGCGCTGCCCAGCTGCACCGCAGTGAGCGGAGCCAGCTGGCCCCTCAGCCGCCCCTGCGGTGTGCGCGCAGCGGCGACGATGACGACGTCGTCGTGGTTCATGCTTCGATTCTCTCTCCGACGGCGACCGTCAGCTCCGGTTCGGTCGCCGCGATGACCTCTTCCACCGTGACGCCGGGGGCCGTCTCGACCAGCACCAGTCCGGCATCCGTCACGTCGATGACCGCGAGGTCCGTGATGATGCGATCGACGACGCCGCGCCCGGTGAGGGGCAGCGAGCACTCGTTCACGATCTTGGCCGAGCCGTCCTTCGCGACGTGCTCCATGAGCACGATGACCTTCGCGGCGCCGTGCACCAGGTCCATGGCGCCGCCGGGGCCCTTCACCATCTTCCCGGGGATCATCCAGTTGGCGAGGTCGCCCGTCTGGGACACCTGCATCGCGCCGAGGATGGCGGCGTCGATCTTGCCCCCGCGGATCATGCCGAAGCTCGTCGCGGAGTCGAAGAAGGCCGCGCCCGGCAGCGTGGTCACCGTCTCCTTGCCGGCGTTGATGAGGTCGGGGTCGACGTTCTCCTCGGTCGGGTAGGGCCCGACGCCCAGGATGCCGTTCTCCGACTGCAGCACGACCGTCACGCCGTCGGGCACGAAGTTCGGCACCAGCGTCGGCAGGCCGATGCCCAAGTTGACGTAGGCGCCGTCGGCGAGCTCCTCGGCCGCGCGAGCGGCCATCTCGTTGCGGGTGAGCGGCATGTCAGGCTCCTTCCGGCATCGCGCGCGCAGCGGCCTGAGCGACCGATACCGTGCGCCGTTCGATGCGCTTCTCGATGTCCGACCCGACTTCCACGATGCGGTGCACGTAGATGCCGGGGAGATGGATGCTGTCGGCCCCGAGTTCGCCCGGTTCCACGAGCTGCTCGACCTGGGCGATGCAGACGCGCCCCGCCATCGCGGCGAGCGGGTTGAAATTGCGAGCGGCCTTGTTGAAGACCAGATTGCCGTGGCGGTCGCCCTTGAGCGCGTGGACGAGGGCGTAGTCGGTGACGATCGCCTCCTCCAGCACGTAGTCGCGCGGGGCGCCCGACACGTCGAAGCTCCGCACGTCTTTGACGGGGGAAGCGACCGCGACGCTGCCGTCCGCGGCGTAGCGGCGCGGCAGTCCGCCCTCGGCGACCTGCGTGCCGACACCGGTCTGCGTGTAGAACGCGGCGATGCCCGAGCCGCCGGCACGGAGCTTCTCGGCGAGCGTGCCCTGCGGCGTCAGCTCGAGCTCGAGCTCGCCCGAGAGGAACTGCCGCTCGAACTCCTTGTTCTCGCCGACATAGGACGAGGTCATCTTGCGGATCCGCTTGGCGTTCAGCAGGATGCCGAGTCCCCAGTCGTCGACGCCGCAGTTGTTGCTGACGATGCTGAGGTCGCTCGTGCCCTGCGCCAGCAGCGCCTCGATGAGTGCGATGGGGTTGCCGGAGAGCCCGAACCCTCCCACCGCGAGGGACGCGCCGTCGGGGATGTCGGCGACAGCCTCGGCCGCCGAACCCCAGGTCTTGTCGATCATTGTGCTCCTTTGCATTCCGGTCGCTCGATGTCCATCCTGCGGCTCCGCGAGCGACCGCACCACCTCCCTGCTTGCCATGTGGCCGCCCTGCCCCGTAGCGTCCATATTGTGGACACCACCTCGAAGCGCAGTGTTCCCGGAGCCCAGTCGGTCGCTCGCGCTGCCCAGCTCCTGCGCCTGGTGACGTCAGGAGGAGACAACGGGATGCCGGTGGCCGAACTCGCCCGCCGCGCCGGCCTCACGCGCCCTACGACGCACCGCCTGCTCACCGCGCTGCGCCACGAAGGCCTGGTCGATCAGGATGAGCGAACCGGACGATGGATGCCGGGACCCGAGCTGTATCTGATGGGCACAGTCGCGGCATCCCGATACGACATCACCGCTGTCGCGCGCGACATCGTGCGCTCGCTGGCCGTGCGCACCGAAGAGAGCGCGTTCCTCTCGGTCCGCCGGGGCGACGAGACGGTGTGCCTGCTGCGCGAGGAGGGGAGCTTTCCGATCCGCTCATTCGTGCTCTCGGAGGGCGTGCGGTTCCCGCTCGGCGTCGCCTCGGCCGGTCTCGCGATCCTGTCCTTCCTGCCGCCCCACGATGTGGACGCCTACTTCGAGCGTCACCCCGGGCTCCCGCTCGAATGGGGTGTCGCGCACAGCGAGCAGCGCCTGCGGACGCGCCTGCGCGACACGCAGGAGCGCGGCTACGCCGTGAACCCCGGGCTCATCGTCGAGGGCTCCTACGGCATCGGCGCCGCGGTCTTCACGCGCGAGGGCCACCCGCAGTGGGCGCTGAGCCTCACCGGCGTCGAGTTCCGCTTCGGTCCGGACCGCCTCCCCGAGCTCGGCCGCACCCTACTGGCCCACGCACACCAGCTCACCACCCGCATCGCCGCCTCCCGGTGACGCCCTTCAACGCGAGCGCGTTGTTCCGCCTGCGCCACGTCGATGATTCAGGAAACCCGGCGCCGAAAGGCGCTCCGCACTGCCGTCCGACGGCGCGGTTCCTGAATGATTGACGCATGAGCCATCACACGCGAGCGGCGAGCTCTTCGCGGACAGCCGCCGCGACCACGTCGGCACCGGCGGGAGACATGACGATCGTGTAGTGGTTGAAGCCCTCGACCCGCTCGTGCTCGACCCCGGAGTACACCGTGAGCAGCCGGTCGAGGTGCTCCGGGGCATAGAGGCCGGGGGGCTCGTTCTGCAGGCCGCGCGGCACGGTGATGAGGCGGGTCGGATGCTGCAGCCCGGCCAGCGCTGCCGGCAGCGACGTGCCCGCGTTCAGGTCGACGGTGTCGTCCGCGGTCGTCGCGTAACTGGTCGCCGGGCGGAAGGCACCGGCGCCGTCGTCGACCAGGTCGTACGCGAGGTAGCGCTCGAGTTCGGGCGTCCACACGCCGGTGAACGCCGGATGCTGCCGCCAGAAGTCGAGATACTCATCCGTGCCCGCGAACCTCATCGACAGACGCGCCGCCGTGGGGCCGAGAATGCCCGCGACGAGCTCGTCGGTGCTGAGCCCAGCCGGGACATCGAGCGGCAGCCCGCCGTCGATGAGCAGCAGCCGCGAGACGCGCTCGGGGTACAGGTGCGCGAACACGACGGACACGAACCCGCCCATCGAGTGCCCGACGACGACCGTGCGCTCGATTCCGAGCGCGTCCAGCAGCGCCGCGAGGTCTGCTGCGTGAGCGGCCATCCCCGCGGCACCCTCGATGCCGTTGCTGCGTCCGCGTCCTCGCAGGTCGGGCGCGACGACGCGGACTCCCGGCAGGCGGTCCACGACGAACGGCCACGCCAGGTGCGACGCCGTGACGCCGTGCACCAGCAGCACGGTGGGGGCGTCGGCTGCAGCATCCGCGGGCTCCCACACGCCGGCGCGGAGCGCGCCGCCGTCGACGGGGACGTCGATCGTCCGATAGGCGTGGCTCATCGCGCGGTCCATCCGCCGTCCATCGTGTACGAGGCGCCCGTGACCATGCCGGCCTTGTCCGACACGAGCCACCCCGCGAGTGAGGCGACCTCGTCGGCCTCGACGAGCCGCTTCACGGCGCTCTCGGTGAGCATGATCTTCTCGACGACCTCGCTCTCGGGGATGCCGTGGACCTTGGCCTGAGCTGCGATCTGCTTCTCGACGAGGGGGGTCCGCACGTAGGCAGGGTTGATGCAGTTGCTCGTCACGCCGTGCGGCGCGCCCTCGAGCGCCGTCACCTTCGACAGCCCCTCGAGACCGTGCTTGGCCGAGACGTACGCCGACTTGAACGCGCTCGCCCGCAGTCCGTGTGCGCTCGAGATGTTGACGACGCGCCCCCACCCGCGCTCGTACATCGCCGGCAGCGCCGCGCGGATGAGGAGGAACGGCGACTCGAGCATGAGCCGCACGATGAGCCGGAACGCGTCCGGATCGAACTCGGCGATCGGTGCGACGCGCTGGATCCCGGCGTTGTTCACGAGGATGTCGACGTCGAGCGTCAGGACGTCGAGCGCGGCGGTGTCGGCGAGGTCGACGGTCCAGGACTCGCCGCCGACGGCGGTGGCGGCATCCGACGCGGCATCTGCGTTCAGGTCCGCGATGACGACGTGCGCGCCGCGCGCGGCGAATTCGTGGGCGCAGGCGAGGCCGATGCCGCTCGCCCCGCCGGTGACCAGCGCGCGCTTGCCCGCGAGATCCTTCTCCACCGTCACTCCGTCTCTCCCGCTCGCGGCGCGAGCGCGTTGTCGATGAACCGGGTCATGCCGGCAAACACCACCGGGTCGAGCTGTGCGGGCGGCTTGCCGTCGGCGTCGCGCTCCCAGAGCAGGAATCGCATGCCGATGAGCTCGCCCATGCCCATGAGGGCCCATGCCGTCGTCTCGGGGTCCAGAGCCCGGTCGACGTCACCGGCCGCCTGCGCGGCGCGCAGTCCGGCCTCGTAGCCCTCGACGATGCGCGTGTAATGCGTGCGCAGCACCTCGGGCGAGACGAATTCGGCCTCCCGCACGACGCGGTACAGCGCCGGGTGCGCCGCCGTGAACCGGAAGAACCCGGCGAACCCCGCGCGCTCCGCCTCGAGGCGACCGGAGGCTCCGGCCATCGCCTCCGACATCGAATGGCGCACGCGACGGTTGAGGTCGAGCACGAGTGCCTCGAAGATCGTCTGCTTGCTGTCGAAGTAGAGGTAGAACGTGCCGAGGCCGATCCCTGCTCGTTCGGTGATCTTGACGATGGATGCCTCGTGGTAGCCCTGCTCGGCGAACACGAGCTCGGCCGCCTCGAGCAGGCGGCGCCTCGTCGCCTCGCCCCGTTTGGTGAGCGGGCGGCCCGTGGCGGACGACACCAGCTCTTCTTCCTGGTCGACGAGTTCGTCGGACATGCTCATCGGGATTCCCCCTTCGTACGCTCGCGCACCACTACGGGTGCGCGCTCCCCAGCACGATCTTCCTGGTCCGCGCGCGGTTCGACCAGCAGCATCGCCTCGTCGCGGAGACGGGATCGTGCGAGCTTCTCGATCGTCGACCGCGGCAGCGTGTCGACGAACTCCACATGGACCGGGACCTTGAAGGCCGCAAGGTTGCGCCGCGCGTGCGCGAGCACTTCGTCTGCCGAGAGCGCGGCTCCCCCGGCGGGCACGACGAACGCGACCCCGCGCTCGCCCCACACCGCGTCCGGCACGCCCACGACGGCGGCCGCCTCCACCAGCGGGTGCAGGCAGAGGGCGTACTCGACCTCCGCCGGGGCGACGTTCTCGCCGCCCGAGATGAAGATGTCCTTGAGTCGGTCGACGATTCGGTACACGCCGGACGCGTCGCGCGATGCGAGATCGCCGGTGCGCAGCCACTCGCCGCTCATCGCGCGGGCGGTCGCGTCGTCGTCGCCGAGGTAGCCGGCGAAGACGCTCGGACCACGCACCCACAGCTCGCCGGTGGCTTCGCCCTCCAGCGCGAGCCGCGTCGCCGGGTCGACGATGCGCACCGACACGTGCGGGTAGGGCCGGCCGACGGCGCCCGGCGCCTCGGCCGCTTCCGCGACCGGCAGATGCAGCACGTTGGGCGCCGCCTCGGTGAGCCCGTAGCCCTGCGTCAGTGGCACGCCCCGCTCCGTCCACGCCTCCTGCAGTGACGCCGGCATCGTCGCGCCGCCGACCAGGGCGAGGCGAAGGGATGAGGCATCCGTCTGCCGCCACTCGCGGTCTCCCGCGAGCAGCGCGTACTGCGTCGGCACACCCATCATCGCGGTGACCTGCCTGTCCGCGATCAGCTGCAGCACGCGCGCCGGCTGGAACGAGCGCTCGAGCACGACGGTCGCGCCGACCCACCACGCCAGGAGCGGCTGGCAGTTCCACGCGGCGACATGGAATTGCGGGAGCATCGCGAGCACGACGTCGTCCTGCGTGAGCGGCAGCGCCTGCGCGAGGGCGAGATTGTTCCAGAAGCAGTTGGCATGCGTCAGCACGACGCCCTTCGGCGCCGCCTCGCTGCCCGACGTGAAGATGACGAGCAGGGGGTCGTCGTCGCGCACGGGCCGGCGCGGCACAGGGTTCGCTGCGCGGGGAACGGATGCCTCCACCCCTGTGGTACCGAGCGCCGCGACGCGCGGCATCCCGTCCGCGAGACGCAGCGCCTCGCCGGCGAGCGCTGCGTGCTCGTCCTCGATCAGCACCAGAGCCGGAGCGGACCGGGTGAGCACGTCGGCGAGCTCGCGCGGCGTGAGCCGCCACGACAGCGGCACGAAGGCGATGCCCGCGATCGCGCACGCGAAGAACGCCACGACGTGGTCGGTGGAGTTGCCCGACACCGTCGCCACGCGGTCGCCGGGCCCGTAGCCCGCCTGCCGCAGCGCCTCGGCCAGTTCCGTCGCGCGGGCCGCCAGCGTCGCATAGTCCGCCGTCACGCCGCGGTCGTCGATGGCGATGCGCTCGGGCGAGCGCGTCGCGCGGTCGACGATCCACCGGCCGATGGTGTGCGGTCCGTCGTCGAGATCGGGGTCGGCGGTCCAGGTCATGCGCGCACCTCAGCCGGCGCGTCGGCCGTCTCGGGTGCCTGCTCGGCGTCGTCGAGCTGTCGCAGCGTCCCGCGCACCTTCTCGCCGCGGCGGCGGCGGACGGCGGTGTCGAGCGTGCCCGCGATACCGCCGGGGAGGAACATCACCACGATGATGAAGAGGACTCCGAGAAGGAAGAGCGGCTCCGACAGCGGAATCCGCAGCACGTCGGGAAGCCCGGCGACGGCGTCGGAGCCGGCGAGCACCGTGAGTCGCTGATCGAGCAGCGTGTAGAGCACACCGCCCACGATGGCACCCCAGCGGAACCCGACGCCACCCAGCACCACCATCACCAGGACGGTGATCGTGAGGTCGGCCGACACGGACCGCGGGACGGTCCCCGACTGCAGCAGCATGTACGCCACGCCGGCGAGGCTTGCGAGCCCGGCGGCGATCACGAACACGATCAGCCGGACGCGGTACGGCGAAAGACCGAGCACGCGCACGCGCTGCTCGTTCTCGCGCGTCGCGCGGGCGAGGTGCCCGAGGCGCGAGGTGTCGACCCACAGGACGACGAGGTAGACGATCACCAGAACGGCGAGCGTGAACCAGTACAGGTTGCGCGTGTTCACGACCCCGATGAGGAAGTCGGGCACCTGCGCGGTGTTGAGGCTCAGCCCCTCCTCGCCGCCGGTCACCTGAGAGTTGCGGCGCACCAGCACGGAGCCTGCCTGCGCGAACGCCAGCGTCACCATCGCGAACGGGATGCCCGAGACCCGCATCGACACGGCGCCGGTGACGAGGGCGATCACCATGCCGCCGACGAGGGCGATGAAGACGCCCGGCCACAGCGGCACGCCGAAGTGCTCGAGGGCGATGCCCAGCCCGTACGCGCCGGCGCCGAAGTAGAGGGCGTGGCCGAAGGACAGCATCCCGCCGGATCCGAGCAGCAGGTTGTACGACAGCGCGAGCGCCGCGAACACCATGCACAGCGAGAGCAGCGCAAGCGTTCCCGGCATGTACGTCGGTGTGGGCAGGATGCCCGGGAGCGAGAGGTTGAGCAGCGGCAGCGCCGCCATGAACGCGACGAGCACGACGCCGACAACGGCGGGAATGACGCGACGGATGCTGCGCTCCGAGGCGGCGCCCGGCCCCTGAGCCTGCCGAAGGGTCATGCCTTCCTCCCGAGGAGTCCGGTCGGGCGCACCAGCAGCACGAGGGCGAGCAGGATGACGACGATGAAGTCGCCGGTGCCGCCGAGGTAGAAGTTGGCGAACTGCTGCAGCACCGCGACGAGCACGGATGCGACGGCCGCGCCGGTGAGCGAGCCGAGGCCGCCGACGACGGTGACGATGAACGCGAAGATGAGGAGCGTCTGCCCGAGGTGCGCCGACACGAAGGTCGAATAGTGCATCGCCAGCACACCGCCGATTCCCGCAGCCGCGCCGCCGATCGCGAAGACCAGGGTGAACGAGCGCCGCACGTCGATACCGAGCGCCGTCACCATCGAGCGGTTCTCGACGCCTGCCCGGATGATCATTCCGTAGCGCGTCTTCTGGAGGAACAGCACGAGCGCGGCGAGCACGAGCACCGCGGCGATCATCAGCACCCAGTAGGTGTTCGGGATGCGGGCGCCGAGCACGTCCGTCGTCTGCGTGAGCCACGGGGGTCCGCCGATGTGGATGGGGTCGGTGCCCCAGATCCCCTCGAACAGCGCGACGGCGGCGAACGACAGGCCGACCGTCACCAGCACCTGCTCGATGTGCCGCTCGTACAGCGGGCGGATGAGCACGAGCTCGGTGAGCGTCGCGAACACGGCCCCCACGCCCGCGCCGACGAGGACGGACAGCAGGAACGATCCCCAGGATTCGGTGCCGAGCGCCTGGGCGACCATGAAGCCCATGAACGCGCTCAAGGTGAGGAACGCGCCGTGCGCGAAGTTGAGCACGTGCATGAGTCCGTAGATGAGGCTCAGCCCGCTGGCGACGAGGAAGTAGAGGGCGCCGAGGCCGACGCCGGTGATGAGGGTGAGGACGAGGGTGCTCATGCAGCGTGCTCCACGTGGACGCCGAGGAGGCGGCGGGTGAGGTCCTCGTCGTCGAGGATGTCGCGCGCCTTGCCGGCGTGCGCGACGCGTCCGCCGGCGATGACCACGGCGTCGTCGGCCAGGCGGCGCACGACCTCGAGATTCTGCTCGACGAGGAGGATCGGAACGGACTTCGACGCCTCCTGGAGGGCGTCGGCGACCTCGGTGACGATCTTCGGGGCGAGGCCCTTGGTGGGCTCGTCGACGAGCAGCAGCCGGTTGTCGTTGAGCAGCGCCCGCGCGACCGACACCATCTGCTGCTGGCCGCCGGAGAGCGTGCCGGCCTGCTGGTCGCGACGGGCGACGAGGTCGGGGAAGAGCTGCGCCACGAACTCGTGTCGCGGGTTGCGCTGCCGCTCCGCGAGCGCAAGGTTCTCGGCGACGGTGAGCTTCGAGAAGACCTCGCGGTCCTCAGGGACGTACCCGACGCCGCGTCGCACGATGCGGTGCGTCGGCAGACCGTCGATGCGCTCGCCGGCGAGCGTCACCTCGCCGCGACGCGAGATGAGCCCGAGGATGCCGCGGAGCGACGAGGTCTTGCCGACGCCGTTGCGGCCGAGCACCGCCGTGATGCCGGTGGCGGGCACATCGAACGAGACGTCCTCCACGACCTGCTGACCCCCGATGGTGCAGCGAAGGTTCCGAACGGTGAGAATGGGGGCGCTGGCGGCGCCGCCCCCGGCATCGATGCCGCTCATGCCGCCTCCCCCGCCGACCCGGTGCCGAGGTACGCGCTCTGCACAAGAGGGTTCTCCATGATCCGCTGCGGCGTGTCGTAGGCGATGATCGTGCCGAAGTACATGACTGCGACCTTCTCGACGAGCCCCATGAGCACGTCGATGTGGTGCTCCACCATCAGCAGGGTGCAGCCCTTCTCGCGCTGCATCTGTCGGATGTTCTCGACGAGCCCGGCGACGTCGCCCGAGGCGACGCCCGCCATGGGCTCGTCGAGCAGCACGATGCTCGCCTCGGTGGCCAGCAGGACTGCGATCTCGAGTTTGCGCTTGTCGCCGTGCGAGATGTCACCCGCGAGCGCGTCACGCTTGTGACTGAGCCCGACGGCCTCGAGCTTCTCGAGCGCGACCTCGGTGGCAGCATCCGTCCGCTTCGGGAAGTGCAGGAGCGAGCCCGAGCCGCCGAGCGACACCTGGGCAGCCAGCCGCACGTTCTCGAGCACCGAGAGCTTCGGGAAGAGGCTCGAGGTCTGGAAGGTGCGCCCCAGTCCCGCCCGCGCCCGCGCGGGCACCGACGCCGTCGTGATGTCCCGGTCGTCCAGCACGACGCGGCCGGCGGTCGGCTTCATGAGCCCGGAGATCACGTTGAACAGCGTGGTCTTGCCGGCGCCGTTCGGACCGATGACTCCCACGAGAGAGCCGGCGGCGACGTCGAGCTCGACGTCCTTGAGGATCGTCGCGCCACCGATCTGCAGGCCGAGGCCCTCGATCTTCAGCGGAGATCCCCGGCGCGCGGACTCCGCGACGGATGCGGACGGGACTGTGGTGCTCATCGCTTCGCGAAGCCCCTGATCACTCGGCTTCGGCGGGAGCGACGTCGTCGGCCGAGACCGTGTCGACGAGTTCGGGCACGAAGGTGCCCCCGTCGGCGACGAGCTTCACCTGGTACATCTCCTGGATGAGAGCGTGGTCGCTCTCGCGCACCGTCATCGTGCCCTTCGGCCCCTCGAACTCGAAGCCCTCGAGCGCCGAGACCATCGCGTCGACGTCGCCCTGGCCCTCCTGGATCGCGTGGACGATCATGATCGCCGCGTTGAAACCGTCGGGGCTGAACAGGTCGGGCGTGCCCCCGGCCTCTTCGATCGCCTCGACCATGGCGGTGTTGACGTCGTTGTCGGGAGCCTCGGGGAAGTAATGGTTGAGGAAGTTGATTTTCTCGGATGCCTCGCCGTACGCGCCGAACGTCGCCGCGTCGCCGAGACCGGTCACCACCGGGATCTCGTCGAGCACGCCCTGCTGGCTCATCGCCTGCCACATGGCGCCCGACGTCGCGCCGGCCCAGGCCACGAAGACGAGGTCGGGAGCGCCCGCGAGCACCTGCTGCGCGAACGGCGTGAACTCGGTGACATCTTCGGCGACCAGTACCGGCGTCACGGTGGCGCCCGCGCCGCCGAGGATCGCCTGAACCGCCGCGACGTTGCCCTGACCGAACGCGTTGTCCTGCGCGAAGACGGCGACCGTCTTGCCCTCGAGGTCGTCGAGGAACGTGCCCGCGGTAGCGACGTCCTGCGCGCTCTGACGGCCCGAGCGGAAGGTGTAGTCGTTGATGCCGGTGATCGCGTCGGCGGCGGCGGGGCCGGAGATGTAGAGCACCTTGTTCTGCTCGGCCTGCTCGGCGACGGCCAGCGCCACGCCCGACGAGGCGGTGCCGGCGATGATGTCGACGCCCTCGCCGATGAGCTCCTTGACGGCGGTGACGGCCTTGTCGGGATCGCCCGCGTCGTCGCGATACTCGACGGTGATCGCTGTGCCGTCGATCTCGCCGGTGCCGTCGGTGGCGTAGTCGAGCCCTGCCTTGAACGCGTCGAGGTATTGCTTGCCGTAGCCGGCGAGCGGACCGGACTCGCTGGTGACGACGCCGACGGTCACCTCGGACGGTCCGCCGTCGGTCGCCTCGCCCGACGGCGTCTCGGTGGTCGGCGCGCAGGCCGCCAGGGCGAGCGCTGCCGTGACGACCACGGAGCCCAGGAGCAACTTCTTCGTAACCCGCATGTGCGTGCCTTTCCCCATTGGAAGGATCTGGTGCGTGAACCGGTGCTTCGATCTCAAACATGAGATCCGATTCAGGTTCTTGCAATCTACGAAGCCCAAGCGCGGAGGTCAAGTCGGGAGGCATTCGCCCCCGCCCTCGTTACCGAATCGCGACGAAGACGCGAATCGGTCACCCGCATCATGGCGCTCGAGATTGCCGACGCCCCTGCCCTGCACGGCGGCGACGCTCAGGATCCTGCGCAACCAGGACGCGCTGCGCATCGAACGCGCGCAATGCTGCCGGGGTGCGGGGTCCGCGTCGGAGTCAGCTGACGACGTCCTTGAACCTGTAGTACGCGCCGGCGACGGGCAGGAACCAGGGCGGTCCGAAGTGCCCGGGAATGCGACGGAACTCGAAGTCGCGCCAGATGTTCGCCTCCGGATCGCCGGACATGTACGCGGCCATCTGGCGTCCCATGTACGTGGCCATCTGCACGCCGTGTCCGGCGTACCCCATCGAGTAGTGGACGCCGTCGCGCTGGCCGGCGTGCACCATGCGGTCCATGCTCATGTCGACCAGGCCCCCCCAGCAGTAGTCGATCCTCGCGTCGGCCAGCTGCGGGAACGTCCGCACCATGGCATCCCGCAGGATGCGGCCGCTCTTTGCATCGGAGTGCGGATTCGACATCGCGAACCGTGCCCTGCCGCCGAAGAGCAGGCGGTTGTCGGGCGTGATCCGGAAGTAGTTGAGGAGGTTCATGGAGTTCGAGGCCATCCTGCGCGTGGGCAGCAGGTCGTCGCACACGGCTGCGTCCAGCGGCTGGGTGGCGATGATGAAGCTGCCGACGGGAGCGATGCGAACCTGCTGCCAGCGGAAGGGCCGGCGGGTGTAAGCGCCGGTCGCGAGGAGGACCTGGTCGGCCTGGATCCGCCCTCGCGCGGTCACGAGCTCATGGCGCGACCCGCGCCGAGTCAGCTCCAGCACCGGCGCGTTCTCGTGGATGGTGACGCCCGCGCGTTCAGCCGCTTCACCCAGACCGCGGATGTACCTGCCGACGTGGAGGCCGGCGCTCTTGGAGTCGACCATCCCGCCGTGATACTCATCCGAGCCGATCTCCTGATGCAGTTCGCCCTTGGGCACCAGCCGCGTGTCCACCCCGAGGCGGTCGGTCAGCAGCTCGACGGTCTTCTCGAATCCTTCGTAGTGCGCGGGCTTCGACGCGAGGATCAGCTTGCCGGGGCGAGCGAAGGCACAGTCGATGCCTTCCTCGGTGACGAGCTTCTCGATGAGGTCGACAGCGTCGCCGTACCTGCGGTACAAGGAGGCCGCCCTGTCGAATCCGAGCCGCTCCACAGCGGCGCGGATGCCGATCGACATCCCGGTGGTCGCCATGCCTCCGTTGCGCCCGGATGCGCCGAATCCCACGGTGTGCTGTTCGAACAGATGGACGTTCGCGCCGCCTCGAGCGAGGTGCAGGGCCGCGACGACCCCGGTGAGGCCTCCCCCGATGACGGCCACGTCGGTGCGCCCTGCCACCGTGGTCTGCGATCGCTGCGAATGACCCGCGGGAGCGGTGTCGAGCCAGTAGGACGTGAACTTCATCGGTTACTCCTCACGTTGGCCCCGGGCCGGCGACGGCACTGGAGCAACAAAGATTGTTGACAGTTGACGATCCTACACGTATTGTCGACAATCGACCAGAGCGGAACACTCCGCTTCGACCCAACCACGTGGGAGGAATTCATGGGATTCGACACCATGCCGCGATTCGTGACGTTCGACATGAACGGCACGCTCATCCGGTTTCGCATCAACGATGCCATCCGCGAGGTGCTCGGCGATCGACTGCCGGCCGAGATCGCCGACGAGTACCTGCGGATGTGCAAGGCCTACCGGATCGACGAGTGCACGGGCGACTACCAGCCCTTCCACCGGATCGTCGCCCGTTCGATGGAACGCGCCTCGCGCAGGGTCGGCCTCGAGTTCCGCGAGAGCGACGCGCAGGCCGTCTACGAGACGGTCCCCACATGGGGTCCGTACCCCGGCGTCACCGAGGCGCTCAACCGCCTGGCCGAGGCGGTCCCGCTGGTGATCATCACCAACAGCGACACCGCGCACGCCGTTCGTCTCGCCGAGAACCTCCAGGCGCCGTTCGAGGTTGTCATCAGCGCCGAGGAGATGGGCGTATACAAGCCACGCCTCCGTGCCTTCGAGTACCTGTTCGAGCGGCTGGACGCGACGCCGGACGAGCTCGTGCACGTTTCCGCGAGCCCCATGTACGACCATCGCCCCGCGGCGGTGATGGGCATCGAGCGCAAGGTGTACATGGACCGCGGGTTCGAGCACGACGAGCACTGGCTCGGCTACGAGCGGATCACCGACGTCGCCGATCTGCCCGTCCTCTTCGGCCTGCCGCGTCCCTGACTGCATCCTGAGATTCCCCGAGGGCTGCAGTATGGATCCCACGTTCGAATGGCACGAGAAGCGCACGACCACGCCTGATGGCGTCTACCGCGTCCTGCGTGCCGCCATCCTCGATGGGCACGTGCCACCCGGCGGGCAGCTGCGAGAAGCGCACATCGCGTCGGATCTCGGGATCAGTCGGTCCCCCCTCAGGGAGGCGCTCACGAAACTCGAGGAGGAAGGGCTCGTCGTGAGGATACCCTTCCGCGGAGCGTTCGTCGTGGAGGTGAGCGCGCGGGATGTCGCCGAGATCGCCTCGATCCGGCTCCGGGTCGAGCCCTTCGCCGGGGAACTCGCGATGGACGCGCTGCGCGGCCGGCATCGGCCGACGTTGATGCGGACCATCGAGGACCTCCGCAGGGCCGCCCAGGATGACGACGTCCCGGCCAGCATCGATGCGCACCTCCGCTTGCACCGACTCTTCTACGACCACTCGGGCAACCGCATCCTGCAGGACCTGTGGAACGGGTGGGAGAGCAAGCTACGCCTCTATTTCGCGGTCGATCATCGCTCCTACCGCGACGCACACGACATCGCCCGCGAGCACGAAGGACTGGTCGCCTGCGTGCTCGGTGGGGACATCGACGGGTTCCGCCGGGAGGTGGCCCGCCACTTCCCCCATGCGCTCGGCCCCGGTGCCGTCGCTCGGGATCTCGACTCGATCAGCCCCGGCATCGGCGGGCTCGACTCGCCGAGCTCACCACCCGACCGCCACCTCGACACGGAGTCACAGAAGAGATGACCCCAACGCGCCATCAGACCGATTCCGCAGTGCGGCGGCTCGAGGCCCTCGGCCTCGAACTGCCGCCGGTGCGGCCGAGTTCGAAGTACGACAACCACCGCAGGGTCGATTCCAGCATCCACGTCGCAGGGCAACTGCCGTTCAAGGACGACGAGCTTCTCGGTCAAGGTGTTTTGGGGCGGGACGTCGACCTCGACACCGGTCGTGAGCTTGCCCGCCATGCCGCCCTCAACGCGCTCGCCGTCGCCGCGGAGGCTCTCGGCGACCTCGACCGGGTCCGGATCGTGCAGATGCTCGTCTTCGTGGCGAGCACGCCCGAGTTCGGCCTGCAGTCGAAGGTCGCCGACGCCGCCAGCGACCTTCTCCTCGACGTGCTGCAAGAGAACGGTCGGCACGCTCGCACCGCGATCGGCGTCGCGAGTCTGCCGCTCAACACACCGGTCGAGATCCAGATGATCTGCACGGCCGCGTAGGGCCGCGCTGATCGCGAGACCCGAACCCGACGATTGCGAGGCACCATGCACCGATTCCAACGAGTACTCGACCGGCTGGGAGATCGGTTGGACACCCCCGCGCCGATCGTGCTGGCCGACGTCATGCAGCGCAACATCGACCGCATGCAAGGCTTCGCGCGAGAGCACGGTCTGAAGTTGCGGCCACACGTCAAGACGCACAAGTGCATCGAAGTGGGACGTCGACAGGTCGAGGCGGGCGCCGTCGGCATCACAGCGGGCAACGTCGGCGAGGCAGAGGTGTTCGCACGGTCGGGATTCGACGACATCTTCCTCGCCTACCCGGTCTGGCCCTCGCGTGCAAAGGGCGACCGCATCCGCCGGCTGGCGCAGGACACATCGCTGCGCGTAGGCGTGGACAACCTCGCCGCGATCGGCGCCCTCGCCGACGTCATGGGCGGGGACGCCGACCGGCTTCAGGTGCTGGTCGAGATCGACTGCGGTGCCCGTCGATCCGGAGCACCGCCCGAGGCGGCGGGCGACCTTGCACGTGCCGCCCGCGATCGCGGGCTGGTGCCCGTCGGGGTCTATACGTATCCGGGACACGGCAGCGCCGGGCCGGGTTCCCGCGAACCGGCAGCACACGACCAGGAGGCCGCCCTGACCGCCGCCGTGCGCAGCGTGGAGCGCGCCGGAGTCACCGCCGAGGTGGTCAGCGCAGGCTCGACGCCGACGGTCGCATTCTCGACCGGCAGCGTGATCACCGAGATCCGACCCGGCGAGTACGTCTTCTGCGACCTGAACAACCTCCGCCTCGGGGCGTGCCAGGAGGACTGGATCGCGCTGTTCGTCGCCGCGACCGCGGTCAGCGACCAGGTGCCCGGGCAGGTGATCGTCGACGTCGGCACCAAGGCCCTGGGCCGCGAGGGCGACGCCGAACGAGGGTACGGCGGCATCGCCGGGAAGCACGCGATCCTCACCAAGCTCAACGAGTACCACGGGTTCGCGGCACTGCCCGGCGGCGAGTCACGCCCGAGCGTCGGCACCGTGATCCCGGTGGTCCCGAACCACGTCTGCCCGGTCGTGAACAACTTCGAGGAGCTGGTCGTGACGGACACCGAAGGGACGATGCTGGAGCGATGGCCGGTCGCCGCGCGTGGGCTGCTCGGCGGACTGGCCGGAGACCTCGCCCGCAAGACCGACGTCCGACCCACGGGGAGATGATGAGATGAGACTTGAGAACGCGACCGCCCTGGTCACCGGTGCCGGCAGCGGAATCGGAGCAGCGGTGTGCTCCCACTTCCGGCGGGAGGGCGCGCGCCTGATGCTCACCGGTCGTCGGGAGCATCTGGATATCGCTCAGCCCGATGACGTCTACGTCCCTGGCGACCTCAACGACGAGGCCTTCGTCGCCGGCCTGGCGGACCACGCCGCCGACACCTTCGGTGCCGTGGACGTCGTCGTGCTCAACCACGGCCTCCAGGCCAGCAGCCCGCTCACCGAGATGGCCGCGGACGACGCGAAGAACGTGCTGCACAGCAACCTGCTCAGCGCATTCCTCGTGTTGAAGCACTTCGCACCGCTGATGCCCGCGACCGGGGGTTCGTTCGTGTGCGTGAGCTCACGGCTCGGCATGGTCGGCATGCCCGGTGAAGTGCTCTACTCGGCGGCGAAGGGCGGCCTGATCATGCTCGCAAAGGGTGCGGCGATCGAGTGGGCCCCACGCAACATCCGCGTCAACGTGGTCGCGCCGGGCCTCACCGCGACGCCGATCATCGAATCGTCGTTCCAGCGCAGGTCCGACCCCGAGGCGTACCGCCGTCAGCGTGAGAGCCAGATCCCGCTCCAGCGACTCGCGTCGCCGTCGGAGATCGCCGACGCCGTCCTGTTCCTCGCGTCGTCGGAGTCGTCGTACATCACGGGTGCGGTCCTCCCCGTCGACGGCGGCTACACCGCCGCCTGACGCCGACAGCACCGGCGCGGCAAGGACTCGCCTCCGTACCCGACGAGGCCACGCCACGGTCGCCGGCATCGGTTTCGTCCGGCTCGAACGAACCGGACGATCCGGTGGCCACCCGTCGGAACGCGGACCATCGGGTCGCGTCAGAGCGCCTCGAGGAACGCCTGATCGACCGCGCGTACGCGGCCTGCACACCGCCGACGCGCACCGACGGAGCGCGCGGCCGAGGAACGTGGTGTCGCCACGGAAGAGGGGCCCGCGCTCTGCGGCCCGAACCCTGACGATCCCTGCAGCAGAAGTCGGATCTCGAAGAGGCTCCGTCCGGGCAGCATGGCCAACTCGAGGAGCGCATCGTCCTGCGCGAGAACGATCCCGGCTACGCCCTGTGGCGCTTCGGGGAGCTGGGACAGTACGTCGACGTACGGGACCGACGCCCGGTGCCGACATCTTCGCGCTCTACTCCATCGCTGCCAGGACTCCCCGCCGGATCAGCGCAGCCATCGCGCACCGGCGACAGGGTCTCGCGGCTAGGATCGATCCTTCCGATCCAGTGCTCTCAGGCGGAACGCCCCACGGCCGTGAGCCGAACAGAGGCTCCGCGTTCCGGCCGCCTCAGAGACCGAGGAGCTTGTTCAGCTCCTCCAGCGACTGCACGTTGGTGTAGTCGTATCCCCCGGTGATCGGGTCGCAGCCGCGATCCAGCAGTACGAGATTCCGGAAGCCCATGTCGTGCATCGGCATCAGGTCGTACCGCGTGTGCGACGAGACATGCAGGAAGTCCTCCGGCCGGGCGTTCAGCGTGTCGAGCATGTACTCGAAGGCCTGGTACCGCGGCTTGTAGGCCCGGGCCTGCTCAGCGGTGTAGACGGCGTGGAAGTCGGCTCCGAGCCTAGGAACGCTGATGTCCAGGAAGCTGTCGTCGGCGTTCGACAGGATCACGAGCTGGTAGTTCTCGCCCATGCGCTTGAGCGGAACGGGCACGTCGTCGTGGGCACCCCCACTGCGCACCGCCTCAGCCAACGCCGCGCCGGCGCCCGGGGTCGGGTCCAGGCCCCAGAACCGGCAGACGCGGTCGAAGGAGTCCTGGAGGATCTGCTCGTAGGGCCTGTAGTCGCCGGTGACCTCGTCGAACCGATACCCGCGGAACACTTTCTTGAACGCTGGCCATTGGTCTTCGGGCAGGCGCCCGTCGAGCAGTCGACGCGTGGTGGGATCGGTATTCCAGTTGATCAACGTGCCGTAGCAGTCGAAGGAGACGTACTTCGGTCGGAAGTTCGTGGTCGTCATCATTTCTGTCCTTTCAATTGGGGTTGCGCCTGCTGGGGCTCGGGTTCGGCGCTGCGCTCAGCTCAGTGCCAACGACGTGAGTCGCGCGTCGGGTCCGAGGAACCTGGCGGGGTTCATGAACTCGACGTCGGTGGCCGTCGTGCCCGTGAGCACGAGGTCGGTAGCGATGGCACCGAGTGCGGAGGCCATCTTGAAGCCGTGGCCGGAGAACCCGGCTGCCGCGACGACGCCGTCCATTCCAGGCACCGTTCCGAACAGCCCGGTCGCGTCCGGCGAGTGCCCATCGGCGCAGGTGGCGACGCGGACCGGGTCGGGGATGAGCCCTGGAAGGAACTCCCGGACCCAGGCCCGGATGGAGTCCAGGAAGCCCGGATCCCAGGTGGGCGGCGTCTCCATCGACACCGCTTCGTCCATGTAGACGCTCCCCACGACCTTCATCGTCCAACCGTCTGCGGTCGGGAAGCCGTAGAACCTGGCCTGGTCCGGCCTGCCGTCCTCCTCGGCCCTCCTGAGGAAGACGGGCATGTGCGAGCGGAGCCGCGACGGGTCCACGGCGGGGAACCAAGTCAGGACCTGCGGCAGGACGGAGAGGTGCACACCGAGTTCCCTGCAGACCGCGCGGGCACCGTTGCCCGGCGAGATGACCACGCGAGAGGCGATGATCTCCTCATGATCCGTCCGGACGAGGTACCGGTCCCCGTACGCCTCGACGCTGTGCGCCGTGCGGCTCCCGAGGAATTCGGCGCCGAGCCGTGCGGCTTCCACGAGTGCGGCCGTCACGGCCCGCTCGGATCTGAGGTAACCGCCCCCGGGATCGAAGACCGTGACATCCGTGTCCCTGATCACTTGTTCGGGATACCGCGACCTTGCCTCATCACCCCTGAGCAGCTCGAACTCGAGCCCATGCTCCTGCGCGGCTGCGATCAGTGTCGCCAGCTTCGGATTGTGCTCGTCGTAAATCGTGACGGCGCCGTCGGTCTCGAGCAACCGGGTTCCGCTGGTCCGCTCGAGATCGCGCCACAGTTCCTCTGACCTCTGAAGGAGCGGCGTGTAGTGCGCGCCTTCCACGTAGACCTTCCGGAAGATGCGCGATTCCCCCCCATACGCGGAGAAGGGACCAGGGATCGAGAATCTGTCCACGCCGATGACTCGCAGGCCGCGGGACGCGAGCTGCCAACTCGCCATGCTTCCGATCGAGCCGACGCCGACGACCACGACATCTGTTTCGAGTGCCGTCATGTGCTTCCCTGCTTTCGCTGCTACTTGCACGCCATCGTCGGGTTCGAGTCACGGAACTCCTGGGGCGCCCGGTCAGTCGACCCTGCGCGCCGCCCGGGCAATGAGCCGCTCGCGCGGGCGGCGCCGGATCGCCAGGAGATTCCGTGTAGGGAGCCGAGTCGCCGCGAGCCCTCAGGGCTCGCGGCGACTCGGCTCAGCTTCTCAGAGCACCTTCTCCAGGAAGGCCTGCGTGCGGCTCTCCTTCGGGTTGGAGAGCACCTCGCGCGCATCACCACGCTCGACGATGAACCCCTCGTCCATGAACAGGAGGGAGTCCGCCACCTCACGCGCGAAGCCCATCTCATGGGTCACGACGACCATTGTCATCCCCCTCTTCGCGAGGTTCTGCATCACGACGAGGACTTCGCCGACCTTCTCGGGATCCAAGGCACTCGTGGGCTCATCGAACAGCATGATGCGCGGGTCCATCGCCAGCGAGCGGGCGATCGCGACGCGCTGCTGCTGACCTCCCGAGAGTTGAGCGGGGTAATAGTCCGCGAACCGCCTGAGCCCGACGCTGGTCAAGAGCTCCTCAGCACGCGCGGATGCTTCTTTCCTGTTGCCGTGCTTGACCAGAACCGGGCCCGCCATGACGTTGTCGCGGGCCGTCATATTCGGGAAGAGGTTGAACTGCTGGAAGACCATGCCGACCTTCGTGCGCTGCTCAGCGATCTTCTTCGGCGGCAGCGCGTGAAACGCGTTCTCGGTCTCGTAGTAGCCCAGGTGCTCGCCGTTCACCTTGAGGACTCCCCGGTTGACCGACTCCAGACCGTTCATGCATCGGAGCAGGGTGGACTTCCCCGATCCACTGGGTCCGATGATGCAGCAGATCTCACCCGAGGCGATCTCGAGGTCGATGTCATGGAGTACGGCCTTGGATCCGAAGGACTTCTGAACCCCTCGGGCGAAGATCGTTCCGTCGTCGCTCATCGTGAAACACCTTCCTGGTCGGTCAGGGTGACGGGTGCCGTGACGTCATCAGGCTCGGGCGGAACGACCTTCCTCGCCTTCCTGGGAATCACGGAGGAGGAGTGCGAGTACTTCTTCTCCAGCAGGGACTGCGGGTAGCTCAGGATGAGCGTCATCACCAGGTACCAGAGGCTGACGACGATGAGGAGAGGAATGGTCTGGTACGTGCGGGCGTAGATCAGCTGCGCGCTCTGGAGCAGCTCCGCAACCCCCAGGACGCTGACCAGGGACGTCTCCTTGAACATGCCGATCACCTGGTTGCCGGTGGCCGGGATGATCGACGGCATCGCCTGCGGGATGATGACCTTCCGCATCTTCGTGGCGCCGCTCATGCCCAGCGAGTCGGCCGCTTCGATCTGGCCCTTGCCGACCGACGTGAACCCGCCGCGGATGATCTCCGCCATGTAGGCCGCCTCGTTCAGCGTCAGGCCGATGATGGCGGCGGTGACCGGTGCCATCAGTGCGTTGACGTCGACTTCCTGCTGGAACTGCGTGAACGGGATCCCGATCGTGAGGTTGGGATACAGCGCGGCGATGTTGAACCAGAAGATGAGCTGGACGAGGACCGGCGTGCCGCGGAAGAACGTGATGTACACGGAGGCAATGGCGGCAACAGGCTTGATGCTCGACGACCGCATGATGGCGAGCCCCAAGCCCAGCAGCGTGCCGGCCACCATGCTGATCACCGTCAGCACGATGGTCATCAGCAGGCCGCGGAGGATGGTCTCCTCGGTGAAGTACTCCGCGACGACCGCCCACTGGAAGTTCGGATTGGTCGCCACTGAGTAGAGGATGCCCGCGGCGAAGAGGATCGAGACGATCCATGCCACGTACTCGAAGACACTCCGGCGCCGGATCCTCGGCTTGAGTGTCGCGTCGATCTGACGCATGAGGGTCTCACTTCCTTGGGAGGTCGGTGGGAGCACGAAGTACTCGTCAGTTGAGGGACGCGGTGTCAATGGCCGCCGCGGTGAGTCCCCACTTCTCGAGCGACTCTTCGTACTCGGGGCTGTCGAGGATCGACTGCACAGCGGCCAGGACGGCCGGCGTGAGCTCGGACCCCTTCTTCAGACCGACCGCCTGGGTGTGCGTCGTGCGTGTGTCGACCTGCGGTTCGAGGACCGTGAACGTGTTCGGCTGCTGCGTGGCAGCCCAGACGAGGGCTGGCGTGTCGTAGAAGACGCCGTCGACCCGCTTCGAGACCAGCTGGGTCAGCGCCTCCTGGACATTCGGCAGCGTGACGCCGTTGATGGCGGGCTTGCCCTTCGACTCACAGGTCCATTCGGAGATGTTCGGCAGATGCACCAGCTGCGCGTTCGATCCCTTGGTGACGGCGATGTTGCGGCCGCACATGTCGTCGTTGCTGATGTCGAGCGGGTTTCCGTGACTGACCGCCACCGACACGCCCACCGAGAGATAGTTGACCATGTCGAGCACCTCGAGTCGTTCGGGGGTTGGCGACATCGTCGTCACGGTGAAGTCGTAGCGACCGCCGTCGATACCGGGGATGATCGTGTCGAAGCCCGTGTTCTCGAACTTGAGGTCGAGGTCGAGCTTCTTGGCGATGAGGCGGGCGATGTCGGGATTGAGGCCGATGGGGGTGGCGTTGTCCTCCGCCAGGAACGTCGTCGGCGGATAGTGCAGATCCATGGCCACGGTGAGAGTGCCCTTCTCCTTCACGGATTCGGGCAGCAGCGCGATGGCCTCCTCGTCGGGCTTCACACCCTCGGAGATGTCGGTGGTGTCGGCCGTGATGGCCGTGTTCTTCTGCGAGCTGGCGTTCGCCCCTTCGCCCGAGGCGGCGCTGCAGGCTGTCAGCGCCAGCAGGACGGTGAGTCCGCCGGCAGCGACGATCTGTGCTCTGCTCTTGGCCCTCATGATGCTCTCCTTCATTGGCTTCAGCTGGCGCCCTCGCCCGCTGCGGATGAGTTCTTGTCTGCTATGGAACCACGTCAACTGCAGATTGTCGACAGTTGACTAAAAGATTCTTGACGCACTTTCGCTGGCTATTGTTGACAATCAACAACCGGTGGTTTCGGGTAGGAGCCGTTCTCTACAAGTGTTTCCCTCCATCCCGCCGAGCGCCAGTGACGAGCAGCACCGCACCGCGGCGTCGGCACCGCACAGGGCGAGCGACCGCATCCCGCAGCATCCATTTCGGGCTTGACGCGACGGGCGCAGGACGGCACCGTGGATATAGTCTCATTCTGAGATTGAGAGCATCAATGCTTGAGGCGTCAGCCTTCGAGCTCCGATCAGAAAGGCATCCCATGAGCACCCCGTCGTTCCGACCGAAGTACGTCTCCTTCGACTGCTATGGCACCCTCATCAGCTGGCCCATGACCCCGATCACCAAGGAGCTGGTGGGCGATCAGATTCCCCCCGAACAGTGGGATCAGTTCGTGGCGGAGTTCCGCGGCTACCGTTACGACCAGGTGTGCGGGGTGTACTACCCGTACGAGCAGGTGCTGCAGGACGCCTTCGACCGGGTCTGCCGCAAGTGGCAGATTGCGTCCAACCCGAACGCGGGAAAGCGGCTCGCCGACGGAGTGCGGAGCTGGGCGCCGCACCCCGACGTGGTCGAGCCTCTGAAGAAGATGAGCGAACACTACAAGCTGGTGATCCTGTCCAACGCCGACGATTCATTCCTCGAGGCGAGCGTGCCGCGGCTGGGTGCGGAATTCCACGCCGTCTACACCGCCGAGCAGGCGGGCTACTACAAACCCCGCTACGGGGCGTTCGAGTACATGCTCGATCAGCTGGACGCCAAGCCGGAGGACTTCGTGCACGTCTCGTCGCACACCCGGTATGACGCGATGCCGATGCACGACATGGGGTTCCGCAACCTTGTGCTGCTGGACCGCGGCTACGACCCGGTACCTCCGGGCTACGACCTGACGGTCGTCACGTCCCTCGACGAGCTCAACACGCTGCTCGGCATCTGAACCGTCGACGGGACAGCCAGGCATCCCTACCCCGGGATGTTCGGCCTTGCCGAGGAAGAGTGAAGGGACCTATTGATGACATCGACATTGGGTCCAGCAAACGTCAACTACCCCAACCGGTTCGACCCCGATGCGATGAGCGAGCTCCCCGAGCACCTCCGGGAGATCATCCAGCGCCGGAACAATGTGCTGGGTCCCGGCTACACGCTCATCTACAAGGAGCCGGTCGAGTTCGTCTCGGGTCACGGAGCCCACCTGGTGGACCGTGACGGCAACGACTACCTCGACGCGTACAACAACGTTCCATGCGTCGGGCACGCCCACCCGCATGTCGTCGATGCCGTCGCGCGGCAGATGGCGGCAGTCAACACCAACACCCGCTACGTCCAGGAGTCCCTGGTCGACTACGCGGAGCGACTGCTCGGGACCTTCCCGACGGAGCTTTCGAAACTCAGCTTGGCCTGCAGCGGGTCGGAGGCGAACGATCTCGCGGTTCGCGTGGCGAGATACCACACAGGCGGTGAGGGAATCATTGTGACTCGCTGGGCCTATCACGGCATCACCCGCGAAGTCGCGAGCTTCTCGCCGCATCTCGGCGCGGGGTCACCGTTGGGCCCGAACGTGCGGCTCATCGATCCTCCCGACCCGCGGCTCGTCCCGCCCGGGTCAACCCTGGCCGAGCATATGCGCAATCAAGTGCGCGACGCCGTCACTGACCTTGAGCGCCACGGCTACCGGCTCGCAGCGCTGATCACCGACTGCGCGCACACCAGCGACGGGATGTTCACGGACCCGGTCGGTTACCTCCAGGGAATGGCGGAGGAGGTACACGCAGCCGGCGGCGTCTACATCGCCGATGAGGTGCAGGCGGGATTCGCCCGGCTCGGAGAATCCATGTGGGGGTTCAGCCGCCACGGTGTTATCCCGGACATCGTGACCATGGGCAAGCCGATGGGGAACGGGCTTCCGCTCTCCGGCGTAGCCTTCCGTCCCGAGGTCGCCCATGAGTTCGGCCACAACGTTCGCTACTTCAACACCTTCGGCGGCAGTTCGATCCCGGTGGCCGCAGGCGCTGCAGTGCTGGACGTCCTCGAGGAGGAGAACGTGCAGCAACGCGTGCTCGAGTGCGGTACGGCACTGCGGACCGGACTCGAGGAGATCACCGAGGACTCCGCCTTCGTCGCCCAGGTCCGAGGCAGCGGCCTGTTCATCGGTGTGGAGATCGTGAGGGATCGGGCGACGCTCGAGCCCGACCGTGCCCGCACCGAAGATGTCATCAACGACCTCAGGGATCGTCGGATCCTCATCAACGGCACGGGCAAATCGGCGAACGTTCTGAAGATCCGGCCTCCCCTGGCCTTCACCTCCGGCGACGTGACCCGATTCCTGGAGACCTTCGCCGAAGTGGCGAAGGTTCGGCTGTAGCGGTCGAGCGAGGAGACTGACTGTGAGCGCCCCACCGCCTCTGAGCTCCACCCCCCGGCTCCTCCAGGAGAGCGGCCTCGGGTCATCCCACCAGCCCATCGACCCGATGCTGGTGAGCACGCTCCTGGAACGCCGTTACGGCGTCTGCGGGAATCTCGAGCCACTGGCCACAGAGAAGGACGACACGTTCCTCATCAGAGGCGAGTCCTCGGGCTACCTGGTGAAGGTCTCGCCACCTGACGAGGAGGCGATGGTGGTCGCGCTCCAGACGGCGGCGATGCGTTTTCTGGAAGGCAGCGCGCCGGAGTTGCCGGTCCAGCGGGTGAAGCTGACAGTCGAAGGAGACGATCACGTGGTCGTCGACCTCCGCGACGGCGGAACTCGAATCCTGAGGGTGTTCGACTTCGTTGACGGACCCGTCCTGGCCGGGACGAACCCGGACCGTGATCAGCTCGCCAAGGTGGGCGAGATGCTCGGGCGCGTAGACCTGGCGCTGGCGCGCTTCGCGCACCCTGCCGACCAACGGATCCTTGTGTGGGACATCCGGCATTTCCACCGGTTGACCGGCCTCATCGACCACACGCCGAGTGCCGAGCACCGTCGTTTGGCGCGGGACGTGTTCCGGCTCTTCCAGGACGCACTCCATCCGCGACTGGGTGAACTCGACATGCAGGTGATCCACGGTGACTACAGCCCTCACAACGTGGTCGTGGATCCGCACAGCGACGACTTCGTCACCGGCGTCATCGACTTCGGTGACACGGTTCGCAGCGCCGTGATCTTCGATCCCGCCGTCACGATGGCGAACCTGGTGGGGCGGGCGTCCGACGACCCCTGGCGGGATGCGTCCGCCTTCATCGCCGGCTACGAGCGGGTACGGCCGATCAGGGAGTCGGAGCTTCCGCTGCTGCCGGTGGCGGCACTGGCACGGCTCACGCTGCGCGCGCTGATCACCAACTGGCGCGCCGAGCGCGTTCCGGCACGCCGCGAGTACTTGCTGGCCCATGCCAAGGATGACTGGACCAACGTGGCTCGGGCCATGGCCGCGCCCCGGGATGACGTGGTCTCGCAGCTCCAGGAGGACCGCTCATGAGCCGCAACGGTCATGCGGTGAGCGGCAACCCCACGTCGCGCGACCACAACAAGGCGTCGATTCTTGACGTGGTCCTATCCCGGGCCCCACTGACAAGCAGCGAGCTCATCGATCTGACGGGCTTGAGCAGGGCCACGGTGTACAGGACCGTGGAGGAAGTCCGAGCGGATGGTTTCGTGGTCGACGGCGGAGTCGACGCGGTGGGCGGCCGCGGCCGTCGATCCACGTATCTCGACGTGCCCCGCACGGCCGGCCATGTGGTCGGTGCCAGCTTGGGCGCGCAGACCACGGGCGCCATGGTGACGGACCTCCGAGGTCGTGAGATCGAGCACCTGGTCGTCCCTACCCTCGACCGCCACGGCGTCGAGAGCACTGCCTCATGGCTGGTCGACCTGATCGCCCGGACCCGCGAATCAGCGGAAGGGCCCCTGCGACAGATCGTCGTCGCAGTCCCCGGCCGTGTCCGCGACGGCAGGGAGATCTTCGGTCCCGCGGAGTCCATGAAGATCCTCGCTGGCGCCGAGCTCCATCGGAGACTCCAAGACCTGGTCGACGCTCCGGTGCTGCTCGAGAGTGATGCCAACTCCGCCTTGCTGGGCATCATGATCGATGACGCCACCGTCGGTAACGCCGCGCTCTTCAACGTCAGCAGCACCGTGAACTTCGCAAGCTGTACCGATCACGAGATCGTCCGGGGGCGGACCTCCTCCTTCGGGGACATCGGCGTTCTCCACTCCGGGGTCGAAAACCAGACACTGGAGGGGCTGCTGAGCACGGGGGGGCTGCTTCGGTTCGCTCGCGGGCGGGGCCTCGATCTGCAGAGCATCGACGATCTCTGGCTGGAATCGCACGACGAGGTGGCGCGTGCCGAAGTTCTGGAGGCGTTCACCACCGCGATCGTGACCGCTGTCAGTGCCGTTGCCGTGACGTTGGATCCCGAGTCGGTCTACTTCGTCGGCCGATTGGGCCCGCTCGTCGACGAGGTACGACCCGAGCTGCGAGAGAGGCTCGGCAAGAAGCATCCGACAACCCCAGAGATCAAGGCGGTGACCCACGTCCTCGGCCTGTCGACGGCTCGAGGCGCCGTCTACGCGGGCCTGGCGTTGGCTCGGGAGCGCATACGCGACGCGGTGCTCGAAGCACGTCGTCGCGGCGAACCTGCCGAGCAGTCCGCGCCCGCCTTCTAGGCGGGAAGCGTGAAGACCGCCCAGCTCTTACGGAGCGTCTCGTGGATCGTCCACGTTCCCCGCCATCCGGCGGGCGTGACGAACAGGGAGCCGGCCGCGATCTCGAAGGTGCGTCCGCTCGGCTCCTCGATGGTCGCTCGCCCACTCAGGATCTGGCAAACCTCGTGGAAGCCGTCGCGCGTGCTCGTGAAGGTGCCCGGTGTCACCTCCCAGATCCCCGTCCGGAGGCCGTCCGCCCCCCAGACTTCCGCTGACGCCTCGGTCTGCCCGGGTGTGGTCGACGTGAGCTTGGCCCGGTGAGGCTGGATCGGGGCGGTGAAGGCATCGCTGAGGATGACGGCTTCGGTCATGGTTTTCCTCCTGAGGATGAATTATTGTCAACAATCAACAATACTGCTATCTTAGCGTGAATGACACCGCGGTCTGACGAGTCGGACGGACATCGCCCACCGCCCCGGTAACTCCACGCGAAAGGCCACAGATGGCAACGCTCAGTCCCCTCTTGAAGCAAGCGACGCCGATCATCGTCGAACGCGCATCGGGATCCTGGATCTCAGCGACCGACGGCGTCGATTACCTCGACTTCACGACCGGCATCGGCGTCACGAGCACCGGGCACTGCCATCCACGCGTGGTGGAAGCCGCTCGCGAGCAGACCGGCCGGATCATCCACGCCCAGTACACGACGGTCATGCACCAGCCGCTCATCGAACTGACCGAGCGCCTCGGCGGAGTGCTGCCGGCCGGGCTCGACAGCGTCTTCTACGCGAACTCCGGATCCGAAGCCGTCGAGGCCGCGGTGCGACTCGCGCGCATGGCGACCGGACGGCCGAACATCGTCGCATTCCAGGGCGGCTTCCACGGCCGCACGGTCGCCGCGGCATCGCTGACCACTGCGGGCACCAAGTTCCGCTCGGGTTTCTCGCCCCTCATGGCCGGCGTGCACATCGCGCCCTTCCCTGCCGCGTTCCGGTACGGCTGGCCTGAGGACGCCGCCATCGACTTCGCGCTTCGCGAGCTCGACTTCCTCCTCCAGACCACGACGAGCCCTGCCGACACCGCGGCCTTCATCATCGAGCCCGCGCTGGGCGACGGCGGCTACGTGCCCACACCGCCCCGATTCCTCGAGGGCCTGCGCGAGCGGGCCGATCGCCACGACATCGTGCTGATCGTCGACGAGGTGCAGACCGGCGTCGGTCGGACCGGGCGATTCTGGGGCCACCAGTACTCATCGATCACGCCCGACATCCTCATCACAGCCAAGGGCATCGCGAGCGGGTTCCCGATCAGCGCGATCGCGGCGTCAGCCGACCTGATGGCACGGGGCTGGCCCGGCTCGCAGGGCGGGACGTACGGCGGCAACGCCGTCGCCGCCGCGGCGGCGGTGGCGACGCTCGACGTGGTCCGCGATGAGGAGCTCATCGCGAACTCGCAGGCAATGGGCGAGCTCCTCCACGACGGGCTGCTCGAGCTGAAACGTCGTTTCCCGAGCATCGGCGACGTGCGCGGACTCGGGCTCATGCGCGCCCTGGAGTTCGTCGACGAGCTCGGCGAGCCCGACACCGCCATCACCGCGGCGGTACAGCGCACGGCCGTTTCGCACCGGCTGCTCACCCTGACGTGCGGCACCCGCGGCAACGTCGTGCGGCTGATCCCACCCCTCGTGGTCTCACCGCAGGAAATCCGATTCGGCCTCGATGCCCTCGCGGCCACACTCGAGGAGGTGACGGCATGACCGACACGATGACACACACGACCATGTCCGAGACCGGCGTGAAGTTCGAGTTCCCTCAGCGCCTGTTCATCGACGGCGCGTGGACCGACGCCGCGCACGGCGACCGCTTCGACGTCGTCAATCCCGCAACCGGCGAAGTGCTCGCGCGCATCGCCGATGGTCGTCGGGAAGATGCGCGACAGGCGCTTGACGCCGCGGTGGCGAGCCAGGTGGCCTGGGCCGAAACGCCGCCGCGCGAGCGGAGCGAGATCCTCCGCCGTGCCTACGACCTGATCATCGAGCACATCGACGAGCTGGCGATGCTCATCACGCTCGAGATGGGCAAGCCGCTCGCCGACGCGCGCGGCGAGGTCTCCTACGGGGCCGAGTTCTTCCGGTGGTTCGCCGAGGAGGCTGTGCGCATCGGCGGCGACCACACGCTCAGCGGCGACGGAAGAACCCGCATCGTGGTCACGCGGGAACCGGTCGGCCCATGCGTGGTCGTCACGCCGTGGAACTTCCCGCTCGCGATGGGCACCCGCAAGATCGGTCCGGCCCTCGCCGCCGGCTGCACGGTCGTCTTCAAGCCCGCCGAGCAGACCCCCCTCACCGCGCTCTACCTCGCGCACATCCTCTCACTCGCCGGCCTGCCTGACGGTGTCGTCAACGTCGTCACGACGACGGCCGCCGCCGAGGTGGTGGGCTACTGGCTCGACTCCGGGCAGGCACGCAAGCTGAGCTTCACGGGGTCGACGGAGGTCGGCCGGATCCTCCTCGCACAGGCGTCCAAGCATGTCATGCGGACATCGATGGAACTCGGCGGCAACGCACCGTTCATCGTGTGCCACGACGCAGACATCGACACGGCAGTCGAGGGAGCGATCACTGCGAAGATGCGGAACATGGGCGAGGCCTGTACAGCCGCGAACCGGCTGTACGTTCACGCCGACGTGATCGAGGAGTTCACGAAGCGGTTCGCGGAGCGGATGGCCGCGCTGCGGCTCGGCCCCGGGTGGGAGGACGGGGTACAGGTCGGCCCGCTCATCGACCACGACGCGCTTCGCAAAGTTGAGTCGCTCGTCCGCGACGCCGTCGACCGCGGTGCGCGTGTCGCGACAGGGGGCGAGTCCCCCGTCGACGGACTGCTCTACCCACCCACAGTGCTGGTCGACGTCGCTCTCGACTGCGAACTGGCCAGCGCAGAGATCTTCGGGCCCGTCGCGCCGATCTTCACCTTCACCGACGAGGCGGAGGCTGTCCGGCTCGCCAATGACACCGAGTGGGGTCTGGTCGGGTACATCTTCACCCAGGACATCGACCGCGCGTTCCGCCTCGCCGGCGGACTCGAGGTCGGTATGGTTGGCCTGAACACAGGACTCGTCTCGAACCCGGCCGGCCCGTTCGGCGGCGTGAAAAGTTCCGGACTCGGCCGCGAAGGCGGTCGCTGGGGAATCGACGAGTACCTTGAGTACAAGTACTTCGCGATCCCGCGGCGGTGACGCCCAGCCGGGGCCGACAGTCGGCGGAAGGACTGGTACGAACGACAGAGGGGGCACAGTGAGCGGCATCGACAGACTCTCAGCGATACAGAGCAGGTCGACCTCGGTCGTCATCGCCGAGCAGCTGACGGACCGGATCATCGACGGCTCGTTCCGCCCGGGCGAGCAGATCAACGAGGCCCAAGTCGCGACTCAGCTGAACGTCTCGCGTGGTCCCGTGCGCGAGGCGCTGCAACGCCTCGTCCAGTCGGGCCTGCTCATCAGCAAGCGGAACCGGGGGGTGTTCGTGCGCGAGCTGACGGCGGACGACGTCGCCGAGATCTATGCCGCTCGCGAGGTCCTCGAATGCGCGGCCGCGGAGGTCATCGTGGCGCGGTCGAGCGAGGAGCGGTCCAACATCGCCGCTGAACTCGAGGCCATCGTCGACGGCATGATTCCCTTGATCGCGGCGCAGGACTGGCCGCAAGTCTCTCGCCTGGATCTCGCCTTCCACTCTCGGATCGTCGAGGCATCCGGGAACACTCGACTGCGCCGGGCCTACCTCACCCTGGCGACCGAGACGCTGATCTGCATGTCCAACCTGGAGGAGGCATACCCCTACTCCGACCCGGCCAGCATCGCTGAAGAGCACCGCCGCATCGCGGTGCTCCTCGCCGAGGGCGACATGCGTGACGTCCGCGAGGCCCTTCACCAGCACCTGTCGGCCGCCGACGACTACCTCTCCACGGCGGTCGACGCGCAGAACGGCAAGCAGACTCCCTACGCGATGTAGCGGCTCAGACGATGAAGGGGGATGCGTCATCGACGCATCCCCCTTCTTTCACGCGGCGTCTCGGCTCGAGGGCGCTTGATGACGATGTCGCTCGGCACGTCGTCGCTTCGACGGCGCTGCGCAAGCGGCCTCGTGACCGGTGCCGTCTCGCTTGGAGTCCACCAAGCGCATCACATCGATGCGGAAGTCGCTCGTGTCGCTGCCCCGAGCCCCTGCGGCGATGTTCACCACGACGAGGCCGGCGCCGATCGGCGCCGGCCTCGTCTCGTGGGCGGCCCAGACGACCTCGGCCGGCGAGACCGGGCTGCCCGATCGCGTGGGCAGCCCGGTCTCGCCGGCCTTCGTGGTCATCGGCTCGCAGGATTCTGGCGACACGGAGGCCGTCTACCTGCGCAGGCGATCAACGGATCTTGTCGAGCAGCCCGTACCAAGCACCCGCGAGCGGAAGGAACCACGGCGGTCCGAAGTGGCCAGGAACTGCGGGGTTGGGCAGGTCGTTCCAGATGTTCGCGGCGGTGTTCCCGCCGACGACGTCTGCCATGACCTTGCCCATCCAGGTGGCCATCTGGACACCGTGGCCGGAGTAGTTCATCGAGTAGAACAGTCCGTCGTGCTCGCCCGCGTGCACCATCTGGTCCATCGAGATGTCGACGAGACCGCCCCAGGTGTAGTCGATGCGGGTGCCCTTGAGCCGCGGGAAGACCTCGCCCATCGCTTTCTTCAGGATCTCGCCGCTCTTCAGGTCGGAATCCGGGCTCGACATGGCGAAACGTGCGCGCCCGCCGAAGAGCAGCCGGTTGTCGGGAGTGATCCGGAAGTAGTAGAGGAAGTTCTTGCTGTCGGAGGCCATCCGGCGATTGGGCAGCAGCTCGTCGACGACCGCCTGCGGCAGCTGCTCGGTGACGATGATGTAGCTGCCGACAGGCACGACGCGACGCTGCATCCAGCCGAAGGGACGGCCGGTATAGCCGCTCGTTCCCACGATCACCCGGTCGGCGCGGATCGTGCCGCGCGAGGTGACGACGTCGTGGACGTAGCCCCGGCCGATGCGCTTGACATCGACGACCCGCGCCTTCTCGTGGATGCTCGCGCCGGCCTCGACCGCGAGGCGCGCGAGCTCGTGGCCGAACTTGCCGACGTGCAGGCCAGCCCCGAGCGGATCGACGATCGCACCGTGATAGACATCGGAGCCGATCTCGCTGCGGATCTCGCTCTTCGGAACGAGCTGGACAGGCTGGCCCACGAGGCGCTTCAGCTTCTCGGCGCTGCCCTTGAAGCCCTCGTAGTGCTCGGGTTTCCAGGCGAGGGTCATCTTGCCCGACCGGGTGTAGTCGACCTTGAGGTCGTTCTCGGTGACGAGGCTCTCGATCAGGTCGATCGCGTGGTTGTACTCCTGGAAATAGGAGATCGCGCGTTCTTCGCCGTAGCGCTTGATCGCCTTGCCGAAACCGATGGCGAGGCCGGTCGTCGCCATGCCGCCGTTGCGGCCGGACGCGCCCCAGTTCACGGTGTTCGCCTCGAGCACCGCGACGGACTTGCCGAGTTTCGCGGCGTGGAGGGCGGCCGACAGGCCGGTGAAGCCGGCACCGACGATGGCGACGTCGACGCGCTGAGGCAGTGTCGTGTGGCGGTAGTCGCCACTCGGCGTCGCGGTGTCGAGCCAGTACGAGCTCGTCTTCAGGCCGACGGTCTGAGCCGGGAGTCGCGTCGCCATCATCGGATCCCCAGCGCGGCGTTGACGTCGTCGAGCGACTTGACCGACAGGTAGTCGTAGGCGGGGAGCTCGGGATCGTAGCCCCGGTCGAGGTAGACCTTGTTCGTCATGCCCAGGTCGTCGGCCGGCAGGATGTCGTACCGCTGGTGAGACGAGATGTGGAGGAAGTCCTCGGGGTTCGCGCCGATCGTGTCGAACATGTACTCGAAGGCCGCATATCGGGGCTTGTAGGCCTGCGCCTGCTCGGCGGTGAGCACGGCGTGGAAGGGCGCACCGAGCTTGGGGACGCTGACCGCCAGGTGCTTGTCGTCGGCGTTGGAGAGGATGACGAGCGGGAAGTTCTCGGCCATCTTCGCGAGCGGCGCGGGCACATCGGCGTGCGGGCCCCAGGTGCCGACCGAGGAGGTGATCGCCTCGATGTCGCCGGGGCGGACCTCGAGCCCGAACCGGCGGCAGGTGCGCGTGTAGGAGGACGCGAGGATCTCCTCGTACGGGGCGTACTCGAGCACCTCGTCGTAACGATAGATCCGGAAGCGGTCGAGGAATCGCTCGATCCCCGCGGCGTCCAGCCGGTCCTCGATGAGAGGGATCGTGGCCTCGCGCATCGCGAAGTAGATGAGCGTTCCGTAGCAGTCGAAGGAGACGTACTTCGGTCGGAACCTGATGTCGGTCATGGGGTGCGCCTTTCTCGTCGCGTTGCGATCACGATATCGATCCGATTGTTGATTGTCAACAATCTACGATCATGCTTCTACTCGAGCTTTCGCCAGCTCACCGAGTACGGCGTCGCCGACCTCCGCGGTGCTGGCAGACCCGCCCAGGTCGCGGGTGGAGATCCCCGCCGCCAGAACGCGTTCGACGGCGCCCATGACATCGCCGGCCGCTGCCTCGTAGCCAAGGTGCTCGAGCATCATCGCGCCGGCCCAGATCTGCCCGACCGGGTTGGCGATGCCCTGCCCTGCGATGTCCGGCGCAGAACCGTGCACCGGCTCGAACATCGACGGGAACCGGCGCTCGGGGTTGAGGTTCGCGCTCGGCGCGATGCCGATCGAACCGACGGCCGCGGCGGCGAGATCGGAGAGGATGTCGCCGAAGAGATTCGAGGCCACGACGACGTCGAGGCGCTCGGGGTGCTGCACCACGCGGGCGGCCAGCGCGTCGATGAGCACCGACTCGAGTTCGATGCCGGGGTGCCCGGCGACGACGTCCCGCACGACTTCGTCCCACAGGGTCATGGTGTGGATGATGCCGTTCGACTTCGTGGCCGAGACGAGCCGGCCCGACCGGCGGGCGGCGAGCTGGGCGGCGAACTCGGCGGCCCGGGAGATGCCGCGCCGGGAGAACAGTGCCTGCTGATAGGCGCTCTCGTACGGCGTGCCGGCGTAGCTGCGTCCGCCGACTGCCGAGTACTCGCCCTCGACGTTCTCGCGAACGATCACCAGGTCGATGTCGGGACGATCGGCCAGGGGCGATCGCACACCCGGGAGGGAGCGGACCGGCCGGAGGTTGATGTACTGGTCGAACTCGCGCCGGATCGGGATGAGCATTCCCCACAGGGTCTCGACGTCGGAGACCTCCGGGTCGCCCACCGCACCGAGGAAGACGGCATCGGCATCGGCCAGCGTGTCGATGGCGTCGACCGGCATCATCCGCCCGTGCACCCGGTAGTAGTCGGTCCCCCAGGGGTACTCGCGCCATTCGAGCCTCGCATTGTGCGAAGCGATCGCCCGGTCGAGCACCCGCTGTGCGGCCGGGGTGACCTCGATGCCGATTCCGTCTCCGGCGAGTACCGCGATGGGGTGGGTTCGCATGATCCGCTTCTCCTTCGTGCGTGGGCGCGACGATGCGCAGTATCGATGTTAGACCATGATTGTCAACAGTCGACACTTATGAGACGGCGGGAGTCATACGCGCTCCGGCAATCCCGTGGGGACCACCAGGCTCGACGGTGTTCTCACCCGGTGGACACCGGCGACCCGCCCCTCGCACCCGAGGGCACGAACGCGACGTTGATGCGCCCGGTGACGGAATCGGTCGTGACCCGCGCGGTCACGCCATATACGTCCGCGATCAGTTCGGGAGTGAGCACGCTGTGGGGCTCGCCTGCCGCGACGACCTTCCCTGCACGCAGCACGAACACGCTGTCGCAGAACGTCGCGGCGAGGTTGAGGTCGTGCAACGCGATGAACGTGGTGAGCGGCAGCGTCGTGATCAGCTCCAGCAGCTCGAGTTGATGACGGATGTCGAGATGGTTCGTCGGCTCATCGAGCAGCAGTTCGCGGGGCCGCTGCGCGAGGGCGCGGGCGATGTGCGCGCGCTGCCTCTCACCGCCTGAGAGCGTGTGCCACGAATGGTCGGACTTCGTGATGAGGTCGACGCGTGCGAGCGCATCGTCGATCGCCTGCTCATCCTCGGCACCTGCGCCACCCAGCAGCGGACGGTAAGGCGTGCGTCCGAGCCGGACCACGTCCTTGACGGTCAGGTCGGCCTCGGTGTCGGCGTGCTGGGTCACGGTCGCGACCGCGCGCGCGATCGTCCGCCGAGCAATGCTGGCGAGGTCGGTGCCGTCGAGCGTGACCGTCCCTGCATCCGGCCGCGCGGTGCCTTGGAGCAGGCGCAGCAGCGAGGACTTCCCCGACCCGTTCGGCCCCAGAAGACCGACCGTCGACCCCGGTTCGGGTCGCAACGACACCCCGTCGACCACGAGCACGTGTCCTCGGCGCCACGTCACCCGGTCCGCGTGGAGCGTCATCCTGCCCTCCACTTGCGGGCGAGGAGCATGACGAACACAGGCACGCCGATGAGTGCGGTGCCGACACCCACCGGCAGCGGCGTCGGCGCGAAGACGGTCCGGGACCCGGCATCCACCCACACCATGAAGATCGCACCGAGTATCGCCGCGGCGGGGATCACCTTCGCGTGCCGATGACCGACGACCAGGCGCGCCGCGTGCGGCAGCACGAGCCCGACGAAACCGATCGCCCCGGCGATGCTGACCAGTGTCGCCGTGAGCAGCGCCGTGGCCACCAGCAGGACGATGCGGGTGCGCGCGACGTGCACACCGAGAGACGCGGCGACGTCCTCGCCGAACGCGAAGGCGTCGAGGGTCCTGGTCGAGAGTGCACACACCGCGCCGCCGAAGAGCACCACGACCACGCTCAGGCCGACATCGTTCCAGCGCATCCCCTCCAGGGAGCCGAGGAGCCAGAACATGACTCCCCGGGTCTCGTCGGAGTCCGCGAACGCGAACACCACGAGCGAGGTCACGGCCGAGAACAGCTGCGTGCCGGCGATGCCCGCGAGGATGATGCCCGAGGTTCCGCGGCCCGCGACCCGAGCGAGCAGCAGCACCGATCCGAAGGCTACGAGCGCGCCGACGAAGGCGCCGCCGGAGAGACCGAGGGCACCGCCGCCGAGCCCGAGCACTCCGATGAGGACAGCCCCGGTGGACGCCCCGGATGAAACACCGAGGACGAAGGGGTCCGCGAGCTGATTGCGCAGGAGGGACTGCAGCACGACCCCGCACAGGGCGAGCCCCGCGCCGCACGCCCCGGCGACCACGGCTCGGGGCAGGCGTTCTTCCCAGACGATGGCGTCCTCGACGACTCTGACGGGGATGTCGGCCAGCCCAGCGTGGTTGAGGAGAATGTCGCGCACGTTCACCAGCGAGACGTCGGCCGGCCCGAGCGTGGCGGCGACCCCGATCGAGAGGGCGAAGGCGAGTAGCCCCGCGCTGGTGAGCGCGACGGCTCGGAGGATGTGCGACGTTCGAGGCAGCTCCCCGGCCGCCGTACCGGGGCGCGGCAGGACGGCACTCTGGGTCACAGGGCGCCCCGGTTGGCGATCCACCAGTCGTGGATCTTCTCCAGCCCGTCGACGAAGCGGATCGAGGGGTTCAGCTCGGCTCCGTGCAGCGCGATGAAGTGCTCTTCCTCGACGGCTCGCAGCGTGCGAGTGAGCGGATCGGTCGTGAGGAACGCGATCTTGTCGTTCAGGCGATCACCCGGGAAGCGGTCGCGCTGCAGATCCCCGAGGACGAGCAGATCCGGGTCCGACTCGACCACGCTCTCCCAACCGACCGCGGGCCAATCGTCCGCCGCCCCGGCGAACGCATTCTCCATGCCGGTCGTGGTCGCCAGAAGCGACGCTGACCCGAGTCCGCCGGCGACATACGGGGTCGTCGTATCCGCGAACCAGAACACGACGCGCGTTCCGCCGAAGTCCACATCCGCCGTGGCGGCGGCCGCACGCGCCTGGAGCTCGGCGACGAGCTCGTCGCCGCGCTCGGCGACGTCGAAGATCTCGGCGAGTTCTCGGATCTCCTGGTAGAGAACATCCACGGTCAGGGCCCGGCTACGGGTTCCCCCGCCGTTGATGCTCTCGCCGTGGTCGCAGTCGGTGGGGGAAAGGTATGACCCGATCCCCGTTTCCGCCAGCCGGTCACGCGTGACCACGCCGCCCTGCTGCACGTAGTGCCGGCCGAATGAGGCCGTCACGAAGTCAGGGTCCGCACCGAGCAGGACCTCGTACGTCGGCGCGTTGTCGGCGAGCCGCGGCACGTGCGCGTTCGCGTCGGCCAGCGAGTCGAGGATCGGGTCGGTCCACGAGGCCGTCCCGACGATGCGATCCGCAAGGCCGAGTGACAGCAGGATCTCCGTCGAGTTCTGGTCGAGCGACGCCACGCGTTCGGGCGCGCTCTCGAACGTGATGGTACGCCCGCAGTTCTCGACCGCGAGCGGGTACTCCGTGCGCCCCTCTCCCCCATCCGCCGACTGCACCGTCTCGACTGGTTCGGATGCCCCGCAGCCGCCGAGGACGAGTACCGCAGCTGCCGCAAGCGCGATCGTGATCGGGCGGGGTGGGGGAACGTGCATGTGGAGTCCTTGTGGTCGGTGAGCGGGCGAGGATCGACACCACAATAGACACATAGGTTAGGCTTACCAAAGTCGATGACGTTGGGCGCGACTCAGGCGTAGCACGCCTCCCAGCGGTGTCCGTCGCCTTCAGCGCGAGGCGGGGGTGCGCTCGTCCGCACGTGTCGCGGGCAGGTCGGCGAATGCACCCGCGGCTGCCGGTGCACGCTGCGTCCGGCGCGGGTTTTGACGCCGAGCGCGGACGTGGTCGCGGTCGATTTCAGCGCGTCTCGCGACGCGCGATGTTGTAGAAGCGCACCGACTGGTACTCCTCGAGCCCCTCGGCGCCGCCCTCGCGGCCCAGCCCCGACTGCTTGACGCCGCCGAAGGGCGCGCTCGCATTGGACGGCACGCCCTGGTTGATGCCGAGGATGCCGGTGTTGAGCCGGTCCGCGACGTTCAGAGCGCGGTCGAGCGATTCGCTGAAGACGTAGCCGGCGAGGCCGAACTCCGTGGCGTTGGCGCGAGCGACCGCCTCGTCCTCGGTGCGGAAGCGCTGGATGGCGGCGATGGGTCCGAAAATCTCGGTGGTCGCGACCTCCGCGTCGGTCGGCACATGGTCGAGCACCGTGGGCGCGAAGAAATGCCCTGCCGATCCGAGCTCGGTGCCGCCGGTGAGCAGCGTGGCGCCCTGCGCGACGGCGTCGTCGGTGAGCGCACGCATCTGCCGCACCGCCCGACCGTCGATGAGCGGGCCGAGCCCGGTGCCGGTGCCGAGGCCGGCGCCGACGGCGATGTCGCGCATGCGCGCGGCGAGCCCTTCGGCGAACGCGTCGGCGATTCCCTCCTGCACGTAGAAGCGGTTCGCCGCGATGCACGATTGGCCGCCGTTGCGCAGCTTCGCCGCGAGCGCGCCCTCGATCGCACGGTCAAGGTCGGCGTCGTCGAAGACGAGGAACGGCGCGTTTCCACCGAGCTCCATCGAGGAGCGCAGTACGTTGTCGGCGGCCAGCCGCATGAGCGTGCGCCCCACCTCGGTCGAGCCGGTGAACGACACCTTACGCACGCGCCGGTCCCGGAGGACGGCATCGCTGAACGTCGACGAGCTGGAGGTCGTGACGACCTGGACGAGGTCCTGGGGCACGCCTGCTCGTCGAGCGAGCTCGACTGCGAAGATCGTGGTGAGCGGCGTGGCAGTGGCGGGCTTGATGACGGATGCGCAGCCTGCTGCGAGCGCCGGCGCAATCTTTCGCGTCGCCATCGCGAGCGGGAAGTTCCACGGCGTGATGAGCACGGCCAGCCCCACCGGCGCTCGACGCGTGAGGATGCTCGCGCCGCCGTCAGGCGCCTCCCGGAAGCCGCCGGCGGGGCGCACCGCCTCTTCCGCGTACCAGCGAACGAAGTCCGCGCCGTATTTCACCTCACCCCGCGCCTCGGCGAGCGGCTTGCCCATCTCCCGCGCAATGAGATGCGCGAGGTCCTCGGTGTGCGCGACCAGCAGCGCGTACCATGCGTGCAGAACGTCGGCACGCTGTCGCGGGGTCGTCCGGGCCCAGTCCTCGCCGGCCGCATCCGCTGTCTCGACTGCCAGGAGCGCGCCCTCCACGTCGATGTCGGCGATGTGGCCGATGACCTCACCGGTCGCGGGGTCGTCGACCGCGATTCCGTCGACGGGCAGGCCGAGGCCGGCGATCACGCGATCGGCGTGGCCGACGGCGGATGCGTCGGGCTCGATGAGTGGAATGGTCTCGGTGGTGATGCTCATCACTGTCCTCCTCGGCGACGACGTGTTCGATGGCGATGACGAAGTCGGCGACCTCCTGGTCACACCGACGATGAGTGGCCGGCTGAACCGCAGTGCTGCAGCGCAGCGGGCCTCCTCCACTGTCAACGGTAGAACCTCGAACGCGTCACAAGAAGCGACGTTTAGTGACCGGTATCAGTCGATGACGCTTACATGTTCCTTGAGGGCGGATGCGATGGCATCGCGCACGGCGTTGAGTGCCGGATGCGTCTCGGCACCCAGACGTGTGACCATCAGGATGTCTCTGCGCAGGTTGCTCGGCAGCAAGGGGTTCGGCACCAGCGCACTGCCCGCCTCGCGCACGACCAGATCGGGAAGGAACGCTGCCGCCAGTCCCGCCTCCACCATCCGCAGGTGGAAAAGCATGTCGGAGGACTCGTGCGCGATTCGCGGTTCGAAGCCGCTCTCCCGGCAGACGCGGAGCGCCCACTGGGTCGATGCCGCCTGCGGCGGCTCCATCACCCAGGGAACTCGCTCGAACGGCCGGTCCGCCATGCCTTCGGGCAGGTAGCCGCGCATCGGGTCCCTGCCGATGGCGGCGGCGTGGATGCCACCCGCCGGCAAGAGCCGCGTTCCAGGGAAGGTATCGGTGACGACGGCATCGACCTGTCTCGCGACAAGCTGCGGCACCGCGTGCTCAGGATCGGACCGCCGCAGCCGCACGTCGAGACCCGGATGCGTCTGCGCCAGCGTCTGCAGGGCGGCGGGCAACACGATTCGGCCGATAGAGGTGAAGACCGCCACCGTCACGATGCCGCGTGGCTGCTCCTGCGCGGCTGCCAACTCCGACTCCGCGCGCTCCATCGCCGCGAGAACCGCCTCGGTGTTGTGCACGAGCTCGAGCCCGACCGGAGTCAGCCGTGATGTGCGACCCACCTTCTCGAGCAGCACGGCCCCGGTCTCGCGTTCGAGCAGGGCGAGTTGCTGCGAGATGGCCGAGTGACTGTAGGCCAGTGCACGGGCGGCAGCCGTGATGCTGCCGTGGATTGCGACCGCCCGCAGCAGCACGAGTCGATGGAGGTCGAGCATGGCCTACCTCGCTGGTGCGCCGTATGCCCGCACGCACCCGCGGTCGGGCAGCCCACCGCACATCTGCGGGTCCTCCCCTCCGGCGCTCGTGGCATCGCCGGCCGCGAGGACTGCATCAGGCCAATCGCCTTGCACCGATACGGTCACCACCATGTGCCCCTCTCGAGCCGCTCGATTCGATCGTAGCGACGGCGTGCTCAGCAGCGTGGGATGCATCGGGAGTCGGCGGCCCGGAGTCGCGGTCCGCGGTGAAATCAAAGGAGCCGTCTCCCGCAGCATCCTGCGGGAGACGGCTCCTCCTGGGTGCACCCCCTGGGACTCGAACCCAGAACCCACTGATTAAGAGTCAGTTGCTCTGCCGATTGAGCTAGAGGTGCATTGTTCACGACGAGGCGAACGAGGATCAACATTAGCATCACGATCGCGTCTCGTGAAATCGAGGCGGGAGGGCCCCGGCTATCCTTGATCCCGTGACCTCCCCCTCCCCCGTTTCGACGTTCGACACGCCGTTCGAGGGAGACCTCCGGGCCGATCTCGATCTCGCCCTGCGGCTGGCCGATGCGGCGGATGCGGCATCCATGTCCCGCTTCGATGCGGCCGATCTCGACGTCCGCCTCAAGGCGGACGCGAGCCACGTCACCGAGGCGGATCTCGCCACCGAGCGCGCCCTGCGCGACCTGCTCGAGTCCGAGCGTCCGAGTGACGGCGTGTTCGGCGAGGAGTACGGCGTCACGGGCGATTCGGCGCGGCAATGGATCATCGACCCGATCGACGGCACCGCGAACTACCTCAAGGGCATCCCCATGTGGACGACCCTCATCGCCCTCGCGATCGACGGCGTGCCGCGCGTGGGCGTCGCCAGCCAGCCCGCCATCGGCCGGCGCTGGTGGGCGGCGACCGGACTCGGCGCCTGGACCAACACGCCGACGGGTGAGGCGAAGCGCCTCGCGGTGTCGGCGGTGGATGCGATCGCCGACTCGAGCGTGAGCTTCCAGAGCATCGGGCAGTGGCGCGATGCCGGCAAGCTCGAGGCGCTGGAGCGCCTGACCTCGTCGGTGTGGCGCGATCGCGGCTACGGCGACGCCTGGCCGTACATGCTGCTGGCCGAGGGGCGTCTCGAATTCGTCGCCGAGTTCGACGTCAAGGAGTACGACATCGCCGCGCTCGTGCCGATCGTGACCGAGGCCGGCGGCAAGTTCACATCGTTCGACGGCGACGACTCGATCTCCGGGCGTTCCTCGCTCGCGACCAACCGCGTGCTCCACTCCGCCTATCTCGACCTGCTCCACTCCGCCTGATCCCGCACCGCCTGACACCCGACCGCCTCCCATCCCCCACGGAGACTCTCTGATGCCTGCCACTCGCATCCTCGGCGCCGCTGCCGCCCTCGCCCTCTCCGCGCTCCTTCTGACGGCCTGCGCCGGCACACCCGAGCCGGCGCCGGAAGAGACGGGCAACGCGCAGACGCCCACCGCAGCCGCGCCCGAGCCTTCGGCGACGCCCGAGCCCGCGCCCGCCTCGACCGAGGAGCCGACCTGCACCACGATCATCGGCGAGTCGGTCGTGGCGAACTTCGAGAGCCTGGGGTGGAGCTCACAGGCGTCGCCGCTGTACATCGGCAGCACGGAGATCGAGGACGGCCTCCAGTGCATGTGGGCGGACTTCGAGGGTCCCGCCGGCGACCATGGGCAGATGTACGGCTGGGCACCTCTCGCAGACGACCAGGCCGCCGATCTGCAGGAAGAGCTCGAGGCCCAGGGCTGGGTGCGCGAAGAGGACGCCGCAGGGGTGTACATCACCGAGAGCGCCGACACCGCGATCGCGACGGACGAGGAAGGCTACGGCATGACGTACCTCTTCACGTCGGGCGAGGTGAAGGTGGCCGACACGAAGCAGAACCTCCTGCTGATCGAGTGGCCCAAGAGCTGATCCACGCTCAGCGCGCGCCCACCAGCGAGAGCAGGCTGCCGAGTCCTTCCGGAGTCCCCGGCCAGTGGCGCTCGATGGCGGATCTCCCCGCTGTCCTGATCGCGTACCGCAGCGCGATCGCGACGATGATCGCATCGTCCGCGTATCCGAGAACGGGGATGAAGTCCGGCACCAGGTCGATCGGCAGGAGCAGATACGCCAGCAGCCCGCCGAGCCACCACCGGGTGGCCCTCGGCACCTCGGGATCGACGACCAGGCGCCTCAGCAGCAGGACGACGTCGACGACGAGTCGCATGATCTGGCGCCAGTCCACGTTGCGGCCGGCTCGGCGCTGCTGCGCCCACAGGATCAGCAGCAGCACCAGCCAGACCGCGATGAGCCCGCCGACCACGGCGATGACGGCGACGGCCCAGTGCGGCATCCGCCGACTGTAACACGCTGCCCGGCGGCGCACCGTAGGCTCGATTCCCATGGCGATCGGCGTGACGATGTACACCTTCGATATCCAGCTGGCCGACGTCGATCGGAGCGTCTACGAGGATCTCTCGGTGCGTGTGGCGCGGCATCCGTCCGAGACCGACGCGTTCATGCTGACGCGGGTGCTCGCATACGCGCTCGAATACGAGGAGGGCATCGGGTTCAGCGAGGGTATATCTGCGACGGATGAACCTGCCGTGCTCGTGCGCGATCTCACAGGCGCGCTCGTGGCCTGGATCGAGGTGGGCGCCCCGGATGCTGGCCGCCTGCACACGGGCAGCCTCGCGGGCGCGCGCGTCGCCGTGTACACGCACCGCGATCCGGTGAAGGTGGCCGGTCCGTGGGCGGGCAAGAAGATCCATCGCGCCGACGAGGTGAAGCTCTTCGGCTTCGACCCCGGCTTCTTCGATTCGGCCACCTCAGCGCTCGAGCGCCGCAACACGATGATCGTCTCGATCACCGAGAGGCGCCTCTACCTCGACCTCAACGGCTCGTCCTTCGAGTCCGACATCCACGAGGCCACGGCCGGCTGAGCCGGATCAGGCCGGCAGGAAGTTCTCCCGCGCCAGCGGCGCGATCTCCAGGTGCTGCGCGTCGGTACGGGAGACCCATCGCAGCTCCTCGATCTCGGCGTCGGTCACCGGCACCTGATCGCCGATGTCGGCGACGAAGACGTCCGCCACCACGAGGAAACCCGGCTCGTTCGCCGCGGCCGCCGTGAACAGGCCGAGCGAATCCAGCTGATCGGGCTCGACCGAAAGCCCCAGCTCCTCGAACAGCTCGCGGCTCAGCGTCTCGGCCGGCGTCTCGTCGGGTTCGGGTTTACCTCCCGGCTGCATGAACGCCGTCGTGCCGGCCTTGCGCACCAGCAGGAGCTCATCGCGGTCGTTCAGGATGACCGCGGCCGACACACGGATGCTGCGCGTCGACGTCGATGCCGGGTTCGAGGTGCTCACGAAGGCACGCTAACAGGAACAGCCGAACCGGCCCGGCGTAGAATCACGTGTGCTTCCCGATTCCCCCGCGCCCACCGACCTGCCGCCGAGCGGCATCGACCCGGACGATCTGGCGACCACCCTGCGGGTGCTCGCGATCATGCCGGGAGTCGACGAGTCGCACCCCGACTACGTGGCCGTCCGCCGCGCGACCGCCGCGATGTTCAAGGCGGTCAAGAAGGTGCGGCGCCGCGAGATCCGCGAGGCGATCGCCTCCGCCGACCGCGCTGTCGTCGCCGCTACGGCCACCGGGGCGCCCGATCGCATCGACGACGAGACCCGCGGCATCCCGATCAGCTCGTCCACTACCGCGCCCACCGCCGGCACCCTCCTCAAGCCGCGCGCCTGCTACATCTGCAAGCAGTCGTACACGATCGTCGACGCGTTCTACCACCAGCTCTGCCCGACGTGCGCGGCGATGAGTCACGCGAAGCGCAACGCGCGCACCGATCTCACCGGCAAGCGCGCGCTGCTCACCGGCGGCCGCGCGAAGATCGGAATGTACATCGCGCTGCGCCTCCTGCGCGACGGTGCGCACACCACGATCACGACGCGCTTCCCCCGCGACGCCGTGCGCCGTTTCAGCAGCCTCCCCGACGCCCCCGAGTGGATCGATCGCCTCAAGGTCGTGGGCATCGACCTGCGCGATCCCGCCCAGGTGATCGGACTGGCTGAGGACGTCGCAGCCGCAGGTCCGCTCGACATCCTGATCAACAACGCGACCCAGACGGTGCGCCGCTCGCCCGGTGCATATCAGCCGCTCGTCGACGCCGAGCTCGCCCCGCTCCCCGATGGCCCTCTGCCCGAGCTGGTCACATTCGGCCACACGAACGACCGCCACCCGCAGGCGCTGGAGCGCTCGGTCACCGCTCATCCGATCCTCGCCGCGGCCGCCGCGCGTGCCGACGAACTGACCGAGCAGGCCATGGCCGCCGGTTCCAGCTCGCTCGAGCGCCTCGCGGCCGGCACCGCGATCGATGCCGGCGGGCTGATCCCCGACCTCGATCACACCAACTCGTGGGTGCAGAGCGTCGACGAGGTCGACCCGCTCGAGATGCTCGAGGTGCAGCTGGCGAACACGACCGCACCGTTCCTGCTCGTGTCGAAGCTGCGGGCATCGCTGGCCGCGAGCCCCGCCCGCAGGACGTACGTGGTCAATGTCAGCGCGATGGAGGGCGTCTTCAATCGCGGGTACAAGGGACCGGGTCATCCGCATACCAACATGGCCAAGGCGGCGGTCAACATGCTGACGCGCACGAGCGCGCGGGAGCTGTTCGAGACCGACCGCATCCTCATGACGAGCGTCGACACCGGCTGGATCACCGACGAGCGCCCCCACCCGACGAAGGTGCGGCTCGCCGAAGAAGGCTTCCACGCGCCGCTCGACCTCGTCGACGGCGCCGCACGCGTCTACGATCCGATCGTGCGCGGTGAGGCGGGCGAAGACCTGTTCGGCGTCTTCCTCAAGGACTACGCACCCGGCCAATGGTGAACCTCCCCGATCCTGGTCGCCGCGTGGTCGTGCGCTACATCCTGCCCACGGGCCAGGCCACAGACGCCCTCGGCGAGCTCCTGAGCGCGGACGCCGAGTCCGTCGTGGTCCACGGCAAACGCGGAGTCGAGCGCATCCCGCGCGGCGCGATCATCGCCGCGAAGGAGGTGCCGCCTCCGCCCGCAACTCGTGGGCCTCGGCGCCGCGTTCCGCCGACCGAATGAGCGGTTGATCGGGAAGAACCGCGCGCCGCCCACGGTTCGGTAGTTGCATGAGCACCGTCGCTGAACTCCTCCGTCTGAACCTCCACGGCGTCTTCGGGAACCGGGATGCCGCGGCACGACGCGATGCCGCGGCTCGCGCGTACTCCCCCGGAGTGACCCTGACCGACCCCGAGGGCACCGTCGTCGGTCCCGAGGCGGTGCTCGCCAGCGCCGCAGCATTGCTGAAGGACGCGCCCGAGAAGTCCGTGCTCGTCGAGGACGGACCCGCCTACACGTCCGCGACGACCGGGGTGCTGCCCTGGGCGTTCGGGCCGTCGGGTGCACCGGTCGTCCGCGGCATCGATCTCATCACCGTCGAGAACGGCGTGATCACGTCGTTGACCGTGCTCCTCGCCGAAGGGTGAGGCGGGTGGGCCGCGACCGGCGCGACTTGCCACGAAGCCGTCAGAAGCGCAGCAGCACCTTGCCGTCGCGCCCCGGCACCGCGCTGGCCGCGGCGGCCTGGCGTGCCTGCTCGAACGGGAACACCGCGTCGACCGGGAGGGAGACCTCGCCAGACCCGATGCGCTGGACCAGCTCGGCGAACAGCGCACCGCGGGTCGCAGCATCCATCGTCTGACTGACCTTGCTGCCCCAGAACCCCTTCACCGTGGCCTGCTTGAAGATGAGGTCGCCCGCCGAGAGGTGCAGCGTGCTGGACGCCATCGATCCGAACGACACGAGGGTGCCGCCATCGCCGAGCAGCGACAGCAGGTCGCCGGCGGCCTCGCCGCCGACGGAGTCCACCGCCGCGCGCGGTGCGTTCCCGCCGAGGATCGCCGCGGCGCGTTCCCGCCACGCATCCGACGCGGTCGACACGACATCACGGATGCCGAGCCCCGCCAGTTCATCGACGCCGGCATCGCGGCGCACCAGGCCGAGGACGTGCACGCCACGCGCTGCGGCGAACTGGGCGACGAGCCTGCCCACGGCGCCGTTCGCGGTGTTCTGCACGATCCAGTCGCCTGGCTGCACATCGAGGAAGTCGAGCAGGCTCAGCGCGCTGAACGGCATCGAGATGAGCTGTGCGGCCGTCTCGTCGCTCACCGCGTCCGGCACGGGAACGAGCCCGGCGGCATTCGCGACGAAGTACTCGCTCCACACGCCGAACGTGCCGCCCGTGGCGACCCGCTGCCCGGCCTTCAGGGACTCGACGCCCTCGCCGAGCGCGTCCACGACCCCGACGGCCTCGGTGCCGGAAGCCGCCGGCAGCGCGGGCTTGTACCCGTACGTGCCGCGGATGGTCCAGAGGTCGTGGTTGTGGATCGGCGAGAGGATCGTGCGCACTCGCACCTGACCGGGTCCCGGCTCGGGCTTCGGTCGCTCGGCCACCTCGAGAACCTCGGTCGGGTCGCCGAAAGCGGAGTGGATGAGTGCGCGCACGGTGGTGCTCCTTGGTATGTCTCGGGCGGCGGGTGTGCAGCCACTCGGAGGTATAGCCCGCGCCGGACGACACGCATTCCCCTTCCACCGACACCATGGGATGGCGAAGGCCCGGCCGCTCGATCGGAGCCGGGCCTTCGCCATCTCGGTCAGCTGCGGGGCGGGTTCGCCGGCAGCCACTCGTCGAGTGTCGTCGCGAAGAGCTGAACCCCGTCGACGGGCATGAGCGTGCGCTCCTCCATCCGCGCGCCGAAGTACGGCGCCTCGGAGTCGGTCACGACCTCCCGCGGATCTCCACGGAAAGTGAGACCGCGCCGCACCATCTCATCGAGGCCCATCACCTCCGGCCCCGCGATCTCGACATCGGCGTTCAGCGGAGCTCCGGCTGCCGTGCGCGCCACAGCGGTCGCAACGTCTTCAGCGGCGATCGGCTGTACGAGATTGCCCGGCAGGTGGATCGCGTCACCGTTCCCCGACACTCCCGCGATGCCGCTGATGAATTCGAAGAACTGGGTCGCGTGCAGGATCGAGTACGGGATGCCGGACTCACGGATCAGCTCCTCCTGAGCGGTCTTCGCCGCGAAGTACGAGATCACGTTCGGGCGATTCGTGCCCACCACGGTGAGCGCGACGAAGTGCCCGACGCCTGCCCCTCGCGCTGCGGCGATGAGATTCCGCGTCGACGTCGTGAAGAACTCCATGACGTCGTCGGGGGCGAACGACGGCGAGTTCGACACGTCGACCACGACGTACGCACCCTCCAGCACCTCGGCGAGTCCCTCACCGGTGATGGTGTTGACCCCCGAGTTCGGCGAGGCGGGAACAGCCTCGTGCCCGTGCTCGGCGAGCTTCGCGACGACCTTCGAGCCGATGAGTCCGGAGCCTCCGATGACCACGATCTTTGCCATGTTGTGCCTTTCGTTCAGGGAGCACGGGGGGCGCGCTCACCAGTTATGACCGGGCGGGCGTGGAATCTGTGACGGCCGGTCTCAGCAGTTCCAGTGGGTCAGCTTGTCGGGATTCACGACGAGCCAGGCTTCGACGATCAGTCGACCGCGCACACGGACGCTGAGAACCCCGGTCACCCGCCCCTCCCGGCACACGACGACCCCCGCCACGCCGTTGACCGATTCGATACGCGCCGACACCGCGGCAGGGAGGAGGGCCTCGCCGAGGTACGCACCGACCTCCGACGCACCCTCGACCGCCGCCGCGGGTGCTGCCACGAGTCCGCCGCCATCGACCGTGAGGACGACGCCGGAGTGCAGCATCCGTCTCAATCCGCCTGGATCATGCGCTTCCGCAACGGCGACGAGCGCCCGAACCACACGCGCGTGCTGCGCGGCGCTCGCCGTCGAGCTCCGCATCGAGCGGTGCAGCCACGCGCCGGGCCGCCTGATCACACCCCGACCTGGGCGACATGCCCGAGCTTGTCCGGGCTCATGACCCACAGCAGTCGACGGATGCCGTCATCCCCCGCCGTGACCGTGACAAGCGTCGTGACGCGCCCGTCCTCCGAGAGGGTGGCCGCGGGCTGGCCGTTGACCTCGACCCAGTCGATCTGCTTGCCGGTCCAGAAATGGCTCGAAAACGCGGCGACGAACTTCGCGACGCGACTTCGGCCGGCGACCGGGATGCGCGCGGCGAGCTTGACGCCGTTCCCGTCGGTGTAGCTGACGACGTCCTCGGCGAAGAGCCGCTCGAGGTCGCCCACGTCGCCCTTCTGCGCCGCCACGAGGAACGCCTCGAGCAGGCGGCGCTGCTCGGCGGCGGCCACCTCAGCCTTGCGTGCCGACTCCAGATGCTTGCGCGCGCGGCTGACGAGCTGGCGGGCGTTCGCCACAGTGGCGCCGACGATGTCGGCGATCCGCTCGTACGGGTAGTCGAGCGCTTCGCGGAGGATGTACGCGGCGCGCTCTGTGGGCGTGAGCTTCTCGAGCATGAGCAGGACCGCGTACCGCAGGGCTTCCCCGCGCTCGGCGCCGAGCGCGGGGTCGGCGTCGGTGTTCACGGGCTCGGGCAGCCACGGTCCGATGTACGTCTCGCGGCGCGCGTGCGCCGACTGGGTGGCGTTGATCGAGAGTCGTGTGGCGACCGTCGCGAGAAACGCACCCGGCTCCCGGATGTCGGCGCGGTCGGCGTTCTGCCAGCGGATCCAGGTCTCCTGCACGATGTCCTCGGCATCGGCCACGGTGCCGAGCATGCGGTACGCGATGCCGAAGATACGCCGCCGGTGCTCGTCGAAGACCGTGACCGCGAGTGCGATGTCGTCGTGATCGTGATCGTTCCTGCGTTCCGTGGTCTCGCCCATTGCCTCCGCCGCTCCCGTCGCCGCGCTCAGCGTACGCCCGCGCGGGTCGGCAGCAGCGCGTCGTCACCTGCGCGGGGCGCGATCTGCCAGTCGTGGAATCGCGTCGCCGCGATGCTGGCACCCGCACCGGGCAGCAGCTCGAACCGGCCGAGCTGCGCGCCGAAGTACGTTGCGAGGGGGTCGGAGACGACCTCCCGCTCGTCGCGGCGGAACCGCAGCTCGCGCTGGGCGAGGTAGCCGAGTTCGAACACCTCGGGTCCCGCGTGCTCGGTGATCCCCCCGGTAGGTCGCGCGAGGGCGGCGCGGGCGACGGCGGCGGCCGCGTCGGCGGCGGCCATGGGCTGAATGAGGGCGTCTGCCACGTGTGCGACGCCGCTGCGGGTCGCGGCATCCGTGATGCTGCGGACGAACTCGAAGAACTGCGTGGCGTGCACGATCGAGTAAGGACGACCGGATGCCGTCAGCAGCCGCTCCTGCTCTGCTTTGGCCTGGAAGTAGCCGCCCTCGGAATGAGCGAGCCGATCGGTGCCGACGACGGACAGCACGACGTGATGACCCACTCCGGCCGCCGCGCCATAGGTGAGGAGGTTCAGCGTCGATCCGTAGAAGAACTCGCGGGCGCCCGCCTCGTCGGTGTATGACGAGTTCGACACGTCGACCAGGGTCTCGACTCCCTCGAGCGCCCGCTCGAGCCCCTCGCCGGTGAAGGAGTTCACGCCCACCGCGCGGGCCACCACCACGACCTCGTGCCCGGTGACCTCGAGCGCGGTGACGACTCTCGAGCCGATCAGCCCCGTTCCCCCGATGACAGCGATCCTCATGTCGACCCCTCTCTGCTTCCGCACGCCCGAAGACGCGCGCGTTTCCAGCTGAGACCGGATGCGGCAGCGATCTGTGACCGATCGGCGGAAAGTCTGTGAGGGCTCAGCCCGCCTACGGCTTCGGAGGGTTGTGCATGAACTCGATGCGGATGCCGTTGTCGTCCTCGACGAACGACGCGTAGTAGCGCTCGTTGAAGCGCGGGTACGGCTGGGGGCCGCGCACCGCGCTCCATCCCGCGGCGAGCGCGATGGCGTGGAGCCGGTCGACCACATCGCGAGAGTCCACCGCGAACGCCAGGTGCTGCCAGCCGACCGTCCCGTGCCTGTGCGGCCCGGTTCCCGCCTCCCGCGCGGGGAAGAGGATCAGCTCCGTCTCGTCCTCCGCGTACCACGCGACCCCGTTGTCACCGTCGGTGCGCTCCATTCCGAGCGCTGTCAGCACGGGGTCGAACTGGGCGATTGCCCGGGGCAGGTTGTCGACTGTGACGCCGAGGTGATCGAGGAGAGGCATCGGGCCAGTCTCCTCGATGCCCGATGTGCCCGCTCCGATCGACGCGCCGGCCGTGTCACAAGTCCAGCCCTCACCCGGTCCTAGCTCATGAGACCGCACGACAGCACGCTCGAAAGGAACTCGACATGACCGCTCAGAAGCCCACCATCGTCCTCGTTCACGGCGCCTTCGCCGAGTCGTCGTCGTGGAACGGAGTCATCGCACAGCTGCAGCAGCACGACGTCCGCGCGATCGCGGTCGCCAACCCGCTGCGGAGGCTGGCCGGCGACGCCGCGTACGTCCGCGACGTGCTCGCGTCGATCGACGGCCCCGTCGTCCTCGTCGGTCACTCGTACGGCGGGCTCGTCATCAGTGAGGCGGCCTCGGGCAACGAGGCTGTCGTCGGACTCGTCTACGTCGCGGCGTTCGTTCCCGAGACCGGGCAGAGCGCGCTGGAGCTGTCGACCAGCGCTCCCGGAAGCACGCTCGGGGACACGCTCACGGCATACCCGGTGTCGAGCGGAGGTGACGAACTCGCCATCCGCCCCGAGCTGTTCCACCACCAGTTCGCCGCCGATGTCTCGCCCGAGGTGGCCGCGCTGATGGCCGCCACGCAGCGCCCGGTCACGCAGGCCGCGTTGTCGGAGGGCCTCCCGACCGATCGGCCGGCATGGCGCGACGTCCCGTCGTGGCACGTCTTCGGGGATCAGGACCTCAATATCCCCGTCGCCGTCCATCGAGCAGGCGCTGAGCGCGCCGGCTCGCGCGGCACTCACGAGATCGCGGGCGCGTCGCACGCCATCTCGGTCTCGCAGCCCGCCGCCGTGGCCGCGACCATCGCCGAAGCCGGCAAGGCCTACGTGGCCGCTCAGCAGATCGCCGCGTGACAGACCGGCGGCGCCCCGGACGATGGTCCGATCCCGGGGCGCCGCCGCCCTCTCGAAGGACTCCCCATGCCCGCCACCTTCCCCACCCCGGTCCGCACCGTCGAAGCGGGTGAACTCCATGTCGCGTACGTCGACGCCGGCGATCCCGCCGGGGAGCCCGTGGTGCTCCTCCACGGCTTCCCGTACGACATCCACAGCTACATCGAGGTCGTGCCGCTCCTGACGGATGCAGGCTTTCGCGTGCTCGTCCCCTACCTCCGCGGGCACGGACCCACGTCATTCCGCGATGCCCGCACTGTGCGCTCCGGTCAGCAGGCCGCGCTCGGCGCCGACCTCCTCGCCTTCATCGATGCCCTCCACCTCGAGCAGCCGATCCTCGCGGGCTACGACTGGGGCGCACGCGCCGCGTGCATCGTCGCCGCGTTGTGGCCAGAACGCGTCGGCGGCCTGGTGTCCGTGAACGGGTATCTGATCCAGGACATCGCAGCAACCGGCATACCGCTCGCGCCGCAACTCGAAGCGGGGTTCTGGTACTTCTGGTACTTCGCGACCGAACGCGGCCGCGCGGGGCTCGTCCGAGACGCCCGCGGCATCGCGGACGTGATCTGGCGGCGCAACTCCCCCGCGTGGACGTACGAGCAGTCCGCACTGGACCGCGCAGCCGCAGCGTTCGACAACCCCGACTACGTCGATGTGGTCATCCACTCCTATCGTCACCGGCTCGGCCTCGAACCCGGTGCGCCTGCGCATGTCGACCTCGAGCGGCGCCTCGCCGGGCTGCCGCCGATCGGGGTGCCGACCATCACGCTCGACGGCACCGCCGACGGCAACTTCCCGCCACCGACGGCTCTCAGCACGATCGGTTCTTCACCGGTCCGCGCATCCATCGACAGATTCCGGATGCCGGTCACCACCTGCCCGCCGAAGCACCGCACGCCTTCGCCGAGGCGATCTTGGACATCGCCGAGCCGCCGGGCGATGGCGCGGGTACCCCCTGACTCCCGGACGGCCCGCACCACTGCCGTGAAATCGGTCCGCTGAGCGAGCAGGGGGTCTGCTGCGGCAGACTGGACGTGTCGCCCGGCGAGCGGAAGGTTGCCCGTGAAGATCAGTGAGCTGCAGCGGTTCGTCGCCATCGTCGACCAGGGACTGCATGTTCCGCGCGCAGCCGACGAGCTCGGCGTCGCGCTGGCGTCGCTCTACTCGACGATCGACAGACTCGAGGACGAAGTCGGCCACCCTCTGTTCACGCGCAGCAAGCCGAACTGGTCGCTGACTCCCGCCGGCGCGCTGCTGCTCGAAGAAGCCAGGACGCGGATCGCCGAGGCTCCGGCTCCGGCCCGGACACCGAAGGCTCCTGCGGGCGGCAAGGCGAAGGCGTCGAAGGGCAAGGGCCGCGCCCCGATCGTCAAAGGACAGCCGAAGCCGTACAAGAAGCGCCAGGGACGCTAGGAGCGCCTGGGTGCGCGAGGACTACAGCTCGGTGACGCGTCCGGCGTCCACGCGCCAGTGGCGGTCGAGCTCTACGGCGTCGAGCATGCGCCGATCGTGGGTCACCAGCAGAAGAGTCCCGCGATAGGACTCGAGCGCCTGCTCGAGCTGCTCGATCGCGGGCAGATCGAGGTGGTTGGTCGGCTCGTCGAGCACCAGCACGTTCACTCCGCGCGCCTGCAGCAGGGCGAGAGCGGCCCGCGTGCGCTCACCCGGCGACAGGTCGTCGACTGCTCGTCCGACGTGGTCCGCCTTGAGACCGAACTTCGCGAGCAGGGTGCGCACCTCGCCGGACTCCATCGCCGGAACGAGTTCCCCGAATGCGGCGGCGAGCGGCTGTGATCCGACCAGCAGCGAACGGGCCTGGTCGATCTCGCCGACCTCGACGTTCGCCCCGACGCTCGCTGTGCCCGCGCTGGGCGCCTGCCGGCCCAGGAGAGCGCGAAGAAGCGTCGACTTGCCGGCGCCGTTGTGTCCCGTGATGCCGATCCGCTCCCCCGCGTTCACCTGCAGCGACACCGGTCCGAGAGTGAACGAGCCCTGTGCGAAGACCGCGCAGCTCAGCGTCGAGACGACAGTGCTGGATCGCGGCGCGGTGCCGATGGTGAACTCGAGCTGCCACTCCTTGCGCGGCTCCTCGACCTCCTCCAGCCGCGCGATCCGGCTCTCCATCTGACGCACCTTCTGGGCCTGCTTCTCGCTGGACTCGGTGTTGGCCTTGCGCCGGATCTTGTCGTTGTCGGGTGACTTCTTCATCGCGTTGCGCACGCCCTGGCTGGACCACTCCCGCTGGGTGCGCGCCCGCGCCACCAGGTCGGCCTTCTTCTCTGCATACGCGTCGTAGCTCTCGCGAGCATGCCGTCGAACTGTGGCGCGCTCCTCGAGATAGGCGTCGTACCCTCCGCCGTAGACGCGATTCGAGTGCTGCGCGAGGTCCAGCTCCAGCACCCGAGTCACGCTCCGCGCGAGGAACTCACGATCATGACTGACCAGTACGACACCTCCACGGATGCCGCGCACGAAGGCCTCGAGCCGCTCGAGCCCGTCGAGATCGAGGTCGTTGGTGGGCTCGTCGAGCAGCACGATGTCGAACCGCGACAGGAGCAACGCGGCGAGCCCGACGCGGGCGGCCTGGCCGCCGGACAGCGCCGTCATCCTCGCCTCGTCCGCCGGCGTGCCGCCGAGGTCGAGTCCCAGGTCCGCGAGCACGGCGGGCATCCGCTCCTCGAGGTCGGCGGCGCCGCTTGCGAGCCAACGGTCGAGTGCGGTCGAGTACGCGTCGGCGGGATCGACCCCGTCCCCCGGGACACCGGGTTCGCCGAGCGCGGCGGCCGCGGCATCCATGTCCCTCGTCGCCTGCGCGCATCCCGTGCGACGTGCGATGTACCCGGCCACCGTCTCGCCCTCCACGCGTTCGTGTTCCTGAGGCAGCCAGCCGACGAACGCGTCGGCGGGCGAAAGGCTGATCGTGCCGGCTTGCGCCGTACCGATGCCGGCGAGCAGGCGCAGCAGCGTGGACTTGCCGGCGCCGTTGGCGCCCACGACGCCGACGACGTCGCCCGGAGCGACGGTCAGGTCGAGCGCGTCGAACAACGTGCGGTGGCCGTACCCGCCGGCAACGCCGCGCGCCACGAGTGTTGCGGTCATCAGACCATCCTCTCAGGGCGCGGCCGCACCGCCGCCGCGGCGGCGCCGTGGACGCCGCCCCCACCGCCCTCACGCCGGCGCGTTCAGTCCGATCCGGTTGCCCTCACTGTCCTCGATGTAGGCGTAGACGCCGCGGCCGCCGGTGATCTCGGTCTTCGGCACGAGGATGCGTCCGCCGGCCGGCTCGACCCGTGCCAACCACTCGTCGATCGAGGGACTCGCGTCGAAATAGACGCGCGATCCGAAGTGGGACGGCTCATCTTCCGGAGCCGCGAACAGGCACCCCGCCGCGCCTCCGTCGTCAGAGGCGAAGATCGCCGTCTCCTTGCCGGGTCCGACCGGGAGCCGCACGAGCTGCTCGGCCGTGAGCGTCTGATAGAACGCGATCGCTCGTGTCATGTCAGCGACGGGGATGTCGAACCATACGACTTTGGACATTGCTTCGTCCTCCTTCGGACGTCAGGCGTTGCGAACAGGGCGATCATCCCGCATGACCAGGACACATCCTGTCCGCGATCCCACGTGGGTGCGGTTCCGGCGGTCGTAGAGAGGCGGGTATCCGCGGGCACCGCGCCCGGCAGAGGAGCGGATAGCCGGTTCTCCCTAAGGGCTATCCCCAATCGACGGCCTCGCGCTGCGGTGAGACAGTGAGGCAGGCTATCCAGGCCTTCACCTCAGATCCCCACTGTGAGGTTGGTCATGAACACTCGTCGTTGCATCGCCATCGTTGCGGCCGCTCTCATCGCATCGGTCACACTCGGAGCCGCCGGCGCATCAGCCGCCCCGCCGACACCGACAGATCCCACGGCGGTCGTGCATTGGAACGAGGTCGCGGCGAACACGCTCGTCGCCGTTCCCGGGCCCGACGGCGGCGCGCCCCCCGCGTACCAGATCAACATGGGGATGACGCAGGGCGCCGTCTACGACGCGGTCAATGCGATCGGACCGAAGCAGTACGAGCCGTACCTGCTCAGGCAGCGTTTCGGTGCGAAGGCCTCGGTCGAGGCGGCTGTGGCGACCGCCGCATACGACGTGCTGCACAACCTGATCTCGACCGCGCCGGAGATCGCGCCCTTCCCCGCCAGGGCCGCGCTCCTCGCCACCCTGGACGCGGAGTATGCGGCGTCCGTCGACCCGATCGCCGGCAACCCGTTCACGAAGCAGGGCATCGCCGCCGGCCACGCAGCCGCTGACGCGATGCTCCAGGCACGAGCAGACGACGGGCGCTTCGGCGCGTCGCAGTGGGTGCGCGACCCACGCCCGGGGCACTGGTCGCCGCTGCTCACTTCGACGGGACAGGAAGCACTCGACCCGACCCCGTGGGTGGGCGGCGTCGAACCGTTCCTCGTGGAGAGCGCGACACAGTTCCGTTCGGCACCGCCGCTCGCACTCGACAGCCCCGAGTACGCGGCGGAAGTCAACGAGGTCAAGGACATCGGCAGGGCGACGGGCTCGACGCGGACCGCCGAACAGACCTACGTTGCGCAGTGGTGGCAATGGCCGCCGATTCTCGCGTGGAACGAGGTCGCCAGACAGCTGATCGTCGCGAACGACCTCAGCGCCACCGAGGCCGCGCGGCTCCTGGCGCTTCAGAACCTGAGCGGCGCCGACGCGCTCATCACCTGCTGGGCCGACAAGTACCACTACGACTTCTGGCGGCCGTGGAACGCGATCCCGCGGGCAGACGAAGACGGCAATGGTGCGACGACCGCCGAGTTGGGCTGGACGCCACTCGTCACGGCTCCGTACCCGGATCACCCGTCCGGACACAACTGCAACGACGGCGCGCACGGCGCGATCCTCCGCATGTTCTTCGGCGACGTCATCGTGGGTGGCTTCCAGATGACGAGCACGTCCGCGGCGCTGCCTGCCGGCGCACAGCGGGTTCGGACGTTCGACACGTTCTCGCAGCCACTGAACGAACTGATCGATGCTCGCATCTGGGCCGGCCTGCACTTCCGGTACGCGGACGTCGAGGGCCAGCGGCTCGGCGTGAATGTCGCCCGGTATGGGGCGGCCCACTACTTCCAGGCGGTGGGCCGCTGACGGAGGATCATCGGGAGGCGGCGAACGCCGGCAGATCGAGCACGCCGGCGCGCGCCGCATCCACCGCAGCACGCACGGCGCCGACCGACACGATGTCGGCGCCCAGTGTAGAAGCGACGATCTCCGGCGCGGGGAGGTCCAGCTCCTCGGGGAGCGCATCCAGCGCGGCCGAGATCACCGGGCCAGCACCCGCCGCCACCGCACCCGAGACGACGATGAGGCGCGAGTCGAAGAGGCTGCCGAAGACGCCGGCGACGATCGCCAGCGTCTCCCCTACCTGAGCGGCGATCTCCTGTGCGCCCTCGTCGCCGTCCGCCGCCAGCGAGAGCACGGTCTTTCCGTCCACCTCGGCAGCGTCCAGCTCGCGAAGCCCACTCGACTCCGGCAGCGAACCGTCCGCCAGGGCTCGCCGAGCAAGCGCCGCCGCTCGATAACCGAGGCCCCACGCCCCCTCGACCCCGCGCACGTGGTCGAAGGCGACCGTCTCGGCCGCCCCGCCGTGCGCACCGCGCAGCAGCCGCCCATCGGTCCACACGCCGGCACCGAGCCGGTCGCCCGCCAGCAGAGTCACGAAATCGTCGTACCCGACCGCCGCCCCCACGGCACGCTCGGCCACCGCCGCGAGCGACGCATCGTTCTCCACCCGCACGATCGGCGCCCATGCGCCGAAGAGCTCAGCGAAGTCCGGGTTCATCCGGCGCCAGAAGTCGTCGCGGTGCGGCGGCGAGATCCCGTTCCGGTCGACCGGGGCGGGCACGCCGAGGACCACGGCCACGGCGTCCGCGCGCGAGAGCTGGGCCTCGGCCAGGGCCTCGTCGACCACTCGCGACGCCGCCACTCGACGAACGTCCGGCGCGTCCATCTTCGGGTCGAGCAAGAGGTGGCACACGGCGCGGTTCTCGCCGCGCAGATCCGCGACGGTGGCGGTAAGGCGCGACTGCCCCGCGTCGACCCCGATCACGAACCCCGCGTCCGGCCGGAACGCGAACCGGCGTGCCGGCCGCCCTTTGCGGTAGTCCCCCGCCGCGCGAGCGTTCGGCAGTTCGGCCAGCAGCCCCCGCGCAACGAGCTCGTCGATGACGTCGATCGCCGTCGTCCTCGTGAGACCCACCGCATCGAGCACATCCGACGCGGTGAAGACCGAGGCATCCCAGGCGAACCCCAGCACGGCGTCGAGGCTCGCTCGGCGCAGCGCCGTGGGGGTCAACAGCGATTGTGACATCAAGCCCCTTGCCTCTCGCGGGTTCCTCCGTCATTATGGTCCACAACGAATTGATTCGGTCGTTAAATCTAATAGCCGAAGCAACGTGTCACCCCCACGCTCCACGGAAAAGGACAACGTCGTGCCTGCAGCATCCGTCACCGTCCGCCGCGCCTGCGCAGCGGCCGCCGCCCTCGCGATCGCCGGGAGTTCGCTGGTCGCGTGCGCCGGCGCGTCGTCCGGGCCCGCCGAGGTGAGATTCCACCTCAGCAAGCCCGAGGCGATCCCCTACTTCCGCGATCTCATCAAGGAGTACAACGCCAGCCAGGACGAGGTCGAGGTCGTGTTCGACACCTCGTCGAACCTGCAGGCCGGCTTCCTGCGCGGAAACCCGCCGGACCTCGGGCTGCTCAACTACAACATGGAGATGGCGCGCTTCATGGAGCGCGGCGCCCTCAGCGACCTGAGCGACATGCCCGAGGCCGACCGCATCCTGCCCGAAGTGCAGGACCTCGTCGACCAGTACGCGACCTACCCCGGGCGCACCAGCGTGCTGCCGTACTCGGTGATGGCGGCATCCGTCATCTACAACAAGCGCATCTTCGAAGAGCAGGGCCTCGAAGTGCCCACCACGTGGGACGAGCTCATCGCCGTCTGCGACGCGCTGAAGGAGGCGGGCATCACGCCGTTCTACGCCACCTTCAAAGACCCGTGGACCGTGGGACAGGGATGGTTCGACTACACCGTCGGCGGCGCGGTCGATGTGGCCGACTTCTACGAGCAGATGAACGAGCTCGGCACCGAGGTGGGCCCCGACTCGCCGGTGTCGTTCGAGAAGACGATGATCGACCCGGTCGACCAGATGGTCGAGCTCACGGAGAACTACACGAATCCGGATGCTGCCAGCCGAGGCTACGGCGACGGCAACCTCGCCTTCGCCAAAGAAGAAGCGGCGATGTACCTGCAGGGGCCGTGGGCTTTCGGCGAGATCGACAAGACGAACCCCGACCTCGACCTCGGCACGTTCCCGCTGCCGATGACCGACGATCCCGACGACAACAAGGTGAGGGTCAACATCGACCTCGCCGCGTGGATCCCGGAGGCCTCCGACCAGAAGGAGGGGGCGCGCGACTTCTTGAGCTACCTCTTCCAGAAGGACGTCATGGATGAGTACAACGCCGCCTTCCTCGGCTACGGCACCACGACAGACTCGGCGCCCGTCACCGACGAGCGCATCCTCGGCATGAAGGAGTATTACGACTCCGCGAAGTTCTACCAGGGCGCTTCGAAGGCGATCCCGCTGACCATCCCGACCGACAACTACATGCAGGGCATCGTCACCGGCGACGACCCCGAGCGCACGCTCGCGCGACTCGACGCCGACTGGGCCCGACTGGCGCTGCGCCAATAGCGCGATACGAGAGGAACGCACTCATGGCAACCACCACGGCCGCCGTCACGGCGCCGAAGACGGGCCGGCGCACCGGCGCGGCGACGATGCCGCAGACGCGCCGACGGGTAGACGGGGTCTACTACCTCTACCTGGTGCCCGCACTGATCCTGTTCACACTGGCGATCACGGTCCCCGCGGTCATCGGCATCTTCTTCAGCTTCACCAACTCCATCGGGTTCGGCGACTGGGAGTTCGTCGGCATCATCAACTACATCGCCGTCTTCACCGATCCGGCGATCCTGCAGAGCTACCTCTTCACCTTCTGGCTCGCCTTCGTCGTGGTGATCGTGGTCAACGTGCTCGCGTTCCTGCTGGCTGTCGGACTGGTCTCCCGCGTGCGCCTGAAGACGGGGCTGCGGACGATCTTCGTGATCCCCATGGTGATCTCGGGCATCATCATCGCCTACGTCTTCAACTTCTTGTTCTCCAACTCCGTGCCGGCGCTAGGACAGCTGTGGGGCATCGGCTGGATGAGCGAGAGCATCCTCGCCAACCCCGACCTCGCGTGGGTCGCGATCGCGATCGTCACGGCGTGGCAGGCGATCCCCGGAACGCTCCTGATCTATATCGCGGGCCTCCTGTCGATCCCCGGCGACGTGTACGAAGCGGCCGACATCGACGGCGCGGGCAAGTTGCAGCAGCTGACGCGCATCACACTGCCGCTCGTCTCGGGCTACGTCGTGATCAATGTGATCATCGGCTTCAAGGACTATCTCAACGCCTACGACATCATCGTCGGCCTCACCAACGGCGGGCCCGGCACCGCCACCCGCTCCATCGCCATGACGATCTTCACCGGCTTCTCGGGCGGCGACTACGCCTACCAGATGGCGAACGCGACGATCTTCTTCCTCATCGCGCTCACCCTCGCCCTGCTCCAACTCCGTCTCACTCGCGGAAGGAACGTGTTCTGATGTCCTCCACCCAAGCAGCCCTCGCAATCGAGGACATCAACGCCGAACGGGTGCTCGACGGGGACGCGCCCCGCAAGCGGGCAGGCTCCCGCTTCGCCATGGAGCGCGTCAACTGGCCTGGCACCATCGTGCTCGCCCTCTGCACGCTCACGGTGTTGGTGCCGCTCTACGTCACCGTCACGATGGCGTTCAAGACGCAGTCCCAGGCCGTCGACGGCAACGCCTTCACCTGGCCGACGCCGTGGAGCCTTGAGGGATTCACTGCGGCGTGGGAGCTGACGAACTTCCCGCGGGCCTTCACGGTCTCGCTGCTGATCACCGTGTTCACCGTGGCCGGCACCATCGTGCTGGCGGCGCTCGCGGCCTTCGCCATCTCCCGCAATTGGGACCGCAAGCTCTTCCGCTACTCGTTCTACTACCTGCTCGCGGCCCTGTTCCTGCCGTTCCCGGTGGTGGCGCTGCCGCAGATCCAGCTGACGGGACTCACGGGACTCGACAACCCCGCCGGCGTGATCATCCTGAAGATCATGTTCGGGCTGAGCTTCAGCATCCTGCTGTTCACCGCGTTCCTGCGCTCCATCCCGGCCGAGCTGGAAGAGAGCGCGCGGATCGACGGCGCCAGCACGAACCAGACGTTCTGGCGGCTCATCTTCCCGCTGCTCGCGCCGATGAGCGCCACGGTCGGCATCTTCGCCTTCCTGGCCTCGTGGAACGACTTCATGATGCCGTCGCTGATCATCTCCGATCCCGCGCTGCAGACCCTGCCGGTGGTGCAGAACATCTTCCAGACGCAGTTCAGCAACAACTACAACGTGTCGTTCGCCTCGTACCTCATGGCGATGGCACCGGCGATCATCGTCTACCTCTTCACCCAGCGATGGGTCGTGGAAGGCGTCACCCAGGGTGCCGTCAAGGGCTGAGGCCCTCGGCATCCGTTCCCCACCGAAAGAAATCACCTCGAAAGGAATCGCGTCCCCGTGACGACTGTGCACTCGGCACCCCTGACCAACAAGCTCAACGACCTCGAGCTGCCCGCCTGGTGGCGTCAGGCCGTGGTCTACCAGGTGTATCCGCGGAGCTTCGCGGATGCCGACGGCGATGGCATCGGCGACATCCCAGGCGTGACCTCACGCGTGCCGTATCTGAAGGAGCTCGGCGTCGATGCGGTCTGGCTGAGCCCGTTCTACCCCTCCGCCCTGGCGGACGGCGGGTACGACGTCGCCGACTACCGCAACGTCGACCCCCGCCTCGGCACACTCGAAGACTTCGACGAGATGCTCGCTACACTGCACGGCGCGGGGATCAAGGTCGTCGTCGACATCGTGCCGAACCACACCTCCGATCAGCACGCGTGGTTCCAGGAGGCGCTGGCGGCCGGGCGCGGTTCGGCGGCCCGGGCCCGGTACATCTTCCGCGACGGCACGGGACCCGACGGCTCCCAGCCGCCCGCGGACTGGGTGTCGGTGTTCGGCGGGTCGGCGTGGGAGCGCGTCGCCGACGGGCAGTGGTACTTCCACAACTTCGCGGTGGAGCAGCCCGACCTCGACTGGTCGAACCCCGAGGTGCGCGCCGACTTCGTCACGACGCTGCGCTTCTGGTCGGACCGCGGCGTCGATGGCTTCCGCATCGATGTGGCGCACATGCTCACGAAGGACTTCGTCGACCCACTGCCCTCGCAGGCCGAGCTCGACGCCATGCCCCGTGACGGCAACCACCCGATGATCGACCGTGACGACGTGCATGAGGTGTACGCGGAGTGGCGCGAGGTGTTCGACTCGTACGACCCGCCACGCACCGCCGTCGCGGAGGCGTGGGTCGAGCCTTCGCGCATCCCGCTGTACGCGCGCGCCGAGAGCCTCGGCCAGGCGTTCAACTTCGACCTGCTCGAGGCCGACTTCGACGCGGCGCAGTTCCGCTCGATCGTCGGCGACAACCTCGCGCTCGCCGCCGAGTCGGGCTCGTCGACGACGTGGGTGCTGTCGAACCACGACGTCGTGCGCCATGCCACGCGCTATGGCCTGCCCGACGCCGAGCGCGACGAGAAGGGGCGCCCGACGCGCAAGCACGGCAACGAGTGGCTGCTGTCGGGCGGGAAGACGCCGGTGCTCGATCGCGAGCGCGGGCTGCGTCGCGCGCGCGCCGCCACCCTGTTCGTTCTCGCCCTTCCGGGGTCGGCATACGTGTACCAGGGCGAGGAGCTCGGCCTTCACGAGGTCGCGTCGATCCCGGACTCGGCGCGCCAGGACCCGACGTTCTTCCGCAGCCCCGGTGAGGACGTGGGACGAGACGGATGCCGCGTCCCCCTGCCGTGGTCGGCTGACGGGTCTTCGTACGGCTTCGGTGACGGCGGCGCGCACCTGCCGCAGCCGTCGTGGTTCGCGGAGTGCGCGGTGTCGGTCGAGGACGGCGACCCGCGGTCGACGCTCGCGCTCTACCGTCAGGGGCTGGCGCTGCGCCGGCTGCTGCAGACCGGTGAGTCGCTGGAGTGGATCAAGACCGGGCGCGACGACGTCCTGGGCTTCCGACGCCCGAACGGGTGGACGGTCTTCACCAACTTCGGCGAGGAGCCGTACCAGCTGCCGGAGGGCGGAGCGACGTCCCTCTCGAGCCGGCACTTCGAGGGCCGCGAGCTCCCGGGCGAGACGACCGTCTGGATCTCGGGGGCATGATCCGTGGGTGACTGAACCCGATCTGGTGTCGCCGACGAGGTTCGGGGCGACGCGCGAGACGATCGTCACCCGCGCCGCTTCGACCCTCGGAACGAGTTCACCCCCGCAAGGGTCCATCGAGGCGTCCCGACCCGGTTCGGCTGTCGGATTCGGGTGGTCGGTGTTGTCCCCCAAATGGCCGACTTGTGGCGCCATCGAAATTCGCGAAGGCTGAGTGCTACTGCTTCTGCCACTATTCGTTGAGTTTGCGCACCGAGTGGACACTGTCCCGTGCACGATCTCCTATTCAGCTGCTTCAACTGAAAGGTCGCGTCATGAAAACACCATCTACCCGGACTCGCACCATTGCCGCTTTCGCCGCGGGGCCCGTCGCCGTGCTGATTGCCGGCGGAATGGTCTGGCAGGGCTCACAAGCCGCATTCACAGCCACCACCCGCAATGCGGGAAACTCCTGGAGCACCGGCAGCGTCTTCTTGACCGACGATGACCTGGGCGCGGCCGCGTTCAACGTCGAAAACCTCGTTCCCGGCGAGACGGGCCAGAAATGCATTGTGGTTACTTCTAACGCGACCGTTCCCGGCGAGGTGCGGCTCTACTCCGACAATCTCGTGCCCGCCAACGGTCTGCAGGATCGGATCTTCCTCCAAGTGGAACAGGGCACCGGCGGCTCCTTCAATGACTGCACCGGGTTCACGGCGGCTGGCGCCGCCATCGCGGATCAGCCACTGTCCACCCTCGCGACGACCCACGCGGACTATGCGACCGGCGGGGCGGCGTGGCAGACCGCCGGAACGGACGGGGAGACCCGCAGTTACCGGGCGACCTGGCGTTTCGACACCACCGGCATGACGCAGGAGCAGATCGACGCGCTGCAGGGTGCGAGCGTCGGCATCGACCTGGTCTGGGAGTTGCAATCTGACGAATAGGCCACGACTCGGCTGACGACGTGGCAATGACACCCCTGTGACCTCCGAGCCACCGGGACGACTTGCGGGCGGACTGTTCTCCGCGGACGGCTGGGCGGCGTGCATCGCGGCCACCGTGTCCCGGCTGTACCTGGGCGTGCTGCTCAGTCTTGCCGTGATCGCCGTGCTGCCCGCGCTCTTGGGCTGGCACGCAAGTGTGGTGCGCAGCGGCTCGATGGAACCGCACATCAGCATCGGCGATGTCGTGGTTGCAGCCGGTTTCGATCGCAGTGACCCGGTGCCGGTGGGCGGTGTCGTCCAGTTCACGAGCCCGGCCGAAGCGGAACCGGACGGGCGGGCGAAGACCAGGTTGCACCGGATCGTCGGCGTCAACGACGACGGGACGTTCACCACCGCCGGCGACGCGAACGCTGATGTCGACAGCACACCGCTCGAACGCGAGCAGATCACCGGCCAGGCCCGACTGTTGATCCCCTATATCGGGTTGCCCGGCCTCTGGCTGAGCACGGGCAACCTGACCGCCCTGGCGCTGTGGGCCGCCGTGACGGTGCTCGCCGTCGCAGCCGCGGTCTACGCCAGCCGCCCCACGGCGATCCCCCAGGGCACGACGGATGCCAGCCCCCCGATACCCGTCGACCCGGCGGGCGGCCGCGGGGGCGAACCCGCTGCGGTCAGCAGTCTTGCCGCGGCCGACTCGCCTTCGGCGACCGCTCTGCCCACCGCGAACCGCAGGGTCGCGGTGCGGCGGCTTCGAACGGTGGTCACCGTCGTTCTCGTCCTGGCACTGTGCGTCCTGGTGGTGCTCGGCGCATCCGGCTTCACGTCTGCGGCGTTCACGTCGACGACCGCCAATGCCGGGAACAGTTTCCGGGCAGCCGCCGACTGGGCGCCACCCAAGGTCAGCATGACCGACCCCGGGACTCCGGTGAAAGACACCCTCACTCTCACCGCGACCGCCAGCGACCCCCAATCCGGGATCCGCGACGTCGCGATCCAGTACCTCCGGTCCGACGGCTCGTCCTGGACCACGGTGTGCACCAGGAGTACCCCGCCGTACTCGTGCACCTGGAACACCAAGACGGTCACGGACGGCTCCTACAGCCTCCGCGCGATCGCCACCGACAATGCCGCCCACGCCGCAACCTCGGCCACCGTGGAAACCGTGGTCGCGAACGCCCTAGTGGTGGTGCTGTCGAATCCCGGTGAGATCCAGCGCGGCACGGTGAACCTCCAGACCACGCTCTACAGCCCGGGTACCAGCGTCTACTCGGTGCGGGTGGAGTACTCCGTGGCCGGGGCGAACAACTGGAAGACGCTGTGCGCTGCCGTCCTCGCGCCGTACAACTGCTCGTGGGTCACCACGCTGTTCGCCAACGACTACTACGACCTGCGCGCGGTCGCCGCCGCCGGCACGACCAGCACGTTCTCCGCGCCGGTGACCGATGTCCTCGTGGACAACCAGGCGCCCACCGTCACCATGACCGACCCGGGCACCCCACTGAGCGGAACGGTGACCTTCGCCGCCACCGCCGCTGACGCCCATTCCGGCATCGCCCAGGTCGCACTGCAGTACTCCCAGGCCGGCACCGGCCCGTGGACAAACCTATGCACTGTCACCGCGGTTCCGTATTCCTGCCGCTTCGACACCACCACGTTGCCCGATGGCAGCCACAGCTTCCGCGCCGTCGCAACCGACGCGGCCGGGCTCAGCACCACATCCGCGACCGTCGCCAACCGCACCGTCAACAACACGATCTCCTCTGTCTCCCTTCAAGACCCCGGGGAGTACCTCACCGGGGTCGTGGCGCTGACCGCCGCGGCGAACTCGACCGCGGGGGTGGCGTCCGTGGGCATCCAGTACGCCCCCGCGGGAACGACGAGCTGGACGACAGCCTGCACCGTCACCACCACCCCGTACACGTGCACCTGGGACACCCGAACGCTGGCGGACGGGCTCTACGACTTCCGCGCCATCCTCACCGACACCGCGGCGAGGGAGACGATCTCGGCCACCGTGGCCGCCCGCCGCGTCGACAACAGCCCATTGCGCGGCACGGACATTCAGACCGCCAACGGCTCCGCGATCGCGGGACGGCTCGGCAGCGGCGACGCAATGACCTTCACTTACAGCCAGCAGGTCAACCCCGCGACCGTCTCCCCCGGCTGGAGCGGCAGCGCTCTGGCGGTCACCGTCCGCCTGCGCGACGGCAACCTCATCGGGCTGGGCAACAACGGCGACACGATCGACATCCAGCGCCAGAGCAGCACCGTGAACCTCGGCACCGTCAACCTCAACCAGAACTACGCCAAGCCACGCAAGACGGTCGTCTACAACGCCACCATGGTGGCGACCACCACCGCCATCAACGGAGTGCCGGGGACCGTCATCACCGTCACCCTCGGCAGCGTCGCCACCGGCGCGACCAGCCTACGCACCGTCACCACGCCATCCACCATGGTGTGGACCCCGACCGCAACCGTCACAAACCTCACCGGGACACCCTCCTCACGAGCCCCGGTCAACGAACCCGGCGCCCTGGACCGGGAGTTCTAGCGCCCCCCGGTCGGCGGAGTGAATGCACCACCTGCGGCCGCGAGCACCCTTCCTTGCTGGAAGCCGCGACCTGCAGCGACACGGACCTGGGAGAACTGGAAGATCGCCTCGCGGGATCGGTGTACCGATCAGTGAATTGAACCATCCGGCGTCTGACTCGCTCATGGACCGGCATTTGGGCTGTGGCCGCGGCGCGCTCGGTCTGGTACGGTAATCGGCCTGACTTTCGTTCCGTTCTTCAAGCAAGGATGGAACACGATGAACAGGAAGTACTCGCCGGAGATGCGCGAGCGTGCGCTGCGGATGCTCGCCGAGGCCCGGCCGTCGCACCCGAACATGATGAGCGCGGTCCGACATGTCTCCGGGCTGCTCGGGATGAGCCCGGAGACGCTGCGGCTGTGGCAGCGCCGATACGAAGTTGATGCCGGCACCAAGCCCGGCGTCACGACCGACGCCGCTCAGCGGATCAAGCAGCTCGAGAAGGAGGTCTCCGAGTTGCGGAAGGCGAACGAGATCCTCAAGGCCGCGAGCGTGTTTTTCGCGAAGGAGCTCGACCGCCCCTGACCGAGATGATCCGGTTCATCGACCAGTACCGGGGTCGTTTCGGGGTCGAGCTCATCTGCCGCGTCCTCCGACCGGCAGTGCAGGGCTTCCTCACCTCCCGCTGTTACCGCGCCGCCGTCGGCCGTGCCCCGTCGGCACGTCAACTGCGTGACGACCTCCTCGTCCCGGAGATCGCCAGGCTGCACGCGGAGAACTACGGCGTCTACGGCCGCCGGAAGATGCATGCGCTGATGCGCAGGCAAGGCTGGGACATCGGCCGGGACCAGACCGAGCGCCTCATGCGGCTCGCCGGAGTGCGCGGGGTTCGGAAGTCAAAGCGGGTGTTCACCACGCGTTCTGACAAGGCGGCGGTGCTGCCCGCCGATCTCGTCAACCGTCGTTTCACCGCTCCCGCGCCGAGGAGGCTATGGGTCTGTGATGTGACCTACGTCGCGACGTGGTCCGGGTTCGCCTATGTCGCCTTCGTCACCGACGTCTACTCGCGCCGCATCGTCGGCTGGAACGTCGCCGCCACGTTGCGGTCGGAGATCCTGCCGATGCAGGCGCGACATGGCCGCCTGGGGTGCCGGTGGGCGCCTCACCGGGCTTATCCATCACGCGGACCACGGGTCGAACTACACCGCGATGGTCTACACGGAGCGGATCGTCGAACTCGGCGCCGTCCCCTCAACGGGAACCGTGGGCGACTCGTTCGATAACGCGATGGCCGAGGCGGTGAACAACCTCTACAAGACCGAGCTGATCCGTCAGCGCGGACCGTGGCGGACCGTCGAGCAGGTCGAGCTCGCGACCCTCGAGTGGGTGTGGTGGTGGAACAACCAGCGCCTCCACGGCGAACTCGACATGCGCACCCCGATCGAGGTCGAGGACGCGTACTACGCTGACCTGGAATCAGCCCACCCGGCACCTGCCGGACAAGGCTCCCGATAGGAACGAAAGTCAGGCCGATTCATGTGGATGTCCGCGCCCGATCATGGCTGGTCGCAGCTCTACGCCGACCGCCACCCGTGGGCAGGCGGACCTGACCACTACGCGGCGTTCCTCGAGAACGGCGAACGATTCAAGGTCGAACTCGTCGCTCCCCAGAGCACTTAGGGAGATTCTGGCCGCTCGCTGGGCCACGCGCTTTCGTTCGACTCCGTCAAGCGCTCCGTCCTGCTGCTCAGCCGAGAGTCGGCGCGCTCACCGACACGCCATCGGTCGCGGATGCCACGAACGCGGCGGTCGATCCCGCGCGTCGACGTTCCCACGTTGCGCATGATCAGCATCGACAGGAAGATGTGGTCGTTGACAGCGTGCGAACGGGGACATTGTCACGCGCATATCAGGCGGGTATTTAGATGGCGGTGATCGAGGATGTCCGTGCACTAGGCGGCGCGTTGGAGCGCTCGTACCAGGTGTATGTGCGCGGGAGATTGAAGTTCCGCGTCGGTCAGATGGTCTACGTGGCGTTCTCCCTCGACGAGAGCGTGATGGGTTTCGCCTTTCCGAAGGAGGAACGGGCGGCGTTGGTCGGCGGTGACCCACGCAAGTTCCAGATGCCATCGGCGTCAGACTTGCGCTTCAACTGGGTCCACGCAGATCTTGCGTCGCTGGACCCGGCTGAGGCCCGTGAGCTCGTCGTTGACGCTTGGCGCATGGTCGTACCGAACAAGGTTTCCCGCGCATACGATCTGACCCATCCCAACGGTCCGGGCTGAGGAACCGAAATGAACTGGCCCGGAGTGGTGGGCTTGACGTCAGCTGCGGGAGCTGACGGCTCCGCTTCCTAACTACATGCACCCGCACGCTCGAGGACGATCAACCGCCCGCATCACACATCTCCTGGCTGCCCCGCTTGGCGGACGTCGCACGCACGGTGGAGTGCCCGTGGGCTCGAATCGCCTACCGGTCGTCGGACGCGCGCGTCGTCTCATCGACGATCCGTTGCGTGAACTCGTCTGTCATTTGGCGTGTCTCGTCGTGCTTCCGGGCCATGCCTTGGGGGTCCGTGGCTCCGGTCTCCCAGACTCGGGCCAGCCGGTCTTCGAGGTCGCTGACCTGGGCACGCAGCTCCTCATTCATGCCGGTGCGCGCCTCTTCGGCCGCGCCGCGCAAGACCTTCGCGGCGGCTGCGACGATGCGCCGCTCCAGCAGCAGCACCACGACGCCGACGAGCAGCAGCGTAGTGCCGACGGCGCCGAGAACACCGGCGACATACGCGACCTTGTCCGCGGGCGGAGCAATCTGCAGTCCGATGAGGGTTCCTGTGAGACCGAGCCCTATGCAGACGAAAAACCAACCCCACCGGATCCGAAGACGCTCGGGCAGGGTGGGCTCCGTCATCGCTCCAGCGTAGGGCGCGGACAGAGGCACCGTCGCGCTGAGCGCGCTGCGCGCGGGTCGACAGATCCTCATCGCCAGGCGGTCAAAGGGTCAGCGCCGTCGCCAGGCTTCCTTGCGTGCTTGAACTGGACTGCGCAGGCAGCGAGCGACACGACGACCGCGGGGACGAATCCGACGTTCTTGAGGTGCCGCTCGTACGGCAGGAAGGCTGCGGGTACGAGGCCGATCATGATCCCGAGTGCGAAGCATTCTCGAACGTAGAACTCGGCAAACCTGGCGATCATGCAACCCCGATCGGATCAGAGAACTCAGGCCCGACGATAGGTGCGTCAAGGCCACTAATGCATGCCCGCTCATCGATCCGCCATCGGTCGACTGTTCGAGGCGTCAAGTTCCGCTACGCAGCCGAAGTTGCGCGCACAACAACCGGGCTCTTGGGGCGGCGATCCTGTGACCACTGGGGGCGGCACTGCTCGCTCTGTGTTCGCGCGAGATCGTGCGGACGTCGCCTCAGTTGGTGCTGGCTCCGCGTAAGTGCGCGATGATCTGCGCCTGCACGTTCTCGCTGGTGGGGTCGGTCCATGCTGCGATATGGGTGCCATCGGTGATAGGCAGGAGAACGGCGCCGGGGATCGACCTGCGCGCCCGCTCGCTCTGATCGGGCGGTACGTCGGCATCAGCAGTGCCGTGCACCAACAGTGTCGGTGCGGTCACCTCGGCAAGACGGAGGTCCACGATCTCCGGGAAGGTCGCCTGGTCGTTCTTGAGCCCTGCCCTTCGCTCGGAGCCGGTCACCGACTTCGCGAGCTCGAGAGCGAACGAGCGTTTTGCCGGGTCGTTCCAGATGTGATCGACGAGGGCGGCTAGGTGCGACGGGTCGAGGTGGCCCTCTTCCTTCGCGAGTGAGCGAACAACCGACTTCGGGGCGAGGTGGACGAGCTGATCCATGACCCATCGTCCTCCGGAGCCGGCCATGAGCCGTGACTCCGTGATGCCGGTGAAGCGGAACTCTCCGCTCACCGCGGCGATCGCGACCACACGGTCCACCCGAGCGGAGTGCGTCGTCGCCAGTGCGTACGTCGATGGTCCACCGCCGGACCAGCACACCACCGACGCCCGCTCGAGACCGAGCGCGTCCATGAGGTCGACATGCAGCACCGCTTGCGCGGCGGGCGTGCGATTCTCCTTTGTCAGCGGCGTCCGCCCGTACCCGGGCCGCGCGGGAGCAATGACTCGAAAGCCCGCTTCCAACAGAAATGCGCCCATCAGCGCACCTTGATCCGCGCCACCCGGAGAGCCGTGGACGAACAACACCGGCTGACCATCCCCAGCGTCGATGCACTCGATGGCACCATGCACGGTGTCGATAACTTGCGACGTCGAACGATCCATCATCTACCTCTCGGCGCAAGCGTCTACGGGCGCGGTAGTCGGATCGTAATGCACCCGCTTGAGCGGGTCGACGATCGCCTCGCAAGCCGACCGCCATTCGCTCAACCGATCAGCAAGGGCGCACCGATCGACGAGACCGTCGACGCGGACGCCCCCGCAAGACACCCGTGGAGCGCGGTTCCTTCTCGAGAACACTGGCGATAGCCGGCACCATCGCGGGGTTTGCCTAGGGGCGGTCGAGGACGCCGTCACCCCTACGGCTCGATCCTGCGATGATCGACTTCATGACCACCCTCGTCAATGTGGATAACTTCGCGCTCGCTGAGACGCACCGGATGATGCACGACCTCCAGGAGAACGCCGGAGGCGTGAACCGGTTGCTCCACAATCGCGAACCCGCGGCGATCGATAACCAGACCGTGATTCGCATGAATCGTGACACCCTGTACAGCTTTGCGGTGGTCGACATCACCGCCGGGGCGGCACTCACTCTCCCCGAGCACGGCGAGCGGTATCTATCGGCCATGGTCGTCAACGAGCATCACTACGTCGACGCCGTTTTCCACGACGCCGGCACGTACGAGTTGTCGATCGAACAGTTCGGCACACCGCACGTGGTGATCGCGATCCGCGTCCTCGTCGATCCGAGCGACCCTGAGGACGTGGCAGCCGTCGCAGAGATCCAGGATCGCATCCAACTCGGAGCACGGTCTTCGCAGCCGTTCGAGATGCCGGTGTACGACGGCGCGACTCTTGATGAAACGCGCAACGCGCTCCTCGCGCTTGCTAGCAATATCACCGGGTTCGACCGGACCTTCGGCGCGCCCGACGAGGTCGATCCGGTGCGCCATCTGATCGGCACCGCGGCCGGCTGGGGCGGGCTGCCTTCGAGCGAGGCGAGCTACATCGGCGTGAACCCGAGGCTCCCTGTCGGCCAGTACGAACTGACCGTCGGCGACGTTCCCGTCGACGGGTTCTGGTCGATCTCGGTGTACAACGCCGCCGGGTACTTCGAACCGAACGAACACGGCGCGTACACGATCAACAACATCACCGGCGTCCGCAACCCGGACGACACCATCACCGTCCGCTTCGGAACCTACCCCGAAGGCACCCCCAACGCGCTGCCCATCACCGAGGGCTGGAACTATCTCATCCGCCTGTATCGCCCCCGCCCCGAGCTTCGCGACGACTCCTGGACCTTCCCCCAGCTCGTGCAGCACAGCTGACTAAAGTGCGTACTCGATGACGGATTGCATCCTGTGCGGGCAGTCTCGGCAGGATCGCGTCAGTTGGGAAGGGGGCGACGTTGGTCCTGCATCGGCTGGCCGACTTCGATGAGATACGTCAGCGGTAGCGGTCCGAACACGTCGACCGTTTCGCCGCCAAGCTGTCGTGGAAATGCCACCACCAGTTCGATGCATGGGCGACGCATGTTGCCGGATCATTCAGGTATGAATATGGGCAAGTCCGAATGTGTGGGCAAATTGTGGGCAAATCGCAAGACGTCGCCGAACTCGCCTCAACGAAAAGGGCCAGGGATCCGCGTAATTCCGCGGTTCTCTGACCCTCTTCTGTGACAGCGGTTGTGGAGATGGGGGGAATCGAACCCCCGTCCATCGCTGGGATACTGCGGATTCTCCGGGCGCAGTCTGTGCGAGCGTTCTACTCGGCTCCGACCTTTGTCACAGACACCTAAGTCGACAAGCCCATCCTGAAAAGAGTCCCGCGTGACGCTCAGGCGACGTCACGCAGCAAGATCCCTAGATGACGCCAATACCCGTGACGGGATCAGTCACGGATTGACGGACTCGGGCTCGCTGCTCAGGCAGCGAGGGCGAAGTCGGACTGCTTCTTTTCGGCAGTTATTGGTTTGCAGGGAGCGTTCACGAGATAACCCTGCATCCTCGGCCCGCTTCTCGCAGATTCACAGGCGATGTCGAAACCGATCATCCCCGTGGCCTCATTCGAGGTGTCCTTCTCGCGAAGGGCCGCTGTCACACTGTGGAGTTGCCAAGACCCGGACGCCGAAGCATCCGAGCACATCAGAATACAACGGATGCAGCGCCTCCGCCATTCCGCTCACCCAGGACACTCCATCTCCGACGTGTCAAGGCCCGTGCGAAGCGGCGCGCTCGGTGGTCGGCTGGCCGCACCGACACGAGGAGCGACACATGTCAGAGAACACCCCGCAGCAGCGCGCCAAGCGACCGCGCACTGCGCTCGCCGGCCCGTATGGACACCCGTTCCACCCGATCTTGGTGACGATCCCGATCGGCACCTGGGTGGCGAGCCTCGTCTTCGACGTCATCGGGCTCGCATCGGATGATCCCGCGCCCTACATCCGCGGCGCGTGGATCCTCATCGTCATCGGCCTCGTCGGCGCGGTGCTCGCCGCGATCTGGGGCTTCCTCGACTACCTCCAGCTCGGTCGCAGCACGATGGCGCGTCGAACCGCGACCATTCACATGGCACTCAATCTCGGCGTGGTGGTGCTGTTCGTGATCAACCTGCTCGTGCGGCTGTCCGCCGACGACGACGACGAGGTCAGCATCTGGGGTCTCGTTCTCACGATCGTCGGCCTGGCCGTGCTGGGCGTCTCGGGATGGCTCGGCGGCAAGCTCGCCTACCGCTACGGCGTGCGCGTCGCCGACGAGCGCACGCAGATGGAAGGCTTCCGCTGATCTCTTCGCCCCCAGGGCTCATCGGCGGCGAACCAGGAACGCCGTCAGCGCCGACGCAGCGGCCGCGCCGAGCGCGAATCGAAGACCGATCGACCGCCACCCGCCCGTCGTCGGATCCGCCTGCCCCGGCGGTTCCAGCACCGTGCCGAGGCTCACCGACGACGTTCCGTGGAGCTCGAAGCGGTCCATCAGCGCCGATGCGATCGCGTCGTAGACCGGGGGCGCGAGATCGTGGACCGGCACGACCAACCTCTGCAGCCTGCCCACGTAGGCTGCGAACCGTCGGCGGTCGGCGGAACGCACGATCGCTCTTGCCACGCGGGCGGGCGACGTCACCGGGGGAAGCGGCCGCGCCTTCTTTCCCGTGAGATTGGCGGCGTGCTGGTAGATCGGCGTGTCGACCGAACCCGGCAGGATGACACGGACGCGGATGCCGCTCCCCCGCAGCTCTTGACGGAGCCCCTCCGCGAAGCCCAGCAGGCCGTACTTGCTGGTGACATACGGCAATATGCCCGGGGAGGCGACACGGGAATAGAGCGAAGCGACCAGGATGAGCGTGCCCCGGCCCTGACGGCGGAAGTACGGGAGCGCAGCACGGGCCCCGTGCACCTGGCCCATGAGGTTCGTCTCGACCACCTGCCGGAACACGCCCGGCGGCAACTCGTCGAAGCTCCCGTAGGCGAAGACGCCGGCGTTGCCCACCCAGACATCGATACGCCCGTACTGGGCCACCGCCGCGGCGGCCAGCGCTTGGACCTGCGCCTCGAGGGAGACATCCGTCGGCACGACCAGGGCCCGCGCACCGAGCGCTCGGCACTCCGCTGCGACCGTCTCGAGCGCCGCACGACTTCGCGAGGCCAGGACCAGTCGTGCGCCCCGGCGGGCGTATGCGCGGGCGGTCGCACGACCTATGCCGCTGGAGGCGCCCGTGATCACGACCACTTCCGGTCGCTGCGCGCTGCTCACCGCACCGACCCGCCTGATCGGGCCGGGGGCCGGCGCGGCGACAGGTCGGGCACGGCGCGGGTGCCGAAGTCGTGCCGGAGCGCGCTCAAGGCGGCGAACCATCCGGGAAGCCCCGTGACGCCCGGTCCGGGGGCGGCCGACGCGCCGGCGAGGTAGACGCCCGGGATGGGTGTGCGCCAGGGGTCCGGGCTCAGCACCGGCCGCCTGAACAGCTGCCAGAGGTCGGGTGCACCCGCGGCGATGTCGCCGCCGGGGTAGTTCGGGTTGTGGCGCTCCACCTCGCGGGCGCTGCGGGAGCTGGTGGCGAGGATCGTGTCGCGAAAACCCGGGGCGAAGCGCTCGATCTGGCGGATCACCGCCTCGCGACGATCGACGGGGCTGCCTGCGGGCACGTGGGTGTACGCCCACAGCGTGTGCTTGCCCTCCGGCGCTCGGGAGTGGTCGAACAGCGACGGCTGCGACACCAGCACATAGGGACGCTCGGGCATGCGGCCCCGATGGACCTGGTTCTCAGCCTCAGCCACTTCCGCCCGCGTGCCTCCGACGTGCACCGTGCCTGCGCGGCGGAGCTCGGGGTGACTCCACGGCACCGGCTCGCTCAGCGCGAAGTCCACCTTCGCGACGCCGTCGCCGTAGCGGAAGCCCTGCAGTCTGCGCCGGTAACGGTCGGGCAGGGCATCGCCGGCGAGGCGGATGAGCGCCTTCGGCGTGACATCCAGCAGAGCGACCGTGGCGGTCGGCAACTGCGCGAGCGAGGTCACCTCGTGGTCGACGACGACCTCGCCGCCGTGGTCGCGGAGATCATCGACCATCGCGTCGATGATGGCCTGGCTGCCGCCGAGCGGAATCGGCCAGCCGCGCGCATGGGCGTACGCGGTCAGGGCCAGGCCGGCGCCGGCGGCGGGGATGCTCGGCTGCGAGAGGATCGTATGCGCAGCCACCCCGGTGAGCATCGCGGGCGCCGTGTCCTCCCGGAATCGCGTGTTCCACGCGGGTGTCCCCTGCTCGAGGGAGCGCAGCCCGAACGTGATGGCGGTGGAGAGGTCGTCGGGCACGCGCACGAGCGGAGACCCGGTGAAATCGGACACCTGCGTCGAGCGTTCGACGAGCGGACGCAGCAGCCGTGAGTAGGCGAGCGCATCGGGGCCGAGGGCCTCGGCGGTCCGGGCGAGATCGCGGTAGGCGACGCCGGCATGACGTTCGTGGAGGGGATGCGCGAATGAGACCTCGGGGGTGACGAACTCGACGCGCTCCCGGAGGCCGAACTCACGGAAGAAGCGCGACTCGAACGCCATCGGATGCACGGCTGAGCACACGTCGTGCTGGAAGCCGGGCAACGTCAGCTCTCGGGTCGCCGCACCACCGCCAGGCCGGTCGGCGCGTTCGTAGACCCGCACGCGAAAGCCCGCGCGGGCGAGTGTGACAGCCGCGGCGAGGCCATTGGGACCGGACCCTACGACTACGGCATCGAACTCGGTGCCGCCCCGCCGGGACCTCCCGTTCACGTCTGCGGCGCTCCGTCCTCGTCCGGTGCCACCGGCTCGGACTCGCCCGCGCCGGACATGGGATTCCACGAGTCCTCCGGGGTTCCCGCCGATGCCCCGGCTTCGTCGGCTCGCGCGACCCGCTCATCGACGTCCGACGGCTGGGACGCCGCCGACCCCTGGTCGGGTTCCTCGGCGGCGGGGCGCTCGGAGCCGCCGTCATCGCCCGAGGTCATCGGCGGCAGCGACTCGCTCTCGCCCGGTTCGTCCGCGGGACCCGCTTCCACGGCGTCGATCGACGTCGCCGCGTCCACCCACTCGCTCTCCCCGGTCGGGACCACGGGCTCGGGGCCCGCTCCAGCATCCGACATCGCAGCATCCGTTTCCTCAGCTCCGCCGGGACTCGCCTCGACCGCGACGGCATCGCCTGAGGGCGCAGCATCCACCTGCTGCGTCTCACCCGACGCGGCCATCTCCCTCTCCGCCGTCGTCGCGGCGGCGCGGCGAGCGGCCGTTCCTTCCGCGAGATAGGCGAGGCGATGCAGCGTCTCGTCGTTGCGCCAGTGGAGCGCGATGTCCATCAGCGGGGCCGGGACGAAGCGTCCAGGCCCGGCAACGGCCTCTTCCTGGATCCGGACGACGCATCGGTCTCCGCGGGGCTTCACGTCGATGGTCACGCGCGCCTCACCGATCGGCCATCCGCGCGCCTTCATCACCATCCTGCGCGAGGGAACGAATTCTTCGACGAGCGTCTTGTCGTTGATGAGCAGGGGCCACACCCCGAACGAGTGGTGCAGTTCGGCGTCGGCCATCGGCCACGTCTCGTCCACCTCCCGCATGCGTGACGCGCCGACCACCCATGACGGGTACAGCCAGCCGTCCGCCAGCACCTCGAAGACGTCTTCGGGGGTGCACTGCAGCACCCTCACGTTGCGCGACATCGCTTCGCTCCTCGCTGGTCGGTTCCCTACTCGCACGACCATAGGAGCGCGACGGCAGGCGCTCGACCGGGTTGCGCAGCGAGCCCGCGTGTGGCAGACCGGCTCGGGGTGCAGCATCCGTTGCCTAGCATGTAAGGGTGACCTCACCTCGTGCCGCCCGCCCGCAGACCACCCTCTTCGTGACCGGGAGCACCTGGCTCTCGCCCGACCTCGTGCGGGTGACCCTCGCGGGCGACGAGTTCGCCGGCTTCGCCGACCGGCCCGAGACCGACAAGTACGCCAAGCTCTACTTCCCGCCGGCCGGCAGCACGCTCGAGCCCCCGTACGACCTCTCGGCGCTGCGTGAGTCGCTGCCGTTCGACGAGTTGCCGACGATCCGCACCTACACGATCCGGCGCGTGGATGCCGCCGCCCGCACGATCGACATCGACTTCGTGGTGCACGGTGACACGGGAGTCGCGGGGCCGTGGGCCGCGAACGCGAAGCCTGGCGACCGCCTCACCCTGTTGTCGCCGGGCGGCGGCTACTCCCCCGACCTCGCCGCGGACCACCACGTGCTGATCGGAGACGAGTCGGCGATCCCGGCGATCTGGTCCGCACTCGAGGCGCTGCCGGAGGGGACCGCGGTCACGACGATCATCGAGACGCGCTCGCCGGCGCATCGGGTGGAGGTGCCCTCGGGCGCCGTTGTGCAGTGGGTCGACGAAGACCACGATGCTCCCGGAGCGCGGCTCGTCGTGGCGGTGGATGCTGCAGCCTGGCCGGTCGGCCGCGTGCAGGTGTTCGCGCACGGTGAGCGCGGCGCGATGAAGGCGCTGCGGCCGCTGCTGCTCGCGCGCGGGGTCGCGCGCGCGGACCTGTCGCTGTCGGCGTACTGGGCCTATGGACGCACCGAGGACGTGTTCCAGGCGGAGAAGCGGCTGCCCGTGGGGCAGATCTTCCCCGAGTGACCCACGGGTGACGGGTTAGGGTCTGAGCATGAGCGACGTCGTCATCACCGTCCGCGGGGAGCACGAGACCCGCATCGCCCCGGAGCGCGCGATCGCGCACCTGACCATCCGCGCCGAGGGACCCGAGCGCGGCGCCGTCGTCGAGCGGATGGCGGCACTCACCGAACCCGTGCGCGACGACCTCGCTTCGCGGAAGTCCGCGGGCACCGTCACCGAGTGGACGAGCCAGCGCGTGTCGGTGTGGTCGGAGCGCCCGTGGAACAACGAGGGCAGGCGCCTCGCACCCGTGCACTATGCCACCGTCGACTTCTCTGTCACGTTCACCGACTTCGCCGTGCTGTCGTGGTGGGCGGGCGAGGTCGCCGAGCGCGAGGGTGTGCAGCTCGGCTGGATCGAATGGAAGCTCACGCCCGAGACGAAGGCTTCCGTGGAGCGGGAAGTCGCTACCGAGGCCGTAGGCGTGGCCGTCACCCGCGCGACCGCCTACGCCGCGGCCCTGGGCCTCTCGGACGTCACCGCCGTCGAGCTCGCCGACGTGGGACTGCTCGCGCATCCGAGCACTCCGGAGATGGCGCCGGCGCCGCGCATGCTGATGGCGAAGGCGTCGTTCGCCTCGGACGCGGCAGGCGGTGGACCCGCGGTGCAGCTCCAGCCGGAGGACATCGTGATCTCGGCGGCCGTCGAGGGGCGGTTCACGGCCCGATGACCTCTTGCCGCGCACTGCGCGGCAGACGCTGCCGTACCACTGGTTCCGCAGCGCTCGGCGTCACTCGCCGAGCCGGTTGCGGGAGCGCATCGCGCGCTCCGCCTCGCGCTTGTCTTCGCGCTCGCGGATCGTCTGGCGCTTCTCGAACTCGCGCTTGCCCTTCGCGACGGCGATCTCGACCTTGGCGCGGCCGTCCGAGAAGTACAGCTTCAGCGGGATCAGCGTGTAGCCGCCCGCCGAGATCGCGTGCGAGAGCTTGACGATCTCCTCCTTGTGGAGGAGGAGCTTGCGCGTGCGCTTCGACGAGTGGTTCGTCCAGTGGCCCTGCGAGTACTCCGGGATGTGCACCGCGTCGAGGTACGCCTCACCGTTGTCGATGTACGCGTAGCCGTCGGAGAGGTTCGCGCGGCCCTCCCGCAGCGACTTCACCTCGGTGCCGGTGAGCACGAGACCCGCCTCGTACGTCTTCTCGATCGCGTACTCGTGGCGCGCGCGACGATTGGTCGCCACGACCTTCTCCCCGCGTTCCCTGGGCATGATGTCTCCTCGCTGATGCCGCCCACCCCGGACGGCAGCCTGTCAGTCTACCCCTGCGGCGGGGCGGAGGATCACGCGCGGAGCCATCTGCGGATCGCGAAGCTCGCCGACAGCGCCGCGAGGACCACCCCGACGAGGATCAGGACGGGCACCACGATCCACGCGTCGGCCATGCCGACCCACGTCGTGACGAAGTCGACCCGGTTGCGCAGGTAGTTGTTGACGCCGAAGTGCACGCCCGCGATCACGGCCGCGCTCGCGAGGATCGATCCGAGGAGCGCCGCGATCACACCCTCGAGGATGAACGGCGTCTGGATGAAGCGGTTTGATGCCCCCACCAGGCGCATGATGCCCAGTTCCCGTCTTCGCGCGAAGGCGGACAGACGGATCGTCGTCGCGATCAGCAGCACCGCGGCGATGAGCATCAGCACCGCGATTCCCACCGCGATGTACGTGGCGATCGTGAGCGCCGAGAACAGCGGGTCGAGGTATTGCATCTGGTCCTTGACGAGCTCGACCCCCTGCATCCCGCTGAAGGCCTCGATGATCACGTCGGACTGCTCCGGGTCGACCAGCGTGATGCGGAACGTCTCGTTCACCTGCTCGGGCGTGATGACGCTCGCGTTCTCTTCGCCGGCGATCTGAAGAAGCTCGTCGTACGCCTGCTGGTGATCGAGGAAGGTGAGGTCGCGGATGAGCGGCGCCAGCGCGCTGCCCTCGAGCTTCGTGCGCACCTCTTCGACCTGCTCGGGGCTGGCCTCGCCGGCCGAGCACGTCGCCGGGGTCGAGATGCTCGTGCACATGTACACGGCGACCTGCGCGCGCTCGACCCAGAAGTCGCGCATCGTGCCGATCTGCATCTGCATGAGGATCGCCGCGCCGACGAACGTCAGCGACACGAACGTGACGAGCACCACCGACACGACCATCGAGAGGTTGCGCCGGAGGCCGGTGAACGCCTCCGACATGATGAGTCCGAACCTCATGACGTGGGCCCCACTTCGTCGTCGCGGGCGTCCAGCCCGAGGCGGTCGGCAAGTCCGAGTTCCTCGACCTGCAGCTCGACGGCGTCGACGAGCGGGATCGGCTGCGTGTGCGTGGGCTTCGCGGGAACGGATGCCGCGTCTTTCGGCGCGTCCTCCCCCACGGGCTCATCGAGGGCCTGCGCGAGCCCCTCCGCCTGCTGCGCCTCCGCCGCGGTGACGGCGACAGCAGCGGCGGCGGCTGCCGCGGCCGCCGCGACACCGGCGGATGGGGACGCGGCCGGGGACGCAGCATCCGTCTCCGCGCCGACGAGTTCGTCGTCGTCCTGCACGGCGGTCGGGTCGAGGCCCGCGGCGGCGGCGATGGCTGCCTCACGCTGCACCTCGAGCACGGCGGTGAGAGCCGCGACCGCGGCGGCGCCGCGCTCCGGCTCGGGAGCCAGGCTCGGCAGGCTCGACCGGTCGCCGTAGCCGCCGTGACGCTCGTCGCGGATGATCTCGCCATGGCGCAGCTCGATGACGCGTCGCTGCATCTGGTCGACGAAGCCGGCCTCATGCGTGGCCATCACGACGGTGGTGCCGCCGGCGTTGATGCGCGCGAGCAGCTGCATGATGTCGATGGATGTCGCGGGGTCGAGGTTTCCCGTCGGCTCGTCGGCGAGCAGGATCTGAGGCCGGTTGACGAGCGCGCGGGCGATCGCCACGCGCTGCTGCTCACCGCCCGACAGCTCGTGCGGGAATCTCTTCTCCTTGCCGGCGAGGCCCACGAGGGCGAGCACTTCGGGGACCGCCTGCTGGATGAACCCGCGCGACGACCCGATGACCTGCAGAGTGAACGCGACGTTCTGGAACACGGTCTTCGTGGGCAGTAGCCGGAAGTCCTGGAACACGGCGCCCACGTGCCGTCGGAAGTACGGCACCTTGCGGTTCGACAGCGTGCGCAGATCGCGGCCGAGGACCACCACGCGCCCTTCGGACGGCGTCTCCTCGCGGAGGATCAGGCGCAGGCAGGAGGACTTGCCGGACCCCGACGCGCCGACGAGGAAGACGAACTCCCCGCGCAGCACCTCGAAATCGACATCGCTCAGGGCGGGTTTGGAAGTGCCGCGAAAGCGCTTCGTGACGTTCTCGAACCGGATCATGGCCTAACGAGCCTATGCGGACCGCCCTGGTGGTGGCCCAGCGACACTCATCGTTTGCGCATCGGTTCGCCGGCGCACGCCTCGGGTCGAGGCGCGATCAGTCGTCGTCGTCCTTGCGCTTGCGCCAGCGGATGCCTGCCGAGATGAAGCCGTCGAGATCGCCGTCGAAGACGATCGCGGGGTTGCCGACCTCGTGACCGGTGCGGAGGTCCTTGACGAGCTGCTGGCCGTAGAGGAAGTACGAGCGCATCTGATCGCCCCAGCTCGCGGTGATCGTGCCGGCGAGCTCCTTCTTCTTCGCGGCCTCCTCCTCGCGCTTGAGCAGCAGCAGGCGGGTCTGGAGGACGCGCATGGCCGCCGCGCGGTTCTGGATCTGCGACTTCTCGTTCTGCATCGACACGACGATGCCGGTCGGGATGTGCGTGAGGCGCACGGCCGAGTCCGTCGTGTTGACCGACTGGCCGCCCGGGCCCGACGAGCGGAACACGTCGACACGCAGGTCGTTCTCGGGGATGTCGACCTCGACGGCCTCCTCCATCACCGGGATCACCTCGACCGCGGCGAAGGACGTCTGGCGCTTGTCGGCCGAGCCGAAGGGGCTGATGCGCGCGAGGCGGTGCGTGCCCGCCTCGACCGAAAGCGTGCCGTACGCGTAGGGCGCGTCGATCTCGAACGTCGCCGACTTGATGCCGGCACCCTCCGCGTAAGAGGTGTCCATGACCTTGACCGGGTACTTGTGGCGCTCGGCCCAGCGCAGGTACATGCGCAGGAGCATCTCAGCGAAGTCGGTGGCGTCGTCGCCCCCCGCACCCGATCGGATCGTCACGACCGCGGAGCGCTCGTCGTACTCGCCGTCGAGGAGCGTCTGCACCTCGAGCTGGCTGACGATGTCCTCGAGCTCGGCGATCTCGTGGCGGGCCTCTTCGGCGGAGTCCTCGTCGTCCATCTCGTTGGCGAGCTCGACGAGCACATCGAGGTCGTCGAGGCGCTGCTCTACGTCCGTGATGCGTTTGAGCTCGGCCTGACGGTGGCTGAGGGCGCTGGTCACCTTCTGCGCCTTCTCGACGTCGTCCCAGAGATTGGGAGCGCCGGCCTCCTCGCTCAGGCGTGCGATGTCGGCGTTGAGTGCCTCGACGTCGACCACGGCCTTGATGTCGGCGAACGTGGAGCGCAGGGCCTGGATATCGGCGGAGGGATCGAAGTCGAGCATGACACTCCAGACTAACGTGGAAGCGATGACCGATCACGCCGACTCCCCCACCGCTCGTGCCGTGCTGTGGCGGTTCGGCCCGATGGTCTACGGCCCCACCGTGCTGTTCGCGCTGGGCGAGGGAGCCGTCATCCCGCTGATCCCCGTCATCGCGGCGCAGCTCGGTGCGGATGTCGCGACCGCGGCGCTCGTCGCCTCCGCGCTCGTCGTGGGGCAGCTGTGCGGCAACATCCCCTCCGGCTGGGCGGTCGCCCGCATCGGCGAGCGTCTGACGATGGCGATCGCGGGCCTCCTCTCCCTGGCGGGCGTTGTCGGCATGGCGCTCGCGCCGTCGCTCGCCATCTTCGCGATCTCCGTGTTCCTCATCGGCTTCTGTGCGGCGGCCTTCGGCCTGGCCCGCCACTCGTTCATGACGACGCGAGTGCCGTTGACGTTCCGCGCCCGCGCCCTGTCTCTTCTGGGCGGCACCTTCCGCCTCGGGATGTTCGTCGGTCCGTTCGTCGCCGCGGGCCTCCTCGCGCTCACCGGAGACGAGAACGCCACGATCTGGTTCTTCGGCGGATGCCTCGTCGCCACGGTCCTTCTCGTGCTCCTCGGTCCCGACCCCGAGCGGCAGTTCTTCGCGCCGCCCAGGCCCTCGACGCTGCGCGAAGACGCGGTCGACACCGAGGACACCGGCGAGCCGGTCACCGGCTCGATCCCGCTTCGGCAGGTCCAGCGCGCGGGCGGCGACTCCGGTCCGGGCACCGGCGTCATCCGCACGATGTGGCGGCACCGCGGCGTGCTCTCGACCCTCGGCCTGGCGGCAGCATCCCTCTCCGCCGTCCGTTCCGCCCGCCAGGTCGTGCTGCCGCTGTGGGGTGTGTCGATCGGCCTCGACGCGCAGACGATCGCCCTCGTCGTGGGCGTCTCGGGTGCGATCGACTTCGCCCTCTTCTACGCCAGCGGCCAGGTGATGGACCGCTTCGGCCGGCTGTGGGCCGCGCTTCCGGCGATGATCCTGATGGGCGCGGGGTTCGTCGCGCTCGCGTTCACCCACGACCTCCCGCAGGCGGCGATGTGGTTCGCGATGTTCGCGGCGGTCCTCGGCGTCGGCAACGGACTGTCGAGCGGCATCCTGCTCACACTCGGCGCCGACGTCGCTCCCAAGGCCGACCCGGCGCCCTTCCTCGGGTCGTGGCGCACGCTCACGGACGCCGGTGGCGCGGTCGCGCCACTGCTCGTGTCGGGCATCGCCGCCGTCGCCTCCCTCTCCGTCGCGACCGGGGTCATGGGCGCGATCGGCCTCGTCGGCGCGCTCGCCTTCGTGCGGTGGGTCCCGCGCCACGTGCCGCGGGGCCACCCGTGAGCGAGGTCGTGCACTTCTGCCGCAGTCGCAACGACGGGCGGCGATGCACCCGACCGTTCGGACACCCGGGCCTGCACCGCCACCGCACGATCATGTGGACGGACGCCGGCGCCGATCCCGCACACTGCCGGGGGTCGGGCGAGCCGGGCTCCCCCGCAGCGACGCTGGCCGACGGCTTCCCCGATGGCCGCGCGCTGTGCCCCGTATGCCTCCGTTTCCTCCCTCTGGACGACGGCCGGCTGCCGGCGCACGACACGTCAGACGCGGCGGAGACGGATGCCGAGTCCCTGCGTCGCCGCGATTGGTTCAACGCCTACGGCTGGTAGCGGCCGTCTCACACCCAATTCCGCCGCACGGCCTCCGCACCCAGCTGCATGCGGGTCGTGACCCCGGCGGTCTCCATCAGCTCGGCGACCCGGCGCTGGACGGTCCGCAGTGAGATGCCGAGCTGCGCGGCGGCGGCAGCATCCGTCACGCCCAGCAGGAGCAGGCGGAGCAGATCACTGTCGACGTCATCGACCACGGGCACGGCGGCGACCGGCAGGAACTCAGTGGCAGCGCGCCAGTACTCCTCGAAGATCGACGTGACCAGGTCGAGCAGACCGCTCGGGTGGATGAGCAGCGCCCCGAACCCCCCGTCCTCTCCCTGCGAGCGCATGGGGACGAGCGCCATCTGATCGTCGGCGATGAACATGCGGGTCGGGAGCGTCGGGAGCACCCGGATCTCCTCGCCGATCTGGGCCATTTCGCGCGCCGCCGCGAGGAAGCCCGGGCGTTCGAGCACCGCGTTCTCGACGATCACGCGATAGCGCACGCCCCGGGCGAGCGCGCGATCCTCCTCGATGTTCTCCTCCCCGCTGAGCAGGGCGACCTCGTGCAGCACGAGCACCCGCACCTGTTCGACAGAGGCGGCCTGCAGCTGCGCGACGCGCTGGCGCACGGCGTCGTCGCCGATGACGACGTCGACCACGTCCGCCACGCTGCGCTGTTCGGCGGATCGCCGGTAGAGATCGCTCAACTCGACCAGCGCCTCGTGCGCGCGGGTGAGCCCTCGCTCGCGCTCGAGCAGCAGCGGGCGCAGGGAGATCGACGGCGGGGATGCCACATACCGGTCGCTGCGGGCCGCCTGGCGCGCGAGCAGGCCGAGGCGCTCGAGCTCGGCCACCATGGGCCGTACGCGGGGCAGTGACATGCTGAGCGCCGAGGCGATCTCGGACATCGATGCCGAAGGCTGCTGCAGCACGCACCGATAGACGGCCGTGTGGGCCTCGTCGAGGCCGAGTGCATCGAGCACGGTGTTCTCCCCCACGACCTCATCGTCGCCCGCCAACCGCGGCGGATGGTGGCCATGGCATTTCTCCGCCACCCACTTTAGGTGGGCGGGCGGCGAAGGTGGGGTTACGGATCCCCCACAACCCGAGAGGCTCGCGCATGTCACGACCCCAGCCCATCGGCCGCCGCCTGCGTCCGATCGTCGCCGCCACGAGCGGTCTGGCGATCGGAATCGCAGGCATCGGCCTTGCGACTCTGCCGGCAGCCGCCAGCCCGGCACCCGCCGCTCCCCCCGCGACGGGCGCCACCGCCGGCGACTCCCACACCGTCACGCTCATCACCGGCGACCGGGTCACCGTCACCGACATGTCGGACGGGACGCACACGGTATCGGTCGACACCGCCATCGACGGCGCCGGCGTCCAGACCTACGAGGTCGGAGACGACCTGCACGTCATTCCTTCGGCCGCCATGCCGTACCTGGCCACCGGCGCGCTCGACGAGGATCTGTTCAACGTGTCGCTGCTGATCGACTATGGCTACGACGACGCGTCGGTCGACGCGACACCCATCATCATCGAGCAGGACGGCGCGACGGCGCAGACGTTCGCCGCCCCGGTGCCGGGCATCGAGGTCCAGGCGCCGCTGGAGAGCATCGGCGGCGCGGCCGCCACGCTCGGGCACGGCGACGCCGCCGCGGCCTGGCAGTCGCTCACCGCATCGTCGGCACGCTCGTTCTCTGCGACGCCGTCGCTCTCGGGTGGCATCGAGGCCATCCACCTCGACGGCAAGGTGCGCGCCACCCTCGACTCCAGCGTCCCCTACATCGACGCTCCCGGGGCCTGGGCGCAGGGCTACACCGGCGAAGGTGTTACGGTCGCCGTGCTCGACACCGGCTACGACGACACCCACCCCGACCTGCAGGGCCACGTGCTGGCCGACTCGAAGAGCTTCGTGCCCGGCGAAGAGGTCGACGCCGACCCCAACGGTCACGGCACGCACGTCGCGTCCACCATCGCCGGCACGGGAGCTGCCAGCGGCGGCACGCACCGCGGCGTGGCCGATGGCGCGGAGTTGCTGGTCGGAAAGGTGCTCGGCGCGGACGGGTCCGGCCAGGACTCGTGGATCATCGAGGCGATGGAGTGGGCCGCCCAGCGCGCGCCGATCGTCTCGATGAGCCTCGGCTCGTCGGAGGCATCCGACGGCAAGGACCTGATGGCCGAGTCGCTCAACCAGATCTCCGAAGAAACCGGTGCGCTGTTCGTGGTCGCCGCCGGGAACGCCGGCGCGGCCGAGACGATCGGCGCTCCCGGCTCCGCCAAGGAGGCGCTGACGGTGGGCTCCGTCGACGACCCCTCCGGCTCCCTCTCGTACTTCACGAGCCAGGGTCCTCTGGCGCGTTCCGGCGCGATGAAGCCCGACGTGACAGGCCCCGGCAGCAACGTCACGGCCGCGCGGTCCGCCGACAGCCGGGGCGACGGCCCTTACGCGACGATGAGCGGCACCTCGATGGCGACGCCGCACGTGGCCGGCGCTGCCGCGATCCTCCTCGGCGCACACCCGGACTACACCGCCGACCAGCTGAGGGCCGCGCTCGCCAGCAGCGCCCTCGACCTCGGCTACACGCCGTACCAGGGCGGCACCGGGGTCATCAACGTCGCCGCCGCGCTCGACGCCCCCGTCGTCGCGTCGGGTTCCGGCGACTTCGGGATGCTCGCCTGGGGCCAGGAGCCCGCTCCGGTCACGCGCACCATCGACTACACGAACCGGACGGATGCCGAGCTGACGGTCGCGCTCGAGCCGACGCTGAGCGACACCACACCCGGTGACGGCAACGAGCCCGGGCCGCTGTCGGCGGCCATCGCCTTCGACGCGTTGAACGTCGACGCCGGCTCCCTCACGATCCCCGCCGGTGAGACCCGCTCGGTGACGATGACGGTCGACCCGTCGAAGGTTCCCGCGGGCACGCAGCTGTCGGGTGCGCTGGTCGGACTCGTCGGCGGCGAGGCCGTCACGCGCACCGCCCTGGGAACGATCGCCGAGGCCGAGCGTTACGACCTCACGCTCACCGCGACCGACTTCGACGGCAACCCGACGACGACCTACGCGTTCCTCTGGAACCCGGCCACCCAGTTCGCCGAGCCGATCCTCGTCGACGGCGCGACGACGCTGCGCCTCATGAAGGGCGACTACTCGATCGTCTCGTTCATGGAGCTCAACCGGACGCCCGACACCATCGCGAGCGTGCTCGTCGGTGAGCCCACCCTGGAGCTCGACGGCGACAAGTCGGTCGCCTTCAACGCGCGCGTGGCCAAGCAGGTCACCCTCGACGTGGGCACGGACGGCCTCGAGTCGGTCTTCCGACGCATGGATGTGAAGGTCGACGACTTCATGGCGAGCGCCGCGATGCCGGTCTGGACCGACGAGATGTGGGCGCAGCCGATGAAGATCGACGACGCCGACTTCGACTTCACCACCCGGTGGCGTCAGCAGACGCCGCTCCTCACGGTCACGGCAGGCAAGAAGCAGCTTGACCTCATCGTCCAGCCCGGATCCACTCTCCTCGAAGGGTCGTTCAAGGCGACGGCGGTCGACGCCGGCGCCGGCAGGCCAGAGGAGCTCGCTGCGGCACACGTAGACGGCAGGATCGCCGTGGCGACGCGGTCCGAGGAGCTTTCGGCATCCCAGCAGGCGGCGAACGCCGCCGCCGCGGGCGCCAAGCTCCTCATCCTCGTGAACGACGAGGACGGCGAGTTCAGCACGTGGGTGGGTTCGGAGGTGGACTACTCGGACGTCGCCATCCCGATCGCCGGTGTGAGCGGGGTCGAGGGACGTGAGCTGCTCGCGCAGCTCGGCGCCGAGAAGAAGGCCACGCTGTCGGTGGTGGGCGTCCCGACGACGGACGTCGTCTACGACATCGCGGAGTACGCCGACGGCGAGATTCCCTCGGACATGGCCTACAAGCACTCCTCGAAGGACCTCGCGCGCATCGACACGCGCTTCCACGGCCAGAAGGAGGAGCTCGCGGAGTTCCGGTACGACTTCGTTCCGGGCGCCCAGTACGGCAACGGGTTCCCGTTCCGCGCCCAGCGCGGCATGGACCGTACGGAGTGGGTGAACACCGATCAGCTGCGATGGAACCAGTGGGTGGCTGTCACGTCGGTCATGTGGGAGATCCGGGACATGCAGACCACCTACGAGCGCGGCGAACGCACCAGCGAGGAGTACTTCGGCGGCATCGTGCGGCCGTACGTCGCCACGGGCTTCTGGGTTCCCTACCGAGTGTCGGACTACGCGCAGGTGAACATCCCGAGCTGGGCCGACGGCGGTGACGCGCAGCACACGGGCACGTTCGACACCTGGATCGAGCCGTCCACCGTGCACCAGTCGACGGATCTGTATCTCGATGGACAGCTGGTCAAGCAGACCGAGCACCAGGGGGCGAACATCTTCGACCTGCCCGACGGCGAGCAGAGGTGGCGCGTGGTCAGCACAGCGACCCACGACGGCTCGCACCTCGGAGGCTCCACCAAGACGGTGAGCGACTGGAGCTTCACGTCCGAAGGCAAGCTCGGCGACTGGAACAACCGTCTGCTGCCCCTGATCCAGGCGTACTACCACGTCGACGTGAACGTCGACAACCTCGTGGGCGAGGGCCGCAAGAAGGGTTCGGCCATCCAGCTGGGCCTCGAGCTCGGCCACGTCGCGGGCACGGTGCCCGCCGGCGCGATCACCGAGGCGACGCTCGAAGCTCGGGCACAGAACGGCGAGTGGAAGCCGGTGAAGCTGACCTCCGCGAAGACGGATGCCCCGACCGGCGCCGTCGAAGGCGACGGCGACATCTTCGTCAAGAGCCGCGCATGGGTCAGCGGCTTCACGGCGCAGATCCCGGTGTCCGACGAGGGCGGCTGGGTCGACCTCCGCGTCACGGCGGAGGACGGGGAGGGAAACACCTTCACTCAGGAGATCGAGAAGGCGTTCGAAGCCACTCCGGCCAAGGGCGTCCGCTGACCCCCTGAGTCCGAAGACCCCGGCGCACGCGCGCCGGGGTCTTCGGCGTTCGAGCCGGACGAGCATCACCAGAGCATCGCGACGAGGTGGGCGAACACGTCCTCGGGATCGTTGTCGAGGCCCCGCCTGGTGAACCAGGTCGAGACGTTGACGACGTCGCGATAGAGGAAGTCGAGCCCTTGCGGATTCGCGGCGACGTCGACGACCTGCGGCAGATCGATGACGACGACGCGGCCGTGATGATCGAGCAGGTTGTACGGCGAGAGGTCGCCGTGCGCGAACCCGGCGTGGGCGAACGCCTCCAGGATGCCGACGACCTGCTCGAAGGCGCCCCGCAGCTCCGAGCCGCGCAGGCGACTCTGCGCCAGCCGTGGCGCGGCGACGCGTCCGTCGCCGATGAACTCCATGAGCACCTCGGTGTCACTCACCTGTACGGGGTACGGCACCGGGACGCCGGCGCGCCAGGCACGGCAGAGCGCGTCGAACTCACTCACCGCCCAATGTCCCGCCGCCACGGAACGCCCGTACGCCGTCTTGCGGCCCACCGCCCGGGCGTCGCGGGTGTTGCGCATCGTGCGCCCCTCCTCGTAACTGCCTGAGCGATGGAAGTCGCTGTGGTGCGAGCCGCGGTAGCGCTTGGCGGCCAGGAGCACGCCGCCGGCGCCAGGCACCGCGCGCTCGATCAGGTGCACGTCGGCTTCCTTGCCGGTCTTCACGATTCCGAGCTCGGTGTCGAATGCACCGGACGCGGTGACGACCCACGCGGGGTGCGGCAGCGGGCCGCGCTGGGTGGGTGGGGACGCGGGCCACGTGGACCAGCGCTGATCGGGGCCGGGTTCGAGATCCGGCGAGAGAACGGATGCGGACGCGTCGAGGCGTTCGGATGACATCGGTGAGACACTCCAGGGCTGGAGGTCGCCGCCGGGTCAACGTGTGCGGGCGACCTCGCGGAAGGGAACAGGGATGCGAGGCATGACGAAGACAGCCATCGTTCTTCCTCCTTCCGGTCGGGGTGCGGTGGCACCGGTCCGGCATCACTGTAACGGACGCCGGGCGGCCGCATCCACCCCCTGCATCTCCAGGCGCGGCGAAGCGACGACGGGCACGGTCCCGTCGCCGCTTCGTCAGCTGCCGATCGGTCCCCCTCGAGTCGGCGGAGCCGGTCCTGAGACGTGCTTCTCCCTTTCCCCGCGCCACTGCCGGCCGTACGCTAGGAACGGCGTGGGGACGCGACAATCGGGGGAATGCGCAAGGGATTCCCGGGGAAATACCTAGGTCGTCCGTCTTGGCGGGAGGCGCGCGATTCGGGGAGGAATCGTGAGCACAGAAGAGTCATTCGCCCTGGTGGTCGCCGGTGACCACGTCAGGGCCGATTACGTGACGCTGCTGGGGCGTCTGGGGTTGCGGTCGATGGCGTTCGCAAGGACGACGGATGCTGCCGCCACTCTGAACGGCGTCGCGCCGGACGTCGCCATCCTCGAGGTGGAGGATGGTGGGTGCAGCTTCCTCAGGGAGCTCCGGGATCGGTACGGACCCGACATGCCCGCGGTGCTGGTGTCAGCAGAGCGGACGACACCCGCGGACATCGTCGCGGGCCTGCTCGTCGGCGCCGATGACTACGCTGCGGAGTCCATGGACAGCGAGGAGTTCCTGGCACGCGTGCGACGACTCATCGAGCGCACGCGTCCGTCCCGCGGCGCGACCGCGGACCTCCGGCGCCTCTCGTCCCTCACGCCGCGCGAGCGGCAGGTGCTTGCGCTCACGACCGAGGGGATGACGCAGAAGCAGGTCGCGACCGAGATGGGCATCAGCATCAAAACGGTCGGCGCCCACATGCAGAACCTGCTCGGCAAGCTCGGCGTGCACTCGCGCGTGGAGGCGGTGGCGCTCGCCGCGCGCGCCGCGGCCGGCGCCGACCTCTAGCACGCGGTGCGCACCGCGCGTCAGCGCAGCGCGGTACGGCTCGTCGCGGTGGCTTCGAGCGCGACGCCGTCGGGCACGAACATCGTGACGATGGGCGGATGCCACTGCCCTGCGACCGTCACCCGTGCGGACACGCCGTCGGGGGTCGACGCCGAGACGAGACGCGCGTCGGGACGGACGGAGCCCATCATGGCCTCCGCCTCTCGGCGCACGCCCGCGTCGGTGAGCGTGGCCACGGGCTCGCCGGCGACCACCGACAGGTCGAAGCCGTCCGCAGCGGCCAGGGCCGCAGCATCCGCGACGGCATCGAGCTGCTTCTGCGCGAGATACAGGCTCGTCGCGGCCGTGCACACCAGGATCACCGCGATCGCGAGCACGGCGTAGCCGAGGGTGAGAATGAGCACGCTGCCCTCGTCGTCGGCATCGTGGGCCTCCGCGCAGGCGGCACGGGCGCGGCGCACGCGCGCGATCACCGTTCGCTCCAGAAGCGCGAGACCTTGTGCGCGGCCGAAGCCTCGATCGGGATCGCGGCGATGCGGTCGAGATCGAGCACCGGCGGCACGAGCGGCAGGGTGACCGTCGCGCGGACGCTCACGTGCAGAGTCGCGCCGGCCCTCGGGCACGCGGCGCCGGAGGGCGTGCAGTCGAAGGAGAGGTCGACGTCATCGAGTCCGTATTCCCGCGACACCGCCGCCAGCACGGCGTCCGCCCGGGCACGGGCGTCATCGGCGTCGCTTGCCGTCGAGACGGCACGCGCGACGTGACGTGCCGTGGCCTCCGCTCCCAGGCTCTGCCCCTGAATGAGCCCGAGCGCGACGACCAGGTAGACGAGCGGCACGAGCAGGAGAAGCCCTACGAGGATGAACTCGAGCGCCGCGGAGCCGCGGTCGTCGCCGAGCGGGTCCGTGGGAGGAACATCAGTCGAAGGATTCGACGGGTGCATGCGCCGTCACCTCCAGCCCACGCGCCGCCCCGAGCAGGCCGACCAGTGGCAGCGTCGCCCGGACGCGCACCTCGACGGTCTGCTGACCGAGCGACGCCGTCTCGTGCGCGGTGACGTCGGTGGCGTACTCGGCGCCGATGGTGCGACCCACGATGTCACGCGTGCGCTGAGCGCCGTCGGCGAGCGTCGTGTCGGCGAGGGCGGCGTGGTAGGCGCCCTCGACCGCGGCGTCGTGAACGACGTTGCGGACGTACACCGCGAGGCCGAACTGCAGCACGCCCAGCGTGAGGACGGTGAGCAGCGCGCCGACGAGGATGAACTCGACAGGACTGGCCCCGGCGTCGTCTCGGAGGTCCGCGACGAGTCGGGCCCGCATGCCCGACCTCGCGCGGGCCAGGACGACGCGCACGGCGTCAGAGCCCGGAGACGCGGCTGATCGCCTGCTCGAACAGATCGGCAAGCGCAGGACCGGCCATCGCCCAGATCACGACGACGAGCCCTGCGGTCATCAGAGTGATGAGGACCCAGCCCGGCACGTCGCCCCGCTCGTCGTCGGCGAGGTCGCGCGCCCCCGCGTGAAGTCGAGCGGTGAGGCGCAGCATCCGTGCTTTCATCATTTCTCCCTCCGGCCGTCAGCCGAGTCCGAGTCGAAGCATGAAGATCCCCGGGAAGACCGCGAACAGCACGCTGAGCGGCAGGATCAGGAAAACCAGCGGGAAGAGCGTTCCTGCTCGGCTGGCTTGCGCTCCGTCCCCTCCCCCTCCATAAACATCGACGGGTCGAGCACCCCGTGAATCGTGATCGACTGCGGTCGCCCGGCCACGATGTCCGACACGATCACCCGCACGTCGAGCAGTTCGACCACCCGGCGGCGGACCTCAGCGCTGGCATTCTCCAGCCGCCCCCGCGCCCGCTCGGCGAGCGCCGCCACGTCCGTGATCCGCTGGGCCTGGTCACCCCGGCGCGACTGCATCGCGGCGAAGCCGTCCAGCCGCTCCCGCACGTCCACCAGTTCGGCCCGGAGCCGCTCCACCGTCGCCAGGTGCTCCGCCGGGTCGTCGGCCATCAGGTACAGGTCCTTCGCGCGGGTGAGTGCTCGCTCCAGGGTGGCCTCCTGCTTGCGGAGTGCCGCCAGCATCGGGGCGTCATCGTTGAGGTCGGCGTCGTCGTCCAGTTCGAGCCACTGCCGCGCGAGGCGCTCCAGCCGCTCCGGGTCTGCCAGCATCGCGGCCAGTTCCGCCCACACCGGCCCATCGATGGCGGGGCCCTTGATCTGGGTGCAGGAGCACCGGGGCTGTTCCTTCGACCGGTACCGCTTGCCTGCACACAGGTAGTAGGGGTTGGGCTTCGATTTCGTGGTGACCCCGTCGTAGTGCTTGCCGAGGTCGCACGGACCGAACAACCGACCGGTGAGCAGTTGGCGAGCGGGAGCCGAGGGCGTCCACGACGCCTTGCGGTTCACCGCCCGCTGAAGGGACTGCCACTCCTGCCGGGTGAACACCGGGTCACCGAGGTTCACCGTCACGGTGTCGCCATACTTCGGGGTGCCGTCGCGGTTCACCTTCGTGGCGTGCGAGTTCGCCGCACGGTATCGCGCGCCTGTCTTGCCCCACTGGGTCTCCCCCGTCCACAGAGTCGGGTTGGTGACGGTCTGACGGACGGTCTGGTACTGCCACGTCCCAGCCTGGCGAGGGTGCAGGCCCAGGAGGTTGAGGCGTTCGGCTACCTCTGCGGTGGACAGCCGGTCCTTGACGAACAGACGGTGCATCGTGCGGAGCACCTCACGCTCGCGCTCATCGGGCACCGGGCGTGCGTCCTTCTTGAGCCCTTCGAGCCGCCAGCCGAACGGGGGCTTCGAACCCGGCCACCGGCCCATGCGCGCCGACCCACGCTGACCGGCGGCGGTACGTCCGACGATGGTGTCGCGTTCCATCTCGGCGAACCCGGCCATGAGCGTCCGCATCAGCTTGCCGTGCGGCGTGCTCATGTCGATCTGCTCCTTGACGAGCACGAGGTCGACGCCCATCTCGGACAGTCGGTCTGTCTCGCGGATAGCGTCACCGGCTTTGCGCGCGAAGCGGTCGAGCTTCGACACAACGACGGCGTCGATCTTGCCGTCGCGGGCGTCCTGGAGCATCCGCCGCCACTGCGGGCGGTTCGAGTCGGTGCCCGACAGCCCCTCATCGACATAGGAGTCGACCAGTTCCCAGCCGCGTGCCTTGATGGTGGCTTCGCAGATTTCGCGCTGTTCTGGCAGGGAGGTGTTGTCGATCTGGAGGTCGGTGCTTACCCGGGCGTAGTAGGCGGCGCGGATCTTGGCGTTCATCGCTGGCCACCCTTCCGGCGCTGACGTTCGATTTCGGCGGCGCACTCACGGCACTTCGGTTTGCGCCACTCGCGGTCCTCGCGGACACGCCCGAACGCGGACAGGGGCTTAGCCTGTCCGCACTTCGTGCAGGTCTTGGTGGCTTCGGCGATCATGGTCACTTGGCCGCCTCGGCCTTCGCCTCGGGCTTCGGGGCCTCGGCCTTCGCGACGAGGCGTTCGGCGGCTCGGGTGAACTTTGCCTGGAGCGCGGCGGACGGCAGGGACTTCGCGGACGAGGCGATCATCTGCTTGGTCACCTTGCCGCCGTCCTGGATCGTGTTGAAGAGTTCGGCGACGAGCACCGACACATGCCGGGCGTCGTGGCCGGGGCGGTACATCGCGCGCTTGCCAACCTCCTGGCCGCACCCGCAGGCGCAGGCGTTGACGGGAATCTGGGTGGCGATCGCCTTGGTGTTCATCGGGTGTTCCTTCGCTTGATTGGGGTATCCTAGATTCGAAGCTATCTTCGACTCTCTACCTAAAATCCAAGCATGGCGTATGCCACGTGCACAATGCTGCAACTATGTCTGACCTGGGATTACTAACTCCCAAGTCGTTTGGAGAGCTTGCCGCGTAGTCCCGGCGTGCCGAGCTTGGCTAGCGCTGTGAGCCGGGGCATCGCGCCGCCATTCACAAGCCGCACGAGCCGCTCAACGTGCCGGGTATCGTGCCCCGGCAGGTACCGACCGCCACGGGTCCACCCGCCACAGTCGCACGAGCACCGACCGGCCCTCGGGTCACGCTTCCGCGCCGGGTCACTGGTCGCGCCTGCCCACGTTCCACCTTCGGGTTTGGCGATGTCGGCGTAACGCTTGCACAGCGCGAACACCGACATCGGGCAGTCGAGGCACGCATCAGCAGCGGTCTGTTGCTCGCCGGGATCGTCAGACACCCAGTCGTCGGCACCCTCTCCGAGACACGGCACCACCTGGCCCCGCTCCTTCGCCAGCAGGAGCGCGTGGCACAGGTCGTCGTATGCCTGCTCGGGGGTCTCCCCGGCCTCTCGCAGGGCCTTCCGTGACTTCCGGGAGGCGCGGACCGGTGCGAGGGGGGTGAGCGTCCCCGAGGGCTCCGGAAAGGCGTCCGGCGAGAGAGCCATAAGCGGGACGGACATCCCTACTGGAAGCAGCGCGGTAGTCGTCATCGGTTGTTCTTCCTCTCCTGGCGAGCGCGGATACAGGCTCGGCATTCCCGATCGCCGTTGGGACGGAGCTTCACGTTCGCCGGGTCGCTCATGTCGTGCATGCCCGACCGGCAGGGGTCAGCCGGTCGGCGGGCCACCGACGCGAACTCGAACTCCGCCACCGTCAGTCCTTCACCCGGGGTGAACCGAGCGCCGCGTACAGCGCCTCTTCGGCGCTGAGGCTCTGGTTCTCGACGGCGTTGTAAGTGATGTTCTTGACCGTCGTGGTCACGGGCCCCGTGCCGCCCCCACCCCGGCGTGCCGAGTTCAGCCCCGTGTCAGTCGGCATCGCCATCGTGTCCCGGAACGCCTGCTCGATGTCCGACTTGTGGTCGTTGAGGCCGAGAATCGCGCCCTTCGCGACGTTGCCCATGATGTACTCGCGCATCACCCGGCTCGGGCTGTGAATCCCGAAGATGCCAGCGATGGTGTCGACGATCCCGCCGAAGGTGTTCTCGAACCACGACGACACCGACTGCCACACCGACTTGAGTCCCTCCCACAGGCCGTTGATGATGTCGCGACCGATGTTGTAAAGCCAGCGGCCGGCCCCGGTCAGGAGGTCGTTGATCGCGCCCGGGATCGAGGTGAACCAGTCCACGATGCCGGACCACACGTCGGCGATGATCGAGCCGACTCGCGACCAGATCGCGTCCCAGTTCGCGACGAAGAACACGATCAGGTTGACCAGCCAGCCGATGTAGAACTGGAACAGCCCCTTGGCGAACGCGACCACCCCGTCCCACATCGACGTGAAGAACGACCCGATGGCGGACCACACGCCGTTCCACCATCCGACGAATCCGTCGATGACGCCTGTGGTCCAGGAGATGAAGCCCTCCCACACTCCGGTCCACCAGGACACGAGGCCGTCCACGATGGCGGTGAACCAGGACACGAACCCGGCCCACACATCCGTCAGGAACTTGGTCGCGGTGTCCCAGTTCTGGATGAGCCAGACGATTGCCGCCACGAGGGCGACGATCCCGAGCACGATCCACGTCATCGGGTTGGCCAGCAGTGCGACCGTCCAGGCGGCGGTGGCCGTGACTGCCGCCCACAGCGCCGGGGCGAGGACCACGAGCAGCGCCACGCCGATACCCGAGATAAGCGGGACGAGCAGTCCGGAGTTGCCGATGAACCACGCCAGTGCACCCTGGAACGCGGTGAATGCAGGCTTGATGACTTCCAGCGCCTTGACCAGTTGACCCTGGATCGTCGCCGCGAGGTTGCCTGCCGCACCTTCGAACGTCTTCGTGCTCTCCGCTGCTTCCACTGCGATCGGGTCGGTGCCGACCTGCTGAATCGCTGCGTTGAACTCTTCCGCCGTGATCTGCCCTTCCGCCATCGCATCGCGGAAGTTCCCCGTGTAGGCACCGGCGTCGGCGAGGGCCTGCTGGAGCACCCCCGAGGCCCCCGGGATCGCTTCGGCGAGTTGGTTCCAGTTCTCCGTGGTGAGCTTCCCGGCACCTGCTGTCTGGGTGAGGACCGACCCCACTCGTCCGAAGGTCTCCGGAGAGCCACCCGCCACCGCGTTCAGGTTGCCCAGGCTCATCGCGAGGGAGTCGTAACCCTCCACGCCGTTGGCCGCGAGCTGAGCGGTAATCGACTGGATGTCGCCCAGGCTGTAGGTGGTCGAGTCTGCGTAATCCTGGGTCTTCTTCTTGAGGGCGTCGATGTTCTTGCCATCCACGCCCGCGAATTCGAGGGTCTTGGCGAACTTGTCGGTGGCGTCGGATGCGGCGGCGGCGTCACCCACGTAGTTGACCAGTGCGGAGGTTGCCGTGCTGATGGCGTCGGCGGCGACGTTGCCGAACGCGGAGGCGATGCCTGCGCCCTTGGCCGACCAGCCCGAGGTCTTCTTGTCGAAGTCGGAGTCATCGACTGTGACCTTGGCGACCAGCGTGCCGATGTCGAGTGCCACGGCTAGTTGCCCCCGTCCAGCGGGTTGGGAAAGTGGCGAAGGACGGCGGCTGACCACGCCTCGTAGTCCGCCACTGTGCGAAACGACAGATCGCTTGCGGGCGCGTGATGGTGCACCTCGGCGACCGTGCCGACGACGAAGCCTTCCTCGTCGATGAGAGTTGCACTGCGAATGCTGTCGTGACGCTGAACCTTGTGGAAGTTCTGAATGGCCATCTCCTGGCCTCCGTTCTCTGGGTGCGATTCCGGCTATGACCCGGCTTTTATTCGTCGGGGTGCGATTCCATCGCAACACGCGAAATGCCTGTCAAGGAATGCCGACACGTCGACGGGCGCGAGATTTACTCGGCGGCACGCCTGCTGGGTCGTGCCTGCGGGCGACCGGGCAGGCGGGGCCGGTAGGGCGACCCCGCCCGCGATCAGCGGCCCGCCCAGCCGGAGGCGCGCCACTCCCGCATCGCCACCAGCAGGTTCCTGTCGAGCCCGGGGCAGTCGTCCTCGTGCTCGCACCAGAACCCCTCCGCGTCGAGCACGTAAACCGCCCCGCCGCAGGGGCAGGCACCGTCTACGGCGGCGATCCGCTGACGGGCGATGCCCTCCCGCACGTCGTCCGGCGCGCCGTCCGGGATCACGAAGACCGCGACGCGCGTGTCGGGCATCCGCTTCGGGGTGACCCACTCCTTGCCCGGTGGAGGCTCGGGAACGGTGTGCTTCTTCCGCTTCACGACTGCGCCTCCTTGACCGCGAGCGCCCGTAGAAGCACTCGCCCTACCTGCATCACGAGCAGCTCGGTGCTCGTCTTGAGTGCACGCGCCGAGATCCACGCTGAGAATCCTTCGAACCACTCGGCGAGGTCCACCTCGGAATCAACCGCCCGTTTCACTACCGGCAGCAGTGCGGTCGCGAGGTCCGAGACCACAGCGCAGAACTCGGCTACTTCCTGCGTCGCGATGTTGACCGGTGCGGTCGGCTCAGCGAGCACCACGTCAGGCTTCCCGGTGTACTGGTCACCGTGGGTCACCCAGGCGTCCGACATGCCCCCGTCGCCGTACACGGCGGTTTCGGCGTTGAGCATGTACACGGTGACTTGCTCGTCCTCATCGATGTCCAGAGCGAGCCCAGCGGCCAGGCCGATCAGGTCGAATCGCCCGAGCACCGCGTTGCGATTGAGGATGAGGGCGAGGCAGTCTTCGCAGAGCGTCCAGGCGTCGCGCCCATGTGCGCAGTCATGCTCTGGCGGCGGGTAGTTCGGAGTGCTCATGGTGTCTCCCTTCGGGTTTGGTGCCGGGGGCGCTCGTCACGCCCCCGGCGGGGTTGAGCGTCAGGGCTGGCGGAACCCGAGGTCCTGGTGTGCCGCGAGCCAGCGTTCGGCGGACTGAAAATCGGCCCATCGGACCTGGGCCTGCTCGATCCGGCGGTCCCGCACGACCTGGTATTCACGGTCGGTGAGACCGCCCAGGCGGCCGTATTCATTTGAGACCGAGCCCGGTTGGTTGACGAGGGCTGACATCACTAGTCCCCGAGCCTCCTTGTACGCCTTCCAGGTAAGCCGGTGGGCACGCTCCGCGCTCTCGTGCTCGTCCTGGGCTCCTTCGTCGGCGGCCAGGCGAGCCTCGTTCTCACGGATCGCTGCTTCCGCTTCGGCGCGCTCCGCCGGGTCCGCGAACTGGGCGAGGATGACGTCGTTGGTGGTGGTCATGTTGATGTTCCTTTGGTCGGGTTGATTGAGGCGGGAGCGGGATCGGCAGGCGGCGAGCGCTCCCGAGGGCGATGCGGGCTCATGGTGCCGTCTCCCCGGTCACGGACGCCTCTCCCCCGAACTCGGAGACCCGTTCACTGGTCCGAGGGGGGATGACGCCCTCCGACGTTCCGTGGACGGTTTCGAGTGCGGACGGTGATTCCGGCATGGGTTGCCACCGTCGCCGACGGTCGGACGGAGCCGGGTTCCACTGACGGCGAGCACGCGCGTGGTGGGCCTTGCAGAGCCCGTGGAGGTGTGCGTCGCGGTCACACTCGCCGACCCAGCACACCCGAGCAGTTGCCACCGGGTGCCAGTCGGCCACCTCCATCGCATGCGGAAGCAGCCACTCCGGCAGGTCTTCGGGAATCGGGCTGTCACTTGTCATGTCGTACTCCTGCTGTTCGCTCCACTCGCGCGCGAGAGATTCGGAGAAGGTGTTGGGTTTGAGGTCTTCGGCGGGCCCCTCTCCCGGGTGCCCCCGGAATCTCCCCGCCTCCCCGCCCCATAAAGGGGGGCGGGGAGACTGGTGGGGGAGGCCGGCGGGGAGACTCGGGGAGATTCGGGGAGACCCCGTCACGACGGGGCTCTCGCCGTGGGGAGGTTCTGGGGAGACCGCCTCGGGGAGATTCCGGGGAGACTGCATCAGTAGGTCTCCCCGTCGATGCCCGCGAGGGGGGTCTTGGTCTCGGCGTCGGAGTGCCCTGCTGGAAACCAGCGCGAGGCGTTGTTCCTGCCCTTCGCGAAGCCGATTCGCCCGCCCTCGAACATGGCCTTGAGGGTCTTGGTCTCGTCGCCCTTCTGGAATCTCGCCTCCGCCCGGCGCAGGGCGTCGGTCACGCCCTGGGTGTTGATACCAGGCTCCGCCGTGACGATGCGCGCGATCTTGGGTTCGAGGTCCGCCGACTTCTGGTCCTGTTTGCGCTTGGCCATCGACCCGAGGCCGGTGAGGCTGAGCCGGTGACTGTCCGGATCGAAGTGCAGCTGGTCTTCCTTCACATCCACGTCGCGCCCGAGCGCTTTCATGAACCGCAGGCCGCTCTCGTCGTCCTCGTCGCCGTCCTTGCGAAGCAGGATGATCGAGTCCGGGTGGTCCTCCAGCGCCGAGGCACCGCGCGAGCGGCCCCCGTTCCATCCGGCATGGACGTTGAGGATCACGTCGCGGGCTCCGACCTCGGAGCGGGCGAACACGTCGAGGTCGTTGAGGAACGCCTGCACCTGCGTGTTGTCCTGCTGGCTCTCGCCGTAGAACGCACGACTGAACGGGTCGATGAACAGCGACTCGACATCACGCGACCGCAGGAGTTCGGCGAGCGCGGCCCGGTCCTGTTCGTGCACGAGCGGGTTGCGCCGCCCCCGCAGGTTGACCAGGAGCAGCCGATTCCGGTCGAGACCGACACTCTCGGCCCACATCCCGAGCTGGTAGCCACTCACCTCGTAGTTGAGGATCGCGACGTTGCCACTGACCGGCACCACCGGGAACCTGCCGAGAAAGTCGCGCCCAGTGAGGAACGAGTCAGCGAGGTTCAGGTTGAACGTGGTCTTGCCGGTCTTGCGCTGCGCGACCACGGACGTGAACCCGTCAGCGAGCACGAGCCCATCCACCCGAAACTGCACCTGCTCGGGACGAGCGAGAATCTCGTCGAGTGTGCCGAAGTCGAACGGCGCGGCGGGGTCGAGCTCGGCCATCGCTTTGCCGAACTGGAGCTTGGCCTCATGCTCGATGAGCTTGCGCTCGACACTCTGCGCGACGGCCCACGCGCGCTCCCCCTCCTTGCCGTGCTCGGTCTCCCACACCGAGTTGACGGTCTTGTCTCGGTCCTCGTAGTCGGGATCGACGTCGGCGAGCCACTGTCTGACGTGGTGCTGGTACATGTCGCGGTTGTCACGGAAAAGTCGGGCGTAGTAACCGGCGACCTTCGCCAGTGCGGTGTTGGTCTCACCACCGCCGCGCGTCGGCGGCTCCAGGAGAAACCGAACCGCCTCGGACTGGGCAAAGAGACCTCCGCTGCTCGTCGTGTCACGGGAGGGCGACGGAGACCCCGCGTCGTGAGTCTTCCGCTCCCCCGGCACCGGCTTCCCGTACTCGGACCAGATCGCACGTACCTCGTCGTCGGTCAGGGCGTGCTCGGGCCGGTCGTCCAGTACCCGGTACGCGTTGCCGGTCTCGGGGTGAGTGCTCGGCGGCAGTACCACGTACGAGCCGGAGCCCACCCGAAGGTCGACGCCCTTCGCGAGCCCGTCCGACTTCGCCTGCATCGCGAGCGGCGATGCGCCGGTCCGGTAGATGCGGTGCGTGTTGCCGTTGCCGCGCCCGGTCTCGTGAACCCGGGTCTCCGGGAGCACTTGGGCCTCCGTGCCGCCGTGGTTCAGGTCGAGGTCGACCACCAGGCGACCCGTCGTTGCCCCGCCGATGTTGGCGTCCGGGCGACTGGCGAACATCTCACGGATGCGTTTCGGATCGCGGCTGGCATCGAGTACCCCGTGTCCGAGCCGACCGCACTCGCCCTTGCACTTCCCGCGCTGCGAGTCGCCCTTCGGGTGCGCGCTCGGGATGGCCGGCATCTTGTCGTTCGCCTTGAGTGGGAACACCGGCCACCCCTGCTCCGCCCAGGCGAGGGCATCACCGAGGGCGTCAGTGGGCGGGACGATCGGGGGTGCCGCGTCGATGCGCGACACGAACTCGGCGGCGAGCCTCACCACGGGCTCACCCCCGTGAGGTGGGCGACGAGTGCGGCGACCCCGGCATAGACGGCCAGGACCGTCACGAAGCAGGTGCCGATGAACAGGTCATCGTGCGTGACGCGCCAGCGTCGGCGGTGCGTTGTGCTGCTCACGACGCCACCCCCGCGTCATCGGCAGGTGCGAACAGCAGGGCCAGGAAGGCCCGCACGTCCTCGGCGGGAAGCGGGCGAGCCTCCCAGTGCGTGGTGGTTGAAGTTGCCACCGTGTCCCCTCTCGGGTGAAGGGTGCCAAGACGACGAAACGCACCCCGTATCCGATCCGCCACTCAGTGAGTGACGGTGAGGGGATGCCCGGACTCTCGTCCGTCCTCCCGCCGATCTTCGGCGGGCCTTCCACCCTCGTGGGATACGGTGTGCGTCAGTAGGGTTTGCAACCGACCAGCCCCAGACCAGGGAACCGGATTTGCTCGGTTCCATTGCGAGGGAAACCGATGTCGTCTTGAGTTTTAGCTCGGCGGCTGGGGCCGAACGGGGACCATACAACCAGTCCCCGAGTACTCGGCACAATCCGACACGCAAGCTCTGTGAGCCTCTACAAACGAGGTGGCCTCCGCGCCCGTTGGGGCGATTGTGCAGGCCCCACAAACCGCGCACCCAGCGACACGGCGAGACCCCCGGAGTGGTCTTTCCCGCCGAAGCGGCACCGGGGGTCTCGCGAAGTCTGCGGCTGGGCTCGCCCCCAGCGCTGACCGAGACCAATTTTACCGGTTCTACCTGGGCTTCGTGCAGACCGCGACAGGTGACGTCTGGACCAGGCGATGGATCCGGGGAAGAGTCGGCCTCAACATGGGTTTAGCCTGCCAACTGGAGCACAAGGTAGATCAGGCCGCTGACCACCAACGCGAGGTAGACGAAGGCGGACCAAACGAACCAGCGCGTCCGGAAGAGGCGAATGTAAAAGTTGATAATCCCCGGGCGCTCAAGGCGGTCTGCTGAGTCGTATTTCTTGACCAAGGGGATGTCGATCAGTGATGAACTCGGTTCCACTCGCGGCGCGCCGTCCGACATGAGCGTCATGGACACATGCGCCCGCTTGCGGATGAGCTGCGGTGCGATCGTGACAGTTACGCCCCTTCCGTCAGGGCGCGTGGCCACGTCGACCCCGATCTCCCCCCATGAGAGGACCGGAATCACGTTGTCAGCGAGCACATCCAAAGTGATCGGGTGTCCAGCGTCGAAGCTCGCCGAGGGTATGTCCGCACGGCTCTCCGACCAGATCTGCAGCTCGACGAAATGGGGCTCGTCCAAGACCGTCCCCCGGACGCGGACCTCAAGATCGCCACGCGGAAGGTCATGTGGACGCAGCAGGCTCCGTGACTCGAAGCCGAATGCCATTCGACGCTTCGGGAACTGACGGCGATACCCGACAAACGTCACGAACACGCCGATGAGCGCGAGCGAACCGGCAACCGCTCCAACGATCGTCCAGGTCAGTCCCCAGTCCCAGCCACCGCCGGTTGCTGGCGCCCCCTCCACAAAGATCATGCGCCCCACCGTATTGGTGGCTGCGGTGCGGGCGCTGGATTGCACTTCGAGTCGGAGTGCCCGCGCCAAGTCGAGACGAGCCTGCACCCTGATGTCCATGCACGGCTGTATCGTTCGGCTTGACACTGACACCGTGGGGGAATTGTGGGGCTGAACATCAACTGGGGCGACTTCCGCTGGGAGAAGCGAGGCGACCGAATCGCCGCGCATCGCATCGCAACTGCGCGAGGCGAAACTGCATTGCTGCTGGACTGCCCGGACTGGATTCGCGACCAAATCGATCTGATCTACGGTCCTGCGTGCGAGCGCCGGGAACCTGGCGAAATCGTCGCCAAGGACTTCAACCATGGGTTCCTCTTCCCGGACGGCAGTCCCGACGACCTGCAGTCCACCGTGGAGCTGCTCTCGTCAGTCCTGAGCATTCCCGCGCCGCCGCACGTAGATGTCGCAATTACGCTCGACTGGTACACCCAGCCCGATGGGGATGGGGAGCTAAAACACACCGCCGCTGGCTATTGGATCAACACCACGAAACATGCGACCCATCCTGAATGGGGCAACTCCCGGAACTCACGTCGACTCATGATCGACGCACTCGTGAAGACGATTCAAGCTCACCCTCTTTATGCGAACGCGACCGCCATCATCGCCGCACCGGGTCACCTCGCAGACGGCCAGAGTTTCGGCGAAGTGCTCGCTCGCGACGTCGCCGCGAAGGTCGGTATTCCGTTTGTCGAAACGACCGCGCCCGGACCGCGCCAGCAACAGAAGGAGGGCCCAGTGCAGGACCTCACCGGCGTCTTCACCGTGCAGGACGCGCTTTCGGGGGATGTGATCGTGTTGGACGACGTATACCGGACAGGCGGAAGCGCGAGTGGAGCCGCCGCGGCGGCGAAACGCGCTGGCGCTAATCGTGTGTTTTCGATCGCGGTCGCGAGGACGATTAGATGGTGACAGTGCAAGCAGTACACGCCCTCGAACTCGCCCTCGCCGGGTTCGCAGAACTGCGGACGCCTGGGCAGATAACCCGAGCGCTGCGGGCGGATGGACTCACCGCGCTCGAGAACGCACTCCAAAGGCTGTCTCCCACGGCGCGTAGCGAAGTCGAGATGAAGGCCGACCAGATGGATCGGGATGGCATCGGGGCCGTCATCTTCCGCGGCGACGGCTTCCCCGGAATTCTCGTGAAGGACGACCGGCCGGTCGCGCCGATACTGTTCTACCAGGGCAAGAAGGATCTGCTCTACGCCGATGGGGTCGGCATGTGCGGTTCCCGCCATGTAAGCGCCAAGGGGCTAGAAGCAGCCGGGCGCTGTGGCGAACTGGTCACTCACAAGGGCATGTCCGTTGTGTCTGGGTACGCTGCGGGAGTCGATACGGCAACGCACCTGGCCGCGCTTCGCAACGGAGGTAGCACCGTCGTCGTCCTGGCCGAGGGCTTCAATCACTTTCGTGTGAAGAAGAACTTCGCCGATGACTTCGACTGGGAACGAACGCTCGTCGTTTCTCAATTCCCTCCAGGGCAAACCTGGCAAGCCCATGCCGCGATGGCTCGTAATGGCATCATCTTCGGCTTGTCGAAGGCGTTGCTCGTGATCGAAGCCGGCGAGCGTGGCGGCACTCTCGCGGCTGGGGAAGGCGCACTTCAGCTCGGACGGCCCGTGTTCGCAGTCGACTTTGGTCAGGACACGCCCATGGGCAATCGCATCCTGATCAACAAAGGCGCGGTAGCCATTCGCACGACCGCTGAACTTAGTGATGCCCTCGATCACGTCCACGCCGCCGTCTCACCGGTCGACCCGCCTTCGCTGTTCTGACTACTGATCCGGAAGGTTCGTTCCGCTTGCGAACCACCTCCTTCGCTTGCAGGCTGTCGAACATCAGTTCGATACTAGGTATGTGGGGACGAGCAAACGGTACGCGGCCCACTTCGACCGCCTCGGCGAGGAAGGCCACCTCGCCCGACTCGCGGAGACTGGCGGTCTGCAGTCACTCAGTGCTCGGGAACTTGCCCTCGACCGGCTCCCCCTCACCATCGATCCGGAGCCCAAGCCGGTCCTGGCATGGGTGCGCTTCTTCGGTGAGGCGGTGAGGGTGCGGGCTTGGGCCTGCCGTTGGACTTCTAGGGCGGTCGGCGTGAAGTTCACCGCTGGCGGCAAGGAGTACACGACGTGGGTGTGGTCTGACGCCGTGGATCTTGACCCGGAGGTACGCCCGCCCTCCGACGACCAGAAGTACCGACCCACGTAGGCCGCGAGCGCCGGTCGTCCACGTCGCGCGGTGAACGCGCTACTCTCGGCCCTGTGAACCCGACGCCCTCACCATCGGCGTCGTTGTTGGAAGGGGCGGTCGCGACTTTGCCGAGCTGGGACGCGTGGGCGACATTGGGCGCAGCGATCATCGCTGCTGTTCTTGCGGGGATATCCGTCGGCGTCACCAAGCGCGCCAGCGCCCGAGACAACGCGATCACCCGATTCAATGTGGCACTCGACAGTCTCGACTCCGACAAGCACCACAGGGTCGAGTTCGGGCTTTCTGTGCTCAAGTCGATGCGCAAGTCGAAGTGGCTCGACGACGACGACCGCAAACATGCCGTTGCCACCCTGCGGGCTTACAATCGGCCTAAGTCCAAGCCGGGAGGTGCGGCATGACGAGCAGAGAAGACCTGATCCGCGAGGCGTTGGAACTCGAAGCCGAGTTCCTGGACGACCTTGGCGAGACTGACGAGGCCGCGAAGGTCCGCGCCCGCATCCCGAGGACTGACGCAGAGCTCAAGGCTCGTGAGCGAGCTGCCGTCCAAGGTGGTAGCGAGGTGTACCGCACGCCAAGCGGCAAAGAGTACGCGATCGTGAACCGGCGCGGTCGCATTGGGGCCTGGGAAATCAAGACGGGGCGGAAGTGGCCACGCAAACGGACCACAACCACCGTGCCTGTCAAAGACTCCGGTGAGGAAATCGTGCCTTCCGAACTGATCGACGTCGATGAGTTCATCCGCATCGAGCGCCCGGACTCAGACGTCTCCCGGTAGATCGTCCCGGCCTCCCGTGGGGTCTATCTGAACGCTGAGAAGCCTTGGTCGAAGTCCTACTAGCATCAGGGCATGACCCTTGTAGGCGAGTGGACTTGCGACCACAACGGCTGCTTGAAGACGAGGAACAACGCGCTCAGCCGCGACGTCGGGCATCGCTGCTGTGGTCGTTGTCCTGAAGGCCTCGTGGACATACAGTCCGCGTGGGGCCACGCGCCATCATTCCCCCACGCATACCAAGCAGGGCTGGTGACGCCTGGCGTGTGCGCCGTGTGTAAGCAGCGACCGCACTAGGCACCCGACACCCACGCGCGGCTCTCCGTGGGGTCTTCCTGGACACGGAGAAGCCCCGGAGCCCTGAGACTGGGTTCGGGGTTTCCCAGGTTGCGGGAGAGGCTCCCGTGACTTTGGTACAACCGAGCCCCCTGACTGCCGTCGAGGCAGTATCGGGGGCTCAGTGCTGTGCCGGACGGGGGTTGCCCTGGCGGTTAGCGCTCGATCGACCCACCAAGAGCGAGGTGGGTAACGGTGGTCCCGTCAGGCCGAACTGCCACCGGAAGGTCGTCGTTCGGTTGTTCCCTAAGGCGCTCCATCATGATGCCGAACATCGAGAGAGTCTTCTGCATCTGCTCCTGCTCACTCGCCTCGACATCGTTCTTGGTGATGTTCGCGTAAGCCCGAGTGAGGGCATCCAGCGACTGCGACAGAGCCTGCCGCTCCCGAGGCGGCATGTTGCCCTCCAGCAGAATTGCCGTCCGCACCATCTGGTCGAGCAGTCGGGTCGCTGTTTCCTCGCGCTTTGTGCGCTGGTACGCCGACCGGTAGCCACGCGCCACCGCCGCCGCCCCGGGGGTGCCTGCTGGCGGCGAGAAAGCCCGCCCCCACTCGACTCCGGGGGTACGCCGAACGATGGCCCGCACCGTGCCGACCTTGACCCTTGTGACCTCGCTGATTTCCGGGGCCGACTTGCCCTGGCGGGCGAGCGCGACCACGCGTTCCTCGACCTCGACCGGGGTTCGGTTCGGGTTGCGCTCGCCCGTCATCGTCAGACCCCTGCCTTCGCAGAGCCGACGCCCATCGTGCGGTCGAGGCTGGACACCTTGGTGTCGATGTCCGAAGGAGCCACACCGCCTGCCGCCTCCGAGCCGACCACCGCCTGGTAGCCCTCGGGGTCAGCGTTGTACAGCGCCATGCGCGCGTCGATGCCCGCCGTGCCCTCGAGCGACTCCGTGAGGAACTGGTGCCACGCGGCCTGGGTCCCGTAGATCGCCTCCATCGCGCTGACGTTCTCCGCCGCCGGGTCGCCCAGCGCGAGCAGACGGTCGAACACCTGATCGTGCACACCCTCGATGACCTTCGCGCCCTCACCCGATTCCAGCACGCGCGGGAGCACCTCAGCGTTGCTGGCGATGGCCGCGAGGCGCTCCGGCGAGGCGTCCCGGATGATCGCCTCGATGGGCTGGCCCTTGGCGAGCAGGCGCTCGACGATGCCGAACTCCCGGGCCTGGACCGCCACCGCGTCAGCGGTGCGGGGTGCGAGGCCCCCGATGACCGTCGCACGGGTCGTGGTGGGCAGGGTCGGCGCGGCGGGAATCACCTTGTACAGGTCCCGCCGGGCCTCCATCACGCCCTGGTGACGACGGCGGGTCTGCGCTGTGTGCGTCAGGTCGCCGTCCGTGAAGTTGACCGCCGCCGCGAGCCCCTGACGGTACTTCGCGAATGCCGCCTGGTAGTGGTTGGTCGGAATTGCCATTCGTATCTCTCCTTGTTCCCTGGGTGGGCCTCTCGGCCCTGGTTGGGATGACCCGACGACGGTTGCCGCCGGGGGCTTGTGGGCCTTAAGCGGCTTCCCCGAGGTTGACCTCGAACGGGAATCGGAGAGGGATGGGTGACGCGCTAAACGGAAGCCCACCGAGTAGGGACGAGCATGTAGATCTCTTTCCGGCCCGCGCGCTCGATGAGCGTGCGCTTGGCGTCCTCGCGGCTGTCGATCGCCTGCGCCTGCAGAACGTGCGCGAGCGGGGCGCCGCGCTCGATAGCTGCCACCAGCTGGTCGATCGAGCGGGTGAGCGCGGGGATCTCGAGGCCTGCGGCCAGGCGCGTGAGCGATTCTGACAGCGGTGAGCCGGTGCCCACCGCCACGACGGCGCCGCGCAGCTCGGCGGTGAGCTCCCCCGCGCCGACATCGCTGACGCGACGCAGCGAGTCGAGGATCCCCTCACCCGCCGACAGGCAGAGCGCGAGGAACTCGAGCACGGTCGGCAGCTCCTCCTGGATGCGCGCCGCTCGCGCCCGTGCCGCACGCGTGAGCCAGGCGTCGTAGGCGAGCACTGCTGCCACGGCGGCGACCGGTGGGAGCAGCCCGAGAACGGGTGACCCGCGCCCGACCAGCACGAGCACGACGACGACTCCGCCGCCGATCGCCAGGCCCGCGATCGCCCAGGCGAGCTGTCGGCCGCGGAAGCGCACCGCGTCGATCGTCCAGGCCGCCCGGTGCAGACGTCGCGTGAGCACCGCATCGCCACCGGCGAGCCGGGCGAGGCGTCGCTGCGCGAATGCCGACCACGCGAACGGCGAAGGCCCTCCGGCGGGGGCCGCGACCTCGAGTCCCCGCGGATCGGTGACATCGCGGATGTACGGCGCGATCCGCCGCGCCAGGCTGGGCGCGCCCCATCGCGGCGCGAGGGAGATCAGCAGGCAGACCCCGACGCCCAGCGCCGTGCCGAGGACGACGGCGTAGGCGACATCACCCATCGCGAACCCGATCATCCGAACCACCGCCGCGGCTCTGGAAGACGGCCGAGCCGGATCATGAGCCGGTAGGCGAGGAGCGACACCGCCGCACCGACGAGGATGAGCGCGATGCCGCCCGGGCTGCCGTACGCGCGAGCGCCCTCTGGACGCATCGCGAGCATCGCGAGGATCACCCACGGCGCGATCACGCCGAGCACTGCGGCGCCGCGGATCCACGACTGTCGTGATTCGACCTCGGCTCGCAGCGCCGCGTCCGCCCGCACCGACGACGCGAGCGCCCGCAACACCGTCGTGAGCTCCGTGCCGCCGACCTGGCGCGCCATGCGCAGAGTCTCGACGATGCGGTCCGCGACCGGGTCGGCCAGGTTGGTCTTGAGCCTCTGGATGCTGGAATCGAAGTGCCCCGAGGCCGCCATGTCACGGGCGAAGGCCGCGAACGCGGGTCTGAGCTCGGCGGGCGCGGAATCTGCGAGGCTCGCGACCGCGTCGGGCAGCGACATCCCCGCCCGCACCGAGGCGATGAGCAGATCACACACGTCTGGCCAGAGTCCCCGCCGCGTGCGCAGCAGCTTCGAGCGGCGCGCCCGCAGCCACGTGAACGGCGCCAGCGCACCGGCGACGGCGGCGACCAGGGCGAGGGCGGCGACCGGAGCGATGAGCCACGCCGCCGCAGCCGCCACCGCGCCGCACACGCCCGCCACAACGACGATCGACGGCACCGAGACCCGTGACATGCCCGCGTCTTCGAGCAGGCGCGCGAGCCGTCCGCGCCGTGCGACGTCCGGGCGGCGGTATCCCGCGGGCCAGAGCCACGGTGACAGCATCAACAACAACCCGGCCGCGAGCACCGCGCCCCACACGAAGGTCACGCGGAGACCGCCCGGTACAGGGTGTGCGCGCTGATGACCCCGTCGTCCACACCCACCGGTGCGACGATCTCGACCACTCGCCGCGCTCCGCTCGCGTCGCGCTGGCAATGCGCGACCAGATCCACGGATGCCGCCACCGCCGGCTGCACGAAGCTCGCGTCGATGTTGCGCCCGGCCAGCAGCGGCAGCGCGGCGAGCTTGCCCAGCGCCTCTCGGGCCGAATTGGCGTGGATCGTCGCTGCCCCGGGGACCCCGGTGTTGAGCGCGAGCAGCAGGTCGAGCGCCTCGGCGTCGCGCACCTCGCCCACGACCAGGCGGTCGGGACGCATGCGCAGCGCCTCCTTCACCAGGCGCCGGAGCGTCACCTCCCCGGTGCCTTCGAGACTCGGCTGCCTGCCCTGCAGGGCGACGAGATCGGGCGCGGCGACAGCGAGCTCGAACGTCTCCTCCACGGTCACGATCCGGTGCTCGGGCGGGCAGGCCGCGATGAGCGCGCCGAGCAGCGTCGTCTTGCCCGCGTGCGTCGCGCCCGACACCAGCACCGACTGCCCCGCGACCATCGCGTCGCGCAGCAGCGTCGCAGCCTCCGGTGCGATCGAGCCGGCGGCGACCAGCCGCCCGAGATCGCGGTATGCAGGAAGGAACTTGCGGATGTTCACGGCCCAGTGCCGCCGAGTGATATCCGGAATGACGACGTGAAGCCGGCTGCCGTCCGGCAGCGACGCGTCGACGAACGGCTGACTCAGGTCGACACGACGGCCGCTGGACTGCAGCATCCGTTCCACCAGATCGCGCACCGCGGTGTCGGTGAGCATGAGCGGCGTGCGCTCGGGCACGCCGCCCCGGGCGATGAAGATGCGGTCAGGGGCGTTGATCCACACCTCCTCGACCGTCGGATCATCGAGGTACGCCTGCAACGGGCCGAAGCCGGAGACCGCGGCGAGCACCTCGCGCACGCACGCCGTCTCGTCGTCGACGGGCGCGAGTCCGCGGGCCAGGGCGAAATCGTTGTGCCGGCGCACCTCCGCGCGGGCGATCTGCGCGGCGAACTCGGGATCCCGCGTCGGATCCGAGCGCTCCGCCCGGAGGCGCTCCCGCACGCGCTCCGCCACGACGGTCGCGACGGGAGCGGCGGGGGAAGTCACGTCAGCATCCTGCCAATTCGCCGCGGAGCCAGCCGAAAGTTATCCACAGATGCGCGGGACGCGCTCGCGAGGCAGGATGGAGGAACCGACGAAGGGACGATCATGACGAAGACGGAGATGACCCCGGCGGCGAAGGCGGGACTCGGCGTGGTCGGCATCGTGCAGGTCGTGTTCGCGTTCCTCGCGTTCTGGGATCTGGCGCACCGCGACGCCGACGAAATCCGCGGGCCCAAGGCCGCGTGGATCCCCGCGATCCTCGTGAACTGGATCGGCCCCGCGAGCTACTTCCTGTTCGGCATCCGCCGCTGATTCCCCGCGGTCACGACGGGGGCCAGCCCCACAGCCGACCCCCCGTCGCCTCAGTAGACTGAGAGCCTCGCGGGAGTGGTGAAATTGGCAGACACGCAGGATTTAGGTTCCTGTGCCTCCGGGCGTGTGGGTTCAAGTCCCACCTTCCGCACGCGAGTTCTCGCATCCTCCGCCGACTGACGACGGGACCACCATCGTGCACGCAATTCCCACAGCCCTGATCCCCTGGCTGGATCCGGCCGCCATCATCGAATGGGCGGGCCCCTGGGCGCTCGTCGTGGTGTGCTTCATCGTCTTCGCCGAGACCGGCCTCCTCGTCGGCTTCCTGCTGCCCGGCGACACCCTGCTCGTCATCTCGGGACTGCTGACGCACACGAGCAACATCTTCGGCGTCAACATCTGGGTGGTGTCGCTGCTGATCGGACTCGCGGCGTTCGTCGGCGGTGAGGTCGGGTACTACATCGGCCACAAGGGCGGGCCCGCGGTCTTCGAGAGGAAGGAATCGGGCCTGTTCAGCGTGAAGAACGTCGAGCGCACGAACGCCTTCTTCGAGCGCTTCGGCGGGCTCACGATCATCCTCGCGCGCTTCGTGCCGATCGTCCGCACGTTCGCCCCTGTCGCCGCGGGCATCGGCCACATGAACAAGTGGAAGTACACCCTCTACAACTTCATCGGCGCGGTGATGTGGGGTTTCGGTCTGACGATGTTCGGCTACCTGCTGGGCTTCATCCCGCCGGTCGCCGAGTTCGTCGAGAACTACATCGACCTGATCCTGCTGGTCGCCGTCGGCGGCACCGCGCTCGTCACGCTGTGGCACTACCTCCGCGAGCGCAGCAAGGCGAAGAAGGCCGCCGCGGCCGGTGAGGACGTCGTCACCGACCACGCCGAGGCCGAGGCGCTCGTGCTCGACCCCGAGGTGTTCGAGCGCGGACCCGAGCATGGCGACGCCCCGAAGGCCTGAGCCCAGGGGCGTTCAGTCCGTCAGGACGCCTTCTTCTTCTTCGCAGCGGGCTTCTTGGCGGGCGCCTTGGTCTCGCTCTTCGTCGGGGCGGCAGCATCCGTCTTTCCTGAAGTCGTCTTCGCGCCTCCCTCTCGGGCCGCACGCGACTTCTCGACGCTCGCGCGGAGGGCGGCCATGAGGTCGATGACCTCGCCGCCCGCCTCCTCTTCCTCCTGCTCGCCGAACGTCTCGGACGTGTCGACCGCGTCGCCCTTCTCGAGCTTGGCCTCGATGAGGGTGCGCAGCTCCTCCTGGTACTCGTCCTTGAACTCCTCGGGATCGAAGTCGCTCGAGAAGCTCTCGACGAGGGACGCCGACAGCTCGAGCTCCTTCGCCGAGATGCGCACAGACTCGTCCAGCGAGGGGAACGCGGCCTCTCGCACCTCGTCGGACCACAGCAGCGTCTGCAGCACCAGTACGTCATCACGCACCCTGAGTGCCGCGAGCCGGGTCTTCTGCCGCAGCGAGAAGCGCACGATCGCCGTGCGGTCGGTCTGCTCGAGCGTCTTGCGCAGGAGCACGTACGCCTTGGGCGAGGCCGAGTCGGGCTCGAGGTAGTACGCACGGTCGAGCGTCAGCAGATCGATCTGCTCGCTCGGCACGAACTCGACGACATCGATCTCGCGACTGCGCTCGGCCGGGAGCGACTCGAGGTCCTCCTTGGTCAGCACCACGGTCTTCTCGCCGTCGTCGTAGGCCTTGTCGATGTCGGAGTACGGCACGACCTCACCGTCGATCTCGCAGATCCGCTGGTAGCGGATGCGCCCGCCGTCCTTGTTGTGCACCTGATGCAAGGAGACGTCGTGGTCTTCGGTCGCCGAATACACCTTCACCGGCACGTTGACGAGCCCGAACGTCAGTGCACCCTTCCAGATCGCTCTCACCCCACCAGTGAACACCAGGGCGCCGACACGCGGCCACCCCTTGCGCGCCGCGGCGCCGATACTCTGAGCCCATGGCGGGCGACGAGCAGCTGGTGCGCATCGGCGGGCGCCGCCTGCGCATCACGAATCTCGAGAAAGTGCTCTACCCCGAGACCGGCACCACCAAGGGCGAGGTGATCGACTACTACTCGCGCATCGCCGAGGCACTGATCCCCCACGTGGTCGGACGCCCCGTCACTCGCAAGCGGTGGCCCGACGGCGTCGGCACGCAGGACGATCCCGGCATGGTCTTCTTCGCGAAGGACCTCGAGCGGGGCGCGCCCTCATGGGTGCGACGGATGCCGATCCCCCACTCCACCGGCACCAAGGAGTACCCGCTCGTCGGCGACGTGCCGACGCTCGTCTACCTCGCGCAGGTCGCGAGCCTCGAGCTCCATGTGCCGCAGTGGCGATTCGATGCGGGAGGCGGCCGGGGCCCCGCCGACCGGCTCGTGCTCGACCTCGACCCCGGTCCGGGTGCCGGCCTCGCCGAGTGCGCGGTAGTGGCCGGCTGGGCACGTGAGATCCTCCTCGACATGGGACTGGAGCCGTATCCGGTCACCAGCGGCAGCAAGGGCATCCACCTCTACACGGCGCTGCCGCCCGGTCAGTCCACCGAGCAGGCATCGGCGCTTGCGAACGAGCTCGCCCGGGCGATCGAGGCCGATCACAAGGACCTGGTCGTCAGCAGCATGAAGAAGACGGAGCGACACGGCAGAGTGCTCATCGACTGGAGCCAGAACAACGGATCGAAGACGACGATCGCGCCCTACTCGTTGCGCGGTCGCCCGCATCCGACCGTCGCCGCGCCGCGCACGTGGGAGGAGCTCGATGATCCGGGGCTGCGCCACCTCGAGTTCACCGAAGTGCTCGATCGCGTCGAGACCACCGGCGACCCGATGACCGCACTCGGCTTCCACGCCGGCGGTCGAGACGCGGAGTCCGGCCCGCTGTCGGCGTACATCTCCAAGCGCAGTGCCGACCGCACCCCGGAGCCGGTGCCGGCGAATCCCCTCGGGGCCACGCCCCACGGGGAGCTTCCGCGCTTCGTCATCCAGGAGCACCACGCGACCGCCCTGCACTGGGACTTCCGCCTCGAGCACGACGGCGTGCTGGTGAGCTGGGCCGTGCCGCGGGGGGTGCCCCACTCGTACAAGCGCAACAACCTCGCGATCATGACCGAGGACCACCCGATGGAGTACGCCACGTTCGAGGGCACGATCCCGGCGGGCGAATACGGCGGCGGCACCGTGACCATCTGGGACGACGGCCGCTACGAGCTCGAGAAATGGCGCGACGACGAGGTCATCGCGACCCTCGAAGGCCGTCCGGGCGGGCCGCTCGGGCGCGTGCGGCTGGCTCTGATCCGCACCGCCGGCGAGGGCGAGAAGTCCAGCTGGCTCCTGCATCGGATGAAGACGGATGCTGCGGGCCGCCCGCAGCCGGACGGCACCGTCGTCGAGCCCAGCCCGCAGGCCGACGCTCCGCGGCAGGCCGGCGCCCGCCTTCGACGCGCCGGCCACGACGCGACGGAGAAGCCCGGCCGCAGCTCGGAGTCGTCGCCGAACCCCGGCGTGCCGCGCCCGATGCTCGCGACCGCGGCCGACCCGGTGCGCGCGCGCCAGGACGCGCGGGGCTGGGGTGAGCCCGCGTGGGTGGAGATGAAGTGGGACGGCATCCGCGCGGTCGGAGCCTGGGACGGGCAGCGCCTGCGCCTGTACGCCCGCAGCGGCAACGAGATCACGCACCGCTACCCGGAGCTGACGGCTGTCGACGCGGGGCTGGGTGCCGAGCCCTGCGTCCTCGACGGCGAGCTCGTCGCCCTCGAGCCCGACGGGCGGCCGAGCTTCCCGCTCCTGCAGACGCGGATGAACCTCGAGCACGCGGGAGACATCGCCCGCGTGGCGCGACGGACGCCGGTCCGCTACTACCTCTTCGATGTGCTCACCCACGACGGCGACGACCTCACCGACCTGCCGTTGCAGGAGCGACGGGACGTGCTGGAATCGGTGGCCGCAGCATCCGTCGAATCGATCACCGTCCAGCCCGTCTTCGACGATGTCGATGCGGCGCTCGACACGAGTGTGCAGCTGCGCCTGGAAGGGATCGTGGTGAAGGATCCAGCCTCGCGTTACCTGCGCGGGGCACGGTCGGAGTCCTGGCTCAAGGTGAAGAACACGCGTACCCAGGAGGTCGTGATCGCAGGTATCCGCCCCGGGAAGGGCGGGCGCAGCAGCACGTTCGGGTCGCTCTTGCTCGGCATTCCCGGAAGCGAGGGGCTGCAGTACGCGGGCCGCGTGGGCAGCGGCTTCAGTGACTCCACGCTCGCCGTGCTGCTGAAGAAGCTGACGCCGCTGCGCACCGATGAGAACCCCCTGGTCGGCGTGCCGGCGCTCGACGCGCGTGACGCGCTCTGGGTGCGGCCCGAGCTCGTGGGCGAGGTCGAGTACGGCGAGTTCACGCCCGGCGGCATCCTGCGCCACCCGCGCTGGCGCGGACTGCGCCCCGACAAGTCTCCTGCCGAGGTCCGGCGCGAGGATTGATTCCTCGCTAGGCGTGGGCCTCGTGCTCCACGTGTCCGGCGGGCTCGAGCTGGAACGTCGAATGTTCCACGTCGAAGTGCTCCGACAGACACGTCTGCAGGGTGCTGAGGATGCCGCCCGCGCGGCCGTCGGCGAGCGCGGCGTCGTCCACCACGACGTGCGCGGTGAACACCGGCGCCCCGCGCGTGAGCTGCCACACATGCACGTCGTGCACGTCGACCACCCCGGGTGTGGCGAGGATGTGCTCGCGGATCTCCCTGACGTGCGTGCCCTTGGGCGCCGACTCGGCCAGCACCGAGCCGACCTCGCGCAGCAGGCCGATCGCCCGCGGAATGATCATCGCGGCGATGAACAGCGAGGCGATGGCGTCTGCCTGGTACCACCCCGTCGTGACGATGACGACCGCAGCGACGATCACCGCCGCCGAGCCGATGAGGTCGCCGAGCACCTCCAGATAGGCGCCGCGCACGTTGATGCTGCGCCGCTGCGCGGAGCTGAGCAGCCACATGGCCACGCCGTTCGCCACCAGTCCGACGATCGCGACGACGAGCATGAGGCCTCCGGCGACCTCGGTCTCCCCCGGGCTGAGCAGGCGCGAGATGCCTTCGACCGCGACCCATCCCGACAGCACGATCAGGATGACGCCGTTGATCAACGCACCGAACACCTCGGCACGCTGATACCCGAAGGTGCGGCGGTCGTTCGCGGGCCTGGCCGCGACGGTGCTCGCAATGAGGGCGATCACGAGGGCCGCGGCATCCGTGAACATGTGCGCCGCGTCGGCGAGGAGCGCAAGGGATCCCGACAGCACCGCGCCGACGATCTGCACCACCATGACCGTGGCGGTGAGCGCAAGCGAGATCGCGAGCAGGCGGCGGTTGCCCGCCCCTCGGATCCCGGTCGGCGCGTGGTCGTGCATGACCTCAGGCTAAGCCCCGCCTGACGCGCGACAGGGCTGATCCGCCTAGTCGGGAATGAGTGTGATTCTCACTGTCGACTGCGGATGCCAGCCAGCCGCGGCGACGAACGGTGCGATGCCCGCGAAGACCCCGAAGGCTCGAAATCCCAACCTCCGCTCCCGCCGGCTGATACCGTCGCGCCGTGAAGGCCGGTGTCGAGCCAGTGACCGATCGCCCCTGGCGGCGCTCGGGTGCGTTCGCCTATGCCCGTCATCGCATCGCGCGGGCGGTGCGTCCTCCGGTCGTGGTCGCGCCGATCGGCACCGATGTGCGGATCCGGCGCGATGTCGAGGTGCCCATGCGCGACGGGACTCTCCTGCGGGCGAACGTCTACCTGCCGATGACCGCGGGCCCCGTGCCGGCGATCCTCTGCGCGCACCCCTACGGCAAGGACGCGCTCCCGCGACGCGCGGGCCGGCGCTACCGGATCAATCCGCAGTTCCGCATCCTGCGCCAGACCGCGGCCGTGCACATCTCGGACGAGACCAGCTGGGAGGCCCCCGATCCGGCGTGGTGGGTGCCGCGGGGCTACGCCGTGGTCAATCTCGATGTGCGCGGCGCCGGCCGTTCGGACGGCGTGGGCTCGTTGATGAGCGACGCCGAGGCGGAAGACGTCTACGACGCGATCGAATGGATCGCGGCGCAGGGCTGGTGCGACGGCGGGGTGGCGATGCTCGGCGTGTCGTACCTCGCGATCTCGCAGTACAAGGCTGCTGCCCTGCGTCCGCCGCATCTGCGTGCGATCGTGCCGTGGGAGGGCTTCACCGACGCGTACCGCGACTTCTTCTACCCCGGCGGAGTCCGAGAGATCGGATTCTCACGGCTGTGGACGACCCTCGTCCGCCGATCCGCGCGCATGTCGCCGGATCTGGGTCGAGAGGCGGCGGGGCGTCCTGACGACGACGCGTGGTGGCGTTCGCTGGCGCCGGATCTGGGCCGGATCGACACGCCGATGCTCGTCTGCGGCAGCTTCTCGGACCACAACCTGCACTCTCGCGGCAGCTTCCGCGCCTTCGTCTTCGGTGGGTCGGCCGACCGTCACCTGTTCACCCACCGCACCGGCAAATGGGCCGCGTTCTACGGGGATGAAGCCAAGGCGACGCAGCTCGCGTTCCTCGACACGCACCTGAGGGGTGCGGCGTCCGCGCTGCCGCGCGTGCGGTTGGAGGTGCGCGAACGCGGCGATCTGATCCATGCGGTCCGCGATGAGGAGCACTGGCCGCCCGCGACCCGGCCGCTGCTGCTCCACCTCGCTGACGGAGGTCGCCTCTCGACGTCGCCGGCGGCCGGCGGGTTCGTCTCGGACGCGGGCCGACGACGCGCCGCGCGGTTCTCGTGGGTGTTCCAGGACGACGCCGAGGTCACCGGCGAGGCGAGCGTGCGGCTGTGGGTGAGCGCCGCGGTCGCCGGCCCGGTCTCGATCTTCGTCGGGCTCTCGAAATGGAGCGGTGGGCGATTCGTTCCGTTCGAAGGCTCGTACGGATTCGGTCGGGACCTCGTCACGACCGGGCTTCGCCGGCTCGACGCGCGCACCACTCCCACGGAGGTCGAGATCGACTTCGCTCCGTCAGCGACGTTCTTCCGCGCCGGCGACGAACTGCGCATCCATGTCGCGGGCCGGCAGCTCTCTCCCCGAAATCCGCTGACGGGCGCGTTCCCCGCCCTCTACCGGTCCAGCGGGCGGACCGCCTTCGCGCTGCACTCCGATCCCACTCGTCCGCAGGTGCTGGAACTGCCCGTCGTGGAACGGCGCTGATCCCGCGTCAGAGGGCGGCGAGAAGCGTGGCGAGCGCGCCGAAGGCGCGGGAGCGGTGGGATGCCGCGTTCTTCTCGTCCGCCGTCCACTCGCCGACCGTCCGCTCGGCGCCGGGCTCCTGCCCGTCGGGCACGAAGATCGGGTCGTAGCCGAACCCGCCGGCACCCGACGGGGCCGTCGCGAGACGCCCCGGCCAGACCCCCTCGACCACGTGCTCCCTCACTGTCCCGTCGGCCCCGGGCACGACGAGCGCGATCGTCGAGACGAACTGCGCGGTGCGGTGCGGGTCGCCGATGTCGGAGAGCTGGTCGAGCAGCAGGTTCAGGTTGGCCGCGGCATCCTTCGCGTGTCCCGCCCAGTACGCCGAGAAGACGCCGGGCGATCCGCCGAGCACATCGACGCACACACCCGAATCGTCGGCGAGGGCCGGCAGACCCGAGTGCTCAGCGGCGGCGCGCGCCTTGATGAGCGCGTTCTCGGCGAACGTGACGCCGTCCTCGATCGGCTCGGGCCCCTCGTACCCGACGACCTCGAAGTCGGGGCGCGTGGCCGCGACGATCGCCTGGAACTCCTCGACCTTGTGCGGGTTGTGGGTCGCGAGGACGATCTGGGGCATCCGTCACTCCCCCGCGGGCTGCAGGGCCGCGAGCTGGTGGCTGCGCAGGTCGGCGCAGCCGTTGACGCCGAGTTCGAGCAGCGCGTCGAGCTCGCGCTTGTCGAACGGCGCGCCTTCGGCGGTGCCCTGCACCTCGACGAACAGGCCCCGTCCCGTGACCACGACGTTCATGTCGGTCTCGGCCCGCACGTCTTCGACGTACGCGAGGTCGAGCATCGGCTCGCCGTCGATGATGCCGACCGACACCGCCGCGACCGAGTCGAAAAGCACCTGCGCCTTCTGGCCGATGAACTTCCTGCCCCGGCCCCACTCGATCGCGTCGGCGAGCGCGACGTAGGCACCGGTGATCGCCGCAGTGCGCGTGCCGCCGTCGGCCTGGAGCACGTCGCAGTCGATGACGATCGTGTTCTCTCCGAGGGCCTTGGTGTCGACGACGGCGCGGAGAGCCCGTCCGATGAGGCGCGAGATCTCGTGCGTGCGCCCGCCGATCTTGCCCTTGACGCTCTCACGGTCGTTGCGCTCGTTGGTGGCGCGCGGCAGCATCGCGTACTCGGCGGTGATCCAGCCCTTGCCTTTGCCGGTCAGCCAGCGCGGCACGCCGTTCGTGAACGACGCCGTGCACAGCACCTTGGTGTTCCCGAACGAGATGAGGGCGGACCCCTCGGCCTGACTCGACCAGCCCCGCTCGATCGTGATGGGACGCAGCTGGTCGACGGAGCGGCCGTCGGCACGGGTGATGTCGGTCATTTCTCTCCTCTGACGGTGGGCATGTCCCGATATCCCTCGCTCCCGGGGTCGGGAATCGACGGATATCGGGACATGAAGGAAAAGGATCGGGACACGGATGCCTCAGCCGAGGCGCCGGGCGGGGTTCGAAGCGTGAGGCAGGTCGATGGCGCCGGTCTGCACGAGGCGCACCGAGCTGACCTCGCGACCCATCAGCCGGTGGGCGAGGTTCAAAAACTCCTCGGCGGACGCGCCCGTCGCCTCGTAGACATGGCGGGGGGCGGCATCCGGACCCGCGAGCAGGTCGCGCGAGACCAGCTGACGATAGACGTCCTTCGCCGTCTCGGTGTCGCTCGATACGAGGCTCACGTCGGGTCCCATGACGTAGCTGATCGCGCCCTCGAGGAACGGGTAGTGCGTGCAGCCGAGCACAAGCGTGTCGACGCCCGCGTGGCGCAGCGGTGCGAGGTACTCCTCGGCGACCGCCAGGACCTCGGGCGAGTCCGTCACGCCGGCCTCGACGAACTCGACGAACCGCGGGCACGGCTCGGCGAAGACGGTGAGGCGCTCGTTGACGCCGAGCATGTCCTGGTACGCGCCCGAGCTGATCGTGCCGGCGGTGCCGATCACGCCGACGCGCCCGTTGCGGGTCGTCGACATCGCGGTGCGCACCGCGGGGTTGATGACTTCGACCACCGGCACGTCGTAGCGCTCGCGTGCGTCGCGCAGCATCGCGGAGGACGCCGTGTTGCACGCGATCACGAGCATCTTCACGCCCTGCGCGACGAGATCGTCGAGCACCTCGAGCGCGTAGCGGCGGACGTCGGCGATCGGCTTCGGCCCGTACGGCGAGCGAGCGGTGTCGCCGATGTAGAGGATCGACTCGCGTGGCAACTGGGCCGAGACGGCGCGTGCGACGGTGAGCCCGCCGACCCCGGAGTCGAAGATTCCGATCGGCGCGTCATTCACGATGCCCCAGCCTACGCCAGCCGCTCACTAGGCTGGCCCGCATGGGTGGATCGACCGCGCTGCTGACGGATCGCTACGAGCTCACGATGGTCGACGCGGCGCTCCGGGACGGCACCGCCCACCGCCGATGCGTGTTCGAGCTGTTCGGTCGACGCCTCCCCGGCGCCAGGCGGTTCGGCGTCGTCGCGGGAACCGGCCGGCTGCTCTCGCTCATCCGCGACTTCCGGTTCGGCGATGAAGAGCTGCGCTTCCTCCGTGACGAGAAGGTGGTGGATGCCGCGACCCTCGACTTCCTGGAGGGCTACCGGTTCACCGGCTCCGTGGCGGGCTACCGCGAAGGCGAGCTCTACTTCCCCGGCTCTCCGATCCTGACCATCGAGGGAACGTTCGCCGAGGCCGTCGTGCTCGAGACCCTCGCGCTGAGCGTGCTCAATCATGACTCCGCCATCGCGACCGCGGCCGCGCGCATGAGCATCGCCGCCGGCGATCGTCCGCTGGCGGAGATGGGGTCGCGGCGGGCCGGCGAGTCCTCGGCGGTCGCGGCGGCACGTGCGGCCTACATCGCGGGGTTCGGTGCCACCTCGAACCTGGAGGCCGGCCGCTGCTGGGGAATCCCGACGATGGGCACCGCGGCGCACGCATGGACGCTGCTGCACGACACCGAGGAGGACGCGTTCCGCGCGCAGATCGATGCCCTCGGCGTCGGGACGACCCTGCTCGTCGACACCTACGACATCCGTCAGGGCGTCGAGACGGCGATCCGCGTGGCCGGAACCGGGCTCGGCGGGGTCCGCATCGACTCCGGCGACCTGCCGACGGTGGCGGCGGAGGTGCGTGCCCACCTCGACGACCTGGGCGCCACCGGCACGCGCATCACCGTGACGAGCGACCTCGACGAGTACGCGATCGCCGCGCTCGCGGCATCCCCCGTCGACTCGTACGGCGTGGGCACGTCGGTGGTCACGGGATCCGGCACTCCGACGGCCGGGATGGTCTACAAGCTCGTGGCCCGCCAGGATTCGGACGGCGGCTGGGTCGGCGTGGCGAAGGCGTCGACCGACAAGGCGTCGAAGGGCGGCCGCAAGGCAGCCTTCCGCACGCTGGATGCGGGAACCGCGACGAGCGAACTCATCGTCGTGTCGGACGGCTTCGAGGCGCTGGAAACCGCCTCGGCGCATCCCGACTCGCGAGCACTGCAGGTGCCGCTGGTCGTCGACGGTGAACCGGATGCCGCGTACGAAGGCCCGGAGGGCGTCCAAGCTGCGCGGAACCATCACTCGCGCGTACGCGAAGAGCTTCCGGTGCGCGCCCTCGCGCTCAGCCGCTCCGACCCGGCGATCCCGACCGTCTATGCCGATGCCGAGTGATCAGCCCTGGAGCGACTCGTAGATCTCTTTGCAGGTCGGGCACACGGGGAACTTCTCCGGGTCGCGGCCGGGCGTCCACTTCTTGCCGCACAGCGCGCGCACCGGCTTGCCGGTGATCGCGGACTCGAGGATCTTGTCCTTCTTCACATAATGCGAGAAGCGCTCGTGGTCACCCGGCTCGATGTTCTCTTCTTTGAGGAGCTCTTCGAGCTCGCGATCGAGGGTCGCGATGCCGCCCTGGTCGGGGCTGTCCAGCGGGGTGCTCATGGTCTGCCAGTGTAGTCGGGGCAGGCAGGGATAGGGTCGGCCCGAAGGATCAGGTGGACTCGGCGAACTCCATCAGCCGTCCGCCGCGACGTTCGAACGCCATGGCCCCGATGCCGATGCCCACGACGAGCACGCCGAGCCCGATGGCCAGGCCTCCCCACAGCGCCGTGTTCGCAGCATCCGTGTCTCCTCGCAGGGCGAGCCAGCCGCACCACAGCACCGGCGCCGACACCACCAGCGCGCCGGCCATGACGCTTCCCTGCGCGATGGCACCGCTTGCGCTGGTGCGCTGCGGCTGCTGGAACGGGCTCTCGCCCGGCCGCGAGACGGCGTAGGGCGCGACCACCGACGAGATGCTCGAAAACCCCAGACCCGAGAGGAACAGTGCGGCGCACACGCCTGTGAGGGCCGGGAGCACCGCCCAGCGCCCGTGCAGCAGAGTCGCCACGGGGATCGCGAGGGCGAGCAGCGGGACGCCGACCAGCAGGACGGGCACGAGCCTGCCGAGCCGGTCGGAGACACCGCGCACGCCGCTGGCGATGTGCATCCAGACGGCGGTGGAGTCGTAGGCGAGGTCGTCGTGCGGCAGCCAGCCGAGGAAGAGGGCCGCGAACGGCACGGGCACGAGGGCGACGAGCTCGGGCGGGACCCCCGCGATGAGGAGGGGCACCACCGTGATCACGGCCGCGAACGGGATCACGAGGCCGTTCACCACGTAGCGACGATCACCGAACCAGTAGACGAGACTGCGCGCCGCGATCGCACCCCCGGGCGTCCCCGGCGCGACGCCGAACCACCCGAGCCCGCCGCGCTCACGCCCGATGCCCGGGCGCTCGGTCGTGGTGAGCAGTCGCTTGACCGCCCACGCCCAGAGCGCTCCCAGCAGCACGACCGTGAGGACCGCGATCAGCGCCGACAGCCATGCGTCGCCCCCCGTGACCAGCATCCCGGGCAACGCCCACGCGGCGCCGAACGGGGTGAGGGCGAGCCAGTCCACGGCTTCGAGCAGCTGAGGCGGCACGCTCCCCCGCCACTCCAGCGAGGCGAGGAAGACGCCGACCGGCACCACGACGACGAGCACGACGAGCACGAACACGCCCGAGAGCTCGCGCGAGCGCCGGTCACGCAGGAACAGCGAGGCCAGTGCCATGCACACACGCGCCAGGAGGACGCATGTCACGACCCCGAGCAGCACGCTCGCGACCCCGACGATCACCGGCACGCCGTGCGCGGACCACACGATCGCCGAGCAGACAGCGACGGCGAGCAGCACGAGGATCGGGACGCTCAGGAAGCCGGCGACCGCGAGCACGACCGCGAGGCTGCCCCGCGGGAGGCCGAACAGGGCGAAGCGGCGCGGGTCCAGCGGGTCTTCGACGGAGCCGAACAGCGGCGCGAGCGCGAACCCGAGGGTCACGGCGGAGCCGCCCAGCACCGTGACGGCGAGCGCCTCCTCGGTGGAGGCGTCCTGCAGCGTCAGCAGCGCCCAGCATGCCGCCACGGTCGCGGCGGCGAGGATCACGAGCCCGGTGACGACGCGCGCGACATGCCCCGCGTGGCCACGGAACGTGCCGAACAGCAGAGCGAGCCTCAGTCGGAGAATGTGTGCAGCCACTCGAGGCCCTCCACGTCGCTGAGCCCTCCGGCCAGTTCCACGAAGCGCTGCTCGAGCGTCAGCTCGCCGCGCACCTCGTCGACGGTGCCCTCCGCGAGCACCTGGCCGGCCACGATGACCGCGACGCGCGTGCAGACGCGCTCGACGAGGTCCATGCCGTGGCTCGAGAGGATCACCGTGCCGCCGTGCGCGACGTAGGTGGAGAGGATGTCGAGGATGATCGCGCTCGAGACCGGATCGACCGCCTCGAACGGCTCGTCGAGCACGAGCAGCCGCGGCGAGTGGATGAGCGCTCCCGCGAGCATGACCTTCTTGAGCATGCCCGCGGAGTAGTCCGAGACGCTGCGGCCCAGCGCGTCCTCGAGATCGAACGCGCGCGCGAGGTCGGCCGTGCGGCTCTCGACGATCGCGGGCGGAAGCCTGCGCAGTACGCCGTAGTAATAGAGGAGCTGACGGCCGGTGAGGCGGTCGAAGGTGCGCAGCCGATCGGGCAGGACACCCATCAGCTTCTTGGCCGCGAGCGGCTTGGCCGCGGCATCCACTCCGCCGACATGGATGGTGCCGCGATCAGGCTCGAGCAGGCCCGCGATCATCGAGAGCGTCGTCGTCTTGCCGGCGCCGTTGGGGCCGACGAGGCCGTAGAACGTACCAGCCGGGATCGTGAGGTCGATGCCGTCGACGGCGTGGGTGCTGCCGAAGCGCTTGCTGACACCCCGCAGCACGAGGGCGTTCCCGGATGCTGCGACCGCTGATGCGGCGCCGTCCGGGGAGACGGCGGCGGCCAGCGCCCCGGGATCGAGGGTCGTCGTCGGCTCGGGCTCGGCGACGGGTGCGGGCGTCAGGTGCGCGGGCGCGGAGGAGGGCTCGATCGCCGGCGCGGGCTCGACCGCCCCCGCGGGCTCGGCCACGGGCGCGGACTCGACCACGGGCTCAGCATCGACCACCGCCACGGTTTCGGCAAGAGTCGCGTACGCGGCGTGCGCCTCAGGATCGGTGGGTCGTTCGCGGTCGACCGCGAGTTCGGGTGCGATCTCAGCCTCGAGCGCAGTCGCCCGTTCGGGCGCGATCTCAGGTTCGGCCGCGATCTCGGCTTCGGGGGCGACCTCGGCTTCGGGCTCGAGCGCAGCCTCGGGCTCGACCACGACTTCCCGCTCGACCGCAGCCTCGCGCTCGACCGCAGCCTCGCGCTCGACCGCAGCCTCGCGCTCGACCTCAGCCTCGGGCGCGCCGGCGGCGTGCGCGTTCGCCGCGTCATCGTGGACGGGCGCCGAGTCTTCGGGGGAGGGAGCCTCCGCAGCATCCGTCAGCGCACCATCGTGAGCTCCCGGAAGCGGCGGGCGCGGGGGCACGACGATGCCGGCAGCGGCGCTCGCCGCGAGCGCGAGATCGCTCGGAAGAGGCGGTGGAGGCCCCGGATCCGGAGTCGGCGCCGGCTCCGGCTTCGAGGCAGCCGGCGTGCGCTTCTTGCGCGGTGCGGCGCCGGCCTTCGAACCGTCGTCGGTGCGCGGCTTGCGCGGCGGGCGGCGGGGCTTCTCGGGAGCCGGTGAGACCGAGTCTGCGAGGCGTACGACGCGCGCGCTGGAGTGACGGTCCGGCTCTTCCGGATCGATGTCGTTCGGCACCGGGAGGGAGGCTGTCACTACACCAACGTATCAAGCGGGCCCGACGGCGACGCGGTTCGTCTCGCCGCGTCGCGGCATTCACGTTATGTCACAACTCTGCAACGGGAGGCGATCATTATGCGCCTTCCCAGGCCCCATCGCTACCATGGTCGAGGCACGAAGGGGTGTCGCGCCGGTGAACCGGCAGTGAATCACGCACTTCAGGAGCAGATTTTGACCCTTCAGACCGTCATCCTCGCAGCCGGAATGGGCTCGCGCCTCGGCCGCAGCCTGCCCAAGCCCCTCACGGAGCTCGGCGACGGCCGCAGCATCATGCAGCAGCAGCACGACAACATCCGTGCCGCGTTCGGCCGCGAAGCCAAGATCACCACGGTCGTCGGCTACCGCGCCGAGACCATCGTCGAGGCGTTCCCCGACGTCGACTACGTCTACAACGACCGTTACGACCAGACGAACACCTCCAAGAGCCTCCTGCGCGCTCTGTCGAAGACGGGGAAGGGCGGCGTCCTCTGGATGAACGGCGACGTCGTCTTCGATCCGCGCGTGCTCGGCCGCGCGATCGAGCTCATCGAGCGCGATCAGTCGTTCGTCACCGTCAACACCTCCAAGGTGAGCGACGAAGAGGTCAAGTACACCGTCACGCCCGAGGGCTACATCAAGGAGCTCTCGAAGATCGTCAAGGGCGGCATCGGCGAGGCCGTGGGCATCAACTACATCTCGAGCGGCGACAAGAAGGCGTTCATGCGCCACCTGACCCGCGTCGACGACCAGGACTACTTCGAGCGCGGCCTCGAGCTCGCGATCGCCGAGGACGGCGTCCTGCTCGAGCCGCTCGACATCTCGGATCTCTACGCCGTCGAGGTGGACTTCGCCGAGGACCTCGAGCGCGCGAACCTCTTCGTCTGATCTCCTCTCTGTCTGAACGTCGGCCGGGGTGTCAACCCCGGCCGACGTTCGGCATCTGCGGCATAGGATCACTGCGATGACCGACAAGGTGCACCAGATCCACTCCCTGCCCGGCGACGCGCCATGGCAGGGCGGACTGCCGCCCATAGGGTCCGACGAGCATCCGTTCACCATCCGCGCGCTCGATCGCGTGCTCGCGATCCAGCGACCGGTCGTGCTTGCGCACCTGCGCAGCATCCGGCTGCGCCATCCGGACGCCTCCCCGGCCGACATCGTCCGCATCCTCGAACGGCGCTACCTCGCGGCAGTGACCACCGGCGGGGCCGCGGTCGGCGCCACCGCCGTCGTCCCCGGGATCGGCACCGGCGTGACGCTCGCACTCAGCGGCGTCGAGACCGTGGCCTTCCTCGAGGCCACGACCCTCTTCGCGCAGTCCGTCACCGAGGTGCACGGCATCCCGGTATCGGATCCGGACCGCGCACGCGCGCTCGTGCTGACGCTCATGCTGGGCAAGGAAGGCGTCGACCTCGTCGCGCAGCTCGCCGGGCAGGCAGCCGGACGCGGTCCGACACGCTCGGGATACTGGGGCGAGCTGATCACGAAGTCGCTCCCCTGCGCGGCCGTCGGACCGCTCGTGGACCGGCTCAAGACGACGTTCATCCGGCAGTTCGCCGCGCGCGGCGGCGCATCGTGGATCGGCAAGGCGCTGCCGTTCGGCATCGGCGCCGCGATCGGCGGCGCCGGCAACAACATCCTCGGCCGCCGCGTGCTCACGGGCTCCCGACGCGCGTTCGGCAGCCCGCCGCTGACCCTGCCGCCCGAGCTCGAGCCGCGCCCCGGCGCCGACCGGATCGAACGACTCGCAGGACGCGGCATCCGTCGCGCCGGAGAGGCCGTGGTCGGCGGCGTCACGCGCGGCGCGTCGGGCGCGCGGCGAATCACCGCACGCGTGATCCGGCGCACTCCCGACGCCATCGAAGCTCCGACCGAGGAGGACGAGCCGTCCTGATGCGGTCCCGCCGACCCGCCGCGGGGTGACAATGGCGGTATGGGTCTGTTCAGCACATCTCCCGAGGAGCCGACCGAGTGGGCGGGGCTCCCCTCCGAGCCGGCACGCGCCGAGACGCAGGCGGAGCGCTTGACGCACGCTGCGACCGTCGATCCCGGCGGGCTCGGCCTCGGCGACCTCGCCGTGAGCGGCGGAGGGGCGGTCGAATCGATCGTCATCCCCGTCGCCCCGGTCGTCGAGATCGTGCCGTCGCAGGAGTCGGGCGATAACGAGTAGGGCGCCTTCTCTCGGGGAGGGATGAAAGCGCTTGCTGCGTGTCCTCGACACGCACACGACCGCGGGCATACGCTCACAGGTATGGACAGCACGTTGGCGTGCCTTGCGGCGTGGATGCCGCGGCAGCGGTGGTACGCCGCAAAAGGGCGCCCGCCCAGCCTGCGCCTGCTCTCGTGGTGGGATCTGGACGCCGAGGCCGGCGGCCCCGAGGATGCGGACGCGAGGGTGCGCATCCGCACGTTCCTCGTCGCGGACGAGGGTGCGCTGCCTGCCGTGCTGTACCAGATCCCGGTCGTCGAGCGCGCCACGGAGACCGTCGACGCCGACCCCGACCACGTCATCGGCAGTCCGGTTCCGGGGACGACCTTCATCGACGGCCCGTTCGATCCCGCCTACGCGCAGGCGCTGCTGCGCCTCATCTCGCTCGGCGGCACCGCACATGGTCCGCAGACGACCGCGATCGGGCGAGCGGCATCGTCCAGCTCGGCTCCCGCGCGCGCCACGTCGCGTGTCATCAGCGGCGAGCAGTCGAACACGTCCCTCATCTACGAGGGCGACGGCGCCCCGGTGATCTGCAAGGTGTATCGCCAGCTGCACGCAGGCCTCAATCCCGACATCGAACTGCAGGAGGCGCTGGCCGGAGCCGGATCACCGCACGTGCCGCGCCCGATCGGCTCGATCGAAGGGACGTGGCCCGACCTCGCCACCGCTCACGGCACCGTGCACGGGTCGCTCGCCTCCGCGCAGGAGTTCCTCCCGGGCGTCGAGGACGCGTGGCGCGTTGCACTCCAGGCCGCGGCCAGAGGCGACGACTTCCGCGATGAGGCCCGGGCTCTCGGCGCCGCGACGGCGGAGGTTCATCTCGCCCTCGCCGAGTGCTTCCCGACCCGCACGGCGACAGTGGCCGATCGTGAGGCGACGGCCGCGACGTGGGAGCGGCGGTTCGCGATCGCGCTGGCGGAGGTTCCCGACATCGCCGGTCAGCGGGATGCCGCGGCCGAGGTGTATCGCCGCGCACTCGAGGTGCCGTGGCCGCCACTGCAGCGGGTCCACGGCGACTTCCACCTCGGGCAGGTGCTGCACTCCCCCGACCGTGGCTGGATCATGGTCGATTTCGAGGGCGAGCCCCTCCGCCCGATGGCGGAGCGTACGCAGCCCGATCTCGCGCTGCGGGATGTCGCCGGCATGCTCCGCTCGTTCGACTACGTCGCGGGTTCGCTTCGCCTCGACGATCCCGACCGCTCCGCCGATGCCGTGCTCTCCTGGGCGCGCGACGCCCGCGGAGCGTTCGTGGACGGATACGCGGCATCCGCCGGCGGGCTCGACCCACGGCATCCGCTCCTTGCCGCCCTCGAGCTGGACAAGGCTGTGTACGAGGCGATCTACGAGGCCCGCAACCGGCCGACGTGGGTGGCGATCCCGCTGCGTGCGATCGCTCGACTCGTCGAGCGTCCTGCCCCCGTGGCCTGACCCGGGCCCCTGCTCTCGGAGCGGCCGGGCTCAGCCCTCGTCGTCGAGTTCCGCTTCGTCTTCGGGCTCGTCGTCCTCGGTGTCGGCGACCGACCGGGCGTACCAGGCGTCCCAGTCGTCCATGAGGCGCTGGACGGCTCCCCGGAACCGCGCCGTCGCGGCGCCCGGGGCCGTGTCACCGAAGTAGTGCGTGACCCACTCCTCGAGCCGCGCGACCGACTCGGGGTCTCCGAGCACACGCTCGGTGTGGGCGACGATGTCGGCGGCATCCGCCGCGGCCAGCCACTCGCACGCCGAGAGGTAGCCGTGCGTGTCGATCGCGGCGGCGGGGTCGGCCGGGCGCGTGATCATGAGCGGCTTGTCGGCCGCGAGCCGGTCGTAGACCATCGCGGAGATGTCGACGACGGCGACGTCGGCGGCGGCGAGCTGCCAGCCGAGCTCCGGCCCGTCGTCGAAGACGTGCTGGGCCGAGGGATCCGACGCGTTCGCGGCGGTCAGTGCCGAGATGATGCGCTTGTTCGCGGCGCCGTACTCGTGGTTCACGACGCCCGAGCGCGGGTGAGGACGGTAGATCACCCGATGCCGACCGGTCGCGAGCAGCGCCGTGACGAGCGCCTCACCATGTGTGGCGATCGATCCGTAGTGCGCCGACGGGCGGTCGCCCTCCCACGTGGGCGCGTACAGCACCACCGTGCGATCATCGGGGGTGTACGGCAGGGTCCCCGAGTAGTGGTCGGCCTGCGGGCGCCCGATCTCGATCGTGCGGCGCTCGATGTCGTAGTCCCACAGCACCCGCGAGAGCCGTTCGCGCGCGGCGTCGCCCGCGATCATCGCGTAGTCGTACGCCTTGTACTGGTTCGTCGTCATGTACATCTTGTCGGACTCGCCGTGGTTGATGAACACGTGCCAGCGCCGGCCGTAGCGGAACATCTGGAAGTTCCGCGTGTTCTGATTCACGTACAGCACGAGGCGGATGTCCTGCTTGGCGATGAAGCGCTCGAGATCCCGCACCGTCGGCACGAACGCCACCGGAAGGGCGCCGTCCGCCAGAAGCGCCTCGGCGCCGGTGGCCGCGCGGCTCAGCACCACGACAGGCCACGTCTTGGCGAGGTCGGCGAGCGGCTTGTACCACTGCCGCATCTGGTACATGTTGACCGCGCCGTCGGCGAAGTAGACGGCGACCCGGTACTGGAACGGCGGGTGCGGCGGCCGGGCCGCCAGCGTGCGCCGCACGTCGATCACGGCGGAGCGATTGCGCACCGCCTTCCGGACGAGCGCGACCGCCTTCTTTCCATCCGAGACCAGACCCACGCATCCAGACTACCCAGCGCACCCGTGACATGATCGACGCGTGCATGTCGAGCAACACGGGCGCAGGGACGCTCCGGTCCCTCCCCCTGGCGCCGGCGTGAGTTTCGTGATGCCGGTGCTCAACGAGCGCGGCTACCTGCGCCGTGCGGTCGAGACGGTGCTCGGGCAGGACATCCCCGGCCCGGCCGAGCTGGTCCTCGCCCTCGGTCCGTCAACGGACGGCACGAACGAACTGGCCGCCGAGCTCGCCGCCGGTGACGACCGCATCGTGCTGGTCGACAACCCCGACGCCGACATCCCCATCGGCCTGAACCTCGCGATCCGCGCCGCGCGCCACGCGACCGTCGTGCGCGTGGACGCGCACTCCGAGCTCGACCCGACGTATGCGCGACGCGCGCTGGCGACCCTCGATCGCGTGCGCGCGGCGAACGTGGGCGGCGTCATGCGCGCCGACGGCCGGACACCCTTCCAGCGTGCGGTCGCCCGCGCCTACAACTCCCCCATCGGCCTCGGCGGCGGCGCGTACCACGGCGGCACGCAAGAGGGCGAAGCCGAGTCCGCCTATCTCGGCGTCATGCGCCGCGACGTGCTCGAAGAGGTGGGGCTGTTCGATGAGAGCATCCGCCGCGGCGAGGACTGGGAGTTGAACCTGCGCATCCGCCGCGCCGGTTACCGCGTCTGGTTCGACCCGACGCTCGCCGTCACGTACTGGCCGCGCGAGAGCTGGACGCGCCTCGTGCGCCAGTTCTCGGCGACAGGGCGGTGGCGCGGAGAGCTCGTCCGCCGGTTCGGGCGCGGGAATTCGCTCCGCTTCTTCGCCCCGCCGGCGCTCGTGCTGATGATCCTGCTCGGCATCGTCGTCGGCGTGCTGCAGGTCTCCGGCGTGCTGCAGGGATGGTGGTCGGTGGCGGCATCCGTCGTCTATCTCCCCGTGATCGCGTACGCGCTCCTCATCGTCGGCGTCGCGATCGGCCCGGGCGGCGGGCACGGCTGGCGCGACAAGCTGTGGACCGCAGCCGTTCTTCCGTCCATGCACCTGGCGTGGGGATGGGGGTTCCTCCTCGGGGTGATCGGCGGCGCCCACGACACCGTCGACACGTCGCGACTCGGGAGTCGCAACACTCCTCTGCCCTGACCGCGGGCGACCGCCCCGCGCTCAGGCCTCGATGAAGCCCTGATCCAGGATCCGCGCCACGACCCGCTCGGCGGCATGGCCGTCATCGCGGGCGTTGAACTTGTCGCGCCACTGCGCGTAGCGGCGCGCGTACTTCGCGGTGTCGTCCGCGCCGAGGGCGGCCACCAGCTCCTCTTGCGTGCGCACCATCGGTCCCGGCGCGTGCGCGGCGAGATCGAAGTAGAACCCGCGCAGCTCACCGCGGTAGTGCTCCATGTCGGGCACGAGGAAGTACATCGGCTTGCCGGTCACCGAGTAGTCGAACATCACGGACGAGTAGTCGGTGATGAGCGCGTCGGCGACCAGCAGCAGCAGGGACGTGTCGGGGAAGCCGGTGACGTCGATCACGCGCGGCCCCTCGGCGTCGCGTCCGGGCAGCAGCGTGCGCGAGTGCCCGCGCACCAGCACCACCGCATCGGTGGCCGCGGCGAGCGAGACCGGGTCGATGAAGTCGACGATCTGGTCGCGGTCGTCGCGCCACGTCGGCGCGTACAGCAGCACCCGCTCGCCGGGACGGATGCCGAGGGCCTCTCGCGTCGCCGCATCGTCGCCCGTGGTCAGCACGTCGTTGCGCGGATAACCCTCGACCCAGATCGGGCGCGTGAGGAACGCGTAGGCCTTGCCGAGGATGCGCGCGGCGTAAGGGTTCTGTGCCAGCAGGATGTTCCACCGCCGCGACTCGCGCACGACCGCCGCCGTGCGGCGCGGGTCGAAACCGGGCCGGTGCAGCGCGAGGCGCTTGAGGGGCGTGCCGTGCCACGTCTGCAGCACGACCTGGCCCTTGCGGCGCGAGAACCGGCGGCGCAGCCAGTCGTTGACCACGAGCAGCCGAGCCGCGCCGCGGGCGCGCCACCACTCCGGGCTTCCCTCGACGACAGGGATTGCGCCCTCGGGCACGGCGACCGACAGGTCGACGACACTCCAGTAGCGGGTGATGCCCGGCGCGCGGCGCGCGAGCTCCCGATCGATCGCGAGCGGATTGCAGCTGGCGTTGCGGCCGTAGAAGCTCTCGAAGAACACCGCGTTCTCGAACCCGGTCGCGGGTCGGGTCGCGTAGCGGCGTTCGAGGGCGTCCTGTCCTTCGCCCGAGTCGTAGGCGGGGTCGATCGGAGGCCCGACGCGCAGCGTCCACCCCTCCAGGCTTGCGCGCAGCGTGCCGAGCTGCGTGAGCGGAAGAGCTTCGGGGGGACGGATGCCTCGGCCCGAGGCATCCGTGATCCGCACCTCATACGAACCCGCGGGTAGCGGCAGCTCGGGGCCGCCCCAGCGCGCGGCGCGCAGCGGCAGCGTCGCGTTCCACGTCTTGCCGCGGCCGGTCAGGCGGGCGGCGACACGGGCGCGAGCGCCGACGATCTCGACGGAATCGGGCCGCTCCCCCTCGCCCGAGAGCACGAGAGCCGGGCTCCCCTGCGTCGTGAAGCGCGCGTCGGTCATCCGGTTCCTTCCCTCGGGCCGTCGTGCACCGTTCCGGCCAGAATCGCACGGTACACCCTCTCGGCGTTGCGCCCGTCCCGGAACGCGTGCACCCGCGCGTCGAGGGCGATCGCCCGTTCGACGCGGCGCGCGCGCTCGTCCGCGGAACCGAGCACCGCGTCCAGCTGGGCCATCGCCTGGGTCCAGTCGAGGGCCCAGTCATGGCCGGCGACGTCGGCATAGGTGCCGTAGAAGCCGCGACGCTGCGCGTACTCCTGGACGTCGGGCGCGAGGAACAGCGTGGGCAGCGGTACGAGCGAGGCGTCGAACGCCAGCGAAGAGTAGTCGGTGACCAGGGCGTCGAGGCCGGGCAGAAGAGGCGTCACGTCCGCGACGAGGTCGCTGCCCAGCGAGTGCACGCGGTCGGTCGGGAGCGGCGGGGCGTAGTGACCGGCGCCCAGCGGGTGCGAACGGATGAGCAGCGTGGCGTCGTGGCGCCGCAGCACCTCGACGATCCGAGACCACTCCTCGGCCGTCGGCACCGCGGGATCGATCGCGCCGTCACGCCATGTCGGCGCGTAGAGCACGAAGCGGCTCGACGGCTCCACGCGCGGCACTGCGCGTCCGATCGCGGCGCGCGCCCGCACCCGCCGATCCTCGGCGGTGCCGCGAGAGAGCACGTCCACGCGAGGCTCGCCGGTCACCGGCACACTCGCGTCGGGGAGGGCGAAGGCGGACTCGAGCCGGCCGCGCACGAGGTGCGAGGCCGCCGGCAGCACCCGAATGCGGCGCGCGGCGCCGCGGTACATCGTGCGCAGCAGCATCCTGACGGCGCCGGCCGCGGGAGTGGCGGCGATGACGCCGGGCACCCGCAGCGTCTCGGGCGAGTCGATCCCGATCCGCTTGAGCGGGATGCCGTGCCACAGCTGCACCACGAAGGCACCCGACACGGCGTAACGGTTGACGTCGCCGAACCCGTGCGTGACGACGACCACGCGAGCGCGGGCGGTGCGCCACAGCCCACGCAGGGAACGCTTCGGAACGGAACGGATGCCGCGGGTCGCAGCATCCGCAGCCTCCCGCTTCGACGCCACCAGCCAGACCGGCGTGCGTCCGTCGGCCGCAGCCACCTCCCAGAGCGCGAGTGCCCCGTCGCCGATGCCGACCGCGCAGCCGATCACCCACTCGTCCCGGGAGCGGGGCACCAGGAGGGTGAGGATTCGTCCGGCGGCGTACAGCGGGATCGTCGCGAGCTTTCGGGCATTTCCCGCGCCGAACGAGAAGGACGCCATCCCGCGAGCCTACCTGCTGGCGGAATGGCGTCCTGTGAGGTGTGGACTACTGCTGGAGAGAACCCAGCGTGACCTCCACCGTCTGGGTCTTGCCGTCGCGGACGTACGTCACCTCTGCCTCGCTGCCGGCCGCCGCGGCGCGCACCTGCGCCGTGAGGTCGGTCGCGTCCGTGACCGGCACGCCGTTGAAAGCGGTGACGACGTCGCCCTTCTGCAGACCGGCGGCGGCGGCTGCACCGTCATCGGTGACCGCGTCGATGTAGGCGCCGGTCATGGTGGAGCCCTCGACGGATGCCGCGGCCTTCACGTTCGCCCCGAGCAGACCGTGGGTCGCCTCGCCGTTCTCGATGATCTCGCCGGTGATGCGCTCGACGATGTCGGACGGGATCGAGAAGCCGACGCCGATCGAGCCCGAGCCGTCGGGTGACGAGCCGCCCGCCGTCGCGATCGCGACGTTGATGCCGATCAGCTTGCCATCGGAGTCGACCAGCGCACCGCCCGAGTTGCCGGGGTTGATGGCCGCGTCGGTCTGGATCACCGAGATCGAGATGGTCTCGGTGGCGGTCGACTGCTGCTCGCCCTGACCGAAGTCGAAGCGGAACGGACCCTCCTGGCTGTTCTCGTCCTGCTCGTCCTGGCTGTCGCCCGAGTCGGGCGCCGCCGACGACGCGATCGAGATCGAGCGGTTGAGCGCGCTCACGATGCCCTCGGTGACGGAGTTCGCCAGGCCCAGCGGCGCGCCTACCGCGACCGTCGTGTCGCCGACGTTGAGCTTGCTCGAGTCGGCGATCTCGATCGGTGTGAGGTCCTCGGCATCCTTCAGCTTGATCACGGCGAGGTCGTAGGTCGGATCGGTGCCCACGACCTCGGCGTCGTAGACGCGGCCGTCCGAGGTGGTCACGCGGATCGCCGCGTCACCGGTCGCACCGTCGAGGGTCACGACGTGGGTGTTCGTGACGACGTAGCCGTCCTTCGTGAGCACCACGCCGGAACCGGTGCCGGCTCCCGACGAGCCGGTGGCCTCGATCGTCACGACGCTCGGGACGACCTTGGCCGCGATCGCGGTGGTCTGGTTGACCGAGTCGGTGTCGTTGACCGTGACCGTCGACGGCCCGGCGGCAGGCGAGGTGCTGACGGGGGCGAACCACGTGACGCCGGCGTAGGCGCCACCCAGCCCCGCCGCACCGCCGACGATGGCGGCGGCGACGACGAGGCCGACGACCTTGCCCGCGCCGGAGGACTTCTTCGGCGCCTTGGTGGTCGTGGCGGTCGGAACCGCGCCGGTCGAACCGGAGATCGGCAGCGTCGGCTGGGCGTCCGCCGGGTTCACGCCGAATGCGGCGCCGGGTCCGGGCTGGCCCGCGTAGGAGTGGGGATTGGGCGCGGGCTGACCGGCGTATCCCTGCGGGCGGGCGTACGCGTGCGCCGCTGCCGGGTAGCCGGCGGGCGGCAGGGGCTGAGTCGGCGCCGTCGTCTGCACGTGAGGCGCGGGCTGCGCAGCCGGAGGGACCGGCGGCGCTGCGGCAGCGGGCTGAGCGGGCGGGGCGGGGATGGCGGCGGGCTGGACGGCCTCCGGCGCGGCCGCGGCGGGGGCCGGGGTCTCGGGCTGGGCGGGCGTCTGCGCGGCGGCCTCCGCGGCCGACTGCGAGGGGACGGCGGGGGTCTGGTCTTCCGGGCGGTCGCCCTGGATGTCGCTCATGGTTGCTCCTTCTGCCAAGCACTCACCACTGTGCCCACCCATGCTGTGCGTTTCTTATGTCGCGAATGGGACTCGCCTATGCAACGGGGATGAGCCCGCCCGGTACTACGGTGAAGCGATGCGACAGATCCCCGGAGCATGGCACCGCACGGCCGCGGGCGCCGGACTCGTCGGTTCCGACGGGTCGATCCACCCCACCATCTTCGCTGAGATGTCGGCCCTCGCGGCGAGAACGGGCGCGATCAATCTCGGACAGGGCTTCCCCGACGAGGACGGCCCCGCCGAGGTGCTGGAGGCGGCCCGCGCGGCGATCGCGAACGGCGTCAACCAGTACCCGCCGGGTCGTGGCATCCCGGATCTGCTCGCCGCCGTCGCCGCGCACCAGGAACGGTTCTACGGCCTTCACCTGGATCCCTCGCGCGAGGTGCTGGTGACCGCCGGTGCGACCGAAGCCCTCGCCGCGGCGCTCCTCGCGCTCCTCGACGAGCCCGGCGACGAGGTGGTCGTCTTCGAGCCGCACTACGACTCGTATGCGGCGGTCGTCGCTCTCGCCGGCGCGCGGCTCGTGACGGTGCCGCTGCGGTGGCCGCATTTCCAGCCCGACCTGGAAGAGCTTCGCGCCGCAGTGAGCGACCGCACTCGCGTCATCCTCGTGAACGACCCGCACAACCCGACAGGTGCCGTCTTCGGCGCCGAGGTGCGGGACGAGATCGTGCGGCTCGCCGAGCGCCACGACGCGGTGATCGTGACCGACGAGGTGTACGAGCACCTCGTGTTCGACGAGCCGCACGTGCCGATCGCCACGCGTCCCGGCGCCTGGGACCGCACGCTCACGATCTCGTCGGGCGGCAAGACCTTCTCGACGACCGGCTGGAAGATCGGCTGGATCTCGGGCCCCGCGTCGCTGATCGACGCGGTGCTCGCGGTCAAGCAGTTCCTCACCTACGTCAACGGCAGCCCGTTCCAGCCCGCGATGGCGACCGGTCTGCGCCTGGGCGACGATTTCTTCCGCGGCATAGCGGGCGCGCTCCGCGCGAAGCGGGATCTGCTCGGCACGGGCCTGCGCGCGGCCGGCTTCGACGTGTCGACGCCCGCCGGCTCGTACTTCACCGTCGTCGACGCGGCGCCGCTGGGAGCGACGGATGCTGCGGCGTTCTGTCGTGCCCTCCCCGAGCGCGCCGGTGTCGTCGCCATCCCCCTCACGGCCTTCGCGACGCCGGACCGGCGCGGCGAGTACGGCACACTCGTGCGGTTCGCGGCCTGCAAACGCGTCGAGGTGCTCGAGGACGCGGCATCCCGCCTCGCCCGCCTCGGATGAGTGCGCGGGTCAGCGCGGGCCCACGCCGAAGCGCCTGAGCCTCAGCGCCGGATTGACGCGGCGCACACGCTCGATCGCCCCGACGTCGAGGTGGGCGACCGCGACGTCCGTCGACGTTCCGACGGCGGCGAGCTCGACGCCCTGCGGGTCGACGACGAGCGAGTTGCCCACACCGAGGGGCGGAGGGTGGTCGGCCGCGACCACGAACACGGTGTTCTCGATCGCACGGGCATGCAGCAGCGTGCGCCAGTGGTGCTCTTTGAGCGGGCCGCGCACCCATTCCGCCGGCACGACGAAGACATCGGCGCCGGCGTCGACGAGCAGGCGCCCGACCTCCGGGAACCGCAGGTCGTAGCAGGTCATCAGACCGAACCTCAGCCCACCGAGCTCGAACGTCTGCGGCTCAGCCGCATCGCCCGGCTCGACCCAGTCCGACTCCCGTTGCCCGAAGGCGTCGTACAGGTGCAGCTTGCGGTAGTGCGCGATCAGGCCGGTGCCATCGACCGCCACCGCGGTGTTGCGCACGCGCTCGCCGTCGCTCGCGCGCTCCAGCAGCCCGGCGACGATGGTGACGTCCCGTTGCGCCGCGAGCCGCGTCAGCGCCTGGATGAACGGCCCGTCCAGCTCCTGCGCGTTCTCGGCGAGCGACTCGTCGAACGGGTCGACGAAGTAGCTCGAGTACTCGGGGAACACCACCACGCGCGCTCCGCGGTCCGATGCCGTGGCGACGAGCTGTGCGATGGTCTCGAGGTTCACCGCGGTGTCGGCCGTCGGCGCGAACTGCGCCACCCCGATGGGCACGGTGTCGGTCATCGCCGTCCTCCGTTCGTCCGGCGGCGCGCGCGGAGGATCGCGGGTACGACCAGCCACAGCGCGAAGAGAAACAGGCCGAGCGGGATGAGGGCCCACCAGAACGCCGACCCGCCGAGCACGACATCGAACACGAACGCCACGACGCCCACGACGAGGACCGCGACGGTCCCGAGCGCGGCGACGAGGGCGAAGTGCCCGAAGCGCACGACTTCGGCCTTCGCCCGCTGCTGGAACAGGGCGCGGTGCAGTGCCACCGGCGCAAGGGCCACGATCGAGCTGAGCGCCGAAAGGACCACGAGCCCGAGATAGAAGGCCTGCTGGGAGCCGGTCAGGTCGGCGAAGGCGGGCTGGAAGGCGAGGGCGAGCAGGAAGCCGGTGAGGATCTGCGTGCCGGTCTGCAGGACCCGGACCTCCTGCAGCACCTCGCTCCAGTTGCGGTCGGCGCGTTCTTCCGGGGATTCGTCACGACCGTCGACTCGGTCGTCTCGCGGATCGGTGTCACGCTCGGTGGACATGGTTCATCCTTGCCCGACGCCCGCGATCGGGGCAAGCCGACCGCCCCTGTGTCACGACCACCCCGAACCCCGTGCTAGGCTATTCCTTGTGCCGCGGGGTGGAGCAGCTCGGTAGCTCGCTGGGCTCATAACCCAGAGGTCGCAGGTTCAAATCCTGTCCCCGCAACAGAAAACACAGAAGAGGGCGTCCCGAAAGGGTCGCCCTCTTCTGTGTTTCCGCCGGCGCTCGAGCCTTCAGCCCTCCGGGTCCATCGCACCGCTGAGGTCGTCGAGGAAGCGCGCGATCACCGATAGCTCCGACTCGTCGTACTCCATCGCCACCGCGCGCATCGCGCGCAGCTTCTCGCCGAACGCGCGGAAGAACGCGTGCCTCGCGTCCTCGGTGAGCACCACCACGCGACCCCGCCCATCGCTCGGATGCGGTCGGCGTTCGACATGCCCCGTCTCGACGAGCCGGTCGAGCAGCTTCGTCGTCGACGCGGTCGAGATGCGCAGGTGGTGGGCGATGTCGCGCGGGCTGACTGAGCGTCCCTGCCGCTCCCGGATGATGAGCATTCGGAGCGCCGCGAGATCCGAGGCGTTCATGTCCATGTCGCCCTTCATGCCGCTGTGCATGCGCTCCATGGCGTCGCTGAGGGCACGGATGGATGTGAGCACGCGCATCACCGCGTGTTCATGATCCGTCTGTGGCAGCCAACGTTCGGACATCGTGGACGTTCCCTCCGACCCGTTGTAGCATCGCACAAGAGGCATTGCTAGTTTAGCTAGCAATCTGAGAGGAATGATCGGATGCCCGACACCGACCACGTGGTCCTGCTCGACGATGACGGCCGCGCCATCGGCACCGCGCCCAAATCCAGCGTGCACGGCCCCGACACCGCCCTGCACCTCGCCTTCTCGTGCCATGTGCTCAACGCCGAGGGTCAGGTGCTCATCACCCGCCGTGCCCTCTCGAAGCGCACATGGCCTGGCGTGTGGACCAACTCGTTCTGCGGGCACCCCCGCCCCGCGGAGCCGGTGCTCTCGGCCGTCCGTCGCCACGCGGACTTCGAACTCGGGCTCACGCTGAGCGACCTCCGCGTCGCCCTCCCGCTGTTCCGGTACCGCGCCACCGACGCCAACGGCATCGTCGAGCACGAGGTGTGCCCCGTCTACACCGCGTATGCCGACGACGAGCCCGTGCTCAACCCTCTCGAGGCCATCGACGCGCGGTGGGTCGAACCCGAGGCGCTCGCCGTCTCGCTGGAGGCGACACCGTGGGCGTTCAGCCCCTGGCTCGTGCTCCAGGCGCAGCAGCTGCACCTGTTCGAGACGCGCTCGCGCGAGAGACGCGCGTCATGATCCCGGCGGCCGCCGATCCCGACCTCCGGATCGCGATCGACGGTGCGCTCGCGCGCATCCGCGAGCGCACCTCCGAGCTGGGATCCGGCTTCGGTGCGCTGGGGGACGCGATCACCCGCGCGGCGCAGGGCGGCAAGCGCCTGCGTCCGGCGCTGGTCACCGCGTCCTTCGAGGCGTTCCGCACCGACGACGCCAACGCGTCGGCCGTCCTCTCGGTGGCGGCCGCCTTCGAGCTGCTGCACACGGCGTTCGTCGTGCACGACGACGTCATCGACCACGACACGATGCGGCGCGGGGTGCCCAACGTCGGCGGCGAGTTCCGCCGGCGCGCGCAGGACGACGGCGCCAACACCGACGGTGCCGCGCTGGTGGGAGACGCCGCGGCGATCCTGGCCGGCGACATCCTGCTCCACGAGGCCTTCCGGCTGGTCGCCATGGCGCACACCGATGACGCCACCCGGGATCGCCTCCTGACCCTCCTCGACGACGCCGTCCTCATCTCCGCGGCCGGCGAACTCGCCGACGTGGAGAACAGCGTCGCGGCGCGGCATCCGTCCCGCATCTCCACGCTCGACACGGCGTTCAACAAGACCGCCGTATACACGTTCCGCGCGCCGCTGCAGGCGGGCGCGCTGCTCGGGGGCGCCGACGGCGACGCCCTGCGCGTGCTCGGCGAGGCCGGTGGCCGCCTCGGACTCGCCTTCCAGCTCGTCGACGACCTCATCGGGGCATTCGGGACCTCGGCGCAGACCGGCCGGGACACCGGTCCCGATCTCCGCGAGAACAAGCGCACGCCGCTGGTCGCACTCGCCCGCGAGTCAGACGCCACGCCGCGGGTCGACGAGGCGCTCGCACTCGCGCGCACCGGTCCGGTCGCGGTGCGCGAGGCGCAGCTCGTCCTGGAGCAGACCGGCGCCAGGGAGCGCCTGGTGCGCCTGGTCGAAGAGACGCTGGCGGCGGTACGGGATGGCTCGCACGACCCCGCGCTCCCCGACCGTGCCGGAGCCCTTCTGCGCACCCTCGCCGACCGCATCGAAGGACGGATCCCATGAGCATCGTGCGCGCTGCGTCCCCCACAGGCCTCGCCCTCTACGACCAGGCTGCGGCGGATGCCGCCGCCACCGTGATCGCGCGCTACTCGACCTCGTTCGGGCTTGCGTGCCGGCTGCTCGGTCCGCGCCCGCGGCCGCACGTGCGCCACGTGTACGCCCTCGTGCGCATCGCGGACGAGATCGTCGACGGTCCCGCCGAGGAAGCCGGACTGTCGGCGGAGGTCGCGGGCGAGATCCTCGACGCGCTCGAGAGCGAGACCCTGTCGGCGATCGACCGCGGATTCAGCTCCAACCTCGTGGTGCACGCGTTCGCGGGAACGGCGCGTGAGTGCGGCATCGGAGAGGATCTCGTGCGCCCGTTCTTCGCGTCGATGCGCACCGACCTCGACACGCTCCGCCATGACGCCGCCTCGCACGACGCGTACGTCTACGGGTCCGCCGAGGTGGTCGGCCTGATGTGCCTGGAGGTGTTCGTGAACGCGGGGGCGCCGCATCCGGTCACCCCCTCGCCTCAGCTCGTCGAGGGCGCTCGGCGCCTCGGCGCCGCGTTCCAGGACGTGAACTTCCTGCGCGACCTCCGCCACGATGAAGCCGTGCTCGGACGCGACTACCTCGGCCTGTCGACGGCAGACGGCGAGCGCGCTGCGGTGCTCGATCGCATCGACAGCGATCTCGCCATCGCGGCGAGCGCCATCCCAGCGCTTCCCGCCGACTGCCGGCGCGCGGTGACCGCCGCGCACGACCTCTTCGCAGAGCTGGCTGTGCGTCTGCGCGCCTGCGACGGGCGCCAGGAGCGGGTGCGTGTGCCCGACGCGGTGAAGGCGCGTCTGGCGGCGCGCGCGCTGCTCGGCTTCGCCCCTCGGGAGGTGCGCGCATGACCCTCGTCGACGGAGCAGGGCGCGCGGTCGTCATCGGCGGCGGTGTCGGCGGGCTCGCCGCGGCGGCGCTGCTGGCGACCGAGGGCTGGGACACGACCCTGTTCGAGGCGCGCCACGAACTCGGCGGGCGTGCCGGGTCGTGGGAGCGCGACGGCTTCCGCTTCGACACGGGTCCCAGCTGGTACCTCATGCCCGAGGTGTTCGAGCACTTCTTCCGGCTGCTCGGAACGACCGCCGAGCGCGAGCTCGACCTCGTGCCGCTCGACCCGGCTTACCGCGTGTACTCCGATCCCTCGACCGGCCTCGCGCCCCTCGACGTGCGCTCGGGACGCGCCGAGGCCGCCGCGCTGTTCGAGAGCGTCGAGCCGGGGGCGGGCGCACGTCTCGACGCCTACCTCGATTCGGCCGCCGACGCCTACGACCTCGCGGTCTCGCGGTTCCTCTACGACACGTACGAGACGACGGCAGGCCTCAGGGATCCTGCCCTCCTGAAACGGATGCCGCGCCTCGCGCCCCTGCTGACGCGCAGCCTCGCCCGACACGTCGAGCGGCGGTTCACCGACCCGAGGCTCCGGCAGATCCTCGAGTACCCCGCGGTGTTCCTGGGGGGATCGCCGTACGGCGTGCCGAGCCTGTACCACCTCATGAGCCACCTCGATCTGGGCGATCGGGTGCTGTACCCGCGCGGTGGGTTCCGCGAGCTCGTTGCGGCGATCACGCGCCTGGCCGAGGCATCCGGAGTCGCCATCGAGACGGGCGCGCGGGTCACTGCGATCACGACCGCCTCCGGTGCCGCGACCGGCGTCGAGCTCGCAGGCGGCCACCGCGTTCCCGCCGACCTCGTGGTGTCGGGCGCCGACCTGCACCACACCGAGACCCGGCTGCTTCCGCGCGCCGAGCAGACGTACCCCGAGGAGTGGTGGCGCTCGCGCACGCCCAGCCCCGGCGCGCTGCTGGTGATGCTCGGCGTCGAGGGCAGGCTGCCGCAGCTGGCCCACCACACGCTGCTGTTCGCCCGGGAGTGGCGTGCGAACTTCTCCGACATCTTCGGCCCCCGTTCGCGCATCCCCGACCCCGCGTCGCTCTACATCTGCCGTCCCAGCGCCACCGACCCCGGCGTGGCGCCGCCGGAGCACGAGAATCTCTTCGTACTCGTCCCCGTGCCCGCAGATCCCCAGCTGGGGCACGGGGGCATCGACGGCGACGGCGACCCGGCGATCGAGATCGCAGCAGACCGGGTGATCGCCCAGATCGAGCAGTGGTGCGGCATCCCGGATCTGGCGGAGCGCGTCGTGGTGCGGCGCACGGTCGGCCCCGGCGACTTCGCCGACGATCTCGGCGCGTGGCGCGGCAACGCGCTCGGCCTCGCGCACACGCTCGGGCAGAGCGCGGTCTTCCGTCCGCGCAACACGTCGCGCAGGGTCGAGGGGCTGTCGTACGTCGGCGCCTCCACTCTGCCCGGTATCGGCCTGCCGATGTGCCTCATCTCGGCCGAGCTCGTCGTCAAACGTCTGCGAGGAGATCGCTCCCCCGGTCCCCTCACCGAACCGGCGAGGGTGTGACAATGCCGGGGATCTACCTCGCCGCGATCCTCGTCTCCGCCGCGGGCGTTCTGCTGCTCGACCGGCGCTGGCGTCTCGCCGCGTGGCGCGCGCCCCGACGCACGGCCCTCGCGGTCGGCATCGGCACCGCATTCTTCCTCGCGTGGGACGCCGTCGGCATCGCCGCGGGCGTCTTCGTCAAAGGCGACAGCGCCCTGCTGCTCGGCGTGGACCTCGCCCCGCACCTCCCCCTCGAGGAGCCCATGTTCCTGGCGTTCCTGAGCTACCTCGCGCTCGTCGCGTGGTGCGGGGCTCTGCGCCTGAGGGAACGGCGGAAGACGGATGCCGCGCCCTCGCCGTCGGAGGCGGCCCGATGACGTACGCCCTCATCGTCGGGCCGTTCGTCGTGATCACGGTGGTCGTCGTGCTGCTGACGGTGCGACGGCCCGGCTTCGGGCGCAGGATGACGGCATCCGTCATCGCCGGAGGCATCCTGGTCGCCCTGACGGCCGTGTTCGACAACGTGATGATCGCTGCGGGGCTGTTCACGTATCCCGACACGCTGATCTCGGGGATGCGGATCGGGCTCGCGCCCATCGAGGACTTCGCCTACCCCGTGTGCGCGGCATTCCTGGTGCCGTCCGTGTTCACGCTGCTGGAGCCCACGCGGCCCCTTCCCGGGAAGGCGCGCTCGTGACATCCGCCCCACCCCTGCGCGCCGGCGCCGTCGCTCGCCAGCTGCTGATCGCCTCGCGGCCCGTGAGCTGGATCAACACCGCGTACCCGTTCGCGGCAGCGTACATCCTGACCACGCGCCAGGTGGACCTGACCCTCGTGATGGGAACGGTGTTCTTCCTCGTGCCCTACAACCTCGCCATGTACGGCATCAACGATGTCTTCGACTACGAGTCCGATCTGCGCAACCCGCGCAAGGGCGGCGCGCACGGGGCGGTTCTCGATCGGCGGATGCACCGGGTGACCCTATGGGCCTCCGCGCTGCTGTGCCTGCCGTTCGTCGCCTACCTCGCTGTGGTCGGGTCTCCCGCCTCGTGGCTCGTGCTCGCCGCGAGCCTGTTCTTCGTCGTCTTCTACAGCGCCCCGCCGCTGCGGCTGAAAGAGCGGCCGTTCCTGGACTCCGTGACCAGCAGCATCCACTTCTTCTCCCCCGCCGTGTTCGGACTCGTGCTCGCCGGCGCGACGTGGACGCCGCCGCTCGTGGCGGTCATCGGCGCGTTCGCGCTGTGGGGCGTGGCCTCGCACGCGTTCGGGGCGGTGCAGGACGTCGTGGCCGACCGCGAGGCGGGTATCGCGTCGATCGCGACGGCGCGCGGCGCACGGTGGACCGTACGGTTCTCACTCGCCTGCTACGCAGCGGCCGGCATCGCGATGCTCGCAACCGCGTGGCCTGGCCCGCTCGCCGCGGTGCTCGTCGTGCCGTACCTCGTGACCGTGTGGCCATATCGCTCGATCGCCGACACCGATGCTGCCGCCGCGACGACCGGCTGGCGCCGCTTCCTGTGGCTCAACCAGTTCTCGGGCTTCGGGGTGACGCTGCTGCTCATCTGGTACGCCATCCTCACGGGCTGAGCCGGGAAACACCGAAGGCCGGCCCCGAAAGGGACCGGCCTTCGTGCATGCCTGTTTACTGGCCGCCGAGCTCGATGAGCTTCTCGACCGCCGCGGTGAGACGCTCGTCGGCCGCGCCGTATGCCGCCCAGTCGCCCGCCTCGAGCGCAGCCTGCCGGTCGAGCATCGCCTGCTGCGCCTCCTGCAGGGCGGCCTGGTACTCGTCGGTCGGCTCGGCCGGGGTGGTCGGCTCGGTCGGGGTCGGCTCCGGAGTGGGTGCCGGCGTGGCGCCCGGCGTGACCTCGACGTCCGTGTCACCCGCGTCGGCACCAGAGTCGCCGCCGAAGAGGGTGTCCAGCGCCTCGTTCAGCGTGTCTTCGAACGCGATGTCGTCGCCGAACGAGACCAGGACCTTCTGCAGCTTCGGCAGCTTCGTCGCACCGGAGGACTGAACGAAGACCGGCTGGACATACAGCAGACCGCCACCGACGGGAAGCGTCAGCAGGTTTCCGTTCTGCACCTCGGACTGCCCCTGCTTCAGCAGGTTGATCTGCGCAGAGATCTGTGGATCCGAGTCGAAGGTGTTCTGCACCTGCCCGGGGCCGGGCACCGTCGTATCGGCGTCGATCACCAGCATCCGGAGCTTGCCGTAGTCCTCGCTCTTCCGGCCGTCCTCGCCTCCGGCGTTCGAGTCCACCGCGAGGTAGCCCATCAGGACGTTGCGGGCGTTGCCTGTCGTCGACGACGGGATGAACGACGTGAACATCGAGTACGTCGGGTTGTCCTGCCCGGGCATCTGCATCGTCAGGTAGTACGGCGGCTGCAGCTGCGTGTCCTCCTGCGGGTCGTTCGGGGTCTGCCAGCGGTTGTCGCTCTGGTAGAACGAGCGGGCGTCGTCGACGTGGTAGACACCGAGGATCGTGCGCTGAACCTTGAACAGGTCGGTCGGGTAGCGCACGTGGCTCATGAGCTCCGCCGACATGTCGCTGATCGGCTTGATCGTCGATGGGTAGACCTTCTGCCACGACTGCAGAACCGGGTCCTCCTCGTCCCATGCGTACAGCGTCACCTTCCCGTCGTACGCGTCGACCGTCGCCTTGACCGAGTTCCGGATGTAGTTGATGTCGTCGAGTGCGAAGCGGGGTGCGGGGTTCGACGAGTCCGAGATGGCCGAGGTGAGGCTCACGGTCGAGGAGTACGGGTAGTTGGCGCTGAGGGTGTAGCCGTCGATGATCCACACGATCCGCCCGTCGACGACGCTGGGGTACGCGTCGTTGTCGAGCGTGAGGTAGGGGGCCGCCTTCTGGACGCGCTCGCGGGGGTTGCGGTCGTACAGGATCTGCGAGTCCTCGTTGACGTAGTCCGAGAAGAGGATCTGCTCGGCCTGGAACTTCAGGGCGTAGATGAGGCGGTTGAACACGCTGCCGAGGCTCGGCCCGCCCTCGCCGTCGAAGGTCGTCTTCGTCTCGCCGGCGCCGTCCTCGCCCGAGGGGTAGTCGAGCTCGACCGGGTCAGCGCCATCCGGAGCGCCGACGATCGAGTAGGGGGGCGAGTACTCGCCGAAATAGACCCGCGGCTGGAAGTCTTCCTGGTCGGAGAGGAATCCCTGCGCAGGGATGCCGCGCTCCAGGAACACCGGGTCGCCCTCGGTGGTGCGGTCGTTGCCCTTGGCTGCGACGAGGCCGTAGCCGTGGGTATAGACGACCGCGGAGTTCTGCCAGTCCGCCGCTGTGCCGAGCTCCGTGAGGTCGAGCTCGCGCACCGAGACGATGGCGTCCTGCGAGACGCCGTCGATGTCGTAGCGGTCGACGTCGAGCGGGTCGGCGAACTGGTAGTAGCCGCGATACTGCTCGAGCTGCCGCACGTTCGGCGAGATGATCGCCGGGTCCATGATGCGCACCTGCGCGGTCGTGGCGGCGTCATCGCGCAGCTGGCCGGCGGCGGCATCCGTCACTGCCGTGAAGTCCTCCTGCTCGAGGCCGTCCACACCGTAGGCCTCGTGCGTCATGTCGACGTTGCGCTGGTAGTAGTCCTCTTCCAGCGTGAAGCGGTTGGGCTGCACCTGGAACGTGTTGACCACCCACGGGTAGCCGACACCGACCACGATCGCCGAGACCACGAGCAGCGCGGTCGCGATGAGCGGGTAGCGCCACCGGCCGATGATCGCGGTGACGAAGAACAGGATCGCGACGATGACCGCTGCGAACGCGAGGATCGTCTGCCCCGGGATGATCGCGTTCACCCCGGTGTATCCGGGTCCGGTGATACGACCGTCGGCGCCCGATTCGACGAGCGTCTTGAAGCGGTCGAGCCACAGGCTCGCGCCCTGCACGAGCAGGTAGAGACCCGCGATCACCGCGAGCTGGATGCGCGCCGACTTCGAGATGCGCAGCTCGCGCTGGCCGATGCGCACCGACCCGTACAGGTACGACACCAGCGCCGTGACGAGAAGGCAGATCAGCAGTACCGCCGACGCGAAGCCGACGAGCGAGCTCCAGAACGGCATCGCGAACATGTAGAAGCCGGTGTCGAGGCCGAACTCGGGATCGGTCGTGTCCGTGGCGACGCCGTTGAACCACAGCCACGTGGTCTCCCACTGCGCAGAGGTGGCGAAGCCGGCGAAGAAGCCGAAGAAGATCGGGATGCCCCACATCGCCAGTCGCCGCAGCGGCTCGACGACCTCCTGGTACCGGTCGAGCTGGGAGCTCAGCCGGGCGTACACGGGGCGCAGCCGATAGGCGAGCTGGATGGACAGCCATACCGGCACGGCCATGCCCAGGAAGCCGATCACGAACATCACGACGCGCGCGACCCACTGCGTCAGCAGCACCTCGGAGAAACCGAGCTGGTCGTACCAGAGCCAGTCCGCGTAGAGGCTGGCGAAGATGAAGAACGCCACGACCAGCGCGGCGATGACCGCGAGGGTGATGGCGATGACGCGTCGGGTGCGAGAGGGTGTGGCCGGAGTCGGCGCGGAGGTCGTGGTCACGTTCCCATCCTAGGCGCGCGATTCTCGGCGCCCGCCTTGTCCTCCCTGGGCGAACTCTAAGAAACTCGCAACGTTTCGGGCACGATCCCCATCACTTCGCGGTGCAGGTCGGGAGCGCGTCGAGATCGCCGCCCTCGCTCACCGCGTCGAGCACGGCCAGCGCGTCGTCGAGGTCCTCCACCGAGAACACGCGCAGATCGCCGGGGATGTGACCCACGACCTCGTCGCAGTTCGCCTCGGGTGCGAGGAACCACTGGGCGCCGGCATCCACCGCGCCCCACATCTTCTGCCGGATGCCGCCGATCGGCCCGACCTCGCCGTCCGCGGTGATCGTGCCCGTGCCGGCGATCTGCTCGCCGCCGTTGAGCTCACCCGGAGTCAGTGTGTCGATGATCCCGAGCGCGAACATCATGCCCGCGCTCGGACCGCCGACGTTGTTGAGCTGAATGGTGACGTCGATCGGGAAGTCGTAGTCCGTCGTGAGGTTGACGCCGAGGATCCAGCTCGTCTCCCCGTCGTCGTCGGTCGTCTCCTTGGGAGTCACCTCGACCGTCTGCTGCTCGCCGTCGCGCTCGATGAGCAGCTCGACCGGGGCGTCTTCGCCCTCGTTGATGACGGAGCGCAGGGTCGAGACATCCGTGAGGTCCTCGCCGTTCGCAGTGAGGATCAGATCGCCCTGCTCGAGGATCCCCTCGGCGGCGGCGCCGTCGATGACGGAGTAGACGGACAGGGTCGCGCCGACGTCGTAGCCGAGCTCGGTCAGCGCGGCCGCCGTCGCCTCGTGCTGCGAGTTCACCATCATCTGGGCGCTCTCCTCGTTGCGCTCCTTGGTGGTCTGGTCCTGGGGGAAGATCGCGTCGATCGGCATGACGGCGCGGCTCGGGTCGAACCACGCCGTCGCGAGCTCGAACCACGACGGGGTGTGCTCGCGGTTCCCCTGCACCTGCACCGTGAGGAGGTCGAGCGATCCCTCGGTCGGGTACGTGTCGGCGCCCTCGACCGAGATCAGCGGCACCTCCTCGCCATCGGCGTTCTGGGCCGTGCCGAGCGTGTTGTACACGGGTCCGGGGCGCTGGATGACGTACGACGTCGGCAGGAACGTGATGGCGAGGAGCACCACCATGGCGACGGCGAGCGCCCACACGCCCACCAGCGTGCGGCGGGACATCCGCGGCCGCGGGGCGGGCTCGATCGTCGTGTTCTCGTCGAACAGGGCCACGCGGGACCTCATTTCCGTGCCTTGGGGTTGATGCGCCTGGTCGTTCGCGACCGGCGTAAGGCGTAAGGGGTCCCTGCCGGGGAGTGCGACGGATGCTGCGACTAGCGTAGAACGCAACCTCATCGACCGGCTGAAAGGCGGCTGAAGTGGCAGACGACTTCACTGGCGGGAGCGACCCGAGCCCCGAGGACGACTTCCAGGAGCTGATCCGCCAGTTGTTCGGCGGTGCGGCAGGAGATTTCGACCCCGAGCAGCTGTCGCGGCTGTCGGGAATGAACATCGACCCCGCGATGATGCAGGCGGTCATGCGCCAGCTGCAGGGCGCGTTCGAAGGGGCCGACGAGACCGGCATCTCGTGGGACATGGCCAAGCGCCAGGCGCTGCACATCGCCAACCAGGAAGGCCTCGGCGTGACCGCGGGTCAGCGCACGGATCTCGACCAGGCGTTCGCCCTGGCGACGCTGTGGCTGAGCGAGGCGACCACCATCGCGGAGCTGCCGGCTCCCCCGGCGACGCTCACGCGCGGCGCGTGGGTCGAGGCGACGCTGCCGGTGTGGCAGGAGCTGGCGGCTCCGGTCGCGACGAGCATCGCCGACGCCCTCACCACCGCGCTGAGCGAGCAGGCGCCCGAAGACATGCAGGGCCTGGTGCGGGGCGCCGGACGCCTCATGCGCACGGTCGGCGGCTCTCTCTTCGCCTCGCAGCTCGGCCAGGTCGTCGGCAACCTGTCGAAGGAGGTCGTGAGCGGCGGCGACGTCGGCATCCCGCTGATGCCCGACGGTCAGGCGGCGATCCTCCCTCAGAACTTCGCGGACTTCGGCCGCGATCTCGAAGTGCCCGAAGACCAGCTCGCCCTCTACGTCGCCACCCGGGAGCTCGCGCACGCCCGCCTGTTCCGGCACGCACGCTGGCTGCGCCTGCATGTCATCTCGCAGGTCACCGACTTCGCGCGCGGCGTGCACGTCGACACCGACGCCCTCGAGGATCTCGCCACCCGCTTCGACCCGTCCGAGCCCGAGGAGCTCCGCCGCGCGATCGAGAGCGGTGCGCTGCTGCCCGCGCGCTCCGAGGCGCAGGACGCCGCCCTCTCACGGCTGGAGAATCTCCTCGCCACCGTCGAAGGCTGGGTCGAGGTCGTCACGGAGGACGCCACGTCGCGGCTCCCCTCGGCGCAGCGCATCTCGGAGGCCGTGCGTCGACGGCGCGCCGTCGGCGGTCCGGCCGAGCGCGCACTCGGCTCGCTCGTCGGCCTCGAGATCCGCCCGCGCCGTATGCGCGAGGCCGCCGCCATGTGGCGGGCCGTGACGGCTGCGGTGGGCCCCGCGGCGCGCGACGCGCTGTGGGACTACCCCGACCTCATGCCGAGCGCGTCCGACATCGACGATCCCGCGGGGCTCGTCGCCCGCCTCGAGGCACGCGCCCGCGGCGACGAGCCGCTGCGCGACGAGATGGACGACGCCCTGGCGCGCCTGCTCGCCGGAGACGAGCCCGGCGGATCGGCCGCGGGCGAAGCATCCGATTCTCCTTCCGAATCCGACGCTTCCGGCGACGAGGGCGAGAGCGGCACGCCGGACGACCACCGGCCCGTGTAAGCGGCGGGCCGGTAACGGGTCAGCGGTTCCTCCCCAGTCCGACCGGATGCGGCGAATCGGGGTCGTGGCCTGTGGATACCGGTCGCCCGGCCCGTCCGGTGCGACAGGATCGGGCGCATGCTGCGACTCGACCCCTCGTATCCCCCCGTGTGGCGGACCGATTCGACGATCCAGTTCGGCGCCGAGCCGGTCGCCGTGGTCGACGATCCCCCGCCGTGGCAGCAGCGGCTGCTGCGCGAGCTCGAGCGCGGCCTCCCCGACGGCGCGGCGATCCCGTTCGCGCAGGCGCTGGGCGCTCCCGACGCCGCGACGGCGGCGCGGTTCCTGTCACGCATCCGCCGCGCGCTGATGACGGATGCCGCGACCCCCCGCCGCATCGTGGTCCAGTGCGCCGACGACGTGCCCGACCAGCATCGCGATGCGGTGGCCGCGGGTCTCTCCGCCGAGGGCTACGACGTCGACACCGCCCACCGCTTCGATGCTGTCGGGAGCGTCGGAACGGATGCCGCGGCCGTCGTCTTCGTCGTTCATCGCGTGGTGGCGCCCGGCGCGGCCGCCGCGCTCATGAGCGCGGACGTCGATCATGTGCCGGTCGCGCTCACCGGCTCGGGCGCGGAAGTCGGCCCGTTCGTCGTACCCGGCCGGAGCGCATGCCTCGCGTGCGTCGCGGCTCACCGCCGCGACGGCGATCCGTCGTGGCCGGCGGTCGCAGCGCAGCTGCTGGGTCGCGCCGTCGAGAGCGAGCCCTCGGTGCTGTGGGAGTCGGGGATCGTCGCGGGTCGGCTCATCGCGGAGCGCGCGCGGCACCCTTCGGCCGCCCGGAGCCGCTCGGTGACCCTGCGCGCCGGCTCGCTGCACCGGCACGTGCGGTCGCACCGCCCGCACGCAGAGTGCCGTTGCCGATCTCTCGCAGGAACCGCGACGGCTGCCTCTCCCGTACGCCTCGCGCCCATGACAGCGACAGCGTTCGCCCGGCCCGCGTGATGCCGACGTACGCGAGTCGCCGCTCCTCGTCGACCTGTTCGAACGTCGTGGCGTACGAGATGGGAAGCAGGCCCTCCGCGACGCCGACGAGGTGCACGTGCTCCCACTCCAGGCCCTTGGCCGCGTGCAGCGTCGCGAGCGTCACGGTGCGCATCGCCGGCTCGTCGTGGGCTTTGGCCCGCGCGGTGAGCTCGTCCGCGAAGGCACGGAGGGTCGTGCCGGCGGGCGCTTCCTGCGCGAGGCGCAGCAGCGCGGCACGGGCTTCCCAGGCGTCGCGGAGCGCACCGCCGGCCTCGGGCGGCTCGTCGGTGAGACCCCGCGAGCGCAGGATGTCGCGCACGGTGTCCACGAAGCCGCTCTCGATGGGGGCGACCGACGCCGCCCGCAGCTCCATCACCGCCTGCCGCACCTCCGGCATGTCGAAGAACCGGCGGCCGCCGAGCACCGTCGTCGCGATGCCCGCGTCGGAGAGCGCTGCCACGAGCTCGGCCGACTGCGCGTGCGCGCGGTAGAGCACCGCGATGTGGCGCGGATCCGCGCCGTCGGCGATCTGCGCGGCGATCCGCGCGGCGACCGCGCGGGCCTCGTCCCGGTCGTCCTCGAACGCGGTCACCGTCGGAACCGGCGCCGCGCCGGTCTCCGCATCCCGGGCGGCGGCGGCCGACAGGTGCAGCGCCCCGGGGCGCCCGCGCATCAGTTCGTTCGCGACCGCCAGGATCGGGGCATCCGAGCGATAATTCGTCTCGAGGCGCACGACGCGGGCGCCCTCGTACCGCGACGGGAAGTCGAGGAGGAACGCGGCGTCGGCACCGGCGAACGAATAGATGGTCTGGCTCGCGTCGCCCACGACGCAGAGGTCGCGGCGATCCCCGAGCCACAGTTCGAGCAGCCGGTTCTGAAGGGGCGAGACGTCCTGGAACTCGTCGACGGTGAAATGGCGGTACTGCTCGCGCACGGCCTTGGCCACCTGCGGCTCGGCCTCGAGCATGCCGGCGCAGGCGAGCAGCACGTCTTCGAAGTCGAGTTGCCGGCGCTCGTCCTTGAGCTTCTCGTACGCATGCTGGAGCGCCACGACGCGGTCGACCCCCAGGCGGCCGACGCCGTTCGGGCGGGCGGCCGCATATGCGTCGACGCCCAGCATGGAGACCTTCCGCCACTCGATCTCGGATGCGACGTCGCGCAGGGTCGCCACGTCGGGTGCGAGCCCGATGCCGTCGGCCGCGTGGGCGAGCATGCGCACCTTGTTGTCGATGATGCCCGGCGCCGTGTCGCCGGCGAGGGTCGGCCAGAAGAAGTTGAGCTGTGCGAGGGCGGCCGCGTGGAAGGTCCGGGCGGACACTCCGGCCACGCCCATCGCTCGCAGCCGTCCCCGCATCTCGCCGGCGGCCTTGGTCGTGAAGGTGACCGCCATCACCCGCCCGGGCGAGTACGCCCCGGTGTCGACGCCGTGCGCGATGCGATGCGTGATGACGCGGGTCTTGCCCGTACCGGCGCCGGCCAGTACCGCCACAGGGCCCCGCAGCGCGGTCGCGGCCTCGAGCTGATGCTCGTCCAGCCCTGCCAGCGCGCCGACGTTCACGCGCTCTCCGCATGCCAGTCGGCGATGAGCCGGTGCGCGATGGACGCTCGTCCGGGGAGCACGACATCGCCGTCCCCGGCCAGCGCTCGACCGATCTCGTCACGCGTGAACCAGCGGATCGCAGCGATCTCCTCGCCGTCCGGGCGCGCCGCCGTGTCGTCGAGCGACTCGGCGAGGAAGCCGACCATCAGCGAGCGCGGATAAGGCCATGCCTGAGACCCCCGGAAGGTCACCGTGCCGACATCGACACCGGACTCCTCCGCGACCTCACGGCGCACGGCCGCCTCGAGCGACTCGCCGGCCTCGACGAACCCGGCGAAGCAGGAGAAGCGGTCGGCGCCCCACAGGGCGTTCGAGCCGAGGAGCAGGAGGTCGGGGTCCTCGCCGCTCGTGATGGCGACGATCACGGCCGGATCGGTTCGAGGGAAATGCTGCCGCCCGCAGTTCGGGCAGCGGCGCGACCAGCCGGCATCCCCCAGGACGGTCAGCGTGCCGCACGCGGGGCAGAACGGGGCGTCGATCAGCCAGCGCCCGAGGCTCAGCGCCTCCACGAATGCGCCGGCGTCGCGGGCCGAGAGCAGGGCTCCCACCGTGCGCAGGCCCGCCCAGCCTGCCGGGGCGACGAACAGATCCTCGTCCTGGGACGCGAACACAGCGGCGAGCAGCGCAGACCCGTCGTCGTCACGTCCGAGGAACGCCCATTCCGCTCCACCGGGAACGTCCGACGGCGCGAGCCAGAGCAGCGCATCGGATGCGGCCAGCGGCGCGGAGTCCCCGACGACGAGCAGGACGCGGGACGCGGCATCCGTCCTGGCCGTGTCGAGGAGATCGGGAATCGGCCTCTCAGCGGCCGCGCGATCGAGTCCGGGATGCGCCAGCGGATTCAGGCTCGTGCTGTCGGGCGCCGTCATCGAACATGCTCCGCTTCGTCGTTCAGGGCCGGGCGTGGCGCGGGGACGGACGAGCGCGACCGACCTACCCTGGGCACATGGCACGCTCACCCCTCACTCTAGCCGCGTCGGTCACGTCGGCTCTCCCGCGGGTCGGCGTCGTCGGAGTCGGCGCCCTCACCGAGGGCGCTGCCGGTCGATACGATGCGGCGGTCGCCGATCTCGACGACGGGCGGCGTGTGGTCGTGCGGGTCCCTGCCGACCCGTCGTCCGCCCCGGAGCTCGCGGCGGAGGTGCGTGCGCTGCGTGCACTCACCCCGGGTGTGCGAGGGCTCCTCCCCTTCCGGGCCCCAGAGCTGCTCGGCGAGGCCGGTCTCGGCGACACACGGGTGGTCGTCGTCGACTTCCTCCCCGGCTACCGCGTCGACGCCGCACACCTGCCGCCCGGGCGCGGCGCGGCCACTTCGCTCGGCGCGGCTCTCGCCGCGCTTCACTCGCTGCCGCACTCGATCGTCAAAGGCGAGGGGCTGCCCGCGCGCACCCCGCAGCAGGTGCGTGCCGATGTCACGCGCCTGATCGAGCGCGCCGTCGCGACCCGCCGGCTGCCGGTGAGCCTGGCGGAGCGCTGGCACCGCGCGGTCGACGCCGACGAGCTGTGGCGGTTCGAATCAGCCGTCGTGCTGGGCGGCGCCGGAGCCGCATCTTTCCTGTTCGAGGACCTCGACGGCATCCCGACCGTGACCGGACTGCTCGAGTGGCACGGCCTGTCGATCGGCGACCCCGCGACCGACCTGCAATGGCTCGCGTCCGCGCCCGATGCCGCCGAAGACGTCTACGCCGCCTACGTCGCCGACAGCGGACGCGCCCCCGACGCCCGGGCGCGCGAGCGCGCGAGGCTGTATGCCGAACTCGAGTTCGCGAAGTGGCTCGTGCACGGGCACGACACCGACCGCGACGACATCGTCGGTGACGCCGTCGAGCTGCTGGAATCCTTGGCGGGGGGCGTGGCCGGTGACGACATCGTGTCGGCCGCGGCACTCGACGTCGATGACGCCATCGCGCTCCTCGAGCGCACGCCTGGCGCCGGCGCGCCGACGATCGACACGTCGATGCAGACCGATGCGTACGACCCGGAGGAGCTGGCGCAGTGGGTCGCCGCCGAGGATGACGCCGCCCGGCAGGACACCGGACCGGTGGCCGCGGCGCCGGAGTCCTTCGACACCCAGGAGATCTCGGCCGAGGATCTCGCCGCGTTCCGACCCGTCGACCTCGACGCTTCGGCGGTGCAGCTGCCCCGCCGGCACCCGGACGACGACCTTTCGACCGCGCCCATCGCGCTTCCCGCCGCGGTCGCGCCGGGTGCCACGAGCGAGCGCGATGACGAGGGCGGGCAGGATGCCGCGGCCGAGGCGGAGCGCGCGTCCGAGGCGGCACTGCGCCGCTGGCTCGCCGACTGAGACGGAACTGCGACGACAAGACCTCCGTGACCGCACGGGAGCGGCTCAGCCGCGCAGGATGACGTCCTCCGCCACGTAATAGAGGGCGACATCGATCTCGTCGAGCGGCACACCGTGCTTCGAGTGGTAGGCCTGTCGGTACAGCTCGAGCTGCAGCATCCGTTCATCCTTCTCGGCAGCGGTGCGCGGCGCGACGCCGGTCTTCCAGTCGACGATCTCGATGCGACCGCCGCGGTCCTCGCGCCGGTACACGGCGTCGAGCTTGCAGATCACGATGTGCGGTAGGCCGTCCGGCCCGATGGTGGTGAAGTCGATCTCGGTCTCGACCTCGATCGGCTGCAGCGGCGCCCACTCCGACGCGAGGAAGCGTTCGCGCAGCGCCGCGAGGGCCGCGGCATCTTCGACCGATGCCTCGGTGCCCGGAACGTCTTCGTCGATCTCCCAGAGCGCGTCGTCGAGCGAGCCGCCGAGCCCCGCGCGGCCGGAGCGCTGCTCGACCCAGGCGTGGAAGAGCGTGCCCAGGCGCGTCTGCCGGAAGGGGCGCTCGGGCATCGGCCGAGCGATGCCCGCGAGGGTGCCCTCGAGGTCGGCGACGTACTCCTTGTAGCGGGACGCGGCGATGCGGGTCGGCGCGGTGTGCACCGGACGCGCACGACGCGCGTCGCGCTCGGCCAGCAGCAGGGCCGCCTGAGGATCGACCCCTGCCCGCGGCGCGCCGAGCGCCGCCTCGACGGTCGCCGCCGCGCCCGCGACGGCCGCCCGACGCGCGCCCAGCGGATCGATCGGCCACTGCAGCACGCGCCGCTCCCCCTGGTACGGATCGTCGCCGGGCTCGTCGTCCGGCAGGGACACGTCGAGCGCCTCGGCGATCTCGACGAAGAACGGGCTGCGCGTACGGGGGCGCTTGGTGCCGGACCACGTCGCGCCCGTGAGCAGCAGGTGGTCGCGGGCACGAGTGACCGCGACGTACGCCAGGCGGCGGTCCTCTTCGAGCTGCCGGGCGCGGTTCGCCTCGACGAACGTCTCGATCGCCTCCTTGAGCTCCTGCTGGGTCGTCGCGGACTGCCAGCCGAGCGCGGGCAGCCACGCGGAGTCGCCGCGGAACGCGTAGGGCAGAACGCCGAATCCGAGCCAGGCCTTCGTGTCGCGCGGCGCGCTCGGCAGCTCGTCCTTGACGAGGCGCACGACGGCGACGGCGTCCCACTCGAGCCCCTTCGACCCGTGGATCGTCAAGAGCTGCACGACGTCGTCCTCGGGCGGCTCGGTGCGGGGCGCGAACTCATCGAGCTGCTCGGCATGCTCGAGCCACGCGAGCAGACTCGACAGCGACCCCGTCTCGTCGGCGGCGAGGAAGGCGTGCACTTCGTCGACGAAGGCCCGCAGCTGCGCCGATGCGATGCGCGCTGGGCCCCGAGACTCGTTCGCGGCGAGCTCGATGTCGAGTCTCAGCTCCAGCTCGATCAGGCGCACGAGCTCCGGGATCGGCATGCCGCTCGCCTGACGGAGTCCCGCGAAGACGGATGCCGCGTCCCGCAGCCGACCGCGCGCCTCGGGCGTGAAGCCCTCCAGCCAGCCGTGGTCGGGCTTCTGCCGCAACACGAAGTCCAGTGCGTCGACGAGCGAGCCGTCGTCGTCGCCGGCGCTTCCCCGGATGCGCTCGACGACCTCGGGCGCGAGGGGCTGCAGGGCGGCGTCATGACGCGCGAGGCGGCGGGACAGCGCCGCGAGCTCGCGCAGGTCTGGCAGACCGATCGCCCATCGCGGCCCCGACAGCAGCCGGATGAGCGCGGAGCCCGCCGATGGGTCGCTGATGACCCGCAGCGCGCACACCACGTCCACGACCTCGGGCGTCGAGAGCAGGCCGCCGAGCCCGAGGATGCGATGCGGGATGCCGTGGCGCCCGAGAGCGTCTCCGAAGCGCACCATGTGCTTCTTGCTGCGGAAGAGGATCGCCCCGGTGGTCGTGCGACCGGCGCCGGCGCGCTCGGCGCGCACTCGCGCGAACCACTCTGCGACACGGTCGGCCTCGGCGTCGAGGTCGGGGTCGAAAGCGATCTCGACCACTCCGGTGGGCGCCCCCGGACGCGGCTGCAGCTCGCCGACCGCGACGGAAGCCGATGCGGCGAGCGGCGCGAGCACGGCATTCGCAGCCGTCAGCACCGAGGCGCTGTTGCGCCAGCTCGTCAGGAGGGAGTACTGCGCGCACGCCGCGCGGGGCGCGAAGGCCGCCGCGAACCCGCCGAGGTTGCCCGCGCTGGCACCGCGCCAGCCGTAGATCGCCTGGTGCGGATCGCCGACCGCCATCACCCCGGTGCCGGCGAAGAGGGCGGCCAGCAGGTCGGTCTGGACGACGGAGGTGTCCTGGTATTCGTCGAGCAGCACGACGCGGTAGCGGTCGCGCAGTTCGTCGGCGACCGCCTGGTGGCTGGCGACCACCTCAAGAGCGCCGGCGACCTGGTCGGAGAAGTCGATGACCCCGAGCCGGACCTTCTCGGCGGCGTACTCGCGCGCGAGGTCGGCCAGCAGCGCGAGCGTGTCGACCCGGTCGGCCGCATCGGCGACGTCGGCGTATACCGTGGTGCGCCGATTGGTCGACGGCAGTTCGCGCACGACGCCGAAGCGCTCGGGGAAGGCGGCGAGCGCGTCGAAGTCGACGAGGTTGTCGACGCCGTCGCGGGCGATCCGCAGCGCCGCGTCGACGATCGTGCGCACCGCCTCGCCCCGTCGTTCGAGTCGGGGATCGTCGGAGGCGAACACGACGCGGCGCATGAGGAGCCACGCCGCGGATTCCGAGAGGACGGCGGCCTCCGCATCCCGTCCGATCCGGAGGGCGTGCTCGCGCACGATCTGGTCGGCGAAGCTGTTGTAGGTCGCGACGCTCGGCCGGTGAAGGAGCGCGTCGTCGACGGAATCCGCAGCGAGGGCGTCGACCCCGTGCGCCAGCGCGTCGAGCAGGCGGTGGCGCTCGGCCGCCGCGCGCGCCCCGTCGGCGCCGGATCTTTCGAGCTCGCCGAACACGTCGAGCCGTCCCTCCTCCGCGAGCGCGGGCAGCGACGGCAGCAGGCCGCGGCGCTCGAACTCGGCGAGGCGCGCGAGGCGCTTCTGGATGCGCTCCGCAAGCTCGCCGGCGGCCTTGCGCGTGAAGGTGAGGCCGAGCACCTCGTCGCGACGGACGATGCCGTTCGCGACCAGCCATACGACTCGGGCCGCCATCGTCTCGGTCTTGCCGCTGCCGGCGCCGGCGACGACAAGGGCGGGCGCCAAGGGCGCCTCGATGACGGCGACCTGCTCGTCCGTCGGCGGGAACTGCCCGAGTGCGCAGGCGATCACGCGCGCCGACAGGATCGGCGCCGGGGACACGGCCTGCGTTTCCACGGGCTGCGCGATGGTCACGAGGCGCTCACCGCGCCCACGGTGTGGATCCGGCAGAGCCCGTAGGAATGCTCGTCGCGGCAGTGCTCCTCGTACGGCGCGGTGAAGCTCACCCCGCGCATGACCGCGACCGCGGTGCGGATGCGGCCGACGAACGCGTCGCGGCGCTCGGCGTCGAACGGCGGCTGCCAGGGTGTGACGTAGTCGGACTTCGTGGCGGTCGGCCGGAGCACCAGGAGCTTCGCGCCTCCGGGTACGAGGCCCTTCGCCTCGGGGATCGCGCCCGATTCGAAGGCGAGCTGGTATGCGGCGAGCTGCGGGTTGTCGAGCACCTTGGCGTCGGTCTGCGGCTCGCGCTTGCCGGTCTTGAGATCCATGATGACGACGGTTCCCTCCGGAGTCAGCTCGACGCGATCGATGTACCCCGACAGGATGACGTGGTGCTCCCCCGCCCCCGCATCGAGGTCGAGCTCGGCGTCGGCCGCGCGCACCCCGCCCGCCGCTGCGCCGTCGTCCAGCGGGATCACGACCTCGAAGTGCGGTTCCGCCCCGATCAGCGTCCCACCGGCGTCGTCGAACCGCCGCAGGTACAGGTGGAGGCGTCGCACCAGATCGCGTGCGCGGGTCTGCTCGGCCCGATCGCGCCACTCCGCCTCGAACGTCAGCTCGCCCCAGCGCGACGCGACCTCCGCCCATAGGGTCGCCTCGTCGTGGCCGGACGCGTGCTCGAGGGCCGCGTGGATGATCGTGCCGAGGCCGGCGGTGGTGCCGCCGGGGTCGCCGCCCAGGTCGGCGATGACCCAGTTGAGCTCGCACTCTTCCAGGGCGTGCAGGCGCGAGGGCGAGACGCGGACGTCCTCTCGCGAGAGATCGCGCAGGGGCCCGGTCGATGTCGGCCCAGCGACGCCGTACCACTCGTGGGGCGAGGCGCCGGGCACCCCGGCATCCGCGAGCAGCGCGAGCTGCTCCGCGGCGCGCGCCGCCGGCGCGGCGAGGGGCGCTGAGACGGGAGTCGAGCGCGGGACCGCCGTGGTGAGGGTGCGCCGATGCCGCGCGACGAGTCCACGGAGGGACACCGGGTGATCGAGCTCGAAGGGCTCGGGGTCGGGCAGCAGCTCGAAGAACACGCTCGGGCCCGTGTCGTCGTCGTCCACGGCGGTGACGATGACCTGCGCCGTCGCGCGCGACAGCGCGCGGGCGAGCAGTCGCAGCTCGTCATGCATCGCCCCGCGGCGGCGGTCGAACGCACCGAGTGTCTCGCCGTCGGCGCGGGTGGCGGCATCCGTGAGACGCCACGTGTCGAGCAGGCTGCCCCGCAGCCGGGTGTTGGGCCAGACACCGTCCTGCACGCCGGCCACGACGACGGTGTCGAACTCGAGCCCGAGGGCACCTGCAGGCGTCATGATGCGCACGCAGTCGCGCGTCGGCGCTTCGAGCCGGTCTTCGGCGACGCCGCTGTCGAGGATGGACCGCACGAACACGCGCGGATCGGCGTCGAGCGACCGCTCGACGAAACGCTTGGCTGCCTGGAAGAGCGCCACGAGCGCGTCGAGATCCCGGTTCGCCTGCTCGGCGAGCGGACCGTTGCCGCGCGCGAGCTCACCCCACGCGCGCTCGAGTCCGCTGCGGTCCCAGGCGGTCCAGAGCAGCTCGTGCGCGGTCGCCCCGCGATCGAGGTCCTCGCGCAGCACAGCGAGCGTGCGCGCCAGCGATGCGGCACGCCGGGCCTCGCGCGTGTCGAGCAGGTCGAACTCGAGCGGCTGACGCATCGCCGAGAGCACGAGGTCGCGACCGGAGCGCTCGGCGCTCTCCGCGCGGCCTCCTCCCTCGGCATCGCTCTCGAAGACACGTCGCAGTTCCGCGTGCCGCAGCGCCGAGCGCAGCCGACGGAGCTCGATCACGTCGAGCCGTCCGTAGGTGCCGACGAGCGCCGCGGAGACCTCGTCGAACGTCCACTCGTCTCGCGAGGCCAGCTCGATGAGCCGCAGCAGATCGGCGACCGGCCGCACGGCGCCGAGCGCGCGTCCCGGCCCGCTCGAACGCGCCGGCACCTCCCGCGCCGACAGCTCGGCCTCGAGCGCGGCGACCTGGCGCGTGTCGTGCGCGATGACGGCGCACGCACGCCACGGCACACCCTCATGCACGTGTCGCTCGCGCAGCACGCGCGCGACAGCGTCGTACTCCTCCGCGGTCGAGCGCAATGTGAGCACCCGGACGGAGTCGTCGGCCTCGGCGTCCGACGCTGCGACGCGATGGGCCACCACGCCGACCGCGCCGATGCGCTGCGTGACGCGGCCGACGAGCTCTCGCTGCCAGGCTGTGCCGCGATGCCCTTCGGCGAGCACGTGCACCGCGCCCAGGGACGCAGCCAGCCGGGCGAAGTTCTCCGGAGTCGCGCCGCGGAAGGAGCCCGACCCGACGTCGGGGTCGCCGAAGGCGAGCACCGCCGCGCCCCGGGACCGCACGGCCTCGAGCAGCTCTACCCCGCCGAGGGTGAGTTCCTGCGCGTCGTCGACCAGGACGACGCGCACGCGGTCGACGGCCGGGGTTCCCGCCGGAGCGGTGCGCAGCAGCCCGACGGCTTCGCGGACCAGCCCCGCGGCATCCCGGTGGGCGCCGCGCATGGCGCCGCGCACCTGGAGGTACTCGCCGAAGAAGGACGACAGCGCCACCCAGGCAGGCAGCTCGTGGCGCTCGCCCAGCTCGCGCAGACGGCGCGGGTCGATGCCGAGCGTCGTGCACTCGGCGAGGAACGTGCGGACCTCGGTGCGGAATCCGGACGTGCCGCGGATGGCCGGACCGAGCCAGTCCGGCCAGCGGACGGCGCCGGCCGCCTCGTCCTCGTCGTCGCCTTCGAGGAGGTCGCGGATGATCTGGTCCTCGTCACCGCCCGTGAGGAGCTGCGGTGGATCGGCGTCCGCGGCGACGGCGTGCGCCCGCACGATCTGGAAGGCGTACGAGGCGACCGACCGGGCGAGCGGCCCCGTCGTCGCCACGCGCACCGCGAGGCCGAGCCGGTCGCGAAGGGCGGTCGCGGTCTGCCGTGACGGTGTCAGCACGAGGACGGAATCGGGTGCGACGCCGCCTTCGATCAGGGCGGCGACACGCGCGACCAGGGTCTCGGTCTTTCCGGCACCCGGTGCGCCCACCACCACACCCGATGCGTCCCACGGCAGTGCCAGCACGGCCTGCTGCGGCGCGTCGGGGCGGTACGCCTCGTGGTCTGGCCTTGCCGAAGTCACCCCTCGACGCTAGCGCGAAGGGGCGACATCGGCCGTTCGCCCAGAGCGTTCCTGCGACGGGCGGCTGCCCCTGCGCGGTGTCGTAGAGTTGCCATGCGTCCGGGGAGCCCTGAGCCCTTCTGCCCAGCAGGAGCCCTCAGCATCCGGCAAGACAATCGCCCCGCGCAGGAGGTCAGTCACGTGGAGATCCGCATCGGCATCGCGAACACCGGCCGCGAGCTCAACTTCGAGACGAACGAGCCCGCTGCCGACGTCAAGAAGTCCATCGCCGCCGCCCTCGACGCCGGCGCCACGCACGTGACGTTCGCCGATGCCAAGGGCAACTCGTACATCGTCCCGACCGCCGGACTGGCCTACGTCGAGCTCGGCTCCGAAGAGTCGCGCCGGGTCGGCTTCGTCGCCTGAGCGGGCGCGCGCACCCATGCAGATCCTCATCGCGTTCATCGTCGGCGCGGTCGTCGGCACCGGCGTCCACTTCCAGCTGCACCAGCGTCTGACGCGCGGTGTCGTCCTGGCGCCGATGATCGGCGCCGTATCGGCGGGTGCGGCGTGGTCGATCCTGACGTGGCTGGGCGTGGGCATCGACACGCCGTGGCCGTGGCTCGCGGCCCTCATCGTCCCCATGGCGGTCACCTACCCGTCGGTCATCCTCCTCTCACGTGCGCGGGTCGCTCGCGACGCGCGCGAGAAGGCGCGCCTCGGCATCGGCTGATCAGGCTCGGACGCACGCACCCCGCTGCCGGCGGCCGGCGCGGGGCCGCAGCATCCGTCCCGCGTGTCAGGCCGCCAGTCCCATGGCGTCCATACGCCGCGAGTGCGCAGCCATGAGCTCGGTGAAGACGGGCTCCACCTTCTCTTCTGCCGCCGAGCCCAGATCGGTCGGCCGCAGCGCGGCACGCGCGATGAGCAGGGTGTCGCCGACCAGGCGGCGCCCCCACAGGGCGAGCAGCGACTTCCACTCGGGGTCGCTCGCGATCGCCTGGGATATCAGCTCGACGATCGCCTGGCGATCGTCGTCGGCCTGCAGGATCCGCGCGACGCGGTCGCCCGTCTCGCCGTAGCTGGCCGACAGAGCGAGATAGAAGTCGTCGAGCATGCCCGCCGTGATGTGCACCGACAGCATCGTCTCCTGCGGGCGCACGCCATGCGTCGCGGCGCGGAAGGCGTCCAGCGGCTCGCGGAACGGGCGCATGATCCCGGTGGGGTCGTCGCCGCGCTCGCGGATCAGCGCGACGAGCGCCTCGTGCTTCGTGAGCGCCGCGCCGGCGGCCCGTGACACGGCTTCCTTCTCGCCGAGCTCGGGGATCGTCTGGATCAGCTCGGTGAGCGTCTCGAAGAAGCCCAGCTGCAGGTAGGCGGCCTGACCGAGGAACGTGTCGATGTCGGGAGCGAGCTCCTCGAAGTCGACGCGATTGCCGCCACCGAGCTCGTCACGCGAGCGCAGCTGCAGCTTCCGCCCCGGGTCGCGACGCTGCCAGAACCACTTGACCATGCAGGAAAGACTACGGGGACGCCGCCGCCGTGCTCGCGCGGGAGACCTCCGGTATCGTGGATGCCGGCCCCGGCGTCGGATCGGGGCGCCCGCGCCTGTGGGAAAGAAGGGCGTGGATCGCTTTTCCGCCCGCGCGGCGGCCTTGCAGAGGCCGGACACGCGCCCGGGCATGAACCCAGGCAGCATCCCACTGCCGGACAGGCACACATCGTGACGACCTTCGCCGAACTCGGCGTCGATCAGGACATCGTCGAGACGCTCTCCGCCAGGGGCATCGTCGACGCGTTCCCCATCCAGGAGCAGACCATCCCCCTCGGCCTCCCGGGCCAGGACATCATCGGCCAGGCCAAGACCGGTACCGGCAAGACCTTCGGCTTCGGCATCCCCGTCGTCCAGCGTCTCGGCGCCGACCCGGCCCCCGGCGTCAAGGCGCTCATCGTCGTTCCCACGCGCGAGCTGTGCGTGCAGGTCTACGAAGACATGGACATGCTGACCTCGGGCCGCTCGACGAGCGTCGTCGCGATCTACGGCGGTAAAGCGTACGAGGGCCAGATCGACCAGCTCAAGGCGGGCGCGCAGATCGTCGTCGGCACGCCGGGCCGGCTGATCGACCTCAACAACCAGCGCCTGCTCGACCTCTCGCACGCGACGGAGGTCGTGCTGGATGAGGCCGACAAGATGCTCGACCTCGGCTTCCTGCCCGACATCGAGAAGATCTTCCAGAAGGTGCCGGCGATCCGCCACACGCAGCTGTTCTCGGCCACCATGCCCGGTCCGATCGTGGCGCTGGCCCGGCGGTTCATGACGAATCCGATCCACATCCGCGCGACGGATCCGGACGAAGGTCTCACCCAGGCGAACATCAAGCACCTCGTCTACCGCGCGCACTCGCTCGACAAGGATGAGGTCATCGCCCGCATCCTGCAGGCGGAGGGCCGTGGGAAGTCCGTCATCTTCACGCGCACCAAGCGTGCCGCGCAGAAGCTCGTCGACGAACTGACCGACCGCGGCTTCAACGCCGGCGCCGTGCACGGCGACATGAGCCAGGAGTCGCGCGAGCGCTCGATGGCCGGCTTCAAGGCGGGCAAGAAGGACGTCCTCATCGCGACCGACGTCGCCGCACGCGGCATCGACGTGGACGACGTCACGCACGTCATCAACCACACCATCCCCGACGACGAGAAGACGTACCTGCACCGTGCAGGCCGCACCGGCCGCGCCGGCAAGACCGGCATCGCGGTCACGTTCGTCGACTGGGAGGACCTGCACAAGTGGGCCCTCATCAACCGCGCCCTCGAGTTCGGCCAGCCCGAGCCCGTCGAGACCTACTCGTCGAGCCCGCACCTGTTCTCCGACCTCGACATCCCCGCGGGCACGAAGGGCCGCATCGTGACGGCTCCGAAGACCCAGGCCGTCCGCGTCCAGCCTGAGCGGGCGGCGGATGCTGCCGCCGAGGTCGAGACGAACGGCGAGGCTCCGAGCCGCCGGCGTCGCCGTCGCCGGTCGGGCTCGACCGAACGGGTCGGCTCCACGTTCCAGACCGCCGAGGCGGTTGCCGGCGGCTCGCAGGAGCACGGCGGCCCTGCGAGCACCGACGGCGACCGCTCCACCGAGGGCGGCGGCACGCACGACGGCGGGGGCAAGGAGCACCACGACGGCAAGCCCGCTCCGCGGCGCCGCCGACGCCGCCGCGGCGGCAGCGGTGGGTCGGCCCCCGCGGGCGGCGCCACCGTCGGCGCCTGAATCCGCAATCGTCCTGTCGCGGCGCCGTCGTACGGCGCCGCGACAGCGCTATCGTGAGCGCATACGGCGCACTGGGCGCCGGTACCTCGCACTCACGAAAGGCACACGATGCGCATCATCGAGGCCGTCACCACCGGCTATGAGTACCAGGGCTTCTGGGGCTCCTTCTGGGACATCATCTGGTGGTTCCTCTGGATCTTCTTCTTCATGGCGTACCTGTTCGCGCTGTTCGCCGTGATCGCCGACCTGTTCCGCGACCACAAGCTCAACGGCTGGTTGAAGGCGGTCTGGATCATCTTCCTGATCTTCGTGCCGTTCCTGACGCTGCTCGTGTACCTCATCGCGCGCGGAAACGGCATGGCCAAGCGCAGCGCGAAGGAGGCCTCGGAGCTGCAGAGCGCGCAGGACGCCTACATCAAGTCCGTCGCGGGTGCCGGTGCGAGCCCCGCCGAGGAGATCGCGAAGGCGAAGGGGCTCCTCGACGCCGGAACGATCACGCAGGCCGAGTACGACGCGCTGAAGGCCAAGGCTTTGAGCTGATCGGCACCGCGCCGATCGTCACGATCCGACCCGCGGCAGCCGCGGGTTGCGCAAGCGCCCTCGTCGGCCCTCACGGGTAGACGGGGGCGCTTCCGTTCGCCATGGCGATGACGCGCGACACCATCTCGTCGGTCGTGGTGTTCTCGCCGGGCTGATTGGGCTTGCCCAGGCCGTGATAGTCGCTGGAGCCGGTCACGACGAGGTCGCGTTCGCGACACAGCTCGCGCAGGGTCGTGAGCGCCGGATCGCGGTTCTCGCGATGACCCAGTTCGAAGCCGGCGAGGCCGGCGTCCAGCATCCGTTCCATCAGACGCATCGGGAGCAGGCCGGCGCGCCCGGCGGGGTGCGCGATCACGGGCACTCCGCCGGCGCCCGCGACGAGGCCCACCGCGGTGACCGGATCCGGCGCGTACAGCGCGACGTAATAGTCTCCGCGGGGGCTCAGGATGCCGGCGAACGCCTCGGCCCGATCGCGGACGAGGCCTCGCGCGACCAGCGCGTCGGCGATGTGCGGCCGGCCCACGGTCGCGCCGTCGGTGGTCTGTTCGAGGATGTCGTCCCACACCAGGTCGTAGTCGCGCCCGATCCGGTCGGCCATCAGACGCGCGCGATCCAGTCTCGAGGAGCGGATGCGCGCGGTCTCGGCACGCAGCGCCGGCTCATCGGGATCGGGCAGGTACGCCAGCACGTGGACGCTGCGCCACTCGTGGCGTGCCGACAGCTCCATGCCCGGGATGAACGTCATGCCGAGGGATGTCGCGGCCTCGGCCGCCTCGGCCCAGCCCGACGTGGTGTCGTGGTCGGTGAGGGCGGCCGTGCGAACCCCGTGCCGGTGGGCGGACGCCATCACCTCGGCGGGAGGCTGCGTGCCGTCGGAGTTCGCCGAGTGCAGGTGCAGGTCGCTCGGCCCTTCGAAACGCTGGGGTCCGGGCATCCTCCGAGCGTAGCGCGGGGCGAAACCTGCCACGCCCGCGTGCGCTGACGGATCTCACAGCCTGCTCGCATAGAGTCGCCGTCGTGCTTCGCCTGCTCGGGATCCTCGTCACCGTGCTGTGCGCGATCGCAGCGACGGTGCTGACGTTCCCGGGTTTCTTCCGAGTCGAGCGCATCTATCCCATCGCCCAGATCGTGTCGTTCCGGGGCATCCTCGCGCTCGTGTTCGCCGCCGCGGCACTGCTGGCGCTCCTCTTCGCGGTCGCCCGGCCGATCCGCGCGTTCGCGCTCTCGCTCGCGATCGTGGCGGGACTTGCGACCGTCGCGAATGTGGCGGTGCTGTCGACCCGTGGCGGCCTGGGCAGCGACCCGCTTCCCGCCAAGACCGACGCGTCCATCCGCGTGATGACATGGAACACCGCCGGCCCGGCGACGCCGCCCGAGACGATCGCGAAGATCGCGGTCGCGATGGACGCCGACATCGTGGCGCTCCCCGAGACGACCATCGAGACCGGCGAGAGCGTCGCCATCGCGATGCGCGACCTCGGCCATCGCATGTGGGCGCACCACGCGTCGGATCCGTCGACGGAATGGGATGCCGGCTCGACGACTCTCCTGATCTCGCCCGAGCTCGGCGACTACGCCGTCATCGAGTCCTCGCTCGACGGCAGCAGCAACACCTCCACCGTGCCGAGCGCCGTCGCGATGCCGGTCTCCGGCGAGGGGCCCACCGTCGTCGCCGTCCACGCGGTCGCGCCCCGCCCGAGCTACATGCGGAACTGGCGCGACGACCTCCAGTGGCTGGCCGATCAGTGCGGCAACGGCAACGTGATCATGGCCGGCGACTTCAACGCGACGGTGGACCACATGGCGGGTCTCGGGCTCGACGGCGCCACGCTCGGCCACTGCACCGATGCCGCAGCCGAGACCGGCAACGGCGCCCTGGGCACCTGGGCGGCCGACATGCCGGCCATCCTCGGCGCCCCGATCGACCACGTGATGGCGACGCGGCAGTGGCGGGCGACGGGCTCTCTCGTGCTTCGCTCGCTCGACGACTCCGGCTCCGATCACCGCCCGCTCATCGTCCAGTACGACCCCGCCGGCTGAACTGTCCGCGCTCCCACGCCCGTGCGAGACTGGGAGGCATGAGCAGCGCAGCCAGCGAGCAGTCCCCCGGTGCCACGAGCACCACCGAGACCTCGACGCCGACCTCGACCAGCACGAACCGCCGTCAGCCGTACGGTCAGGGCTTCCTCGACACGATCTCGACCGGCTGGGCCGAGCGCCCCGAGTCCACTCCGCCGGCGCGCCCGCAGGCGATATTCACGGCCGCTCGCCGCGACGCCGTGTCGGCGGCGTTCCCGGGCAAGCGCCTGGTGATCCCGGCGGGCGAGCTCAAGCAGCGCAGCAACGACACCGACTACCCGTTCCGCGCGCACTCCGCCTTCTCGCACCTGACCGGCTGGGCGTCCGACGCCGAGCCCGGCGCCGTGCTGGTGTTCGAGCCCCGCTCGCCCGGTGGCCACGACATCACGCTCTACTTCCGCGAGCGCGCCGACCGCACGACGAGCGAGTTCTACTCGGATGCCTCGATCGGCGAGTTCTGGATCGGGCCGCGGCCTGCGCTGGCCGGCGTCGCGTCCGACCTCGGCCTCGCGACGGCGCACATCGACGACTTCGAGGCCGGCGACGGGGATGTCGTGCTCGACGAGGACGACGACCTCACACGGTTCGTGTCGGAACTGCGTCTCGTGAAGGACGCGTACGAGATCGGGCAGATGGAGCTCGCCGTCCAGGTGACGGCCTCCGGCTTCGACGACATCGTCGCGAACCTTCCCGCGATCGTGGAACACCCCCGCGGGGAGCGCGTGGTGGAGGGCGTCTTCCACCAGCGTGCGCGCAGCGACGGCAACGCGGTCGGCTACGACACGATCGCGGCATCCGGTCCCCACGCGTGCTACCTGCACTGGACCCGCAACGACGGCGCCGTCGTGCCGGGCGACCTGATCCTCATCGATGCCGGCGTGGAGGTCGACAGCCTCTACACCGCCGACATCACGCGCACCCTCCCGGTGAGCGGCCGCTTCACCGACGTCCAGCGCAAGGTGTACGAGACCGTGCGCGAGGCTGCCGACGCCGCCTTCGCCGTGGCGAAGCCCGGTGTGAGGTTCCGCTCGATCCATGAGGCGGCGATGCAGGTCATCGCGACGCGCGTCGCCGAGTGGGGGCTGCTGCCGGTCACCGCCGAGGAGGCGCTCGATGCCGACAAGGGCGGGCACCACCGCCGCTATATGGTGCACGGTACGAGCCACCACCTGGGGATCGACGTCCACGACTGTGCGCAGGCCCGCCGCGACATGTACTACGACGGCATCCTCGCGGCGGGAATGGTCTTCACGATCGAACCCGGGCTGTACTTCCAGATCGACGACCTCACCGTCCCCGAGGAGTACCGCGGCATCGGCGTGCGCATCGAGGACGACATCCTCATGACCGCCGACGGTCCGGTCAACCTCTCCGCTGCGATCCCCCGCACGGCCGACGAGGTCGAGGCCTGGATCGCCCGCGGCGGCCGCTGAACCTCGCATCGGCCACTGAGCTTGTCGACATACACCGCTCCGTCGTCCTTCACGACGCGCCCGACGCTGACGGGCACGTTCGGCATGGCCGCGTCGACCCACTGGATCGCGACCGCGACCGCGCAGGCCGTGCTCGAGCGCGGGGGCAACGCCTTCGACGCCTCGGTCGCCGCGGCTTTCGTGCTGCACGTCGTCGAGCCCCACCTCAACGGCCCGGGCGGCGATCTCGTCGCGATCTTCCAGGAGACGGATGCTGCGTCCCCGACGGTCCTCATGGGCCAGGGTCCGGCTCCCGCCGGCGCGACGATCGAGCACTACCGGGGCGAGGGCCTCGACCTCACCCCGGGCGCCGGCGGCCTGGCGGCGGCGGTGCCCGGTGCGGTCGACGCATGGCTCCTGCTGCTGCGCGACCACGGCACGTGGGAACTCGCCGACGTGCTCGCCTACGCCATCGGCTATGCGCGTGACGGGCACCCACTCGTGGCCGGCGCGGCCGCCACGATCGCGCGCGTCGCCGACCTGTTCCGGGACGACTGGACGACATCGGCCGACCTGTGGCTTCCCGATGGCGAGATCCCGGTCGCCGGACGGATCGTGCGCAACCCGGCATACGCGGCGGTGCTCGACTCGCTCGTGCACGCGTCGTGCACCGTGCGTGACGACGGACCCGTCGGCCGAGCCGCCCGCATCGACGCCGCACGGCGCGAGTGGAAAACGGGGATCGTCGCGCACGAGGCATCCGCATTCCTGTCGCAGCCGCACCGGCACTCCGGCGGCGGTCTGCACGCGGCGGTGATCACGGCGGACGACTTCGCCGGCTTCGACGCGGGTTACGAGTCCGCCGTCACCCGGGAGTTCCGGGGCCGCACGATCGCGAAGGCTGGCGCGTGGACGCAGGGGCCGGCTCTGCTGCAGACGCTGGGCATGCTCGAGCCGCTCGCCGACGACCTCCTGGATCCCTCGCAGGAGGCCGGCGCGCACACGATCCTCGAGGCGCAGAAGCTGGCATACGCCGACCGTGACGCGTGGTTCGGCGACCACGATGTCGACCTGGACGCGCTGCTGTCCGCCGACTACCTCGATGAGCGGCGGTCGCTCATCTCCGCGCACGCCTCGGCCGAGTTCCGGCCCGGCGCGGTCCCCGGCCGCACACCCTTCCGTCCCCCGCTGCGCACGACCTACGACGCACCCGCCGCGGGCACCGGCGAGCCGACGGTCGCCCACGGCGAAGCTCGCGTGGCGCCGACCGGCGAGACGAAGGGCGACACCTGTCATCTCGACGTCATCGACCGATGGGGCAACATCGTCTCGGCGACCCCGTCGGGCGGCTGGCTGCAGTCCTCCCCGACGATTCCCGCCCTCGGGTTCTGCCTCGGAACGCGCCTGCAGATGACGTGGCTCGAGCCGGGGCATCCGTCCTCCCTCGTCGCGGGCAGGCGCCCGCGCACGACGCTCACGCCCACGCTGGTGCTCCAGGGCGGCGCGCCAGAGTTCGCGATCGGCTCCCCCGGCGGCGACCAGCAGGATCAGTGGCAGCTGCTCGCGCTGCTGCGCATCATCGTCGGCGGCTACGCGCCGCAGCAGGCGATCGACGCGCCCGCGCTGCATACGACCTCGATGCCCGAGTCGTTCTGGCCGCGCACCTGGACCCCCGCCGGCGTCGTCGTCGAGAACCGGCTCGGCGACGGGGTGATCGAGGGGCTCCAGCGCCGCGGTCACCGCGTCACGCGAGCGGGCGATTGGGCACTCGGCCGGGTCTCCGCCGTCGGGCGGGATGCCGCCACCGGCGTCCTGTGGGGCGCGGCGAACCCGCGCGGGATGCAGGGGTACGCCGCCGGGCGGTAGCGGCGCTCACGCTGCCGCCACCCGGACCGCGGGCCCCACGTACCGGGCCGACGGGCGGACGATCTTCGGATCGCGCGCCTGCTCGAGGATGTGCGCCGTCCACCCGATCGTGCGGGCGACCGCGAACGTCGGCGTGAACATCGAGCGCGGGATCCCGCACTGCTCCATCACCAGCGCCGCCCAGAACTCGACGTTCGCGTGCAGCTCGCGCCCCGGCTTCGCTTCGGCCAGCAGCCGCTCCGCGCTCTCCTCGAACCGCAGCGCGAGCTCGACGCGGGGCCCGCCGGTCCGCCGCGCGACGCGCTTCATCAGCTCGGCACGCGGGTCGGCCGTGCGGTACACCGCGTGACCGAACCCCATGAGCCGGCGCCCGGCCGCGAGCTCGCCGCGGATCCACGGCTCGATACCGACCGCTGCGCCCACCGCATCGAGCCCGTCGAGAGCCCGCGACGGCGCCCCGCCGTGCAGGGGTCCGGTCAGCGCCCCGAGGGCGCCGACGAGGCAGGCGGCGGCATCTGCTCCCGTCGAGGCGATGACACGGGCGGTGAACGTGGACGCGTTGAAACCATGGTCCATGACCGCGACGAGGTAGGCGGTCAGAGCGCTCTCGGTCGCCGCGGCGGGCACGACGCCGGTGACCTGGTGCAGGTAGTTCGCGACGACTCCGCGATCATCCAGCACGGGCAGCGCGCCCTCGCCGCGACCGCGCCGCCACAGCGCGCCCACGAGCAGCGGCGTCGCCGCGGCCAGCGCGATCGCGTCGGCGAGACGCTCATCCTCGTCGAGATCATAGAGCGGACGGATGCTGCGCCTCGCGCCGAGCAGCGGCCAGGCGGCCGCGAGCCCGGCGAGCACATCCGGCGTCGCCGACGACACCGCGTCGACGACCACGCCGAGGTCGGCGCTCCGCGCGGTGGTGGCATCGGCGATGCGGGCGGCGAACGCCGGGCGCGAGGCATCCGTCGCCGCCTCTCCGGTGACGAGGAGCTGCCAGGCGTCCTCGAAGCTCGCCGTCTCGGCCAGTTCGATCGCCGATCGATCCCGGTACTGGAAGAAGCCCTCGTCCCCGCGGACGTCGCTCACCGTGGTGTCGGCGACGATCACGCCGGCGAGGCCGCGCGGCGCATCGATCGGGGTCCGGCGTGTCGTGCTGGTCATGTCGGCTCCTTGCTCGGGGATCCAGGACGCGGCCGCGTTGGCCGGACCTTCCCGTACAGTCAGTGTCGGAACTTGATCATGCTTTCGTCAATCTTGATCGGATCAACATCATGAGCGATCTTCCCCGACTCACCGCCGCCGAGGCGGCCGCCCGCCTCGGCGTCAAACCCGAGTCGCTGTACGCCTACGTGTCGCGAGGCCTTCTGTCGCGCGAGCGCGACGCCGCGGGTTCGTCGTTCGATCCGCTGGAGGTCGAGGCGTTCGCGCGACGGCGCCGGCGCTCCCCCGGAGCTGTTCCCGGATCGCCGACCCCCGGCACCCCGCTCATGGTGCTCGACACCCGGCTCGCTCACATCGACGACGACGAGCTGCACTATCGCGAGCGGTCGGCGGCGCAGCTGGCCCGCGACACGTCGTTCGAGGACGTCGTGACATGGGTGTGGGACGTCTCCACGCTCCGCGCCCCCTCGCCCGCCGACGTCGCCGTCGCCCGGCGCACGATCGCGGCGCTGGGCCCGGCGGCCCGGCCGCTCGACCGGCTGCTCGTCGCGGTGTCGGCCCTCGCAGCCACCGACCCCCTGCGCGATGATCCGGATCCGTCACAGCTTCTGCGCGCGGGCGCACGGCTCGTGACGGGACTGCCCGCCGCACTCGCCGGCGCCGACGAGCGTGCCGGCGTCGCGCGGACGCTGTGGCGCGCACTCGCTTCGCGCGATCTGCCGGGCGGATCCCGACTTCTCGACGCGGCGCTGGTGCTCGTCATCGACCACGACCTCGCCGTCTCGACCCTCGCCGCGCGCGTCGCCGCCTCGGCGCGCGCCTCCGGCTACGCGGTCGTCACCGCCGCACTCGGCGCGTTCGATGCGCCGCTGCATGGCACCGCAAGCCGGGCGGCGGCGCACCTGCTCCGCGCCGTCCGGGATGGCGACGACCCCGCGACGGCCATCGCGCGTGCGGTACGCGACGGCGGCCGCGGCATCCCGGGCTTCGGCCAGCCACTCTATGCCGGCGGCGACATGCGGGCGACGGTGCTCCTCGAGCTGCTGCGCGACGCGCCGGAGAGCGCCGGCGTGCTCGCCGCGGTGGACGCCGTCGCGGACGAGGTGGCGCGCCGCGCCGGCATGCGGCCGAACCTCGATCTCGCGTTGGCCGCTCTCACCCTCTGGGCGGAGATGCCCGACGACGCCGGGTCGGTGATCTTCGCGATCGGGCGAATCGTCGGCTGGATCTCGCACGCGGTGGACGAGTACGACGAACGCCCGATGCGCCTGCGACCGCGGGGGCGCTACGTGGGTCCTGCTCCCGAGTGAGTCCGGCGCAGCCATCCGGCGACCCCCGGTGCGAGGCCGGCCGCGATCTCGGCCGCCGGGCGCTTGCGGCCCTTCACCTCGAACGAGTGCCCGCCGCCGTCGATCCAGGCGATGTCGGCGATCCGGCAGGACGCGACCGCCTCTTCGAGCTGCTCGTGCGGGTCGATGAACGGGTCGTTGGTCCCCTCCACGAAGAGCTGGGGCTGCGGCACGTCAGGCAGATGAGCGGTGCGGGCCTTGTCGGGCCTGCCCGGCGGGTGCAGCGGATAGCCGAGATAGACGAGGCCGGCCGGGTCGATGTCGCCCTCGGCCGCCGCCATCGACGCCATGCGCCCGCCGTACGACTTGCCCATCGCGAAGACGGGAGCGCCTGCGGCGCGTTCGGCCAGCTCGGCATGCACCGCTGCCCACGTCGCGATCGCGTGCGCCGCGGGTCCCGGCATCCGTCTTCCTGCTTCCACGTACGGGAAGTTGAATCGCAGCGTGGCGACGCCCTCCTGCGCGAGCGCGTCGGCGAAGCCGGTGAGGAACGGATGCCGATACCCCGCGCCCGCGCCGTGCGCCACGGCCGCGAATGCCCATGCCGACGACGGCATGGCGAGGTCCGCCGAGACCTCGACACCCCCGTTCGGGAGCGGGACGGCGATCCGCGAGGAACCACCGTCTGCGGTCATGCGCGCTTGCTGTCGTCGGCGCGCGAGGCGTCGGCCGCATCTTGCTCGGCGGGCGGCGCCGGCTCGGCACCCGCGGGCTCGTCCGGCGTCGTCGGGCTGACGGAGCCCGCAGGGGCCTCGCTGTCGGGCTCGATCTCGGCGTCGGACTGGGGTGCGACACGCTCGCCGTACTTGGGCGGCTCGGCGGGCTGAGCGCCGGGGCTGGGGGCAGCAGGCGCCGCGGGGGCTGTCGGAACGACCGGTGTGACCGCCGCCTGCGGGCCGAGCACCTGGCGTGCGCGGCCGACGCTGTTATCGGTGACGGTGACCTCGTAGTGGTCCGCCACGACCTGCATCACCGACGCGTAGTCGCGGCGGCGCCGCACGAATGAGTACGCCACGATGCTCAGCAGCATGCCGATGGCGATGCCGACGAAGAGCACGCCGACGAATGCCTGGATCGGCACGGACGGCGAGCCGATCACGAGGATCGCCGAGAAGAGCAGGCCGAGAAGGAGCCCGTTCACAGCGCCGGAGCGGGCGGCCGACGCATAACCCAGGCGGCCGGTGATGCGCTCGATCGAGCGGAGTCCCTGCCCCACGATCGCGATGTCGCGCGCCGGGATGTCGGCCGCGATGAGAGACGACACCGCCTTCTGCGCCGCCTCATACGTCGGGAAGCTCGCCACGGTCGGACCGACCGCGTCGGAACTCTGCGGAGAGCGCCCTCCCATCATGGTCATCTCCCCATCCTCCCATGGCGCGCGGACTACGCTGGGACGTGTGAGCACGCAGAGGGTTTTCGTCGCGCGCCTTTCCGGGTGCTCGGTCTTCGACCCCGCCGGCGACCGTCTCGGCAAGGTCCGCGACGTCGTCGTCATCTATCGCAAAGACGATCCACCCCGCGTGATCGGGCTCATCGTCGAGATCCCCGGCCGACGCAACGTGTTCGTGTCGATCGGTCGCGTCACCTCCATCGCGACGGGTCAGGTCATCACGACCGGACTCATCAACGTCCGCCGCTTCCAGCAGCGCGGCGGCGAGGTGCGGGTCATGGCGGAGCTCCTCGGCCGCAAGGTGTTCTTCGCCGACGGGTCGGGCACCGCGGTGATCGAAGACGTGGCCATCGAGCGCAACCGCCTCGGAGAATGGGATGTCGGCCAGCTCTTCCTGCGCAAGCCGAAGACGAGCGCCTCGCCCTTCGCCAAGGGGCCGACGACGTTCGCCAGCTGGGACGCCGTACGCGAGCGCCAGGTGCCTGGCGAGGCGCAGTCCGCCGAGCAGCTGGTCGCGACATACTCCGAGCTGCGCCCCGCCGACCTCGCGAACACGCTGCTCGACCTCCCGGAGGAGCGACTGCTCGAGGTCGTGGAGGAGCTTCCCGACGACCGTCTCGCCGACGCGCTCGAGGAGATGCCCGAGGAGGAGCAGGTCCACATCCTCGAGGCCCTCGACGACGAGCGCGCCGCCGACATCCTCGACGCCATGGAGCCCGACGACGCGGCCGACGTCCTCGGGCAGCTGCCCGAGGATCAGCGGGAGGAGCTCCTCGAGCTCATGGAGCCCGAGGAGGCGGAAGACGTCCGCGCCCTCCTCAAGTACGGTCCCGACACCGCCGGCGGGCTCATGACGAGCGAGCCCATCGTGCTCTCCGCCGACGCGACCATCGCCGAGGCACTCGCGCTCATCCGCCGTCACGAGCTGCACCCCGCGCTGGCGGCCGCCGTCTTCGTGACGCTCCCGCCGTACGAGACGCCCACGGGACGCCTTCTCGGAACCGTGCACTTCCAGCGGATGCTGCGCTACCCGCCCCACGAGCGCCTCGGCGCGATCATCGACGACACGCTCGACCCCGTGCCGGCGACGGCTTCCGCCGCCGAGGTCGCACGGCTGCTCGCCTCGTACAACCTCGTCTCGCTCCCCGTCGTCGATCCGGCCCATCGGCTGGTCGGAGCGGTCAGCGTCGACGACGTGCTCGACTACCTCCTTCCCGAGGACTGGAGATCGCACGATGCCGAGGAGGATGAACGCCCGGCATCCGTCCCCACCACGACCGCGAGCACGACCATTCTCGGCAAGCCGTCCGGCGCAGGCAGGAGGCGCTGATGGCACGCAACACCCGCCAGCCGTCGCTCGACGCGCCCCGCGGCCGCTCGGGCATGCTCCAGCGCTCCCCACAGCCGTCCAGCGACCGATTCGGTCGATTCTCCGAGGCGTTCGCGCGCGCGATGGGCACGTCGGGCTTCCTGATCGGGATGACGATCTTCGTCGCCGTCTGGCTGACGTGGAACATCTTCATGCCGCCGCAGCTCCAGTTCGACCCTGCGGCGACCAACTTCACGCTGCTGACGCTGATCCTGTCGCTGCAGGCGTCCTATGCTGCGCCCCTCATCCTCTTGGCGCAGAACCGTCAGGACGACCGCGACCGTGTGCAGATCGAGCAGGACCGGCAGCGGGCCGAGCGCAACCTCGCCGACACCGAGTACCTCGCCCGCGAGGTCGTCGCGCTGCGGATGGCCGTCAACGACTTCGCGGACCAGGTCGTCACGCGCGATGTGCTCCGCACCGAGTTGCGCACCCTCCTCGAGAAGCTCGAGAGCACGCCCGGGGCCGACGACGGCGCCGCACGATGAGCCCGGCCTCCGCGGACGCCGTCCGCGCCGCCGTCGGCGCCGTCCCCGACCCTGAGCTGCGCCGCCCGATCGGCGAGCTCGACATGGTCCGCGAGATCTCCGTGGACGGCGGTGTCGCACACGTCGCGATCGCGCTGACCATCGTGGGCTGTCCCGCCGCGGACCGGATCGCGGCCGACGTGCGTGCGGCCGCAGCATCCGTGTCGGGAATCACGGATGTCGCGCTCGAGGTCGGAGTCATGACGCCGGCTGAGCGGCACGCCCTCACCGAGCGGCTGCGCGGCGGCCGCGGCCGCGAGATGCCGTTCGGCCCCGGCACGCTCACGCGCGTCATCGCCGTCACGAGCGGCAAGGGCGGCGTCGGCAAGTCGACGGTCACCGCGAACCTCGCCGCCGCGCTGGCCGCGCGCGGGCTCGCCGTCGGACTCATCGATGCCGACGTGCACGGGTTCTCGATCCCCGGCCAGCTGGGGCTCGTCGCGGCCGACGGCACCGTGCCGCAGCCGACGCGCGTCGACGACCTCATGCTGCCGCCGGTCGCCCATGGGGTGAAGGTGATCTCGATCGGCATGTTCCTGCGCCGTGCCCAGGGCGACGCGCCGGTCGGCGCCGTCGCATGGCGGGGGCCGATGCTGCACCGCACGGTGCAGCAGTTCCTCACTGACGTGTACTTCGGTGATCTCGACGTGCTCCTGCTCGACATGCCGCCCGGCACGGGCGATGTCGCGATCTCGGTCGGACAGCTGCTGCCCAACGCCGAGGTGCTCGTCGTGACGACGCCCCAGGCCGCCGCCGCCGACGTCGCCGTACGCAGCGGCGTCGTCGCGCGTCAGACGGGCCAGCGCGTCATCGGTGTCATCGAGAACATGGCCGCCATGACGCTTCCCGACGGCACGAAGATCGACGTGTTCGGCGCCGGGGGCGGCGCTGCGGTCGCCGATTCGCTGTCCCAGCCCGACGCCGAGGTGCCCCTGCTGGCTTCGGTCCCGCTCAGCCCGACGCTGCGCACGGACGCGGATGCCGGCACCCCGGCGGTCATCATGCACCCCGACGATCCCGCGGCGCGCGCCATCTCGGGCCTCGCCGAGACTCTGGCCCGGACGCCCCGCGGGCTGTCCGGGCGCGCTCTGCCGTTCCGCCCGCGCTGACCGCGGCGCGGGTCAGGTCGCCTCGCTGTCGAAGGGAGTCGGGCCGTCGATCGGGACGCGGTACGGCGTCCGCACCGGCGTCGTCGGCGGCACCGGGGCAGCCTGCGCCTGGGTCGCCGCGATGCTCGCGACGGGAGCATCGTCGAGCAGCGCCTCGCGGATGATGCGCCGGGGATCGTACTGGCGGGGGTCGAGTGTGCGCCAGTCGACGTCGTCGAAATCCTCGCCCATCTCATCGCGCACGCGCGTCCGTGCGGTCGTCACCCACGCCCGTGCACGCTTGGTCAGCCCCGCGAGGGCCTCCGCATACCTGGGAAGCCGCTCGGGACCGAGGATGAGTGCCGCGACGAGTCCGATCAGCAGGAGCTTCTCGATCGTGAGGCCGAAGATCATGCCTTCAGATTACCGCCGTGCCTGTGCGGCCAGCGCCGTGCGGCCGCGTAGGCTGACGAGCGGAGGATTCCGATGGGAGAGCAGAACGCGAACCAGCGGTTCGTCGACGAGGCGACGAGCGAGCCGGAGCACATCGCGCGTGCCCGTGCGCATGCGCTCGAGCTCGGCGCCGCACCGGTCAGCCCCGCGATCGGCGCTCAGTGCGCGGTCATCGCCGCGGTGTCTCAGGCGCTCAACATCGTCGAGATCGGCACCGGTGCGGGGGTCTCGGGTCTGTGGCTGCTGCACGGCTCCCCCCGCGCGACCCTCACCACCATCGACAAGGAGCCCGAGCATCTCGGCGCCGCCCGTCAGGCCTTCGCCGAGGCCCGGATCCCTCCAGCACGCGCCCGATTCATCACCGGCCGCGCCTCGGAGGTGCTGCCGCGCATGAACGAGGCGTCCTACGACATCGTGCTCGTCGACGCGGATCCCGAGGGGGTCATCGAGTACGTCGAGCACGGTCTGCGCCTGGTCCGCGCCGGCGGGACGGTGCTGGTCCCCCGCGTGCTCTCCGGTGGCGCGGTCGCCGATCCGGTGCGCCGCGACCCGGTCACGACCTCGTACCGCTCGCTCATCCAGGAGACGCAGGCCTCCCCCGCGGTCATCGGCGCACTGTCGATCACCGGCGAGGGTCTGCTGCAGCTCACCACCGTCGCCACGTCCTGAGGCTCGGACGAGGAAACGCGAACGGCCGGTCCGATCGGACCGGCCGTTCGCGCAACGGGCGATTACGCGGCGTTGACGACGCCCCCCAGGACGTCGTAGAGCTCCTTGGCCTCAGCGTCGTTCACCGAGACGACGAGGCGACCGCCTCCCTCGAGCGGCACGCGCACGATGATGAGTCGACCCTCCTTCACGGCCTCCATCGGCCCGTCTCCGGTTCTCGGCTTCATGGCTGCCATTGCGGCTCCTTTTCATCGATGGTCTGCACGTCAAGTTTATCGTGAGGGCCGACGCCCCGGGCACGCCTGGGGAAAGCGGCATCCGATCCGGTCACGGGACTTGCCAGTTGGTGCTGCCCAGCGCATACATGTTGTAGATCCACCACCACTGGCCGACGAGGCACGCGGCGAGCACGCCCATCCGCCATACGCGCGAGCGCGGAACCGCGAACGCGCCCCACAGCGGCGAGAGCGGCACCAGCAGACGGAAGATGCTCGACTGCGGGAAGAACACGAGCAGGAGGTAGACGAGGTAGCTCGCGCTCCACAGGCGGATCTCGATGCCGAGCCGGCGCACCTGCGGCAGGGCGATCAGGGCGACCGCGATGAGCAGCAACCCTCCGCCCACGAGCGCATAGCCGAGTGCGAGCGGCAGATGCCACATCGTCTCGAACCAGTACGACACTCCCGCGAGGAACGGCTCGAGCGGCGTGAACGTCGCATCCCCGGGGGCCCAGTTGCGCCGCCACGCCAGCTCGGTCGCAAGGTACGCGTCCGGATCGCCCGTGACCCATCCCGCGATGAACTGCCACGCGAATCCCGAGATCGCGGCGAGGAGGCCTGCGGCGATGATGTGGGCGATCTCCGGGCCGCGCAGCGGCTCGCGCGCCCGCGTGAACCAGCGCCAGATCCCGAAGAGCGCAAGGAACAGCGCGAACGCCAGCACACCGGGGCGCGTGAACGCCATGAGCGGGATGAGCGCGTACAGCCACGCATATCGTCGGCGGGCGACGGCCAGCAGAGCGCAGAACAGCCAGAACAAGTTGAGCGCCTCGGCGTAGCCCACGTGGAAGAGCGCCGCGAGGGGGCCGCTGGCGAAGAACGCCACAGCCCAGAGCGTCGCCGACTCATCCAGCCGCATCCGCAGCAGGTAGTAGAGCGCGACGGATGCCCCGTACCCGGCGACGAGCGAGACGATGAGGGCACCGATCTGCCAGAGGCCGAACGGCGTCACCGCCTGTGCGAGCCATGGATAGATCGGGAGGAACGCCCACGCGTTCTCGGCGACCTGCCCGGAGTCGGTGAGCGGCAGACGGCTCGGGTATCCGGAAACGGCGACGACCCAGTACCACGTGCCGTCCCACGCGACGACGGTGTCGCCGAGGCGGGCGTCCGCGCCCATCCGCGATGTGAAGCCGGAGAGCTCGGTAGCGGCGAACAGCAACAGGGAGGTGACGATCCTCGCGGCGACGTAGATCGCTGCCACTCGCACGGCGGTCCGCGCGGCGGACGGGTGCGCCACGGGCGCTGACGTCAGCTGCTCGCCAGCCACGCGCGCAAGCCTTGCTCGACCGCCTCGATCTGGGAGACCGGCACGCGCTCTTCGTCGTGGTGGGCCAGGTGGGGGTCGCCGGGCCCGTAGTTGACCGCCGGCACACCCAGCGCGCTGAAGCGCGCGACATCCGTCCAGCCGTACTTCGGCCGGGGCTCAGCCCCGACGGCGGCGAGGAACTCCTCGGCGAGGGATGCGTCCAATCCGGGCCGCGCGCCGGCTGCCGCATCGATGACGTCCACCTCGAAGCCGGCGAACACGTCGCGGACGTGGCTCGCCGCCTCGGCGACGTCGCGGCTGGGGGCGAAGCGGTAGTTGACCTCCACCTCGCACAGGTCCGGGATCACGTTGCCCGCCACACCGCCGGTGATGCGTACCGCATTGAGGCCCTCGCGGTAGACGAGGCCTTCCACCGCGACGTCGCGCGGGATGTAGGCGGCGAGGCGCTCGAGGATCGGAGCGGCCTTGTGGATCGCGTTCTCGCCGATCCATGCCCGGGCGCTGTGCGCGCGCACCCCATGCGTGCGGACGATGGCGCGCAGATTGCCGTTGCAGCCGCCCTCGACCTCACCGTTCGACGGCTCGCCGAGGATGGCGAAGTCGCCGGCGAACAGATCGGGGCGGGTGCGGGCGAGCCGGGTCAGGCCGTTGAGGTCCGCGTCGACCTCCTCGTGGTCGTACCACATCCAGGTGATGTCGACGCGGGGGTCGGCGAGCTCGGCGGCGAGCTTCAGCTGCACGGCGACGCCCGCCTTCATGTCGACGGTGCCGCGCCCCCGGATGAAGGGCGCCCCATCGACTTCGATGTCTTTGGTGGGCACGTTGCCGTTGATGGGGACCGTGTCGATGTGACCGGCGATGACGACGCGCTGCGCCCGGTCCAGGTGGGTGCGGGCGACGATCGTGTCACCGTCGCGATAGACGTCAAGGTGGTCGAGGGCAGAGATCTGGTCGAAGATCGCGTCGGCGAGAGTCTTCTCGTCCCCGGAGACGCTCGGAATGTCGCAGATGATGCGAGTGAGTTCGGCTGAGGGAAGAGTCAGATCGAGCGCCGGCATCCCTCGAGTCTACCGAGCGCCAAATGCGGCCGTTAACGCGGAATGGCCACCCCGTGTGGGGTGGCCATTTCGTGAATGGGTGTCCGGCGGTGTCCTACTCTCCCACAGGGTCCCCCCTGCAGTACCATCGGCGCTGAGAGGCTTAGCTTCCGGGTTCGGAATGGGACCGGGCGTTTCCCTCTCGCTATGGCCGCCGAAACTCTTTCGATGTTTCAGGTCTTCACAACGTGAAAAGTTCTGTGTTTTGTTGTGTTCCCGACCGTACATCGGGAACCACTCAGTGGACGCGAGCACCAGAAGTTGGTGTTATCAAGTCATCGGCTTATTAGTACCAGTCAGCTGCACACGTTGCCGTGCTTCCACATCTGGCCTATCAACCCAGTAGTCTGGCTGGGAGCCTCTCACCCGAAGGTATGGAAGTCTCATCTTGAGGCCGGCTTCCCGCTTAGATGCTTTCAGCGGTTATCCATCCCGAACGTAGCTAACCAGCGGTGCACTTGGCAGTACAACTGGCACACCAGAGGTTCGTCCAACCCGGTCCTCTCGTACTAGGGTCAGATCCTCTCAAACTTCCTACGCGCGCAGCGGATAGGGACCGAACTGTCTCACGACGTTCTAAACCCAGCTCGCGTACCGCTTTAATGGGCGAACAGCCCAACCCTTGGGACCTACTCCAGCCCCAGGATGCGACGAGCCGACATCGAGGTGCCAAACCATGCCGTCGATATGGACTCTTGGGCAAGATCAGCCTGTTATCCCCGAGGTACCTTTTATCCGTTGAGCGACAGCGCTTCCACAAGCCACTGCCGGATCACTAGTCCCGACTTTCGTCCCTGCTCGACCTGTCAGTCTCACAGTCAAGCTCCCTTGTGCACTTACACTCGCCACCTGATTGCCAACCAGGTTGAGGGAACCTTTGGGCGCCTCCGTTACTTTTTGGGAGGCAACCGCCCCAGTTAAACTACCCACCAGGCACTGTCCCTGAACCGGATTACGGTTCGAAGTTAGATATCCAGAGTGACCAGAGTGGTATTTCAACAATGACTCCACGAATACTGGCGTATCCGCTTCACAGTCTCCCACCTATCCTACACAAGCCACACCGAACACCAATACCAAGCTGTAGTAAAGGTCACGGGGTCTTTCCGTCCTGCTGCGCGTAACGAGCATCTTTACTCGTATTGCAATTTCGCCGAGTTCGCGGTTGAGACAGTTGGGAAGTCGTTACGCCATTCGTGCAGGTCGGAACTTACCCGACAAGGAATTTCGCTACCTTAGGATGGTTATAGTTACCACCGCCGTTTACTGGGGCTTAAATTCTGAGCTTCGCCTTGCGGCTAACCCGTCCTCTTAACCTTCCAGCACCGGGCAGGCGTCAGTCCGTATACATCGTCTTGCGACTTGGCACGGACCTGTGTTTTTAGTAAACAGTCGCTACCCACTAGTCTCTGCGGCCACCACGCCCTTTTCCAGGCAAGCTGGTATAAGCGGATGGCCCCCCTTCTCCCGAAGTTACGGGGGCATTTTGCCGAGTTCCTTAACCACGATTCTCTCGATCTCCTTGGTATTCTCTACCTGACCACCTGAGTCGGTTTGGGGTACGGGCGGCTAGAACCTCGCGTCGATGCTTTTCTCGGCAGCATAGGATCACCCACTTTTCATCCGCATCGTGTCTCAGCCTGTATGAGTCACGGATTTGCCTATGACTCGGCCTACGCACTTGCCCCGGGACAACCATCGCCCGGGATGGGCTACCTTCCTGCGTCACACCTGTTAATACGCTAACCGCACCAGAATGGGGTCGTACGCTAGGCCCCAAGCCATCGCCCGAAGGCTCCGGTCATGGGGATTCAGATACTTAGCACTACTGGGTTAGTTTGGGCGGTTCTTCGCCGGTACGGGAATATCAACCCGTTGTCCATCGACTACGCCTGTCGGCCTCGCCTTAGGTCCCGACTTACCCAGGGAAGATTAGCTTGACCCTGGAACCCTTGGTCTTTCGGAGGACGTGTTTCTCACACGTCTTTCGCTACTCATGCCTGCATTCTCACTCGTGTAGCGTCCACGGCTGGGTCACCCCGCCGCTTCACTCGCCACACGACGCTCTCCTACCCATCAACACGGCTGGACCACGAAGGCCTACCAATAATGTCAATGCCACAACTTCGGTGGCGTGCTTGAGCCCCGTTACATTGTCGGCGCGGAATCACTTGACCAGTGAGCTATTACGCACTCTTTCAAGGGTGGCTGCTTCTAAGCCAACCTCCTGGTTGTCTAAGCAACTCCACATCCTTTCCCACTTAGCACGCGCTTAGGGACCTTAGATGGTGGTCTGGGTTGTTTCCCTCTCGACTATGAAGCTTATCCCCCACAGTCTCACTGCTGCGCTCTCACTTACCGGCATTCGGAGTTTGGCTGACGTCAGTAACCTTGTAGGGCCCATCGGCCATCCAGTAGCTCTACCTCCGGCAAGAAACACGCAACGCTGCACCTAAATGCATTTCGGAGAGAACCAGCTATCACGAAGTTTGATTGGCCTTTCACCCCTATCCACAGCTCATCCCCTCAGTTTTCAACCTAAGTGGGTTCGGCCCTCCACGACGTCTTACCGTCGCTTCAGCCTGGCCATGGATAGATCACTTCGCTTCGGGTCTAGGACATGCGACTGAATCGCCCTATTCAGACTCGCTTTCGCTACGGCTACCCCACCCGGGTTAACCTCGCCACATATCGCTAACTCGCAGGCTCATTCTTCAAAAGGCACGCTGTCACACCTACCAGGGGTGCTCCAACGGTTTGTAAGCAAACGGTTTCAGGTACTATTTCACTCCCCTCCCGGGGTACTTTTCACCTTTCCCTCACGGTACTTGTCCGCTATCGGTCATCTGGGAGTATTTAGGCTTATCAGGTGGTCCTGACAGATTCACACGGGATTTCTCGGGCCCCGTGCTACTTGGGATACGCTCCACGCCAGAACACGCATTTCGACTACGGGGCTGGCACCCACTCTGGCCCGCCTTTCAAGACGGTTCGTCTATACGCTTCTGTCACGTCGACCACTCGGCAGAATGATCAGGAACGTCCCGCAACCCCCCACATGCAACGCCTGCCGGCTCTCACACACATGAGGTTTAGCCTGATCCGATTTCGCTCGCCACTACTCACGGAATCACGGTTGTTTTCTCTTCCTGTGGGTACTGAGATGTTTCACTTCCCCACGTTCCCTCTACCCGCCCTATATATTCAGGCGGGAGTCACTAGGTCGGCACGCCGCCCAGCGGGGTTTCCCCATTCGGACACCCTCGGATCAAAACTTGCTTATCAGTTCCCCGAGGCTTATCGCAGATTGCTACGTCCTTCTTCGGCTCCAGATGCCAAGGCATCCACCGTTTGCTCTTAAAGACTTGAAAACATGAGAATCAAAAACTCGGACACACTCCCAAAAGAGTGCGACCAGAAATTGACTAATGATCTTTAAGATCATCAACACAAAACAACCCCGAAGGGTCATCTTGCAAAGATGCTCGCGTCCACTGTGTAGTTCTCAAAGTACGGGCGGCACCCCCCAACCCACCGACAACAGCCGGCAGCCAGGAGGCCCAGAGAGTCACACACCACCCACCCCCCGAAGGAGACATGGCAGCGTCCGGTCCCTCAGGACCCAACAGCGTGCAGGCACCCCGCTCACCAGAACCCACCCTCCAACCCGGACCCCGAAGAATCCTGGCGTACTAGTGGGCACCAGACGCGCTGATGCCATGTCAAATGTTCCACCCATGAGCCCCAACCAGGAACATTCGCCCTGATCTGGGTCCTAGAACCTCCGAAGAGACTCAGGTGCTCCTTAGAAAGGAGGTGATCCAGCCGCACCTTCCGGTACGGCTACCTTGTTACGACTTAGTCCTAATTACCGATCCCACCTTCGACGGCTCCCTCCACAAGGGTTGGGCCACCGGCTTCAGGTGTTACCGACTTTCATGACTTGACGGGCGGTGTGTACAAGACCCGGGAACGTATTCACCGCAGCGTTGCTGATCTGCGATTACTAGCGACTCCGACTTCATGAGGTCGAGTTGCAGACCTCAATCCGAACTGGGACCGGCTTTTTGGGATTCGCTCCACCTCACGGTATTGCAGCCCTTTGTACCGGCCATTGTAGCATGCGTGAAGCCCAAGACATAAGGGGCATGATGATTTGACGTCATCCCCACCTTCCTCCGAGTTGACCCCGGCAGTATCCCATGAGTTCCCACCATTACGTGCTGGCAACATAGAACGAGGGTTGCGCTCGTTGCGGGACTTAACCCAACATCTCACGACACGAGCTGACGACAACCATGCACCACCTGTTCACGAGTGTCCAAAGAGTCCCCTATTTCTAGGGTGTTCTCGTGTATGTCAAGCCTTGGTAAGGTTCTTCGCGTTGCATCGAATTAATCCGCATGCTCCGCCGCTTGTGCGGGTCCCCGTCAATTCCTTTGAGTTTTAGCCTTGCGGCCGTACTCCCCAGGCGGGGAACTTAATGCGTTAGCTGCGTCACGGAATCCGTGGAAAGGACCCCACAACTAGTTCCCAACGTTTACGGGGTGGACTACCAGGGTATCTAAGCCTGTTTGCTCCCCACCCTTTCGCTCCTCAGCGTCAGTTACGGCCCAGAGATCTGCCTTCGCCATCGGTGTTCCTCCTGATATCTGCGCATTCCACCGCTACACCAGGAATTCCAATCTCCCCTACCGCACTCTAGTCTGCCCGTACCCACTGCAGGCCCGAGGTTGAGCCTCGGGATTTCACAGCAGACGCGACAAACCGCCTACGAGCTCTTTACGCCCAATAATTCCGGATAACGCTTGCGCCCTACGTATTACCGCGGCTGCTGGCACGTAGTTAGCCGGCGCTTTTTCTGCAAGTACCGTCACTTTCGCTTCTTCCTTGCTAAAAGAGGTTTACAACCCGAAGGCCGTCATCCCTCACGCGGCGTTGCTGCATCAGGCTTCCGCCCATTGTGCAATATTCCCCACTGCTGCCTCCCGTAGGAGTCTGGGCCGTGTCTCAGTCCCAGTGTGGCCGGTCACCCTCTCAGGCCGGCTACCCGTCGACGCCTTGGTGAGCCATTACCTCACCAACAAGCTGATAGGCCGCGAGCCCATCCCAGACCAAAAAATCTTTCCAACCCCCACCATGCGATAGAGGCTCATATCCAGTATTAGACGCCGTTTCCAGCGCTTATCCCAGAGTCCAGGGCAGGTTGCTCACGTGTTACTCACCCGTTCGCCACTGATCCACCCCGCAAGCGGGGCTTCACCGTTCGACTTGCATGTGTTAAGCACGCCGCCAGCGTTCATCCTGAGCCAGGATCAAACTCTCCATAAAAAATGAATACCACCCGAACCGGGAAAAACGGTCCAAAGCAGCGAGTTCAACCATGACCAAAAACGAATATCAAACTGACATCCATGAATTGATCCAAAAAAGACCCCCACCAACCAGAAAACCTGGTCGACAGAGAAAAAAATTGGCATTTGACAAGTGCACGCTGTTGAGTTCTCAAAGATCGGACGCACCAGCTTTCCGGCTTCTCAGCCATCTCCGCGGGGCAACTTCTCTATCTTACACATTCCGATCCGCTTGTCAAACCGACTCGGCGAGGCGCAAGACCCCGCACAGCCGGAGAGCCAGCAGTCACAGAAGTGGAAGAAGCCCATCCTAAACCGGAACCCGGCCCGCTCGCCAGGAGCAGATCGGATGGGGTGGTTCGCTGCTTGAGGGGAGCCAGGCCTTCCGGCCTTCCGCTCTACCCTTTGGGGCGAACAACCAGAACATTACGCGGATCCCACCTCACCGTCTAATCCACCCCACACCCCGGGCGTGTCGCGGGCCCGGAACCGCGGAAACACGCGGAACTTCCGCAGAGCCCGCGCGCTAGCGTGGAAGGCATGACCGAAGAACGATGGGTGTGGGGCGTCGGCCTCGCCACGACCGCCGAAGACGGGACCGTGCTCGACACGTGGTTCCCCTCCCCCGCTGCCGGACGCATCCCGCTGGGGTACGACCCGCAGATGCCGCCTGACGAGCTCGACCGCCTCGCGGTCGCCGATGCGCGCCGGGCCGTGATGGTCGATGTCGTCGCGATCGAGGCTGACCTCGATGCCGCGCCGTCCTCGACCTCGGACGCCTACCTGCGTCTGCACGCGCTGTCGCATCTGCTCGTGCGCCCCAACGAGGTGAACCTCGACGGGATCTTCGCGCACCTGCCGAACGTCGCCTGGACCAACGCAGGCCCCATCCACCCGGACGCGCTCGCGCGTCTGCGCCCGTTCCTCGCTCGTGAGGGCATCCAGGTGCAGGGTCTCGACAAATTCCCGCGCCTGCTCGACTACGTCACCCCGGCGGGCGTCCGCATCGCCGACGCGTCGCGGGTGCGGCTCGGCGCGTACCTCTCGCCTGGTACCACCGTGATGCACGAGGGCTTCGTGAATTTCAACGCCGGCACTCTGGGCCAGAGCATGGTCGAGGGTCGCATCTCGCAGGGCGTGGTCGTCGGCGACGGCAGCGACATCGGCGGTGGCGCCTCGATCATGGGCACACTCTCCGGCGGCGGCAGCCACAAGGTGTCGGTGGGCGCGCGCACCCTGCTCGGGGCGAACGCGGGCATCGGCATCTCGCTGGGCGACGACTGCATCGTCGAGGCCGGGCTGTACGTCACCGCCGGCACCAAAGTCGTCCTCGCGGACGAGCCTCGTCGCGCCGACGGGACTTTTCCGACCGCCAAGGGCGCGGACCTGTCCGGCAGCGCCGGCCTGCTCTTCCGCCGGAACTCGCTCACCGGTGCGGTCGAAGCCGTACGCCGGGCGGGTGTGGGTGTCACCCTCAACGAGGCGCTTCACGCCTGACCCTGCTCACCGAGACCGCTCCGTCACCCACGCCGGGGCGGTCTCGTCGTTTCACCGGCGCGCTCGAGTCGCGTTCGGCGGCACGCCCGGGTCAGCGGCGGATGGCGTTGATCGCGAGATTGAGCACACGCCGGCGCTGCGCTTCGTCGTCGAACGAGGCCACGGCCGCGACTCCCGACACCAGCTTCACCACGTCGCCGATCGAGATGTCGGGGTCGACGTCGCCTGCGGCCTGCGCCCGCTCGAGCAGCGGCTCTCCCGCGGAGAGCATGATCGTGCGGCATTCCGCCAGCACCGGTGACCTCCGGTTCAGCCCGTCCAGCAGCGCGTGCTTGGTGCCCACGTACGCGACGAACCGGTCGAGCCAGGCGTGCAGCGCCTCCCACGGCTCGAGGTCGGCAACCTCGTCGGCGGCGCGCGCGAGGGCGTCGACCTCCCCCAGATAGAGCGTCTCGATGAGGTCGTCACGCGTCGGGAAGTTGCGGTAGAGCGTCCCGATCCCCACACCCGCGCGGCGGGCGATGTCCTCGAGGGACGCGCTCGATCCCTCCTCGGCGAACGCTGCGCGGCCGGCGGCGACCAGCGCGTCGAAATTCCGCGCGGCATCAGCCCTTTGCGGACGACGCTCCTCCAGTGCGGATACCCGCTCGACGACCGCCATGACCGCCCCTCCCGATGTGACCTGGCCGAGCCCTCCGGCATCGGCGAAACCTGTGGTTGCGAAACGGAGGGGCCCTCCGCTAATCTCAAAGCGGAGGCGTCCTCCGTTCGGAGACCTCCCTCCACTTTATCCCGCATTCACCGGATCCGCACCCATCGGAAGGCCCGTCGATGCCCACCGTCCCCTTCACACCCCGGGCTGCGTTCGCGGCCATCGCGCTCAGCGTCGCCTCGCTCGCACTGCTCCAGAACCTCGTCATACCCGTCATCCCCCTCATCGCCGCGGATTTCGGCGTGACGGCGGACGCAGCATCCTGGACCAACACGTCGTGGCTCATCGCCGCGGCCGTCGCCACTCCCCTCCTCGGCCGCATCGGCGACCTCCGCGGCCGCCGCAACACGTTCCTCGCCGTGCTCGCCGTCGTCGCGATCGGCGACGTGGTCGCATCGTTCGCGCCGAACCTCGAGGTGCTCATCGTCGCCCGCGTGCTCCAGGGCGTCGGCGGTGCGCTCTTCCCGCTGGCCTTCGGCCTGCTGCGAGATGTCATGCCGCGCCACCAGCTCACCGGGGCGATCGGCGCCACGAGCGCCATCATCGGCATCGGCGGCGCCGCGGGCAGCGTACTGGCAGGTCCCCTCGCCGAGCTCCTCGGCTGGCACGGAATCTTCGCCGTCCCGTTCGTTGCCGCCGTCGCGGGCATCGTGCTCACGTTGATGCTCGTGCCGCCGGCCGGCCTCCGCGCCGTCGGCCGCGTGAACGCGCTCTCAGCTGTGCTCCTGTCGGGCTGGCTCATCGCGCTCCTCGTTCCGCTCAGCTCCGGTGCGCGCTGGGGCTGGACCTCTCCGCTCACCCTCGCGCTGTTCGCAGCGGCTGTGGTGCTCATGCTCGGGTGGGTGGTCTCCGAGCTCCGTTCGGCGGAGCCGCTCGTCGACCTCCGCCTGATGGGGTCCCGGGCCATCTGGCCCGTGAATGCCGCCGCGCTCCTCATCGGAGCCGCCGCCTTCGGGTTCTGGGGCTACCTCCCCCAGTTCCTGGAGACTCCGGCGAGTTCCGGCTGGGGCCTCGGGCTCGGCGTGCAGGCCGCCGGGCTGGCGCTGTTCCCCCTCCTCATCGGAATGTCGAGCGTCGGCTTCGCAACCGGCGCCATCGCCCGTGTCATCCCGCTGCGGCTCATGATGGCACTCGGCGCGCTGCTCATGGCGGGCGGCGTCGTGTTCGCCGTCCTCGACCACGAGACGCTCGTCACCCTCGCCATCGCGGGCGGTGTGTTCGGACTCGGCATCGGCCTCGCGTATGCGTCGACGGCAAGCATCATCGTCGAGAGCGTGCCCGCCGACCGCACCGGCATCGCGACCGGCGTCAACGCCAATCTGCGCACGATCGGATCAGCGGTCGGCTCCGCCTTCACGACGGCCGTCGTCTTCGGCGCGGTCGAGCCCGGCGGCGTGCCCGCGCTCGACGGCTACGCCGTCGCCTGGCTGACGCTCGCCGCCGGAGCGGTCGTCGCCGCGATACTGGTGCTCACCGTCCGGCCGCGCGGGCGGACGGATGCTGCGCCCCCGGCCGTTCTCCAGAACGCCGACGAAGCGACGCTGGCAGAGGTCGGCTGACCCCGCGACGGTACGCCCGCTCGACGACGATGCCGCGCTCCCACTCGGGGGCGCGGCATCCGTCATTCCTGCGGGGTCTGGTCAGGACAGACCGGGATAGTTGCGCTCCTCAGCACCGACGTACAGCTGCTGCGGGCGGCCGATCTTGGTCTGGGGGTCGCTCGCTGCCTCACGCCACTGCGCGAGCCAGCCGGGCAGACGCCCGATGGCGAACAGCACGGTGAACATGCGGGTCGGGAAGCCCATCGCCTTGTAGATCACGCCCGTGTAGAAGTCCACGTTGGGGTACAGGCGGCGGTCCTGGAAGTACGCGTCGTTGAGCGCGATCTCTTCGAGCTCCTTGGCCAGGTCGAGCAGCGGATCGCTCACGCCGAGGGCCGACAGCACCTCGTCAGCGGACTCCTTGACCAGCTTCGCACGCGGGTCGTAGTTCTTGTAGACGCGGTGCCCGAAGCCCATGAGCTTCACGCCGTCCTCCTTGTTCTTGACCCGCTCGACGAAGCGCTGCACGCTCTCGCCGGAGTCGCGGATGCGCGCCAGCATGTCGAGCACGGCCTCGTTCGCGCCGCCGTGCAACGGGCCGTAGAGCGCATTGATGCCTGCCGAGATGGACGAGAACTGGTTCGCGCCGGTCGATCCCACGAGGCGGACGGTCGAGGTGGACGCGTTCTGCTCGTGGTCCTCGTGGAGGATGAGCAGGCGCTCGAGCGCACGCGACATGACGGGATCGACCTGGTAGACCTCCGACAGGACGCCGAAGTTGAGCTTCAGGAAGTTGTCGACGAACCCGAGCGAGTTGTCGGGATACAGGAACGCCTGGCCGATGCTCTTCTTGTGGGCGTACGCCGCGATCACCGGGAGCTTCGCGAGCATGCGGATCGTGTTCAGCTCGACGTGCTCGGGGTTGTTGGGGTCGGACTGGTGCTCGTAGTAGGTCGAGAGCGCCGACACGGCCGACGACAGCACCGACATCGGGTGCGCGGTGTGCGGCAGGGCGGAGAAGAAGCGCTTGAGGTCCTCGTGCAGCAGCGTGTGCCGACGGATCTTCTCGTCGAACTCGGCCAGCTGGTCGGCGCTCGGCAGCTCGCCGTAGATGAGCAGCCACGCGACCTCGAGGTACGTGCTGTTCTTCGCGAGCTGCTCGATCGGGTAGCCGCGGTAGCGCAGCACGCCCTGGTCGCCGTCGATGTACGTGATCGCGGACTTGGTCGCCGCGGTGTTCACGAAGCCGTAGTCGAGAGCCGTGTAGCCGGTCTGGCGGGTGAGGGTGGAGAGGTCCACGCTCGGTGTGCCGTCGGTTCCCCGCAGGAGCGGGAACTCGGCGGTGCTGCCACCGATCGTGAGGGTGGCCTTCTCGTTCTGGGTACCCGCGTCGCTCACGGCGCCTCCTCGCGATTTCTGGTCGTACCGGGGGTGTCGTCCAGTCCTGTGCGGCGCCAAGGAGAGGGCTGCAGCAGAACGGAGGGGCGGGACGGGGATGCCGCGTCGCCGCGTTCTTACAGCCTAGTGGGCCGCCGCGCCTACTGCTGACACGGCCAAAGGGTCGCGGCATCCGATAGAGGAATCCTCAGATCGAGATCTCTGATGCCGCGCGCAGGCGTTCGGCCGCTGCCGCGATGCGCTCGTCCGTCGCCGTGAGCGACAGTCGGACGTGCTGCGGGAAGTGCGCGCCGTAGAAGTGGCCGGGGCCGGCGAGGATGCCGAGGTCTGCGAGACGGGCGAGGCTCTCCCATGCGTCCCGCCCCTCGGTCGCCCACAGGTACAGGCCACCCTCGCTGGCGTCGATGCGGAACCCCGCGGCCTCGACGGCGGGACGCAGCACCTCGCGCCGGCGGCGGTAGAGCTCCTTCTGGGCGGCGACGTGCGCGTCGTCCTCGAGTGCTGCGGTCATGGCGGCCTGGACCGGAAGCGGCAGCATGAGTCCGAGGTGCTTCCGCGCGGTCAGCAGGCGCCCGATCACGGCGGGATCTCCGGCCAGGAACGCGGCGCGATACCCGGCCAGATTTGACTGCTTGCTCAGCGAGTAGACCGAGAGGACGCCACGCAGGTCGCCTCCGGTCACGCGAGGGTCGAGCGCCGAGGGCACCGGCTCGGCGTCCCACGGGGCATCCCATCCCAGCTCCGCGTAGCACTCGTCGGACGCCAGCACGGCGCCGAGCTCACGGGCGCGACCCACCGCGGCGCCCAGCGCGCCGACGTCGAGCACTCGTCCGTCGGGGTTGCCCGGGGAGTTCACCCAGATGAGGCGCGTGCCCTCGGGCCATTCCGCGGGGTCGTCGGCGGCCACGGGCGTGGCGCCCACCAGCCGCGCCCCGACCTCGTAGGTGGGGTAGGCGGCACGGGGGTGGACGACGACATCGCCGGGCCCGAGGCCCAGCAGCAGCGGGAGGAGTGCGACGAGCTCCTTCGACCCCACGGTCGGGAGCACGTCGTCGGGGGTCAGCCCGGGAACGCCGCGGCGACGGTCGTACCAGCTCGCGATGGCCGCACGCAGCCTCGGCGTGCCGACGGTCTGGGGGTATGCGTGGGCGTCGGTCGCAGCCGTGAGCGCCTCGGCGACGATGGCGGGCGTGGCGTCCACGGGCGAGCCGATCGACAGGTCCACGAGCCCGTCGGGGTGGGAGCGTGCGCGCGCGGCGTAGGGCGCGACCGCATCCCAGGGGTAGTCGGCGAGGTCGGCGACCCCCACGTCAGTGTTCCTGCGGCGGGAGCGCCTCGATGATCGGGTGGTCCTTGTGGATGACGCCGACCTTGGCGGCACCGCCCGGGGAGCCGATGTCGTCGAAGAACTCGACGTTAGCCTTGTAGTAATCCTGCCACTCGTCGGGCAGGTCGTCTTCGTAGTAGATCGCCTCGACGGGGCAGACCGGCTCGCAGGCGCCGCAGTCGACGCATTCGTCGGGGTGGATGTACAGCGATCGGTCACCCTCGTAGATGCAGTCCACGGGACACTCGTCGATGCAGGCGCGGTCCTTGACGTCCACGCAGGGAAGGGCGATCACGTACGTCACCCGGCCAGTCTAGCCGCGACCTCCGGCAGCCATCCGCCGTGCGACGCGCGGTCACTCCATCCGGGGGATGCGATCCGGCCAGGCCACCGCCAGCGCCACCAGGATCGGCACCGCGATGGTCCACACGACTCCGAGCTCCGACTCGGGCACGACGACCGAGCCGCCGGGGCCGCTGCCCGAGAACACGAGGGTCGACACCATCATTCCGAGACCCGTCGCCAAGGTCGCCCATCGGTCGGAGGTGAGCAGTCGCACGGCGAGGAGGAGCGCCCCGGAGCCGATCACCGCGAGGATCAGGCCCAGCGGGAACCAGCCGAGCGCGTACGCGTGCGCCACCGTACCGGCGACCCCGTAGACCAGTCCCACCAGCAGGGCGATGATCCAGCTGCCGATGCGGGCGGGAACGGAAGGACGCATGCGTCGATGGTACCGAGCCCGTCTGGGGGCCCGCTCGCCGCCGACTTCGCCGGCGGGTTACGCCGCCCAGCCCCACAGCCGCAGCAGCGCTGCCACGAGGGCCGCGGCGATCACCACGACGAGGAACGGCGCGCGCAGCATCAGCAGTCCCGCCGCGACGAGCACCGCGGGAACCCGCGCATCGACCACCACCGCCTGCCCGGCGCCGAGGGTCTGCACGGCGACGAGGGCGGCGAGCAGCGCAACGGTGAGGAGGTCCGCGATGCGCATCGGTGTGGGCGCTTCCACCCACTTCGATGGAATGAGATACCCCACCGTCTTGAGCGCGACGCAGATGATCGAGGCCACGAGGATCGCGGTCCACATCGTCACGGCAGTCCCTCCCGCTCGGCCACGTCGTCGGGTTCGGCGTCCACCCGGTCGTCCTTGCCGAGCCAGTTCGTCCCGCCGACCACGATCGCGACGAGTGCCGCGATGATGACCGGGAGGCCAGGCATGAGGACCGGCGTGAGGACGGTCGCGACGACGGCCGCGGCCACGCCGACCACGATCGGCTGCCGCGCGCGCAGACGCGGCCACAGCAGCGCGAGGAACGCCGCGGCCGCCGCGGCGTCGAGCCCGTACGCGCGGACGTCGCCGAGAACGTCGCCGAGCAGGGCGCCCGCGAGCGTCGACAGGTTCCAGCCGACATAGATCCCGATGCCGGTCACCCAGAACCCCAGCGCCCGCGCGTGCGGTGAGCGCTGGGCGAGCGCCACCGCCGTCGACTCGTCGATCGTGAAGTGCGCCGCAGCCGCGCGGCGCCAGAACCCCGCGCCGACCACCGGAGACATGCGGATGCCGTAGGCCACATTGCGCACTCCGAGCAGCGCCGCCGACGCGATCGCGGCCGGCACCGCAGCCAGTCCCCCGGCGCCCACGATGCCGACGAACGCGAACTGCGACCCACCGGTGAACATCACGAGGCTCAGTACGCACGTCTGCCAGACGTCGAGCCCGGCGGCGACCGCGAGAGCGCCGAACGAGATGCCGTACGCACTGGTCGCCAGCGCGACGCCGAGCCCCTCGCGCGCTGCCCTGCGGCCCTCGCCGGCGCTGTGCGCATCGTCGAAATGCGGGTCGAGGGTCACCTCGTCATGCTATCGACGGGCCCGACATCGAGCGCCGGGCCACGCGCCCCGCAGGAGGTTCTTCGGATACGACGGATGCCGCGACTCTGCGCCTTCGCAGGGCGCGGGGGTCGCGGCATCCGTTCCCGGTTTACGCGTTGGCGTCCTGGCGCTTGAGGCGCGAGGCGGCGCGGCCGCGCTCTGTGGCGTCGAGGATCACCTTGCGGATACGCACCTTCTCGGGCGTCACCTCGACGCATTCGTCGTCGCGGGCGAACTCGAGGCTCTCCTCGAGCGAGAGGAGGCGGGGCGGAGTCATCGACTCGAACGCGTCGGCGGTCGAGGACCGCATGTTCGTGAGCTTCTTCTCCTTGGTGATGTTCACGTCCATGTCGTCGGCGCGCGAGTTCTCGCCGACGACCATGCCCTCGTAGACCTCTTCGGTGGGCTGCACGAAGAAGCTCATGCGCTCCTGCAGCGCGATCATGGCGAACGGGGTGACGACGCCGGCACGGTCGGCCACGATCGAGCCGTTCTGTCGGGCGACGATGTGACCCGCCCAGTCGTCGTAGCCGTGCGAGATCGCGTTGGCGATGCCGGTGCCGCGCGTCATCGAGAGGAACTCGGTGCGGAACCCGATGAGGCCGCGCGACGGCACGATGAACTCCATCCGCACCCAGCCGGTGCCGTGGTTGACCATCGTCTCCATGCGGCCCTTGCGCGAGGCCATCAGCTGGGTGATTGCGCCGAGGTACTCCTCGGGGGCGTCGATCGTGAGGTGCTCGTAGGGCTCCTTGACCTTGCCGTCCTCGCCCTTGCGCGTGACGACCTGGGGCTTGCCCACGGTGAGCTCGAAGCCCTCGCGGCGCATGTTCTCGACGAGGATCGCCAGTGCGAGCTCGCCGCGGCCCTGCACCTCCCACGCGTCGGGGCGTCCGATGTCGACGACCTTGAGCGAGACGTTGCCGATGAGCTCGCGGTCCAGGCGGTCCTTCACCATTCGGGCGGTGACCTTGTGACCCTTGACCTTGCCGACCAGCGGCGAGGTGTTCGTGCCGATCGTCATCGAGATGGCGGGGTCGTCGACCGTGATCGCGGGGAGCGGCCGGACATCCTCGGGGTCGGCGATCGTCTCGCCGATCGTGATCTCCTCGATTCCGGCGATGGCGACGATGTCGCCGGGACCGGCCTCTTCCGCCGGGTAGCGCTCGAGGGCGCGCGTCTTCAGCAGCTCGGTGATTCGGGCGTTCGAGTGCGTCCCGTCGTGACGCACCCAGGCGACCGTCTGGCCCTTCTTCAGCGTGCCGTTGAAGACGCGCAGCAGCGCGAGACGGCCGAGGAACGGGCTCGAGTCGAGGTTCGTGACCCACGCCTGCAGCGGCGCCTCGTCGTCGTACGCCGGGGCGGGCACGTGCTCGAGGATCGCCTCGAAGAGCGGCTCGAGGTCTGCGTTGTCGGGGAGCTCTCCGTTGGCGGGACGAGTACGGGATGCCGCGCCCGCGCGTCCGCTCGCGTACACGACGGGGACGTCCAGCAGGGCGTCGATGTCGAGGTCGGGCACGTCCTCGTGGAGGTCTGACGCGAGGCCGAGCAGCAGGTCGTGCGCCTCCTCCTCGACCTCGGCGATGCGCGCGTCGGGGCGATCGGTCTTGTTGACCAGGAGGATGACGGGGAGCTTCGCCTCCAGCGCCTTGCGGAGGACGAAGCGGGTCTGCGGGAGTGGGCCCTCGCTCGCGTCGACGAGCAGCACGACGCCGTCGACCATCGACAGGCCGCGCTCGACCTCGCCACCGAAGTCGGCGTGGCCGGGGGTGTCGATCACGTTGATCGTGACGGGGACGTCGGTGTGGACGCCGTTGTACGTGATCGCGGTGTTCTTCGCGAGGATCGTGATGCCCTTTTCGCGCTCGAGGTCGTTCGAGTCCATCGCGCGCTCCTCGACGTGAGCGTGCTCGCCGAACGAGCCGGTCTGGCGGAGCATCGCGTCGACGAGGGTGGTCTTGCCGTGGTCGACGTGAGCGACGATAGCCACGTTGCGGAGGTCCGGACGGAGGGCGCGCGCCATGAGGGAATCCTTGAAAGAGAATGGGGATGCCGGAATGCCGGCATCCCCATTCTATTGGGCGCTGCTGTGTATCGCCTTTCGGCGCCGGATCAGCCCTCCAGGCCCGCTTCGAGCAGGGCCGCACGCGCTTCGCGGCGCACGCGCTGCTCCTCGGGGTCGGGCACCGGGATGGCCGCGATGAGGCACGCGAGATGCGGCTCGTCGCCGCTCCTCTCGTGTCAGTCCTCGGTGCCGGTCCGCTTCAGCAAGACAGCGCGGGCCTCGCGGCGCAGCTTCTGCTCTTCGGGGTTCGGAACCGGAACCGCGGCGATGAGACGCTGTGTGTACGCGTCGGTGGCGCCGCGCAGGATCTCGTCGCGCGTCCCCGTCTCCACCAGTTTGCCGTGGTGCATCACCGCGATGCGGTGCGACAGGATGTCGACGACTGCGAGGTCGTGGCTGATGAAGAGGCAAGCGAACTGCAGCTGCTGCTGAAGTTCCTGCAGCAGGTCGAGGAACCGGGCCTGCACAGAGACGTCCAGTGCGGAAGTCGGCTCGTCCGCGACCAACAGCTCGGGAGCGAGCGCCAGAGCGCGCGCGATGCCGACGCGCTGCCGCTGGCCGCCCGAGAGTTCGTGCGGGAAGCGGTTGCGGTACGACTTGGGCAGCTCCACCTGGGCCAGCAAGTCCTCCACGCGCTTGTCGAGCGCCTTGCCCTTGGCCTCCCCGGAGAGCAGGATCGGCTCGCCGATCGACTGGCCGATCGGCATGCGCGGATTCAGCGAGGACGCGGGGTCCTGGAACACGATGCCGGTGCGGCGACGGATCGCGAAGAGGTCCTTCTGCGTCGCCTTCGAGATGTCGGTGCCGACGGCGGTCAGCTTGCCCTCGGCGATCGGGAGGAGACCGATCGCCGCGCGCCCGACAGTGGTCTTGCCCGACCCGGACTCACCCACGAGGCCCACGATCTCACCGGGATAGATGGCGAGGTCGATGTGCTCCGCAGCGCGGAACGCCGGGATGCGCCCACGCTTGGGGTAATCGATCGCGACGTCCTCGAACTGCAGGACGGCCTTGCGGGTCTCGACGGTCTCCTCAGCGGCCTCGGTCGCGCGCTCCCGGATGGAGGAGACGGAGGCCAGCGTCGAGGTCTCGGTCTCGACCTCAGCCGCCGGAGCGACGGTCTCGGCATCCTCCACGACCCCGAGACCGAGGTGCGGAACCGCCGCGAGCAGCTGCTGCGTGTAGGGATGCTCCGGCGCGTGGAAGATCTTGGCCACCGTGCCGGACTCCACCACGACGCCGTTCTTCATCACCATGATGCGGTCGGCCAGGTCAGCCACGACTCCCATGTCGTGCGTGATGAGGATGATCGCCGAATCCAGACGCTTGTGGAGGTTGCGGAGCAGATCGAGGACCTCGGCCTGCACCGTGACGTCGAGCGCTGTGGTCGGCTCGTCGGCGATGAGGAGCAGCGGGTCGCACGAGATGGACTGTGCGATCATGGCGCGCTGGCGCTGGCCGCCCGAGAGCTGGTGCGGGTACTTGTGGAAGGACTGCTCGGGGTTGGGCATCTCGACCATGCGCAGCAGCTCGATCGCCTTATCCTTCGCCTCGCTGGGCGCAAGACCGCGATCATGCGAACGTAGGGACTCCATGATCTGGAAGCCGATCGTGTAGACCGGGTTGAGCGCCGTCATGGGCTCCTGGAAGATCACCGCGATCTCGTTGCCGCGCAGCGAGCGCAGAGTCGCGTCGTCCACCCCGCGCAACTCGCGCCCGAGGAGCTTGATCGAACCGGTGACGCGTGAGTTCTCCGGCAGGAGGCCGAGGAGCGACATCGAGCTCGTGCTCTTCCCAGAGCCGGACTCGCCCACGATCGCCAGGACCTCGCCGCGGCGGACCTGGTAGTTCATGTCGATCGCGGCGGGGTAGAACTCGCCTTCGACCCAGAACTCGACCCCGAGGTTCGAGACCTCGAGGATCGTCTCGGGGAGCGCGCCGCGCGACGCCGCGCTCTCGGCGCCGATGCGCGTCGTGTCAGTCATTCTTGGTGTCCCATCTGCGAAGCTTGAAATCATGTCGTTTCAGGAGGTCCGGTACCGGCCGGTACTCGGCCGTGCCCTCGCTGTCGTGACCATCGTCGTATGTGCACTCGGCGTCGCCGCACTGTTCTGGTCGGACCCCGGTGCCGCACTGGTGTACGCGTGGCCCATCGTCCTCGTCGCCGTGCTGGCTTGGGCGCTGTTTTGGCGTCCGAGCCTCACCGTGGCCGAGCATGGCATCACCGTTCAGAACGTCCTGCGGACCTACTTCGTGCCCTGGCCGTCGATCGTCGCCATCGACACCCGCTACTCGCTCACACTTCACACGGCGGCGGGACGTGTGGCGGTGTGGGCCGCCCCGGCGCCGGGGCGGCACCGCACCCTCGGACTCGCCGCCGGCGACTTCGAGGGGGTCGGGCAGTCGGCGCGCGGCGGAGTGGGCGAGCTGCGCCCGGCTGACGCGATCACGACCCCGAGCGGCAACCTGGCGCAACTGATACGCGGACGCTGGGAAACCCTGCGCGACTCGGATGCCTTCGCGGCCGGTGTCGACCCCGAAGCCTCGACGGTGCAATGGCACTGGGCCACCATCGCGGTGATCACGGCGCTCGCCGTGGCCACCGCGATCGGCCTGCTGGCCTGACGACCTCACGTCACCGCTCCGGGTTGAGCGGCTCTTGGGTCGGGTCTCCGGGCCGCTCCGGGCGCGTGTCGTGATAGTTCACGATGTCTTCACTCGCGTACACGGCCGCCCCGGCGACCGTCACCGACGGGGCATCCGTCGACGGCGTGGTGTCGACCGCGACCGGCACGGGGCCCGAGGCGCGGCCCGCGCGGGCCATGGCGCGCTCGCTCGGCATCTTCTTCTGACGTGGGTCGAACGCGTCGCGCAGTCCGTCGCCGATGAAATTGACGCAGAGAGCGATCACGATGATGAAGATGCCTGGCCACCAGAACAGCCACGGGCGCGTCGAGAACGCCGCCTGGTTGTCGGAGACGATCTTGCCGAGCGACGTGTCGGGCGACTGCACGCCGAAGCCGAGGTAACTCAGCGCCGACTCGAGCAGGATCGCGCCCGCCATGAGCAACGTGGCGTTCACCACGATCACGCCTACCGCATTGGGGAGGATGTGCTTGAAAATGATTCGGCGATCACGAGCACCCGATACGCGCGCAGCGTCGACGAACTCGCGCTCGCGGAGCGTCAGAAACTCACCGCGCACCAAGCGGGCCATAGTCGTCCACGCGAACAGGCCGATCACGACACCCAGCACCGCAGCACCCAGGCTGCCGAAGGCGTTCCCGAGCACCGATCCGATCACGATGAGCGGGATCGTGATGACGATGTCGGTGAACCGCATCAGCACGGAGTCCGTCAACTTGCCGTAGTAGCCGGCAATCGCGCCCATCACGACGCCGATCACCGTGGCAACCACGCCCGCGATGACCATCACCATGAGCGACTGCTGCGCCCCGCGCATCACGACCGCGAAAATGTCGCGACCGACCTCGTCCTGTCCGAACGGGTGCTCGCCGAACTGAAGCGGCCACAGGCTCAGCGTCGGGACGCCGTTGTTGATCTTGGGCGCGATCTGATCCCAGGAGTATGGCCACCAGCCCTGGATGCGCAGGCCCCAGAGGTTCACGCCCACCGAGGTGAAGGCGAGGATCACGATGAGCGTGAGCACGATCATCGCGACAAGCGCGCCGCGGTGCCGGAAGAACCGGCGCCGGACGATCTGGCCCTGGCTGAGGCCCTCCGTCTCTTTCTGCTCGATCGAGATCTCAGCCTTGGCTTCGGCCTCGGTCGACTCCGACGGTGTCACTGTCGTGGTGTTCATCTCAACCCACCTTGATTCTCGGGTCGAGACCCGCATAGACGAGGTCCGCGATGAGGTTGAACAGCACCGCGAGCGTTCCTGTGACGACGAAGAATGCCATCACCGGATTGGGGTCGGAGGCGCTCAGACCGGTCACGAACAGGCGGCCCATTCCGACCCAACCGAAGACCGTCTCGGTCACGACGGCGCCGCCGATGATCGCACCGACGTCAAAAGCGATGATCGTCGTGATCGGTATGAGGGCGTTGCGGAAGGCGTGCCGCACGACGACCGTCCGCTGGGTCAGGCCCTTGGCGCGGGCCGTGCGGATGTAGTCCTGATTCATCACCTCGAGGAGGCTCGCGCGCGAGTAACGGGTGTAGCTCGCGAAGGAGATGAGAATGATCGCGATCGTGGGAAGCAGCAAGTGAGTGAACAGGTCGATCCCCTGCACCCAGAAGTTGCCGCCGAGTCCAGGCGTGGAGGATCCCACCGTCGCGATCGGACGGCCACGCACGCGGCTCGAGTTGGAGTAGGCCTCCCAGTAGGACATGTACTTGTTGAGCGCGATCAGCCCCGCCGTGAAGAACCCGACGATCGCCGTGGTGCGAACGACGGGCCAGCGATCCGGTGAGCCCATGAACCAGCCGATCACGCCGCTCACCACGATCGCGAGAACGGCGAGGATCAGGAAGAGCCCCAGCGTCATGTTGTTGAGGATGTAGTTGGTCATCGGCTGATAGAGAGCGATACCGATCACGGCCACGATGAGCGACGCGTAGAGGGCCTTGCGATGTCGAAGACTCACCGAGACAGCGGTGACCGCGAAGGCGATACCGATCACGAGCGGGATGTAGACGAAGATGCCGATCCCCGGGTCGGCGAACCACTGGGTCAGCGAGAGGTACGTGAGGACGGCTGCAGTCGCCACAGCCGAGACGCCGAACACGATCAGACGCTTCTTCCACCTGCCGCCGAGCAGCGACAGCCAGACGAGCCCGGAGACGATCGACGCCCCGATGATCACCGGTGGGGCGATCACAGGATCACCCAGCCAGTTGTTGAGCTGAATGGCACCGTACTGCTTGAGCAGCACAGCGACCCAGAAGATCGGCAGTGAGAAGAAGAGGAACGCGATCAGGGTCACGCCGTAGTCGAAACCGCTGTACTGACGCAGCGCCGACACGATGCCGACCGTGAGACCCAGCAGGATGGCCACGACTGTGGCGGTGGTGACCAGCGTCAGCGTTGACGTGATCGCGTTCGCCAGCAGCGCGTTGACGGGCTGGTTCTGGATGCTGACTCCGAAGTCACCGCGGAAGAGCGCGCCGAGCCACAGGAAGTAGCGCAGCGGCGGTGCAACGTCGAGGTTGAGGAGCTTGGTGCGGGATTCGATGAGCTCGGCCTTGTTGGGGGCGCTGCTCTGTTTGAGGTCTTCGAGGGGATCACCCGCGAACGAGACCAGGATGTACATCAGGAACGTCGCGGCGAGAAGCACGAAGATCGATGCGATCAATCGCCGGATGATGAATGAAGCCATGGTGTGGCCGCCTGCCTATCGGTGAATCAGCGCGAGCATCGCCGCGGCGGGTGTGCGGCGCAACGATGCTCAGCCACTGAGAGGAGTCTAACGCCGTGGGGTGCAGGTCCCCGAGGGGACCTGCACCCCACGTCGGTCGGGTTCTGAGCCGGGCTCAGATCTCAGACCGCTTGCGGTTTACTCGCTCTCAGTGCCCGCGTCAGTGACCTCCCAGTCCCACGCGTTCCAGAAGATCGTGGGAGCGAGGATCGACGGGTCGATGTTCGTGACACGGTCGCTGAAGGCGGTGACTGCCGGGAACTGGAAGATGGTGACTCCGTAGAAGTCGTTCCAGAGGAGCTTGTCGGCTTCCGTCTTGATCTCCAGCTGGCGAGCTTCGTCGAACTCCGAGGAGATCTCAACGGACAGGTCGTTGACCTCCGCGTTGTTGTAGAAGTTCAGGTTGTTGATGCCGCCCTCCTGGAAGATCGCCGTCCAGTCGGTGACCGACAGGCTGGTCGACTGCCATCCGAAGAACACCGCGTCGTACGCACCGGGGGTGCCGAGCAGGCCGCCCCACTCGTCCGAGCCGCAGTCCGTGACGTTGAAGCCGGCCTGAGCGGCCGAGGCCTGGATCAGGGCGAACTCGTTGACACGGCGCGGGTTGTTCGACGCGTACAGGATGCAGACGTCCTTGTTGGTGATGCCCGACTCGGCGAGAAGCGCCTTGGCGCCCTCGATGTCCGGCTCGGCGAACGCGTCGGAACCGTTGTTCGCAACGCTCTCGTCGTAGCCCTCGGCGCCCGGCACGAAGATCTGCGAGCTGCGCAGGAGCGCGTCGTCGCCGACGATCGGCTTGATGAGCTTGTCGAGGATCTCCTGGCGGGGAACCGTCTTGAGGAACGCCTCGCGGACCTTCGGGTCCTTGAAGATGTTCTCCGGGTTCTTGCCCTGATCGAACTGCAGGTCGAGGTGCTCGTAGGTGCCCTCGACGCCGGTCAGGACGGTGGCGCCGTCGATCGCGTCGACCGCGGTCTTGAGGTCGGCCGTGGCCTGGGGCGAGATGATGTCGACCTCGCCGTTCTCCAGCGCCTGAGCCGCCGCGAGCGGGTCGGGGATGAAGCGGACCGTGATCTCCTCGATGTTCGGAGCGAGATCACCCGTGTACTCCGGGTTGGCCGTGAGGGTCAGGTACTGGTCGGCGACGAAGTCGCTGATCATGTACGGGCCGCTCGCGACCAGAAGGTCGGGGTCGTCGGGCATCTCGGTGAAGTTGAAGCCCGAGTTCCAGAACGACGAGATCGGCGCGAGGGCCGCGTCGTCCTTGTCCTCGATCGCCTTGAGGAGGGCGTCCTTCGCCTCCTGGGGGTCGTCGATGCCGAGCGCCTTCTCGGCGACGATGTGCGCCGGGAGGATGGTGCCGGTCGTGCCGAGAGTGAGCTCCCAGTCGACGTAGGGCTGCGAGTACGTCAGCGTGATGGACTTGCCGTCGTCGCCGATCTCGGGGGTGTCGTGCACGAGGCCGAACCGCGAGTCGGGGGTGACGCCGGAGTCGAAGAACACGACATCGGTCGGGAACGCGTCAGTGAACTCACCGGTGTCGGGGTCGGTGAACTCCGACGGGTCGAAGTCCGGCGTGTCGAGGGCCCGCGACAGTGCCGCCCATCCGAGCATGAGGTCGGCCGCATCGACGTCGGTGCCGTCCGACCACTTGACGCCGTCCGCGATCGTGTACTTGACCGTCAGCGGGTCGTCCGAGATCTTCTCGTAGCTGCCGAACGACGTGTCCTGGATCAGCTGCGGGGTGTTGTCGTAGTAGCTGAAGTTGCCGTACGTCAGGTAGTTGATGTTGTTGTTGGCCGTCGCGTTGCCGAACGAGGTGTTGCCGTTGGCGGAATAGAACGCCTGGTTCCACGCTGCGGTGATCGACGAGCCCTCAACAAGACCCGAGTCATCGCCGGTGTCGCCGCCGCCGTCGGCGGCGCACCCCGAGATCACCAGTGCGCCGACTGCGGTGAGTGCCACCGCAGCCGAGATGCGCTTAATTCTCACTGTTCCTCCTGTGCAGGGTTGTGCGCACGCGCCGCGCGATGGCGCGGCGTGGCGCGGATGGGAAAACGATATGCACCACTTCAAGGATGGTCAAAACAATCGGGGAAAACGTTACAGAGCCTTAACTCAATCGACGCCGAGTGTGACAATCTGACAAGATGACGCCCCCCAACCGGCCCACAGGGCAGAGGGATTCCACTAGTCTTTCGCCCCTCACGGCGTACGATCGCCGACGCCTCACGTGGGAGGTGTGGATCGTCCTCGCGATCACCGTCGGACAGTCCGCTGTCTACTCGGTGCTGGCGCTCGTCCGAAAGCTCCTCGCGCCCGTGCCGATCGGCCAGCAGCAGACCGAGGTGAACCCTCCGCGGGACGCGCAGGCGATATGGGATGTCGTGTACCAGCTGCTCGCCGTCTTCTTCGCGCTGGCCCTCGTGGCGCTCGTCGTCTACCTTCTCTGGGAGCCGGGCAGCAACGCCCTGCGCCGCATCGGGCTCGACTTCTCGAGGTTCGGCGCAGACCTCGGTCGCGGCATCCTTCTCGCCGCCGTCATCGGAGTGCCCGGCCTGGCGCTCTATGCCGCCGGCCGCGCTCTCGGGGTCACCGTCGCGGTAGTCGCCTCTCCCCTCGACGCGGCGTGGTGGACCGTGCCGCTGCTGGTGCTGTCGGCGGTGCGGGCGGGATTGACCGAGGAGGTCATCCTCATCGGCTACCTGTTCGACCGGCTGCGCCGGTTCGGCTGGAACGACTGGGCCATCATCCTGACCTCCGCCGGCCTGCGCGGCGCTTACCACGCGTACCAGGGTATCGGCGCGATCGTCGGCAACATCGTCATGGGCGTGGTGTTCGGCTGGTGCTACCGCCGCTGGGGTCGCGTCATGCCCCTCGTCATCGCCCACACGCTCCTCGACGTCGTCGCGTTCGTCGGCTATCCCCTTGCGGCCGCGCTGTGGCCCGGCGTCTTCGCCCCCATCCCCACGCCGACCCCCAGTCCCACGCCGACCCCGACACCGCACCCCGCCGCCTGACCGGTCGCGGATGCCCGTGGCCGCAGCATCCGTCCCCGCTCGCGGCCGCCGCCTCCTCACCGGCCGGCCTCCACCGTGCGGCCCACCGCCGCCACCCGTGAGACTTCAGCTGACCGCCGAGGCAGCGGTTCGCAACCGTTGTTTCGGCATTCAGCTGGATTCCCACGAGCGGTCGCGAGAAGCAACGGCCGCTCCTCCACAGGTAACGCTCGGCGATCGTCGTCCACCGATCGCCGAGTCCGGCGAGTATGCGCCTCCGGGGCAGGGCGATGGTGGCGGATGCCGCTTCTCCGCGTCGCCCGATCGCCGCTCGCTTTGCTCAGGTTCGCTGAACTGCGACATCCGGAGCGTGGGATGCTTCGCGGAGACCTCATCAAGGTGCGGCCCGGCGTATACACGGCTGCCGCGGAATGGAAGGCGCTCGCGCCCTGGGAGCGATACCTGGCGAGGGTCTCGCCGCCGCGATGATCTACCCGGACGCGGTCTTCAGTCACGACTCCGCGGCGGCGTTGCTCGGAATGCCGGTGTTCGGAGACCCGGTGATCGTTCATGTTCTCGCTCCGGCACACGGCACAGCGCGAGTCGTCGCCGGCGTCCGCGTCCACACCTCCAGCGACGAGCGAGAGGTCGTCGAGCTCGGCGGAATGCTGATGACGTCTCCGGCAGACACGGCGGTAGACCTCGCTCGATCCCGGCATGCGGCAGTCGGTCTCGCATCGGCGGACGCCGCGCTTCGGGCTGACGAGGCACTGTCGGTCGAGAAGCTGGTTCACGTGAACGAATCACGGCGGAGCAAGCGTGGTCGCGCTCTCGCCCGCTGGCCGCTGAACTCGGCCACCGCCCTCTCGGAGACGGCGCTGGAGTCGATCAGTCGTGCGGTCATCGAATGGCTCGGGTTCCCTCCACCCGCACTCCAGGTGACCTTCCGGACGTCCGGCGGACCGACTGATCGCTGCGACTTCGTGTGGCCCGGATTCTCACTGGCGGGTGAATCGGACGGTGATCTCAAGTACGACGGGCGATTCGGCGATCCGAGGGAACTGCTGCGCCATCAGCGCGAGCGGGATGCCCGCCTTCGCGCCCACCACGTGCGGTCGATCGCGCACTGGGGCTGGATCGATGCGACGACGGTGGATCCGCTGCGCTCCCTGCTCGTCGGACAGGGGCTGATACCCGTGGCCCCGGAGCAAACGGTGCACCTGTTCTCCCTCCGCCGTTCGGTGTCACCGCGTCCACCACACCGTGCGTCAATCGGTGAGACATCAGCCGACCGCCGAGACCGCGGGTGACACCCGAACTCTCGGCAATCAGCTGAAGTCTCACCGACGGGGCGGCGGGCGCCGGGCCGGCGGGGCGGGGCGGCGGGCGCCGGGCCGGCGGGGCGGGGCGGCGGGGGGCGGGGCGGGGCCCGGCGGGCGGGGCGGGCGCCGGGCCGGCGGGCGGGAGCCCGGCACGTGAGAGCGACGGGATGCCGCGGGGCGCGGCATCCCGTCGGCTCACGGGTGCGTCAGGCGAAGGCCTCGATGGGCGGGCAGGCGCACACGAGGTTGCGGTCGCCGTAGGCCTGGTCGATGCGTCGGACGGGGGGCCAGTACTTCGTGCGGACCAGCGTGTGCACCGGGTACACGGCGGTCTCCCGCGAGTAGGGGTGCTCCCAGGAGCCCGAGACCGCGGACTCGGCGGTGTGCGGTGCGTTCACGAGCGGGTTGTCGGCGGCGGGCCACTCCCCCGCTGCAACGCGATCCGCCTCGGCCTTGATCGCGATCATCGCCTCGATGAACCGCTCGATCTCGGCGAGGTCCTCGGACTCCGTCGGCTCGACCATGAGCGTGCCCGCCACCGGGAACGACATCGTGGGGGCGTGGAAGCCGTAGTCGATGAGGCGCTTGGCGACGTCGTCGACCGAGACTCCGGTCGCCTCCTTCAGCGGGCGGAGGTCGAGGATGCACTCGTGGGCCACGAGACCGTCCTCGCCGGTGTACAGCACCGGGTAGTGGTCGCGCAGGCGCACCGCGATGTAGTTGGCGGCGAGCACCGCGGCCGCCGTCGCGCTGCGCAGCCCTTCGGCGCCCATCATGCGGACGTACGCCCACGAGATCGGAAGGATGCCGGCCGATCCATGCGGTGCGGCCGAGATCGGGCCGCCGTCGAAGACGCCGCCCGCGTGGTCCTTGCGCTGCGACAGCGGGTGCGAGGGCAGGTAGGGCGCGAGGTGCGCCTTCGCCGCGACCGGGCCGACACCCGGCCCGCCGCCGCCGTGCGGGATGGCGAACGTCTTGTGCAGGTTCAGGTGCGACACGTCGCCGCCCAGGTCGCCGAAGCGCGCGTAGCCGAGGAGCGCGTTGAGGTTCGCGCCGTCGACGTACACCTGACCGCCGGCGTCGTGCACGGCCTGCGTGATGTCGAGCACGTCGTGCTCGTAGACGCCGTGCGTCGACGGGTACGTGATCATGAGCGCCGCGAGCTCGTCGGCGTGCGCCGCGATCTTCGCACGCAGATCGCCGAGGTCGACGTTGCCGGCCTCGTCGCACGCGACCACGACGACGCGCATGCCCGCGAGCACGGCGGACGCCGCATTCGTGCCGTGCGCGGACGACGGGATGAGGCACACCGTGCGGCCGTGATCGCCGTTCGCGCGGTGGTAGCCGCGGATCGCCATGAGCCCCGCGAGCTCGCCCTGCGACCCGGCGTTGGGCTGCAGCGACACCGCGTCGTACCCGGTGACCTCGGCGAGCCACACCTCGAGCTGCTCGATCATCGCGAGGTAGCCGTGCACATCGTCCTCGGGAGCGAACGGGTGCACGCGCGAGAACTCGGGCCACGACACGGCGGCCATCTCCGTCGCCGCGTTGAGCTTCATCGTGCAGGAGCCCAGCGGGATCATGCCGCGGTCCAGCGCGTAGTCGCGGTCGGAGAGCTGCTTGAGGTAGCGCATCATGGCCGTCTCGGAACGGTGCGAGTTGAACACCGGGTGTGTGAGGAACTCGTCGACGCGGTGCAGCCCGGCCGGCACACCCGCCAGGGGTGCGGCATCCGTGAAGGCGAGCACGCGTTCGCCCTGCTCGCCCGCACCGAGGAACTCGTTCTCGGGAAGTCCGAAGGCCCACGCGACGGCGGCGAGGTCGTCGGCGGTCGTGGTCTCGTCGACCGAGACGCCGACCGTCGCGTCGTCTGCCCAGAACAGCTGGTAGCCGCGCTCGCGGGCGCGCTCGATCACGCGGCGCGAAGCGCCGGGCGTCGCGACGCGGATGGTGTCGAAGAACGAGTCCGAGCGCAGCGAGAGTCCGTACGAGCGCAGGCGGTCAGCGAGCGCCTCTGCCTTCTTGGCGACGTCGGTCGCGATCGCGCGCAGCCCGTCGGGTCCGTGGTACACCGCGTACATCGAGGCCATGACGGCCAGCAGCACCTGCGACGTGCAGATGTTCGACGTGGCCTTCTCACGGCGGATGTGCTGCTCGCGCGTCTGCAGGGCGAGGCGGTAGGCGGGGTGGCCGGCGGCGTCCTGCGAGACGCCGACGAGGCGCCCGGGCAGCTGACGCTCCAGTCCTTGGCGCACCGCCATGTAGCCGGCGTGCGGGCCGCCGAAGCCGAGCGGCACGCCGAAGCGCTGCGTCGTGCCCACGGCGACGTCGGCGCCGAGCGAGCCGGGCGAGCGCAGCAGCGTGAGCGAGAGGAGGTCGGCGGCGACCACGACGAGGCCCCCGGCCACGTGCGCGGCGTCGACCACTCCGGCCGGATCCCACACGTTGCCCGACGCGCCCGGATACTGCACGAGCACGCCGAACAGCTCATCGGGAAGGATCGCGCCCCGGGCGAGGTCGAGCTCGACGAGCTCGATGCCGACGGCGGCCGCGCGGTGCGCGAGCAGCGCCTTGGTCTGAGGCAGCGCGTCGGCGTCGACCACGAACACGTTCGATGCCGCCTTCGACGCGCGCCGGGCCACCAGCATGCCCTCGACGACCGCGGTCGACTCATCGAGCATCGAGGCGTTCGCCGTCGCGAGCCCGGTGAGGTCGGTCACCATGGTCTGGAAGTTGATGAGCGCCTCGAGGCGCCCCTGCGAGATCTCGGGCTGGTACGGCGTGTAAGCGGTGTACCAGGAGGGGTTCTCCAGCACGTTGCGCGCGATCACCGACGGCGTGAGCGTGTCGTAGTATCCCAGCCCGATCATCGGGCGCGCCGTGCGGTTCTGCGACGCCAGCACCCGGAGCTCGGCGAGCGCCTCGGCCTCGGTGGCCGCGGACGGGATGTCGCTCGTCGCGCGAGGCTTGGCATGGATGGATGCCGGGACCGCGGCCTCGACGAGCGCGTCGACGCTGTCGTATCCCAGCGCGTCGAGCATCGTGCGCTGGGCCGCAGCATCCGTCCCGATGTGACGGTCGGCGAACAGACCCGTCATTCGGCGCCGCCCGTGAGCGAGACGTACGCATCGCGGTCGAGGAGATCCGCGACGGCAGCGGGGTCGACCGTGATCTTCACGAGCCAGCCGGCGCCGAACGGATCGGCGTTCACGAGCGAAGGGTCGTCGACCACGGCGTCGTTGACCTCGACGACCTCGCCGGTGAGCGGCGCGTAGAGCTCCCCGACGGACTTCGTGGACTCGATCTCGCCCACGACGGTCGCCGCGGTCACGGAGCTCCCCACGGCGGGGAGCTCGACGAACACGACGTCACCGAGCTTGTCGGCGGCGTACGAGGTGATGCCGACGGTCGCGACGTCGCCGTCGAGGGCGACCCACTCGTGCTCGGCGGTGTACTTGAGGGCGGTGAGATCGGTCATTTGTTCCTCCGGTAGAAGGGCAGTTCGGTCACGGTCGCAGGGATGCGGGTACCCCGCACGTCGATGAAGAGCTCGGTTCCGGGCGCGCTCACAGCGGGCGAGACGAACGCCATGGCGATGGGATGCCCCAGAGTCGGACTGAGCGCACCGCTCGTGATCTCTCCCACCGGGGCCTCGGAGTCGGCGCCGTCGAACACGGCGTAGCCGGCGCGGCCGGCGCGGCGGCCCTCACCGGAAAGGCCCACGAGCAGGGGGGCATCGGACGCGACCACGGCGCCGAGCCCCGCCTTGCCGACGAAGTCGTCCTTGTCGGCCGCGACGACGCGGCCGAGGCCCGCCTGGGCCGGGACGATGTCGAGCGACAGTTCGTGGCCGTAGAGCGGCATGCCGGCCTCGAGGCGAAGCGTGTCGCGCGCGGCGAGCCCTGCGGGCACGAGCCCGAGCGGCTCCCCCGCCGCGAGCAGGGCGTCCCACAGCGCGGCCGCGGCGCCGTTCGACACGAGCAGCTCGAAGCCGTCCTCGCCGGTGTACCCGGTGCGCGCGATGAACAGGGGCTCGCCGTCGAACGTGCCGGTGGAGCACGCGTAGTAACCGAGGTCGGCGAACGTCGGGGCGACGTCGGCGATGCCCGAGGTCGCCTCGACGATCTCGCGCGCCGCAGGACCCTGGACGGCGATGAGTGAGGTGTCGTCGGTCCGGTCCTCGAGTTCGGTCTCGAAGCCGCCGATGCGCTGGGCGAACGCCGTGGCGACGGCATCCCGGTTCCCGGCATTGGCGATCACGAGGAAGCGGTCGCCGGCGAGGCGGTAGACGATCACATCGTCGACGATGCCGCCGGACTCGGCGAGCACGAGCGAGTACTTCGCCTTGCCGACGCGCATCGGCGTGATCGCTCCGGCAAGCGCGTAGTCGAGGAACGCGGCCGCACCGGAGCCCGTGACGAGGAACTCGGCCATGTGCGAGATGTCGAAGAGACCCGCGCCGCTGCGCACGGCGTGGTGCTCGGCGAGGTCGGAGCTGTAGCGGACCGGCATGAGCCAGCCGCCGAAGTCGGTGAAGGAGGCGCCGAGCGCCTCGTGGCGGTCGTGCAGGGCAGTCGTACGGAGTTCTGTCATGAGTTCTCCCGGTCGCGGACGGGCAGACGCCGGAAGGCGCCTGTGAACTCCCCCTCTGTCATAGGCCTGAGAGTTTCGCCCGTCCTGTCGAGGAGCGGGTTTTCACCGTCGGCGGATTCGCGGGCGATCACGTGGAGACGCGGAGCGGTTGTCTCACGTGGGGGTTTCGATGCGGCGCCGGGGCGCCGTACTCAACCCGATTTCTTGCTTCGCTCGAAATCGCTTTTCAGAGTCGGCCTGCCCGAACGGTACGCGTACCTGAGAGATTGGCGGGGAGGCTTGCTCCTTCGGTGCTCGGCGATCGCGCTGCCGAGGCTCTCCCGCCCGGGTGATGGGCCGTATTGACTTGCGCAGCAAGCATACCGTTCGGTGCCGTCAGCCGACGCAGTCGCCCGACGACACACGATCGGTCGCGGCCCCGGCGAGCTCGGCGACGGGCTCGAGCTCCTTCATCGTCATCGCGTAGCCGAGGTTCTCGTCGTTCTCGGCGCGCGCGAACACGACACCGGCGACTTCGCCGTCGGCTGTGAGCACGGGGCCTCCGGAGTTGCCGGGCCGCACCACGGAGTCGAGTGAGTAGATCTCGCGCGGATTCGTCGTCCGGTCGTAGATGTCGGGGATCATGGCCGTGCCGGTGTCGCGCACGGACGCGCTCGTCATCGTGAACGGGCCGCCGAAGGGATAGCCCTGCACAGCAGCCGAGCTGCCCGCCGCAAGGGTCTCGGCGCGCGGGAGCGGCGTGGCGCCCAGATCGTCGACCGCGATCACGGCGAGGTCGACGACCTCGTTGAAGTAGACGATCCGCCCCTCGCGCGCCGGCAGGCCCGGCAGTTCGACCAGAGGCAGATCCACGCCCGCCACGACATGCGCGTTGGTCACGATCCGGTCGGGCGCGATGACGAAGCCCGACCCGGTCGCCCCTCGCCCGCATGCATAGGCGGTGCCTGAGACGCGCGCGACGGATGCCGCGGCCGTTGCCAGCTCGGGATCGTCCAGGGCGACGGGCGGCGCGGTCGGCGTCGCCCTCGCGGGTCCGAGAAGCTCACCGAGGCGCGGGATGCCGTCTGCGAGGAACGACGATCTCAGCTCGGCCAGCGCCGCCTCGACGGGTGGCGGGACGACCGTCTTGATCGCGTTGACCACGTAGGACGAGCCCACCGCGGCGGACACGCCCGGAATGCCCGGGGCCACCAGCGTGGGCGCGACGAGCGCGAGCGCGAGTGCGGCCGCGATCACCGACGCGACGCCCCCGAGGAACCGCTCGGCCCATCGGAGCTTCAGCCGGTCGGCGCCGGACCGCAGCAGGGAACCGAGCCAGGCCCCGAGCGCACCGCCGCCGAAGAGCAGCCCGAGCACCGTGGCGATCACCGCCACCGTCCGCCACGCCGGCGACGGCACCAGGTTGCTCACCAGCGGCGCCAGCCACGATGCCGCGAACGCGCCGGCCGCGAGGCCGGCCAGCGTTCCGATACTCGCGAAGAAGCCGCGACGGATTCCCGTGATGAGCGCCAGGACGAGGACGAGGACGACGATGACGTCGAAGACGATCATTCCCGTGCCCTCCAGTCGGAGCCATTCGTCCGGCCAGATTACGCACCGCGGCTGTGAGCACGCCCCGATGACACGCGGCCGCGGCGCGCAGCCGCAGGTCAGCGGCGCTCGGCGGCGAGCTCCCTGCGGACCTCGTCCCGCAGCATCCCCTGGTTCTCGGGATCCGGTGCAGCGCCCAGCAGGGTGCGCGTGTACTCATGCTGCGGGTCGAGGATCACACCGTCGGCGGGCCCGCGTTCGACGATGTCGCCGCGGTACATCACCAGGATCTCGTCGGAGAAGTGCCGGGCCGTGGCGAGGTCGTGGGTGATGTACAGCACCCCGAGATGATCCTCGCGCTGCAGCTGCGCCAGAAGGTTCAGCACGCCGAGGCGGATCGACACGTCGAGCATCGACACCGGCTCGTCGGCGACGATGAACTGCGCGCCGGGAGCGAGCGCTCGCGCGATCGCGACGCGCTGCCGCTGCCCTCCCGAGAGCTCGTGGGGGCGACGCTCCGCCATCCTGTCGGTCGGGGTGAGCCGCACCCGGTCGAGCAGCTCGAGCACGCGCCGCCGCACCTCGGCCTTTCCGATCCCCGGATTGTGGATGCGCAGCGGACGCTCGAGGTGGTGCTCGATCGAGTGGAACGGGTTCAGCGAGGCGAAGGGGTCCTGGAACACCATCTGCACGTCGCCGCGGTATGCAGCGACCTCGCGGCTGCGACCTCCGGCGGGCCTGCCGTCGAGCAGGATCTGCCCGCTCGTCGGCGTCTCGAGCCGGGCGAGCATCCTCGCGATGGTCGATTTGCCCGAGCCGGACTCACCCACCAGTGCGATGGTGCGGCCGGTCTCGAGTGTGAACGACACGTCCTTCACGGCGTGCAGCGTCGAGAACTTGAGACCGTTGCGCAGCCGGAAGTCCTTGACCAGGTTTCGCGCTTCGAGCGTGCGCGGCGCGCCCGAGCCCGGATGCTGGGCGCTCATGCGGCCCCTCCTTCGACGAAGACGGATGCCGAGCCCAGCGTCGCCGAGATCGGCTGCCGGCCGGTGCGCACGAAGTCGCCGCGGTCGCCGCGCAGGCTCGGGAAGCTCGACAGCAGCTTCTTCGTGTACTCGTGCTGCGGCCGGCGGTAGATGTCGGTCGCCGTGCCGAGCTCGACGATCTCGCCCTGCAGCATCACCGCGATGCGGTCCGAGATCTCGATCAGCATGGGCAGGTCGTGCGTGATGAAGATGACGGCGAATCCGAGCTTCTCGCGCAGGCGCATGATCTCGCGGATGATGCCGCGCTGCACCACGACGTCGAGCGCCGTCGTCGGCTCGTCCATGATCATGACCTGCGGATCGAGCGCGAGCGCCATCGCGATCATCACGCGCTGGCGCATGCCGCCCGAGAGCTCGTGCGGGAAGCTCGAGAGGCGCTTCGGATCGACGCCGACCAGCTCGAGGAGCTCCTCGCTCCGACGCTGCTTCTCGCGTGTGGACATCTCAGGGCGGTGCGTGGTGAACACGTCGAACAGCTGCGCGCGGACGTTGATGACCGGGTTCAGCGAGTTCATCGCACCCTGGAACACCATCGACACCTTGTCCCACCGGAAGCGGCGCAGCTCCTCGTCGGCGAGGCCGACGACGTCGATGACCTCGCGCGAGCGGTCGTGGAACACGATCTCGCCCGCCGTCATGAGCGCCGGCGGCTTCAGCAGGCGGTTGATGCCGTATGCGAGGGTCGACTTGCCGCAGCCCGACTCACCGGCGAGTCCGAGGATCTCGCCGCGATGGAGGGTGAGCGAGACGTCGCGCACGGCTCTCACGGGTGGCTCGACCTCGTACTCGATCGAGACGTTCCTCACGGTGAGGACGGCGTCGCCGGTCATGCCTCGGCTCCGTTCGTGACGTGGAGCGACTCGACGCCCCGGCCGGCGCGCTTTGCCCGGCGCACGCGCCGCGCGTTCTCGGGTGCGAGCCGCAGCTTCGGGTTGATGATCTCGTCGATCGAGAAGTTGATGAGCGACAGTCCGGCGCCGAGCAGCGCGATCATGAGGCCGGGCGGTACGAACCACCACCACGCGCCGGTGCCGAGGGCCTGGCCGGTCTGCGCGTCGTTGAGCATCGTGCCCCAGGTGATCGACCCGGTCGGGCCGAGACCCAGGTAGGACAGGCCGGCCTCGCCGAGGATCGCGAAGATGATCGCGAAGAGGAACTGGGCTGCGAGCAGCGGGAGGAGGTTCGGGAGGATCTCGACGCGGATGATGCGCGCCGTCTTCTCCCCCGCGACCCGGCTGGCCGCGACGTAGTCGCGCGACCGCAGCGAGCGCGCCTGCGCGCGCAGCACCACCGCGGAGCCGGCCCACCCGGTGATGCCGAGCACGAGGGCCACCAGCATCCAACTGCGTCCGGGGATGTAGGTGGCGATCACCATCACCAGGGGCAGGCCGGGGATGACGAGCATGATGTTCGTGAAGAGCGACAGGACCTCGTCCCACCAGCCCCCCTTGTAGCCGGCGAGGATGCCGAACACGATCGACAGGATCAGGGCGATGAGCCCGGCGACGATGCCGACCATGAGGGAGCCGCGCGTTCCCCAGGCGAGCTGGGCGAGCACGTCGTAGCCGAGCTTCGTCGTGCCGAGCCAGTGCTCGGCGCTCGGCGGTGAGAGCGCCGGGTTGTCGGAGTCGGTCGGGTCCTGGCAGAAGAGCGGTGCGAGGATGCCGAACAGCGTGATGCCGATGACGATGGTGAGCCCGAGCGCGAGTTTCAGCGACATCCTCGGCAGCAGCTGCCGCAATCCGCGACGCGCGGCGGCCGCTTCGTCTCGGGCTGCCTCGACATCGGCGTCGACGGGCGGCGACATCATCGCACCCGGCGCGATGAGGGCGGGGTCGATCGTGCGATCGGAGAGTGTCTCGGGGACGCTCTCGTACTCGGTCGACGTGTCGGTCACTTCGAGCCTCTCAGACATTGTGGCGGGCCCTCGGGTCGATGAATCCGTAGACGATGTCCATGATGAAGTTCGCCGCGAGGACCGCGATCGTGATCACCAGGAAGACGCCCTGCATCAGCGCGTAGTCGCTGTTCTGCACGGACTGGATCATGAGCTTGCCGATGCCGGGATAGGTGAACACCTGCTCCATGACGATCGAGCCGGCCACGACGAAGCCCAGCGAGATGCCGAACCCGGCGATCGAGGGGATCGCCGCATTCCGGGTCGCGTAGGTGCGGAGGATGCGCGCGGGCTTCAAGCCCTTGGCCTCGGCGGTGACGATGTAGTCCTCGGAGACGGTCGACACCATCATGTTGCGCATGCCGAGGAGCCACCCGCCGACCGAGCTCAGCACGATCGTGAGCGCGGGAAGGAACCCGTGGTACACGGCGCTGCCGATGAACGCCCAGCTCCACTCCGGGCCCTCGGGGAACTCCCACACGTCGTAGCCGCCGAAGATCGGGAACCAGCCCAGCGCGACCGAGAAGATCGCGACGAGCACCAGCGCCAGCCAGAAGTAGGGAATGGACTGCAGCACCGTCGTGAACGGCACGAGGTGGTCGACCCATGTTCCCCGTCGCCATCCCACCCACGCGCCGATGCCGACGCCCAGGACGAAGGAGATGACGGTCGCCAGGCCCACCAGGATCACCGTCCACGGCAGAGCCGCGGCGATGAGGTCGGTCACCGGGGCGGGGTACTTCGTGATGGAGATGCCCAGATCGCCCTGCAGCATCCGACCCCAGTACGCGACGTACTGGTCCCACATCGACGACGAGTCACCGCCGAGCAGGGTCTTGATGTTGCGGACCGTGGTCTCGTTGATCTCCCCGCCGGCACGCTGCATCTTCGCCAGGAGGATGTCGGCGGGGTCGCCGGGCAGAAGCCTCGGCAGGAGGAAGTTGAGGGAGATCGTCGCCCAGAGTGTCACCACATAGAACGCGATCCGCCGCGCATAGAACCTCATCGCAGCCTGCTCCTCCGTGCCGCGGCTTCTGCCCGGTTCTGCATTACTTCACCGGCTCCAGGTGCTGGAGGACGTAGCCCGCCGCCACGGAGCCCCACGCCGGCGGGAAGGCGTACAGGTCGTCCTCGGTCGGCCAGCCGGTGAAGTCCTTCGTGTTGAAGAACGTCTGGGTGGCGTTGATCACCAGCGGGATGTAGGGCAGGTCGCGCACGATCTCGGTCTGCAGAGCGGCGTACGCCTTCTGCTTGACGGCTTCGTCATTCGTCGCGGCGGCCGCGGCGACGGCCTCATTGACGATCGGGTTGTCGTAGCGGCTGAAGTTCCAGCGGCCCGACGGGACCTCCTCGCCGACCTGCGAGGTCGACTCGCCCGCGAACCAGTCCTTGTAGATCTGGAACGGGTCGGCGACCGAGGTGCCGATGACCCCGCCCATGATCAGCTGGTACTGACCGGTCTGGCGCGCGTCCGAGAACTCCTGCCACTGCACGGTCGAGGCGTTGACCTTGATGCCGGCCTCGGCCGCCTGCTCGCTGATGAGCTTGGCGGCGTCGTTGTAGTCCGTCCAGCCGTCGACCGAGATGAGGCTCAGCTCGATCGGGGTGCCGTCCTTGGCGTAGAAGCCGTCGCCGCCCTTGGTGTACCCGGCGGCCTCGAGGATCCGAGCGGCGGCCGCGGCATCGGGCGACTGCGGGCTGACCTCGTTCGCCGGGTCGGCGACCCACTTCTGATCGCGCGGAAGCAGCGCGAAGGTCGGCGAGATGTCACCGGTGAGGCCGACGAACGCCTTCTCCTTGATGGTGCCGCGGTCGATCGCGACGTTGAGAGCCTGGCGCACCGCCACGTCGGTCTGCGGGCCCGTGCAGCCCAGCTCGGCGTTCGCGCAGGTGTACAGCACGGTCGGGTCCTGCGGCGTGTTCAGCATGCTGATGACCCCGTTCGAGGTCACCGAGTCCGGGTTGGGCACGAACATGCCGGTCCAGTCGAGCTCGCCCGCGGTGAGCAGATCCTGTGCGGACTGGTTCGCGTCGATGCCGATGTACTGCACCTTCTTGATGGCGGGCACGCCCTCGTCGCGGAAGTTCTCGTTCGCAACGACCGTGTAGGACGCATCCGTCACCTTGTCGACGACGTACGGACCCGTGCCGACCGGCTCCTCGTCGGTGTAGGTGGTGTAGTCGTCGACCTCCGACCAGATGTGCTCGGGCAGCATCCAGGTGGTGCCGAGGATCTGGAACTCGTTCGTGAACTGCGGCGCCTCGTACGTCAGGACGAGCGTGGTGTCGTCGGGCGCTTCTGCCGAGATGAGGCCGTCGCGGTGGTTCGGCTCGTAGTTGAACGTGAACGCGGCGTCGGCGGCTGTGAAGTCCTCCCCGTCGCTCCACTTCACGCCGTCCTTGAGCGTCACCGTGATGACGGTGCCGTCCGCGTTGTACTCGAAGCTCTCGCCGAGCATCGGGGCGGGCGCGTCGTCGGCCGTCTTGTTGTAGAAGAACAGCGGCTCGTAGATCGGGCCGAGTGCGGCGTGAAGAACGCTCGGCGAGAAGGGGTTGAAGTTCGCCTCGATGGGAGTCTGGCTGCCTGCCCAGACCCGCAGCGTGCGGCCCTCGGAATCGCCGCTGTCGTCGCCCCCAGAGGCGCAGCCCGACAGGCCGAGACCGAGGATCGCGGCCCCGGCGATGGCGATGAGCGCCGCTCGGCGCTTCGCGTTTCGAATCATCGTTGGTTCTTTCTCTCGTGCGGCATTGCAGGGAGGAGTGAGTGCGCGGGCACCCGGTGCATCCATTAAGTACTGCGTCTTAACAAATGTTTGAACGTAAACCTAACAAACATTCCCCTCTCCGCGCACCCCGAGAATGCGCTGGGTGCGTCACGTCTTGGCAACGGTTCGCGCAAGACACCGCGGCGACGACAGGTGTTACGGCCGGCGTTTGGCTTCTGGTCAAAGTGACACTATGATCGAACCGACAGTTAGAGTCACTATGACCAGAACAACCCCTGACCCTCGCTCCCCCGGCGCTCCCGGCGACACCGACACGATCCGCGTGGCGGTGTCGACGGTGATCTTCACGCTCCGGCGGCTTCCCGGCAGCGACGCCGTCGAGGTCGTGCTCCCGCTCGTGCGCCGCACGCGCGATCCGCACGAGGGCGAGTGGGCGCTTCCCGGCGGATGGCTCGACGTGACGGAGGGACTGGATGCCGCGGCATCCCGCACCCTCGCCGAGACAACCGGGCTGGCACCGAGCTATCTCGAGCAGCTGTACGCGTTCGGAGCCGTCGACCGCTCCCCGACCCGTGTCGTCTCGATCGTGTACTGGGCGCTTCTGCGCGCCGACGAGATCAGCTCCGACGAGGCCGAGAAGGACCACGCCATAGAGAACGTCCAGTGGTTCGATGCGGCCGCCCTTCCCGAGCTCGCGTTCGACCACAACGAGATCGTCGACTATGCGCTGTGGCGCCTGCGGAACAAGGTCGGCTACAGCCGCATCGCCCACGGGCTGCTCGCCGACGAGTTCACCCTCGCCGACCTCCGCGAGGTGTACGAGGCGATCCTCGGCCGGCGCCTCGACCCGGCGAACTTCCGCCGCCAGGTCGAGAACTCCGGAACCCTCATCCCCACCGACCGCTTCCGCACCGGAAGCCACCGCCCGGCGCGGCTCTACCGCTACAACCAGGATGTCGAGCTCGCCGACCGCGGCCCGCTCGACGCCGGCCACTGACCCACCCGAACGGAGCACCCGACATGTCTGCCGTGAACATCACCCTCCAGCCCCGCCGCGAACGGGATGCCTCGGTCGATCACGCCATCCAGGCGATCGTCGCCGGCGCGACGGCCGGCGAGACGTGCAACACCGACCTCGCCGCCGGTCCGTGGGACTTCGACACGCGGCCCGGATACGGCCCCGGCTCGTCGATGGGCGATGTCATCCCGACCGGGTCGCCCCGCCAGGGCGAGCTGCCGCGCGAGTACCGCGAGGCGTCCGAGGCCGAGCTCGACGAGCGCATCCGCGCCGCGAAGGCGACCCTGGGCGACCGGGTCGTCGTCCTGGGCCACTTCTACCAGCGGGAAGAGGTCGTGGTCCATGCCGACTACGTGGGCGACTCGTTCCAGCTCGCGAACGCGGCGCTCGAGCACCCCGACTCCGAAGCCATCGTGTTCTGCGGCGTGCACTTCATGGCCGAGACCGCCGACCTGCTGTCGCGTCCCGAGCAGGCCGTGATCCTCCCGAACCTCGCGGCCGGCTGCTCGATGGCCGACATGGCCGACATCGACCAGGTCGAGGAGTGCTGGGAGCAGCTCGCCGACGTCTACGGCGATATGGATGAGGCGGATGCTGACGGCCTCGTGCCCGTCATCCCCGTCACGTACATGAACTCCTCGGCCGCGATCAAGGGCTTCGTCGGACGCCACGGCGGCATCGTGTGCACGTCGTCCAACGCGCGGACGGTGCTCGAGTGGGCGTTCCAGCGCGGACGCCGCGTGCTGTTCTTCCCCGACCAGCACCTCGGCCGCAATACGGCGAAGGCGATGGGAGTGCCGCTCGAGCAGATGCCGATGTGGAATCCGCGCAAGCCGCTGGGCGGAGCATCCGTCGACCAACTCGCCGATGCCCGCGTCATCCTCTGGCACGGCTTCTGCTCGGTGCACCGCCGCTTCTCGGTCGACCAGATCGACAAGGCCCGTGCCGAGCACCCGGGCGTGCGGGTGATCGTGCACCCCGAATGCCCGATGGAGGTCGTCGACGCCGCCGACGAAGCGGGCTCGACCGACTACATCCGCAAGGCGATCGAGGCCGCCTCAGAGCCCACGACGTTCGCGATCGGCACCGAGGTGAACCTCGTGCAGCGACTCGCGGCCGACCATCCGCAGCACACGATCTTCTGCCTGGACCCCGTGGTCTGCCCGTGCTCGACGATGTACCGCATCCACCCGGGCTACCTCGCGTGGGTGCTCGAGGGTCTCGTCGCGGGCGAGGTGCGTAACCGCATCACCGTGCCGAGCTCGGTGGCGGCCCCGGCCCGGGTGGCTCTGGAGCGGATGCTGGCAGCCAAGCCTCCGGCGGCGCCCGCGGCTGCATGGGAGAACGCCTCATGACCACTGCCATCGTCGTCGGCTCGGGCATCGCGGGGCTCCTCACGGCACTGCACGCCGTCGAGCACGGCTGCCGTGTCACACTCGTCACGAAGGACGTGCTCGAGCACGCCAACACCCGTTTCGCGCAGGGCGGCATCGCCGGCGTGATGTTCGACGACGACCGCGCCGAGGACCACGTGAGCGACACGCTGGTCGCGGGCGCCGGCCTCAGCGACGCGGACGCGGTGCGCGTCCTGGTCGACGAGGGACCTGCGCGCATCCGCGAGCTCATCGCCCTCGGCGTCGCGTTCGACCGCGACGACGCCGGCGGCTTCGTCAAGGGCCTCGAGGCGGCGCACTCGTACCCGCGCATCCTCCACGCGGGCGGCGACGCCACCGGCACCGCGATCGAGAAGGCGCTTGTGGCCCGTCTTCGCGCGAGCGACGTCGCGGTGGTCGAACACGCGTTCCTCGTCGACCTCGTCACCGCAGAGGGCCGGGTCACGGGGGTCGAGCTGATCGTGGGAGAGACGGATGCTGCCGCCGGCCGCCGCGAGATCCTCGAGGCCGACACGGTCGTGCTCGCGACGGGAGGCGCGGGCGAGCTCTACGCGCACTCGACCAACCCCGAGGTGGCCACCGGCGACGGGATCGCCGCGGCGATCCGCGCGGGAGCCGACGTCGCGGACCTGGAGTTCTTCCAGTTCCACCCCACGGTGCTGGAGGGCACGGCCGACGCGGTCGGTCTGGCGGCCGGCGACTCGTTCCTCGTGTCGGAGGCGGTGCGTGGCGAGGGAGCCGCCCTGGTCGACGAGCAGGGCAGGCGGTTCGCGTTCGACGCGCACCCCGATGGCGAGCTCGCGCCGCGCGATGTGGTCGCCCGCGCGATCGCACGGCAGATGGAGGTGCAGGAGGGCCGTCCGGTCTTCCTCGATGCGACGCACATCCACTCGGCGGATGCCGACGAGCGCGCGGCCTTCCTGGCACGCCGCTTCCCCACGATCGACCGCGCGGTGCGCGAACGCGGCCTCGACTGGGCGCGGGAGCCGATCCCGGTGACGCCGGCCGCGCACTACCTGATGGGGGGCGTCCGCACCGACCTCTTCGGCCGCACCACCCTGCCCGGTCTGTACGCGGTCGGCGAGGTCGCCCGCACCGGCGTGCACGGCGCCAACCGCCTGGCCTCGAACTCGCTGCTCGAGGGCGCCGTGTTCGGTGCGCGTGCGGGCGACGTCATCGCCGAGGACGCGGCATCCGGTTCCTGGCCCGCCTTCGCGCCGCCCGCCTCCGCCGCGCGCGATCAGGATACGAGGAAGCTGAGGAGCGGCCCGCCCGGCGAAGCGCCGCCGTTCTCCCGCGCGGCGCTTCAGAAGCTGCTCTGGGCAGACGCCGGACTCGTGCGGGATGGAGCGGGCCTCGGGCACGCGGCATCCGTCATCGCCACCTGGCGTGCCGCGCAGCGCACCGCTGTCTCGGAGCACGACTTCGAGGACGAGAACCTGCTCCTCGTCGCCGAGCGTCTCGTCGCGGCCGCTCTCGCCCGGCGGGAGTCGGTGGGCGCGCACTTCCGTACCGACGACCCGGCTGCCGGCGAGACGGCACGGAATCGCGAAGCGATCGCGGTTCCCGGCGGGCCCGGCCCGGCGTCGGCTTCGGGTGCGTGGACTTCCGCCATCGACCTCTCGAAGGAGCCCGTCGCATGCTGACCCGTGCCGTCATCGACCGCGCCGTCGCCGCCGCCCTCGAGGAGGACGCACCGTGGGGAGACCTCACGAGCGAGGCGCTGATCCCCGAGAACGCCGTCGCCCGCGCGGACCTCGTCGCGCGCGAGCGGGGCGTGTTCTCGGGCGGCGAGGTGTTCGAGGCGGCGTTCCGGCTCACAGACCCCACGATCGACGTCGAGCTCGTCGTCGAGGACGGCGAATGGTTCGAGCCCGGCACCGTGCTCGCCGTCGTGACCGGCCCCGCGCGCGGCGTGCTCACGGCCGAGCGGATCGGCCTCAACTTCGTGCAGCGGATGTCGGGGATCGCGACGCTCACCGGAACCTATGTGGCCGAGGTCGCACACACCGGCGCCCGCATCGCCGACACCCGCAAGACGACTCCCGGACTCCGGGCCTTCGAGCGCAAGGCCGTGCGCGACGGCGGCGGGCGCAACCACCGCCACTCGCTGTCGGACGCCGTCATGGCGAAGGACAACCACCTCGCCGTCCTCGCGCAGAAGGGCGTCTCGCCGACGGCGGCGCTCCTGGCCGCCAAGGACCTCCTGCCCCACACCACGCACATCGAGGTCGAGGTCGACCGGATCGACCAGATCGAGCCGGTGCTTGCGGCCGGCATCGGCACCATCATGCTCGACAACTTCTCGCTCGACGACCTCCGCGCGGGCGTCGCCCAGGTCGGGAGCCGCGCGACGGTCGAGGCTTCCGGCGGCATATCGCTCGAGACGGTGCGCGCGATCGCCGAGACCGGCGTCGACGTGATCTCGGTGGGCGCACTCACGCACTCGGCACACGCGCTCGATCTCGGGCTGGACGTGCGGATCGACGCCGCCTGACCCGCCAGGGAGAACCCGATGAGCATGCTCTACCTCGACAACGCCGCGACCACACCGGTGCGGCCCGAGGTGCTCGAGGCGATGATGCCGTACCTCACCCGGTGGTACGGCAACGCGTCGAGCCACCACACCGTGGGCGAGGCGGCGGCCGACGCCCTCGCCGACGCCCGCGCGCGCGTTGCCCGCGTGCTCGGCCTGCGCGCCGGCGACGTCGTCTTCACGTCGGGCGGCACGGAGGCGAACAACCTCGCGATCAAGGGCATCGCGATCGCCGCGGCGCAGCGCCGCGACGACCGTCGCGCGCACGTGGTCACCACCCCGATCGAGCACGAGTCGGTGCTGGAGTCGGTCGACTACCTCGAGCGCGTGCACGGGTACGCAGCGACACGCGTGCCCGTCGACGGGCGCGGGCGCGTGTCGACCGATGCCGTCGCCCAGACCCTTCGCGACGACACCGTGATCGTGAGTGTCGGGTACGCGAACAACGAGGTCGGGACGGTGCAGGATGCCGCGGCCCTCGCCGCCGTCGTCCGAGAGCGGCGCATCCCGCTCCACCTGGACGGCGTGCAGGCCGCGGGCTGGCTGTCGCTGTCGGCGGCCGAACTCGGTTACGACGCGATCTCGCTCGCCGGGCACAAGCTGGGCGCGCCCAAGGGCACCGGTGTGCTAGGCCTGCGCGGCCGGATCCCCCTCGAACCGCTGCTGCACGGCGGCGGTCAGGAGCGCGGCCGCCGCAGCGGCACCGAAGACGTCGCGGGCGCCGTCGGGTTCGCCACCGCCCTGGAGCTCGCCGAGGCCGAGCGGGTCGAGGCATCCGCTCGCGTGTCGGTCCTCCGCGACCGCTTCATCGCCCGCGTGCTCGAGCGGGTGCCGTCCGCTCGTCTGACGGGAGACCCGCTCCACCGCCTCGCGGGCACCGCCTCCTTCACGTTCGCCGGCACGAGCGGCGAGGCCGTGCTCCTCGAGCTCGAGCGCCGCGGTGTCGTGTCGTCGAGCGGTTCGGCGTGCGCCGCGGGCAGCGACGAGCCTTCGCACGTGCTGCTGGCGATGGGGATCGCGCCGGAGGTCGCGCAGACCGCAGTCCGCTTCACCTTCCCGCGCTGGCTGAAGACACCGCTGGATGCCGTCGCCGATGCGGTCGAGGCGTCTGTCGCCGCGGTGTCCGACCCGGGTCGCTGACTTCGAACGAGAACGGGCGTCATACCCGCCCTCGCCGGAGCCGTGCCCTCCCGGGCGACCGTAGGATCGGGACGTGCCCCCCGCCGTGACCGTCATCGTCCCTGGCTACGACGTGGCCCTGTACGCCGCGGAGGCGATCGAATCCCTGCGCGCGCAGACGCGGGACGACTGGATCGCGATCCTCGTGGACGACGCGTCGACCGACGAGACCGGTGAGCTGTTCGATGCTGCGGCGGCGGCCGACGAACGGTTCCAGGTCGTGCATCACCGCGCGCAGAGCGGGCTCGGCGCGGCACGCAACACGGCGCTCGACCTCGTCCGCACGCCGTTCGTCGGGTTCCTCGACGCCGACGACCGCCTCACCCCGACCGCGCTCGAGCGGCTCGTGGGCACGGTGGCCGACAGCGGCAGCGACTTCGCGCTCGGCGCGTACGTGCGGCTGCGCCCTGACAGCGCGGGCGGCTACGAGGCCGGCAGCGTCCAGCCCTGGGTCTCTGCGGCCACCGACCCGGCGCGCGTCGGCACCACGCTCGAGGAGCACCCCGAGGCGTCGGGGAACATCGTCGCGTGGTCGAAGGTGAGCCGCACCGATCTGTGGCGGCGCACCGGCCTGCGGTTCCCCGTCGGCAAGGCGTACGAGGACCAGATCGTCGCCCAGCAGATGTACACCCGCGCCCGCGCGTTCGACGTCATCCCCGACGTCGTCGTCCAGTGGCGCGAACGCGCGGACGGCTCCTCGATCACCCAGCACAAGGGCGAGCTCGCGGTGCTCCGCGACTACCTCGAGGCGCTCAGCGGCGGGATCGCCGTGCTGGATGCCGCGGGCCAGCCGCGGGCCGCGGCATCCCGTGTCCGTCTCATCCTCGCGATGGACCTGCCGCCGCTCGTCGACCTCGCCCGCGACCACGTCGACGACGCCTACCGGAGCGCGCTCGGGGAGTTCGCGCGCGTGCTGTGGTCGCGCAGTGACGGGGTCGTGCTGTCGGACCCTGCCGCCACGGCCCTGGCCGCCGCGCGCCTCTGGTGACGACGGCGCGGCGCGCCGTGCGGCCGCTCAGCGGTCGCGCCACTCCGGATCGCCCGCACTGCCGCGGCCCGCGGCGAGCACCTCTTCCGAGGTGAGGACGGGCGCATCCGGCGCGGTGTCGGCCCGGCGATCGGGGTGGTCGGCGGGCGGCTCGGCGTCCTCGGCCTCGGCCTCGGCCTCGAGGATCCTGGTGGTCGCGAGCTGCTGCGCCGCGAGCTCGGCGTAGAGCCCGCCCTCCGACAGCAGCGACGCGTGGGTCCCTGATTCGACGATGTGCCCGGCCTCGACCACGTGGATCACGTCGGCCGCGATCACCGTCGACAGGCGGTGCGCGATCGACAGCGTCGTACGACCGCGGGCCGCGGCATCCAGCGCCTCCTGCACGACGCGCTCCGACACCGTGTCGAGGGCCGACGTCGCCTCGTCCAGGAGCAGCACAGGAGGGTCCTTGAGGAGCACTCGCGCGATCGCGATGCGCTGCTTCTCCCCGCCCGACAGCCGGTACCCGCGCTCGCCCACGACCGTGTCGTAGCCCTTCTCGAACCGCTCGATGACGTGGTGGATGTTCGCGGCGCGGCAGGCGGCCTCGACCTCGGCGTCCGTCGCATCCGGCTTCGCGTAGCGCAGGTTCTCGCGGATCGTGGCGTGGAAGAGGTACGTCTCCTGCGAGACGATCCCGACGTTGTCGATGATCGACTCCTGGGTCAGCCGGCGCACGTCCTCGCCGGCGAACAGGACGGACCCTCCGGATGTCTCGTACAGGCGCGGCGTCAGATACAGCACCGTCGTCTTGCCGGCGCCGGAGGGTCCGACGAACGCCACGTGCTGGCCCGGCTCAGCCACGAACGAGACGCCCTGGAGCGTTGCGCGGGCGTCGGGGGCGGCATCCGGGTAGCGGAACTCCACGTCGCGGAACTCGATGCGGCCGAGCGGGCCGGGGGCGTCGGCGACGTCGATGGCGTCGGGCGCGTCGCGGATGGCCGGGACGAGGTCGAGGTACTCGAAGATGCGGGCGAACAGCGCCGACGAGGTCTGCAGGTCGAGCGAGACGCGCATGAGCCCCATGAGCGGCATGAGCAGGCGCGCCTGCACCGTCGTGAAGGCGACGATCGTGCCCGCCGTGATGGCATCCGTGCCTCCGCCGATGAGGTACCCCGACACGAGATAGATGATCGCCGGGACGCTCGCCATGATCACCTGCACCACGGCGAAGAAGCCCTGGCCGCTCATGGCGCGCCGCACCTGCAGCCGCACCTGGTTCACGTTCTCGTCGGCGTAGCGGGTCGACTCGGTGCGCTGGCGGTTGAACGACTTCGACAGCAGGATGCCGGAGACGCTCAGGGTCTCCTGCGTGATGGCGGTGAGCTCCGACAGCGATTCCTGGGTCTCGCCCGCGATGCGCGCGCGCACCTGGCCGACCCGGCGCTGCACCAGGATCAGGAAGGGCATGAGCACGACGGCGATGATCGTGAGCCGCCAGTCGATGAGGATCATCGCGACGAGCGAGGCGACGACGGTGACCGTGTTGCCGAGGATGCTCGTCACCGTATTCGTGAGCACGCCCGACACGCCGCCCACGTCGTTCTGCAGACGCGATTGGATGACGCCGGTCTTGGTGCGCGTGAAGAAGCCGAGCTCCATCGACTGGAGGTGGTCGAACAGCTTCACCCGCAGATCGCCCGTGACCCGGTTGCCGACGGTCGACGTGAGCCACGTCTGCACGACGCCGACGGCCGCGGACAACAGGAAGAGCGCGATCATCGCGAGCACGAGCTTCCACAGCAGCGAGAGATCGGGCGGCGAGCCGTCGACGGGGAACAGCGCGTCGTCGAAGACGCGCTGCACCAGCAGCGGCGGGATGACGGCGATGCCCGCACCGGCGACGACCAGCACGCCCGTGATGAGGATCGACCACTTGTAGGGCCGGAAGAGAGCGACCACGCGTCGCCCCAGATTCGGGATCTCGGGCGCCTCTGCGTTGGCGCGCCGCTGCGCCTCGGTGTCGACCGGACGGAAGCCGGGGTGCCCTCCCCCGCCACCACCGCCGCGCATGCTCACGTGGCCAGCCTAATGAGCCCTGCCGACGCTAGGCTCGTGCCATGACCTCGACGCCCGACCTCCCCGCACACGACGGCAGCGATCTCGCTGAGCTCCGCAAAGAGATCGACGCCCTCCAGGCCATCCCGCACGAGGAGATCGTGAACCCGCTCCCGAAGAACCTCGAGGAGCGCGAGCCCGAGGCCGAGCCGACCGACGCGGTCGGCTCCGAGAAGTGGGACGACGGGGAGCCCGAGCGCTCCGGCAGCTGACCGATCGGGTCGCGTCGTCGCCGACATCCGTTGCCGGAATCGGGAATGGGATGTCGGAACCTGTGGTTATTCTGAGGGCTTGCCATCCTCGGATGGCTTTTCGCTGTCCTTCCGAGCCTCGAGGAGACGACCTGTGGCCGCCATCGAAACGACCCCCGGAACCGGCAGCATCCCCGCCGCTGCAGGCACCACGCCCAGGCTCCGCCCTGAAGAGAGCCGCGTCATCTGGCTGCTGCTCGCCGCCGCGTTCGTCGCCATCCTCAACGAGACGACGATGGGCGTCGCGATCCCGCACCTCATCACCGACCTCGGCATCACCGCGCTCGCCGCGCAGTGGCTGACGACCGCGTTCATGCTGACGATGGCCGTGATCATCCCGATCACGGGCTTCCTGCTGCGCCGCTTCACGACGCGCACGATGTTCGTCGCCGCGATGAGCCTCTTCTCTGCAGGAACCCTCATCGCGTTCCTGTCGCCGGGATTCCCGATGCTGCTCGTCGCACGCGTCGTGCAGGCCTCCGGCACCGCGATCATGATGCCGCTGCTCATGACGACCCTCATGACCGTCGTGCCCGCCGCCATTCGCGGCCGCATGATGGGCCGCGTCAGCATCGTGATCTCGCTCGCCCCCGCGATCGGCCCGACCCTCGCTGGCGCCATCCTCAACAACTTCGAGTGGCGCTGGATCTTCGGCATCGTCCTGCCGATCGCGATCGTGGCGCTCGTCGTCGGCGCGCGCTGGATCCACAACCTCGGCGAGACGACCCGCGCACCGATCGACGTGCTCTCGGTCATCCTGTCGGCCCTCGGCTTCGGTGGGCTGGTGTTCGGCCTGAGCCAGCTGGGCGCCGGCGGGCACGGCGGCGGGGCGGAGGCGGCCGCCGCGGCCGCCGCGTCGACCACGACGCTCATCGTGTCGCTGGCCGTCGGCGTCGTGGCACTGGGACTGTTCGGCTGGCGCCAGGTCGTGCTGCAGCGCAAGGACGACGCGCTGCTCGACCTCCGCGTGTTCCGCAGCGCCAACTTCTCGCTGTCGATCGCGCAGATGGCGATCATGTCGATGGCGTTCTTCGGCGCGATCACCGTGGTCCCGCTCTACCTGCAGGACGTCGTCGGCGTCGATCCGCTCACGACCGGTCTGGTCGTGCTGCCGGGCGCCCTCGCGATGGGGCTCGCCGGACCCTTCATCGGGCGCATCTACGACCGCTGGGGTACGACGGTGCTGCTCGTTCCGGGCGCCGTCATCACGAGCGCGGTGCTGTGGTTCTACACGACGTTCGGCACCGAGACGCCGGTGTGGCTCATCGCGGTGGCGCAGACCGTCCTGTCGATCGGCCTCGCCCTGTCGTTCACGCCGCTCTTCACGGCGTCGCTCGGCTCCCTCGAGCCGCGGTTCTACTCCTATGGATCGGCGGTCGTGGGCACGGTGCAGCAGGTCGCCGGAGCCGCAGGCATCGCGCTGATGTTCGGCGTGATGGCGGCGGCCTCCTCCAGCGCGGCGTCGTCGGGCGCCGACGCGGTCGCGGCCGGCGCCGCAGGCACCCACGCCGCATTCCTCACCGCCGCGTTCCTGTCCCTGCCCCTGCTGGTCGGCGCCTTCCTCATCCGCAAGCCGGCTGATGCCCCGATGGGTGCGCCCGCCGGTCACTGACCGAGGTATCACGCGGATGCCCCACCCCTCGACAAGGGGTGGGGCATCCGCGATTCTGGTTGCGCCCGAGACCAGACGGGAAGGCAGCATCATGATCGTGAGCACTCCGGACCTCGACGGGGCCACCGGCCACGTCGCCGAGATGTACGACGGCGACATTCGCGGAGACGGCTTCGTCTTCGGACACACGCGCGTGATGGCGATCAACCCCGAGGCCCACGAGGCCTTCGAGACGCTGATCCGGGCCATCGTGCCGTCGATCGGCCTCCGCAACTACGAGCTGGCGACACTCGGTGCCGCGCGCGCGATCGGGTCGGATCACTGCCTCCTCGCGCATGGCCGCAAGACTCTTCGGGCTGGCCTGCTCGATGAGGACGAGCTCGCCCGGCTCGCGCGTGAGGGCGCCGACGCCGACCTCGATGAGACGGACATGGCAGTGGTCGCGTACGCCGAGAAGCTCTCGACGGATGCTGCCACCATGACCGATGCCGACACTCAGCGTCTGCGCGACCTCGGCTTCGGCGATCGGCAGATCGTCGACATCACGCTCGCCGCCGCGGTGCGAAACTACTTCAGCCGCGCGCTGCTGGCCCTGGCAGTGCCGGCCGACCACGTGCCGGGCCTCAGCCCCGATCTGGTCGCGGCTCTGCTCGCGCCGGGTCGGGCCGCGCGCGGCGACGTCAGTGATGGATGACGGCCTTCAGAAGGATGAGAACCCCGCCGAACGCCGCCGTGACGAGCGCACTCAGAATGCGCGGGAACCAGTGCGTGCTCCAACGTGCGACCGCGATCCAGCCCAGTGCGCCGAGCATCACGGTGTTCGCGATGAGCGCCACCCACAGCGCCGTGCTGTCTTCGATGAAGCGGGTGGTGCCGAGGAGGAGGATCAGCAGCGGCGGCACTGACGCCAGGAGCATGCCGCTCGACTGGCGGGCAGACGCTGCGAGGCTCGCGCGTAGCCCGGCGCGACCGTCGGTGGCGGCCAGCCGACCCAGCGTGCCGGCGAACACGTGAGCGGCGTAGAACACGATCACCGTGACGGCGACGGTGACAAGGGCCTCCCATGACGTGCCCCTCGCAGAGACGACGATCATGCCCGATACGAGGATCAGACCGTAGATCGCCTCCTCCGACATGAGGATGCGGCCGACCCGCGGGGTGATGTGCAGCTGTTCGTCGGTCATCGCCGGCGCGTCGTGGTGCGAGCGGAGAGGCGGTCAGTCGATGCTGCAGCTGCCGCCGCCGCAGCACGAACCGGCGGACTCGACCACTGCGAGAAGGTTCTTCTCGTCCGGCACCGGAGCGAGGGTCATCGGGGCGGGCTGCTGGGAAGTCGTCATGTGGACCATGCTACCCACGGCAACGGCGACCTCGGCCGTCGAAGCCGCGGCGGTGCCGTCGCTCAGAGCGGCACTCCCCCGTTCTGACAGGTCGGGCAGTACTGAGCGGACGTTCCCGAGAACGTCAGGTCGTGGATCGTGTCACCGCACACCGGACACGCCTCGCCCGTGCGTCCGTGCACGCGCATCGCCGCGACCTTCTGCGCCTTGAGCTGGTCGATCGGCACGCCGAGCCGGGCATCGATCGCCCCGCGCACCGTCGACAGCGTCGCATCGAACAGCCGGTCGGCGGCGTCCTCGTCGAGCGCGGCGGCATGGGTCACCGGCGACACCTTGGCGACGTGCAGGATCTCGTCGGAATAGGCGTTGCCGATGCCGGCGAGGGATTCCTGCTCCTGCAGGATCGCCTTGATCTGTTTCCGTCGTCCGCCCAGTGCGGCATCGAACTGGTCGCGCGTGAAGGCAGGATCCGCCGGATCCGGCCCGAGCTTCGCGATCGCGGGCACTTCGTCCGCGTCGCCGACCACGAACAGCCCGAGGGACACCCAGTTGCCGGCATCCGTCACCTCCAGGCCGCTCGCGCCCGACAGCTCGAACGTCGCGAGGGCCGGCGGCGCGTCGGCGGCAAGCGCGAGGGGCTCGGCGTCCCGCCATCGCATCCATCCGTGACGGCCGAGCGATACGACGAGGCTCGCCTCGTCGAGCACGAGTTCCACGTGCTTGCCATGGCGACGAACGTCGGTGACGGTGCGCCCGATGATGCTCGCCGGAGGTGCTCCACGCGTCTTGACGGTGCGGAATTCGAGCACGTCCACTCCACGGATCTCGCGACCGGATGCCTCGTCAGCGAGGAACCGCGCGAGAGCCTCGACCTCCGGCGACTCAGGCATGGCCCCATCCTGCCACCCGGCCCCGACACGCGGTCGAGTTCAGGCGCGCGCGGGAGGGCGGTGCGGGATCGGCGCCGGCTTGAGCGCGCCCAGGCTGCGCGACTGCTCGAGCATCTCGACCGCGGCGCGGAAGAGGGCCTCCAGCGACGAGAACCGCGCGGACCCGAGCCCGACCGAGACCCACACCGCCTGGTAGGCGCCCGAGTCGAGCAGTTCGACGTACGCGATGACGCTCGCCACCTCGCTGCGGGCGACGGCCCGGTCGCACAGACGCCACGCGCGGTCGGCAAGCGGCGTCAGCACCAGCTGGTGGATGTCATCGTGTTCCATGGCAGCGAGCCTGCTCGCCCCCGCCGCACCCGCGAAGGGGGTTGACATCGCGACCCACCGCCGGGTTGCAAGCAGGCTCGCGCGATGGCGTCGGCATCGCCGCGCAGTCTTCCCGCCACATGTCACCCGTCCGGCCGCGTCACACACGCCGCCTCACCCCGTCGAGCAGGCCTCCGCGCGCGCGGGCGAGAAAGTCGTCCTGGTCCTTCCCGACCCCGTGCAGATACAGCTCATCCGCACCGGCCGCCACGACGGCGGCGAGACGCTCGGCCGCCTCCTCCTCGTCGGCGGAGATGAGCACGCCGTGCTCGAGCGCGTCGACGTCTGCGGGATCGGCGAGCCGGTCGAAGTCCTCGGGCTGCATGAGATCCCACATGAGCTCCGCGGGCACGGTCGCCTGACGCCACTGGTCGGCCGCAGCGCGCCGGGCCTCGCCGTGCGAATCGGCCAGACTCACGTGCACCTGCGCCGCGCACGGGCCATGGCCGTCGGCATCCCGGTACGCGGCGATGATCGCGCGGATCTCGTCGGGGTCGTGCCCCACCGTGATGAGGCCGTCGGCCCACGAGGCGGCCCAGGCGGCCGTGGGCTCGGACGCCGCGGCGGCCCGCAGCCGCGGCGGGTCGGCGGGACGCGACCAGAGCCGGGTGTCGTGCACTCTCACGAGCCCGTCGTGGTCGACGCGCTCTCCCGCGTGCAGACGGCGGATGATGTCGACGACCTCCAAGAGGCGCTCCTCGCGCTGCGGCTTCGGCGGCCAGGCGTCGCCCGTCACGTGCTCGTTGAGCGCTTCGCCACTGCCGAGTGCGCACCAGAACCGCCCCGGGAACATCTCCGCGAGAGTCGCCATGGCCTGCGTCGAGATCGCCGGGTGGTACCGCTGGCCGGGAGCCGTGACCACACCCATCGGAAAGCCGGTGGTGGCCATCGCCGCGCCGAGCCAGCTCCAGGCGTGCGCCGATTCGCCTTGCGCCAGCCCCCATGGTGCGAAGTGGTCGGAACACATCGCACCGTCGAAGCCGGAACGCTCGGCTTCCTGGACGGCGGCCAGCAGGCGCGAGGGCGGGAGCTGTTCGTGTGAGGCGTGGTAGCCGAGGAAGACCATGTACTCCAGCCTGCGCGGCTGTCCACCAACCGCCCACGTCGTTGCGGGCGCAGGACGGACGTGCTAACGGATGCTGCTCACCCGCGCAGCGCCGTCGCGCGGGCCGCCGTGCTCGCGCAGCGGGTCGAGCCCTTACGCCAGAGACTCCTCGAGCGCGGGCAGCGTCGATGCGGCCGGAGCAAGGAGGTGGATGTCGTCGAATTCGAGGACGAGGCCGGCGTTGGAGTTCGCCTCGGCGGCGAGGCGGGACAGCAGAGCGTGGTCCATCCGCGGTTCGTCGACGCTCTCGAAGGTGAAGCGGAGCGGGATCGACGGCTCCAGCCACACGGACGAGCGCCCCGAGCCATCGGCGTGACGCCACGACATCATGAAGCTCTCATGACGCCGCAGCTTAGTCGTGATGATCACCTTGACGTGGGCGAGGAGGTGCTCCGGTATGTAGATCGGTGTGCCCTCGATGCCATAGACGAGTTGAGCCATGGGAATGCTCCTTCCGGATGCTGGCTCCATGATAGTTCGATATTGAACTTTTCGATAGTGAGAATTTCAGCATGGGATATTGCGGTGCTAAAGTGTGAGGCAGTGAAGGTTTCGCTTCCGAGAGTTCTGTGGTCGAATGAAACGAATCCCTTCGCCAGAGCTCGGGGGACCGACGAAGGAGTGTCATCGTGACCGAGAGCACGACGCCGACGCCGGCGACCTACGGGCATCGGCCCGACGTGGCGAGCTTGCTCGAGCGACTGCGGCTCGCGGAGGCGAAGCTGGCTCGTCGGCGCGAGCAGCAGACCGGCATGAACGAGACGGACCGTGCAGCGATGCGCTACCTGCTCGAGCGAGTCGACACGGAGGAGGTCACGCCTTCCATGATCGCCAGAGCGCTCCACCTCTCCCCCGCTTCCGGCACCGCCCTCATCGACCGACTTGTTGCGCGCGGGCTCGTCGTGGCCGAGGGTCACCGGCACGACCGGCGCAAGAAGATCATCCGGCCCTCCGACGGGAGCCTGGACCCCGATCACCTCGACCCGCTCACGATGGAGCTGCGCAGCCTCGCGTCAGCGCTGCCCCCGAAAGACGCCCGTGTGGTCGCCGACTTTCTCGAGGACGTTCTCGCAGTGGTGTCGAAGACCGCGCTGCCTGCGAGCTGACGCGGTCAGAGCGGCGCGGGTTCGAGTCGCTGTGCGATCTCGTCCAGTGCGTCGCGAATCGACCCGAACTCGTACACGCCGGCGCCGCCGGTGACCCACAGCACATAGACGCGGTCGTCCTTGCACTCCACGTAGGCGACCACCCGGTGCGGATCCGCGGCGTCGACGAGGGGGTCGCAGGCCACCCACGCTCCTGATCCCACCCACAGCAGCTCGGGGCGACGGGTCTCGACCGCGGGAATCGATGTCTCGAGCATGGCGACCTCCTGGATGGCTGTTCGCGCCTCGTCGTGCGTCATCGTCCAACATCCTCGCCCGAGGGGCGCCGTGCGGAGGGGCTTGACGGCGGGCGCGCGATCTGAGTGGGGCGTCGGCGGCCGCGGGCGACTTAGGCTGACTCGGATGCGGGAGTTCATCGGAGGGATCGGTCTGCTCGGCCGCGGCTTCGCCCACTGGCGACGCCGGCCGGCTCTCATGGCGCTGGGCCTGGTCCCCGCCGCGATCGTCGGCCTGCTGTTCCTCGGCGGGCTCGTCGCACTGAGCGCCTCGCTTCCCGCCCTCACCGAGGCGATGACGCCGTTCGCCGACGGCTGGCCGGGCGTCTGGGCCACGATCTTCCGCGTCGCGGTAGGCACGGCCCTGCTCGGTGCGGCCCTCGTCCTGGTGGCCGTCTCGTTCACGGCCCTCACCCTGCTGGTGGGCGACCCGTTCTACGAGCGGATCTGGCGGGCGGTCGAGACGGATGCCGGTTCCCCTCAGTTCGCCGGCGACTACGGCTTCTGGCGCTCCGTCGCGGATGGCCTCTCGCTGATCGCACGCGGGCTCGGCGTCGCCCTGGTCGCCGCGCTGCTCGGGTTGATCCCGGTCGTCGGCGGCGTGGGGAGCACGCTCTTCGCGGTGCTCTTCACCGGCTGGCTGATCGCCGACGAGCTCAGCTCCCGCGCGCTGACCGCTCGCGGACTCGACCGCAGGGCGCGCAAACAGCTGCTGCGCCGCAGGCGCGCCCGCGTACTAGGGTTCGGCGTCGCGACGCAGCTCTGCTTCCTGGTGCCGCTCGGCGCGGTCGCGACCATGCCGGCGGCTGTGGCCGGAGCTACGCTGCTCGCGCGGTCGCTGCTCGATCCCGCACCGCCGACCATACAGGCTCAGGCGTAACCTGACGGTGGGCGGGCAGCATTCGTCTCAGCCGGTCCTGGTGCGATCCGCAGCGACCTCGATGAGATGCGGGATCGCCCGGTCGATCATCGTCATGGTCGCGGTCAGCGAGATCCGGAACTGGTGCGGCTGGTCGAACAGCGACCCGGGCATGACGTACACGCCCCGCTCCTCGAGGGCGTCGCAGAACACCTGGGCATCACCGCCCGGCGCCTTGCCCCACAGGTAGAACGTGCCCTCCGGCCGGGTGAGCTCGTAGCCGGCGTCGGCGAGAGCGCCGTACATGCGGTCGCGCTTGCGCGTCAGCTCGGCCATGTCGATCGACAGGGTCTCGAGCTCGGGCACCGAGTACTGCATGACCGCGTCGGGGAACCCCCAGCCGATGGCGAGCCCCAGGGGGAACAGCGCGGCGCGCAGCTCCTCCCGCTCAGCCGTCGGGATGAGCGGCGAGAGCGCGAGGTATCCCAGCCGCGCGCCGGGAGCGAGCAGCACCTTCCCGTAGCTGTAGTCGATGACGGTCCACGGATAGAACCCGGCGGGGCTCGTGAACGCGATGCCGTCGAATCGGATCCGGCGGTACGGCTCGTCCGACAGCAGCCAGATCCTGCGTCCGTGGGCACGCGACGCCTCTTCGAGCACTGCGGCGAGCGCCTCCCATGTCGACGGCGGATAGACGCGGCCCGTCGGATTCGCCGGTGAGTTCACGACGACGATCCTCGTGCGCGGCGTGATGGCGCGCGCGATCGCGTCGACATCGAGGTCGAACGTCACGGGAGCGAGTTCCACGCCGATCGGGACGAGGTCCGCGGCGCGCAGCATCGGTGCGTAGCAGAACCAGCCGGGGACGGGGATGGCAACCTCGTCACCCGCGTCGGCCAGCAGCGCGAACGCGAGCGACATCGCACCGAACGCGCCCTGCGTCATCGCGATGTCGTCGGGCGCGAAGTCCAATCCCAGCTCGCCGGACAGCGCCGCGGCCACGACCTCTTGCGCGGATCGCTCGCTGCTCTTGTACGCGAACCAGTCGACGGATCGCGGCTCCGCGTGCGCACGGATGGCAGCAGGCAACCCGGGCAGCGCCATCTCGTGCGGGTTGCCGAACGCGAAGACCGGTGCCTCGGGGTCTGAGGCCACGACCTGCATGCGCGAGAAGTACGAGGCGACGACATCCACCGCCGCCTTCGCCGCCGTCGCCCGTGTCGACATCGCCATCGCAGTCACCTCTCGCCCCCAGTGTCGATCCGTGATCCCGCCCAGGATCCCAACTGGGAGGTGGTGCGTCAATCACCCCTCTCGTCACCCCCGTCCACAGTTGATCCCCAACCGCGTGATGCTACGGTCGGCCGGGCGGGACAGGCGGAGGACGATGATGGACGACCCGGAGCTGGGGCTCGTACTCGGAGGCGGTGGCGCGTTCGGCGCCGCCCACGTCGGCGTGCTGCAGGTGCTGGCGGAGCGAGGCATCCGTCCGGGCGTCGCGACCGGGACGAGCTCAGGGGCCCTCGTCGCGGCGGCTTACGCCGCGGGTCTGGAGCCGCACGCCATCGAGCGCGCCGCCCGCGCATTCCGCTGGAGCGCCATCGCGCGCTGGTCGCTGACCCCGCGGTGGGGCCTGCTCGACACCACCGCCATCGTCGATGCCGTCCCGCGCGCCCTCGGCGAGGATCCGCACATCGAGCATCTCCCCCGCCGCTTCGCCGCCTATGCCACCGATCTGCGCACCCGCCGCGGGATCATCCTCCACGAGGGACCGCTCAGCGCGGCACTCCGCGCGACGGTCGCAGTGCCGGGGCTCCTCCCCCCGATCCGCCGCGGCGATGCGCTGCTCGCAGACGGCGGCATGATCGACAACGTCCCGGTCGCCGCCGCGCGCGCCCTCGGCGCCACACGGCTGATCGTGGTGCGACTGCACGCGAAGTGGGAGAACGTCCGCATGATGCGCACCGTCACGCGGACAGCGGATCTCGTCGCCGACCCGTCGGTCGTGCTCATTCAGCCCGAGATGGAGGGCATGGCCCAGTGGCGCATGACCGACGTGCCGCGTCTCATCGAGGAGGGGCGCCGCGCGGCGACGGCGGCATTGGATGCTGCGCCCCTGCGCGACCCTGCATTCCGCTCCCCTGCCGAGCTCGTGGCCGAGTAGCCAGCCGCGAGACTCCGGTGCCTCATCCTCACATCCGCGCGTACCGCGCCCGGGCGAAGCAGAAGACGCCGTAGATGATCAGGCCAACGGCAACCACCCAGAGGATCGCAGGTCCGAAGGGCAGACCGGCGAGTGTATGGAGCGCAGCATCCAACCCGCCGGCTGTCTGCGGATCCTGCGTGACGGCCGCGACGACGAACAGCGCGCCCGCAACCGCCACCGCGATGCCCTTCGCGACGTAGCCGACCACGCCGAACGTCACGATCCCCTTCCGCGCGCCCCCCGTCGGCAGGTCGAGGTGCTTCTCGAAGGCACGCGTGAAGCCGCGCACGACGAAGGCCACGCCGATGGCGAAGATGATCAGACCGACCAGCACCAGGAGGAAGACGCCGCCGGGAGTGCTCATGAGCTGCGCGCTGAAGGTCTGCGACGACTGCGAAGAGTCGGAGTTGCCACCGAGCGCGTAGACGAGCGCCGTGAACGCGATCGCGAGATAGACGACGGCGGTGCCGATGTACTTCACGCGATAGCCCCACTTCTTCTTGGTGTCGGGGTTGCGCTCCAGGAACGCCTCGGCCACCTGCCACACGGCGAGCGCCGCGAGCCCGATGGCGATCGCCCACAGCAGGATCACCCCGAGAGGAGTGCTGCGGATCGCCTCCATGGCGCCGCCCTGGTCGGCTTCTCCTCCGCCGCCGGTGGCGACCGAGATGGCGATGAAGCCGATGACGATGTGCACGATCCCCAGCACGACGTAGCCGATGCGGGCGATGGTGCGGAATGCGGGCGACTCCGTCGCTGCCCGTGCCGCGTTCTTCGCAGTGGTCATTCGCGAAGCGTATCCCCCGGAATCATCGCAGGATGGGGGGTTGAAATCCTCGCGAGAACTGTGCTCAGTCGCCTGCTCCCGGGGACGACGCCCGCGAGGACATCTCCCTCCGGATGCGGTAGGCCTGCATCGCGCTCCACACCAGGCAGGCCACCGCGATCCCCTCCAGGAGCCCCGCGAGCACATCGCTCGCCCAGTGGGCGTGGAGGTAGGTGCGGCTCCACATCATCCAGGCGACCCAGACCACTCCGAGTGTCCAGACGTACCAGCGGCGCAGCAGCAGTCCCAGCGTGACGGCGATGGTCGTGGCGACGGCGGTGTGACCGGACGGGAACGAGGTGGCCACGCTCTCGGCGAGCGAGTCGGACGGCCGCACCCTCGCGATGACCGCGGCCATCGGTGCGCCGATCGCCGTCACGGTGACGATGGCGACCGCGAGGGTCGCAGCATCCCAACGTCGTCGTCGCCAGAGGAAGATCGCGATGATGAGGATCCCGACCACAGGCGCCCCCACGACGCCGCCGACGATGGAGGGGACCCAGGCGATCACCAGACCCACGTCGTTCAGACCGGCGTGCATCAGATCGTCCCACCAGAGGTCCGCGGGAAGGGGATCGTGTCCCCCCAGCGCCACCGCGAAGCGCAGCACCACGAACAACACCGTGGCCGCCACACCGATCACGAGGACGGTCGCGCGGTGCGGATCGGGGTGCGGAAGCGGTTCGTCGGGCGGCGCAGCGAGCGACGCGCCACCGCCCTGGGGTTCTTGGTTCTCGCCCACGCGACCATTGTGGACGCGGACGAGCCCCGCGCGCGCCCTCTTGCCGTCAAGGGTCTCGGTGTCGTAGGGGTTATTGACGGGCGGCACGCGCACTGCTCTGATGAGCGCATGGAGGCGATCGTCGACGTCGACTACGTGGTCGTCGGGGCGGGGGCGATGGGGATGGCGTTCGTGGACGCCCTCACCGCCGCCGCCGACGACGTGTCGGTCGCGATCGTCGAACGCCGCCACGGCGCCGGGGGGCACTGGCTCGACGCGTACGGATTCGTGCGGCTGCACCAGGCGTCGGCCTTCTACGGCGTCGCCTCGACGCTGCTCGGCGCCGGCCGCCTGCAGGCGGACGGCCCGGAGCGCGGCCTGCACGAGCGCGCGAGCGCCGCCGAGGTGTCGGAGTACTACGCCCGCGTGCTCGCCCGGTTCGTCCGGTCGGGCCGCGTGGCGTTTCACGGCCGCAGCGAGTACGTGGGCGACCGCCGGTTCGTGTCGCTGCTGAGCGGCGCCCGGTTCCACGCGCCGGGTGCCCGCGTGGTGGACGCGCGATACCTGTCGCCCGACATCCCGCTGCTCACTCCCCCGCCGTTCGCGATCGAGGACGGCGCCCACGTCGTAGCGGTGAACGAACTCGTCCGCATCGCCGAGGCCCCTGGTCACTACGTCATCGTGGGCGCGGGCAAGACCGCGACCGACACGTGCGTGTGGCTGCTGCAGAACGGCGTCGCACCGAACGCCATCACCTGGGTGCGACCCCGTGACCCCTGGCTGCTCAACCGCGCCGTCGTGCAGCCCGACCCGGCGATCTTCCTCGGAATGGCCGCTGACACGATGGCCGCTGCTGCGGCTGCATCCGACGCCAACGACGCCTTCTTGCGCATGGAGGAGGCCGGGATCATGCTGCGCTTCGATCCCGCGGTCACCCCGACGATGGCCAAGACACCGACGCTCGCCACGTGGGAGCTCGACCTCGTCCGCTCGATCGACGACGTGATCCGGCGCGGCCGGCTCCAGTCCGTCGGGAAGGGACGCCTGACCTTCGCCGACGGCGACGTGCACGTGCCCGCCGATTCGCTCGTCGTGCACTGCGCGGCCGAAGGACTGAAGTACCCGGGTCTCAAGCCGATCTGGACCCCGGGGGCCATCACGCCTCAGCCGGTGCGGGTCGGCTTCCCCTGCTACGGCGCGGCGCTCACCGGCTACGTCGAGGCGACGCGCGACGACGACGCCGAGAAGAACCGCGTGTGCCGCCCGTCGCCGTACTCCGACACGCCCTCGGACTGGGCGGCGATGCAGACGATCGGCGGTGACGCTTCGCTGGCGATGTCGAGGGAGACCGACCTGCGAGCATGGTCGAACACCACCTCGCTGAACCCGGCGCGCGTTCCGGCGGACCGGACGGACGACCCCGCCGTGCTCGCCGCCGCGGCCCGTTTCAAGGAGAACATCGGCGCGGGGCGCGCGCGGCTGGCGGAGTTCGCCGGGATCGCGTAGCCGGCGCGCATCGGATGACGCGGCCGGATCTCAGTCCCAGTCGAGGTACTCCTCGACGATGACCGCCGTCTCGACCGGGTGCGTGAGCGGGAAGAGGTGACCTGCTCCGTCGAGGGTCTTCACGCTCGCCCGTTCGGGCGCCGTGGCCCGCAGCCGCTCGCCGTTCGCGGCGGGAGTCACGTCGTCGTCGGCGCCCTGCACGATCAGCACCGGGATCACCGGGGCCAGCGCGATGTCCTCGTCTTCGACGCCCAGCAGCAGCAGTCCGTTGACGCGCTCCGGGTGCGCGGCGACCAGCGCACGTGCGACGGTGCCACCGCGCCCGTGACCGCCGACCCACGTGCGCTCGAGGCCCAGCGCGTCGATGACCGACACGACGTCGTCGGCCTGATCACCCGTCGCGGCGGGCTCGCCGTTCGTGCGGTAGCCGACGCGGATGATGTGGAACCCCGCCTCTTCGGCGAGGTAGTGCCCTACGACGCCCAAGGCGTCCTGCCCGGGTTCGGCGATCAGCACGAGGCCGATGGGCCCCTCGCCCTCGACGATGTAGGGGATCGCGCGTCCGTCGGGCTCGAAGATCTGCGTGGTGTCGGTCATGGGAGGCCTTTCCGGGAAGCGGTCGTCAGACGTTGAAGCGGAACTCGACGACGTCGCCGTCCTGCATGACGTAGTCCTTGCCTTCGAGGCGGGCCTTGCCCTTCGAGCGGGCCTCCACCACGGAGCCGGTCTCGACGAGGTCGTCGAACGAGATGACCTCGGCCTTGATGAAGCCCTTCTCGAAGTCGGTGTGGATCACGCCGGCCGCCTGCGGGGCCTTCCAGCCCTTGCCGATAGTCCAGGCGCGTGCCTCCTTCGGGCCGGCCGTCAGGTACGTCTGGAGCCCCAGCGTGTCGAAGCCGATGCGCGCCAGCTGGTCGAGACCCGATTCGTCCTGACCCGTCGACGCCAGCAGCTCCGCCGCGTCCTCGGGGTCGAGGTCGATGAGCTCGGACTCGATCTTAGCGTCGAGGAACACCGCCTTGGCCGGAGCGACCAGCGCCTCGAGCGACGCCTTCTTCGCGGCATCCGTCAGAACCGCCTCGTCGACGTTGAAGACGAAGATGAACGGCTTCGCGGTGAGAAGGCCGAGTTCCTTGATCGGCGCGAGGTCGATGCCCGAGGCCGACAGCAGCACGCCGCGCTCGAGGGCGTCCTTCGCCTCGACGGCGGCCGCGAGCACCGAGGGATCGAGCTTCTTGCCCTTGACCTCCTTCTCGTACCGCGTGATCGCCTTCTCCAGCGTCTCGAGGTCGGCGAGCTGCAGCTCGGCGTTGATGGTCTCCATGTCGCTCTGCGGGTTGACCGCGCCGTCGACGTGCACGACGTCGTCGTCGTCGAAGCCGCGCACGACCTGGGCGATGGCGTCGGCCTCGCGGATGTTCGCGAGGAACTTGTTGCCCAGGCCCTCGCCCTCGCTCGCGCCGCGGACGATGCCGGCGATGTCGACGAACGACACCGCGGCCGGCAGGATCCGCTCGGAGTGGAAGATCTCGGCGAGCTTCTCGAGTCGCGGGTCGGGAAGGTTGACCACGCCGATGTTGGGCTCGATCGTCGCGAACGGGTAGTTCGCCGCGAGCACCTGGTTCTTGGTCAGGGCGTTGAAGAGGGTCGACTTGCCGACGTTCGGGAGACCGACGATTCCGATGGTGAGAGCCACGGGCATCCAGTCTAGATGGCGGCGTTGCCCACCCCGACGCCGGGGGCGATACTGAGCGCGTGGACGAGTGCTGTGCACCGCACGTGCCGGAAGGCTACGACCGAGAGTTCAATGCCCGGTTCGCCCGGCGGCTCGCGCACCGGTATCGACGGGACGGTCTCACGCCGAGCGCGGCGCTCGTGCTCGACTTCGCGGACTCGATCGGCCTGGCGGGTGCCTCGCTGCTCGAGATCGGCGGCGGGATCGGCGACATCCAGCTCGAAGCGCTCAAGCGGGGCGCTTCCCGCACCACGAACGTCGAGCTGTCCACCGCCTACGAACCCGAGGCCGCGCGGCTGCTCGACGAGGCCGGCTTGCGCGACCGGGTGACACGGATGCTGGGGGTCGACCTCGCGAGCACGCCCGAGGCCGTCGAACGCGCCGACATCGTGGTGCTGCATCGGGTGGTGTGCTGCTATCGCGACTACGAGCGACTGCTGGGCGCCGCCGCCGGCCGCGCCAAGCAGGCCGTCGTGTTCAGCCACCCGCCGCGCACGCTGTTCGCCCGGTTCTCGGCACGCGCGATCAACGCGTGGTACACCCTGACCGGCAACCCGTATCGTGCGTACGCCCACGTGCCCGACGCGATGATCGCCGTGCTGACCGGGCGCGGGTTGGAGCCGCGCTACCGCGAAGTCAGCGGGCCGTGGCACATCGTGGGTGCCGTCCGCGCGTAGCCCGCCGGAGCGTTCAGCTGCGGATGGCGCGATATGCGTGCGTCACGTACGGGAGGTCGACGACCTCGACGCCGGTGGCCTCGGTGAGGCGGCGCTCGTCGAACAGTGCGCTCACGGCCGCGAGGATCGCCACCCTGTCGACCTCGGAGGCGGTGATGACATAGCTGCGCGAGGCGACCATGTCGAGCAACGCCGCCCGTGTGAGGGAGCGGGTCTACGTTCCGGGAGCTGTACGAGCGGGCAGAGTCGTGGCGTCGCGGCTACCACCCGCGAATCCACCCGGAGACCTACAACGGGCGTCCGGAGGCGAACGTCCCACACCTCATCGAAGGCCGAAAAGATGGCGGTTTGGTCATCCGGTTCAAGCGGACCGACAAGGTGTACAAGCGAAACGTCCCCGTCCCTGACCCCCCGGCTACCGGCATGTCGGCGAGTATCCGGGTGTCCCCCGTGCCCATCGCCCCCGTCGACACGGTCGGCGCGGGCGACGCCGGCGCCGCCGGATACCTCTCTGAACGCTGCGCCGGAAGCGACGCGACGACCAGGCTCCGCACCGCGGCCGTCGCCGGCGCGTACGCCTGCCTGCACCCCGGCGGCTGGCAGGGCGGCATCCGTCGATCCGAGCTCGCGAGCGCCGGATCCGCCGACCCCGTCTCCCGCTGAGACCCCTCCGCCTCAGGAGATTCCATGACTTTCGCTCTCCTGAGGAGTCGAGCAAGGGCGTGAAGCGGTGTCAGATGACACCGCTTCACGCTCACTCAGCCGGTGACGCTGAAGCTGTCGACCGACACCCACGAGGAGTTGTCCGCGACCAACTTCAGCGTGTGCGAGCCGGGAGGCAGCCCGTAGCGGCTGTAGACGGGCACACCTACCGTCCGCTGCGAGTTGTAGAGGTTCACTGTGCGATCGAGGACCCCGTCGACGTACACCCTGACCGCACCTTGATCAGACCCCGTAATGGAGTTGAACGTGATCCCGGTGCCACTGAACGCGACCTGCGCGGACGCTCCCGCGGACTGGATGTTGTGGCAGGTGTTGTTGTAGCAGCCCCCGGGGTTGCTGTTCTGCCAGCTCCCCGTGAAGGTCACCGCCGACGAGCTGTCGTCGACGGTGGACGCGTGCGACACGATGAAGCTGTCGACGGTGACCCAGTCGCTGCTTGCCGACGTGACCTTCAGGGTGTGGTTTCCGTTGCTCAGCCCCCTCGCGGTAAAGATCGGCACGCTGACGGAACGTTTCGACTGGACCAGGTTCACCGCTTGAGGCGTCCCGCCGTCGATGGACACGGTTGCCTGGCCCTGGCCCGAACCGGTGATGGAGTTCCAAGTGATGCCGGTGCCTGAGAAGGTGACCGTGGCGGAAGCGCCGCTGGAGTGCACGTTGTGGCACGTGTTGTTGAAGCAGCCGCCCGGGTCGCTGCTCTGCCACGCACCCGCGTAGGTGACGGCGGAGTCGCCGTCGTCGAGCACCTGCGCCGTTTGCACACCAAAGCCGTCCACCGTGACCCAGCTGTTGTTCGCGGTGACGACCTTGATCGTGTGCGACCCGTATGGCAGCCCTCGGGTGAACACCGGCACGTTCACTGAGCGCGCCGGGTTGTACAGGTTCACCGTCTGCACGAGGGTGTTGTCGACGTAGACGTCGGCCTTGCCTTGGTCCGGTCCGAGGATGGAGTTCCAGGTGATGCCACTGCCGGTGAAGGTCAGCTGAGCCGAGGCCCCGCTCGACCGGATGTTGTGGCATGTGTTGTTGTAGCAGCCACCCGGGTTCCTGTTCTCCCACGTTCCTGTGTAGCTGACCGCGGCGTTGCCGTCGTCGATGGTCGCCGTCGGGTAGAGCGCCGCGACGGTCTGTCCGCCGGCCGTGAAATTCGCGATGCTGTCGGGCGACTGCGTGAGGTCGCTCCACATCCGCTGATTCATCGCCTGGCTGACGTGCGCGGCTGCCGCCTTCTGAGCGAACGAGGTCATGTCGACACCGCTGCGGCACGTGGAGATGGAACCGGTGTCGCCGGTGCGCACACCCCAGTCACCGCAGTCCATGTTGTTGGTGCCGAAGGCCTGCTCGCCGACGAAGCCTCCTGCCGTGATAACGCCGTTGGCATCCACCGGGTATCGGGTGCCGTCGTTGGACTCGCCGAACGTGAAGTCCTCGTAGTCGGTGAGCCGCGGCGAGTTCCAGTTTGTGTTGAACGACACCATCCGGTCGGGATTGCCTGCACGGACCGCCGAGTTCACCAACGCCGTCGGCGAGGGGTAGTAGGTGGGGCCGTCGTCGAACATCCAGCCGTCCAGCTGCGTGCCGTAACGGTTACCGATCTCCGACACGATGTTCATCCACCGGTTGATGGCATCGGCCTTCTGCGCATAGTGACCGTTGGGCGAGACGCCCCAGAAGGCGTTCCACCAGTCGAGGTTCGGGTTGTCGTCGTGGCCCGCGTGGTAGTAGAAGATCACCCGCAGACCCTGGTTGTGGTACGCGGTGAGCATGTCCTGCAGGTAGTCGTGGCTGGTTGTGCGTCCGGGGAGCACGGCGTCGACCGAGGTGATCGGGGCAGCGATGTAGTACTGGGTCCAGGTGATGGACCAGACGACGTAGCTCGCACCCATTGCCTTGTCGCGTGCAGCGAGGGCGTTGAAATCGGCATTGGCGTAGACGGTCGGCCATGCGGGTTGCGAGCCGTCCGGGTAGGCACCCCACTGTCCCCACTGGTACATCGCGCCGAGCGGCGAGTTCTTCATCCATGTCGCCTTCGACTTGCCTGCCGCTACCGCGGCGGCGATCGTCGACTGCTGAGATGCAGGCGTCAGCTCGAGCGACAGCAGCCCCATCGACACCGATGGAGTCGTCGTCGCGGCGATCGTGATCGTCGACGTTCCGGCGGGGATGGTCAGCTGCCCGTAGTTCGTCTTGTTCCAGTTGCCCCACGAATAGCCGTTGTCCACACCTGTGTAGGACTTGGTGACCGAGTTCGATCCGTCGACGACCTTGATGGTTCCCGAACCGTTCTGGATGAGCACATTCACGACAAATGCGCCCGCGGTCGTGTTGTGCACGACCCACGAGAAGGACTGGCTCGTGCTGTTCCAGCCGGTGACGGGGTCGCCGTGCGCGTAAGCCTTGTCGTCACTGTTTTGCGTCAGCCCGGACCCGCCGAAGGTCGCCTGTGACGCACGGAGGTACGACACGTCGGTCTGGGACAGATCGACGTACCCTTTCGACGCGTCGTTGGCGTTGTAGAAGTCCTTCAACTGGGTGAGCTGGTCGGCCGCAGTGGCCGGGGCGGGTGGACCGACCGTCACGGTCAGTAACGGCGCCACGAGGGCGAGGGCGGCGAGTAGAGCGATACGTCGAAGCCGATTCATGAACTCTCCTTTGGGTTTATACGTTGTCGGTGGGTCTCGCCGTCGGCCTCCTCCGCGGCGGCGTGGTGAGCAAGCGGGTGGTTGTGTCCGTCAATCGGGGAATCCTGGCTCGAAGCGCTGAACGGGGTGCGCATCCTTGAGCTCGATGCGCAGGACCGGGGTCGGGAGACCGGCTCGCAGTCCCGTGAGATCGACGTGCAGTCCTTCATCGTCCTGCCGCCAGAGCACGGGGCCGTGGCCGAGCACGGTCACCTCCAACACTTGTTCGCCGACGATGCGCAGCCTGCGGCCGAGCGAGCGCACGGTGACCCGGGGGCCCGGGTCGATGAACGGGGCGGCGTAGACCACATCGCCCTTGGCGGTGAACCGGAGGTCTCCGCGCGTCCAGACTGTGGGCTCGGTGTCGGCGAAGGAGCCGACGCGCGGAACGGTCGGGCCTTCCCCGAACACACGCCACGGACGCGACTCGTAGATCGCCTCGCCGTTGACGCGCATCCAGGCCCCCAGTCCCTCGAGCACAGCGCGCTCCTCGGGCACAATCGATCCGTCGGGGCGGGGCCCGATGTTCAACAGAAGGGCGCCGTTCTTCGACACCACGTCGATCAGCTCACCGATCACGTCCTGCGCCGTCTTGAAGACGTTGCAGTGCAGGTGGGCCCACCCGATCCGCGACGCGGAGGTGTCGTTCTGGAAGAACTCGCTCTCGATGCCTTGCGCGGTTCCGCGTTCGATGTCGTAGACGGCCGAGCCCTTGTCGAAGGCCTGCCACTTGTAATTGATGACGGGCGGACGGTGACCGGCGCGCGCGGCCCGGTTGTAGTAGTAGGCCGCGAACTCGGCGAGGCGTGGACGGAAGGCCGGCTGTTCGATCCACCAGTCGAAGTAGACGATCTCGGGGTCGTAGCGTTCAACGACCTCCGCGAGACGGGCGGTCCAGTCGTCCAGGAATTCGGTGTCGGGCTGGGTATCGAGCGGCTGGGCGGGACCGTAGAGGTCCGCGTATGTGGGGTCCTGCACGTCACTGTCGAGCTTCTTGCCGCCGTTGAAGAACCACCAGTGCTCGGCACGGTGGTTGGACACCCCGAACGCGAGACCGCGAGCTCGGGCGGCAGCGGCGAGCTCTCGGATGACGTCGCGCTGAGGTCCCATGTCCGTGGCCTTCCACCGCGTGAGGTCGCTGTCGTAGAGCGCGAACCCGTCGTGGTGCTCGGCGACGGGGACGACATACCGCGCGCCGGACCAGGCGATCAGGTTCATCCACTCGTCGGCGTCGAACCGTTCCCCCGAGAACCTCGGGATGAAGTCCTTGAAACCGAACTTGGCGTGGGGCCCGTACGTCTCCAGGTGGTGGGCGTACTCAGGGGTGCCCGCGACGTACATATTGCGCGCGTACCACTCGCTGCCGAAGGCGGGGACCCCGCTCACGAGCCAGTGGATGAAGACGCCGAGCTTGGCATCCTGAATCCACTCGGGTGTCCCCGCGGTCGTCAGCGACGTCCACTTGGGCGCGAACGGGCCCTGCTTGGCACCGTCTGCGACCGTCTCGACCAGCTGGCGCCGGCGTTCGGAGATCTGGGCATCGTCCACGATTTCTGCGCTCGATTCGTTCATTCCTTGGAACCTCCAGAGGTGAGGCCGCGACTGACCCATCGCAGACCTAAGGTGACCAGCAGTACGGCCGGGAGAGACAGCAGCACGAGCGCGGCGAAGAACCCGGCGTTCTGCTGCGGTGTGGCGCCGAACGCGCCTCGAATGGTCTGCACCGCCTGGCTCGCGGTCGTCAGCTCCGGTGTCCGCAGGAGAAGGGAGGGGAAGATGAAGTCCTGGAAGGACCACATGATCGACAGGATCGCCAGGTTGATCAGCGGGGAGCGCACTTGCGGCATGTAGATGCGCTGGAAGGTCTGCCAGGTGTTCGCCCCGTCGACTGCGGCTGCTTCGAAGGTGCTCGCCTGCAGGCCGTCGGCGAAATTCTTCATCAGCAGCACCCCGAACGGCAGGGTGAGCGCCGCCTCCGGCAGGGCGACGCCGAAGTATGAGTTGAACAGGCCCAGGGTGCCGGAGATGTAGTAGACCGGCACGATGATCGCCGCGCCGGGCACCGCGAGGAAGATGAGCACGGCGTAGTAGATCTGCTCGCGCCAGGGAAACTCGAGACGCGAGAACGCGAGCCCGGCAAGCGCCGAGACCACGCAGACCGCCACGGCGTGGATGATCGCGATCACCGCACTGTTGAGGAAGGTGACGCCGAGATACACGCCGTTGAGGGGCTGGGTCAGCACGGAGAGGTAATTCTGCAGACCGCCGAATCCAAGCGAGGAGCTAACGGCAACAGCCAGCGGGAAGATCCACCACAACGTCAGGACGACGAGGATCACCCGGATGATGACGCGGTCGCGCGGGCGTGAGCGCAGCATCGCAAGCGGGTTCAGCTCGTCGATGACGTGGGAGGTCCGCTTCCTGCTGCGCGTGGCGGATGTCGGGACAGTGACGAGTGCGGTCTCGTTCATCCCAAGCTCTTTCGGGTGATCACGATCTGTACGAGGGAGACGATCAGCGCGATGACGAGGACGATGATTGAGGCGGCCGCCGCATACCCGACACGGTCGGCGCCGAGGGTCGCCTGGTAGATGTACGTGCCCGGGGGTACCAGGTCCAGTAGTTCAGAGTGACCGGGCCGTCCGTCTGCTGCGCGGCCGACTCGTTGCCGCCGACGCCTCCATTGCTGCCACAGGCGGTCAGCATCGGCATCGCGAGCGCGGCGGCGACTGCGCCGATCGCGACGCCGGTGAAAATCCTCATTACATCTCCTCTTCGAGAGTCCAAGGGCCGCGGCGGGCGAGCGGCTTGTGGGCGATGGTATGCGAACCATCCCTGCAATCACAAGGTTTTTATCGGACCTCCTCCCCGCTCCTCGATGACCTGCACCTACAATCGGCACAGGGAGGCGCCATGGTGACGATGAAAGACGTCGCAGCGCGCGCCGGCGTCGCGCCGACGACGGTGTCTCGGGTCCTTAACCAACCGGATGCCGTCGCCGAACCGACGAGATCACGCGTGCGCGCCGCGATCGACGAGCTGCACTACGTGCCCAACCGGCTCGGGCAGGGGCTCTTGCGACGGCGCACGATGATGCTCGCACTCGTCGTCAACGACATCACCAACCCCTTCGCCATACAACAGGTTAGGGGCGTGACCGCCGCCGCCCGCGAGGAGGGCTTCACCGTGGTCTTCGCGCACTCCGACCGCAATCCCGACCAGGAACTACGTGAACTGCGCGCACTGATCGAACGGCGCGTGGACGGGATCATCCTTGCTCCGGTCCGGAGCACACCCGACGCCGTGGACTTCGTGCAGGCGACGCGGACCCCGATCGTCGTCTTGGACTACCGCATGTCCCACAACGACGTCGACACCGTCCGGTGCGACACCGGGTCCGCGGCATCCGAGCTCACCCGCTCCCTGATCGAGCTCGGACATCAGCGCATCACGATGCTCTCCGGCCCCCAGGACGTCGTCACCGCCTCCGATCGCGCAGAGGGCTACAACGCCGAGATGGCGCGCGCCGGGTTGCCGCCCCACGTTCTCTGGGGCAAGTACGAAGTAGGCAGCGGCGACGCGATGGCGACAGCCGTCCTGTCCGGACCCGAACGACCCACCGCCCTGCTGACCGCAGGAAACTACATCGCGCTCGGTGCTGCTCGCGCCGCCCGACGGGTGGGCCTGCGGATCCCCGAGGATGTCTCCATCGTCACCTTCGACAGCGCACAAGACGACAGCGGCGTCGAACCGTTCTTCACCGGTGCTGTCCAGCCCATCGCCCGCATGGCCGAGACCGCAACCCGATTGCTCTTCGACCGCGTCCTCTACGGCTACGACGGCCCGGCACGTGACCGCGTGTTCGAGGTGCAGTTCACGCACCACCTCTCCGCCGGAGCAGCACCGGGACATGACTAAGCTAAGTCTGGCGGTCGTGAACTCGACGGTCACATCTGGAGTGAGATGCCGCAAACTCCGGCGGCGAGGGCAACCGCTGAGCCTCGATCCGTAAGCTTCTGAGGGGCCCGGGAGAGTCGGGTGTGGCTGAGCCTTGCCCACCATGAGTGCGGGCCACCACGCGCAGGTATGAAGGTGGCTCGCTCGCACTACTCCTTCTCGGCTGCTGCGATGAGCTGCCCGATCTCCCTCTCCTCGACGAGACGACCCCAGGCGTCGAGCCCGACGTGGATCTGCCGGCCGTCGTGAACCCACGGATCGGATCCGTCGCGGGTGTTCCACACGAGCCCGAGCACACCACGCTGGCGGAGCACTCGCCCGACCTCCGCGGAGGCGGCGACCGGGTCGACCCAGTGCCACGCCTGCCCGAGGAGCACCGCGTCGACGGAGGCGTCGGGAAGCGGCATCCGTTCCGCCGTCCCCACGAAGGTGGGAACGCCGTGGACGTGCTCGCGGAGTGCGGCCAGCATGTCGGCATCGGGGTCGATCGCGACGACCTCGGCCCCGGCCTCGACGATCGTGCGGGTGAGCTTGCCCGTGCCCGCGCCGACATCGGCCACGCGCAGGGCGCGTCCGGGCTCACGCACCGGAGGGAGCATCCAGTCCACGGCTTCGCGCGGATACCCGGGCCTGCCCGACTCGTACGCGCCCGCGGCGGCCCCGAACGACAGCGACATCTCCTCGCGACTGGCCATGCTCCGACCCTATGACGACCGGGCGCTCGGCGCGCCTTCCGGCTGCGCAGGCGCGCCAGGGTGAGTCTGGGGATGTGCCACTGGACTTCACCGCGATCGATTTCGAAACGGCGAACTCCAGCAACGCCTCGGCCTGTGCGGTCGGACTCGTTCGGGTGCGCGACGGCGAGATCGTCGACAGGGCGGGCTGGCTGATCCGCCCGCCGGCCGGTCACGACGTGTTCTTCGAGCTCAATGTGCGCATCCACGGCATTCGGCCCGAGGACGTCGTCGACGCGGCGCCGTGGACTCGCCAGCTCGCCGACATCGTCGCGTTCGCGGGCTCCGACGTCCTCGTCGCACACAACGCCGGCTTCGACATGGCAGTGCTCAAGCGCGCGTGCGATGCGACCGGCGACGAGTGTCCGCCGTACCGCTACGCCTGCAGCCTTCAGGTCGCGCGCAGGGTCTACAAGCTCGAGTCGTACCGGCTGCCGTACGTCGCAGCGGAGGCCGGGTTCCCCGACTTCCCGCACCACAACGCCACGGCCGACGCGGTGGCGTGCGCCCACGTCATGATCGACGCGGCGCGACGCGTCGGCGCCGACGACATCGGGGCTCTGACCGCGGCGGTCGGCGTGCGGGTGTCTCAGATCGCGGTCGCCGAGGCGCCGGCCGTCAGCTTCGCCGTCGCGTAGCGCGGAAACGGATGCTGCGGCCCGCCGCCGCGGTGATGTCCGAGGCATCCGGCACCCTGGAGCCATGGACGCAGTCGTGATCAGTGTGGTGGTAATCGTCTGTCTCCTCGTGGGCGCCATGGCGGGGTGGGCTGCGGGGCTCGCGCGCAGTGCCGCGCGCGCGGCGCGCGACCACGCCGACCTCACCGCACGGCTGGCCGGTTCGGAGGCGGCACGGCAGGGCGTGCAGGCACAGCTCGAACACCAGCAGCTGCTCTATCGCGACCTCGCGAGCCAAGCGCGCCACGACCAGGCGGCGCGCGAGGAGCGCGAGCGTCGCGAGCAGTCGGTGCTGAGGGCGCTCGCCCCCGTGCAGGAGACGCTGGCGGCGATGCACACGAAAGTCGACGACCTCGAGCGCGATCGGCACCTCCAGTTCGGCACGCTCGCCGAGCAGCTCCGGCGCGCCCACGAGTCCGACGAGGCGCTCCGCGCGACCACCGAGTCACTGGCGAGCGCCCTGCGCTCGGGCAGCACCCGTGGTGTGTGGGGCGAGACGCAGCTGCGGCGGGTGGTCGAGGCCGCCGGACTCACGCGTCACGTCGACTTCGATCTGCAGGCGACCATCACGTCCGACGCCGGCGCCGGCCGCCCTGACATGGTCATCCGGCTTCCCGGTGACAAGGCGATCGCGGTCGACGCCAAGGTGCCGCTCGACGCGTTCCTCGAGGCGAGCGCGATCCCGCTGACCGCGCAGGGGGCCGAGGCGGCGCGCAGGCGGGGACTGCTCGACAAGCACGTCAAGGCCGTGCGGGCGCACGTCGACGCGCTCGCCCGCAAGACCTACTGGGCCGGGCTGTCGTCGAGCCCCGAGTTCGTGGTCTGCTTCGTGCCGAGCGAGTCGCTGCTCGCGGCAGCGCTCGAGGAGGACCCCTCGCTGCTCGACTACGCCTTCGGCAAGCGCGTCGCGCTGGCGTCGCCGGTGAACCTCTGGGCGGTGCTCAAGACCGTGGCGTACACGTGGACCCAGCAGGACGTCTCGCAAGAGGCCCGCGCTCTGTTCGACCTCGGCAACCAGCTCTACGAGCGGCTCGGGTCGCTGGCGTCGCACGCCGACGACCTGCGCCGGGCGATCGAGCGCACGGTCGACAGCTACAACCGGTTCGCCGGCTCGCTCGAGACGCGCGTGCTGGTGAGCGCACGCAAGTTCCCCGGGATCGACGCGACCAAGCTCGACGCGGTGAACGAGCCGGTCGCCATCGAAAAGAGCCCGCGCCGCCTCACGGCGCCGGAGCTTCTCGAAACGCTCCCGGGGCTCGAAGAAGCCGCCGATCCACGTGCCAGCGGCGATGCCGACGCGACGCCGTTCACCGCTGCTGCGGAGCTCGGCGAAGTGCGCACCCGTATCGCATCGCCGAAGGAGTGAGGCTCAGGCGCCGCCGGGGACGAAGCTCAAGAGCACGATGACCGCGGCCGAGACGCCGACGAACGCGCCGATCATCCACCACGCGCTGATCTCGTGACCTTCATCACGGCGGACGCGCAGCAGCACGTCAGGCCGACGGGCCGGATCGATCGCGTTGGCGACCACGGCATGCGCGCCCGTCTGGGGCGACGACGGATCGGCTGAGTGCGCAGACATCGTCAACTCCTCGAGTAGGAAACACGGACGTGTCTCCATCGACACCACACAAGATTCTGCCAGAGTTCCTCCGGCGGCCGGTCACGAAACGGTCACGGCAGCGTCACGTGTCGCACCCGTGGCGGGTGCGACACACCTCTGCCGATCAGAGCCACTTCGAGACGAGGTGCTCCGAGGAGATCCGCCGCAGCGTCCCCGACGCGCCGCGCAGCACGACGCTCTCGGTGTACACGTACCCGCCCTCGCGGCGGACGCCTGCGACGAGCGCGCCGTCAGTGACGCCGGTGGCGACGAAGATCGTGTTGCTTCCGGTCACGAGTTCGTCCGCCTCGTAGACGTGGCCGTCGAGCTTGAGCCCCGCATCGATGCCGCGCTGCTTCTCGTCGTCGTCGCGAGGCCACAGGCGGCCCTGGATGTGGCCGCCGAGCGCCTTGATCGCACACGCGGTGACGATGCCCTCGGGGCTGCCGCCGACGCCGACGCACATGTCGGTGCGGGCGTTGTGGCGCGCGGCGTTGATGCCGCCGGCGACGTCGCCGTCGCTCATCAGACGCGTGCCGGCGCCGGCCTCGCGGATCTCCTCGATGAGACGCTCGTGGCGAGGACGGTGCAGCACCGAGACGACGAGCTCGTCGACAGGCTTGTCGAGCGCCTTGGCGAGCCGGCGGATGTTCTCGCCGATCGGAAGGCGGATGTCGACGACGCCCACGCCGGCGGGGCCGGTGACGAGCTTGTCCATGTAGAAGACGCTGGAGGCGTCGAGCATCGTGCCGTGGTCGGAGACGGCGATCACCGAGAGGGCGTTGTTGCGCCCGGCCGCGGTCAGCGAGGTGCCGTCGATCGGGTCGACCGCGACGTCGGCCTGCGGGCCGCGGCCGTTGCCGACGCGCTCGCCGTTGTAGAGCATCGGAGCTTCGTCCTTCTCGCCCTCGCCGATGACGATGGTCCCGTCGAAGTTGACGGTCGTGAAGAACGCGCGCATCGCGTCGACGGCGGCCCCGTCGGCCGCTTCCTTGGCCCCCCGGCCGATGAACGGCACCGCGCGGATCGCCGCCGCTTCGGTAGCCCGCACGAGTTCGAGTGCGAGGTTGCGGTCGGGGTGCAGGGGACTCATATCCGCGGTCAGGCTCACCATGCGGTCAGCCTATGCCAGCATTGCGCCCGAATCACGGGAATTTCACGCGCCGCAAAGCGAAGGAATGTCCATTCTTTCCAATGGTGCAGGGACGCGGGTTTCCCGCGCGAGGCCGGGCGGCAGCATCCGTTCCCTCACGCGGCGCTTGGGTAGAGTTTGCGGTGAACCCCATTCGATCAAAGGGAGCACTCATGCCCGTCGCCACCCCGGAGCAGTACGCCGACATGCTGGACCGCGCGAAGGCCGGTGGCTTCGCGTATCCCGCCATCAACGTCGCCAGCTCGCAGTCGATCAACGCCGTGCTGCAGGGCCTCACCGAGGCCGGTTCCGACGGCATCATCCAGGTGACGACGGGTGGCGCCGACTACTTCGCCGGCCACACCGTCAAGGCCCGTGCGGCCGGTGCTCTCGCCTTCGCGAAGTTCGCCACCGAGGTCGCCAAGAGCTACCCGATCACGGTCGCCCTCCACACCGACCACTGCCCCAAGCCCGCGCTCGCCGACTTCGTGCTGCCGCTCATCGAGGCGTCGGAGGAAGAGGTCAAGGCCGGCCGCAACCCGATCTTCCAGTCCCACATGTGGGACGGCTCGGCCGTGCCCCTCGACGAGAACATCGAGATCGCGAAGGACCTCGTCCCCCGGCTCAAGAACATCAACGCGATCCTCGAGGTCGAGATCGGAGTCGTCGGCGGCGAAGAGGACGGCGTGCAGCACGAGGGCTCCAATGAGGCGCTCTACACGACCGTCGCCGACGTGACCAAGGCCGTCGAGGCGCTCGGCCTCGGCGAGAACGGCCGCTACATCTCGGCCCTCACCTTCGGCAACGTCCACGGCGTCTACAAGCCCGGCAACGTCAAGCTCCGCCCCGAGCTCCTCGGCGAGATCCAGGAGGGCATCGCGTCGAAGTTCGGCACGGGCCCCAAGCCGCTCGACCTCGTCTTCCACGGCGGCAGCGGCTCGACCGACGCCGAGATCGCCGAGGCGGTCGCCAACGGCGTCGTGAAGATGAACATCGACACCGACACCCAGTACGCGTTCACGCGCTCGGTCGCCGGCTTCATGTTCCAGAACTATGACGGCGTGCTGAAGGTCGACGGCGAGGTGGGCAACAAGAAGGCCTACGACCCGCGCGCGTGGGGCAAGATCGCCGAGTCCGCGATGGCCGCCCGCGTGGTCGAGGCCACGCAGCAGCTCGGCTCGGCGGGCAAGAGCCTCGCCGCGTAGGCAGCAGATCAGACGGATGCCTCGGCACCGGCCTCCTCGGCCGGCGCCGGGGCGGTCGGACCTGCTTTCGCCTGCGCCACGCCCGCAGCAGCACCCATGCGGGGGGGTTACTCAGGGTCGATGTAGCGGTCGAGCAGTCCGGGTGCGCCCTCGGGGCGGTGGACCACGACGATCTCGTCGCCGGCCTGCACGCGTCCTGGCTGCACCACTCGCAGGTACGGGCCGAGGCGGCGCTCGTTCGAGAATCGCTTGACCCATCCGCGCGCGTCGTCCCCGCCGACCCAGCGCGCGAACGTCTGGCAGGGCGTGCGGGGCATGGTCACCTCGATCTCCACGCGATCGCCGATCCGCCACCGCTCGCCGATGAGCGCCGCGTTGACGTCGATCCCCTCGACGCGCAGGTTCTCGCCGAACCAGCCGGGCGGAAGCTCGCGGCCGAGCTCGGACTCCCAGAACCCGGCGTCCTCCTCGGCGTAGGCATAGAGCGCCTTGTCGAGGCCGCCGTGGTGCTTGCGGTCGGCCTGCACGTCGGCGTACACGCCGTACGGGCCGACGCGCACCGGACCTTCGACCGGGCCCTTGTCGATCGCGGTGACGCCGAACGGCCCGGCATCGGGACGGAGTTGTCGAACGGCGCAGACGGCGACGAGGCGAGGCATCCGCTCATCCTAACCAGCGGCTCTGCCGGCCGCGGTCATTCCTCGTTCGACGGCGCGGGCTCTCCGCGCAGCAGTACACGGCCGTCCGAGACGGCACGTACCTCGATCGATGCGATGTCGTCCCGGTCGAGCGCGGTGCCGGCGTCGAGGTGCGCCGTCGTCCCCGGGCCGGCGCGCCACGACGAGAGCTCGCTGGTCGTGCCGTCGGCCGACGTGACGACGAGGACGTACGGCCACTCCCGGTCCGCCGTGTACGGATCGCGGCTGGGCGGGTAGTGGCAGGTCATCGCGAGGCGGGTGCCCCACGCCACGTCCGTCAACTCGACCTGCGCGGTCAGCGGCACATCCGTCACGGCCTGCAGCGCCACGACCTCTTCGGGCCCCCTGGCCGGCGCGACCGCCGTCGTCACCGCGAATGCGACGACGACGGCGACGACCGCCGCGGCGACGAGTCCGCTGCCCCACGCGATCATGCGACGCCGCCGCGAATCCCGCGCGCCGCGGACCACCATGCGCTCCCGGGCCGCAGGATCGGGGCCGTCCTGGCCCGACGGCTCGAGCAGCGCCTCGGCTCGCTCGGGCGCGACCCGGGCGAGCAGGCCCATCGACGGCGCCAGGTCGGCGATCGCCTCGCGGCACAAGGGACAGCTGTCCAGGTGGGCCTCGTACCGGCGGCGGTCGTCCCCGCTCAGCGCGCGCACGACGTACGCGGCATCCCAGTCGGCGAAACGGGCGTGGTCCGTGGTCACCGCGTCACCCCCTTCTCCTGCAGGGTGAGCCGGAGGGCGCGCAGCCCGTAGTGGAGGCGCGACTTGACGGTCCCCTCCGGGATGTCCAACTCGTCGGCCATCTCGGCGACGGAGAGGCCGCGGTAGTAGGCGCGCACGACGACGGCGCGGTGGTCGGTCGTGAGCGTCGCCAGCGCCTCTTCGACGAGGATCGCCTCGAACAGCGCGTCGGTGGCATCCGGCGCAGTGCGCTCGGGGACCTCGGCGACGTCGATCTCGCGGCGCCGCCGAGCGCTGCGCGCCTCGTCGATCACGAGGTGTCGCGCCACGGTGAACATCCACGAGCGCGTGGTCGACGGATCCTGCTCGAGGATCTTGGGCGTTCGCCACGCCCGCAGCAGCGTCTCCTGCACGATGTCGTCGGCACCGGCGCGATCGCCGGTGAGATGCACGACATAGCGCCACACCGGCGCCGCATGCGCGTCGTACATGGCGGCCAGGCGTGCGGCATCGCGTGCGGCGGCGCCGTGTCGACGCTCCACGCTGTCGTGCGGCATCCATCACCTCCCGCAGGAGACACGAGACACACCGTCAACGGGTTCACGTGAATCCGCTGTGCGTCCGCGCCGTCACCTGTGAGTATGGCCCCGTCCCGCCGTGACCGCACGGGACGGACGCCGCGCGCCGCGGAAGCTCAGAGTCGCGTGCTGTCGAGGAGCGCCTGCCAGACGGCGGGGTCGTTCGTCAGCGGCGCGACCATGAGGGCGCCCGCTTTCAGTGAGAAGACGATGCCTCCCGCCAGCGGGATCCACCACGAGACCCGGGAGCGGCGCATGTTCCAGACCGACAGTGTCGTCGTGAGGCACCAGCCGATCGCCAGGACGAGGGCGGCGGCGATCGCCCACGGCTTTCCGGCTGCGGGATCCGAGAGCTGCGCGTCGACGCCCATCAGACCGAGCATCGTCTCGGCGTACGTGCCGTAGTCGAGGAAGGCCGGCACCGACGTGATCACGTTGACCAGGCCGTACGCGAGCAGCGCGAACGTGATGATGCGGTCGACCGGGTGCTGGCGCGTCTCCGCGACGACGGGAGCGGACGGGATGCTGCCGGCCGGCGCATCCGTCATGATCGGCGCGACCGGCTCCTGCCAGGGGGCCGGCTCCTGGATGCGCGCGCGCTGCTCCTCGGGCGTCGCGTACTCGCCGTACTGGGGACGCGGACGTGAGTGCGGGTCGGGCTCGGCGTTCGCGTCGCTCATGAACGGCTCCGGCCGCCCAAGGCGCGGTCGTCGCGCTTGCCGGCGGCATCCTGTCGCAGCTCCTTCGGAAGCGAGAACATCAGATCCTCCTCGGCCGTACGCACCTCCTCCACATCGTGGTAGCCGGCCGTGGCGAGGTCGTCGAGCACCTGCTGGACGAGCACCTCCGGCACCGACGCGCCGCTGGTGACGCCGACGGTCTCGACGCCCTCGAGCCACGCCTGCTCGACCTCGTCCGCGTAGTCGACGCGGTAGGCGGCCTTGGCGCCGTGCTCGAGCGCCACCTCGACGAGCCGCACGCTGTTCGACGAGTTCGCCGAGCCGACGACGATCACCAGGTCGGCGTCCTTCGCGACCTTCTTGATGGCGACCTGGCGGTTCTGGGTGGCGTAGCAGATGTCATCCGACGGCGGATCCTGCAGCTCCGGGAATCGCACCCGCAGCCGCCGCACGGTCTCCATGGTCTCGTCGACGGACAGCGTCGTCTGCGACAGCCACACGACCTTGGACGGGTCGCGCACCTGGATCGTGTCGGCCTCTTCGGGCGAGTTGACGATCGTGACGTGGTCGGGCGCCTCGCCCGCCGTGCCCTCGACCTCTTCGTGCCCCTCGTGGCCGATCAGCAGGATCTCGAAGTCGTCCCGCGCGAAGCGCACCGCCTCGCGGTGCACCTTCGTCACGAGGGGGCACGTCGCGTCGATGGCGCGCAGACCCCGGTCGGATGCCGCGTCCACGACCGCGGGCGACACGCCGTGCGCACTGAACACGACGTGGGCACCGGCGGGGACCTCGTCGACCTCCTCGACGAAGATGGCCCCCTGCTTCTCGAGCTCGGTCACGACGTGGATGTTGTGCACGATCTGCTTGCGCACATACACGGGCGCACCGAAGCGCTCGAGCGCCTTCTCGACGGCGATGACGGCACGGTCCACGCCCGCGCAGTAGCCACGCGGCGATGCCAGGAGCACCCGCTTCTGTCCGGCCCCGGCGATATCCTTGAGCGGTTCGCGCCGCCGCGGGATCCGCGGGACGGGCATGCTCACAGGGGCCTGACTCGGTCGGGTCTGTCCCGGGGTGCTGATGCTCACCCCCCGATTCTACGGGCGGGCTCCTGAGCGGGGCCTCCGACAGGGAGCCCGCGCGAGGGCACGAAAGGATCGCATGACGAGTTTCCAGCCTGCCGCCGTCCCCGGCGAGCCACCGCCTCCCGACTCGGTGCCGCCCCGCGACTCGACGGCACAGGCGCCGACGTCCGTGGCCCGTCTGAACGACACGATCCGCGGGTTCGTGCAGACGTGGGGATCGGTGTGGGTCGAAGGCGAGATCACCGGGTGGAACCAGCGGGGCGGCAACGTGTTCGGTCGTCTGAAAGATCTGGTGACCGATGCCACGATCTCCTTCCGCATCTGGTCGTCGACGCGTGATCGGCTGCCCGGCGACCTCAAGGTGGGCGATCACGTCATCGCGTGTGTGAAGGCCGACTACTTCGTGAAGAACGGCGACTTCAGCTTCGGGGTGTCGGCGATGCGCCACGTGGGACTCGGAGACCAGCTGGAGAAGCTCGAGCGCCTGCGCGTGCAGCTGCGGTCCGAGGGGCTCTTCGATCCGTCCCGCAAGACGCCGCTCCCCTTCCTGCCGCACCTCATCGGCCTCATCACCGGTGAGAACTCGGACGCCGAGAAGGACGTCCACCGCAACGCCGAGCTGCGCTGGCCGCAGGTGCGCTTCCAGACGAAGTACGCCGCCGTGCAGGGCGACAGGTGCGTCCCCGAGACGATCGCGGCCTTGAAGGCGCTGGATGCCGCACCCGACGTAGACGTCATCATCATCGCTCGCGGCGGCGGCGACCCTCAGACTCTGCTGGGCTTCAGCGATGAGCGCCTGATCCGCGCCGTGGCCGCGGCATCCACCCCCGTCGTGAGCGCCATCGGCCACGAGAACGACCATCCGCTCCTCGACGACGTCGCCGATCTGCGGGCATCGACCCCGACCGATGCGGCGAAGCGCGTCGTGCCGGATGTCGCGGAACAGCGCGCACTGGTCGGGCAGCTGCGCGCCCGCATGAACATGCGGCTCACGCAGCGCATCTCGCACGACATCGCCCAGCTCGAGCAGCTGCGCTCGCGCCCGGTGCTGCGCGCCCCCGAGACGCTGCTCACCACGCGCTCGCACGAGGTCGAGCTGCTCGTCGCCCGCGGGCGCGACCGGATCGACCGGTCGCTTCGCGTCCAGGACCAGCGCACCGCGGAGCTCCGCGCGACGCTCCGCGCGCTCTCGCCTGCCTCGACGCTCGCCCGCGGCTATGCCATCGCGCATCTCGCAGACGGCGTGATCGTGCGCGACGCGGCCCAGGCTCCGGCATCCACCCCCGTCGTCGTCACCGTGGGGCGCGGATCGTTCGCCGCTCGCTCCGACGGGGAGATCACCGAGGGTCCTGACCGGGGCGCCACCGCGGCGGGCGACGTCGCCGAGCCGAACCGGGCGGGGCGCGGGGCGAGCCCCGCACCCGAATAGACTGGTGGCATGACTGAGACGAGCGGCGCCCTCGCGGACGTCGCGACCCTCTCGTTCGAGCAGGCGCGCGACGAACTCGTCCGCGTCGTCGCCGAACTCGAGCAGGGCGCCCCGACACTCGAGCACTCCCTTGCGCTGTGGGAGCGCGGCGAAGCCCTCGCCGCCCGCTGCGAGGAGTGGCTGCTGGGTGCCAAGCGCCGGCTCGAGGCCGCTCGCGCCTCCGTCGATCGCACACAGGGCGAGGCGCTCTGATGGCACGTGAACCCCGCATCGTCGCCGAGCTCGGTCGTCCTGAGACTCCGGAGGAGACCGCCGACCGCAAGGCGGAGTCGTCGCGGATCTATCGCTCGAGCCAGAACGTCCGCAATCTCATCGCGGCGCTGCTCGCGACGCTCGCGGTCGTCGTCGTTATCATCGCCGCCGTGCCTCGCGGCACGCCACCGCCGCGCGAGGCGATCGACCTCGCTTCCGTCGCCGAGGGCGTCGCTGCCTCGGAGGGACGCACGGTCATCACCCCGGAGATGTCCGACGCGTGGATCATCAACCGCGCGGGCGTCGAGGGCAACGGAGGGGTGCGCGCGTTCACCGTCGTCTACGCGCCCGCCGACGAGAACGCGCGCGGATTCCTCCGCGTCGCGCAGGGGTTCGACGCGGACGAGGCGTGGGAGGCCCGTGTCCTGTCGGGCTCCGCCCCCCAGGACACGGTCACGATCGACGGCATCACGTGGGAGCGCTACGAGCTCGACCCCGACCGCACCGGGAACATCTCGGTCGCGCTCGCCACCGAGGCCGGCGCCGACACGGTGCTCATCTACGGGGCCGCCGGCAAGGACGCCCTCGAGGACACGGCCCGCTCCGTCACGGACCAGATCACCGCACTACGCGAGGAGGCCGAGTGACCGACCACCCCACGCCCGCAAAGGCCTGGCAGGAGATGCAGCGCGGCAACGCGCGCTTCGTCGCCGGCGAACCCCGCCACCCCCGGCAGGACGTCGACACCCGGCATGAGCTCGCGGGCGGGCAGCGACCCCGTGCAGCCCTCTTCGGCTGCGCGGACTCACGCCTGGCGGCGGAGATCATCTTCGACAAGGGCCTCGGCGACCTCTTCGTCGTGCGCAACGCCGGGCAGGTCGTCTCCGAGTCGGTCGTCGGCAGCCTCGAGTACGCCGTCGCGGTGCTCGAAGTGCCCCTCATCGTCGTGCTGGGCCACGACGCCTGCGGCGCCGTCCGTGCGGCGATCGACAGCACCAGCCCCGACGCCGATCCGCTGCCCCCGCATATCTGGCGCCTGATCTCGCCCATCGTGCCCGCAGTGCGCCGCGTCCAGCGGGCCTCGGCCGTGGACGGCGTCTACCCGGACGAGATCGACGCGGAAGAGGTCGGCCGCGAACACCTTCGCGACACCGTCGGCGAGCTGCTGCACTCGTCGGAGCTCATCAGCTCCGCCGTCGCGGAAGGGCGCCTCGCGGTCGTCGGCGCCAACTACCGTCTCGGCGAAGGCATGGCCGTGCCCGACGTCGTGGTCGGGATCACCGACGCCGCCTGACCACCACCCCACTTTTCCCGACACCCCTGTACCGACACGTGAGGAACAACGACGTGACCGACATCGAGTACCGCATCGAGCACGACACCATGGGCGAGGTGCGCGTGCCCAAGAACGCGCTGTACGCCGCGCAGACGCAGCGCGCGGTGGAGAACTTCCCCATCTCGGGGGACCGGCTGGAGCCCGCCCAGGTCGTCGCGCTCGCGCGCATCAAGAAGGCCGCGGCCCTCGCTAACAAAGAGCTCGGTACGCTCGACGGAGCCATCGCCGACGCCATCGCCGGCGCGGCCGACCGCATCATCGCCGGGGAGTTCGCCGACCAGTTCCCGATCGACGTGTACCAGACCGGCAGCGGCACGTCGTCGAACATGAACATGAACGAGGTGCTCGCGACCCTCGCCACGCAGGCGCTCGGCGCGACCGTGCACCCGAACGACCACGTCAACGCGTCGCAGTCGTCGAACGACGTGTTCCCGACCTCCGTGCACATCGCGGTGACCCAGGAGCTGATCGACGATCTGATCCCCGCGCTCGACCACCTGGCCGTCGCCCTCGAGGCCAAGGCCGACCTCTGGAAGAGCGTCGTGAAGTCGGGTCGCACCCACCTCATGGACGCAACGCCCGTCACCCTCGGCCAGGAGTTCGGCGGCTACGCCCGCCAGATCCGCCTCGGCATCGAGCGCGTGCAGGCCGTCCTCCCCCGCGTCGCGGAGGTCCCGCTCGGCGGTACGGCCGTCGGCACCGGCATCAACACGCCGCTCGGGTTCCCGCAGCGTGTCATCGAGCTCATCGTGTCCGACACCGAGCTGCCGATCACCGAGGCCAAGGATCACTTCGAGGCTCAGGCGAACCGCGACGGCCTGGTCGAGGCATCCGGTGCGCTCCGCACCATCGCGGTGTCGCTCACCAAGATCAACAACGACCTGCGCTGGATGGGCTCGGGCCCGAACACCGGCCTCGGCGAGCTGCACATCCCCGACCTGCAGCCCGGATCGTCGATCATGCCCGGCAAGGTGAACCCGGTGATCCCCGAGGCGACGCTCATGGTGTGCGCCCGCGTCATCGGCAACGACGCGACCGTCGCGTGGGCGGGCGCCTCCGGCGCCTTCGAACTCAACGTCGCCATCCCGATCATGGGCAGCGCTGTGCTCGAGTCGATCGAGCTGCTCGCGAACACGTCGCGCGTGCTGGCCGACAAGACCATCGACGGACTCGAGGCGAACGTCGAGCGCGCTGCCGCATACGCCGGCATGTCGCCGTCGATCGTCACGCCGCTCAACAAGCTCATCGGCTACGAGGCCGCCGCCAAGATCGCCAAGCACTCCGTCGCGAAGGGCATCACGGTGCGCGAGGCCGTGATCGACCTCGGCTACGTGGAGCGCGGCGAGCTCACGCTCGAGCAGCTCGACGAGAAGCTCGACCTTCTCTCGATGACGCACCCGGGCTGATTCGCCCGCCCCATGCCGCAAGCCGTGCGTCGGCGGGATAATCGGGTCATGGCACGCACGCCCCGCCCGGTTCCCGCGCGCGTCAGGATCCTCGCCGCGATCCTCGCTGTCGCGTGCGTCGGGCTGGCGATCGTGGGGAGCGTGACGTTCCTGGTGCAGCGCGAGCAGGCCCTCGCGAGCGTCAACGACCGGCTCGAGAACCAGGTCGAGGTGTTGGAGTCCGTCGCGGACCGAACCGCGGTCGGCGCGTCGGGCAGCGCGTCGGCGGCGGTCGAGGAGCTCGACGCCGACGAGTTCCAGAACGTCGACGACTACCTGAAAGCCGTGGTCGCGCGCCTGGTGCCGGCCCGGAACGAAGGCTCACTGGCTCTGATCGACGGCGTGCCACGTTGGGTGCCGACCACTCTCTCGGGCGACGACATCTCGACGAACAAACAGCTCATCGACCGCGTCGTCAGGGAGACCGCCGGGGGTGAGACCAAGAAGGGCACCGCGGTGACCGATCAAGGGTCACTCCGGTACATCGCCATTCCTGTTCAGATGGATGGGGACCCCCGCCAAGGGCTCTATGTACGTGCGGTCAACCTCGGCGAGGAGCTGCAGCCGGTGACCTTCGCCATGACGACGTATGTCATCGCCGCCGTCGCGGTCCTGATCGCCATCGGCGTCGTGGGCTGGTTCGTCACCGGCCGGCTGCTGTCGCCGATCCGCCGCCTCCGTGAGACGGCCGACGCCATCTCCATCACCGACCTCTCGCACCGGCTCGAGCCTCAGGGCAACGACGACATCGCCGACCTGTCGCGCACGGTCAACTCGATGCTGGACCGCCTGGAGGACTCCGTCGACGGGCAGCGACAGCTCCTCGACGACGTGCGCCACGAGCTGAAGACGCCCATCACGATCGTGCGGGGTCACCTCGAGCTGATGAACCCGCAGGATGCCGCGGACGTGGCATCGGCGCGCGACATCGGAATCGCGGAGCTCGACCGGCTCACCCGGCTCGTCGAAGACATCGACGTGCTCGCCACCGCAGAGGCGGACTCGTACAGCCTCGACACCGTAGATCTCGCCGCGCTCACAGAGCGCGTCGCCGAACTCGTCGCCGTGATCCCCGGCCACACCTGGACCATCGAGGCATGTGCCGACGGCAGCACGATCGGCGACCAGGATCGCCTGCTGCAAGCATGGCTCCAACTCGCCGACAACGCCGCCAAGTACACGCCCGGGGGCAGCCCCATCGAGATCGGAAGCGCCCACCCGGACGACGGCCCGCGGCTCTGGGTGCGCGACCACGGTCCCGGCATCCCGCCCGGTGCGCGCGCTCGGATCTTCCGCCGGTTCGACCGGGCCCACGTGAAGCGCTCGGTCGGCGGCTCTGGACTCGGCCTCGCGATCGTCGACGCGATCGCGAAGGGCCACGGCGGACACTGCGTCGTCACCGACACGCCGGGCGGCGGCGCCACATTCACGATCCACCTGCCTCCGACGGAGGCTGAACTGCCGGCACCGGTTCGCGCCGGAGATGTGCTGCAACGGGAGGCTGCCGGATGACCAGGATCCTCATCGTCGAGGACGAACCGCGGATCGCGGCGTTCGTGAGTCGCGGCCTCGAGGCGGCGGGCTACGAGACACTCGTGTGCGAGGACGGGCCTGAAGGGCTCGAGGCCGCGCTGCGCGGCGACGCCGACCTCGTTCTGCTCGACGTCGGCCTTACCACGATGGACGGCTTCGAGGTTCTGCGCGAGCTTCGGGCACGCGGTTCCGCATTACCCGTGATCATGCTGACCGCGCGATCCAGCACGCGCGACACCGTCACCGGACTGGATGCCGGAGCCAACGACTACGTGCCGAAGCCGTTCACATTCGAAGAGCTTCTGGCCCGCGTGCGTTCGCGCCTGCGCGAGAGCGTTCCGCAGCCGGGCGTGTCGATCTCGCACGGCGACGTCGTGCTCGACATCCTGGCGCGCCGCGCGACCGTCGGCGGTCGTGAGATCGACCTGTCGGCGCGCGAGTTCTCGCTCGCCGAGCAGTTCCTGCGCAACCCGGGCCGCGTGCTCAGCCGCGAGCAGCTCCTGAGCCGTGTGTGGGGGCTCGACTTCGACCCGGGCTCGAACGTGGTCGATGTGTATGTGAGGTACCTCCGCGGCAAGCTGGGCGCCGACCACATCGTCACCGTCCGCGGGGCGGGCTACCGCTGGGAGTGAAGCGGTCCGGGCACCCCGCTCAGCGGTTCCCGAGGCAGGAAGAAGCCCCCGGTGCTGGGGGACACCGGGGGCTGTGAAAGGCCGGACTGGGGGATCCGACCGTTGTCAGTCGCGCTTGTCTGGGGAATTGCGCGACTGGTCTTTCTTCCCGTCGTTGCCGGCGCCGTTGCCGTTTCCGACGTTCGATCCCGCGTGAGCGGGACGTTGTGAACCGGTCGACTGCTGACCGGAATGCTTCTGTTCCGCAGCGGGGAGCTCAGGCTCCGGCTCCGGCTCCGGCTCAGGGGTGGGGGCCTGGGCCTTGACCTCGACCTGGACCTGAACCTGGCTCTGCCGCTGGGCGGTGGAACCGCTCGGTTCGCTCGAGCTCTCCTGGTCCTGCTTCTCGCTCGGTTCGGCGTTCTCGCGCTCGAGACGGGCGATCAGAGCTTCGAGCCGGCCGTTCGACCAGCCGTTCGCGACCGCCCAGCCACGGAGTGCGTCCCACGTTCCCGCCGCCTCCGCCGCGGCGATGGCTGCGTCCATGTCGGCGGGCGCGGCCGGACCGGGCGCGGCCGCATCGGGCGTCGCGGGTGCGCGCGCGCCCGTCGAGGCGGAAGGCGCGACGTCGACGGGTGTGGGCGCCTCGACCACTTGCGGCTCGGTGGACGGGTTGAGTGCGTCAGAAGTCGCCGCCGGCGTGGGCCGAGGCGTCGCCGACGCAGATGCGGGGGCGGGGACGACGACGGGCTTCGAGGCGACGCTCGTGCCTTCCGAGTTCGCCAGGACCGCGGTGTTCGCGAGGGCGACGGCGGTCACGACGGCGACGCTCGCCGCGACAGCGGCCATGCCGCCGATCACGAGCCCCGTGCGTGCCTCCACGTCTCCCCTTTCCCTCCGTGTGCGCGGAATCGTTTCCCGTCATCCATGGTGACAGACCGATCGCGCGGGATGCGCCGCGGGCGATGAGACTTTCCTCATGGTCACGCGCCGCAGCGGGCCGGGATCCGGGATCCCGACCCGCTGCATCCTCAGTTGGTCGCGAGGCCCCTCAGGCGAGTTCTCCGGCTTCCAGGAGGTCGGTGACGAGTGCGGCGATGGCCGACCGCTCCGACCGCACGAGTGTCACGTGGCCGAACAGCGAGTGCCCCTTGAGAGTCTCGATGACCGACGCGACGCCGTCGTGACGGCCGACCCGCAGGTTGTCGCGCTGGCCGACGTCGTGGGTCAGCACGACCCGCGAATTCTGCCCGATACGGCTCAGCACGGTGAGCAGCACGTTGCGCTCGAGCGACTGCGCCTCGTCGACGATCACGAACGCGTCGTGCAGCGACCGACCGCGGATGTGGGTGAGGGGCAGCACCTCGAGGAGGCCCCGTTCGACCACCTCGTCGAGCACGTTGGTCGAGACCACCGAGCCGAGGGTGTCGAACACCGCCTGGCCCCAGGGGTTCATCTTCTCCTGCTGGTCCCCCGGCAGATACCCGAGCTCCTGGCCACCGACGGCGAACAGTGGCCGGAACACGATGATCTTGCGCTGCTGCTGCCGCTCGAGCACCGCTTCGAGCGCGGCGCACAGCGCGAGCGCCGACTTTCCGGTGCCGGCACGGCCGCCGAGCGACACGATGCCGACCTCGGGGTCGAGAAGCAGGTCGATCGCGATGCGCTGCTCTGCCGAACGTCCGTGGAGGCCGAACACCTCACGGTCGCCGCGGACCAGGCGGTACTCGCCGTCGCCCACGACGCGCCCCAGCGCAGAGCCTCGCTCGGAGTGGACGATCAGCCCGGTGTTCACCGGCAGTCCTTGCACATCGCCGCTCGAGGCGACCTCGCTCTCGTACAGGTCGCTGATGTCGTCCCCGGAGACGTCGATCTCGGAGATGCCGGTCCAGCCGGAGTCGACCGCCTGCTCGGCGAGGTACTCCTCCGCCGTGATGCCGAGCGATGCCGCCTTCACCCGCATCGGCAGGTCCTTCGAGACGACGGTGACATCCTGCCCGTCCTGGGCGAGGTTCATCGCGATGGCGAGGATGCGACTGTCGTTGTCGCCGAGCCGCATTCCCGAGGGCAGCACCGTCGCGTCGGTGTTGTTCAGCTCGACGCGGAGCGTACCGCCCTCGCCGACCGGAACGGGGAAGTCGAGGCGTCCGTGCTCGACGCGCAGTTCGTCGAGGTGGCGCAGCGCCTGCCGGGCGAAGTAGCCGATCTCGGGATCGTGCCGCTTGCCTTCGAGTTCCGTGATCACCACGACGGGGATCACGACGCTGTGCTCGGCGAAGCGGAAGAAGGCCCGCGGATCGCTGAGCAGCACCGACGTGTCGAGCACATAGGTCCGCAGATCCTGATCGGATGCTGCGACCTGCTCGAGGTCCTGACGGCGCTGCTCGTGTGGTGCTCGTGTGGTCACAACCCACTCCCGCCCCGGGTGGTTCACCCGGCAGTCACGAGTCGACCGGAGTCACGAGTCGCGATCCTGAGGCCGACTCGACCGGGCTCCTTGCCCGATGCGCTCACGCTACGACTGCCTGCCGACATCGGACGCGCCCGACACGCAAGAACGCGTGACATGTTGGTAAACGGATGCTGCACGCGCAGCATCCGTCATCACCAGACCCGTGCCGACGAGAAGGCGGCGAGCGCGTCGCCGAACAGACGCAGCGTGTCGGCGCCGGTGCCGACGTGGGGTGCGACCCGGATGCGGCCGGCCCGCGCGGTGACGGTGAGGCCATGGTTCGCAAGGGAAGCGGCGAGGGGGGCGGCGTCCTGCGGGGCGGGCTCGAGCGTCACGATGCCGGCGCGGTGCTCGGGCTTGCGGGGCGTGATGACCGGCACCTCGTAGCGATCCGCGAAGAACATGACGTCGGCGGCCCGCTCGGCCAGCACCGACTCGATGTCGGTGACACCCACCTCCACCACTTCCCGCAGCGCCGCTGCGAGGCGCGCGGCGGCGAGGGTGTCGATCCCCGAGACGGAGAACGCCTGAGCCGACGTCGCCGGGGCGGGCACGGCGTCGACGGGCAGGTCGCCGTCGACGCCCGCGAAGCCGGAGAGCACGGGGGCGATCCGCTCGAGCGCCCGCTCGCCGAACCAGGCGAAGCCGGTGCCCCGGCCGGCGCGCAGCCACTTGTACCCGTGCCCGCACACGACATCGGCGGCGAGGTAGTCGGCATCGACCATGCCGAAGCCCTGGATGGCATCCACGATGAGCAGGCGGTCGCCGATCACCTCGCGGATCGCCGTCAGGTCGGTGCGGTACCCGGTGCGGAAGTCGACGAGGCTGACCGCGACGGCGCGGGTGTCGTCGGAGAGGGCCGAGCGGATCGCGTCGGGCGTCATGAACCCGTCGGCCGGCTCGACCCACTGCAGCTGCACCGATCCGAACGCCTCCGACGCGCGTGTGGCCGCGACGGTGAGGCTGGGGAACTCGCCGCGACCCAGCATGAGCCCGCCGGCGAGCCCATAGATCGCGTGCATCAGTCCGTACGTTGTGGACGGCTGCAGCGTCACATGCGCGGCATCCGTGCCGATCAGCTCCGCGACCAGCTCGCGGGCCTCGCGCACGTGGTCGGCGACGAGCGCGATGCTCGTGCGCCGGCCGGAGCCCAGCAGCTCGGTGTCGCCCTGCGCCTCGCTGCGGACCGCGGGCGAGAGCGGCCCGAATGCCGCCCAGTCCAGGTACCCCGGTTCCCCATCGAACGACGCCAGATATGAATCCAGATCCGTCACGCGGATCATTCTGGCAGAGGTGTGAACAGCGGTGTGAAAGGCCGCTCAACCGCCGTATCGGCGGTCCCGCGAGGCGAAGTCGCGGATCGCGCGGAGGAAGTCCACCTCGCGGAGATCCGGGCCGAGTGCCTCGACGAAGTAGAACTCCGAGTGGGCCGACTGCCACAGCAGGAAGTCGCTCAGCCGCTGCTCCCCCGACGTGCGGATGACGAGGTCCGGGTCGGGCTGCCCGCCGGTGTACAGGTGTTCCCCGATCTGCTCGGGGGTGAGGCTCGCGGCCAGCTCCTCGAGGGAGCCGCCGCGCTCGTCGTGCTGGGCGATGATGCTGCGCACGGCGTCCACGATCTCGCCCCGGCCGCCGTAGCCGACGGCGAGGTTCACGTGCATCCCCGCGTTGTGCTTCGTGCGGGCTTCGACCTCGGCGAGCACCCGTCTGAGGTCCTCGGGCAGCGCGTCGGCCCGGCCCACGTGCTTCACGCGCCAGTCGCGCTCATGCGAAAGCTCGTCGGCGAGCTCGGCGATGATCTCGATGAGGTCCGACAGCTCCCGCGAATCGCGCTTTCGCAGGTTGTCGTTCGACAGCAGGTACAGCGACACGACGCGGATTCCCACGTCGTCGCACCAGCGGAGGAACTCCTTCATCTTCGCCGCGCCCGCCCGGTGGCCGTGCGCGGCTGAGTCGTAGCCGAGCTGCCTGGCCCACCGGCGGTTGCCGTCGATCATCATCGCGAGGTGTCGCGGGACGGATGCCGGATCCAGGCGACGGCGCAGGCGGTTGATGTAGAGCCGGTAGAGGGGCCCCCTGCCCTCGTTCGTCTCGCCGCGCGCCACACGCCTACGCTACCCCGCGCGCGACCCCGACCCTAGCGTGGGACCCAGTCCCATGCCCAGTGGGACTCAGTATGTTTCCCTCCAGGTATGCGCCCCCGTCTACGCTTAGGACATGAGCCGACGTCGCAGCCTCCCCCAGGCCCCCGAGGTCCCCGTTCTGCCGCTGATGGACGCCGCGGCCGTCGACGCCGCGACGCCAGATCTCAAGCCCAGCTGGCGCGGCTGGATCCACGCCGCGACCTTTCCCATCGCGATCGCGGCCGGCATCGTGCTCATCGTGCTCGCTCAGGGTGCTCCGGCGAAATGGGCGTCGGTGGTGTTCATGACGACATCGCTCCTGCTGTTCGGCAACTCAGCGCTCTACCACCGGTTCGACTGGAAGCCGAAGACCAAGGCGATCCTGAAGCGCATCGACCATGCGAACATCCTGCTGCTGATCGCCGGCACCTACACCCCGATCGCGGTGCTCGCGCTCCCGCCGCAGCAGGGAGCGCTGCTGCTGGTCCTGGTCTGGAGCGGTGCGCTCCTCGGGATCCTCTTCCGCGTCTTCTGGATCAACGCCCCGCGCTGGCTCTACGTCGCCCTGTATCTCCTCCTCGGATGGGCGGCCGTCATGTACATCGTGCCGCTGTTCAAGGCCAGCGCAGCCATGATGGTGCTCGTCGCCGTGGGCGGCATCCTCTATACGGTCGGTGCGGTCATCTACGCGCTGAAGCGCCCTAATCCATGGCCTGGCCACTTCGGCTTCCACGAGATCTTCCACGTCTGCACCGTGCTGGCGTTCCTCTGCCACTGGACGGCGTGCCTCATCATCGCGCTGCACCCGTACTCCCCGTCGCTGGGGCTCCCGGGCTGAGGACGATGACGGATGCTGCGGGCCGCAGCATCCGTCTCCCGTGGACGCTTTCGGGTCTTCAGGCCTTGGGGGTCTCGCCGCGGCCACCGTCGTCCGCCGGATCGATGCTCTGGTCGTCGACCTCGCTCGCCTCCGTGGCGCGCGCGGCCTGCTCCTCGGCTTCCAGCTGCTCCTGGATGTCGGCGCGCACCCGGCCGCGGCGGATGCGGCGCATCATGTCCCAGATCAGGAAGATGACGGCGATCGCGATCAGCGCGGTGACGAGGAATCCGACGACCCCGGGGCTCACGAGGTTCGGGTCGACCGCGGGCGCGGGAGTCGGCGTCGGAGTCGTCGCGGTGGGAAGGATCCCGGCGATCGCGTGCTGCATGGGTTCCTCGCTCTGCCCGCGGAGCGGGCGGTGTCGTCGGGGGTGCGCGCGAGCGCATAGCCTGGAGTTCCAGCCTAATCTTCCGATGCGACCCGACGATCCCGAAGGAGCGGCGTGACCACGCAGGACATGCTCGACGAGCGCTACGGCCGTCGCCGATCGCCCGCGCGTGGGTGGCTCATCGGGGCCGGCATCGTCGTCGCGGTCGGCCTCGTCGGGCTCTTCGGCTGGTTCACCGTGCGCGGGTCGCTCGACTCCGTCGACGCCGACACGACCTCGTTCGAGGTCGTCGACGAGCACTCCGTGACGCTCGGATTCCAGGTCAGCGCTCCGCCCGGTGCCGCGGTCGCCTGCGCGATCGAGGCGCAGGACCAGGAGCACGGCGTGGTGGGCTGGCGGGTCGTCGAGCTGCCGGCATCCGAGCTCCACGCGCGCGCGTTCCGCGAGGCTGTCCCGACGACCGCGCTCGCCACCACCGGCTTCGTCAACTCGTGCTGGGTGCTGCCCGGATGAGTTTGTCCGAACAGACGCCGTGACGTAGTCTGGCGGGACATCAGCAGAATCGCGCCCTGGCCGTGAGCCGGGGCGTTCGGTTTATGCCCGCACCGCTCTCGTCGGCAGCGGGCCCTACGAAGGAGTCAGCCGTGTCCACCGACGCCCCCGTGACCTTCCTCACCCAGGACGCCTACGATCGCCTGGCCGCCGAGCTCGAGCACCTCTCGACGACCGGCCGCGAGGAGATCGCCAAGCGCATCGAGGCCGCGCGCGAAGAAGGCGACCTCAAGGAGAACGGCGGCTACCACGCCGCCAAGGACGAGCAGGGCAAGCAGGAGGCGCGCATCCGCACTCTGCAGCACCTGCTCAAGACCGCAACGGTCAGCGAGGCGCCGCAGAGCAGCGGTGTCGTCGAACCCGGCACCGTCATCACCGCGATCGTGGCCGGCGGCGAAGAGGTCTTCCTGCTCGGCAACCGCGAGATCGCCGTCGGCTCCGAGCTCGACGTTTACAGCGAGGCCTCGCCCCTGGGCGTCGCGATCCTCGGCCGTAAGGAAGGCGAGAAGACCTCGTACACGGCCCCCAACGGTCGCGAGATCGCCGTCGAGATCGTCAAGGTCGAGACCTACAACGGTCAGTGATCCGCCCAGGGCTTCAGGGGCTCCCCGGAGGCCGCCGAGCGGCCCTCGCTAGTCCGGAACGACCGTGGGCGCGTAGCCGGCATCCTCGAGCACGGAGATGACGTGCGCGCGGTGCTCTTCGCCGCGCGTCTCGACGCTGAGCTGCAGGATCACCTCGCTGATCTGGATGCCCTGGCCGTGGCGTGTGTGCAGCACCTCGATGACGTTCGCACCGGCGATCGCCAGCAGTTCTGACACCCGCGCGAGCTGGCCGGGACGATCCGGCAGCGGGATGCGCAGCGTCATATACCGACCGGATGCCGCGAGCCCATGCGCGACGACGCGCTGCAGCAGCAGCGGGTCGATGTTGCCGCCCGAGAGAACCGTCACCGTCGGGCCCGTCGCGACGACCTTGCCCGCCAGGATCGCCGCCACGCCCACGGCGCCTGCCGGCTCCACCACCTGCTTGGCGCGCTCGAGGAGCACGAGCAGGGCGCGGGCGATGTCGTCCTCGCTCACCGTCACGACCTCGTCGACGAGGTCGCGGATGATCTCGAAGGGCAGGTCTCCCGGGCGGGCGACCGCGATGCCGTCTGCGATCGTCGGCGACGTCGGGACTTCGAGCGGATGCCCCGCCTCCAGCGACGCCGGATACGCGGCGGAACTCTCCGCCTGCACGCCGATCACCCGCACCGTTCGGCCCTCTGCCGCCGCGCGGGCCTTGACGGCCGCGGCGACGCCGGCGACCAGCCCGCCCCCGCCGATGCCGAGGACTATCGTGTCGAGGTCGGGCAGCTCGTCCATGAGCTCGAGGCCCAGCGTCCCTTGACCGGCGATGACGTCCTGGTGGTCGAACGGGTGGATGAAGACGGCGCCCGTGCGCTCGGCGAACTCCGCCGCGAGTCGCAGCGGCGTCTCGACCGTGGCGCCCTCCAGGACGACGTCGGCGCCGTACCCCCGCGTGGCGAGGAGCTTCGGCACCGGTACGCCGAGGGGCATGAAGATCGTCGCGTGGATGCCGAGAGCCTTGGCCGCGAGTGCCACGCCCTGGGCGTGGTTGCCGGCGGAGGCCGCGACGACGCCCCGCGCGCGTTCCTCCGCGGTCAGGCGTGACAGGCGGTAGGTCGCGCCGCGGATCTTGAACGACCCGGTGCGCTGCAGGTTCTCGAGCTTGAGGTGCACCGGCACGCCGAGGACGTCCGTCAGGTGCTGCGAGGCGTCGAGCGGCGTGTGCGATATGACCCCTTCGAGGGTGGCTGCGGCATCCTCGAAATCGGCGAGTGTCGGCACGGCCGACGCATGCGGCGCCGGAACGGCGGCGGTCTCGGACACCTGGTCGGCGGATGACATGGCGGTGGTCACGAACGGACTCTCCTCTGGCGGGGAACGGTGCTCCAGATGAGGTCCCCGGTGGGTCTGGCGCCGGTCTCCCATGCGCGTTCGGCAAGGTATACCGCGACGACGTTCACGAACGCGGCGAGCGGCACGGCGAAGAGGGCGCCCGGGATGCCGGCGATCATGGCACCGCCGGCCACCACGAGCACGACGGCGAGCGGGTGGACCTTGACGGCCGAGCCCATGAGGAGCGGCTGGAGAACGTGCCCCTCCAACTGCTGCACCCCGAGGACGACCACGAGCATCCAGAGCGCGATCCACGGACCGTTGTAGACGAGCGCGAGGAAGACCGCGACCGTTCCCGTGACGACGGCACCGACGATCGGGACGAACGCGCCGAGGAAGACGAGCACGGCAACGGGGATCGCAAGGGGCACCCCGAGCAGGGCGGCACCGAGACCGATGCCGATGGCGTCGATGGTCGCGACCAGCAGCTGCGTGCGCGCGTAGTTGACCACGGTGATCCAGCCGGCTCGGCCGGCGCCGTCGGCGGCGGGGCGCGCCTTCTTGGGGAACAGCCGCAGGGTCCAGCGCCAGATGCCCGCACCGTCGGCGAGCAGGCACAGCAGGATGAAGAACGCGAGCACCGTGCCGGTGACGACGTGGCCGATCGTGGACCCGATGGCGAGAGCCCCGGACCACAGCAGCTCGGCCTGCTGCTGCACGAAGGCCCAGCCCTGCGCGAGCAGATCATCGATCTGATCCTCGCTGAGGTGCAGCGGGCCGTCGATGAGGTACTGCCGGAACTGCTCGATCGCGGCCACCGTGCTCGCCTGCACCGAGTCCCACTGCCGCATGATCTGCCACACGACGAGCCACAGCAGTCCCGTGACGATCGCGATGGTGCCCACGACGCAGATGACGATGGCCAGCCAGCGCGGCATCCGTCGGCGGAGCATCCAGGCGAACGCCGGCCACAGCAGGGCGGTGATGAGGATCGCGATCAGGAGCGGGATCACGAGCAGCTTCAGCTGGATCACGAGCCACACGCCGACGCCGATCGCCGCGGCGACGACGATCAGACGCCACGAGTAGGCGGTGGCGACTCTGAGCCCACGCGGCACCGAAGCGGACGTCTCGGTGGAGACGACCCGGCCGCGGTCGCGGACGGCGTCGAAGAGGGAGCCGCGGGGCTTGTCTTCGGAGCCGCTCATTGGGCCAGTCTAGGCGCGTCGCATTCCGCGCCGGTCATGAACGGCGGGGCGTTGCGATGTCGGAGGCTGCGGCTACGCTGACGCCCGTGAAGTCCTCACTCAGCGCCGCTGAGGCGCGTCGCGTGGCACTGGCCGCCCAGGGATTCGGGCGGCCCCGCCCGTCCGCGGCCGGCACCCGGCAGCTCAACGGCGCGCTGGCGCGCATGGCGACGCTGCAGATCGACTCGGTCAACGTCTTCGCCCGTTCCCACTACATGCCGCTGTTCTCGCGCGTCGGCGCCTACGACACCGCCGCGCTCGACCGTCTGCTGTTCGCCCGCCGCTCCCCGTACGTGGAGTACTGGGCGCATGTGGCCGCGTTCATCCCCGCCGAAGACTGGGGGCTGTTCGACTTCCGCATGCAGGCGCTGCGCGCGAAGTACGGCAGCAAGCCCGGTGGCTGGTTCGACGCGAATCGCGACATCGTCGACTGGGTGCGCGCCGAGCTCGCCGACCGCGGCCCGCTGCGCCCGGCGCAGATCGAGCACGACGCGAAGGAGAGCGCGCGGGGTCCCTGGTGGGACTGGGATGTCGTCAAGCAGGCGCTCGAGTACCTGTGGATGTTCGGCGAGGTGGCGATCGCGGGGCGCCGCGGATTCGAGCGGCGGTACGGCCTCGCCGAGCAGGTGATCCCGCGCCATGTGCTCGAGGCGCCGATCCCCCGTGACGAGGCTGTGCGGGAGCTCGTGCGGCGCGCAGCGCGCGCCTGCGGTGTCGCCACCGCCGCCGACATCGCCGACTACTGGCGCATCGCCGACCGCAAAGCCGTGACGACGGCCCTCGGCGACCTCGTCGACGCCGGCGAGCTGCACGCGGTGTCGGTCGAAGGGTGGACCACGGCCGGCCGGCCGGCGAAGGCGTGGCTGCACGCCGAGGCCGTCGTTCCGCGCAAGGTGGACGCCTCGGCGATCCTGACGCCGTTCGATCCGGTGGTGTGGTTCCGGGACCGCGCCGAGCGGCTCTTCGACTTCGAGTACCGCATCGAGATCTACACGCCGGCGCCGCGGCGCCGGTTCGGCTACTACTCGCTGCCCGTCCTCATCGGCGACGACATCGTCGGCCGCGTCGACCTCAAGGCCGACCGCGCCGACTCGACGCTGCTCGTCCAGTCGGCGTGGTGGGAGTACGGCAGGCCCGCCGATGCCGCGCCGCGCCTCGCCGACGAGCTTCGGCTCGCCGCCGCCTGGCAGGGGCTCGAGTCGATCTCGATCTCGCGCTGGGGTGATGCGACCGATGACCTCGCACGCGTGATGCCCGCGTCGGCGCGTCACGACGCGGGTCCGGCGGAGCCGGTGCCTCTCGCCTCGGAAGAACCCGTGACGGACGCGCACGACCTGGATGTCGCGGAGCTGGCCGGCTGATCCGGCCGGGCGGCCGCGTGGGGCTCAGTCGCCCGGGCCGGTCACCTCGAGCCCCAGCCAGCGCGCGAGATCCTGCGTCTCGCCCTCCACCGAAGCCCTGACCTGCTCGGTGAACGGCTCGTCCTCGTGGACGGCGTGCACGCGGAGCACACCCGCCTTGCGATCGGCCTTGGCGTCGAGCTTGCCGACGAATCGGTCCCCGTGGAGGATCGGCAGCGCGAAATAGCCCCACCGGCGGTCGCGCGCAGGTTTGTACATCTCGAGGACGTACTCGTAGCCGAAAAGCTCCTCGAGCCGGCGCCGATCGAACACGGCGCGGTCGAAGGGCGACAGCAGCGCCGTGCGACCGGCGAACCCGTCAGCGTCGGCCAAGGCGCCGAGATCTACCCGCCACGAGCCGTCGACGCCCTCGACCACCGCCTCCTCGCCGATCTCGCCGACGTCGATCGGCTCGAAGGGCTGGGCGAGACCCTTGACCCGGGCGATCCCCAGCGATGCCAGTCGGCGCTCCGCACGCTCGCGGGCGGCGTCCTCTGCCGTCAGTTGCGGCACGTCGGACGGGTACACGCGCTCGGCGACGTCGAACAGGCGGCCCCCAGCATCGCGTGACGAGACCGCCACATCGCCGGACAGCACGAGCATCTCCAGCAGCTGCATCGAGTTGCGGTTGTTCGTCCAGCCCGACGAGCGCCACGACACCTGCGCGGTGTCGGGGATCTCGGCGGCCCGCAGCGGGCCGTCGGCACGCAGCCGCGCGAGCACTTCCCGACGGAACACGTCGTTCGCGGCGAGCCACTCCCGCGCCTGCGCCGACTCTGGGCGGCGCCTCATCTCGGGAATGAGCAGGGCGAGATCGGTCATGACGCGATAGAAACCGCCCCACTCGAAGACCGCGCGGTCCTCCTCGAACAGGCGCACGAGGTCGGCCGGCTGGTACGGCCACCCGAGCCGGCTCCACAGGATGAGGTCCGCGCTCGGAGCGATCGCCGCGGTCGGCTCGATGTTGACGACCGTCAGCGCGTCGATCGTCTCGACGATGCCCGCGGGCCTCTCAGCGGTCAGCAGCTGCCCGCGCAGCGCGATGCGGCGGGCGTGTTCACGGCTGAGCCGATGGACCATTCCCCGACGCTACCGCCGGCCTCCGACCCCGTCAGAACTGCACGCGCGGCGGCTCCGAGATCGCGGCCCCGTCGATCACCTCGAAGAACTCGCGCTCATGGAAGCCGAGGTTGCGCGCGAACAGGTTGTTCGGGAAGACCTTGATCTTCGTGTTGAGCTCGCGCACGCCGCCGTTGTAGAACCGGCGCGACGCCTGGATCTTGTCTTCGGTATCGACGATCGACTGCTGCAGCTGCAGGAAGTTCTGACTGGCCTGCAGCTGCGGATAGGCCTCGGCGACCGCGAACAGCGACTTCAGCGCCTGCTGCAGGTGCCCCTCGGCGACGCCGGCCTCGGCCGGCCCCGACGCCGACAGCGTCTCGGCGCGCGCTCTCGTGACGTTCTCGAAGACGGCCTTCTCGTGGGCGGCGTAGCCCTTCACAGCCTCGATGAGGTTCGGGAGCAGATCGGCCCGACGCTTGAGCTGCACCGTGATGTCGCTCCACGCCTCATCCACGCGCACGTTCAGCTGGACGAGCGAATTGTAGGTCGCCCAGAGATAGATGCCGACGATGACGACGAGCGCCAACACGATCAGGACTGGGATCAGCCATTCCATTGCCGAGGCTCCGTTCGATAGTGACCTCATCCTACCGACGCGAAACCCCGTCGCATGTGGGGTATTCCCCGACTCTCAGCCGTTACCCACCGAGGACGCGATCGAGATACGGGTTGCGGAACAGCCGCTCCGGGTCGAGCCGGTCGCGCAGTGCGACGAAGTCCTCGAAGCGCGGGTAGCGCGCCCGCAGCTGGTCGGCACCGAGCGTGTGCAGCTTCCCCCAGTGAGGCCGCCCGTCGAAGCCGAGCATGATCTCCTCGACCGCCTCGAAGTACTCCGTCGGGTCTTCCCGCCAGTACCGGTGCACCGCGATGTACCCCGAAGCGCGGCCGTAGGCCGTCGACAGCCACCGATCGTCGGCGGCCGCGACCCGCACTTCGATCGGGAAGCCGATCCGCCAGCCGCGCTGGTCGATCAAGGCGCGCATCGCGTCGAACGCGGGCCGCAGGTTCTCGACCGGCACCGCGTACTCCATCTCGCGGAACCGCACCGACCGGTTGGTCGCGAAGACGCGGGCCGAGGCATCCGTGAACTCCCGATTGCCCCAGATCTTCGCCGACAGCCTGTTGATCGGCGGCACCAGGGCCGGGATCGTCGCGCCGGCCGCGCAGGCGACCTGGTGGGCGCCGGTGCCGACGAGCGTGTCGTCGATCCACTTGCCGACGGCGGGAAGGGGATGCCGCGGCGCGGTCTCGGGGAGGCGCATGTTGGTCTTGGTCATCGCTCGGTCGGTGTGCGGGAACCAGTAGAACTCGAAGTGATCGGCCGCCGCCGCGCGTTCGCCGAGGGCACCGAGGACCTCCGCGAGATCCTCGGACTGATCGACGGCGTGCAGGACGAACGCCGGCACGCACTGAAGTGTGACCTCGACGAGGATGCCGAGGGCGCCGAGCCCGAGAGCGACCGCCGGTACCAGCTCGGGATTCTCCTCCTCGCTCACGCTGAAGAGGTCGCCGGATGCGGTGACCAGGGTCGCGCCGACGACCTGGCCCGCGATGCCGGTGAACCGCTCCCCCGTGCCATGCGTACCGGTGGAGATCGCCCCGGCGATGGACTGACGGTCGATGTCGCCGAGGTTCTCCATCGCGAGGCCGAACGGGGCGAGGAGCGACGGGATCTCGTGCAGGCGCGTGCCCGCGAGAAGCGTCACCCGGGCACGGTCGACGTCGACCGAGACGAGCCCGCTGAGGTCGCGGAGCTCCAGCAGTGCGCCGGGCGCGACCGCGATGCCGGTGAAGCTGTGACCGGCACCGACCGCCTTGATCGGCATATGCTGCGCCGCCGCGGCCACGACGGCGCGCTGCACCGCCGCGACGGTGCGGGGGAACTCCATGCGCTGCGGGCGCACCGACTCCGTGCGGCTCCAGTTGCGCCACACCGCTCCCGGACGGGTCACAGGAACGCCTTGCCTTCGCCGCGGTAGGTCGCCACCTCCCCCACGTAGGTGTCGCGCTCCACCACGTGGTAGCGATCGACGCGCTCGGCGAGCTCACCGCTCTTGGAATGGCGGAACCACACGCGGTCGCCCACCCGCAGCTCGCGGGCCGCATCGCCGCGGAGCGGCGTCTGCACCTCGCCGGCTCCCTCGCGGGGCGCCATGCGCAGTCCGGCGGGCCACACGGCACGGGGCTGACGCGACTCGAGCGCGGGCCCGGAGGCGATCCATCCGCCGCCGAGCACCGTCGCGACGTCGGGAGCCGGCTTGCGCACGACCTCCAACGCGAACGCGGCGGCCGGCGCGGGATCGAAGGCGCGATAGCCGTCGAACAGGTGCCCGGCGAGCAGACCGCTGCCGGCGGTGACCTCGGTGACGGCCAGATCGGATGCCGTCAGCTCGAGGGATCCGGTCCCGCCGCCGTTGACGAACTCGAGCGGGGCGATGTCGCGGAGCGCGGCGACGATGGCGCCGCGGCGTTCGAGGAGCTCGGCGGCGGAGCGTCGCTGCATCCAGCGGATCACGGCGTCGCCGGACCCGGTGGCGTCACCCTGCCCCGCGATCTGGGCCTCGTACATCATGAGGCCGACGAGGCGGAAGCCGGGGCGGGCAGCGATCGAGCGCGCAAGGGCGGCAACTTCGGCCGCGTCGTGCACCGGGGAGCGGAGCACGCCGATGTGACCGAGTGCGGGTGCCCGCCACGAGGCGTCGGCGTCGATGGCCACGCGGATCTCGGGCCGCGCATCGGGAGCGGCGACGGCGTCGACGAGGTCGAGCTGCGCCAGGTCGTCGACCATCAGCGTGATCCGCGACGATGCGGTCTCATCGGCCGCCAGCGCGGCGATCGCGGACCGGTCGGCCGTCGGGTAGCCCAGCACGATGTCGTCCATCGTCTCGGCGAGCCACAGGGCCTCGGGAAGCGTGAAGGCGAGGATGCCCTGGTAGCCGGGCAGCGCCAGGACGGCGTTCAGAACCTCCCGCACGCGCACCGACTTGCTGGCGACGCGGATCGGCACGCCGCCGGCGCGCACCACGAGGTCGAGTGCGTTGTACCGCAGCGCCTCGGAGTTGATGGCGGCGACCGGGCCGCTGACCTCCGTCAGGGCATGGCTCATCGCGTCCCAGTAGGACCCAGGGTGCTCCCACGGCTTCGTCGCCGTGGGAGTGGACAGCAGATCGAGACTCATACGGCTCGCTGGGGGTGCGTGCGCATCGCCCCAGCCTAGAGCGCGGGGAGCGGTCCCGATGACCGGCTGTGGATGGCCGTGCGCACACGCCGGCGGCGTGCTGATCCGGGAGGTCAGTCCTTCGCCCTCGCGGCGCGCTCCTGCTCGACTTCGTCCTCGGCGCCGTAGACGGCGATCGGCGGGGCGCCTAGGAGCAGTGCCGTGAACTTCCACCACCAGCCGCTCTTCGGGGCGCGCTGATCGCGCTCGCCCTGCGGGCCCGTGCTGTTCTCGCCCATTCCGGGACCCTTTCGCCGGTTTTGACCAGATTAGCGGGCATTCTCGGCGAAGGCGAGCTCCCGGCGGGAGTACCCCCGGTGGGATTCGAACCCACACTTGAGCGAGTTTAAGTCGCCTGCCTCTGCCGTTGGGCTACGGGGGCGGGTCGCGTCCTCGGGGAACGCGAATGCCGCAGGCTCATCTTCTCAGACGAGCCTGCGGCATCCTTCGTCATCAGTTCGCAGCGACCTTCTCGGCGTCGACGGCTGCCTTCGCCGGAGCCTTGCGCGCGGGAGCCTTCTTGGCCGGCGCCGCTGCCGGAGCAGCCTTCTCGGCGGGCGCCTCGACCGGCTGCGGCGGACGCGGGCGTGCGGCGAACTCTTCGAACACGTAGCGCGGGTTCTGCACGGTCGACAGGTTCACCATGTCGCGACCGAGCCAGAAGTTGTTCCACCAGCCCCACAGCACGCGCCACTTGCGCTCCCACGAGGGCATCGCCAGGCCGTGGTAGCCGCGGTGGGCGAGCCACGCGATCCAGCCCTTGAGCGCGATGTTGCCCGACTGGAACACGCCGACCCAGAGGCCCAGGCCCGCGACGGCACCGAGGTTCTTGTGGATGTACTCGCGGGGCACCTCGCCGCGGAGCACCGCCACCAGGTTCTTCGCGAGCAGCTTCGCCTGACGCACGGCGTGCTGCGCGTTCGGCACGCAGTACCCGCCCACGCCGCCACCGGTGAGGTCGGGCACGGCCGACACGTCGCCGGCGGCCCAGGCGCCCTCGACGACCTCGTCCTCGCTGCCGACCCGCAGGTCCGCACGGGTGCGGATGCGGCCGCGCTCCTCGACGGGCAGATCGCCGCCGCGCACCACCGTGGGGTTCGCCATGACGCCGGCGGTCCAGATCATGAGGTCGCTCGGGATGGTCTCGCCGGTCGACAGCTCGATGTTGCCGCCGACGGCGCCCGTGACCTGCGTGTCGAGATGCACCGAGGCGCCGCGCTTCGCGAGGTTCTTCAGCACCCACTCGCTCGTCTTCAGCGAGACCTCGGGCATGATGCGGCCCATCGCCTCGATGAGGTGGAAGTGCGTGTCGTCGAAGGTGAGCTGCGGGTAGCTCTTGACCAGCGAGGAGGCGAGCGAGCGCAGCTCGGCGAACACCTCGATGCCGGCGAAGCCCCCGCCGACGACGACGACGGTGAGCAGGCGGTCGCGCTCCGGACCGGCGGGCAGCGTCGACGCCTTGTCGAAGTTCGACATCAGCTTGTCGCGGATCGCGACGGCCTCTTCGATCGTCTTCAGGCCGATCGCGTTGTCAGCGATGCCGGGGATCGGGAACGTGCGCGAGACGGCACCCGCGGTGACGACGATCTGGTCGTAGGCGAGCTCGTAGGGCTCGCCCGCGATCGGCGTGATCGTGGCGACCTTGTTCGCGTGGTTGATGCCGGTGACCTTGGCGGCCACGACGTTCGTCTTCTTGAGGTGGCGACGCAGCGCGACCACCGAGTGGCGGGCCTCGATCGAGCCGGCGGCGACCTCGGGGAGGAATGGCTGGTAGGTCATATAGGGCAGCGGGTCGACGATCGTCACGTCCGCCTCACCCTTGCGGAGATGCTTCTCGAGCTTCCAGGCCGTGTAGAAGCCTGCGTATCCGCCACCGACGATGAGGATCTTGGGCACGGTGTTGGTCACGGTTTGGAGTACTCCTCCTGTGTCAGCGGCTCGGCGCGCGGGACGCCAATCGGATGCGTCGGACAGCAGCGGTGACGCCGAGCGCCACCAGTATAGCCGTCGCCGTGACCAGCAGGAGCGGGAGGGTGCCGTAGATGACGGTATCCCGATCGGGAAGGAGCGGAGATGCGGCGCGGGTCATCGGGTCGGCGTCCGGCAGCGGCGGCACCTCCACGGGCGCGGCCGACTCCTCCGGCATCGGAGAGACCGGCGCTCGGCGGTACAGGCGCACCCAGTCCTCGAGGCTGCCCATCGGATTCGCGGTGACGTTCGGGATGCTCGCCGAGACGGCGGCGGCGGCATCCACCAGCCCGTAGCCGTAGAGCACGTCCGGCACCTCTGTCGCGCCCGCCGCAGGGTGAGCGGTCTTGATGATGCGGTTGATGACGTTGTTCGCGTCGAGCTCGGGGTGCGCCGCCCGCACGAGGGCCGCGATGCCGGCGACGATGGGGGCGGCGCCGCTCGTGCCGTCCCACGAGACCAGCGTGGAATCGGCCGAGACGCCGATCAGCTCCTCGCTCGGTGCCGAGACGCCGATGGTGATGCCCTGCGTCGACGCATCCACGCTGGCCCTTCCGGACCGGTCGACGCCGCCCACCGTCAGCACCCCCGGGATGGTGGCGGGAGCGCCGACGCGCGTCGTGCCACTCCCCCGGTTGCCCGCCGCCACGACGATCACGACGTCGTGCTCGAAGGCGTAGAGGAAGGCGTCGTCCCAGCTCTCGGGCCAGTCCGGCACGTTCGTCGTCAGCGACATGTTGATCACGTCGGCGCCGTTGTCCACCGACCAGCGGATCGCGTCGGCGATCTGGTCCGAGAACGGACGCTGGGCCGATGAACCGAACGCGACCGACACCGACAGCAGCTGCGCCTCGGGCGCCACGCCGATCATGCCGGTGTCCGGACCCGTGCCCCGTCCCGCGGCGAGAGAGGCGACCCAGCTGCCGTGGTCCTTGTCCACGGCGCCGACGGGCGTGCGTCCGTCGGACGAGCCGGCGCCCGAGACATCCGTGCCGCCCGCCACCGCACCATCGAGGGCGACGGGTCCGCGGCCGATCCCGGTGTCGATGACGGCGATCTTCACCCCGGCGCCGCGCGTGGTCTGCCACGCCTTCTCGACGCCGTAGTCGGTCAGCCAGTACTCGGCGGCACGCACCGGGTCTTCGTCGGCGGGCGCTGCCTGAGCGGCCGCAGGGGCGGCTGCGACGAGGGTCATCGCGACGGCGGCCACGGCGAGCCCGGCCAGGAGGCGCCGGATCATCCGCCCGATCCCGGCTGCGCGCACACGCAGCGCTCGGGCGACCACGTCGACATGGCCAGGGCTCGATCCCCGATCGGGTTGACGCCCGGACCCGCGGCGAGCGCGTGACCCGCGAGAGCGTGCAGGCACTTCACGCGCGTCGGCATGCCGCCCGCGGAGATGCCCGCGATCTCGTCGACCTCGCCGAACTCCGCGCGGTCGCGGAGGTAGGCCTCGTGCGCGCGCTGGTAGGCGGCGGCGACCTCGTCGTCGGCGGCGAGCTCGTCAGAGAGCTCCCGCATCACGTGGTCGGCTTCGAGCACCGACATCGCGGCGGTCGCGGCAGGGTGGGTGAGGTAGTAGAACGTCGGGAAGGGCGTGCCGTCGGGGAGCCTCGGCGATGTCGCGACGACCGTGGGATTGCCGCAGACGCACCGTGCGGCGATGCCGACGACGCCGCGCGCGGGACGACCGAGCTGCTCGCGGAGCACGGCCAGGTCGGCGTCGCTGACAGGGGGGTACGGCGGGGTCGTCACAGAGGTGCTCCTTGATCGGGGCCAGATTACCCGCGCCACCTGGGATGGTCCTGGACCGCGCGACCGGCGCACGCGCGGCGTCCTCCCGGCGACCGGGGCGCTCACGGCGTCGGGCTGGTCGGGGGTTCCGGGTCGGGCACACCCACGGTCACGGGCGCCACGGTCTGCGCGAGCCCGGCCTCGGTGACCGAGCGGACGAGCTTCGACATCCAATCGGCGTCGGCGGCCTGGAGCTCGTCGCTCACCGGGTCCTGCTCCTGCGGCGCGAGCTCGGGCGGAAGATCGTCGTCGACGAGGTACACAACCTCGCCGGGCTTCACGTAATACAGCCGCTCGCGCGCCTGCGTCGTGATGTAGGCGGGGTCCTGCCAGCGGTCGCGCTGCGACTCGAGCTCGGCGACCTCGTCGCGGCTGAGCTGAACCGCCGCCTCGAGCGCGGCGACCTGCTGGCGCTGGTCGACATAGGTGCCGATCGTCGGCACGAGCACGAAGGCCGCGAGCACGACCAGACCCATCATGATGACCATGAAGCCGGAGAGACGGATGCCGCCCAGCCACGCCCGCACGTCGACCGGGCGCCGTGCGCTCACGGGCCGGCGACGCGGTGCGGCCGCAGAAGTGCGGGCGTTGCCCGGGGTACGAGAAGAGGGAGCCGTCGTCTTGACCACGGCTCCCTCCCCTCGTTTCAGAACGCTGTCAGCGCATCAGCCCTTGAATCGGGGGAACGCTCCGCGACCCGCGAACACCGCGGCCTCGCCGAGCTCCTCTTCGATGCGCAGAAGCTGATTGTATTTCGCGACGCGCTCGCTGCGGGCGGGCGCGCCGGTCTTGATCTGACCCGCGTTGACCGCGACCGCGAGGTCGGCGATCGTGGTGTCCTCGGTCTCGCCCGAACGGTGCGACAGCATCGAGCGGTAGCCGTTCTGGGTGGCCAGCGCGATCGCGTCGAGCGTCTCGGACAGCGTGCCGATCTGGTTCACCTTGACCAGGAGCGCGTTGCCGACCCCGAGGTCGATGCCCCGCTGCAGGCGCTCCGGGTTCGTGACGAACAGGTCGTCGCCCACCAGCTGCACCTTCTTGCCGATCTTGTCGGTCAGGGCCTTCCAGGCGTCCCAGTCGTCCTCGGCGAGGGCGTCCTCGATCGTGACGATCGGGTAGTTCTCGACGAGATCTGCGAAGTAGTCGGTCAGCTGCTCGGCCGACCACGGCTTGCCCTCGACCGTGTACACGCCGTCCTTGAAGAACTCGGTCGCGGCGACGTCGAGGCCGACGGCGATGTCCGTGCCGGGGGTGAAGCCCGCCTTCTCGATCGCCTGGATCAGGAAGTCGAGGCCTTCGCGGTTGCTGGGCAGGTCGGGCGCGAAGCCGCCCTCGTCGCCGAGACCGGTCGCGAACCCGGCGGTCTTGAGCTCGCCCTTGAGGACGTGGTAGACCTCGGTGCCCCAGCGCAGCGATTCGGCGTACGTGTCGGCGCCGATCGGAGCGAGGAAGAACTCCTGGAAGTCGATGCCGTTGTCGGCGTGCTCACCGCCGTTGATGACGTTGAACAGCGGCACGGGAAGGACGTGCGCGTTCGGGCCGCCCAGGTAGCGGAACAGCGGCAGGTCCGCCGAGTCGGCGGCGGCCTTGGCGACCGCGAGCGAGACGCCGAGGATGGCGTTCGCGCCGGTGCGCGACTTGTTCTCGGTGCCGTCGGTGGCGATGAGGATCTCGTCGACGAGGCGCTGCTCGCTCGCCTCGACGCCCTCGATCGCGGGGCCGAGCTCGTCGATGACGGCCGCGACCGCCTTGAGCACGCCCTTGCCGCCGTAGCGGCTCTTGTCGCCGTCGCGCAGCTCGTACGCCTCGAAGGCGCCGGTCGACGCGCCGGAGGGGACGGCCGCGCGCTGGACGATCCCGTCGTCGAGCAGCACCTCCACCTCGACGGTCGGGTTTCCGCGCGAGTCGAGAATCTCGCGCGCGCCTACAGCCTCGATCTGTGCCACAGGGGTTTCTCCTTGCTTGTGGAGCGTGAATCGTCGGAGCGTCGTCGGTCCGCCCACGAGTCTAGTGATGACGGATGCCGGGACCACAGGCTCGCGTCATACGACGAGCGCGATCGCGATCCCGTCGTAACCCTTCGCGTCGAGCGTCTGGATCGCCGTCGCGTCGAAGCGCGGGTCGCGTCCGAGCATCTCGAGGCCGCGCTGCACACCGATGATCTGGGGATTCTCGGTCGCGGGGTTCGCGACCTCTCCGCCACGGACCGTGTTGTCGACCATGACCACCGTGCCGGGCCGGCCGAGCCGCGCAGCCCAGTCGAGGTAGATCGTGTTCGACTCTTTGTCGGCGTCGATGAAGACCAGATCGAACGGGGCGTCGCCTTCGAGCGTCGGCAGCACGTCGGCGGCACGACCGAGCCGGATCTCGACCTTGTCGCCGACGCCCGCGCGATCGAGGTTGGCTCGGGCGATCTCGGCATTGAGCGGCTCGGCCTCGATCGTCACCACCTGACCGCCGGCGGGGATGCCGCGCGCCAGCCAGATCGTCGAGTACGCGCCGAGGGTGCCGATCTCGAGGACCCGCCTCGCCCCCGACATGCGGGCGATCAGGTGCAGCAGCTTGCCGTTGACCGGCGCCACCTCGATGGCGGGGAGCCCCGCGTCGTTCTGATCGGCGACCGCCTGGTCGAGGCCTGGATCGTGTCCGACCAGCAGCTGGGTGAGGTACGCGTCGACGCGACGCCAGGTCTCGGGGGTGGGATCCGCCATGCCCTCAGCAAATCCGGCCGCCCGCCGGGCGTCAAGCCCTCGCGGAGGCCCGCTCGACGAGCGCCTCGAGGAGCGCTGCGCCGGTGCGTGCGTCGTCGACGGTCACCACGAAGCGCTCGTTGTTGTCGAAATCCGCCAACCGAATACGCCGGCATCCCGGGCATCGGCCATGCTGAGGCGCATGCGCGTGACCCCTCGACGCCTCGCCGTCGGCATGAGCCTGTGGATGCCGAACCTCTTCAGCGGGATCCGCGTGCGCAGGTTCGCCGACGACTGGACCAGCGCCACCGTCGAGCTGCACGTCAACGTCTTCACCCGCAACTACGTGAAGACGGCGTTCGGCGGCTCGATGTCGGCGATGACGGACCCGTACTTCTTCATGCTCGTGATGCACCAGCTCGGCCGTGACTACGTCGTCTGGGACACCCGCGGCGAGATCGAGTTCCTGAAACCGGGGCGCGGCGTGCTCACGGCGCACTTCGCGGTGTCGCGCGAGCAGGCGGCGGAGCTGCGCGAACGGGCGCGCGGCGGCGCGAAGGTGCTCGAGTGGTTCGAGACCGACATCACGGATGCGTCGGGCGAGGTCGTCGCCCGCGTGCGCCGCGAGGTGTATGTGCGTGAGAAGAAGCGGGTGACCGCGGCTGCGGCGAACAGCGCGTAGCCGCCCGGTCACAGGTCGGCGCGGTAGTGGGTCGCAGTGAGCCCGAGCACCGCGCGGAAGTCGTTCGCGAGGTGCGCCTGATCCGCATAGCCGAGCTCCACCGCGATGTCGGCGAGCGGGGCCTCCGGATCCTCCCGCACGCGCTGCGCGGCCTCCTGCAGGCGACGGCGTCGGATGATGGCGGCCGGAGGGATACCGACCGTGCGGTGCGCGAGACGTTGCAGCGTCCGCACCGATACCCGCAGCCGCTCGGCTGCGTCATCGAGCCGGAGGATCGCCGGGTCGCTCATCAGCAGATCCGACATCGCGTTCGCGAGTCGCGCGTCCGACGTGGGCGGGCCGACGCGCTCCACGAGCCACCCCGAGACAGTGGCGACCGCCAGCTCCAGGTCGGGCATCGCCGCCGAGACCGACTGCTGCAGTCCGGGCTCGTCGAGGGCGATGTGCGTGTCGACGATGTCGCTCGGCGCGTCGTGCAGGCGGGTGTACGCGGCCGGCTTGAGCAGTGCACCCACGGCCCAGCCGCTACCTCGCAGCTCGCGCTCCGACGCCCGCGTCGTCGCGCCCCACAGCGTGACGCCGTCCGGCTCGACCGCGAGGTTCGCGGCTGGGTAGCCGAGGACGGGCTGGCGCGAGACGACGCCGCCCGGAAGGTCCCACTGCGGGATCCAGAACCACTCCACCAGAGCGGATGCTGCGCCCGCGGGTGCGATCCGCGTGAAGCGGGGCAGGCGCCGCGGGTACAGCACGCCGCGCGTCGGATCGGTCACGTCGTCACGGTAGTGCGCCGCTCCGACACCCCGGGACCCGAGCTGTCGCGAATCTCCAAGACCGCGGCATCCGTCCCGCGTGAGCATGGGGGCATGAGCACACAGAACCCGACCGGCGTGACCGGTGCGCACACCACCTTGGGCCGCCCGCACAGCGCGACCAGCCTCACCCCGTTCCTCGCGATCCGCGGGGCGAAGGAGGCGCTCGACTTCTACCGCGACGTGTTCGGCGCGCGCGTGACCGATGTCACCGAGTTCGACGGGCTCGTCGTGCACGCGGGGCTCGACTTCGGCCTCGGCATCCTCCAGATCGGCGAGCCCTCCCCCGCGTACGGGCTCGTCCCCGCGCCGGAGGGCGACGACGACTGCTATTCGATCGGCCTCTACGTGCCCGACGCCGACGCGGTGACTGCCCGGGCGGTGGCCGCGGGAGCGACTGTGCGGGAGGAGCCCTCGACCTTCGTGTCGGGCGACCGCTACGCGAGCGTGCGCGATCCGTTCGGGGTGCGGTGGTCGATCATGACGCGGGTCGAGGACCTGTCGGACGAGGAGAGCGCCGCGCGCGTGGCGGAATGGGCCGCCTCGGTCAGCGCGGGCTGACCGCGTCCTCCCTGGCGGCGGCGAGCTCGGCGAGGAGCGGGGGCAGCAGTGCCTCGGCGGTGCGGCGGTATCCCAGCGCGCTGGGGTGGAACCGGTCGAGGCTGAACATCTCGTCGGGCTCGGTGACGAAGAACGGCCCGACCGCCCGGCCGAGCGACACGGAGCGAGCACCGGTGCGGGCGGCGGCGGCAGCCTGCGCGTCGGCGAGCTGCCGCGACAGGCGTGAGCCGAGGGCGCGCAGCGGCTGCGGAACCGGGCGCAGCGCGCCGAGATCGGGGCAGGTGCCCACGACGACCACGGCGCCGCGCGCACGCAGGCGCACGATCGCCTCCTCGAGGTGTGCGATCGACGTCGACACCGGCACGCGGTGGGTGATGTCGTTGCCGCCGACGACGATCACGGCGACGTCGGGGCGGTAGTCGGCGGGCAGTGCGTCGACCTGCGCCGCGAGCACCGACGACTCCGAGCCCACGATCGCGGCCGTCCGCAGGCGCACCGGCCGGCGCTCGGCGCGCGCGAGTCCCTTCGCCAGGCGGCCGCCGAGCGTGTCCTTGCGGCGCTGCGCCCCGAGCCCGGCCGCGATCGAGTCGCCGAGCACGACGAACTCGATCGGCGGTCCGTCGAAGCGTCGGGCCCACACCCGGTCGGCGTCGAGCGCCTCCTCGCCGAGCGGCTTGCCGATGCGCCGCCGGGCCACCGCGGCCTGACGTTTCAGCACGGCGCGTCCGCCCACGAGGACCATTCCCGCGCCCAGCGCGATCCCCGCCGTGGCGACGACCGCAGACCGCGTGAACACCTCCCGCGCCGACGTCATGCGTCCATGCCACCCCATCGGGATGAACGCGCCCGGTCGTCGGGGTGACCAGCCGGGTGCGGGGGACCCGCGTGGCCCCCCGGGCGCTTATTGGCGAGTCGCCACGATCGCCCGCGGGAATCGCGTTTCCTGGCGACTCGCCAAAGGGTGCCCCCGCAGACGCGTCGACCCAGGGACTCACCAGAGCCGGTCGTTCATGCGGGTGGATCGCAGCGAGTCGCCACGATCGCCCGCGGGAATCGCGTTTCCTGGCGACTCGCCAAAGGGTGGCACGCCACCACCGAGAGGGCGCCGGTGCGGGGCTCGTGAGATCACGGGACGGAGACCTCGTCCACCGCGGCGGCGACGCGGCGCTCGCGGGTATCGGGGCGCTTGGCCTCCGTGACCCCGCGCGCGAGCTCCTTGCGGCGCGTGAAGGTCAGCGCGTCGAACGCGGCGCGCGCGCCTGCGGCATCCAGCGCTGCGGCCAGGTCGGCGGGCACCTCCACGTCGCGTTCCGCGGTGTCGAGGTCGATCGTCGCGTCGACCTCGTCGCCGATCTCGACGCCGAGCTCAGCACGCACCGCCTTCGACAGACCGATGAGGTTGCGGCCGCCCATCACGCCGAGGCGCACTCGCGCGCTGCGCCCTCCGATCCCGACGACGACGGCGGCACGCTTGCCTCCGCCGAGCTGGGCGACCTGCTCGTCGGTGAGTTCGAGCGCGGTGGCCGGGCCCATCGGCGCGAGCACGGTGTGGATCTGCAGCGTCATGCGCCCATCTTCGCGGGCGCGGGCGCCGCGCGGGAAGCCCGAACCGCCCGTCCTCCCCCGCAGGTTAGAGTTCGCCCGTGACCTCCCCCGCGCTCCAGCGTCGTCTCGGACTCGGCGACGCCGTGTTCATCGGACTCGGGTCGATGGTCGGCGCGGGCGTCTTCGCCGTGTGGGCGCCGGCGGCGGATGCCGCGGGCACCGGTCTTCTCATCGGCCTCGCGATCGCCGCCGTCGTGGCGTTCGGCAACGCGACCTCGTCGGCGCAGCTGGCCGCCGCGCACCCGACGTCGGGCGGAACGTACGCATACGGACGCGCGGAGCTCGGCCCGTGGTGGGGGTTCGTCGCGGGCTGGGGATTCATCATCGGCAAGATCGCGAGCTGCGCGGCGATGGCACTCACGTTCGCCGCATATGCGGCCCCCGCGGGCTGGGAACGTCCGGTCGCGATCGCGGCCGTCGTGACGCTGACCGCTGTCAACTGGTTCGGAGTCACCCGGACCGCCGGTGCCGCGCGGGTGATCGTGGTGATCTCGCTCGGCGCGCTCGCCGCGGCCATCACGGCCGCCTTCTCGGCCGGTCAGGCGCCGGACTGGTTCACGGCCGAGGCGCTCTGGGCGGGCGGCGGCTACGGGATCCTGCAGTCCGCCGGGCTGCTGTTCTTCGCATTCGCCGGGTACGCGCGCATCGCGACGATGGGCGAGGAGGTGCGCGACCCAGGCCGCGTGATCCCCCACGCGATCGTGATCGCGTTCGCCATCGCGCTGGCGGTCTACGCCCTCGTCGCGGTCGCGGTGTTGAGCGCCCTCGGCCCCGACGCCGTCGCGTCATCGACCGAGCCCGTCGCCGATGCGGCCGCGCAGTCCGGCTGGGCGTGGATCGAGATCGTGGTGCGCATCGGCGCCGCTGCGGCCTCGCTCGGCGCGCTGCTCGCGCTGATCGCCGGGGTGAGCCGCACCACCTTCGCGATGTCGCGAGAGGGCGACCTGCCCCGCTTCTTCGACGCCGTGCACCCGCGCTGGCACGTGCCGCACCGCGCGGAGCTCGCCGCAGCCGTGGTCGTCGTTCTGCTCGTGGCGCTCGTCGACCTCCGCGGCGCGATCGGCTTCTCGTCGTTCGGCGTGCTGCTGTACTACTTCGTCGCCAATGTCGCGGCATTCCGCCAGCGCGGCGACGCGCGCCGGTATCCGATCGCGCTCCAGGTGATCGGCGGCATCGGATGCCTCGTCCTCGCGGTGACACTGCCGTGGCAGTCCGTCATGGCCGGCGTGGCGGTGGTCGCCGTCGGAGTCGCGTATCGGGCGCTCCGGCTGCGCCGGCTCAGCCGAGGGGCTTGACCTCGAGGGCGTCGGCGGTCGCACCGGCGGCGACCGTCGCGAAGGCCGTGTAGCCGTCGGATGCCGCGCGCTCGAGAAGCGCTTTGAGGTTCTTGGTCCGCTGCTCCAGACGCACGCGCGAACCCTGACGCACCAGCGCGGCCTTCAGAGCGAGGAGCTCACCCTCTGACACGTCGCGGTCGTGGACGAGGACGACGGCCGGGGCCGCAGCATCCGTCCGCTCCGCTACCAGGTCGACGATGCGCTCGAAGCCGATCGAGAACCCGACGGCGGGCACGTCCTGGCCGAGGAAGCGGCCGATCATGCCGTCGTAGCGGCCGCCGCCGCCCAGCGAGTAGTCGACGGAGGGGTGGGCGAGCTCGAAGATCGTGCCGGTGTAGTAGCCCATGCCACGCACCAGGAACGGGTCGAACACCAGCGGGATGTCGCCTTCGATCCCCGTCGCGCGGGCCGCCGCCACGGCCGAGCCGACGCCCGCCAGGTGTGCGATGATCTCGTCCGGCGCCCCCTCGGGCAGCGCCTTGCGGATCTGCCGCTCGCCGTACGGGTTGTACTCGAGCGTCGTGGGACGGCGCAGGAAGGCCTCGAACGCGTCCACGGCCGCCGTCGTCGCGCCCCGCTCGCGCAGCTCGGCGACGACCCCGTCGGGGCCGAGCTTGTCGAGCTTGTCGATCGTGATCAGGACGCCCGGGCGCTCGTCGGCGGTGAAGCCGAAGCTGTCGAGCATCCAGTCGAGGACGCGCCGGTCGTTGATGCGGATGCTGCCGCCCTCGAGCCCGAGCGCGTCGAGCGTGTCGAGCGTGGCGACCGCGAGCTCGGCCTCGGCGCGCGCGGACGCGTCGCCGATGATGTCGATGTCGCACTGCACGAACTGGCGGTACCGGCCCTTCTGCGGGCGCTCGGCGCGCCAGACAGGGGCGATCTGGATCGAGCGGAACACCGAGGGCAGCTGTCCGCGGTTGGTGGCATAGAACCGCGCGAGCGGCACGGTCAGGTCGTAGCGCAGGCCGAGATCGGTGAGACCGGCCGGGTCGTCGGCGGCACCCCGGATCGCGTCGGCGTCGAGGCCGCGTTTGAGCACGTTGTAGGCGAGCTTCTCGTTGTCGCCGCCGATGCCCGCGTGCAGCCGCGAGTACTCCTCCATGACCGGCGTCTCGATCTCGTCGAACCCGTGGGCGCGGTAGCGCTCGCGGATCACGGCGAGCACGGATTCGCGACGGGCCTTTTCAGCGGGGAGGAAGTCGCGCATGCCGCGCGGCGGGTTGACGGATGCCACGCACCTATCCTTCCAGGTCCTCCGGGGTGCCCTCGGCCGCGCGGATCTCGCGCTCGAGCCCGCGCAGGCGCTCGCGCAGCGCGCGCTCCGCATCCCACCCGTGGGCCCGGGCGGTCGCGACGAGCCCGAGGATCGCGTCGCCGAGCTCGGCCTCCGTCGCCGGCTCCCCGGTCGCGGTTCCGCGAGAGTGCAGCTGGTCGCCGAGAGGTAGGGAACCACCCCCACTCTCGTCCACCGGCTGTGCTCTCGCGGGTTCAGGCCATACCTGGGACGACTTCGACAGGAGCTTCTGAGCGAGCGCGAGGCTCGGCATCCGTTCGCTCACGCCGTCGAGGACGGAGCGGCGCTGGTGCTTCTCGGCGGCCTTCGCGGCGTTCCAGTGGACGAGCACCTCCTCCGGAGTCGTCGCCACGGCGTCGCCGAAGACGTGGGGATGCCGCCGCACCATCTTGTCGGTGAGCCCACGGGCGACGTCGTCGATGTCGAAGGGGGCGTCCTCGTCGCGAGAGGCGATCTCGGAATGGAAGAGCACCTGCCACAGCAGGTCGCCGAGCTCTTCGCGCAGCTCGTCGCGCGAGCCGTCCTCGACGGCATCGATGAGCTCGGCGCTCTCCTCCACGAGGTACGGGACGAGGGCGCGGTGGTCGATCTGCTGCGTCCAGACGCAGCGGTCGCGCACCGCGCGCATGACGTCGGCCGCTTCACGCAGCGGGTCGGGCGCGCCCGGCGAGCGGGGCTCGGTCACGTCGTCACGGATGCGGTCGCCGCCCGGCGTCGATAGTGCCATGCCCGCCACGATACGAGCCCTCCGGCCAGGAGGAGCGAAATCACCGAACCCGCGAGCACGCCGAGCGTCGCCTGGTCGCGCAGCGCCGCGGCGTCGGAGAACGCGAGTTCCGACAGCAGCAGCGACACCGTGAACCCGATGCCGCCCAGGGCGCCGGCTGCCAGCAGGTCGGCGAACGCGAGCGGCGGCGCGCTTACCCGGCGCCCGACGCGCAGCGAGATCCACCCGAACAGCGAGATGCCCACGACCTTGCCCACCGGGAGCGCCACGAGCACACCCCAGAACGCCGGTGACAGGTCCGACAGCGGCACGGACGGGATCTGCACCAGCGCGGCCGAGAAGGCGAAGACCGGGAGCACGACGACGTTGACCCACGGTTCCAGTTCGTGCCTCACGCGCAGTGCGGGCCGCTGCGCCATCGCGAGCCCGAGCACGACGCCCGCGATCGTCGCGTGGACGCCCGACAGGTACACGAGCACCCACGTCGTGATCGCGAGCACGACGAGCACGACCGCGACCGGCACGCGGGCCCGCGTGTCGAGCTGCCGGCTCAGAATGCCGAAGGCGACGACGGCGAGCGCCGCCCCGGCCAGCGCCGCGAAGTTCACGCCGCTCGTGAAGAGCACCGCGATGAACACGATGCCGACGATGTCGTCGAGGATCGCGAGCGCGAGCAGGAACACCCGGAGGGCGGACGGGAGCCCGCGACCGAAGACCGCGAGCACGCCGAGCGCGAAGGCGATGTCGGTCGCGGTCGGGATCGGCCACCCCGCGGTCGCGTCCGATCCCCACGCCACCGCGACGTAGACGGCGATCGGGATCAGAACGCCGCCGGCCGCGGCGATCGCGGGCTGCAGAGCCTTGCGCGCCGAGTTGAGCTGGCCGCTCGTGAGCTCGTACTGCAGTTCGACGGCGACGACGAAGAAGAAGACCGCCAGCAGGCCGTCCTTCACCCAGTGCGACAGGCTGAGCTCGAACACGCCCGGGATGCCGAGATACGCGTGCATGGCGTCGTCCACCGCGGGACCCCACGCCGAGTTGGCGACGAAGAGTCCGAGTGCCGCCGCGAGGAGCAGGATGATCGCGGGGAAGCGGGCGGAGCGGAGAAGCGACATCTGGCCTCCGGGAGCGAATCGCGGGTCGACGAGGACGTGCCGACCAGACTTCCCGGCGCTCCACGGTCAGTGTAGCGAGCGGCGCCCCGACACTCCCGGGGGTCGATCGTCACACAGCGTCCACCGTCACTTCGGGGAAACGCCGCGCCGTTAGCCTGGAGAGATGCGTGAACTCACCCACACCGAAGCGATCGACCTCGTCGGGCGGTACGAGGCGGAGCAGGCGATCCCCGAGCAGATGCGCGGCGACGTCCGCATGCTGGGAACGCTCCTCGGTCAGGTGCTCAGGGAGAGCGGATCGCCCGGACTCTACGAGGATGTCGAGCGGCTGCGCACCGCCACGATCCAGGCGTACACCGATGAGACGCCGGAGGCCTTCGCGCGCGCCACCGCGATCGCCGACTCGTTCACCATCGCCCGCGCCGACGAGGTCGCCCGGGCGTTCACCGCGTACTTCCACCTCGTGAACCTGGCCGAGGAGCACCAGCGCGTGCGCGTGCTCCGCGAGCGCGACGGGCGCCCCGACCGCGAGCAGGCGACCGACTCTGTCGCCGCCGCCTTCGTGCGCCTGGCCGCCGAGGTCGGCGACGACACGGCGCTCGAGCGCCTGCAGAGCATGCGGTTCCACCCCGTGTTCACCGCCCACCCGACCGAGGCCCGACGCCGCGCGGTGTCGACCAGCATCCGTCGGCTGGCCACGCTGCTGGCGGAGCACGACGCCTCGCTCCGCGGCGGCGCCGACGAGCGCCGCGCCGAGCGCCGCATGCTCGAGGAGATCGACACCCTCTGGCGCACCGCGCCGCTGCGGCCCGAGAAGCCCGCGCCCACCGACGAGGTGCGCGCGGTGATGGCCGTGTTCGACGACACGCTCTACACCGCCGTCCCCCACGTGTACCGCCGCGTCGACGACGCCCTGCAGGGTCCGGCCGCCGGCGGCCGCGCTCCTGTCGTGCGCCCGTTCGTGCGCGTCGGCTCGTGGGTCGGCGGCGACCGTGACGGAAACCCGTTCGTGACGGCATCCGTCACCCGCAAGGCCTCCGCGATCGCGAGCGAGCATGTGCTCATCGGCCTGGAGCGCACCACCAGCCGCATCGGCCGCACCATGACGCTGGACGCCTCGACCACGCCGCCGAGCGACGCGCTGCTCGCCCTGTGGCGTCGCCTCAAGGCCGCCGATGAGGACGCCGCGAGGGACATCGCCAAGCGCTCCCCCGACGAGCCTCACCGGCGCATCCTGCTGCTGATCGCCCGCAAGATCGAGGCGACCCGCGCCCGCAACGCCGACCTCGCCTACCGCGACCCCGAGCACCTGCTCGCCGACCTCCGCGTCGTGCAGGACTCGCTCGTCCAGGCGGGGGCGCCGCGTCAGGCCTATGGGCACCTGCAGCAGCTGCTGTGGCAGGTCGAGACGTACGGGTTCCACCTCACCGAGCTGGAGGTGCGCCAGCACTCGGCCGTGCACGCCAAGGTGCTCGCCGAGCTCGAGTCGGGCGCGCCGCGCAGCGAGCTCGCCGAAGAGGTGCTCGACGTCGTGCGCACCGTCGGGTTCCTGCAGGAGCGCTACGGCCCCCGCGCCGCCGGCCGGTACATCGTGTCGTTCACGCAGTCCGCCGAGGACCTCGCGAACGTGCACAAGCTCGCAGCGTTCGCCGTCGGGCCCGACGGCACGCCGCCGGTGCTCGACGTGATCCCTCTGTTCGAGACGTTCGCCGACCTGCAGGCCGCGCCCCGCATCCTCGCCGAGATCGTCGAGCACCCCGCGTTCGCCGCACGCCTGGAGGCCACCGGCCGGCGCCTCGAGGTCATGCTCGGCTACTCGGACTCGTCGAAGGACGTCGGCCCCGTCGCCGCCAACCTCGCGCTGTACGAGGCACAGGCGAAGATCGCGGCCTGGGCCGACGAGAACGGCATCGAGCTCACCCTGTTCCACGGCCGCGGCGGCGCCCTCGGCCGCGGCGGCGGGCCGGCGAACTCCGCGATCATGGCGCAGCCTCCGCACTCGGTCGACGGCCGGTTCAAGCTGACCGAGCAGGGCGAGGTCATCTTCGCCCGCTACGGCGACCCCGCCATCGCGATGCGGCACATCGACCAGGTCGCCGCGGCGATCCTGCTGGCCTCGTCGCCCTCGAACGAGGAGCGCAACCGTGCCGCGGCGGAGAGGTACGCGGGCATCGCGGCGACGATGGACGCGGCGTCCCGCGAGCGCTTCTTCTCGCTCGTCAAGGCTCCTGGCTTCGCGCCCTGGTTCGCGCGCGTGACGCCGATGGAGGAGATCGGCCTGCTCGCCCTCGGCTCCCGCCCGGCGCGCCGCGGGCTGTCGGTCGAGTCCCTCGAAGACCTCCGCGCCATCCCGTGGGTGTTCGCGTGGACGCAGGCGCGCATCAACCTTGCCGGCTGGTTCGGTCTGGGCACAGCGCTCGACGCCGTCGGCGACGAGCCGCTGCTGCAGCAGGCCTACCAGGACTGGCCGCTCTTCCGCACGCTCATCGACAACGTCGCCATGAGCCTCGCCAAGACCGACGACCGCATCGCGCTGCACTACCTCGAGCTCGGCGACCGCGACGACCTCGCGGGCCTCGTGCGCGACGAGATGCGCCTCACGCGCGACTGGGTGATCCGCATCACCGGGGGCACCGAGCTGCTCGGCAACAAGCCGGTCCTGCAGCGTGCCGTCAAGATGCGCAGCCCCTACGTCGACGCGCTCTCGCTGCTCCAGCTGCGCGCGCTCCGGGCGCTGCGCGAGGCCCCGGAGGGCGCGCCGGTCGACCCCGAACTGCAGCGCCTGCTCCTGCTGTCGGTGTCGGGCGTGGCCGCGGGTCTGCAGAACACGGGCTGACCCGGACGGCGCCGCGCGTCGCACCCTGGATCGCCGCGACCCCGGCGTACCGTGGCGGCCATGGCACGGAACGTCGTCGCCGAAGTCTGCCCCTGGTGCGGGTCGCTCGATGTGCGGGCGGCCGAACCGCGGTGGTTCCGGATCGAGTGGGAGCGTCGAGGCCACCTCGACGACGGCTGGGTCGACCACCTCGAGTTCGGCTGCCGCGACTGCGGCCTCGTCTGGGACTGACGTCGGAGATTCACGGATGCTGCGGCCCGCAGCATCCGTCGTCCTCGTCGTCCTCGCTACCGGGCGCGGCGAGGCTTCTTCACGCCGACCATGTACGGCAGCCCCCGGCCGACCGCCGAGAACGTGCTCCCGAGGCGGGTGCGCAGAGAGGGCTTGGGCGCCTCGATACCGACGCGGTCGAGGTCGGCCACGTCGACGAAGTACGCCCGGACGCTGCCGATCCCCTCGAGGTCCGGGGTGATCTCGCCGACGGTGTCGGGAAGGGACGGCGTGTCGGGCCGGTACAGGTCCTCGGTGAGCAGGACGTACTCGGGGACCTCGACGGAGTTCTTGAGCAGCCGGTGCACCAGGATCACGTCGATCCCCACGAGCTTGGATCTGCCGCTGATGCTCTGCGTCGCGACATCGCCCACGTGCGCCACGAACTTCAGCTTCAGGTCGCGGGCCTGGCGGCATCCTCCGCACGGGCAGAGGTTCTGGACGATGTACTCGCGCTCGAGATGGAACGCGCGGTGCATCGCGACGGCGACCTGCAGGATGTCGGCCAGCGTCGTGTCGGGATCGCGTGACCCCGTCCTGCGTGAGAGGAAGGCGCCATCGCCCTCGATCTCGACGAGGTCGAAGCCGCGGGCGGCGTGCACGATGCTCTCGAGCATCCTGGCGGTGTTCACCTCGGCGTGTGCGAGCGTCAGGCGGTGCGATCCCATGTACTCGGTGTAGCCGCCGATGTCGGCGATCAGCAGGGCCGTTCTCGATGTCGTCATGCCGCACATCCCCCTCGATCGGTCCGGGTCATCCGCCCTCCTCACGACGGCGGGAGTCGCCCAGCGGCTCATCCGGCGCGAACCGGTCGAGCCGCTGATCGACGCTCGTCGCGGCCGCCTGCGCGCTGGGCGCGTAGCCGAGCACGACCGCCGTGAATCTCTCGGATGCGAGCGCTTTGAGGCGGAGAGCGGTATGTGCCGACACGGTCGCGGTTCGGCGCGTCCTGCGCAGCAAAGCGATCTCGCCGAACCCCTCCCCCTCGCCGAGGGTCGCGACGACCCTGCCGTCTCCGATGACGTCTGCCGTGCCGCTCTCGATCACGTAGTAGCGATCGCCCACGTCGCCCTGGGTGAAGACGGGTGCCCCCGCCGCCACTTCCACCGGCTCGAGCCCCCGGGCGAGCTGCTCGATCGAGGGCAGCGGCAGCGGCTGGAACATCGGCACCTGCTGCAAGAGGGACACCTCGACGTCGAGCGCGTCGACCGATCGGTCCAGGCGTCGCAGCCGCCACCACGACGCCAGCGCCAGCACAGGACACACCAGGCCGATCACGATCAGCGCACGCTCGACGCCGACCCACGCGATGACCCCCGACGCCAGGATGGAGCCGATGCCGATGGAGACCGCGACCAGGCTCTCCAGCACCCCGAACCCGCGGGCCATCACCGCGTCGGGGGCGAGTCGTCCGATCAGGGTGAATCCGGCGAGATCGATCAGTGCGTTGCCGACGCCGACGAAGGAGAGCAGGAAGAGGGCGGCCGCCTGCTGCGGGAAGAAGCCGACGAGGGCGATGGGCAGACCCCACAGACCGACGCCGACCCCGAACCACGCGCCCAGGCGCCCGGTGCCCACCAGCAGGGAGGCGGCCAGCGAACCGACGACCGCCCCCACGCCCACGGCGGCCATCAGCACGCCGGCGCCGGATTCCCCCGTGTGCAGCAGCTCGATCGCGACGACGACCGAGAAGACCGTCAGCGCACCGCGCGTGAGCGACTGGGCAGCCGCCAGCCCGAGGATGAGCTGCAGATCCCGGCTGCGACCGACGGCGCGCAGCCCTTCGGCCGCCTCCTTCAGGAGGTCCGGGCGCGGTGCCGGCGGCCGCGGCGGCGCGTGGTAGCGCACGCGGAACAGCAGCAGCGCCGCCCAGAGCGAGGCGGCCGCGGCCACCGCGAACACGACCGACACGTCGGCGAACGCGAGGACGATGGCCGCCAGGAGCGGACCCACGAGCGTCGCGACCGAATCGAGCAGCCCGCGCACGACGTTCGCGCTCGCCAGTTCATGCCCGGTACGGCACAGCGTGGGCAGCAGCGCGGAGTGCGCCGGGCGGAACAGTGTCGCGGCGATCGTGGACAGCACCGCGAGGGCGTAGATCACGGCGATCGGACCCGAGACAGCCACGACCACGGCGGCGAGGGCGGTCGCCACGCCCCTCAGCAGCGACACCACCACGAGCACGCGCTCGCGGCGGCCCCGGTCGGCGAACGGCGACAGCACCGGCGCGAGGACCGCGGACGGCAGCATCCGCAGCAGACCGACCAGCCCCAGGGCGAGCGCCCCGCCGTCGTGGTACGCCACGATGCCGAGGGCGACCGTGAACGCCCATTCCGCCGTCCACGCACCGAGGAAGCTCAGCTGGGCGCGCCGCAGATTGGCGTTGCGCCAATTGCTCGAGAAGGCACCCACGGCCTGGTCGAGTCTCGAACGGGTCCCCAGACGGCCCATGCGGAGACTCTAGGCCCGAGATACTGCGATGGCCAGTATCCGGCGCCCGGTTCAGCCCAGCGGACGGTCACCGGCGTGCCGCGCAAGGCTGCGGCCGTACCGTTCGGTGAGCTGCACCATGAGGTCGGGCGTCTCCCGGTCGAGGCCGAACACGTAACCCGGGAAGTCGAGTTCGCGCTGCGCGGCCCAGATCTCCTCGTGGCGGTCAGGCGGGAGGATCTGCACCGGATCACCCACCGCGACCCAGCCGATGGGCACGGTGGACTCGGCGGGGAGCGTCGTGCGCAGGTGCACGACCGCGTTGATGCGCACCTCGCTGCGCGCGCCGATGCGCGCGCCGTTGAAGACGCGTGTGCCGGTGGCGAGGAACACCTCCTCCTCGATCACCGCGCCCGAGACGCTCGCCATCGGCCCGACGAGCACGTGGTCGGCGATGTGCACGGGGTTCGTCGCGGTGGCGCGGATGAGCGCGTTCTCCATGACGATCACGTTCGCCCCGAGGGTGATGGCGCCGCCCTCGGCGGTGATCACGGCGCCGTGCAGGACTTGGCAGTCCGCGCCGATCTCGACGTCGCCGCTGATCACCGCCGTCGCCGCCACGACCGCGTCGGGGTGGATCCGGGGCTGTGCCCCGAGGTGCTCGAATCGCATCATGCCTCCTCGATCCGGCCCGTCGTCGGTGCCGGCGCGGTTCGGTTCACAGCGTAGTGCGGCGCGGCTCCAAGGAGCGGGTCACGACGCCGCGCGCGCGGTCGAGCCTCCGCGCGGCAGGCGGTAGACCGACACGTGACTGGTCGACTCACCGGTGAACTCCTCCTGCTGCCACCCCGCCCAGCGGCTCTCGAGCGTGAATCCCGCGAGACGGGCCATCAGGTCGAGCTCGCTGGGCCAGATGTAGCGGTGCGGCGAGCGGCCGATACGCGCCGCGCGGCCGTCGGCGATGTCGGGCCCGAATCGCACATGGTGGGACGTCAGCCGCTGCGTGAGGGTGTCGACCGTGTCGACCAGCAGGTAGCCGGGCCGGCTGAGCTCGACCGTGCCCGCGTGGCCGGGGGCGAGTGCGCGCAGCTGCGGCACCCACAGCTCGATGACGAAGCATCCTCCGGGGGCGAGATGACGCGCGGCGTTGCGGAAGCACTCGACCTGCTCGTCCTGCGACAGCAGGTTCGAGATCGTGTTGAAGACCAGGTACGCGAGCGCGAACCCGGTACCGGCGGACGCGGTCGTCATGTCACCCTGCACGACGGGGATCTCGTCCGCGCCGGCCTTCTCCCGCAGACGCGCGATCATCGCGTGCGACAGCTCGATGCCCGCCACGGGCACGCCCGCCTCGTGGAGCGGGATCGCGACGCGGCCGGTCCCGATCGCGAACTCCACGGCGGCGCCGCCGTCGGACAGTCTGGTCAGGGTCGTCACCGTGGGGCGAAGCACATCGTCGGCGAACATGCCCTCGCCCGGCGTGTCGTAAGCCTGGGCGACCTCGTCGTCCCACAGCTGCTGCTGATCGATCATCCCCTCATGCTCTCGGGGAGCCGGCGCCTCGTCAAACACCCGTCGCGGGAGTGAGGGGGCGAGGATCAGGCTGTCGCGCCCTCCGCCGCGGCCGGTGCCTCGGCCTTCCTCTCGGGCCAGAGCTGCTCGATGAGCTGGGCCACCCACGCGATGAGCTCGTCGTCGCCGAGCGGCTCGCCGCCCGCGGAGGGCAGGGGCACGACCATCGCCTCTCCCCCGGCGACGAGCTTCGCCTTGGGGTGCAGGCGCTGCAGGCGCACGCGCATCGAGTCGGGCAGGTTGGCCGGGGCGATGCGCAGGTTCGGTCCCATCGCGACGACGTCGGCGAGGCCCGCCTGACCGGCCCGGCGACGCAGGCGGGCGACCGCGAGCAGGCCCTCGACCTCCGAAGGCGGCTCGCCGTAGCGGTCGGTGAGCTCATCGATGACGAGATCGATCGCCGCGGGGGCTGCGGTGACGGATGCCGCGGCCGAGAGCTTCTGGTACGCCTCCAGACGCAGCCGCTCGCTGTCGATGTACGACTCGGGGATGCGGGCCTGTACCGGCAGCTCGAGGCGGAGCTCCGTCGGCCCCTCGGTCTCCTCGCCGCGGAACGTGGCGACCGCCTCGCCGATCATGCGGAGGTACAGGTCGAAGCCGACCCCGGCGATGTGGCCGGCCTGCTCGGCGCCCAGGAGGTTGCCGGCGCCGCGGATCTCGAGGTCCTTCAGCGCGACTTGCATGCCCGAGCCGAGGTCGTTGTTGACGGCGATCGTCTCGAGGCGGTCCGCGGCCGTCTCGCTCAGCGGCTTCTGCTCGTCGTAGAGGAAGTAGGCGTAGGCGCGCTCACGCGCGCGCCCGACGCGGCCGCGCAGCTGGTGCAGCTGGCTGAGCCCGTACTTGTCGGCCCGGTCGATGATGATCGTGTTGGCGTTGGAGATGTCCAGGCCCGTCTCGACGATCGTCGTGCACACGAGCACGTCGCTGCGACGCTCCCAGAACGCGTCCACAACCTCTTCGAGGGCGTGCTCGCCCATCTGTCCGTGAGCGACCGCTATGCGGGCCTCGGGCACCAGCTCGGCGAGCTGGGCTGCGACCCGCTGAATCGACGAGACCCGGTTATGCACGAAGAAGACCTGGCCCTCCCGCAGCAGCTCCCGGCGGATCGCCGCGGCGATCTGCTTGTCGTTGCGCGGACCGACGTACGACAGGATCGGATGCCGGTCCTCCGGCGGCGTCTGCAGCGTCGACATCTCGCGGATGCCGGTGACCGCCATCTCGAGCGTGCGCGGGATGGGCGTCGCGCTCATCGCCAGGATGTCGACGTTGGTCTTCAGCTTCTTCAGCTGGTCCTTGTGCTCGACGCCGAAGCGCTGCTCCTCGTCGATGATCATGAGGCCGAGGTCCTTGAACAGCACCTTCTCGGTGAGGATGCGGTGCGTGCCGATGACCATGTCGACGGTGCCGTCGGCGAGACCGGCGATCGTGTCGCGCGCCTGCTTGTCGGTCTGGAAGCGCGACAGCGCCCGCACCTTCACCGGGAAGCCGGCGAAGCGCTCGGTGAAGGTCTCGAAATGCTGCTTGACGAGCAGGGTCGTCGGCACGAGCATCGCGACCTGCTTGCCGTCCTGGATCGCCTTGAACGCGGCGCGCACCGCGACCTCGGTCTTGCCGAAGCCGACGTCACCCGACAGCAGCCTGTCCATCGGGATCGGCTTCTCCATGTCGGCCTTGATCTCGTCGATCGTCTGCAGCTGGTCGGGGGTCTCGGCGAACGGGAACGCCTCCTCCAGCTCGCGCTGCCACGGTGTGTCGGGGCCGAATGCGTGACCCTTCGCGGCCATGCGCGCGGAGTAGAGCTTCACGAGCTCGACCGCGATGTCGCGCACCGCGCGGCGGGCCTTGCTCTTGGCCTGCGCCCAGTCGCTGCCGCCCATCTTCGACAGGCCAGGCGCCTCGCCGCCGACGTACCGCGACAGGAGGTCGAGCTGGTCGGTCGGGACGAAGAGCTTGTCGCCGGGGTACCCGCGCTTGGAGGGCGCGTACTCGAGCACGAGGTACTCGCGCATGCTCTTGACCGCGTTGCGGCCACCGCTGGACACCTCGCGCTGCGTGAGCTCGACGAACTTGCCGATGCCGTGCGTCGCATGCACGACGTAGTCGCCCGCGGTGAGCTTGAGCGGGTCGACGACGGCCTTGCGCCGCGACGCGAGCTTCTTGACGACACGGGTGTCGCCGCCGATCGTGCGGCCGTAGAACTCGGACTCGGTGAGCACGGCCAGCTTGGCGTCAGGGGCTTCGAAGCCGCGTTCGAGCACGCTCACGACCACGTGCGCGACGCCCGGCTCGGGTGCGTGCAGCACCTCCTCGACCTTGCGCGCCGCGATGCCGCGCTCGGCGAGCACGTCGCGGGCGCGCTCCACGAGTCCGGTTCCGGATGCTGCGACCACGACGCGCCAGCCGTCTGCGAGCAGCGCCCCCACATGGTCGGTCGCACCCTCGACATTGCCCTGGAACGACGGCACCGCAGAACCCGGCACGCGGATCGCGGCCGCGGCCTCGAGCGCGACGTCGATGTCGTCGTGGATGAGACCCTCGGCCGCAGCATCCGCGTGTCCCGAATCGAAGGCGCTGAGCGTCCACCAGACGCCGCTGCGGTCGCGGGCAGCCTCGCGCAGCTCGGGCAGTGTCAGGAAGTCGCCCGCACCCAGATCGATCGGCGTGCTTGCCCCGGCGGTCGCTGCGCTCCACGCGGCTTCGAGGAACTCGCGGTTGGTCTCGCCGAGGGTGATCGCACGCGTCACGGCGCGCTCGGGGTCGACCAGCGCGACCGCGGCATCCTCGGGCAGGTAGTCGACGAGCGTCACGAGGCGGTCGACCACGGCGGGCAGCAGCGACTCCATGCCCTCGACCGGGATGCCCTCGGACATCTTCTCGAGCATGCCCGCGAGACCGGGGAACTCGTCTTTGAGCTGGCGGGCACGGCCGCGCACGGCATCCGTCAGCAGCAGCTCGCGGCTCGGGAGAAGGGTGACCTCGCGCACCTCTCCCGGCAGGGACCGCTGGTCGGCGACCGAGAAGGCCCTCATCTCGTCGACCTCGTCGCCGAAGAACTCGACGCGGTACGGGTGCGGCGCGGTGGGCGGGAAGACGTCGAGGATGCCGCCGCGCACGGCGAACTCGCCACGCCGCGAGACCATGTCGACGCGGTGGTAAGCGAGCTCGACGAGGCGCGTCGAGACGTCGCCGAGGTCATGGCCGCGTCCGCCCACGACGAGCTCGATCGGGTCGACCTCGGTGAGACCCGCCGCCAGGGGCTGGATCGCGCCGCGCACCGACGCCGTGATGACGAGGGGGGTCGCGGCATCCCAGCGCGCAATGCGCGTGAGGATGTCGAGTCGCGCGCCGACCGTCTCGGCGCTCGGGCTCAGCCGTTCGTGCGGGAGCGTCTCCCACGCCGGGAAGTGCAGCACCTCGGCGCCCGGCAGCAGCGCGCCCAGGGCGGGCCCCAGCGACTCCGCCCGGCGACCCGTCGGTGCGACGAGGAGCACGAGCGGCGGCTTGCCGGCGGCGCGGCGCCGCTCGAGCAGAGCCGCCAGGAGCGGAGCGTCGAGCCCTTCGACGAGGGAGAAGTCGGCATCGACGGATGCCGCGGCCAGCGCGTCCCGGAAAGGCTCAGCCTGTTCGAGGGCGCGCACGATCCCGGGAACTGTCACCGCACGAGTCTACGACGCAGGGCAGACACCGAGGTCCGCCGGGTTCCGGCCCCGGCTCCTAGGATGAGGCTGTGAGCCAGCCCGACGCGTCCCACGCTCCCCAGAACCCGCCCGCTCAGCCCGCGGCGTGGGCACCGCCCGGGGCGGCGCCGTTCGGGACGCCGGTGGGCGCGGGCGCGGCGCCCGGTCTCCCTGATGCGTCACAGGGCTGGGCCGCTCCCCCGGCCGGCGCGTACGCACCGCCGGCGGGATACGCGGCGCCCGCAGGCTACGGGGCGGCCCCGACAGCGGCGTTCGGTGCGCCCGCTCCCGCGAAGCGCAGCAGCGCACTCGGGATCGTCGCGCTCGCGCTCGCACTCGTCGCCACCTTCGGCGCGAGCCTGTCGGCCGCGATCGCGAGCTTCAACATCGGGCTCGGCGCCGGCCGCCAGATCTCGTCCCAGCCCTTCACCGGCGAGTTCGACTGGTCTGTCCTGACGCCCGTGCGCGACTGGGTGCTGATGGGCGAGGTCTCGTTCTGGGTCGGCACCGCGATCGGCGTGTGGGCTCTCGTGCAGGGCATCATCGCGATCGTCAAGGGACGCGGACGCGGCGCCGGCATCGCGGCCGTCGTCATCGCCGCCCTCGGCCCCATCGCCTTCGGCGCCGTCGTGCAGGGCTTTCTCACCGCGGGCCTCGCCGCCGGGACCGGCATCGGCGGCTGACCCGACGCGGCGCCGGCGCGGCAGCATCCGCCCCTCTCGCTCCTCATTCCAGGACGTGAGCCGGGGTGCGGAGCAAAACCGCGACATCGTTCCGCATCTCGGCTCTCGACCTCAGATGGGGATGCGGGAGGGCCTGAGTGACCGAGCGGGCAGGGAGCTCAGACGCGGGGCGCGTGGTGCTTCTGCTGGGTGGCGAGCAGGCCCTCGGCGACGAGCTGCTCGACCGCGTCGGCGGCGTCGCCGACGAGGATCGGGAGGTTCTTGCGCTCGGTGGCGCCGAACGGGTCGAGCACCCAGTCGGCGGCGTCCTGGCATCCGGGAGGGCGCCCGATGCCGACGCGCACGCGCGGGAACTCGGGCGTGCCGAGGGCCTTCGCGACGTCGCGCACGCCGTTGTGGCCGCTGTGGCCGCCGCCGATCTTGAGCTTGATCGTGTCGAACGGGATGTCGAGCTCATCGTGCACGACCACGACGTGGTCGGGGTCGATGCCGTAGAACTTGGCGAGCCCGGTGACCGCCCCTCCCGAGACGTTCATGAAGGTGTTGGGCTTGGCGAGGATGAGCTTCGGCCCGCCGGGGCGCAGCCACGTCTCGACGACGCGGGCGTTCGCCTTGTGCGCCTTGAACGACTCGCCGCGGCGGCCGGCGAGCTCATCGACGACGAGCTGCCCGACGTTGTGCCGCGTGAGCTCGTAGCGCGGGCCGGGATTGCCGAGCCCCACGATCAGCCACGTGTCTGCCATGTCATCCATCCTGCCCCAGCCCGCGCCGCGTCGGCGGCGAAGCCCATCGCGAAAACGCGGTGAGGGGGCGCGGCATCCGCACCCCCTCACCGGAAAGCGATCCGCTCGCTCGGCGACCGATTACTCGGCGGAGGCCTCCTCCGAAGCCTCCGACTGCTCGGCCGCGACCTCGGCGTCGGCTTCGGCGATCTCCTCCTCGGCGGCGATCGCCGCAGCGGGGACGGCGATGGCGACGACGAGCAGCTCGGGCTCGGCGGCCAGCACCGCGCCCGTCGGGAGCTTCAGGTCACCGGCGGTGATGTGGGTGCCCTCTTCGAGCCCCTCGACGTCGACCTCGATGTGCTCGGGGATGTGGGTCGCCTCGACTTCGAGCGACACGGTCTGCGCGTCGAGGTTGACGATGGTGCCGGCAACGGGCTCGCCCAGGACGACGACGGGGACGTCGACCTGGATCTTCTCGCCCTTCTTCACGACGAGCAGGTCGATGTGCTCGATGATCTGGTGCACCGGGTCCTTCTGGACGTCCTTGACGAGCGTCAGCTGCGACGTGCCGTCGAGGTCGAGCTCGAGCACCGCGTTGGCACGGCGGATGAGCAGCGAGACCTGGTGGCCCGGGAGGGCGACGTGCACCGGGTCGGTGCCGTGGCCGTAGATGACGGCGGGGATCTTGCCGGCGGCGCGGAGGCGGCGGGCGAAGCCCTTGCCGAAGCTCTCGCGAAGCTCGGCCTGGACCTTGGTGTCGGGCTCGGTCGACATGGGTTCTCCTTGCGGGCGTTGTGCCCTTTTCTGGGGCGGCGCGGGGCCGTTCCGAATCGGCCTGCGCGGTGGCGGGCCCGGGTATTGGGGATGACTTCGACTCGAACGCGCACGCGTGAGGAAAGCCCGTGGGGCCGGCATCACCGCGTCGATCACGGATGCCGCAGCCCGCCGTGATCGACGGGCGCGAGGCATCCCTCGCCGAAGTTCGGACAAGAGTCTACCAGCGCCCCCGCTACGATGAGGAACGCACCTGCTTCCCGCTCACACGGAGGACCCCCATGGACTACGGCTTCGCAAGCCACGCTCTTCTCTGGCTCATCGGCGCCATGGCCGCTGTCGGCGCCCTGGGCACGGTCCTCGCGTTCTGGAGCCTCGGCCGTCAGGGCTACCGCAAGGACTGAGCTCGCCGCCCGGGTCCTGAGCGCTATCGCTCCCCGGGCACCTCGGCGAGGTCTTCTCCCACCGCTTCGTCCATCGCGGCGTCGGATTCGCTGACGATCCGCGACATCGCCTCGAACGCAGCATCCGCCTCCCCGCTCGCGACCGCGAACGCGACGTCGCGATGCCAGCGCACCGCATCGGGGTTGGCCTTGTGCGGCATCAGCGCGTGGCGCGTGCGGCCCTCGAGCACCGCCTGCACGACACCCCCCAGCATCCCGAGCATCGGATTTCCCGACGCGCTGAGCAGCGTGCGGTGGAACCGCACGTCGGCGTCGAGGTATTCGGCCTCTGACGCGTGCTGGTCGTGACGCGCCATCCCCAGGGCTGCAGCCACGAGCTCCTGACGCTGGACGTCGGTCGCGTTGGCAGCCGCGAGGCGTGCCGCGAGCGGCTCGACCGCGCCGCGCAGCTCGCTCAGCTCGTGAAGCTGCCGCGCGCGCCCAGGCCCGTCGAGCCGCCAGGCGATGATCTCGGGGGCGTAGACGTTCCACTGCTCCACCGGGAGCACCTCGATGCCCGCCTTGCGGCGCACCTGCACGAGCCCGAGGGATTCGAGCACTCTGACGGCCTCTCGCGCCGCGGAGCGGGAGGCACCCGAGGACTCGGCCAGCTCGGTGGTCAGCAGCCGCGAGCCGGCGGGATGTTCGCCGTGCACGATCGCGGCGCCGAGCCGCTCGACGAGAGCGTCGTGAACGGGGCTGCCGTGAGGAGTGTCGGCCATGGTCCGATTGTGCCCCACGGCGGTCGTATCATCCGACATTCGAGCACTAGCTAGCTTTTATGTCGTACATATTGACACTTTCCACGGTTCACGTCAGACTAAACAGCATCTTCGGGTCAAAGACCGACCACGTTTCGATCAAGGACGCTCATGGATCTCTCCGGACTTCTCTCCCTGCCGGCCGCCGCCGTCGAAGTGACACCCATCGGCCCGCCGTGGCAGCTGCTCACCGCCGCGGTCATCGGCATCGCGATCATCGTGGTGCTGATCACGTGGCTGAAGGTGCACCCCTTCCTCGCCCTGATGATGGGCGCCATCGCCACGGGGATCATCGCCGGGTTCGAGCCCGGCAAGACGATCGTGAGCTTCACGACCGGCTTCGGCGCGACGATGGGCGGCGTCGGCATCCTCATCGCCCTCGGCGCCATCTACGGCAAGCTGCTGGCCGACTCCGGCGGCGCCGACCGCATCGTCGACACGCTCGTCGCCCGCGCCAGTGCGCGGAGCCTTCCCTGGATCATGGGCTTCATCGGCGCGATCATCGGCCTGCCGATGTTCTTCGAGGTCGGCCTCGTCCTGCTCGTGCCGGTCATCATCCTGGTCGCACGCCGCTCCGGCCTGCCGCTGATGAAGATCGCGATACCGACGCTGGCCGGCCTGTCCGCCATGCACGGGCTGGTGCCGCCGCATCCCGGCCCGCTTGCGGCGATCGACATCCTCGGTGCCAATCTCGGCCTCACCCTCGCACTCGGCGTGCTGGTGGCGATCCCCGCGGTGATCGTCGCAGGCCCCCTGTTCTCGGGCCTCGCCGCGCGGTGGGTGCGCGTTCCCGTGCCCGATCTGTTCGTCACCGCCGAGGACGAGGGAGAGCAGCAGACCCGGCGCCCGTCGTTCGCCGCGACGCTCGCGAGCATCCTCCTGCCGGTCGTGCTCATGCTCGCCCGCGCGATCGCCGACATCGTCGCCCCGGGCTCGACCTCCCCCGGCAAGGCCGTCATCGACTTCCTCGGCACGCCCGCGATCGCCCTCCTCATCGCGGTGATCGTCGGCTTCTTCGTGCTCGGCGGCGGGGCAGGCTTCGGCCGCGCCGAGATCGCGAAGTCGGTGGGCTCCTCACTCGGCCCGATCGCCGGCATCCTGCTCATCGTCGGCGCCGGCGGCGGATTCAAGCAGGTGCTCGTCGACACCGGCATCGGCGACGTGATCGCGGGCCTCATCGCCGAGTCGGGGCTGTCGATCCTCTTCCTCGCGTGGCTCGTGGCCGCGGTCATCCGTGTCGCCACCGGGTCCGCAACGGTCGCCACCATCACCGCGGCCGGCATCCTGCAGCCGCTCACCGAAGGCCTCGACCCGGCCATGTCGGCACTCCTCGTGCTCGCCATCGGCTCGGGATCGGTGTTCCTCTCGCACGTCAACGACGCGGGCTTCTGGCTCATCAAGGAGTACTTCGGTCTCAGCATCCCGCAGACCCTCAAGAGCTGGACGGTTCTCGAGTGCCTCATCTCAGTCGTCGGCTTGATCGGCGTGCTCATCATCGGTGTATTCGTATGAGTGAGGAAAGGGGGACACGGATGCTGTCCACTCCGCCGATCCTGGTGCTGATGGGTCCGTCGGGCACCGGCAAGTCCACCGTGGGGGCCATGCTCTCCGGCAGGCTCGGATGGCCGTTCCAGGAGGGCGACGACCTCCATCCGGCCGCCAACGTCGACAAGATGCGACGCGGCCACGCGCTGACGGACGAGGACCGGATCCCGTGGCTCGAGACCGTGGCCGCGTGGATCGACGAGCGACGCGCGGCGGGCGAACCCGGCATCGTCACCTGCTCGGCGCTCAAGCGCAGCTACCGCGACATCCTCCGCCGTGACAACGTCACCTTCGTGAACTTCACGGGAGACGCCGCGGTCGTGCGCGACCGCATGATGCGGCGACAGGGGCACTTCATGCCCCCGGCGCTACTCGACTCCCAGTTCGCGACGCTGGAGCCGCCCGGGCCGGACGAGCAGGCGATCGACGTCGACGTCGCGCTGGCGCCCGAGGACCAGGCGGCGCTCGTCGCATCGGCGCTCCGCCTCGAAGGCTCGTGACGCGCCGGCGGAGGCGACGACGCTCCAGGGCTAGGCTCGTCACGTCAGCCGCGAGCCGCGACACCCGGACCTGCTCACAACCGGCCCCCCGGCCGCGTGAGCACTCGGCCATGCCGTGTAACACGGACGCGCCAGACTTTAGGCTGAAAAGACGACTTAACCCCAGGAGCGCGTGTGTCTTCCAACGACCCTTCCGGCAACCCGAGCCAGACCAACATCTCGACGGATCAGGACCAGGCGCCTGACGAGGCGACGCAGGCGCACGAAGCCGCGCCGGCACCCGAGGACGTCGAGCGTCCCACTCCCCAGCCCGGCGGTCCGGCGTCTGCTGCCGCCGCGACGGCGAACATCGGCGTCGTGGGTCTCGCGGTGATGGGGTCCAACCTCGCCCGTAACCTGGCCAGCCGCGAGGGAAACACGGTCGCGGTGTACAACCGCAGCCGCTCCAAGACCGACGAGCTGACCGAGACGCACCCCGAGGCGGAGTTCGTCCCCGCGTTCTCCTACGAGGAGTTCGCCGCGTCGCTGCAGAAGCCGCGCGCCGCGATCATCATGGTCAAGGCCGGCCGCCCCACCGACGCGGTCATCGACTCGCTGGTCGAGGTGTTCGAGCCGGGCGACATCATCGTCGACGGTGGCAACGCGCTGTTCACCGACACGATCCGCCGCGAGAAGGCCGTGCGTGAGACCGGCATCAACTTCGTCGGCGCCGGCATCTCCGGCGGCGAGGAGGGCGCGCTCAACGGTCCATCGATCATGCCCGGCGGCTCGGACGAGTCGTGGGTGACCCTCGGCCCGATCCTGAAGTCCATCGCCGCGGTCGCCGAGGGCGAGCCGTGCGTCACCCACGTCGGCCACGACGGCGCCGGCCACTTCGTGAAGATGGTGCACAACGGCATCGAGTACGCCGATATGCAGCTCATCGCCGAGGCCTACGACCTGATCCGCCGCGGCACGGGCAAGACCCCGGCCGAGATCGCCGAGGTGTTCGCCGAGTGGAATCGCGGCGAGCTCGAGTCGTACCTCATCGAGATCACCGCGGAGGTGCTCCGCCAGGTCGACGCCGCCACCGGCCGGCCGCTCGTGGACGTCATCCTCGACCAGGCAGGCGCCAAGGGCACCGGCGCGTGGACCGTGCAGACCGCGCTGTCGCTCGGTGTGCCGGTCTCGGGCATCGCCGAGGCGACGTTCGCCCGCTCGCTGTCGTCGCACCCCGAGCAGCGCGAGGTCTCGCGCGACCTGCCCGGCCCCGAGGAGGGCCTGAAGGTCGACGACGCCGACGCGTTCATCGAGGACGTGCGCCTCGCGCTGTACGCGTCGAAGATCGTCGCGTACTCGCAGGGGTTCGACGAGATCCGCGCCGGCGCGGCCGAGTACGACTGGACCATCGATCTCGGCGCCGTGTCGAAGATCTGGCGCGCCGGCTGCATCATCCGCGCCCAGTTCCTCAACCGCATCGCCGACGCGTACTCCGCCGAGCCCGAGCTGCCCGTGCTGCTCACCGCGCCGTACTTCGTCGAGGCCCTCGGCCGCGCGCAGGGCGCGTGGCGCCGGATCGTGTCGGCCGCCGCGGGCGCCGGCATCCCGGCCCCCGCGTTCTCGTCGTCGCTGTCGTACTACGACGGCCTGCGCGCCGAGCGCCTGCCCGCCGCGCTCATCCAGGGCCAGCGCGACTTCTTCGGCGCCCACACCTACAAGCGCATCGACAAGGAAGGCACCTTCCACACGCTGTGGTCGGGCGACCGCACCGAGATCGAGGCCGAAGACACTCACTGAGGCATCGCGTGCACGTACCGAGGGCGGATCCCCACGTGGGGATCCGCCCTCGGCGTCTCAGCCCGCGTCGGTCGCGGACGCAGTCTCAGCCTGCCTGACCGTTCGGACCCGGCTTCACGTTGTGGTTGCGGCAGAACACGTTCCCCGGGTCCCACTCGCGCTTGACGGTCGCGAGACGGGCCATGGTCGCGGGCGGGTACATCCGGTCGGCGAACGACGCATCGGTCGACACGGTGAAATTGCCGTAGACGCCCGACCCCTTCGCCTCGATCGCGTCCCATTCGGCTACCACCTGCGCCCGGGTCTCGTCGCCGAGCATGCCCGGCACGTCGAACGCGCCGGCCATGGCGAACCACGTGGCGTCGCGCGCCGGGAACGCCGAGTCCTCCTGGGCGACGTCGCCGTACGCGCCGCCCAGCGACCGCAGGAAGGCGACAGAGGCGGGATGCCGCTCGCGGAACGACACCATCCGCTCGATCGCGTCGTCGTCGAGCACCGGCAGCAGCGTGTTGCCGCCGACGAAGCCGGGCATCGGCTGCTCGGGATCGAACTCGGGGGCTTCGAGGAGCACGTCGGGGTAGTCGTGCACGCCGAACTCGCGTTCGGTGACCCCGGGCGCGTCCGCGATCGGCGCCAGCGCGCGTCGCGCGGCCTCTTCATCGGTACCGATCCACACCGCCGTGATCGAAGCCCCCGCCGGCGCGTTCGGGTCCATCGCAGGCACGTCCATGTAGGTGATCGTGAGCTCGCGAGGAGCGTCGGCCATCAGGTCGCGCAGCGCGCGGATGATCGGGCGGGCGTCGCCGTCGATCCCGTACACCGCGTGCACGACGCCGTCGAGCGGGTGCGCTTCGAAGTCGAACCGGGTGACGACGCCGAAGTTGCCCCCGCCGCCGCGGAGCGCCCACAGCAGCTCGGGGTGCGAGGCGTCCGTCGCCTCGACCACGTCGCCGCGCGCGGTGACGAGCTGCGCGCCCACGAGCTGGTCGGAGGCAAGGCCCCACGCGCGCACCATCCACCCGATGCCGCCGCCGAGGGTGAGGCCCCCGACGCCGACCGACGCGGTGTCGCCCGAGCTGATGCCCAGCCCGCGCTCGGCGAGCGCGTGGGCCACCGCGCCCCACTGCGCTCCCCCGCCCACGCGCACCCGCGTGCCCACCACCTCGATGTCGTCGAGGGCGGAGATGTCGAGGGTGAGGCCGCCGGGCACGCCGCCCCAGGCGCTGTGACCGCCGCAGCGGATCATGACGTCGAGCTTCTCGGCCGAGGCGTAGCGGAGGGCGCCGCGCACGTCGTCGACGGTGGCGGCGCGGATGACGGCGGCGGGCGAGCCGATGCCGGAGTGGAAGCGGCGGGCGGATTCCCATTCGGAATCGCCCGGACGGATGACGGTGCCGACGGAGCCGGCGCTGAGGTCGTCGTTGCTCATGACGGCCACGCTAGGGGGCATCGCCGACATCGACCAGGGTGTTCGCCGTCAGCGAGGCCGCCGCCCGCCGTGGAGGGTCGCCGGACGGGCGTAGGCTCGCGAGGGTGACGAGCATCCTCTACATCGGCGGCACCGGAACCATCAGCGCGGCGTGCGTGCGCCGCTCGCTCGCGATGGGGCACGACGTCGCGGTCCTGAACCGCGGCAGTGCGCGGCGCCCGCTCCCGCCGGAGGTCGAGCTCGTCGAGGCCGACATCCGCGATCCCGCGGCCGTCCGGGCCGCGATCGGCGACCGTCGGTTCGACGTGGTCGCCGAGTTCCTGGCGTTCACGCCCGAGCACATCGCCACCGACCTCGACCTGTTCGAGGGCCGCACCGGGCAGTACGTGTTCATCAGCTCGGCGTCCGCGTACGAGAAGCCGCCGCGCCGGCTGCCGGTGACCGAGTCCACGCCGCTGCGCAACCCGTTCTGGCGGTACTCGCGCGACAAGATCGCCTGCGAGGACGTGCTGGTCGGCGCGCACCGCGAGCGCGGCCTGCCGGTCACGATCATCCGGCCGTCGCACACCTACGACGAACGGCTGCTGCCCACCCTGGGCCACTGGAACGACATCGCCCGCATGCGCGCGGGCCGCCCGGTGATCGTCCACGGCGACGGCACGAGCCTGTGGACGATCACGCACGCCGACGACTTCGCCGTCGCGTTCACGGGGCTCCTCGACAACCCCGCCGCAATCGGTGAGGCCTTCACGATCACGGGCACGCACGCGCCGACGTGGAACCAGATCTACGGCTGGCTGGCGGATGCCGCGGGGGTGGCCTCCCCCGACCTGGTGCACGTCGCATCCGACACCATCGCCGCGTTCGATCCCGAACTCGGCCCCGGCCTCATCGGCGACAAGGCTCACTCCATGGTGTTCGACGTGTCGAAGGTGACGCAGCTCGTGCCGGAGTTCCGCACCACGGTGACGTTCGACGAGGGCGCGCGCCGCATCCTCGCGTATTACGACGCCCACCCCGAGGCCCAGGAGATCGACGAGGGCCGCGATGCGGTCTTCGATCGCATCGCGGCCCATGCCCGCTCGGCGGGCTGATCGGACGAGCCGGTTCAGCGCGTGATGTCGCGCACCGTCCCCCCGTCGAGGCGCAGACGGCGCCGGGCGCGTCGCGCGACTGCCGAGTCGTGCGTGACGACGATGAGCGTGAGCCCTTCGCCGTTGAGCGACTCGAGCACGGCGAGGATCTCGTCGCGCATGCTCTCGTCGAGGTTGCCCGTGGGCTCGTCGGCGAGCAGCACGCGCGGACGCTTGACGATCGCCCGGGCGATCGCGACGCGCTGCTGCTGACCGCCCGACAGCTCGCCCGGGCGGTGGTCGGCGCGATCGGCGAGGCCGACGTGAGCGAGGGCCTCGGCGACCCGGGTGCGGCGCTCGTCCTTCGACAGCCCGAGCGGCTCGAGCGCCATGTCGACGTTCTCCTGCGCGGTGAGCGTCGGGATGAGGTTGAAGCCCTGGAACACGAAGCCGACCTCGTGCGCGCGGATGCGGCCGAGCTCGCGGTTGGTCGCGGTCGCGATGTCGATCTCGTCGAGGTGCACCGAGCCGGCGGTGGGCCGGTCGAGCGCGCCCAGCAGCTGCAGGAGCGTCGACTTGCCCCCGCCGGTCGGGCCCTGGATCGTGACGAAGTCGCCCGCCTCGATGGTGAGGTCGACGCCGGCGAGCGCCTTCACGATGCGGCCCTTCTGCGAGTAGGTGCGGGTCACGCCTTCGAGGCGGTACCGCACCTGGGGCGCAGCATCCGGAACTGATTGCGGCTCGGTGTCGATGATGGTCATGACGTGCTCTCCCGTCGGTGAGGTGAGTTCGGGTGCGGTGGGGATGTCGTCGGCCATGGGATGCCTCAACCGACCGATCGGAGCGCTTCGGCGGGGCTCAGCCGGGCCGCGCGCCAGCCGCCGAACGCGCCCGCGACGAGACCGCCCAGGACCGCGATGCCGACCGCGGCGACGACGACCCACAGGGTGATCGGTGCCGAGAGCACGATGTCAGCGCCCGCGGACTGCATGGCGTTGCCGAACGCACCGGGTCCGCCGCCCATCGGGCCGCCGCCCTCGCCACCGGGGCCGAACGTCTGCGCCGTCGGCGCGGTCGAGATCGTCGGCGAGATGAGGTTGATCGCGAGAATGCCGGCGAAACCGATGACGAGTCCCACGACGCCGCCGATCGCGCCCTGCACGACCGACTCCCCCGCGACCTGGCCGACCACGCGGCCGTTCGACCAGCCGATGGCCTTGAGCGTGCCGAACTCGCGGGTGCGGCGTGAGACGCCGGAGATCGTGAACAGCACCGCAAGGACGAGCGCCACCGCGAGGACGATGATCGAGAGCCACGTGCCGAGGTTGGTGATCAGGGACGAGGCGCTCGAGAGCGACCCCGACACGGTCGAGGCGAGATCCGCCTGCGAGCTCACGGTGGCGTCGGGCAGCTCCTCCTGGAGCGCGGCCTGCACCGAGGCGATGGCGTCGGACGACTCGGCCTGCACGTACACGGTGGACACGACATCGCCCGCGCCGGACAGCTCCTGCGCCACGCCGAGGGGGATGTACACGTTCGACGCGGTGTCCGCTTCGTCCGACGTCGAGGCGACGATGCCGACGACCTCGAAGTCCTGGCCGCCGACGTCGATGGTGTCGCCCACCGCGAGTTCGGCCGTCGACGCGTAGGTCGCGTCGAGCACGGCGACGTAGGCGCCATCGTCGGCCGCCTCGAGGCCGCGCCCGTCGGACACCTCGACGGCTGACAGCGGGCCGACGGCGTCCGCCGAGGGGTCGATGCCCAGAACCGTGAACGAGTCGACGTCGAACGAGCCGCCGCCAAAGCTGCCGCCCTCCCCCTGCTGCGGCGGCTGCGCCTGCGTCACGTCGCCCTCGGCACCGTCGGCCGGGCGCTGCGGCAGCTCTCCCGAGAAGGTGGAGTTCGTGAGGCTCAGTGCCCCGGACGCCGCGGCGACGCCCTCCACCTCCGCGACCGTGTCGACGGTCGCGGCGTCGAGCGTGCCGCGCAGGAAGTCGGTCATGAGCCGGGACTGACTCAGCTCGGTCGTGCCGTCGTCGGTCGTCGAGCCGGCGTCCTCGCCGAAGTCGAAGCGCGCGCCGCCGCCCTCGCCGGGCTCCGCCTGGGCTCCGGTGACCGTGAGGTCGGTGCCGACGCCGTACACGGACTCGAGCGCTTCGGCCTGCGCGGCACTCACCCCCGCGGCGAGCGAGTTCACGATCATCACGAGCGCGATCGCGATCGCGAGGCCGGCGGCCACGATGATCGTCTGCTTCTTGCGGCCGGCCAGCTCCCGCCGCAGATAGGTCAGGTACATGGGTCTCCTCTTGGGGCGGGCGGAATGCCGGCCGTCGTCGCGACGCTACGGATCGGTGTGATGCGCCCCGCCAGCGGGAGCTATGTGCGACTTATGAAGGCGACACCGCAGTCGCGACGCGAGAGCCGGGTGGCGCCGGGTTCTCGTCTCACAGCCGTCGTCTCGGGGAGCGCGGATTTCACAGCCGGCGCATAGCGGGCTCCATAGGAATCGCATAGGAAGGCCTCCACAATGGACGCATGAGCACCCCCGCACCGGCCCTTCTGCGTCCCGACGGCTCGAACCTCCGTGTCCTGGTGGTCGACGACGAGCAGATGCTCACCGACCTGCTGTCGATGGCGCTGCGCATGGAGGGCTGGGAGGTCCGCACCGCAGGCTCCGGGTTCGAGGCGCTGCAGTCGGCGCGCGAGTTCGAGCCCGACGCCATGGTGCTCGACGTGATGATGCCCGACCTCGACGGCATGGCCGTGCTGCAGCGGCTGCGTCAGGCCGGCGACGACGTGCCTGTCCTGTTCCTGACCGCGAAGGACGCCGTCACCGACCGGGTCGCGGGGCTCACCGCCGGCGGCGACGACTACGTCACGAAGCCCTTCAGCCTCGAAGAGGTCGTGGCGCGTCTGCGCGGACTCATGCGCCGCGCCGGCACCGCGCACGCCGCGGGCGCCGAGCCGATCCTCCGCGTCGGCGATCTCACCCTCAACGAGGACAGTCACGAGGTCGAGCGCGCGGGCACCGAGATCGAGCTCACCGCGACCGAGTTCGAGCTGCTCCGCTACCTCATGCGCAACCAGCGCCGCGTCGTGTCGAAGGCGCAGATCCTCGACCGCGTCTGGAACTACGACTTCGGCGGCCGCTCCAGCGTCGTCGAGCTCTACATCTCGTACCTCCGCAAGAAGATCGACGCGGGCCACGATCCCCTCATCCACACCGTGCGCGGCGTCGGCTACATGATCAAGGCGCCGCAGTGACGGACCAGAAGGCCCCGGTCGTCTCCGCGGCGGGGACGACGGATGCCGCGACCGGCGCACCCGCGCAGACCGAGGCATCCCGTACATCCGTCGAGGACTCCCCCGGCGCGCTCCCCCGGCGCGCACCGTGGACGCTCCAGCGCCGGCTGATCGTCACGGTGGTCGGCATCACGTCGTTCATCCTGGTGCTCGTCGCGGTCGCGACCAGCGCCATCCTCGGACAAGTGCTGGAGCAGCAGCTCGACACCGAGGTGAACGCCGAACGCCAGAGCGTCGACTACATGCGGGGCCTTGTCGCCGGCGGCCTGACCGCGGAGGAGATCCTGGAGCAGCAGCCGCGTCAGCCGGGGTACTTCCTCGCGGTGGAGTCGCTGCCCAGCGCACCGACCGCAGCCGTCGTCGACGCGAACGGCGACGTCGTCGCACTGAGCGAAGAACAGATCGCCGAGATCAGCAACAGCCTCCAGGGGCAGCGCGGACAGTTCGTGGTGACGATCGACGACCTCGGGACCTACCGCATCGAGGGCGTGTCGTTCGGCGGGACGACCATCATCGTCGGCCTGTCCCGCGCCGGGATCACCGAGACCCTCTCCCGGATGCTGATCACGATCGGCCTCCTCACGGCGGGCGGGCTGCTCCTTCTCGCCGTCGCGACCGCATGGACGATCCGCCGCGGCCTCGCGCCGCTGCGCGCCGTCGCCGACACCGCCGCGCGGGTGTCGTCGCAGCAGCTCGACCAGGGCGAGGTCACGATCTCCGAGCGCGTCCCCGCGCGCGAGGCCGATCCGCGCACCGAGGTCGGCAGGGTGGGCGCGGCGCTCAACACGCTGCTCGACCACGTCGACGAATCGCTCACCGCCCGCCAGCGCAACGAGGAGCGCATGCGCAGCTTCGTCGCCGACGCCAGCCACGAGCTGCGCACTCCGCTGGCGTCGATCCGCGGCTACTCCGAGTTGTCGCTCACGGCGCTCGGCCGCGGTCAGGCAACGGCTCTCGAGACGACCGAGGCGTCGCTGGAGCGCATCCAGGCGCAGTCGCTGCGCATGACCTCGCTCGTCGAGGACCTGCTGCTGCTCGCGCGGCTCGACGAGGGCCAGGAGCTCGTCTACGGCACCGTCGACCTCACCCGCCTCGTGATCGACGCGGTCGGCGACGTCACGCCGACGGGCCCCGACCACGAGTGGGTGCTCGAAGTGGGCGACGAGCCGGTGCTCATCGCCGGCGACACCGGACGCCTCCACCAGGTCGCCGCGAACCTGCTCGCCAACGCGCGAACGCACACGCCGGCCGGCACCACCGTCACCGTGAGCGTCTCACGCCACGGCGACGACGCGATCCTCCGCGTGCACGACGACGGCCCGGGAATCGACCCGTCCATCAAGGACGAGCTCTTCGAGCGCTTCTCCCGCGCCGACCGCTCGCGTGCCCGTCAGACCGGCGGCACCGGCCTCGGCCTCTCGATCGCCCGGGCCATCGTCGACGCGCATGGCGGCAGCATCCGTGTCAAAAGCGGGCCCGGCGACACGACCTTCGAGGTCCGCCTCCCCGCTCGGCCGCTCGACCCCGTCGCCCCCTGACCCGGCTCCTGCGACCTTCGCGAGAGCACACCCGGTGGACGAGGGGCAGCGAACCGACCACCCTCTCGTCCACCCGCCGTGCTCTCGTCGCCGTCGGGCGGACGAAGGATGAGCGCGCGGCGGGTCAGTAGCCGCTGAAGGCGTCGGTGGTGATCGAGCGGGCCTTCTCGAGCGCGGGGGCGAGCTCGGCGATCAGACCGGCCGGGCCGGAGATGTACGCGTGGCGGGCGGCGATATCGGGGACCACCCGCACAAGGCCTTCGGCGTCGAGGCGCACGCCCTGCGCCCACGTCCAGTGGGCGGGGAGGCCGGCGGGCCGGTCGCGCGTGAACACCACGACGCGGGCTCCGGATGCCTCGATCTCGTCGCGGTACGCGAGCTCCGAGGAGTCCGACGCGACGTAGACCAGGACCACGTCACGGTCGAGGCCGTTCGCCCTCGCCTGGCCGAGCTGCGACACGAACGGCGTCACGCCGATGCCGGCGGCGACCATCAGGATCGGCGCGGCGTCGCGCTTGGGGAGCAGGAAGTCTCCCCACACGCCGGTGATCGCGAGCTCGTCGCCGGGTTCGACCAGCGCGAGCGCCTTCTTGTACGAGCTCAGCGCCTGGGGGGTCTTGCCCTCCTTGAAGGCCACCTTCACCAACGGCAGCTCGGCCGGCGCCGACGCGATGCTGAACTCGCGGCGCGTGCCGCGCGCGTCGGGATGGCGGTGCGGCACCTCGAGCTCCAGGTACTGGCCGGGCAGGAACGTGAGCCGGTCGTGGACGCGGAACGTGAGCTCCTGCACGGTCGGGGTCGGCTCGGACCGAGCGACGAGCGTGAGCCTCACGGCGGTGCGGAGCGCGAAGGCGAAGGCGACGAGGTTGCCGACGAGGAGCGCGCGCTCCTGACCGAGGGTGATGTCGCCGATCGCGATCGGCCATCCCGCGAGCACGCCCACGACGCCGGCGACCACGAACTGCTGCCAGCGGCGGGGCGGGAGGGTCAGCGGCTCGGAGAGCATGAACGCGCCGAGGAAGAGGAACGGCGACGACCACAGCACCGGCCACAGGATGTCGAGCGCCTCGATCTCGAGGCCTGCCTCCTGGTACTGCACCGAGGTGCGGATGACGGCGACCGCCACGGCGACGACCAGGAAGACCGCGATCACCCTCACCTTCTCGGTGCGCACGAGCACCGCGAGGCCCAGCAGGATCACCGGCGCGGCGAGCGCGGGCGTGCCCACCCACCACGCCGACGCCCCGAGGTCGGGCCAGGCGAGGCTCAGCAGAGTGAGGACGGTCGCACCGACCGCCGCGGGGTTGAAGATGTGGCGTCCGCGCCACGCGAGCACGTACTTCGACAAGGAGGCGACGGCCGCCGCGATCGCGATGCCGAGGAGTCCCACCAGCTCGTACGTAGGGCGCAGCACGAACAGCAGGATGTGCGCGGTGATCAGCGACGATTCGAGGCGCCACGGAAGGTTCAGCACCCGTTGGGCGGCGGCATCCACCGCCACGCACACGGCCGAGAGCACGACGAGCGTCGCGATCAGCTGCAGGGGGCCGGGCCCGACGAGGTCGAAGAACGACAGCAGCAGCGCCACGACGGCGAGCGCCGCGAGAGCGAGGTAGACGAGGCGGTACATCGACATACGGCCGAGCACCGCGAAGGCGCGGTTCCAGAGAGCAGTGAGGGTGGTCATGAGGTCACACCGGCTGGAGGGGCTCGTGACGCCCGGCAGGCGGGCGGACACGGATGCTGTCGCCCGGGCGCACGACGCCGCCCGCGAGCACGACCGACATGACCCCCGCCAGGCGCACCGTCGCGCCCGTGTCGTCGACGTGGACCAGTTCTTTCATGAGCCCTTCCGAGAGTCCGTTGATCTGTGCGCACGGGTTCCGCAGTCCGGTGATCTCGATGACCGCGTCCTCACCGAGTTCCAGCCGTGTGCCCCGCGGGAGACCGAGCAGGTCGATGCCGGCGGTCGTGATGTTCTCGCCGAGAGCACCGGGCGTCACCTCGTGCCCGCGCTCGGCCATGTCGTCGAACAGCTCGGAGTGGATGAGGTGCACCTGCCGGAGGTTCGGCGTGGTCGGGTCTCGCTTGATGCGCGAAAGGTGCTGCACGGTGGCGCCGGCGTGGGCGTCGCCCTCGACGCCGATCCCGGCGATCAGGGTGATGCTCTCGCGCGCCGGCTTGCTGAAGCGATGCACGTCGTCGCGGGACACAGCGACGACGTGTCCGGGGAGGGGCTCGGTCACCGTCCTACGCTATCCGTTCGAACGAAGAGGTCGGCGCGGCAGCGGGGCGACCACTCGACGCGGCCGTCGGTGGTCATGCGCACCCACTCCACAGCCCACTCGTGGGCGAGGCTCGGCCCGCCGTCGAAGAACAGCGCCGTCGCGATCGCGTCGGCCGTCATCGCGTCGGACGCCACAGCCCACGTCGCCGCGATCGTGCGCACCGGCTCCCCGGTGCGTGCGTCCAGCACGTGATGCAGTGTGGTGCCCGTCGCCGACGGCCACGCGCGCCGGTTGATCGCCGACGCGCAGAGCGCGGCATCCGTCACCTCCCAGACCCCGATCGCGCGGCGCGGATCGAACGGATGCTCCAGCCCGATCCGCTGCGGACGACCCCGTACGGCGAGGTCGCCGCCGGCGTCGACGATGAGGTCCCCGGACTCTCGGCGCGACAGGATCTCGAGCACGAGGTCGACCAGGCGGCCCTTGCCGAGCGCGCCGACGTCGATCGTGGCGGGTTCGGTGAGCGCGAGGCGGCCGCCTCGCCAGACGAGCCGCTCTCGCCAGTCGACGGGAGCGGCGACCGGTCCGGCGTCGTGGAACGAGTAGTCCGCGCCGTAGCCGAGGGCGTCGAGGGAGGCTCCGACGAAGGGGTTGACCGCGCCGTCGGTCGCATCCGACACCGCGGCGAGGGCGTCGAGCATCGGAGGGGCGTCCGAGGGCGCCGGAATCGACCCGCCCGCGCGGGCCAGTGCGCTCACGTCGGAGTCCGGCCGGAACCGCGACCAGGTGTGGTCGAACGCGTCGACCAGCGCGGTCACCTCCTCGCGCACCGCTGCGGAAAGCGGGCGTTCGGTGACGATCTCCCACGTCGTGCCGATGGCGTCGAACCGCCAGGACGCCGGCACGGTGCCCACGGCTAGCTCGCCGCGTCGGACTTGATCGTCTGGATGGCCTTGTTGAAGCCGCCGCTGGTGAGGGACGATCCGGCGACGCGGCTGACCTGGATGTCGTCGATGTCCTCCCCGACCACCACGTCGGCGATGCCGCCGATGAACTGGCCCTGGTACTGCTCGGACTCCCGCTTCTGCGGGTCGCCGGTCACCGTGACGTCGGTGATGACGTCGTTCTCGAGCGTCACCGTGACGCTGATCGTCTCGACCGACTCGGGCGTCGCGTACGAGCCGTCCGCCGTGTAGGTGCCGTCGGCGTACGAGCCGGAGCCGGTCGAGCCCGCGTCGGTCGAGCCGCTGTCGGTCGACGACGACCCGGTGTCGGTCGTCGTGGGCTCCTCGGCCTCGGATACGCTCGCGGCGCAGCCCGAGAGGAAGGCGATGCCGGCGACGGCGGTCAGGGCCGCTCCGGCGCGGACGGGGCGGGAAGCGAGTGCGGTGCGGATCATGACGGTCCTCCTGGCTCGTGTCGGGCTCGCGACGTCGACGCGATGTCTGCGTCGGATCGGATCCTCTCAAGCCCTCCTATGAGCCGCCTTTGAGGGAAGCGGCGGGATGTGCTGAGGAGCGTCGCGCGCGCAGCACCGCCTTCAGCACCTCCACGGCGAGGAAGATGCCGATCGACACGACGATCGGGAGGATCCACGATGCCGCGGGGAGCGGTCGCGACTCGAACAGCACGTTCATGAACGGGACGTAGGTGTAGATCAGCTGCAGCACGACGAGCGCGATCGCCGACCACCACACCACGCGGTTGCCCCGCAGCACGTCGATCGTCAGGCTCGAGCGGGTCAGGAACCGGCAGTTGAAGAGGAACGCGAGCTGCCCGAACGCGAGCATGAGCACCGCCTCGGTGCGCGCCACCTCGATGTCGACTCCGGTCGCCACGACGCCGTAGAAGACCCCCATCGCCGCGCCGCCGATCAGCAGCGACACGACGAGGATGAAGCCGAGCTCGCCGCGGTTGATGATCGGCCCACCGGTCGCCCGCGGCGGACGACGCATGATGCCGCGCTCGGCGGGCTCGTACGCGAGGGCGAGCGAGAGCGTGACCGCGGTGACCATGTTCACCCACAGCACCTGCACGCTCGTGAGCGGCAGCGCGAGGCCGAACACGACCGCGACCAGGATCACGAGCGACTGCGCGCCGTTCGTGGGCAGCAGGAAGACGATCGACTTGCGCAGGTTGTCGTAGATGCGGCGCCCTTCGGCGATGGCGCTGCGGATCGTGGCGAAGTTGTCGTCGGCGAGCACGAACTCCGCTGCTTCCTTCGTCGCCTCGGTGCCTTTGATGCCCATCGCGATGCCGACGTCGGCGCGGGTGAGGGCGGGGGCGTCGTTGACGCCGTCCCCGGTCATCGCGACGACCTCGCCGTGCGACTGCAGGGCACGCACGATGCGGATCTTGTGCTCGGGGCTGGTGCGCGCGTAGACGTCGACGCCCTGCACCACCTCGCGCAGCTGCTCCTGGGTGAGCGCCTCGAGCTCTGCGCCGGTGAGCACCTCGGCGTCGGCACCCGCGAGGCCCATCTCGTGGGCGATCGCAAGGGCGGTGCCGGCGTGGTCGCCGGTGATCATCTTCACGCGGATGCCGGCGGCGTGGCAGTCGGCGATCGCCTCGACGGCCTCGGGCCGGGGCGGATCGGCGATCCCCCACAGGCCGATGAACTCGAGGTCGACCAGGTCGTCGAGCCCGAACTCCTCCGTCGTCGGCCGCACCGGCTTGCGCGCTGCCGCCAGAACACGCAGGCCCTGGCCGCTCAGCGCGGCGACGGCATCGTCCCATCGCGCGAGGTCGAGCGGCTCCGATCCGTCGGCGCCGCGCTGCGTCAGCGACCGCTCGAGCAGGCGGTCCGGCGCGCCCTTGACCAGGATCGCCCGTGATACCTCGCCGGCCTCGCCGCCGGAGCGGGCGCCTTCGTTGAGGGTCGCCATGAGCTTGTTGGCGGAGTCGAACGGGATGACCGCGACCCGGCGTCCGCCCGCACTCCCGACGCCGCCCTTGATCGCGACCGTCTTGAGCGCACCCTCGGTGGGCTCGCCGACGAGGCTCCACATGCCGTCGCCGGCCCGCACGATGTGCGCGTCGTTGCACAGGGTCGCGATGGCGAGGATGGCGGCCAGATCGCCCCGGCTCGCAGCATCCGTTCCCTCGGCGCCTGCCGGCACGATCTCGCCCTCGGGTGCATAGCCGATGCCGGTGACGTCGTACTCCGCGAGCGGTGTGACGATGTGGCGCACCGTCATCTCGTTGCGGGTGAGCGTTCCCGTCTTGTCGGAGCAGACCGTGGTGACCGAGCCCAGCGCCTCGACCGCGGGGAGCTTGCGTGTGATGGCGTTGTGGCGGGCCATCTGCTGCACGCCGATCGCGAGGGTGATGGTCACGAGCGCGGGAAGGCCCTCGGGGATCGCCGCGACGGCGAAGCCGATCGCGGCAGAGATCAGCTCGTCGAACGGCATCCCGTGCAGGAACCGGCCGATCATGAGCATGACCGCCGCCATGCCGAGGATCACGACGGTGAGCACCCGGCCGAACCCGTCGAGCTGACGGGTGAGAGGGGTGGCCAGCGCATCGGCTTCGTCGGCGAGGCTCTGGATGCGGCCGAGCTCGGTCGTCGGCCCGGTCGCGGTGACCACACCGCGGCCCTGACCGGCGCTCACGATCGTGCCCGAGAAGGCCATCGAGCTCCGGTCGCCGACGCCCGCCTCGGCGGAGACCGCGTCGGTGGTCTTGGACGAGGGCACCGACTCGCCGGTGAGCGCGGCTTCGTCGATGCGCAGCTGGTGAGCCTGCAGCAGCCGCAGGTCCGCCGGCACCTTGTCGCCGGGCATCAGCCTCACCACGTCGCCGGGCACGAGATCTTCGGCTGCGACCGTGGCCCAGCCGCCGTCGCGCCGCGCGCTGGCGTCGGCCGACAGCATCCCGCGGATCCCCGCGAGCGCCTTCTCGGCGCGCCCCTCCTGGATGTAGCCGATGACGGCGTTGATGATCGCGACGACCATGATGACCCAGAAATCGAGCCAGTCGCCCATGAGCGCCTTGATGACGGCGGCGCCCAGCAGGATGTAGATCAGGGTGTCGTTGAAGTGCGCGAGGAAACGCAGCCAGCCCGGCTTGCGCGCCGGTTCGGGCAGCCGGTTGGGCCCGGCGATCTCGAGCCGTTCCGCGGCGTCAGAGGCGCTGAGGCCTCCGGCGTCCGCCTCGAGGTGCGTCAGCACGTCGTCGGCGGCGGTCGCCCACGGACGTGCGACGGTGAGGCGGGCTTCCGTCAGCGGCTGAGACATCCTTGCTTCGTCCTTCCGTCGCCGCCGGGCCCGCGTCTCGACCCGCTGCCGGCGTCAGGCGGCTCCGTCGAACATGCTGGTGACGGAGCCGTCCTCGAACACTTCGTGGATCGCACGTGCGAGCAGCGGTGCGATAGGCAGAATCGTAAGCGTCGAGAAGCGCTTCTCGGCGGGGATCGGCACCGTGTCGGTCACGACGACCTCGTCGACCGCCGGGCTCTGCAGGCGCTGCGCCGCGGGATCGCTGAAGATCGCGTGGGTCGCCGCGACGATGACCTTGACCGCCCCGTTCGCCTTGAGCGCCTCGGCGGCCTTCACGATCGTGCCGCCCGTGTCGATCATGTCGTCGACGAGGAGGCAGACGCGCCCGTCGACGGCGCCGACGATCTCGTTGACGGTGACCTGGTTCGCGACGTTCGGGTCGCGGCGCTTGTGGATGATCGCGAGAGGAGCGCCCAGGCTGTCGGACCACTGGTCGGCGACGCGTACGCGTCCGGTGTCGGGCGACACCACGGTCAGGCGTTCACGGTCCACGTCGCTGAGGGTGTTCTCGAAGTACTCGAGCAGCACCGGCTTGGCGAACAGGTGGTCCACGGGGCCGTCGAAGAATCCCTGGATCTGCGCCGCGTGCAGGTCGACGCTCATGACGCGGTCCGCGCCCGCCGTCTTGAAGAGGTCCGCGACGAGGCGGGCGCTGATCGGCTCACGGCCGCGGCCCTTCTTGTCCTGCCGGGAGTACGGGAAGTACGGCGCGACTACCGTGATCCGCTTGGCCGACGCACGCTTCGCGGCGTCGAGCATGATGAGGGTCTCCATCATCCACTCGTTGACCGGCGGCCCGAAGCTCTGGATGAGGAACAGGTCGCAACCGCGGATCGAGACCTCGAAACGGGTCAGGATCTCGCCCGACGCGAACGTGCGGTACTCGGTCGGCACCAGCTCCGTGCTCAGCTGCGCAGCGACCTCGGCCGCGAGCTCGGGGTGAGAGCTTCCTCGTGCGACCACGAGGCGCTTCTTCGTCTTCGCGACGAGTCCCGGGGCGATGTCGTTCGCCCGGTCGAGCTCAACGGTCTTCTTCTTGCGCGCCATCGTCCGCCTTCTGTGCGCTGCGGGCCTTGGCTGCGACATCCGCCGCCCCGGTACCCGGTCTGTTCTTCTCGACCCAACCCTCGACGTTGCGCTGAGGGGCGACGCTGAGAGCGAGGGCACCGGCGGGCACATCCTTGCGGATGACCGCCCCGGCCCCGGTCTTCGCGCCGTCTCCGATCCTAACGGGCGCCACGAAGACGTTGTGGGAGCCCGAATGCACCTCGTCGCCGATCTCCGTGCGGTGCTTGTTCAGGTCGTCGTAGTTCGCGGTGATCGCGCCGGCGCCGAGGTTGACGTGCTTGCCGATGGTGGTGTCGCCGATGTACGACAGGTGCGGCACCTTGCTGGCCTCGCCGATCGTCGAGTTCTTCGTCTCGACGAACGTGCCGATCTTGCCCTTGTCGCCGAGGTACGTGCCCGGACGCAGGTATGCGAACGGGCCCACGGTGGCATTGGCGCCGATGACGGCGAGGGTCGCGTCCGTGCGGGTGACGGTGGCGTCCTCCCCCACCTCGCAGTCGACGAGGCTCGTGTCCGGCCCGACGATCGCACCCGACGCGATCGTCGTGGTGCGCAGGATGTGCGTGTTCGGCAGCACCGTGACGTCGGGCGCCAGCTTCGCGTCGACGTCGATCCACGTCGTCGCCGGATCGAGGACCGTGACACCCTCGAGCTGCCAGCGCCGCACCGTGCGCGCGTTCAGCAGCCGGCCGACCTCCGAGAGCTGGGCACGGTCGTTGACGCCGTACGTGAGGGTGACGTCGTCGACGACGGATGCCGCCACGCGGCCGCCTGCGCCGCGGACGAGCGCCGCCACATCGGTGAGGTACTTCTCGGCCTGCGCGTTGTCGGTGCCGATGGCCGGCAGGTACGTGCGCAGCGCCTCGGCGCGGAACACGTACATCCCCGCGTTGATCTCGCGGACCGCGCGCTCGGCGTCGTCCGCGTCCTTCTGCTCCACGATGCGCGCGACATCGCCATCGGCGTCGCGGATGACGCGGCCGTACCCGGTCGGGTCTTCCAGCACCGCGGTCATGAGCGTGACCGCTGCGTCGGCGGCGCGATGCGAGGCGACGAAGGCCGCGAGCGTGCCGGCATCCACCAGTGGGCAGTCGCCCGAGAGCACCAGCACGTCGCCCGCGAAGCCGCCGAGCTGCTCGAGGGCGACCTCGACGGCGCGTCCGGTGCCGGGGATCTCGTCCTGGTCGACGACGTGCGCGTTGGGGTCGAGGTCGGCGATCGCCTTCGCGACGAGGTCGCGCTCATGGCGAACGACCACCAGGGTCTCGACGGGGCCGAGGTCGGCGGCCGTGTGCAGCACGTGCCCGACGAGCGGGCGCCCGCCGATGCGGTGCAGCACCTTGGGAACCGAGGACTTCATACGGGTGCCTTGCCCTGCGGCCAGGACGATGACGGCCAGTGCGTTGTCGCGGGTCGTGTCGGTCATGCTCCGCCGCCAGGACTCGAACCTAGACCTCACAGCTCCAAAGGCTGTCGTGCTGCCATTACACCACGGCGGACCGCGGCGCTCCCGGGTGCCGGGGGCCGCCCGTCAAGTCTGCCAGATGCCCCGTGCGCGCCCGTCCGCCTCCGGCGGCGCCGCCGCCCCGCCGGACTCTGACATGCACGGATCGTGTGCTCTCGCCGAGACGACATGCAGCGCACGCGCGCAACGTGTCGCCTCGGCGAGAGCACACGATGTCGACGCGACGCAGGGCGCGGCATCCGTGTCGGGATAATGGGGGCATGACGGGGCAGAGCGACGAGGTCGACCGCATCGTCGAGGCGTGGACCACGCAGCGCCCCGACCTCGACTTCTCGCCTCTCGGCGTGCTGTCGCGCGTCGACCGGCTGTCGCGGCACCTCGATCGCGCGCGCCGCGACGCGTTCAGGCGCAGCGAGCTCGAGCCCTGGGAGTGGGATGTGCTCTCCGCGCTGCGGCGCGCGGGCGAGCCGTTCCAGCTGAGTCCGAAGCAACTGCTGCAGCAGACCCTCGTCTCGAGCGGCACGATGACGAACCGCATCGACCGGCTCGTGGGGCGCCGCCTGGTGCGCCGGGAGTCCGATCCCGACGACGGCCGCAGCATCCTGGTCACGCTCACCGACGAGGGGAAGATCCGGGTGGATGCCGCGATCACGCGTCTCGTCGACGCCGAGGCGCTCCTGCTCGAGGGACTGTCGCGCGGTGACCGCGATCGCCTCGCCGCCCTGTTGCGCAAGCTCAGTCTCGGCTTCGACGCCGTCGGCTGACCCGCCGGGTCAGCCGATCTGCTCGGTGAGCTCGAACCAGCGCTCCTCGACGCCGTCGCGCTCCTTCTCGAGCACGCCGATGCGTGTCATCTCCGCGCCCAGGCCGACGTAGTCCGACTGGTCGTGGTCGGCCAGGGCCGTGCGCGCGGCGCCGATCTGGGTCTCGAGCTTCTCGAGGCGGCGCTCCAGCGACGCGACCTCCTTCTGCGCGGCGCGCAGCTCCTGCCCCGACAGCGACGGCGCGGTGGACGGGACGGATGCCGCGGCCGCAGCATCCGTGCCCTTCGAGGTCCCCGGCCCCGCGGAGCGCTCGCGCTCGCGCAGGCGCAGATACTCGTCGACGCCGCCGGGGAGATGGCGGAGGTGTCCGCCGAGGATCGCGTACTGCTGGTCGGTGACGCGCTCGATGAAGTACCGGTCGTGCGACACGACGAGGAGGGTGCCCGGCCACGAGTCGAGGAGGTCCTCGACGGCGGCGAGCATGTCGGTGTCGAGGTCGTTCGTCGGCTCGTCGAGGATGAGCACGTTGGGCTGCTCGAGGAGGATGAGCAGCAACTGCAGGCGGCGCTTCTGGCCGCCCGAGAGGTCCTTGACGGGGGTCGAGAGCTGCGCGCTCTGGAAGCCCATGCTCTCGAGCAGCTGGCCGGGCGTGAGCTCCTGCGCCTTCGAGCCGCTCCCGAACGTGTAGGTGGTGCGCAGCCGCGAGATGACGACACGCACGGGGTCGTCGAGGTGCTCTTCGAGCTCGTCGAGGCGCTGCGTGAGGGTCGCGACCTTCACGGTCTTGCCGCGCTTCACGCGGCCGGCGGTGGGCTCGACGTCACCCGCGACAAGGCCGAGCAGCGTCGACTTGCCGGCGCCGTTGACGCCGAGGATGCCGGTGCGCTCGCCCGGGGCGATGCGCCACTCCACCGGGTGCAGCACCTCGCGGCCGTCGTACGAGACTGCCGCGTCGAGGAGGTCGACAACGTCCTTGCCCAGGCGCGAGACAGCGAGCGAGCGCAGCTCGGTCGCGTTGCGGATCTCCGGCTCGTCCGCGATGAGCACGTTGGCGGCGTCGATGCGGAACTTCGGCTTGGACGTGCGAGCGGGCGCGCCGCGGCGCAGCCATGCGAGCTCCTTGCGGGCGAGGTTCTGGCGGCGCTGCTCGATGACGGCCGCCTGGCGGTCGCGCTCGACGCGCTGCAGGATATACGCCGCATAGCCGCCCTCGAACGGCTCGACGATGCGGTCGTGCACCTCCCACGTGGTGTTGCACACCTCGTCGAGGAACCAGCGGTCGTGGGTCACGACCAGGAGGCCGCCCTGGTTCGCCGGCCACCGGCGCTTGATGTGCTCGGCGAGCCACGCGATCGCCTCGACGTCGAGGTGGTTCGTGGGCTCGTCGAGGAAGATGACGTCGTCGTCGCCCACGAGCAGGGCCGCGAGCGACACGCGCCGACGCTGACCGCCCGACAGCCCCGCGACCGGACCGTCCCACGCGAGGTCGCCGAGGAGGCCCGCGATCACGTCGCGCGTGCGCGCGTCGCCCGCCCATTCGTGATCCGGACGATCACCGACGACGGCTTCCCGGATCGTGAGGGCGTCGTCGAGGGTGTCGGACTGGTCGAGCACGCCGACGCGGACGCCGCCGCGCACCGTGACGCGGCCGCCGTCGGGCTCGAGCCGTCCGGCGAGCATCGCCAGCAGGCTCGACTTGCCGTCGCCGTTGCGGCCGACGACTCCGATGCGGTCGCCCTCGTCGATGCCGAGTGACACCCGGTCGAAGACGACCTTGGTCGGGAATTCCAGGTGCAGGGCCTCGGCCCCCAGAAGATGTGCCATGTCCCCTCAAACTGCCTTCGACTGTCCTATTTTCTCGAAATTGAGAGGCTCCCACAGGCAAGTCCAGCGTACCCAGTTGGCACGGAGTTGGCACGACGGGGATGTCAGGCCCTCGTCAGACCGGGCTGGAATCGTCTGGTGCAGGACTCTGCGCCGGTAGGCCGTACATCGCGTTCTGCTGGTTGACAAGCTCGTCATGCGCCCTGATGTCATCTCCGTGCAGAGCGTCGAACTGCTCGAACATCCATGTGTAATACGCCTCCCGAAGTTCGGCGTACTCCGTGACCGCGTCAGCAATCACGATGTCTTGTTGGTCCCCGATGTACTGCTTTGCGGTCGCGGTGAACCTTCCGGACGCAAGCAACGGTTCCGACTTCACCTTGGCCACGAACTTCGTCTCGTTGTTCTGGAACGACATCTCGAACGACAGCGGGGGCGTCGTGACATGGGTGATGTAGTTGCGAAGGTCTTTCAGGAACTGGGTCACCGGGGCGTAACCCAGCGACTGGCGACGCTTCTCCTCCTCCTGCGCGAAGGGCGTGCTTCGATAGTTCGCCATCAGGCCCCGCACGTTGTCCACGAGGGTGGTGTTCATGGCGGTGTAGTTGGCCAGGAACAAGAACAAGAACATCCAGAACGTCTGCATGGCTTCCCGTTGCTCTCGCTCCATGCCCATGTAGCTAAACGCCCTCGCCTCTCCTTCTGGGCCGGTGAAGTCGATGTGCCTCAACAGGAAGTGCTCGTTCCACTTGAGCGCCGCATGTACCAGTCGCACCGAGTCCCAGCGGTTGTGGGCGATGCGCCCAGGGTGATTCTGAATGCTCGCTCGCAGTGCTTCCGCACGAGCGGCGAAGTCTTCATCGGACTCTTCGGGCTGGATACTCTCAGGCACGAGGGAAATCTAGCCGTTGTAGTGGTCAGCCTTGAGCCTCACTCCCGCCCTGACCGAGCCTTTCCATTTCCACCGAATGTGCACAGCATGCCCCGTTACCAAATCGTTACACGCGAAAAGATGTAGGCAAGGAGTAGGCGAGCGTTGGTACGCGTACCAAAGGTCTATCCCCGCACAGCCGAGACTGGACCACGCCTGAGCATGTCCGCTGTACCCCAGGTGTACCCATTGGGGTACCTCGGACCAGAGAGTGAGTAACGGGACTGAGTCCTGTTACTCACCTTCGACGGATGGGGCATCTTTGCCCCTATCCCCGGCAATGTAGTCCTTCGCCGGTAGACTCGTACCCAAGCGAAAGGCCCCCACATCTTCTCAGGGACAGGGGGCCAATCGTGGAGGCGACCTCTGTCGCAGTGCACGCACTGCTCCAGGGCCAGGAGAACCGCTCTCAGCTACCAACTGGGGGCGGTTTCTTCTTCCTACGGTACTCCATTAGTCAGCTAAATGCTCGGGGTTGCGGGGGTGAACCATATACCCGCTGGCCCTCCCTGCCAAGTCTTCCTCGTCAAGGAGAAGCGCGCCGACCGCATCAACGCGGCCCCGACATCGCGCCCCACGACGCCTACTACTTCAAGTTGCTTCGTGAGAACGTCGCTGGCCTAGCCAACATGCGTTAGATGAGCGACTTGGCTGTCTCGCTCATGACGATGGCCCGGACGGTAGACGCGTACCACTTGCCACCCTTGGCAGTCGGCACACCCTCATCGTTGAGAGTGCGGGCGATGGCGTTGAGGCTCATCCCCTGCGCGCTCAGGGCAAGCACACGGCGGTAGGTCGGCAGGAAGTCGGCGGCAACCTCACGCCCGAACACTGCACCCTCACTCTTACGCTGCGCCATTCCCTCGCGAGTGCGTACCGAAATCAGGCGCCGCTCGTACTGGGCGGCAGATGCCAGCACGTTGGCCACGAACTCCCCCGAGGGGTCCGAGAGGTCAAGGTTCGGAGAGAGAAGCACGATGCCCCAGTGCTGGCGGCGCGCACGGTCGATGAGAGCCGCGAAATCGGCCACAGAGCGCGACACACGGTCCAGACGGACTGAGAGAAGGTACTGCGCCTCTCCCCTGTCCAGTCGGCGCAGAGCGTCAGTCAAGGCGGGGCGTCCATGAATGCTCTTGGCGCTCTTCCCCTCTTCGCGAACAATCTCGATAGCCCAGCCACGGCGTGCGGCTTCCTCGCGGAGGGTGGATTCCTGAGCGTCGAGCGACGCGCCCTCTTCTACCTGCACAGCGGACGAAACACGCACGTATGCGAGGGCCAGAGGGCGGGGCGCGTGCTTGCCCATAGTGCAAGCATACATAAAGGGTTCCTCTTATGTACCGCGCTAGTCTTCTGCAAGCTGTCGCAGAGTGTCCCGTGCTCCCCTCAGGTAGGCGCGTTGCTCGGCTGTTGCCTCAAGCTCGCCGTTCTCAATCTCAGAGAGCGTGTCGTCTAGAACGTCTGCCGCCTTCTCGATGCTGTCGCGGTCCATAGCTCGATTCTGATTCCTGGCCATCGTTCTGAGAAGAGACAGCCCCCGCCAGTCATATGGAAGAGAACTGGCGGGGGCTGTAGAGGTCGCCGCCCCCCGGCACACCAACGAGGGGGCGGCACTCACTCGCCAGGAGCCCCATGCAACTGGCGAGAGCTTGGTTAGTCGAGAGCCACGATTCTGGCAATCTCGGCGGCGACATCGGCGGGGACATCGGCGTCCCCGCGTGCGATGCGGTCAATTTCGACGTTCCCTTCAACGATGGCGCGCTCTTGCTCGGGAGTGAAGACGGGCGGCTTGTATGCGGTCGCGGCCTTCTGGCGCTCGATAGCTCGCATCTCAGCGATGAGTGCGCGCTCTCTGGCGTTGTCGGTGGTCATCGTTCTTCATCCCCCAGTGTTGCGAGCACGTCGAGGGCGTTAACGACTACCTCCCGGTCATTGTCGGAGGCAGGAAGTGCTCCGGTTTCGATGTCCCCGAGGACTCCAACCAAAGCGGCGAGGGCGTCGTCTGCGGCTGACATTCTCAGTACCCCGTTCTGTCTCTGGTCGTGCTGAGAGTGTGGGAATGGCTCGCGCCGAACTCGGGGAACTCCGCCCGAACCTTGGCCAGAGCCGCACGGCGTTCATTCGGGTCGCTCACTGCTTGTGCGTATGCCAAGTCACGCTGCCACGCGCGGATTCGGTAGGACGAATCGTCGCCACCGAACGTAAGCGCATCAGGCTTTGGGCCGGGAGCGAACCGAACTTCTCCCCACCGAGCCAACTGCGCCGACTCGTCAAGGTCGAGCCAACTGTTACCGGCCCGGTCAAGCGTCTCGGCGTACAACTCAGGCGTGACTTCGAATTCTTCGCCCTGAAGAAGCACGCGCCCAGTCGCGGACAGCACAGCACCCGGTGCGGCAGGTACGCCGGGAAGCGTCAATCCGGAGACTGTGGCGTGGTAGATGCCGCTTGGGGTCATGATGTCTTCTTTCCAATCCGGCTACGCATTGCGTCGCGTAGCTCGATGAGGGTGTCGGATTCGCCCATGTGGTCGAACAGGTCGGGGCCATGGTCGGGGTGCGCTTGCACGTAGGCATCGACGGCGCGCACAAGCTCCCCGACTGCCTGCGCCATCTCGACGGCCGACAGGTCTGTCAATCCGAGACGGTCCACAAGCCTGTCGAGCACGGCTAGCTCACTGGAGGCCACCCGAGCACGGACGGCGGGCGATGCTGTGGCGTCGGCAAGCAATCGAGCCTGACGGGTGCTGTCGGCCAGGTCGCGGAGTCGGCCCATCACGTCATCGGGGGCGGGTCCATCTTCAGAAATGGCCGCGACGAGTGCCGTGTGCCGGTTCAACTTGTGGCGTGCGACCGCGCTTGCAGAGAGGCTGTACCGCTGTGCGATGTCGCGAATAGGTACACCTAGCGCGATGTCACGTTCAATGTCCTCGCGTCTCGCGTGAGACTTGATGGTGGAGGTTCTGGCCATTGGATTCCTGCGGTTCTTAGGTCTAGGTGACAGAGGGAGCCGGAAGTCCCCTTTCGAGGCCGTAAGGATTTGCCCCGCGCGGTTCTCCCTCTGTCACTTCTTACTATCGGCCAAACGAGCCGAGACATTCGGCACATAGCGGAACGGATTTCCGAGCGCTCTCCATTTTTGGACGATAGTCATATTGAGGCGTACATATGTCTCAGCGGAATCGGAATCCCGCACCACCATAGGTGAGGCCAGCCGGTCGCGTCTTTCCATCGTTTCCGCACCGGCTGGCCTCAGCTTTCTCGATTCCGAACGAGAGAAGGCAGAAACGATGGAGATATGACATGGCAAACAAGCCAACCCAAGAAGTAGTTGACCACTACCGTCTTACCCACGCGGAGTTTCAAGAATTCATCCAGCACGTGCCACACGCCCCACTGAAGAGTCGTGGCATCAACCGAGCTAGCTTCAACTCTGTTGCATATTCGCTGTCCAGGCACGGAACCTTCAAGACTGGTGAGGACATCCGTATCACCCAGGCTGGCCTGGTGGACGAAAGCGGATGTAGCCACAACACCGTCAGGAAGGTTGTTGCCTTCCTGAAGGAAGCCGGGGTGCTTGAGCTTGTAGACCACCAACGCCACCAAGGTTCTCCATCCGAGAACTACCGCTTGAGGAAGTCATCGACCGTGAAGCAGGTGCTGAAGGTGAAGGACCGTGGCGCAAAGGTGTCGACCAAGAATATTAGGACACGTGCACAAGCTGTCTCAGTTGACACCTTGATTGAACCAGTTGACAACTTGATTGAACCAGTTGACACCTTGATTGAACCAGTTGACACGTTGATTGAACCAGTTGACAACAATAAGGCTTATAGCATTACAACAAGAGATTCAGAATTCCCAGCCGCGCCTTCGACGCCTCAGCCTTCGGCTGGCGTCGGCGCGGTCGGCAAAGAAGGGGAAGCAGATTCCTGGTGGGATGAAGAAGATTTGCGGCAGTTGATGGCCGGCCTGAACATCTAGTGAATGGTTGCCATCTGTCGCGGCTTCGCCGCAATATGGCCCCGTCGCCATTTTCAAGAATTGGTGGCTTGAGCCTTTCTCATCCTGTACTCGCGCTTGTATACGGCAACTGCATCGCGGCACGGCTGGCATCGACACCCATCTGAGTACGCACTTGTCGTGCCGTGCTTCGTAGCACTCCCCCGTGGCGTCCGCTTTTCACTCTTCGGCTTCTTACGCTGGGCGCGGGTGCGTTCGAAGCCCTCGCTCTGCTCGGGTCGGTTCGGTTCCCGGACGATTTCAGGCTTCCGGGGTGCGGTGTAGGTGATTCTGACCGGCCTTGGCTCGGGCTCTTCGTCCTCGCGCGGTTGCCACGTCCTAGACGCCTCTGAGGGCTTCTCAGCGGCCGTCTGTGACTGCCTGACGGCATAGGCGGCACGCTGAGCCATGTCGATGCCTGCCGCAGCGTCACGCTCGGCACGGACCCGTTCAGCCTCTGCCCGGGCTGACCTCACGATGATGTGAGCCTCGGCGGGGTCGGCAACCACCCGCGCGGCCAAGTACTTGATGCGTGGCACGGGAAGGTCAAGAGCACGGAGAGCGGCGAGGGCGTCTGAGAGAGTCACCCCCTTACATATCGACCAAACCGCGCGCGCCTGTTCTTGCCTACGTGCGCCAACTAGAAGCTCATCTTGGAGACAAGCTCCTTCTGTCGTTCCTCGTCCACGTGCTGATAACGAAGCGAGGAACGATAGTCCGTGTGCCCGGCCCGGCTCATGACTTCTGCCAGGGTGGCGCTCTTGCCGAAGGCGGTCAGGTGCACGTGGCGAAGGTCATGAGCATGGATGTCATCGAGACCGCAAGCGCGCTTGACCTTGACGAAGTTGTACGAGAAACAGTTGTACGACATCGGCTTGCCGTAGGCCGTCAGAAAGACTCTGTCGGCGGGTGCCGGGTGGCGGGCTTGAAACAGCTTCAGGAGAGCGTCAGCGGCTTGTGAGGGCATGACCAGAACCCGTCTGCCATCGTCGTGGGACTTGGTCCCGTCGAACTCTCCGTAGTTGGTCAGGTGGCGGTGGATATCCAACTTCCCTGCGTCAAGGTCGATGTCCTCCCATCGGAGCGCGAGGGCTTCGCCTGCTCTCGCACCCGTGCCGACAAGAACCCACAGCATTGCGCGCATCTGGTCGTCCCCGGCCAAATCGTGCAACATCCGGAAGTCACCCATCGTGAACGTGGGCCGCTTCTTCGATGGGTCTTTGGTCGCCCCTTCTACCTGACACGGGTTGTCGCTGATGATGCGTTCCCTGACCGCGCGGCGCATCGTCTGATTCAGAAGCGCGTAGGCCTTCCGGCGTCCGTGCGGATTCTGTTCCATCGTCGTCCACCACGTCTCCACCATCTCCGGCGTGATGTCGGCCAGGGCGGTCTTCCCGAACGTGGGAATCAAGTGGGCCTGGAGGTTGAACGAGTACGTGTGGAACGTCGTCCGCTTCAGCTTGTGCTTCTTCAGGTTGAGCTTGCGCTCTGCGTACTTGGCGAAGGGCTCGCGGCCCTTGGACCTCGGCGTCTTCTTCGTGCCGCTGGACTCCGGCACCAATCCCATCTCTTCGATGAGGTCGGCCTTCGTGATGGCCTTCTCGGCGGCGTCGTCATCATCGAACGTACCCAGGCTGACGTACGTGGCTCTGTCCTTGTCCCAGCGACGGGCCTGAATCTTCCCGCTGGGCAGTCTGCGTGTTGGCATGGCTTCCTCCTGCGTACTCATACGCATGTGGAAGGCCGAAACCAAGATTTCGGGTGGCCGAATCTCAGTCGTCGCCTGGCATGGACTTGGCACGGTCCCCGCCTCCCGCGTGATTTCGCGGAAGTGGCTGAAGTGCCATGTCCCCTCAAGGCTAGGCGACCGAGGGTGGCAACCGGCGTCACACTGCGGGCGCGAGGAACAGCACAGGTTAGGCTAGCCATACCTTGCACCTGCGCCGGCGACTCTCCCCGCACCGGCGCGTCAGGAGAAAGCCACCCCGCTATGACCGCCACTGCGCCCGCCCTCGGCCTCTCCCTCCTCGGAGGGGACCCCGACCACGCGGCGCTGATCGCCGACGGCACGCGGATCGACTACGCGGAACTTGCCGAGCGGGTGACACGACGCCGCGACGAGCTCGGCGCCGTCCGCCGGCTGGTGATGGTCGCGGCCGGCAACACCGTCGAGCCGATCGTCACCTACCTGGCAGCCCTCGAGGGCGGGCACCCGGTGCTCCTCGTGTCGGGCGAAGAGGACGACGCCTCACGCGCCCACCGCACGTCGCTGATCGCACGATTCGATCCGGACGTCGTCGCGCACGGCGGGCCCTCGGGCTGGACGCTGGACGAGCGCCGCCCCGGGAGCCGGCACGAGTTCCACCCCGACCTCGCCGTCCTCTCGAGCACATCGGGCTCCACCGGCTCGCCGAAGCTCGTGCGTCTGTCGGTCGAGAACGTCCGCAGCAACGCGGCGGCGATCGCCGAGTACCTCCGGCTGACGCCGAGCGATCGAGCCGCGACCACACTGCCGCCGCAGTACTGCTACGGACTGTCGGTGATCAACAGCCACCTGCTGACCGGGGCGAGCCTGCTGCTCACCGAGCGCTCCGTCGCCGACGAGGAGTTCTGGACGCGGGCCCGCGCCCACGCCGTCACTTCGTTCGCCGGCGTCCCGTACACGTTCGAGCTGCTGGAGGCGAGGGGCTTCGACGGTGCCGACCTGCCGTCGCTGCGCTACCTCACGCAGGCGGGCGGCCGGATGACCCCCGACGCCGTGCGACGGTTCGCGCACCTCGGGCGGGAGCGCGGCTTCGAGCTCTTCGTGATGTACGGGCAGACCGAGGCCACGGCGCGCATGGCATACCTCCCGCCCGACCTGGCGCTGACGCACGCCGGCGCCATCGGACGTCCCATCCCCGGCGGCGCCTTCCGCATCGACACCGTCGACGGCGCCGAGTCCGGCGAGCTCGTGTACGAGGGCCCGAACGTCATGATGGGGTACGCGCACGGACCCGAGGACTTCGCCCTGGGGCGCACCGTGACCGAGCTGCGCACCGGCGACGTCGCGCGGCTGCGCACCGATGGGCTGTACGAGATCGTCGGCCGCATGAACCGCTTCGTGAAGGTGTTCGGCCTGCGCCTCGACCTCGATCGCGTCGAGAACCTCCTCGCCGAGGAGGGGATCGAGGTGCGCGCGGCGAGCGCCGACGAGCGGCTGCTGCTGTTCGCGACCTCCGAGCGCGCGGCCGCCCGTGCGCGCGAGCGCGCCGCGGCCCTCACAGGCGTGCCGGCACGGGTGATCGGCGCGTACGCGGTGTCCGAGTTCCCGCGGACCTCCAGCGGCAAGCGCGACTATGCCGCGCTGGTGCGCTTCGCTGCCGCCCACGACCACAGCACGGCTGCCCCACGACCGACGGCTCCGGCCGCCGTCACGGCAGAGACCGTGCGCGACCTGTACGCGATGCTTCTCGGTGAGCCCGACGCGGGCATCGACGACACGTTCGCGGGGCTCGGCGGCGATTCCCTGAGTTACGTCGAGGTGTCCCTGCGACTCGAGGAGATGGTCGGCACGCTCCCCCGGGACTGGCCGACGCGCACTCCGCGCGAGCTCGCCGAATCCGCTTCGCCCCCGCAGCCGTCGGTCGTGAACGCGGAACCGGATGCCGCGCCAGCAGGTGCTGCGGCGGCATCGGTCACGGGGACCAGTCGTCGCCGGCTCTCGTGGACGCGCCTCGAGACGCCGGTCGTGCTGCGGGCGGTGGCGATCTTCCTCATCGTCGCGACCCACGCCGATCTCCTTGCCCTGAAGGGCGGTGCGCACCTCCTCCTCGCCGTCGCCGGCTACAACCTCGCGAGATTCCAGCTGGCGCCCGTTGCGGGCACCGCGCGCCTGCGTCGCCTCGGGCGCAGCGCCGCCCAGCTCGCGGTGCCGGCGGTGCTGTGGATCGGCGCGGTGGCGCTCGTCACGGGCCAGTACTCGCCGACGACCGTCGCGCTCGTGAACAACTTCGTCCCCAGCGACGGTCGGTGGAACGAGCAGTGGCAGTTCTGGTTCCTCGAGGCGATGCTCTGGTCGTTCGCGGGCGCGGCGGCGCTCTTCGCCGTGCGCCGCGTCGAACGGCTCGAGCGCCGGGCGCCGTTCGGGTTCGCTCTGGTGACGCTCGCGGTCGCGCTCGCTGCCCGCTTCGCGATCGCCGGGCCCACCGCCGAGTACGTGGAGCGGTACTCCGCCCCTGTCGTGTTGTGGCTCGTCGCTCTCGGGTGGCTCGTGGCGCGCGCGGACACGACCGCCCGTCGGATCCTCGTGTCCGCGGTCACGGTCGCGGCGACCTTCGGATTCTTCGGCGATCCGTGGCGCGAGGCGATCGTGGCAGAAGGGATCCTCGCCCTGGTATGGATCAGGGCCATCCCGCTCCCCCGCATCGCGGTGCCCCTCGTGGTGACGGTGGCCGGCGCATCCCTGTTCGTCTACCTCACGCACTGGCAGGTGTATCCGCCGTTCGAAGAGAGCGCACCGTGGCTCGGCACGCTGCTGTCGTTCGTCGTCGGCGTGATCGCCTACCGGCTCTATCTCAGCGCCGGCGCCGGTGCTGCGGCCGGGTGGGCGCGGCTGCGCCGCGCGACGGCGCCGCTCAGCCTGCGGCTGCGCCGCGCGTGACGACGCTTCCCGTCGTCGCGGTCTCACCCGCCGCGGCATAGAGCACGACACCGCCCTCGACGATCACACGCACGGCCGTGCCGGGCGCGAACGCGGCCGCCCGGTGCTGCGGCACGCGGTACATGAGCTCCGCCTCGAACTCCCCCGTGCCGACGCGAAGACGCAGGTCGGCGGTCGACCCGGCGGGACGCACCGCGACGACGGTGCCGTTGGCCACCGGGGCCAGCGTGGCGGCCGCCCCATGCGCCGCCGCGGCCACGCGCAGCTGTTCCGGGCGCACCATCGCCCGCACGCGCGCGGCTCCGCCCGACAGGTCGTGCCGCACGGTCAGCCGGCCGAACCCGCACTCGACACCGTCCGGATCGGAGCGCGCGGGAACCACGAGCGCATCGCCCAGGAAGAGCGCCACGCTCGCGTCGACGGGCGCGTCGTACACCGCCATCGGATCGCCGGACTGCACCAGGCGACCGCCGACGAGCACACCGACCTGGTGCCCGAACGACAGCGCCTCGGGCTGATCGTGGGTCACCAGCACGGCGGTGACGCCGCTGCGCTCCAGGACGTCGACCACGGCATCGCGTGTCGCCGACCGCAGACCCGTGTCGAGCGCGCTGAACGGCTCGTCGAGCAGGATCACCGCGGGATTCTGGGCGAGCGCGCGCGCCAGGGCCACCCGCTGCTGCTGACCGCCGGACAGCTCGTGCGGCATGCGCGCGGCGAGGTCCGGGTGCAGCGACGCCAGCTCGAGCAGTTCGCGCACGCGCTCGGCCCGACCGGGTCCGCGCGGGAGCCCGAAGGCGATGTTGCGGGCCACCGACAGGTGCGGGAACAGTGCGCCGTCCTGCGCGACATAGCCGATGCCGCGCCGGTGGGTGGGCACCGTTCTGCCATGCCCTGACAGCTCGCGGCCGTCCAGGCTGATCACGCCGGCGTCGGGGTCGACGAATCCCGCGACCAGGCGCAGCAGCGTGGTCTTGCCGCTTCCCGAGGCGCCGACGAGTGCCAGGCGCGTGCCTCGGGGAACATCCAGCGACACGTCGCGCAGCACCTCCGTGCCGCCGTACGCCTTCGACACTCCCTCCAGCCGAAGCGTCATCTGAGGGTCCTCCCTGTCGCATGGGTGAACATGAGGGCGACCGCAGGCACCGACAGGAGCACGAGAAGCACCGCGTAAGGTGCGGCCGTCGGGTAGTCGAGGGCGGACGCCGCCGACCAGAAGCTCGTGGCCACCGTGCTCGTGCCGGTCGGGGCGAGCAGCAGCGTCGCGGTGAGCTCGTTGGCCGCGCCGAGCGCCACGAGGGCGGCACCCGCGCCGATCGCCGGGAGCAGCAGCGGCACGGTGACCCGCAGCCGGGCGGCGGCAGGAGGCACCGCGAGAGCGCGCGCGGCCTCCTCGAGGGATTCCGGCACCTGCGAGAGTCCGGCGCGCAGCGGCACGAGCGCCCGCGGCAGGAAGATCACGACGTAGGCCGCGACCACGGTGAACGCCGTCTGGTAGAGCGACGGCGCGAATGCGAGGGTCACCGCCACGAACGAGAGCGCCACGATGATCGCCGGGAGGCTGCTGGCCAGATAGGCGGCGCCCTCGAGCAGCCATGACAGCCGTCCCGGGTAGCGCACCGCCAGCCACGCGAACGGCAGTGCGACGGCGATCGTGCAAACCGCACCCGCCAGTGCGAGGCCGAGGGTCTGGAGCGCCGCGATACCGACGTCGCCGAAGGCCGCGGCATCCGCTCTCATGAGCCACCGGACCACGCTCGCCAGCGGCACCACGAGAGCACCCGCCAGCACCGCGACCATCGCGGCGAGCGCCGGCACGGTCAGCCGGCCGAGCCCCAGGGTCTCCGCCGGGTGCGGAGTACCGCCGCCCACACGGGCGTAGCGGGCGCGGCCGCGGGCGGCCGACTCGGCGCCGAGGAGGATCAGGCACAGGAGCGCGAGCACCAGCCCGAGCGCGGCCGCGTTGGGGCCGGCGAACATGCTCTCGTAAGCGACGACGATGGCCGTGGTGAACGTGTCGAAGCGCAGGAAGGCGAACGCGCCGTACTCGGCCAACAGGTGAAGAGCGACCACGAGGGCCCCGCCGAGCACCGCCAGCCGCAGCTGCGGCGCGACGACGCGGAAGAACACCGCCCATGACCCCATGCCGAGGGAGCGCGCCGATTCCTCGAGCGCAGGATCCAGACCCCTGATCGCCGCGAGGGCGGGCAGGTACACCAGCGGGAAGTACGCCAGCGTCGCGACCAGCACCGCTGCCCACAGGCCGCTCATGGCCGGGATCGCACTGGCCCAGCCATAGCTGGCGACGAACGCGGGGATCGCCAGCGGGGCGGCGAGGGCGACCTTGAAGACCCCGCGGCCCGGGAGCGTCGTGCGCTCGACCAGCCAGGCGCCGCCGACTCCGAGGACGACGGTCGCGGGCACGCCGATCGCCACCAGCAGCACTGTGTTGACGAGCAACTCGGCCACCTTCGGCCGGAAGACGAGGGCCGACAGCTGTTCCCAGCCCATCGCGAACGCCGCCTGGACGACGTAGCCGATCGGGATCAGTGCGCCGAGAGCCAGCAGCGCGACGACGACGACGAGCCCGGCGGGCGGACGCCTCTCGGTCGTGTCGCGCGCGGGTGTTCGCGTCTGGGGCTGGGTCAGAGGAGTCCGGCTTCCGTCATGAGCTCGATGACCGCGGGCCCGTTGAGCGTGGACGGGTCGATCACGGGTGCGTCGAGCTCGGCGAGCGGGGGCAGTTCGGGCTTGGCCGCGACGTCGGAGGCGACGGGATACTCGAAGCTGTACCCCTCGCCGAGGATCTTCTGCCCGTGCTCCCCCGCGATGAACGCGAGGAACTGCTGCGCCTCATCGGCGTGGGGCGCGTTCTTCAGCACACCGCCGCCCGAGATGCTGACGAAGGCACCCGGATCCTGGTTGCCGAAGTAGTGCAGCTTCGTGCCGGCGCTGTCTTCGGCTGCGGCGTCCTGATCGCGGAACCAGTAGTAGTGGTAGATGATGCCCATCGGCACCTCGCCGGCGTTGACCGCCTTCATGGTGACGATGTTGTTGCGGTACTCGACAGCGTTCTCGGCCATGCCGTGCAGCCAGTCGCGCGCGCCGTCCTCACCCTGGGTCGCGAGCACGGCCGACACGATCGCCTGGAAGTCGGCCTTCGCCGGCGCGGCACCCCACTTGCCCTTCCACTGCGCGTCGGCGAGGTCGAGAAGCGATGCCGGGAGCTCGCTCTCCGAGATCAGCTCCGGGTTGTACACCAGCACGGTCGAGCGGGCCGCGATCCCCGTCCAGAGGCCGGAGGCCGGACGGAACTGCTCGGGAACGAGCGCCAGGGTGGACGGGTCCACCGCAGCGAAGAGGTCCGCTTCTTCGACCAGCGACATCGCCGGCGAGTTCTCGGTGAGGAACACGTCGGCCTTGGAGGCCTTCCCCTCCTGGACGAGCTGATTGGCCAGCTCGCTGTCGTCGCCGTTGCGGAGCACGACATCGATGCCGGTCTCGGCGGTGAACGCGTCGGCCCACTCCTCGGTGAGCTGCTCGTGCTGCGCGTTGTACACGACGAGGGCGTCCGGATCGGCAGCGTCATCGCCCCCGGCTCCGCCGGCACAGCCGGCCAGGGCGAGGCCCGCGAGCATCACCGGCACGACGAGGAAGTGGCGCAGGCGCGCGGAAGACGGGAGGCGTGAAGGCATGGGAAACCCCTCGAGAACAGACAGGTAAGGCTAGCCTAAAGCACTCGATCGCCGTGTTTCGCCCGGTTCCGCCCCTCGAGCGCCGACGCGCTCAATACCAGATGCTCAGGCGCGGCGCCGTGTGCCAGCCGAGAACGCGGGTCGCCATGGCGAGCGCGTCGACGGATGCCTCGGCCGAGGCATCCGTCACCGTCACGCGTCCTGCTGCGGCAAGCGTCGCGAGCGACACGCCGCCGAGGTACGTGGCCGACAATTCGGCGACGCCGAGCATCACCGTCGCCGCGTCGACCGATTCGCCCTCGCCGATACTCCGCACGCGCGCGGCGCCGCGCCCGTCGGCCTGGAGCAGGTAGCGGCCGGCGGCGATGCCGAGCGGGTCGGAGACGTCGAGCACCAGCGTGCCCGGGCTGCCGTAACGGCGGGTCTCGAGCGCGGCGACGACGTCGATGATCCGCACGTACTGGTGGTCGCGCACGCTGACCTTGGCCGCGCGCTGGTCGGCGATCATCCACAGCAGCGGCTCGTCGACCGACAGCTCGCCCGCGTGCACCTCGGCCACGAGGTCGAGCTCGAGCAGGAACCGCCACAGCGCGGCGTACGCGTCGTCGGTCTCGGCCAGCAGGTAGTGGACCGAGACGGTCGCCTTGGTGAAGTCGTCGTGGTTCTCGCGGACCGCGTACACCGCGACCCCGCGCACGTCGCCGGCAGCGTCGGAGTACTGCACCGCGCGCTTCTCCGCGGTCTTCTCGGCCGCCGGGTTGGTGCCGGCGAACCCGTCCCAGTGGCTGCCCGGCACTTCGATCTCGCCCGGGCGACGGTGCCGCACCCGCTCGTGCAGAGCCGGCATCAGCTCGCGCACCCGCTCGCGGCTGATGAAGTCGATCCGCCCGGTGGGCTGCGGGCCGATCCAGCCGGCCCGCTTCGTCTCGATCCGCCACGAGGTGCCGGCCGCGGCAGGCGCGAACCCGTAGCGCCCGTACAGAGGCGACTCGCTCACCGTGAGCATCGCCATCGGGATGCCGGCCGCCTGGGCCGCTCGCAGCTCCCCCTCGAGCATCGCGCGCGCGACGCCCTTGCGCCGGTGGGTCGGGGCGACCGTGACCGCGGAGATCGCGCACGAGGGGATCATCGCCTCACCGGGCACCGCGAGCTCGCCGAGCCACGATGCGATCGTCGCCACGGGCGCATCCATCGGCGACGCCGGATCGAAGACGCCGGTGAGCCGCCGGTAGCCGCTGCGCTCGCGCGACGCCGCGATCTGCTCGGCTGTGCGCTCACCGTCCTGGAAGCCCCGCGAGACGGATTGCAGCCAGCCGACGTACTCGTCGCTGTCGACGGCGATGCGCCGGTAGTCCAGTCCGTTCGCCGCGAGCCGGCCCGCCGACTCCTCGTCGACGGGTCCGGCGCGGAAAGCGGCGCGCTCGGTCTCGCCGAGGCGACCGTAGGTCGTTTCGCGCGTGCTCATGGATCCTCCTGTCCACGCCCGTGAGGGCTCAGGTTCGTATGCGGCCGACGCTGGCCGCTTCAGGTCACCACGCGCGCGCCGGCAACGGGTCCGTGCACGTGGAGCGCTTCGTAGCCCGCGGCCGACAGCGTGATCTGCAGCTCGAGCGCCGACTCAGGGTCGACGGTGAGGAACGCCAGTGTAGGGCCCGACCCCGACACCATCCCCGCCAGGGCGCCGGACTCCTCACCGAGCTCGAGCACCTCGCGCAGCTCGGGACGCAGCGAGAGCGCCGCGACCTGCAGGTCGTTGCGCGTGTGCTCGGCAAGCGCGATCGGGTCTGCTGCCCGCAGCGCATGCAGCACGCCGGGCGCGACCGCCGGCACGCGCGCACCCGAGACGATGTCGGGCCGTGCGCGCAGCTCGTCGAGGTGGGTGTAGACCTCCGGGGTCGACAGGCCCGCGTCCGACGGCACGACGACCCAGTCGAAGCGGCCCTTCGCGAGCGCCGGGCTCAGCTGATCTCCGCGTCCGGTGCCGACGGCTGTCCCGCCCATCAGTGCGAAGGGCACGTCGGCGCCCAGGCGCGCGGCGAGCTTGTGCAGCTCGGCGGTTCCCAGCTCGGCCCCCCACAGCGCGTCGCAGGCGACGAGGGCGGCCGCAGCATCCGCTGATCCTCCGCCCATGCCACCCGCGACGGGCACGTGCTTCACGATGTCGAGGTGCACGCCGCCCGCGTAGCCGATGCGCTGCGCGACGAGCCGCGCGGCGCGTACGGCGAGGTTGCGGTCGTCAGCGGGAACGCCCGTCACGTCGACGGTGCCCGAGATGGACACCGTGAACTCGTCGGAGGGCGACGCCCAGACGTCCTCGTACAGCGACACGGCCTGGTACGCCGACGCGACCTCGTGGTAGCCGTCGTCCTGCACGCCGCCGACCTCGAAGAAGAGGTTGAGCTTGCCGGGCGCCCGCACGCGGACGCCGTCGGCGGCCAGAGCCTGGCTCACCGGTTCGCCGATTCCGCCCAGAGGTCCACGTCGATGCCGTCCGACAGCGCGTCGATGCGCTCCTCCTCCTCCATCGTGAAGGCCGGCCCGTCGAGCGCCTTGAGGTTCTCGTCGAGCTGCGCCGGACGCGACGCGCCGATGAGCGCGGACGCAACCACCGGGTCGCGCAGCACCCACTGGATGGACATCTGCGCGAGGCTCTGCCCGCGCTCCTTCGCGATGACGTCGAGCGACCGCAAGGTCGACAGCCCCTTCTCGCTCAGCGAGCCGTTCGGCAGCGATCCACGCTGCTGCGCGCGCTCGGCCGAGCCGTCGCCGAGGTACTTGTCGGTGAGCAGCCCCTGCGCCAGCGGGGTGAATGCGATGGCCCCCATGCCCTCCTGCGTGAGCACTCGCGTGAGGCCGTCCTCCACCCAGCGGTTCAGGATCGAGTAGGCCGGCTGGTGGATCACGAGCGGGGTGCCGAGCGAGCGGGCGACGGATGCCGCCACCGCCGTGCGCTCGGCGCTGTAGGACGAGATGCCGACGTAGAGGGCCTTGCCCTGCCGCACCAGCGTGTCGAGAGCACCCACGGTCTCTTCGATCGGGACGTCGGGGTCGACGCGGTGCGAATAGAAGATGTCGACGTAGTCGACGCTCATGCGCCTCAGCGACTGCTCGGCGCTCGAGATCAGATACTTGCGCGGGCCGCCGTTGCCGTAGGGCCCGTGCCACATGTCGTAGCCGGCTTTGGACGAGATGATGAGCTCGTCGCGGTAGGGCGCGAAGTCCTCCCGCATCATGCGGCCGAAGTTCGTCTCGGCGGTGCCGTACGGCGGGCCGTAGTTGTTCGCCAGGTCGAAGTGGGTGATCCCGCGGTCGAACGCGTGGCGCAGCAGCGCCCGCTGGTTGTCGAACGGGATGTTGTCGCCGAAGTTCCACCAGAGCCCGAGCGAGACGGGCGGCAGCGTGAGCCCGGAGGCGCCGACCCGGCGGTAGTCCGTGCCGTTGTAGCGGTCGGCGGCTGCGGTGTAGGGGCGGTGGAGGTCTCCTCCACGGGACAGGTAGCGCGCGTCTTCGGTCACCGGTCCAGGCTAGCGAGGTCGGCCCATGCGCGCAGGAGGCGCGACAGGGCACACCGGCGACCCCCGTGTCAAGGGTCTAGGTCCGAAACGTCGTCGTAACGGACGCTCCCTAGGGTGGCGACACCGCGCAGTGCGAGCGCGCCCCGCACCCATCGAGCGAGAAGGAGGACGGCATGACCCTGCTGTCTGTGCTGCCCCCGGCCACCGACCCGTGGAGCGTGCTCGTCGCGCGCGCCGACGTGGTGCTCGAGCGGGGCATTCTCCACCTGCTCCACGACGACGTCTCGCCCCACGACGCGCGCGAGACCGACCTGCTCCTGGTCGCCGACGCACTCGAAGACGCGGCCGTCGAGTTCCTTCTCGTCCGGCACGATCACACGGTGCCTGCGCTCGTCGTCGACGTGCGCCACCGTGAAGCGGTGCAGGCGGCGCTGGCAGCCGTGTGCACGCGCGAGCCGCTGTACGTCAAGGCCAAGGGCCTCGCGCCGATGCTGGCGAGCGACGCCGCGGACGTTCCCGACGCTCCCACGGCGGTGCGGGTGTACCGCCCGCGTCTCAGCCGCTCGGGCTCGCTCCGCTACGGCCCGTCGCTGGGCGTGCACCTGGAGTTCTGGCGCTTCGGCGACGACGTGATCGAGGCTCCTCGCGACAACGCCGTCCTGCGGCGTCGCACGGCGACAGAGGACGTCGGCTACGACGTGGTCGAGCGCCACGGGCGCACGTGGCACACGATCAGGGGGATGTTCGACCCGCAGCCCCTCGAGGTCACGGAGGACGTCGACATCGTCTTCTCGTGGGTGGACGGGTCGTCCAGCGAGTTCCGGCGCCAGCGCGCGGCGCAGCTCTCCGAGTACGTCGTGGGCGAAGGCGACGACGGCCCGGCGCGGTACCGTCACGTCGACGAACTCCGCTACGCACTGCGCAGCGTCCACATGTACGCGCCGTGGATCCGGCGCATCTTCATCGCCACCGACTCTCCCGCTCCGGCGTGGCTGCTCGACCACCCGAAGGTGACGATCGTGCGCAGCGAGGAGTTCTTCGCTGATCCGTCCGTACTGCCCACCCACAACTCGCACGCCGTCGAGGCGCAGCTGCATCGCATCCCGGGGCTTGCGGAGCACTTCCTCTACTCGAACGACGACATGTTCTTCGGGCGCGCCGTCGAGCCCGAGATGTTCTTCACCCCGGCCGGGGTCACGAAGTTCGTCGAGTGCGAGGTGCGCATCGGCGGCGGCGACCCCGCCCTGCACCGGAGCGGCCACGACAACGGCCTCCGCGTGAACCGCGCGCTGCTGAGGGATCGGTTCGGACGCACGATCGTGCGCGACCTCGAGCACTGCGCGGCCCCGCTGCGGCGCAGCGTCATGGCCGAGCTCGAGCAGACGTTCCCCGACGATTTCGCGAGGACCGCGGCATCCCGGTTCCGCTCGGCGACCGACATCTCGGTGACCAACAGCCTGTATCACTACTACGCGCTGCTCACCGGGCGGGCTGTCGCCACCCGCGCCCCGCGGGTGCGCTACGTCCAGACGACGGTGGCCGCGGGACTGCGGCGGATGGAACGGCTCGAGGAGCGCTGCGACGTCGACATGTTCTGCCTCAACGACGGCGGCGAGATCGAGGTCCCCGAAGAGGTCCGCGTGCGGGCGATCCGCAGCGCGCTCGAGCGCATGTTCCCGGTGAGGGCTCCGTGGGAGCGCGACGAGCTCAGTGCAGCACGGGAATCGGCGCGGTCGGCGCATCCTTCCGCCCGGCGGTGAACGGCGCGACGCCGGCCGCGCCGAGCCGTCGCTGCGCCTCCTCGGCGTCGATGTGCTCGAGTGCGCGAGGCGCGTCGACCGGGACGACAGAGTGCACGACCGTGTCGTCGTACACGTGCACGATGTTGAACGCCTGCGCGCCGTCCTGAGGACGCGTGCCGCCGACGGGAACCGTGAGGTCCTGGGCGTAGCAGGTCGATGACGCCACCGACACCGGAATGCCCGCGAACGTCGCGAAGGTCGAATAGTGGAGGTGGCCGGCGATGATGGCCCGCACGTCGGTGCCGCGCAGCACCCCCGCGAGCCGGCGCTGGTCGTGCAGCTCGACGCTCGCCGCGAGCGGCAGCACGCTGGGCACGGGCGGGTGGTGCATCGCGAGGATCGTGCCGAGGGGTGCCGGCGTGGCCAGCACGCCGGCGAGCCACATGAGCTGCTCGTCGCTCAGCTCGCCGTGGTGGTGGCCGGGCACGCTGGTGTCGAGCGTGATCACGCGGAGGCCGTCGAGCTCGTCGACCCGATCCACGGGTCGATCGTCGGATGCCTCGCCATAGAGGCCCACGCGGAAGGCCCCGCGCTCGTCGTGATTGCCCATCACCCACAGCACGCGCGCGCCGATGCGCTCCGCGAACGGCTCGACCAGCGCCCGCAGCGCCGCGTACGCGCCGGGTTCGCCGAGGTCCGCGAGGTCTCCGGTGACGACGATCGCGTCAGGACGGAGGCCGCTGGACTCGATCACGCCGACGGTCTCGGCGAGCCGGTTGGCGCCGTCGACGACGTCGAAGAGGCGCGGGGTCGAGGGCGCACGCAGGTGCGTGTCGCTGAGATGCAGCAGGATGCGTTCGGGGGCCGGGTATTCGGCGGTGCGCATGTCGGGTCACTCCGGTCCGCCGGAAGGCGAGGTGCCTGTGGATCCGGACGACGGACGATGGAATGTTACCGGCATGTTTCGTGCATTCCCCGACGGCACGGTGAAGATCCGCTGAATTTCAGCTGTCCGCTGTGCTCCCGGCGGCACGCGCGATGCGCACGTAGTCGTCGATCGAGAGGTCCTCGCCGCGTGCGGTCGGCGCGACACCCGCGCTCTCCAGCAACACGGATGCTGCGGCCGCCGATCCGCCGAGCACGCCGGCCGTCGCCTGCCGGAGCATCTTGCGCCGCTGCTGGAACGCGGCATCCACGATCGCGAAGGTCCGTCTGCGCAACTCCTCGTCACCCCGCGGCTCGGTCGCGCGATGGAAGCCGACGAGGACGCTGTCGACGTTCGGGACGGGCCAGAAGACCTGGCGCGACACCGTGCCCGCGAGCCGCCACGGCCCGTACCACGCGGCCTTGACGCTGGGCGCCCCGTAGACCTTCGACCCGGGAGGGGCGGCGAGCCGCTCCCCCACCTCGGCCTGCACCATGACGACGCCGCGGTCGAGCGCCGGGAAGTGCTCGAGGAAGTGCAGCAGCACCGGCACGCTCACGTTGTAGGGAAGGTTGGCGACGAGAACCGTGGGGTCACCGGGCAACTCCGTCACCCGCAGCGCATCGGCGTCCACGACCGTGAGCGCGCCGTCGGCGACGCCGTGCCTCGCCGCGGTGGCGGGCAGCCGCTCGGCCAGGCGGTGGTCGATCTCGACGGCGGTGACGGATGCGCCGGCCTCGAGGATCGCGAGGGTGAGCGACCCGAGACCCGGCCCCACCTCGACCACCCGATCGCCCGGCTCGACCTCGGCGACATGCACGATCTTTCGGACGGTGTTGGCGTCGACGACGAAGTTCTGCCCGAGTTTCTTGGTCGGCGTCACGTCGAGTTCGGCGGCCAGCGCGCGGATCTCGGCCGCACCGAGGAGTGTCACGGGCATGCGCCCCACTGTACCGAGCGCCAGGATGGCGCATCGGCGACGGGCCGTGGATGCCCTCGCCGTGGCGAGGGCAGAACGCTAGCGTGACCAGCATGAACTCGACCGGATCGATCCCCGCAGACGCGTTCTCCCTCCGCAGTCCGTACGGGCGACGAGCGATCGGCCTCTCGGTTGCGGCGGCGGTCGGGGGTTTCCTCTTCGGCTTCGACTCATCCGTGATCAACGGCGCCGTCGACTCGATCTCGAAGGACTTCGCGCTGGGCGACGTCATCACCGGATTCGTCGTCGCGATCGCGCTGCTGGGCTGCGCGGTGGGTGCGATCATCGCCGGCAACCTGTCGGACCGTTGGGGCCGCCTCCGGGTGATGTTCCTCGGCGCCATCATGTTCTTCGTCAGTTCGATCGGCGCCGGCCTCGCATTCTCGGCATGGGACCTCGCCCTGTGGCGCGTCGTCGGCGGCCTCGGCATCGGCATCGCGTCGGTGGTCGCGCCGGCGTACATCGCCGAGATCGCGCCGCGCCAGATCCGCGGCGGGCTCGCCTCGCTGCAGCAGCTCGCGATCACGATCGGCATCTTCGCTGCGCTGCTCTCGGACGCACTGCTGGCGAACGCCGCGGGCAGCGCCGACAGCGTGCTCTGGTTCGGGCTCGAGGCGTGGCGATGGATGTTCCTCGTGGGCGTGATCCCCTCGGCGGTGTACGGCATCCTGTCGTTCACCGTGCCCGAGTCGCCGCGCTACCTGCTGTCGAAGGGCCGCGTCGACGAGGCCCGCGCGATCTTCGCGCGGCTGATCCCGCCCGCCGACCTCGACCAGACGATCCGCGAGCTGCAGACCGCGATCGAGACCGATCGCAAGAACGCCGGCGTCTCGATCCGCGGCCCGGTGCTGGGGCTTCAGCGCATCGTGTGGGTGGGCATCATCCTGTCGGTGTTCCAGCAGTTCGTCGGCATCAACGTGATCTTCTACTACTCGACGAGCCTCTGGCAGTCGGTCGGCTTCGACGAGAGCGATTCGTTCACGATCAGCGTCGTGACCTCGATCACGAACGTGCTCGTCACCCTGATCGCGATCTTCCTGGTGGACCGTGTCGGACGGAAGCCGATCCTGCTCACCGGCTCCGTCATGATGACCCTGTCGCTCGGGCTCATGGCCATCTCGTTCATGTTCTCCACGACGGACGCCGAGGGGGCGGTCGTGCTGCCCGCACCGTGGGGACCCATCGCACTCATCGCGGCGAACGTGTTCGTCGTGGGCTTCGGTGCGTCGTGGGGACCGCTGGTATGGGTGCTGCTCGGAGAGATCTTCCCCAGCCGCATCCGCGGCAAGGCGCTCGGCGTCGCCGCCGGCGCGCAGTGGATCGCGAACTTCCTGATCACGATCTCGTTCCCCGCGATGTCGTCGTGGTCGCTCCCGGTCACCTACGGCATGTACGCCGTGTTCGCGGCGCTGTCGTTCATCTACGTCGCGTGGCGCGTGCCCGAGACCAAGGGCATGGACATCGAGCAGACCGAGACGCTGTTCGTCCACGCGAAGGACGCGCCGGCCACGCGGTGAGACGACGGTGCACGGACGAGACGCCTGGTGAACTCCGGGGTCGCGCTGCTCGAGTGTCGTATCGCCTCCGCCGCTCGTACGATGGCGGGATGCCTTCGCTCGGGGAACTGATCGCACCACGTCGCCTCGGGACCGATTTTCGCTGGCTGCTCGCGTCGTCGTGGACGAGCAATCTCGGCGACGGCATCGCGCTCGCCGCCGCACCGCTGCTGATCGCCTCGCTCACGTCGTCGCCGGTACTCGTGGCGGCCGGCGCCATGATGCAGTTCCTGCCGTGGCTTCTGTTCGGCCTCCTCGCCGGCGCCGTCGCCGACCACCACGACCGGCGGCGCCTGGTGATGCTCGCCAACGGCCTGCGGGCGGTGATCGTCGCCGTGCTCGTGGCGTTCCTCGTCTCCGGGCAGGCCACGGTGTGGCTGGTGCTGGCCGTGGCGTTCCTCTATGGGACGGCCGAGGTCTTCGCCGATTCGGCCGGCAGCACGCTGCTGCCGATGCTGGTGAGGCCCGCCGATCTCGGCATCGGCAACGCCCGCATGCAGGCGGGCTACCTCGTCGCCAACCAGCTCGCCGGGCCGCCGCTGGGCGCCTTCCTCTTCGCAGTGGGCTCGTTCTGGCCGTTCGTGCTGCAGGTGCTGTGCGTGGCGCTGGCGGTGCTGCTCATCTCCCGGATCGCACGCACGCCGGTGCCCGAACACCCGGACTCGGACCGCGGCACGAAGGCGCACGCCATCCGCGAGGGGCTGCAGTGGCTGCGCCACAACGCACCGGTGCGCACGCTCGTCATCATCATCCTGGTGTTCAACGTCACGTGGGCGGCCCCCTGGGGCGTGCTCGTGCTCTACGCCACGGAGCACCTGGGCATGGGCCCCGTCGGCTATGGCGCCCTCACGACGTCCGCCGCACTCGGCGGCATCATCGCGATCTTCAGCTTCGGCTGGCTCGAGAAGCACGTGTCGTTCTCGACGCTCATGCGGGTGTGCCTCTCGCTCGAAGTGCTCATGCACCTCTCGTTCGCACTCACCACCGCTCCCGCGGTCGCGTTCGTGATCATGTTCGGCTTCGGCCTCTACGCGTTCGTATGGGGCACGATCTCGACGACCGTCCGCCAGCGCCTCGTGCCGATGGAACTGCAGGGCCGCATCGCCTCGGTGAACATGGTCGGCGTCTTCGGGGGCCTCGTGATCGGGCAGTTCATCGGCGGGATCCTCGCCCAGGTGTGGGGACTCACCGCCCCCTGGTGGTTCGCCTTCGGCGGCTCACTCATCACGCTGCTGCTGGTGTGGCGCTCGATCTCGCACATCGCGGCCGCGAAGCCGGTGCTCGACGCGGGACAAGCGGAGCAGGTCGCCGACGAGGAGGAGCCCGGCGCGGGTGGGCTCCCGCTGATCGACTGAACCTGCGGAACCGTCAGCCGCGCGGCGTAGTGGTCACCAGCTCGTGCAGGCGGGCTCCGAGCTGCTCCAGCCGGGGAGTCCAGGGGCCCGCCATCTCGCCGGCTGCGCCGCGACGCATCGCCTCGGCGAGGGGCACCCACGCGCTCTCGCACACCTCATCGGGGTCGAGGGCGAGGATCGGGTCGCCGGCCACCTGCGCGACGTAGACGTCGAACAGTGCGGTCCGCTCGGTGAGGCGGCCGACGAGTCGCAGGTCCGAGGTCCGGACGTGCACGCCGGTCTCCTCGTGCAGCTCTCGCACCGCCGCCTGCTCGCTCGATTCACCCGTCAGCGCGCTTCCCGCCGGGAACTCCCAGGTGAGACCCCAGTCCTTGGCTGCGGCCCGCCGAGTCACCAGCACGAGCCCGTCGCCGCGCACGACGCACACCGACGCCACGATGTGGAACAGGCCGTCGGGGAAGCTGGGGTCGCCCCGGCGGTGGGTCCGGCCGACGGGAACGCCGGCGCCATCCAACAGGTCCCACAGCTCGTCGTCCACCGAAGTCCCCGCGTCAGCTCAGTCCTCGAACGCGCCGTAGACCTCGAGCGTGTTCGCCGCGATCTGCGCACACAGCTCGTCGACGCCGACGCCGAGCTCCGTGGCCATGTATCGCACCGTCACCGGGATCAGGTACGGGGCGTTCGGGCGGCCACGGTGCGGGGTCGGCGTGAGGAACGGGGCATCCGTCTCGACGAGGATCCGCTCGCGCGGGATCACCGCGAGCGCGTCGCGGAGGTTCTGCGCGTTGTTGAACGTCACGTTGCCGGCGAACGAGAGGTAGTACCCCCGCGCGCCCGCGATGCGCGCCATGTCGGCGTCGCCCGAGAAGCAGTGGAAGACCGTGCGATCGGGCGCGCCGACGCGCTCGAGCGTATCGAGCACCGCCTCGTGCGCGTCGCGGTCGTGGATCTGCATCGCGATGCCGTGCTTCTTCGCGAGGGCGATGTGCGCCTCGAAGCTCTCGAACTGGGCGGGCCGGCCGTCCTCGTCGGTGCGGAAGAAGTCCAGGCCGGTCTCGCCGATCGCGCGCACGCGCGGCTGCGCGGCGAGCTCGTCGATCACCGCGATGGCCTCGTCGAGCCGCCCGGCCGCCTGGTACGCGGGCGCTTCGTTGGGGTGGATGGCCACCGCCGCGAGGACGCGGGGATGGGATGCCGCCGCCCACGCCGACCAGCGGCTCGAGTCGATGTCGCCGCCGGCCTGCACCACCCCGACCACACCGACCTCTCCGGCGCGCTCCAGCTGCTCGTCGAGCGACAGACCGACGCCGTCCTCGATCTCGAGATGAGCGTGGTTGTCGTACAAGGGCACGGCGAGCGGCTCCGGCGCCGCCGGGTACGTGACGTCGCGCGAGCCCTTCTCGCGGGTGCGGACGTACTGCGACGGGTCGGAGCCCGCCGCGGCATAAGGCACGGCCTTCTCACCCATGCATGTCCCACTTTTCGTCGGCAGAGGACCCGCTGTGCGGCGAGAAGTGGGACATGAGAGCGGAAGAGCGGGACACGGTCACGGGGTCAGACCGACTGCTCGACGCGCGGGAACAGCGGTGCGAGGCCGTTCACCGAGGTCCCCGGGCGAAGCACGCCCCAGGCGCCCGCCTCGCGGATCGGCTGATCCTGCAGGCGCCCGATCGACTCCGCCGCGCCGAGCGCGATCCAGAGCTTCTCGGTCGAGACAGGCATCACCGGCGACAGGAGCACCGCCAGGGCGCGCAAGCCCTCGGCGGCGGTGTAGAGCACCGTTCCCAGGCGCCCACGCTGCGCGTCGTCCTTGGCGAGCGCCCACGGCTCGTTCTCGGTGATGTACAGGTTGAGCGCGTCGACGATCGTCCAGATGGCGTGGATCGCCTCGTCGATGCGGAACCGCTCGATCGCGGCGTCGGCGTGGGCCGCAGCATCCGCCACCGTCTTCTGGATGTGCAGGTCGGCGTCGGTGTAGGAGCCTGCCGCGGGCACGATCCCCTCGAAGTACCGCTCGATCATCGCGGTCGTGCGGGACGCGAGGTTGCCGAAGCCGTTCGCGAGCTCGGCCTGATAGCGGGCCGACAGGTCTTCCCAGGAGAACGAGCCGTCCTGACCGAACGCGATCGCCGACAGGAAGTAGAAGCGGTAGGCATCCGAGCCGAACACGTCGGTGATCTCGGTGGGCGCGATGCCGGTGAGCTTCGACTTCGACATCTTCTCGCCGCCGACGAGGAGCCAGCCGTGCGCGAAGACGCCGCGCGGCACCTCGAGACCCGCGGCCATCAGCATCGCGGGCCAGATGACGGCGTGGAAGCGGAGGATGTCCTTGCCGACGATATGGTACGCCGGCCAGCGGCGGGCGAACTCGGCGGGGTCTTCGCCGTAGCCGATCGCGGTCGCGTAGTTGAGGAGAGCGTCGACCCACACGTAGATGACGTGCGACTCGTCCCACGGGAGCGGGATGCCCCAGTCGAACGCCGAACGCGAGATCGACAGGTCCTTGAGGCCGTTCTTGACGAACGACACGACCTCGTTGCGGGCCGACTCCGGGCGCACGAAGTCGGGGACGCTCGAGTAGAGCTCGAGGAGCTTGTCCTGGAACTCGCTGAGCTTGAAGAAGTAGTTCTTCTCCTGCAGCAGCTCGAGCGGCTTCGAGTGGATCGCGCAGACCTTCAGGCCCTCGAACGCGCCGGTGCCGTCGACGATCTCGGATTCGGGTTTGAACTCCTCGCAGCCCACGCAGTAGAGAGCCTCGTACTCGCCGGCGTAGATGTAGCCGCGGTCGTAGATCGCCTGGACGAACTGCTGCACCCGCTCCTCGTGGCGCTGCTGCGTCGTGCGGATGAAGTCGTCGTTGGCGACGTCGAGCGTCTCCAGAAGCGGGAACCACGCCTCGGTGACGAGCTTGTCGACCCACTCCTGCGGGGTGACGCCGTTCGCCGACGCCGCGCGCATCATCTTCTGGCCGTGCTCGTCGGTGCCGGTCAGCATCCAGGTGTCGTCGCCCGCCTGGCGGTGCCAGCGCGCGAGGCTGTCGACCGCCACGGTGGTGTAGCCGTGGCCGATGTGGGGCACGTCGCTCGGATAGTAGATCGGCGTCGTGATGTAGAAGGACGAGGGGCCGGAAGTCACCCGACGAGTCTAGTCAGCGCGGGTGCCCTGGCCGCCGCCGTGACCGGACGCGGCCGTCCGGACCCGCCGAGGTGCGCGAATGTAACACTCGGGCCCGTGTTCCCGGAGCGAGCCCAGGTGTGACGGTCGCCGGCGCCGTTACCCGCGGACGGAGAGCGCCGCCTGATACAGCTCGCGGCTGGAGTGCCCGGTGAGGCCGGACACTTCGGCCGCGGCCTCCTTCAGCCGCGTGCCGCCGCGCACCAGCTCGAGGACCTGTGTCACCGCGTCCGGGAACGCGACGCCGCGGGCCGGCGCGCCCTCCACGACGATGACGAGCTCGCCACGGACGCCGGCCTCGGCCCACGCGGCGAGCTCGGCGAGCGTGCCTCGCGCCACCTCCTCGTGGAGCTTCGTCAGCTCACGGCACACCGCGCCGCGGCGGTCGGCGCCGAACGCGGCCGCCATGTCGGCGAGCGTCGCCGCGACGCGCGACGGCGCCTCGAAGAAGACCATGGTGCGCGGCTCCGTGCCCAGCCCGCGGAGGGCCGCGGCCCGCTCCCCCGCCTTGCGCGGCACGAAGCCCTCGAACGTGAAGCGGTCGGTCGGCAGCCCCGACACCGCGAGCGCCGTCACGACCGCGCTCGGTCCGGGGATCGCCGTCACCTCGACGCCGGCTGCCGCGGCCGCCGCGACGAGGCCGTAGCCTGGGTCGCTCACGGTGGGCATGCCGGCATCGCTCAGCACGAGCACGTCCTGCGCGCGGGCGAGCTCCACGAGCTCGGGCGCCCGCTCCTTCTCGTTGTGGTCGTGCAACGCGATCAGTCGCGGACGGTTCGCGATGCCGAGGGCGGCCAGCAGCCGCTGCGTCGTGCGGGTGTCTTCGGCGGCGACGATCGTCGCCCCCTCGAGGGCCTCGACGAGCCGGCGGGACGCGTCCCCGAGGTTGCCGATGGGGGTCGCCGCGAGGATGATCACGCCCTCAGCCTAAACTTGACCGGGTGACGGATGCCGCGCGGCTCGAGGCCGATCAGCCCGCCGCGCCGCTCCTCCCCCCGGCACGACCGAGTCTGTACGACCGCTTCGCCCGCCGGCTGACCGAGGACGCGCGCGCTCGGCGCCTGTACCGATGGCTCGGTCCGACGATCGTCCTGGTCATCGCCGCGATCCTGCGCCTGTGGAACCTCGCCGCGGCGCACGACCTGATGAACCAGTTCGACGAGACGTACTACGTCAAGGACGCCTGGACGCTGCTCAATCTCGGGTACGAGGCATCGTGGCCGGCCGGCGCCAACGAGAGCTTCCTGTCCGGCGACGTGAACGTGTTCACGACGAAGCCGTCGTTCGTCGTGCACCCTCCCTTCGGCAAGTGGATCATCGCGCTCGGCATGGCTGTGCTCGGACCGGATTCCGGCTGGGGCTGGCGCATCACGACCGCTCTTCTGGGCATCGCTTCCGTCTTGCTGCTGATGCTCATCGCGAAGCGTCTCACGCGCTCGACCACTTTCGCCGTCGTCGCGGGGCTGCTCATGGCCGTCGACGGTCTCGCCATCTCGATGAGCCGCATCGCGCTGCTCGACACGTCGCTGACGTTCTTCGTGCTGCTCGCCTTCCTGTTCGTGCTGCGCGATCGCGAGCGCACGATGACCCGCATCGCCGAGACCGTCGCCGCCCGCTACGACGGCGACGTGCCGCCCTCCTGGGGACCCGTCCTGTGGAACCGCCCGTGGATCATCGCCGCGGGGGCCGCGCTGGGCGCCGCGAGCGCGGTGAAGTGGTCGGGCGCGTGGGTCCTCGCCGGTCTCGGCGTCTACCTCGTGGTGACCGACGCGCTCGCCCGGCGCCGCGCGGGCGTGCTGTTGTGGCCGACGGATGCCGTGCGCCAGGGCCTGGCGACATTCGTCCTCTTCGTCCCGGTCGCGATCGCGGTGTATTTCGCGTCGTGGACCGGCTGGCTCATCACCGACGGCGGGTACGACCGCCATGCCGGCGGCAATGCGCTCGAGAGTCTGTGGCTTTATCACGTCGCGATGTACAAGTCGACGGCGGGGATCATCTCCGGTCACTCCTACGCGAGCCCGGCGTGGCAATGGCCGCTGCTGTGGCGCCCCACCGGGGTCTACTACCACCACGACGCGCTGGGCGTGAACGGCTGCACCGCGCCGAGCGGGTGCGTCGACGTGATCTCGACGATGCCGAACCCGCTCATCTGGTACGCCGGCGTCGCCGCCGTGCTCTATCTCGCGTACCGTTTCGTCGTCGTCCGCGACTGGCGCTACGCGCTCGTGCTCACCGGGATCGCGGTCGCCTACGTGCCCTGGCTGTTCCTGTCCGAGCGCACGATCTTCCAGTTCTACACGGTGCTGATCCTGCCGTTCATGCTGCTCGCGCTGACGTTCGCCCTGAAGGACATCGCCGGCAGCCCCTCGGCGGACTCCTACCGCCGGCTCACGGGTCAGCGCCTCGTGCTGGTGTTCCTGACGGTCGCGCTCGCACTGTCGGCGTTCTGGTATCCGATCATCTCGGCGATAACCGTGCCCTACGACTTCTGGCACCTGCACATGTGGCTGAACAGCTGGGTGTGATCCCGCGTCACGCCCCGAGGGCGGCGACGTCGGTGACGGGCAGCCGGCACGCGAAGTCGCGGCAGTCGTAGGCGGTCGGACGCCCCTCACGCGACGTCTTCTCTGCGAACAGCTGGAATCCCGCTTCGGTCCACGAGCGGGCCTGCTCCGGCGACACGATGCTCACGACATCGGCACGGATGCTGCGCGCCGCCGTCGCGAGCGCGGCTCGGGGATCGTCCGTGACGACGACGATCTGCCGCGGCGGCTCGGCGAGGCCTGACGCGACCCCCAGCAGCGCGCCGTACGCGAGCGGCTGCGCGAGAGCGGAAGGGGTGTGGGCCGCGACGAGCCGCTCGGCGATCGACCGATAGCGGTCCCCGGCGCCCAGCACCCAGAGCGCGGCGGCGGCTTCCGCGACCGAGGCGGCGCCGGACGGCTCGTCGGCGTCGGACGCGGCATCCGGTGCTCCGATCCCCTGCCGGGACAGCACCGGGTCTCCCCCACCGGGAACCGCGACCCGGCCGTCGGCGCCGACGCAGGCGTCGACGAGCTCGCGCGCCCGCGCGGCGTACGCGACCTCGCCCGTCGCGACCGCGAGGGCGAGGAGGCCCGCGGCGAGCTGGCCATGGTCGGCGAGCGTCGCATGAGCCCGTGACGGCATCTCGTCGAGGGACGCCCGCAGCAGTCGCCCGCCCGCGGTGACGTTCACCTCGAGCACGGCGTCGGCCGCCCAGCGCGCCGCCTCGATCCAGGAGGCCTCGTCCCACCACGCGCCGGCACGCGCGAGGGCGCCGATCGCGAGGCCGTTCCAGCCGCTGACCACCTTGCCGTCGACGGCCGGCGGTTCGAGGCCGGCGCGGCCTGCAGCATCCCGGGCGTAATAGCCGCCCTCGCTGCGGGCACCGTCGATCCAGGATTCCGAGTCCTGGGCGGCGCCGAAGCCGCCGCCCGGCTGCTGGAGCACGTCGCGCAGGAACCCGGCGATGCCGCGAGCCACGTCGTCGCGGGAGGGCTCCGCGTCCATCGCGACGTCCAGCAGCTGCGCGTTGTCGGTCAGCATCCGCTCATAGTGCGGCACGGTCCAGTCGGGCCGGGTCGCGTAGCGGAAGAACCCGCCCTCCACGGGGTCGCGCAGCGGCGAGGCGGCCATCGCGGCGAGGGCGCGATCGGCGACGGCGGATGCCTCGGCCGCCCGCTCGCGGACGACCCGCGCCTGCAGGAAGCGCAATGCGGTGGCGACCGGGAACTTCGGGGCGCCGGCGGCGGGGTCGCCGAACCCTCCGTGCCGGGGATCCTCCCGGGCCGCGAGCGCATGTGCAGCGCCGGCCAGATCATCGGCGGACGGCGTGGCCGCCTGCGTGGCGGGGGCGGACTCGCGGACCTCAGCGAGTGCGCCGGCGACGGCATCCGCCGTCTCGTCGATCTGGTCTCGCCGCTCTGTCCACGCCTCGTGGACGGCGGCGAGCACCTGCCGGAACGCGGGGATGCCCGCACGCGGCTGCGGCGGGAAGTACGTACCGGCGTAGAACGGCCGTCCCCCGGGCGTCGCGAACACCGTCAGCGGCCAGCCGAGGCTCGGCGAGAACGCCGAGGCCGCGGCCATGTAGGCGGCGTCGACCTCGGGGTGCTCCTCGCGGTCGACCTTGATCGACACGAATCCGGCGTCGAGTTCGGCCGCTGTCGTCGCGTCCTCGAACGACTCCCGCGCCATCACGTGGCACCAGTGGCACGTCGAATAGCCGATCGACACCATGACGGGCACGTCACGGCGCCGCGCCTCGGCGAACGCCTCCTCGCCCCACGGGAACCACGTGACCGGATTGCCTGCGTGGGCTCTCAGGTACGGGCTCGTCGCTTCCGCGAGGCGAGGGTTCACGGCATCCGCTCCCGCCGCTCGTGGGCGGTCAGTTGACCTCGTCGGGGTGCGCGCTGACGCGGCCCGTGCCGTCGCCGGGCTCCATCGCGTCGATGGCGGCGATCTCGTCGGCGGTGAGCTCGAAGTCGAAGACGTCGAGGTTCTCCTCGAGGCGCTCGCGGCGCACCGACTTCGGGAAGACGATGAAGCCCTTCTGCAGGTGCCAGCGGAGCACAGCCTGAGCCGGAGTCTTGCCGTGCGCCTGGGCGGCCGCCGCGATCGCCGCCGCACCGAACAGGTCGTACTTGCCCTGTCCGAGGGGACCCCAGGACTCGATCTTCACTTCGTGGGCGGCGGCCCAGTCGGTGATGTCGCGCTGCTGATGGGCGGGGTGCAGCTCGATCTGGTTCACGGCCGGCACGACGCCCGTGGCCGAGACGATCTTCTCGAGGTGAGGAACCAGGTGGTTCGAGACGCCGATGCTGCGCGTCAGGCCCGCGCCGCGCAGCTCGATGAGCTTCTCCCACGCATGCAGGTAGTTGTCCTGCGCCGGCGTCGGCCAGTGCACCAGATACAGGTCGACCTGCTCGAGCCCGAGCTTCGCGAGGCTCTCCGCGATGGCGGCGTTGGGCTCGTCGCCGTCGTGGCGGTCGTTCCAGAGCTTGGTGGTGATGAACACCTCGTCGCGCGCGATGCCGCTCGCCGCGATCGCCGCGCCGACGCCCTCCTCGTTGCCGTAGACGGCGGCGGTGTCGATGTGGCGGTAGCCGACCTCGAGCGCCTCCGCGACGGCCCGCTCGGTGTCCGCCGGCGGCACCTTGAAGACCCCGTAGCCGAGCTGGGGGATCGAGTTGCCGTCGTTGAGGGTCACGCTGGGGACTGTCATGCGTCCAGCCTAGATCCGCGGGCGGGGCGTCGGACGGGTCGATCCGGTGCGCGACCGGACGGGATACGATCGAAGGCTATGTCCGCGCCCGAACCCGTCATCTCCTATCCGCCGGAGCTCCCCGTCAGCGCCGCGCGCGACGAGATCGCGCGCGCCATCCGCGACCACCAGGTGGTGATCGTGGCGGGCGCGACCGGGTCGGGCAAGACGACGCAGCTGCCGAAGATCGCCCTGGAGCTCGGGCGCACACGCATCGCGCACACCCAGCCGCGCCGCATCGCGGCCCGCACCATCGCCGAGCGCATCGCCGAGGAGCTCAAGGTGCCGCTCGGATCGACCGTCGGGTACAAGGTCCGCTTCACCGACAAGGTGTCCGAAGACACGCGGATCGCGCTGATGACGGACGGCATCCTCCTCAACGAGATCCACCGCGATCGGCTCCTGCGCCGGTACGACATGGTCATCGTCGACGAGGCCCACGAGCGCTCGCTCAACGTCGACTTCCTGCTCGGGTATCTGCGACGGATCCTGCCGAAGCGCCCCGACCTCAAGGTCGTCATCACGAGCGCGACGATCGATCCCGAGAGCTTCGCGAAGCACTTCGCGAAGCCCGACGGCACCCCGGCGCCCATCATCGAGGTATCGGGACGCACATATCCGGTCGAGATCCGGTACCGCCCGCCGGCGCGTCCGGCGAAGGGCGAGGACGAGTCCGACGACGTCGACGGGATCACCGCGGCCCTGCGCGAACTGGACCGCGAATCCGCCGGCGACGTCCTGGTGTTCCTTCCCGGCGAGGCTGAGATCCGCGATGCCGCGGACGCCGTGCGGGGCATGTACGCGAAGGATGCCGCACCCACCGAGGTGCTCCCCCTGTACGGTCGCCTGTCCGCGGCAGAGCAGCACCGGGTGTTCGAGCGGTCGCAGGTGCCCGGCATCCGCCGTCGTGTCATCCTCGCGACGAACGTCGCCGAGACGAGCCTGACGGTGCCGGGCATCCGGTACGTCGTCGACACCGGCACCGCTCGCATCTCGCGCTACAGCAACCGCAGCAAGGTGCAGCGCCTGCCGATCGAGGCGGTGTCGCAGGCGTCGGCGCAGCAGCGGTCGGGGCGCGCGGGCCGCACCAGCGACGGCATCGCGATCCGGCTGTACTCCGAAGAGGACTTCGACACCCGGCCAGAGTTCACCGAACCCGAGATCCTGCGCACGAGCCTGGCCTCGGTCATCCTGCAGATGCTGTCACTCGGCTTCGGCGACATCTCGTCGTTCCCGTTCCTCACTCCCCCGGACTCGCGCGGCGTCAAGGCCGCGCTCGACCTCCTCGTCGAGCTCGGCGCCGTCCGCATCGGTCGTGACCACCCCACGCTCACCGACCTCGGCCGCGAGATCTCGCGGCTGCCGATCGATCCCCGCTTCGCCCGCATGCTCGTGGAGGCGCGCCGCACCGGAGTGCTGCGGGACGTGCTCGCGATCGTCGCGGGGATGTCGATCCAGGACGTCCGCGAGCGCCCCGAGGACCGTCGAGAAGACGCCGACCGCCTCCACGCGCGGTTCACGGACCCGTCCAGCGACTTCCTCAGCCTCCTGAACCTGTGGAACCACCTGCAGGAGAAGCAGGCCGAGCTCGGATCGAGCGCCTTCCGGCGTCTCTGCCGCGCCGAGCACCTCAACTACGTGCGGGTGCGGGAGTGGGCGGACGTGCACCGTCAGCTCAGCGCACTCGTCAACGCTCCCCGCAAGGCGGCACCGGGCACCGCCGACCCCGACGATCTGCACAAGGCGATCCTCTCGGGCCTGCTGTCGCACCTGGGCGTCCTCGACGAGCGCACCGGTTCCACCGCCGCGCGAGGCCGCACCGGCTCGGACCGCGCCGACCAGCGGCGCAGCGCGGAGTACCTCGGCTCTCGCGGCACGCGCTTCGCGATCTTCCCAGGCTCCGGGCTCAGGAAGAAGCGGCCGACCGCCGTCATGGCCGCCGAGGTGGTGGAGACGAGCCGGCTGTTCGCGCGCACCGTCGCCGCGATCGACCCGGCATGGGCCGAGCCGCTCGCGGGCGACCTGGCCAAGCGTTCGCTCAGCGAGCCGCACTGGTCGAAGGCGGCGGGCGCCGCATCCGCCTACGAGAAGGTCACGCTGTTCGGCCTCGAGATCGTGCCGAAGCGCCGGGTGCAGCTCGCGCGGTTCGACCGGCCCTTCGCGCGCGAGTTTTTCGTGCGCCACGCGCTGGTGGAGGGCGAGTGGGATTCGTCGCACCTCGACAAGAAGCTCACGGCGTTCGAGCGCCGCAACCTCGAGCTGCGGCGACGGCTCGAGAAGATCGAGGAGCGCGAGCGCCGGCGCGACATCCTGGTGGGCGACGAGGCCGTGTTCCGGTTCTACGACGCCCGGATCCCTCGCGACGTGTTCGACGCGCGCTCGTTCGAGGCCTGGTGGAAGGACGCCTCGGCGCGCACGCCGCGCCTCCTGGACATGACGGAGGCCGACCTCGTCGACGAGGCGTCCCGCGGCGACGAGCGCGACTTCCCCGCACGGTGGACGCAGCGTGACCAGGTGCTCTCGCTCGCGTACCGCTTCGAACCGGGTGCGGCCGACGACGGGGTGACGGCCGTCGTGCCACTCGCTCTTCTCGCGCAGTTGCGCGCCGACGGGTTCGACTGGCAGGTGCCGGGAATGCGCGACGAGCTCATCACGGCGCTGCTGCGCTCGCTCCCCAAGGCGATCCGGCGCCATGTCGTTCCCGCGGCCGACTGGGCGGCCACCTTCTCCGCCGACCTCGCGGGGCAAGGCCCAGAGGCACACGGCGGCCTGCCGCCCGTCGCGCTGCGCGACGCTCTCGCCTCACGCATCCAGCGCGTCGCCGGCCAGCCCGTGCGCGCGGCGGACTTCGAGATGGAGCGCGTACCGGGGCATCTGCAGGTGTCGTTCCGGGCGGTCGACGAGCGCGGCCGGGCCGTAGGATCCGATCGCGATCTGGCCGCACTTCAGGCGCGCCTCGCCGATCGGGCGCGAGCATCCGTGTCCCGGTCGCTGACCACGAAGGACGGCGTTCCCCGTTCGCCGAGCGGGCGTGCGAGTCGAAACGGAGAGACGGGACCCATCGATGCGTCCGGCCGCGCACGCCGTTTCGACTCTCTCATTCCTCGCTCGCTGGACGACCGGGATGCGGCGACGTTCGCCGAGCGCACCGGCCTCACCGACTGGGCGTTCGGCGATCTGCCCGACGTCGTCGACACGAAGGTCGCCGGCGGCGTGGTCCGCGGCTACCCCGCGATCGTCGACGAGGGCGCCTCGGTGGCGCTCCGGATCGAGACGACGCCCGAGACGGCAGCCCGCGCGACGAAAGCCGGGGCACGTCGCCTGGTGCTGCTCTCGGTCGCCTCGCCCTCCGCTTATGTGCTCGAGCACCTGACGTCTGCCGAGAAGCTCGCGCTCGCAGCATCCCCGTATCCGTCCGCGAAAGCGCTCATCGAGGACGCCCGTGTCGCGGTGGCGGATGCCGTCATCGCACGCATCGCTCCCGACGCGGTGGTGCGCACCCGCGCCGGCTTCGAAGCGGTGCGCGACGCATTGTCGGGCGGGGTGGTCGACGAGCTGTTCCAGACGGTGTCGCTGACGGCCCGCGTCCTCACCGCCGCCCGTGAGGTGGAGCGCGCGATGCGCGACGCGAACTCGCTGACGCTGCTGGGCGCCCTGAACGACGTCAGGGGACAGCTTGCGGGCCTGGTGTTCCCGGGTTTCGTGTCCCGCACCGGCACCGCGCGGCTGGCGCACCTGCCGCGCTACCTGCGCGGGGCGCTCGAGCGCGTGCGGACGCTCGCCGACAACCCCGGCCGCGATCGCCAGCGCATGACCGAGTTCGAGCGGGCGGCCACCGTCTTCGCCGAGGCCGGCGGTGTGATCCCCCCGGCGGATGACTCCCCGGGTCCGCTCGTGCACGCCCGCTGGCTGCTCGAGGAGTACCGTGTGAGCCTGTTCGCGCAGTCCCTCGGCACAGCCGAGCCCGTATCGCTGCAGCGGATTCAGAAATCCCTGAGGGAATAGCCGTCTCGACGCCAGGAGTTGCGCCACTCATGACCACTGCGATCGCGTACAACGAGTTCGGGGGCCCTGAGGTCCTTCACAAGATCTCTGTTCCCGAGCCCATCCCCGCAGCCGGGCAGCTCGCGATCCGCGTGACGGCCGCCGGCGTCAACCCGATCGACGGCAAGCTGCGCTCGGGTCGCCGGCCGTCGGGCGAGATCACCGGGCCGCGGCGTCTGGGAGGCGACGGCGCCGGTGTGGTGGCGGGCGTCGGCGAAGGCGTCGACGGGTTCCGCGTCGGCGACCCGGTCGTGTTCGCCGGGGCGTCGGGTGCTTATGCGACCGAGGTCGCGGTGGCCGCCGCGCACGTCTTCCCGCGGCCCCCGCAGGTGAGTGCGGCCGAGGGGGCCGCCCTCGGCATCCCGATCGGAACGGCCTACCAGACGCTCCGCTCCCTCGCGGTCGGCCGCGATGACACCGTGCTCGTGCACGCCGGGTCAGGTGCCGTCGGCCAGGCCCTCATCCAGTTCGCCGTGCTGTGGGGCGCGACCGTCATCGCGACGTCGTCCGAGGGCCGCTTCGACCGCGTCCGCCAGCTCGGCGCGATCCCCGTCGCGTACGGTGAGGGGCTCGCCGACCGCGTGCGCGCGGCCGCTCCCCAGGGCGTGACGGTCGCCATCGACGCGGCCGGCACCGACGAGGCCCTCGACACCTCGCTCGAGCTGGTCGCAGACCGTCAGCGGATCGCGACGCTGGTGCGGGGGCGGGATGCTGCGGGCCGCGGCATCCGTGCATTCTCCGGCGGCTCCCCCGAACCGCTCACCGCGCAGCAGCAGGCGTGGCGCACCGAGGCGGTTCCCGTCGCGCTCGCCCTGATCGCGGCGGGACGCTTCTCGGTCGAACTCGGCCCGTCGTTCGCCCTCGCCGACGCCGCCGAGGCGCATCGCGCGATCGAGTCGGGCGTGGCCGGCAAGGTCACGCTCGTACCGTGACCCGGGCACGCCGGTGATCGCCCGTCACACCGTGCCGGTGACCTCGGCCGTGGCCCGCGCACGCGTTACCGCCGCGGCGATCCGGCGGGGCCGCCGGCGCAACAGTTCGACACACGAAGCAGCACGGTGGGCGCCTCGGCTCGACAATGGTGGGCATGCCTGAACAGACTCGTCCTGCCGCCCCTCGCTCGTTCGCGACGGCGCAGGTGCAGGCCGGGTTCGACTCCGGCATCGCGGAGAACACCGCCATCCCCTCCATCCACCAGTCCAACGGGTTCGAGTTCCGCTCGCTCGCCGAGGCACGCGACCTCTTCGCGCTGCGCAAGGACGGGAACATCTACAGCCGCGCGGCGAACCCCACGGTGCTCGTTCTCGAGCGCCGCGTCGCCGAGCTCGAGGGCGGCATCGCCGCGGCCGGCGTGGCGTCGGGCCAGGCGGCCGTCGCGGTCGCCCTGCTGGCTCTGGCGAAGCAGGGCGAGCACATCGTGGCCGCCCGGCAGCTATACGGCGGCACCGTCGACCTGCTGCAGGACACCTTCGCCGACTGGGGCATCGAGGTGACGTTCGTCGACCAGGACGACCTCGACGCATGGCGCGCCGCCGTTCGTCCGACCACGCGCGCGCTCTTCGCCGAGTCGATCTCGAACCCGATCGCGCAGGTGCTCGACCTCGGCGCCGTCGCCGCCGTCGCCAAGGACGCCGGCGTTCCGCTCGTGATCGACAACACCGTCGCGACGCCCTACCTGCAGCGCGCGAAGGACTTCGGCGCCGACATCGTGGTGCACTCCGCCACGAAGTTCCTCGGCGGCCACGGCACCTCGCTCGGCGGTGTCGTGGTCGACCTCGGCACGTTCGACTTCACCGCGCAGCCTGCGCGCTGGCCGCAGCTGACCCAGACGTACCCGCGCGTGCCGGACGGCAGCCTCGTCGAGCGCTTCGGCGAGACCGCGTCGCCGTACATCGCGCTGGTAAAGACCAAGTACGTTCACGACCTCGGCCCATCGCTCTCGGCCTTCAACGCCTTCCAGCTGCTGCAGGGACTCGAGACGCTCGACCTGCGCATGGAGCGCCACGCCGCGAGCGCCCTCACGGTCGCCAAGTTCCTCGAGACGCACCCCGCCGTCTCGCGTGTGCACCACCCCGGGCTGGAGTCGAGCCCGTGGCGCGCGCAGGCCGAGACCTACCTGACCGATGGAGTGAGCTCGGTGTTCGCGTTCGACCTGCCGACGACGGGCGACGCCGAGGCGGACTTCCGGCTCGTCGAGGCGTTCATCTCGCGCCTCCAGGTGATCCGCCTGGTCGCCAACATCGGCGATGCGCGCAGCCTCGTGGCGCACCCTGCGTCGATGACGCACAGCCACATGTCGCCGACGCAGCTCGCCGAGGCTCACATCGGCCCGACCACCGTGCGCCTGTCGATCGGCCTCGAGGACGCCCGCGACATCGTCGACGACCTGGCCCGCGCGCTCGAGCAGATCACGCTGGCGGAGGACCACGCCGAGCTCGCGGAGAGCGTCGCCCGATAGTTGTTCCTCGACACGTTGTGAACAGGCTGAGGGCGATGCCCTCCCGCTCAAGCTCGAAGGCGATGCGTGCCGCGGACCATGGCCCCCGGCCTATGCGACCGGCAGCAGTTCCCGCTCGGCGAAGACCTTCTTGGCAGTGAATGTCGCATTCAGGGCGCGGGGGAAGCCGCAGTAGACGGCGGCATGCAGGAGCGCCTCGATGATCTGCTGCGGGGTGAGCCCGACGTTGAGCGCGGCGTTGATGTGGACGTCGAGCTGGGGCTCGCAGCCGCCCAGCGCGGTGAGCATACCGAGGGTCACAAGCTGTCGATCGCGGGGTTCCAGACCGGGTCGCGAGTAGATCTCGCCGAAGCCCCACGCGACCACTTGGTGGCCGAGTTCCGGGGAAATGTCGCCGAGCGCGTCGATGACGTTCGTGCCGGCAGCCCCGTCGATCGCGTCGAGCACCTTCTTGCCGTTCTCGAAGCGCTGCTGTCGTTCCGTCGTCTCAGTCATCAGCCGTTCCGTTCTGTCTATTTGCTTCGAGCGCAGCGAGGTCGTCCCGGTAGATCGTGATCTTCTCGGCCAGCGCGTTCTCGTGGGCGCGCAGTCGGGCGATCTGCTCGCGCAGACCTTTCTGATGCGCTTCGAGCAGTCGCAAGCGGGGCTCCGTTGTCAGCGGTCCCTGCTCGCGGAAGGCTGCATACTCGCGCATCCGCGCAATCGGCATGCCCGTCTCGCGAAGACGCAGCAGGAACTTCACCCACTCCACGTCCACCGCCGAGTATCGACGCTGATTCCCAGAGTTCCGGGCCACCGGCCGGATCAACTCGGCGCGCTCGTAATAGCGCAGCGTGTGCGCCGCCACTCCGGTCGCCTCGCTCATCTGCGCGACCGTGAGACGTGTTCCGTCCTCTGCCATACCAGCAGGCTAGAAGTTGGAGCGCGCTCTAAGTCAAACCCTGCGCGTCGACAACCTCATCGCCCGGTACAGCTAGCCTCGTGTTCATGACCTCGCCCTCCTCCCTCCGCTGGGGGATCCTCGGACCGGGCGGCATCGCCCGTGCGTTCACCAGCGACCTGCGCACCGCGGGACTCGACGTCGCCGCCGTGGGTTCCCGGCGCCGCGAGACCGCCGAGGCCTTCGCCGCCGACTTCGGCATCGCGCACGCCCACGGCTCCTACGAGGACCTCGTCGCCGATCCCGCCGTCGACATCGTGTACATCGCGACGCCGCATCCGGTGCACGCAGCGAACGCACTGCTCGCCCTCGACGCGGGAAAGCACGTGCTCGTCGAGAAGGCGTTCACCCTCAACGCGGCGGAGGCCGTGGCGGTGCGCGACTCGGCAGCGGAACGCGGACTCCTCGTGATGGAGGCGATGTGGACGCGCTACCTGCCGCACATGGTCCGCATCCGCGAACTGGTGGACTCCGGCGCGCTCGGCGAGGTCCGCGCCGTCACCGCCGACCACACGCAGCGCCTGCCTTCCGACCCCGGACACCGCATCAACGCGCTGGAACTCGGCGGCGGCGCCCTGCTCGACCTCGGGATCTACCCGGTGTCGTTCGCGTGGGACATCCTGGGCGAGCCGCTCTCGATCGCTGCGGCCGCGCGCATCGGCGACGCCGGATCCGACACAGAGGTCGCGACGATCATGACCCACGCGTCGGGCGCGCTGTCGACCTCCCTTTCGGCATCGCGCGGCGCGGGCCCCAACACCGCGGCGGTCATCGGCACCGAGGCCCGCATCGACATCGACAGCGTCTGGTACTCGGCCACCTCGTTCCGCCTGGTCGGCCCCGACGGCGCGGTGCGCGAGGAGTTCCGTTCCGACATCGAGGGGCGCGGCATGCAGTACCAGGCTCTCGCCGCCGAGCGGTACCTCGCCGAGGGCCGCACCGACTCCGACGTGCTGCCCATCGACGAGACCGTCGCGATCATGGCCACCCTCGACGAGATCCGCGACCTCGTCGGCGTGCGCTATCCCGGTGAGGAGTGACATGCCCGACCTGCTGAGCCCGCGCGTGGCCGTGTACCTGGACTTCGACAACATCGTGATGTCGTGGTACGACCGCGTGCACGGCAAGAACTCCTACTCCCGCGACCGTCAGAAGATCGCGACGGATGCTGCGAACCCCGAGATCGCGGAGCGCCTGGCCGCCGCGACGATCGACGTCGGTGCGATCATCGACTACGCGACGTCGTTCGGCACCCTGGTGCTCACCCGCGCCTACGCGGACTGGTCGGCGCCCGTCAACGCCGAGTACCGCTCGCAGCTCGTGGCGCGTGCCGTCGACCTCGTGCAGCTCTTCCCCGCCGCGGCGTACGCCAAGAACGGGGCCGACATCCGCCTCGCGGTGGATGCCGTCGAGGACATGTTCCGCCTGCCCGACCTGACGCACGTCGTGATCGTCGCCGGGGACTCCGACTACGTGCCGCTCGCCCAGCGCTGCCGCCGCCTGGGCCGCTTCGTCGTGGGCGTGGGTGTCGCGGGCTCGACCGCCAAGTCGCTCGCCGCGGCGTGCGACCAGTTCGATTCGTACGACGCCCTGCCCGGGGTCGCGGCTCCGGCGTCGGGGAAGAAGGATGCTGCGCCGCAGCGTGCGTCCGGCAGCCGGCGTGCGAGGAAGACCGCCGTCGATCCGACCGAATCCCTTCTCGAGCGCGCACTCCGTCTGGAGAGCGACAAGGAAGGCGTGGAGTGGCAGCACGCCTCGGCGGTGAAGAGCCTCATCAAGCGGCTCGACCCGGCCTTCAGCGAGAAGGCCCTCGGGCACAAGAGCTTCTCGGAGTTCGTGAAGGCGCATCCGGGCGTCGCCGAGGTCGACGAGTCGGGCAACATCGTGCTCATCCGCCTCGCCGCCGACCGGCGCTGACCTTGCGTGAACCACAGCCGGCCGGGGAAATCGGCCGTGGGATACAGTGTGACCTGTGGCACGCCGTCAAGCCCCGCCGGGCTCGCAGACCTCGCTGCGCGAGGCCAATCGCGCGCGTGTCATCGAGTCGTTGAAGCGCCACGGCCGTCTCACCCAGATCGAGCTCGCCGGCAGCACGGGCCTCTCGCCCGCCACGGTCTCGAACATCGTCAAGGAGCTGACGGCGTCGGGCCTCCTGCACACGTCGTTCACGACGAGCAGCGGGCGCCGCGCGACCCTGGTGTCGCTCGCCCGCCGCCTCGGCCTCGTCGCCGGGGTCCACTACAGCTCGCGCCACCTGCACATCGCCATCGCCGACACCGCGCGCACCATCGTGACGCAGTCGTCGCTGCCGCTCCCCCTCGACCACCGCCACGACTCCGAGCTCGATCGGCTCGCCCTGCTGCTCGGCGACATGATGGAGTCCCTCGGCGGATCCATCGCCGATCTCCTCGGCGTCGGTCTCGCGCTTCCCGCGCCCATCGATCCGCGGACCGGCATGGTGTCGACGCCCGGGCTGCTGCGCGGCTGGGAGAACGTCGACGTCGCCGAGAGCCTCGCCATCCGCATCGGACGCCCCGTGCACGTCGACAGTGAGGCGAACCTCGGCGGGCTCGCCGAGGCGCGCGAAGGCAATGGACGCTCGGCCGCGTCGTCGGTGTTCATCCGCGTGGGGCACACCATCAGCGCCGGGCTCGTCGTGGGCGGCGACCTGTTCCGCGGCGTCAACGGCAAGGCGGGCCAGATCGGGCACGTCACCCTCGACGAGAACGGCCCCATCTGCCGCTGCAGCAATCGCGGCTGCCTCGAGACCTACGCCGGCGGGCCCGCACTGCTGTCGCTCTTCCCGCCGAGCGAGGGCATGCACCGCCTCGGCGACCTGCTGCACGCCGCCGAGGCGGGCGACGGCGCGGCGCGCCGCGTGATCGCCGACGCGGGCCGGCACATCGGCATCGCCGCCGCGAGCCTCTGCAATCTCTTCGACCCCGAGCTCATCGTGGTCGGCGGCGAGCTCGGCCAAGCCGGCGAGATCCTCATGGCTCCGATGCGCCACTCGCTCGAGCGCACCGCGCTCCCGTCCGCGGACGGCCTGCCCGAGATCGTGGGCGCCTCCTTCGGCGAGTGGGCCGAGACCCGCGGTGCCATCGCGATCGCCCTCGACCATGTCACGGTCGACGCCCAGCTGCCGGCCGCACCGTCGCTGCCCATCACCGCATAGGCTCGTCCGATGCCCCGTACGCGCCCCGATCGGCCGCGGCGGCGCCCGAGCGGGCACCGCGCGCTGGCGGCGGCGTCCGGTGTCCTCCTCGCCGCAGCGATGATGCTGTCGGCGTGCTCCGGCACGCCCGGCCCGGGACGCACCCCCGGCGACGACACGATCGCGCTGCTGCTGCCCGATGCGAAGACCGCGCGCTACGAGACGTTCGACCGGCCGATGTTCGAGGCGCGTGTCGCCGACCTCGGCGAGTACGAGGTGCTCTACGCCAACGCCGACCAGGACGCCGCGAAGCAGCAGCAGCAGGCGGAGTCCGCGCTGGCCGCCGGCGCCGGCGTGCTGGTGCTCGACCCGGTGGACGCGAACGCCGCCGTCAGCATCGTGAGCTCGGCGAACGCGAAGGGCGTGCCCGTCATCTCGTACGACCGGCTCGTCGCCGGCGGCGACCTGGCGTACTACATCTCGTTCGACAACGAGAAGGTCGGCGTGCTGCAGGCCACCGCGTTCGTGGAGGGTGTGCAGGCAGAGGACGAGGGGAGCGGCATCCTGATGGTCAACGGCTCCCCCACCGACAGCAACGCGGCACTGTTCAAGCAGGGCGCGCACAGCATCATCGACGACAGCGGCCTGCGCGTGCTCGCCGAGTACGACACCCCCGGATGGAACCCCGAGAAGGCGCAGGAGTGGGTGTCGGGTCAGATCGCGCAGCACGGCGACGCCATCGCGGGGGTGTACGCCGCGAACGACGCGACGGCGGGCGGCGCCGTCGCGGCGCTGCGGGTCGCGAACGTCGATCCCCTGCCGATCGTGACGGGCCAGGATGCCGAGCTCTCGGCGATCCAGCGCATCCTGACGGGCGACCAGTACATGACCGTCTACAAGGCGATCAAGCCGCAGGCCGAACTCGCGGCCGAGGTGGCGGTCAAGCTGCTGCACGGCGAGAAGGTCACGGCCCCGCTCGAGATCCAGGGCACGCCCGCGACTCTCCTCGACCCGGTCGCCGTGACGATCGACGACATCATGGACACCGTGGTCGCCGACGGGTTCTGGTCGGTCGACGACATCTGCACCCCGGCGTACGCGGATGCATGCGAAGCGGCGGGCATCGGGTAGGGTCCTGACTCTGACAGGGGCGCGGGGGATCGATGAGGACGAGGCGAGGATGTCGATGACGCACCCGCGGGCGGGACGCCCGCGCGAACGCGTGCTGACGATGCGCGGCATCGGCAAGCGCTTCGGCGCCGTCAAGGCGCTGACCGACGTCGACTTCTGGGTCAACGAGGGCGAGGTCGTCGCCCTCGTCGGCGACAACGGCGCCGGCAAGTCGACGCTCGTCAAGGTGCTCGCCGGGGTCCATCCGCCCGACAGCGGCTCCATCGAGTTCGACGGCGAGCCGGTGGGCATCGACTCCCCCGCCGACGCCCAGGACCTCGGGATCGAGACGATCTTCCAGGACCTCGCACTGTGCGACAACCTCGACGTCGTGGCGAACCTGTGGCTCGGCCGCGAACTGCGCGACGGCGCGACGCTCGACGAGGTCGACATGGAGCAGCGCACCTGGACCCTGCTGCGCGAGCTGTCGGCGAAGATCCCGTCGGTGCGCGTCCCGGTCGCGTCGCTCTCGGGCGGCCAGCGCCAGACCGTCGCGATCGCGCGATCGCTCATCGGCGAGCCCCGCGTCGTGATCCTCGACGAGCCGACCGCCGCGCTGGGCGTGGCACAGACCGCGGAGGTGCTGAATCTCATCGAGCGGCTGCGCGAACGCGGGCACGGCGTGATCCTCATCAGCCACAACATGGCCGACGTCATGGCGGTCGCCGACCGCGTGGTCGTCCTGCGCCTCGGCCGCAACAACGGTGTCTACAACGTCGCCGACGTCACGAGCGAGACGCTCATCGCGGCCATCACCGGAGCGGTCGACCAGTCCACTCTGCGACGGGCGTCCGAGCGGACGGATGCTGCACCCCCGCCGTCACCGGCCGGCCCGCCGGACGAACCCGAGCTCGACAAGCACACCGCCGGGGGCACGGTCATCCGCATGCCCCGCGCCGGGTCCCGCCGCACCTCCCGTCCCCACGGGGACGGGACCCGATGAGCCTCCACGGCGAAGAGCGCCTCGCGGAGACCGCCCCGGAGGAGCGGCTCCTGAGCGGCAGCGGCATCCGTCACGCCCTCGAGGCGTTCGTGGCGCGCGTGCGCGGCGGCGATCTCGGGGCGCTCCCCGTCGTGCTCGGGATCGTGGTGATCTGGACGGTCTTCCAGCTGCTGAACCCGGTGTTCCTGTCGAGCGAGAACCTCGTCAACCTCACGATGCAGTGCGCGGCGATCGGCACGATCGCCCTCGGCGTGGTGCTCGTGCTGCTCGTCGGCGAGATCGACCTCTCGGTCGGCTCGGTGTCGGGCCTCGCCGCAGCGGTGCTTGCTGTGACCTTCGTGCAGCTGCAGTGGAACCTCGTGCTCGCGCTGATCGCGGCCATCGCGATCGGGTGCCTCGTGGGGCTGCTCTACGGCTATCTGTTCACGCGGTTCGGTCTTCCGAGCTTCGTCATCACGCTCGCCGGTCTGCTCGGCTTCCTGGGCCTGCAGCTGTGGGTGCTCGGCGAGACGGGATCGATCGCGATCCCGTTCGATTCGTGGCTCGTGCAGTTCGCGCAGCAGATGTTCCTTCCGGCGTGGGCGTCGTATGTCGTGGCCGTCCTCGCCGTCGCCGCCTTCGCCTGGTCGCTCATACGGCGTTCACGACGGCGCGCGGCTGCCAACCTCGTGAGTCAGAGCTACGGCGAGATCGCGGTGCGCAGCGCCGTACTGCTCGTGTTCCTGCTCGTCGCGGCGTGGTACCTCAACCTGTACCGCGGCGTCGGCGTGATGTTCCTGTTCTTCCTCGCGCTCGTGGTCGCGATGAACTTCGTCCTCACCCGCACCCGGTGGGGGCGCGCGGTCTACGCGGTCGGCGGATCGGTCGAGGCCGCGAGACGCGCGGGGATCCGCGTCGACCGGATCTACCTGTCCGTCTTCGCGATGTGCTCCACCCTCGCCGCCGTGGGCGGCATCCTCGCCGCCGCGCGGCTCGCCTCAGCCAATCAGAGCTCGGGCACCGGCGACGTGAACCTCAACGCGATCGCGGCCGCCGTCATCGGCGGCACCAGCCTGTTCGGCGGACGCGGATCCGCGTTCTCGGCACTCATCGGCATCGTCGTGATCCAGTCGATCTCGTCGGGCCTGACGCTTCTGAACCTCGACTCCTCGGTCCAGTTCATGGTGACCGGCGTCGTGCTCGTGCTCGCGGTGATCGTCGACTCCCTCTCGCGCCGTACCCGCGCGGCGACCGGTCGCGCCTGACTCGCACGAGCCGCACTGTCTTTACTTGACGAACGCGGCGTCACGGCGCGTCTTGCCCCTCGCTTCACCCTCTGCGCATGTTGTGTTCCATCCATGCCTCCGGATGGCAAAATGCACGGAAAGCGCTTGCGCCATAGCCCTCGTCGGGACGGCTGGAGACAAGCCGGCCGGGCGTTGCCAAAGCGTTACGTTCAAGACTTGACGATAAGAATCGAACGTCGTCATGATCGTGTTCAGCGCGATACGCGCCAGGGACGATCCTGGCGACTCGCTCGCTTCAATGACGAAAGGCGAATGATGAAGAAGTCTTCACTCCTCGCCGTGGCGGCGCTCTCGGGCGCGGCCGCGGTGGTGCTGGCCGGCTGTGCCGGCGGCGGCAACGGCAACGGCAACGGAGGTTCGACCGAGGGCGGCGGCGACGCCACCAGCCGCGCCTGCGTGATCCTGCCGGATGCGGCGTCGTCGCCGCGCTGGGAGAACTTCGACCGCAAGTACCTCCAGGAGGGTCTGGAGGCCGCGGGTTTCGAGGCCGACATCCAGAACGCGCAAGCCGACGTCAACAAGTACTCGACGATCGCCGACCAGCAGCTCACACAGGGCTGCGGTGTCATGCTGCTCGTCGACTACCAAGGCGCTGCGGAGGCCGTCGCGACCAAGGCGAAGGCCGAAGGCATCCCCGTGATCGCCTACGACCGTCCCTTCGAGGGCGCCGACTACTATGTCTCCTTCGACAACATGGAGGTCGGACGCCTTCAGGGCCAGACGGTCCTCGACGGACTGGAGACCAAGGGCGTCGCTCCGGCGGACGCCATCGTCGTCTACATGGGCGGCGATCCGACCGACGGCAACGCGGCGATGTTCCACGACGGCGCCGTCGAGGTGATGGAGGCCGCGGGCATCACGCCTGCGGCCGAGCCCCCGGGGATCTGGGACCAGGCCAAGTCGCAGACCAACTTCGAGCAGGCCCTGACGGGCCTGGGCGGCAAGGTCGACGGCGTGTGGGTCGCGAACGACACCAACGCCGCGGGCGTCATCAAGGTCCTGCAGGACAACAACCTGACGGGGGTCGCTGTGTCGGGTCAGGACGCGAACGTCGCGGGCCTGCAGAACGTGCTGCTCGGCTGGCAGACAGCGACCGTCTGGAAGCAGGTCAACCTCGAGGCCGAGGCTGCCATCGAGACGGCCGTCGCCCTCTTGAACGGCGAGACCCCCGAGGCCGACGCCGAGCTCGAAGACGGCACGCCGTACATCCAGGTCACGCCGACGCTGGTCGGCCCCGAGCAGGTCAAGGACGTCGTCGCCGCCGGCGACGCCGCCTACGACGACGTCTGCACCCCTGACGTGATGGCCGCCTGCGAGCAGTATGGAGTCACCGCCGAGTAGTGGATCGGCTACGGCTGAATCCGCGAGGGGGCGTCGCGCCGAACGGCGTGACGCCCCTTCGCGCCGGACCATGACATTCCCAAGGAAGCGAGCATGTCAGACACAATCACCACCCCACCGGCCACTGCGGCCGGCGCCGAGCCGATCATCCAGCTGGTCGGGGTCAAGAAGTCCTTCGGCCCCGTGAGCGTCCTGAAGGGCGTGGATCTCAAAGTCCACCCCGGCAAGGTCACCGCCCTCGTGGGCGACAACGGCGCCGGCAAGTCCACGCTCATCAAGGGTCTGGCCGGCGTGCAGCCCTACGACGAGGGCGAAGTCCTCATCGACGGCGTCCACCGCGACCTCCACACACCCCGCGACGCAGGGCACCTGGGCATCGAGGTCGTGTACCAGGACCTCGCCCTGTGCGACAACCTCGACATCGTCCAGAACATGTTCCTCGGCCGTGAAGAGCTCTCGTCCGGCACCTTCGACGAGGGGCGCATGGAGAAGGAGGCGTCCGACACGCTGCGCTCCCTCTCGGTGCGCACCGTGAAGTCCGTCCGCCAAAAGGTGTCGAGCCTGTCCGGCGGCCAGCGGCAGACCGTGGCCATCGCTCGCGCCGTCCTGAAGAAGGCCCGGGTGGTGATCCTCGACGAGCCCACGGCCGCCCTCGGCGTCGCTCAGACCGAGCAGGTGCTGAACCTGGTGAAGCGCCTGTCGGAGCAGGGCGTCGCCGTTATCCTCATCAGCCACAACCTGGTGGACGTCTTCGAGGTCGCCGACGACATCGCCGTCCTGTACCTCGGTCAGATGGTCGCCCAGATCCCGGCGTCCTCGACGACCCGCGACGACGTCGTGGGCTACATCACCGGAACCAAGGCACCCGCCGGTGTCACGATCCTCGATACGTCGACCGTTCGCACCGAAGGAGGCGCGGAATGAGCAGCAATGCCACCCGGACCGAGGCCGCTCCCGATCCGATCGCGAGCGACCTGATCGGCAGCGGCATGGAGGGCGGCGTCGGCGACCAGCTCCGGGCGTGGTGGCAGCGGGTGCGAGGTGGTGACATGGGCGCGCTTCCCGCGCTCGGCGGCCTCATCGTGCTCGGCGCGCTGTTCTCGATCATGAGCCCGTTCTTCCTCACCGAGCGCAACTTCGCCAACCTGCTGAACCAGGCAGCGACGCTCGTCGTGCTCGGCATGGCGCTCGTGTTCGTGCTGCTCCTCGGCGAAATCGACCTGTCCGCCGGTGTCACCGGCGGTGTCGGCATGGCGCTGTTCGTCGTGCTGAATGCCCAGTTCGGCATCCCCTGGCCGCTCGCACTCCTGATCGGCTTCGGCTTCGGCTTCCTCACCGGGGCGCTCATCGGCTTCTTCGTGGCGAGGGTGGGCATCCCGTCGTTCGTCGTCACATTGGGGTTGTTCCTCGGGTTCCAGGGTCTCGCGCTCGTCATCATCGGCCCCGGCGGCCTGTTCCGCCTCGAGGTGCCCGAGCTCATCGCACTCCAGAACGGAAACCTGCCCGTGTGGGGCGGATGGGCGATGCTCGTGATCATGCTCGCGATCTCGGGGGGAACGTCGTTCTGGGACCGGGCACGCCGCACGCGTGCCGGTGTTCCGAACCGTGCGCTGTCGATGGTGTGGATCAAGCTCGCGGCGATCGCCGTGATCGGCGGCGCGGTGGTCTTCGTCCTCAACCAGAACCGCGGCCAGTCCGTGGTCGAGGTGGCCGGGGTTCCCATCGTCGTGCCGGTCGTACTGACGATCCTCTGGCTCGGCACGTTCCTGCTCGACCGCACCAAGTTCGGCCGCTACATCTACGCCATCGGCGGCAACGCCGAAGCCGCACGCCGTTCCGGCGTCAAGGTGCGGTGGATCAAGTGGTGGGCGTTCGTGATCTGCTCGAGCCTCGCGGTGTTCTCGGCGCTGCTGAGCGTCGCGCGCGTCGGCTCCGTCGACGCCACCGTCGGCCGCGACATCGTGCTGTCGGGCGTCGCGGCAGCCGTCGTCGGCGGGGTCAGCCTGTTCGGCGGCAAGGGTCGGCTGATGCACGCCGCGATCGGTGCGCTGGTGATCGCGACGATCACGAACGGTCTGGGCCTGCTCAACCTGCCCGCCGGCGTCAACCTGCTGGTGACCGGCGGCGTGCTGATCCTCGCCGCGACCGTGGACGCACTCTCGCGCGTGCGGTCGGGCGGGGTGCGCATGTAGCGCGTCGCACACATGCGTAGAGCGCCGGGCGGATGCTTCCACCCGGCGCTCTTCCGTGGACTACTCCGCACGCCGCGCGGCGACGATCTCATCCACCCACGCCGGCACGAGCTCGCTCGCGAGGCCGGCCCGCGCCTCGTCGAAGGGCACGGCCGGGTCGCTGGGCTCGAGGTTGAGCTCCACCGTGCGCGCCCCGAAGGCCGACGCGAGCGCGACGTACCCGGCCGCCGGGTACACCTCCCCCGACGTGCCGATCGAGACGAACACGTCGCACGCGACGACCGCCTGCTCGATGCGGTCGAGCTCGTACGGCATCTCGCCGAACCAGACCACGTCGGGGCGCAGCATCCGTTCTCCGCACTCCGGGCACGCGGGGCGGTCGACGAGGTCGGCGTCCCAGTCGGGCCGGGAACCGCACGCGAGGCAGAGCGCGCGCCGCAGCTCGCCGTGCATGTGCACGAGGTTGCGGCTCCCGGCTCGCTCGTGCAGGTCGTCGACGTTCTGCGTGACGACGAGCAGGTCGTCTCCCATCGCGCCCTCGAGACGGGCGAGCGCGCGATGCGCGGCATTCGGAACCACGGATGCCACCGCCCGGCGTCGCGCGTCATAGAACGCCTGGACGAGGTCGGGGTCACGCTCGAAGCCCTCCGGCGTCGCGACATCCTCGATGTCGTGCCCCTCCCAGAGACCGTCGGGGCCGCGGAAGGTGGGCACGCCGCTCTCTGCCGAGATGCCGGCCCCCGTCAGCACAACGATGCGATTCATCGCACGGTGCCGGGCGCGACGTGCGACAGCACGCGCTCCCAGACGTCCGCGAGGATGAGCCGCGCCTCGTGGCCCGACTTCGGCACCATCTCGACCCGGGCAGATGCCAGATGATCCTTGAACCAGCGCGCCGCAGCGGATGCGGCCGTCGGGTCGGCCTGGCCGTTCATCAGGAGCGTCTTCGCGGAGATGCGGCCGAGGAGCTCGGCGACCTCGCTCGCGCCCAGCTCGGACTCCGGTCGGGGAACGGCGACGAGCGCCAGTCGGTCGACGCCCTCGCCGAGGTGCGCCGCGATCATTATCGCGAGCTCTCCGGCCTCGCCGACTCCCACGAGGCCGACCGGACGCTCGTGCGCCTCGTCCGCGATGAACCGCGCGATGACGCTCGCGGTCGCCTCTGCCGGGGTGGCGCCGCGGTACGCCACAGGGTCGTCGATGTCGTCGACGGTGAGCCCCACGGCGACGATCCTGGCGTCGCGGTGCGCGGTGACATCGGGCCGCGGATCAGACAGGGTCGAGATGCCCGAGCGCAGCAGGACGACCGTCCGCTCTGCACCGGGCGCCCCGAAGCTGCGGTTCTCGTACGAGGCATCTGGTGCGGGTCCCTTGGTCATGGCGAAATCCTACGAGCCGTCGGTGCGCGCGGGGTGCGGGGTGAGACGGCGGCCGGCCGCCGAGACCGGAGGTGATACCCCGGACTCCTCGAGGGGCTCGGCGATGGCGAGGCATCTGCCGCGGAGGTCGCCGAGCGCGTCGGGATCTCGCGCGCGACGGCGCAGCGCCATCTCGCCGCGCTGGCGTCACGGGGGCAGGTCGAAGTGCGACTGCGCTATGGGTCGACCGGACGCCCCGAGCACCGCTACGCCGCCACTCGATGAAGGCGAGGGGCCCGGATCGTCGAGATCCGGGCCCCTGCCTGCTGGAAGGCGGTCTACTTCAGCTTGAAGTCCGCGGTGATGGTCGTGACGTTGTCAGCGGCCAGCATGGTGACCCGGTAGCAGTTGCCCGCACCGGATTTCGGCGTCTGCCAGTTCTGGATGAACTGACCGGCTGTGGTGTCGTACCGCAGCACCGTGCTGCCGGTGCTCACCAGCTCGATGTCATCTGTCAGCGTCGACGCGCTCGAGCACGCGATGGCCTTCACGGTGAAGCTCTTGACTGCAGTGACGTTCGTGAGCTCGGTCGCCCCGGCGAACACCTCGAACTTGAGCGGCACCGTCGACCCCGCCTTCACCGTGTTGAGCACACCGCCCATGTCGACCGGCTGGAAGAACCCTCGCGTCGTCCACGGGTCGACCGTGTAGGTGTACGCGCCGGGTTCGGTGGTGGAGACGTTGCCCCGACTGTCCGCCGCCGTCGCCGTCAGCTCGTGGGTGCCGACCACCGTGCTGAACCCGTCGACCAGGCAGTCGACGTCGCCGTCCACCAGGTCCACCGCCGTGCAGCTGGGCTGCGGGATCGCTTCGCCGAACACGTAGTGCCCGCCGTTGACCGGTCCGGCGGTCCACGTGATCACGGGCGGTGTCGTGTCGGTGATCTCGACGGTGAACGTCGACGAACCGGTGTTGCCCGCCGCATCGGTCGCGGAGCACGTGACGGTCGTCACGCCGACCTCGAAGCCGGTGCCGGACTCGGGGCTGCAGGCAGCGACGAGCCCGGAGGTGACCGCCTCGGTCACCGTCGGGCTCGCCCACGCGACAACCGTCGTGGGTCCGGTCGCCTCGCGGACGACATCCGGCAGATCCTCGACCACCGGAGCCGTCGTATCCTCCACGACGACGTCGAACGTTCCGGTGCCCTCATTCCCTGCAGCATCCTTCGCCGTGCACGACACGGTGGTCGTGCCGAGCGGGAACGTCGTGCCGGACCGCGGCTGACAGGTCACGAGCGGTTCCGCGGGCGCGGTCTCGTCGGTCGCCGTCGCCTCGAACGTCACGACAGCCCCCGCTGCGCTGGTGGCCTCGGCGGTGAGATCTGCCGGAAGGGTCAGAACCGGCGCGATCGTGTCCGTCACGCTGACGCAGGTGACGCCGGCCGTCCAATTCACCGTCACGGAAGCGTTGCCCTCGACCTTCTGCGTCGTGCTGCCGGTCTTGGCGCCGGAGTAGGCGAAGTTGACCTTGCCCTGCCCGGCGGCTGTCTTGGCAGGCAGCGTCACCGGCACCGCGATCGTGTCCGTCCCGATTCTGTTCTGAGTATCCACATGCCAGTCGCCGTCGACGGTCAGGGTGGTGTCAGGCATCGACGCCGTCATTCCCTGCTCCGCCGACGTGAACGACACCGTGACCACGGCACCGTCTGCGAACCGGTTCTGGTCGCCGCCGTTGCCACGGGCGGCCAGCAGGACTGTGAACGTCCTGCTGGTGTCGGTACAGGCGGCGCCGATGTTCGCGGCTTGGCCGTCTGGCCCCGCGATCGGCACGACGCCGTCTCCGTCGACGATGATCTGGTCCGCCACGGCCGCTGACGCCCCACCTGCAACGAGCAGGAGGGCGACCCCGGCCGCGGCGAGCGCGCGAAAAGCACTCGATCGCAACATGGATCGATCCCCATTTCTCCCCACCGGTCACAGCCTCGTTGCCGGACACGGTCCCAGGCGTCATCGTAAGTGGAGAGCGCTCCACCCGCCTAGTACTCAGGCAGGACTGATCAACTCCTGAGCAGGGCGCGCAGCGACGCGATCGTGTCTGCTTCGTCGGGGCGCTTATCGGGGCGGTAGCCCTTCACCCGTGCGAAGCGCAGGGCGACGCCGCCCGGGTAACGCGACGAGCGCTGCACGCCGTCGATCGCGATCTCGACGACCGTCTCGGGGCGCACGTGCACGGCGTACGCAGAGCGGTGCGTCTCGATGGTCGGGAAGTGCTCGGTCTGCCACCGCAGCGTCGCGTCGGTGAGGCCCTTGAACGTCTTGCCCACCATCACGAAGCCGCCCGGCGCGCCGAAGGCGCCCTCGGGGTCTCGGGCACCCAGGTGAAGGTTCGAGAGCTGCCCGGTGCGACGGCCCGATCCCCACTCCACGGCGAGCACGACGAGATCGTAGGTGAGAACGGGCTTGACCTTGAGCCAGCTCTTGCCGCGTCGACCGGCGGCGTAGGGCGCGTCGAGCGCTTTCACCATCACTCCCTCGTGGCCCGCCGCGAGCGCCTGGCGCGAGAACTCCTCGGCCTCCCCGGGGTCGTCGGTGACGACGCCGGGCATACGAGCATCGCCCACGGCCCGGTCGAGCAGCTCGAGGCGGGTGGAAAGCGGCTCGTCGATCAGGTCGCGGCCGTCCAGATGCAGGATGTCGAAGAACCACGGCCGCAGCACCGTGGCCGCGGCGTCGTCGCCCATCGACCCGAACCGCGACATGGTGTCCTGGAACGGCCGCGGGCCGCCGTCCTCATCGAGCGACAGCGTCTCGCCGTCGAGGATCACCCGTTCGGCCGGAAGCGCCCGTACCGCCTCGACCAGCTCCGGCACGCGGTGCGTGATGTCGGCGAGGCTGCGCGTGAAGACACGCACGTCGTCGCCGTCGCGATGCACCTGGATGCGCGCACCATCGAGCTTGTACTCGACGGATGCTGCGGCGCCGAGCGTCTCGAGCGCCTCCCTCGTCGAACCCGCCGTCGCGGCCAGCATCGGCAGCACGCCACGCCCGACTTCGAGCCCGACCGCGGAGAGCTCCTCGGAGGTGCCGGTGAGCGCGATGCGCGCCGTCGCACCCAGGTCGCCCGAGAGCATCGCGGCCCGCCGCACGACCGGAGCCTCGCGCTCCGAGCCCTTCGCGATGGCGTCGAGGAGCACGCCCTCGAGCGCGCCCGTGCGCAGTTCGCCGATCATGACCCGCGCGAGGAAATCCCACTCATCGGCGGTGGCGGCGCCCGCGAGCGCGTCGAGCTCGGAGCGTCGGGCGAGCACCGAGCCCGCGCCGTCGGCCGCGGCCAGACGGCTGAGCGATGCGTCGACGTCGAGCACGGTCAGCGTCGGTTCGCCGGCGTGCGCAACCTCGAGGCCCATGAGACTCCGCCAGCCGACCCCGAGTCGCCCCTGCCGCGGGGTGGCCGTGAGGAACCCGATGGCGGGACCGATCTCGTCGGCGTCGAGCTCGCGCAGCAGAGACGCGAGCACGGACACCTTGGCCAGTCGGGACGACGTCGCCGCGACCTCGCCCGTCGCGGTCACCAGCTCGTTCAGCAGCACACCCGCATTCTGGCACCCGCCCCGGACACGTGTCGCGGGCTTGACGACCGGTCCGCGCCTCGACGACGCGGGGCGCCGACGATGTCAGCGTGCGACGGTGCGCAGCGCGGATCCCAGGTCGCGGTGCGCGAACTCGTAGCCGGCCGACAACAACATGCCCGGCGCCACCCACCGGCTCTTGAGCACGAGCTCCGGCTCGGTCCGCAGCACCGCCATCGCCGGCTCGAGCATGAAGCGGTAGGCCGGAAGACCGATCGGCTGCCCGACGACGCGTCGCAGCGTCGCCATCAGCGTGCGGTTGTCGCTCGCCTCCGGAGCGGCGAGGTTCACCGGCCCCGCGATCTCAGGCCGGTCGCGGACGAAACGCACCGCGCCAACGACGTCGTCGAGGTGGATCCAGCTGAATCGCTGCCGCCCGCCCGACCGGTGCCAAGACGGCCGCCCGATCCCGGTGGGGTGCGCACCGATCCCCCGGTACCGGCGGTGCGCCCACCACCACCCGTCGTACTGCGTGCCGCCGAGACCCAGTCGTGCGAGGCGCAGCAGCGTGCGCGTCGCGGGGCCGTCGCCGACGACGATCGCCATCCGCAGTGCGACCCGGCGCGTCTCCGGCAGGTCGCCCGCGAAGAACTCGTCCTCCCAGTTCCGCGCCACATCGACGGAGAAGCCTTCGCCGAGTTCGCCGCCGATCTCAGTCTGGGCACGGTCCATCGCGTAGCGGTAGATGGTTGCGGTGCTCGCGTTGAGCCACACGCGAGGCGGGGTCGCAGCATCCGTCACCGCCTCGCGCAGGGTCTTCGTCGTCTCGACCCGCGATCGGAGGATCTCGTCGCGGTTCGCATCGGTGTACCGGCAGTTCACCGACTTGCCGGCGAGGTTCACGAGAACGGCGGCGCCGTCGACCAGGGAACGGATGGTGCGCCCGTCGTCCCACGTCGCGTCGGCGCCCGAGCGGCCGATGGTGCGCACGTCGTACCCGTCCTGGGAGAAGGCGCGCACCACCGCGCCACCGACGAAGCCGGACGCACCGGCGACGACCGCGACCTGGTGTGCACCCGTCACGCGACGGCCTCGGCGACGGCCTCGACGAAGCGGAGGTGCTCGTCGACGCTGCCCGAAGCCGTGATGGCACGGAGGACCACCTCGTCGGCGACAGCGCGATACGCGGCGATCCTGTCGCGAAGCGCCGCGGGTCGGATGACCGTGTCCGTCGCCTCGACACCCAGGCGCGCGAAGTTCGCCGCATAGGCGGGGTACCCGGCGTAGCGCCGCGCCTCCTCGTCGAGCACCGAGGTCGCCGCGGGGTCGGCCGCCGTCCGCACGTACAGCGCGACGTGTGCCGTGCCGGCGAGCTCATGGGCGTGCCGCGCCTGCTCGGCTGCGACCTCGGGGGTGAGCCAGCTCAGCAGCAGTCCATCCGACGCGGTGGCGCCGGCCCGCCGCATCCGCGGGCCCAGCGCGCCGACCACGACACGCGCCTGCGTGCGCGCACGAAGGGCGGCCGCAGCATCCGTCACGCCCTCGACCGCCCCGTGGCGCAGCTGTCCGGAGCCGATGCCGAGCACGAGCCGGTCGGCCGGAAGACCTGAGGCACCGGCGACGATGTCGTCGGGCGCGCGCCGGTCGATGGGCAGCACTCCGGTGGCGAGAACCAGCCGCTGCGTCTCGCCCGCGGCGGCGCCCAGCGCCGCCAGCGCGTCGTGCCCAGGGGTGTCGTTCGCCCAGAGGGCGTGCAGCCCCGCGGCCTCGGCGGCCGCGGCGACGCGCGCGGCGACCTCCGGGCCCGCTGCGGCCGCCACCCCGATCGAGAGCGCCGCCGTCATGCGGCGCTCCCACGGACAAGGCGGGACACCTCGGCGGCCGCCCGGTAGAACTCGGCGATGTCGCCGCGCGACGAGGGCAGCAGCACGACGTCGTCGACGCCCGCATCGAAGAAGCGCTGCGCGCGGGCGGCGACCTCCGCCGGGTCGCCCCACAGCGCGCGCTCCTCAGGTTCGGGCCTGTCGCCGACATCCGCGATCGCGCGGGCCTCCGCCTCCGCGCCGAACGCGGTCACGACATACGCGACGATGTCGTGGCCGTCGCCCCGGCCGGCTGCGGCACGGGCCTCACGGATGGCGGCGGTCGCGATGGCGTACTCGCCCGCGGTGTGCCCGCTGTCGAGAATCGTGCCGTCGGCGACCTCACCGCTCAGCCGCAGCGTCTTCGGACCCTCGGCTGCCGCGTACACGAAGGGTGGCGTCGTCGGCGGGTAGTTCAGGCGCACGTCACGGAGCGTGACGTACCGGCCGTCGACATTCAGCTCGTCGCCGCCGAGGAGGCCGCGCAACGCGGGCACGTACTCGCGCATGAGGGTCAGCGGCGACGCGACGCGCGCGCCGACCTGCCCCATCCAGTCGAGCACGCCGTGACCGACGCCCGGAAGCAGTCGCCCGGGGAACAGGCGCTCGACGGAGGCGATCTCCATCGCGGTCGCCGCCGCATTGCGCAGCGGCATGGGCGCGATTCCGATGCCGATCCGCAGCGCCTCGGTCCACGCGAGCGCCGCTCCCACCGTCGCGAAGGCGGACTGCCGGAAGCAGTCCTCCCAGATCCACAGTTCGGGCAGTCCCTCCGATTCGGCGGCGAGCACCGCGTCGCGGAATTCGTCGGGGCTGTGCGTGTACGGGTTGAAGATCGCGCCGATGCGGGTCATGCACCCACTCTGTCAGCGCCCGCCGACACGCGCACGCCGCCGTGGGCTAACGCGCACCTCGCCCCCACGCAACCCCTTCGCCCCGGCCGTCTCGTCGACCACGCTGGAGCCATGGCGCGCATCGGAACATCCGGCTGGGTCTACCCGCACTGGCGAGGCGTGCTGTACCACGGCCCGCAGAGCCGCTGGCTGGATGAGTACCTCGTCGAGTTCGACGTCGTCGAGCTCAACGGCAGCTTCTACCGCTGGCCGGCCGACGCGCGCTTCGCCGCCTGGCGCGAGCGCCTGCCGGAGGGCTTCGAGATGGCGGTGAAAGCCCCGCGCGGTCTGACCCACGCCCGGCGGCTGCTCGAGCCGGAGGTGTGGATCGAGCGCGTGACACGCGGGCTCCACGAGCTCCGCGGCCGCCGTGGACCTCTCATCGTCCAGCTGCATCCGGGCCTGGAGCGCGACGACGCACGGCTGGACTACTTCCTGTCCGCGCTGCCGGAATGGACGCGGCCGGCCATCGAGTTCCGGCATCCGTCCTGGACCGACGAGGCCGTCTTCTCGATCCTCGAGCGCCACGGCGCGGCGTACTGCATCATGAGCGGCGCCCATCTGCCGTGCATCCTGCGCGCCACTGCGCCGCTCGTCTACGTGCGCCTGCACGGCCCCGATCCCGAGCACCTTTACGGCGGCTCGTACTCCGACGACGACCTCGGCTGGTGGTCTGAGCGCATCCGCGATTGGGAGCGCGACGGCCACGAGGTGCACGCCTACTTCAACAACGACGGCGGCGGCAACGCGGTACGCAACGCGCGCGCGCTGAAACGGATGCTGCAGCCCTGACACATCGAGAGGCGCCGTGCCCAGACGGCACGGCGCCTCTTGAGGGGATCGGCTACGCAGCCACGGCGAAGGGCGAACCCGCCACCACCGTCAGCGCGCCGGCCGCAGCATCCACCGTCACCGTCCCGCCGTCGGCGAGCGCACCCGTGACGAACAGGTCGGCGATGCGGTCGTCCACCTCGCGCTGGATGAGGCGGCGCAGCGGCCGGGCGCCGTACTCGGGCTCGTACCCGTTGTCGGCGAGCCACGCCACCGCCGAGTCGGTCACGACCAGCGAGACCTCGCGCTTCGCGAGCCGCGCGTCGGACGCACCCAGCAGCAGGCGCACGATGCTCTGCAGCTGCGGCTTCTCGAGCTTGCGGAACAGCACGATCTCGTCGATGCGGTTGAGGAACTCCGGACGCATCGCCTCGCGCAGCTTGCCGAAGACGCGGTCGCGCAGGTCCTTCTCGGAGCCGAATCCGGTGGCCCCTCCGCCGTCGGCGAGGAAGCCGATCGCTCCGCCGCGCGACGCGAGGAACTCCGAGCCGAGGTTCGAGGTCATCACCACCACCGTGTTGCGGAAGTCGACCGTGCGGCCCTGGCCGTCGGTCAGGCGGCCGTCGTCGAGCACCTGCAGCAGCAGGTTGAACACGTCGGGGTGCGCCTTCTCGATCTCGTCGAACAGCACGATCGAGTACGGATTGCGCCGCACGCGCTCGGTGAGTTGTCCGGCCTCGTCATAGCCGACGTATCCGGGAGGGGCTCCGACCAGGCGCGACACGGTGTGCCGCTCGCCGAACTCGCTCATGTCGAAGCGGATCACGGCCGTGTCGTCGTCGAAGAGCGACCCCGCCAGCGCCTTCGCGAGCTCGGTCTTGCCGACGCCGGTCGGGCCGAGGAAGAGGAACGACCCCACGGGCCGACGCGCGTCGCCCATGCCGGTGCGGTTGCGCCGCACGGCCTTGGCGACCGCGGTCACGGCGTCCTCCTGCCCGATCACGCGATCGTGCAGCTCGTCCTCGAGGGACGCGAGGCGCTCGCGCTCGGTCTCGGTCAGGCGGTTCACCGGGATGCCGGTGGCTCGGCTGATCACGGCGGCGATCTCAGGCTCGTCCACGATCGCTTCGGTGCGTACCGCGGCGCCTGCGGCGGTGGCCCGCTCGAGGCGGTCCTGCACCTCGGCGATCTGGTCGCGGATCTGCGACGCCTCCTCGTAGTGCTCCGCAGACACCGCCGCGTTCTTGTCGGCCTCGAGGGTCGCGAGCCGCTCGATCAGCCCGCTCACGTCGACCTTCGACCCGAGGCGCAGCCGCAGCCGGGCACCGGCCTGATCGATGAGGTCGATGGCCTTGTCGGGCAGCACCCGCTCGGTGAGATACCGGTCGCTGAGCTCGACGGCCGCGCGCAGCGCCTCGTCCGTGTAGACGATGCCGTGGTGCTCCTCGTAGGCGGGCTTGAGGCCGCGGAGGATCAGCACGGCGTCCTCGATCGAGGGCTCGCCCACGCGTACCGGCTGGAAGCGGCGCTCGAGCGCGGGGTCCTTCTCGATCACGCGGTACTCCTTGAGCGTCGTCGCGCCCACGAGGTGCAGCTCGCCGCGCGCGAGGCGCGGCTTGAGGATGTTCCCCGCGTCCATGCCGCCGTCACCGGCGCCGCCGGCTCCGACCACAGTGTGGACCTCGTCGATGAAGACGATCAGCTCGCCCTTGTGGGCGGCGATCTCGTCCATGGTCTTGGTGAGGCGCTCCTCGAAGTCGCCGCGGTAGCGGGTTCCTGCGAGCATCGCGGGCAGGTCGAGCGCGACCACCCGCTTGCCGAGCAGCTGCTCGGGCACGGCGCCGTCGACGATCGCCTGGGCGAGGCCCTCGACGATCGCGGTCTTGCCGACACCGGCCTCGCCGACGAGCACCGGGTTGTTCTTGGTGCGGCGGCTGAGGATCTCGATCGTCTGCTCGATCTCGTCGGCCCGTCCGATCACGGGGTCGAGCTCGCCGGCCACGGCGCGCGCCGTCAGGTCGGTGCCGTACGTGTCGAGCATGGGGGTGTCGGATGCTGCGCCCTCAGGCCGCATGTCGGACGAGGTGGTCTCACCCGGCGTGACGGTCTCGCGGGCACCCTGCATGAGTGCCTCGGCGGTCACACCGGCGCGCGCCAGCACCTGGCCGGCGGGGGTGTCCTGCGCGAGCACGAGGGCGAAGAAGAGGTGCTCGGGGTCGACATACGTCGATCCGGACGAGCGGGCGACCTGGAAGGCGTGGAACAGCGCCCGCTGCACCGACGAGGTCACCACGGCCCCGTCGACGTCGGCGGCCGCCGTCGCGGCGGGAAGGCGCTCCTCGGTGGCGCGCGCGATCGCGTCGGCGTCCGCGCCGATGCGCCGGACGGCGTCACGCGCCGGCGCCTCGGCGACGAGGATGCGCAGCACGTGCAGGGCGTCGAGCTCCTGCTGACCGCGCTCGAGCGCGTACTTGCCGGCGCGCTGGAGCAGCTCCTGCGTGCGTGCCCCGAGGTAGCGGCTCAGGTCGATCGAGCGCTCGGCACGCGCGCGCTCGCCCGCGAGGTAGCGCGCCAGGAACTCGTCGAACGAGCTCGCGTCGTCGCCGGCCTGAGGGGTGAAGTCTTCGGGCATTCCGTCTCCTGAAACTTGAGTGAACCGGCATCAAGTTTTAAACTTGATACAGGCATTGTCAAGTTCAACCGCTTCGCGGCAGAGGTATTCCCCGCTGTGCCGGATCCGCGTCGGCGGGTGTCCGACCCGGGGCGTAGCGTGAGCGTGGGGGATCCACATCGAAGAAGAGGGAGAACCATGGACTGGAAGATCGAGCTCATCCACGTGCCGGTGTCCGACGTCGACCGGGCGAAGGAGTTCTACGAGCGGATCGGCTTCCATGCCGACCACGACCAGACGCCTGTCGAGGGGCTCCGCTTCGTGCAGATGACTCCGCCCGGTTCAGCCTGCTCCATCGCCTTCGGGACCGGGCTCGGCAACACCCTCGCACCCGGACAGCAGAACACCATCCAGGTCGTGGTGCCCGACGCCGACGAGGCCCTGTCACACCTGCGCGCCAACGGCGTCGAGGGGCGCGGCGTCGACGAGCAGGACTGGGGCCGGTTCGTGCAGTTCGACGACCCCGACGGCAACACCTGGACGCTGCAACAGCTGCCCGCCTGGCGCTGACCCTCGCATCCGCCGTCGACGACCCTGATGCGACCCGGCCGCCCCCCCTCGAGAGGGGGGCGGCCGAGGGCGCGGGCGGTCAGTCCCGCCCGCCGGGCGGACCGAGGATGAGCAGCACGACGAAAAGGAGCACGACGGCGAGGGCGATCAGCGCGCCGAGCACCCAGGGCCGCCGCAGGAACCAGCGCATGAGCCGGTCGTACCACGTGCCGTCGCGCGGGTCCTCGGTGGCTTCGAGCCGCCACGCGCCGGCGAGCCGACCGCTGCGCTGGAGCCACACCTCTGCGGGGATCGTGGCGTACGGGATGACGGCGCTCACGAGCGCGAGCACCGTCGGCCCGACACGCCAGCGGTTGTTGAGGGCGACGAGGACCACGGTCGCGCCGTATGACAGGAAGATGAAGCCGTGGATGCCGCCGCCGATCGTGACGCCGAGCGCCCAGTCGGTGGCGGCGCGGAGGATGAGGCCGGCGATGAGTAGGGTCCACGAGATCGCCTCGAGGATCGCGAGCGCGCGGAACAGGGTGTGGGGGTTGCGGAACACACCTTCAGCGTAACTGAAACTGCTTCAGGCTTTCTGAAGGTTCGCCGGCCCCGCGCTCACGGTCTACTCGGGGGCCAGCCCGAACGGCTGCTCATGCAGACCCTCCAGCGCGCTGGCTAGTTCCGGCGCCCCCGCGGCCAGTCCCGCGTCGAGCGCCGCCAGCCGCTGCTCGGCCGCCTGCAGCACCTCGCTCCCCCGCTCGGTGACCCGCAGATCGGAGGCCGCGCCCGCGTGCCTCGTGGCGTCCGCGACGAGCCCGTCGGCGACGAGGGTCTGCACCGCGGTGTGCGCAGACTGTACGGTGATCTGCGAGCGGCGCGCGAGCTCGCTGAACGAGATGCCGGGCGTCGCGTCGATGTGGGCGAGGAGTCCGTACTTCCGGGTCGTGAGTCCGAGGTCGCGCAGCTGCGCGCCGAGGTGCGCGTCCCAGACGGCAGCCACGGTCAGCAGCGAGATGACGGGACTGAACGCACGGTCTGGCACCGTTGAATGCTAGTCCCGCTGCCGCAGGACGGCACGCATTCGCCCGCTGTTCCGGGAAGCGGACGCCACCCGCCCGGCTACCGTGGGACGGTGACCTTCTCGTTCGACGGCCTCCGCCGGTGGCCCGATGTGGAGGCTTCCGACCTCGTGGCGGCGGATGCTGCGGACCGGCTGCTCCTCGACGAATCCGCGACCGCTCGGTCGACGGCGACCGACGGCGGGCTGGTGGTGATCGGCGACGGCTACGGCGCGCTGACGCTGAGCGCGGCCGCGGACGGCGGTCGCGGCATCCGTGTCCATCAGGACCCGCTCACCGGCGAACGCGCTCTCGCGGCGAACTCGGAGCGCTTCGGGCTCGGCGACGCGTTCGCGTCGCTGCCGCTGGCGCCCGAGCTGCTGCGCGGCGCACGCGTCGTGCTGCTGCGGCTGCCGAGGTCGCTCGACGCGCTGCGCGACATCGCGGGGCTGATCGCCGCGTACGCCGCGCCCGATGTCGTCGTGTTCGCCGGTGGCCGTGTGAAGCACATGACGCTCGCCATGAACGACGTGCTGCGCGAGCAGTTCGCCCGCCTCGACGTCACCCACGCCCGCCAGAAGTCCCGCGTGCTCATCGCCCGCGAGCCCCACGACGGCCGTGACCCGGTCCCGAGCCGGGCGACACACGACGGGATCGTCGTCTGCGCTTACGGCGGGGCGTTCGCCGGGGCGTCGATCGACATCGGGACGAGGTTCCTGCTGGAGCACCTGCCCTCGCTCGCCGACGACGCGGCCATCGACTTCGCGTGCGGGACCGGGGTGGTCGCGGCGGCGCTGGCGCTGCGGCATCCGTCTCTCCGCGTGCTCGCGTGCGACCAGTCCGCGGCCGCGGTCGCGTCCGCGCAGGCGACCGCTGAGGCGAACGGCGTCGCCGACCGCATCCAGGTCGTCCGCGACGACATGCTCGGCGCGCAGCCGGACGCGAGCGCGACCTTCATCGCGCTGAACCCGCCGTTCCACTCGGGGTCCGCGGTGCACGACGCCATCGCTCCGCGGATGTTCGCGGAGGCTGCCCGCGTGCTGCGCCCCGGCGGCGAACTGCGGGCGGTGTGGAACTCCGGACTGCGCTATCGTCCGGCGCTCGAGCGCACGGTCGGCCCCACGCGGCAGATCGCACGCAACGCCAAGTTCACCGTGACGGCGTCGACGCGCCGCTGACGCACCCGGCGCCTACCCGCCGACGACCGGGGTCGGCTCGGGCTCTGCCGGGCCGAACAGCACCCACGCGCCGTCGCTGCACTCGTAGAACTCGACGGCCGCCGTGTCGATGAACACGTCACCGTCAGCGGTGCAGGTGTCGTCGTCGGGCGCGGACGTGCCGAGCACCACCTGCGTCCCCGGCGCACCCGGCGCGCCGCTCGGGCCCTGCGCGCCGGGCTCACCCTGCGCTCCCTGCTCGCCCTGGGAACCCTGTGCGCCCGCCGGACCCTGCTCCCCCGTGAGGTTCTCCGCCGCCGCCTCGCGGATGTTGCCCACCACCGTCCACGCGCCGTCCTGGAGGAGGTACACATCGGCGTTGAGGATGTCGATGTAGACGTCCCCCTCGTAGCCCTTGCCCTCCTCGGGCGCTCCGGACCCGGCGCGCACCGCCGACCCGGCTGGCAGGATCTCGGCGAGCACGTCCTCATACTCCGGCGACGCCGTGGCCGACGCCGAGGGCTCGGGCGCGGGAGCAGGCGTGGCGGTGTCGACCGACCGCGCGAGCCACGATCCGAGGAAGGCGGCGAAGAACGACAGGAGCACGAAGCCGAGACCGAACCACACGAGGGTGCCGCGGGTCACCGGCGGTGCAGCGTGTGCGCTCGCAGGCGCCGGCTCGGGATCCTCGGTCGATGGCACGTCCTGGACCACGGCAACTCCTCTTCCACCGCATGCGTCGTGGACGCCGGACTCCCCCAGCCTCGGCATCGTGACTCAACTGTAGGAACGCGGGCGCCCCGTGTCACCTGTTCGGCGGGAAATCGCCCGGCATGCCGGTGCACGCCGATGGGGTCGCCTCCGGGATTGACCGGGGGGGCCGACGCGAGAATGCCGGCACCCCCGGTAGCCGCGAGCTCGGGACCCACGGCCGGGGTGCCGGACCGGGGCTCCGGCGCTCCCCCACTGAAGAGACACCGCGCCAGGGGATCTATTACGCGAGTTCGCGCGGGTATCTGGATCGGGTTCACCAGCCCGCAGACACCGGTCGAGCGAACGGCTGATGGGGGCGGGTTGCAGAAAGCGATGGGGGACGGATGCCGCGGGCCGCAGCATCCGTCCTCCTTCGGCTGCTCAATGGCGGCGTCGCAGCGCATCCTCGGCGGGTCGCGTGGCGATGACGGGGTGGGTGCCGGTGTAGCCCTCGCGCGCGCGGGCGGCGGCCTGGATCTTGCCGCGTGCGGCGAACCACCCGACGATAAGGGCGGGGATCAGCACGACCAGGGACGCGAGCACCCAGCGCCCCGTTTCCGAGAACGCCATGGTGACGAGCACGAACGCGAGGAACGCAAGCGTCAGGTAGGAGGTGAACGGCGCCCCGAAGAGCCGGAACGCGGGACGGACGACCTTCCTCTGCTTCGCCCACCGCTGCAGCTTCAGCTGGCAGAGGATGATTGTCGCCCAGCCGCCGATGATCCCGAGCGCGGAGATCTCCAGGACGATCTCGAACGCCTGCGACGGCCACAGCGCGTTGATGCCGACGCCGGCGAGCGTGATCACCGCGGTGAGCAGGATGCCTCCGTAAGGGACGCCGTTCTTACTCATGGCGGCGGTGAACGCCGGCGCGGAGCCGTTGACCGACATGGACCGCAGGATGCGGCCGGTGGAGTACAGGCCCGCGTTCAGGCTCGACAGCGCGGCGGTGAGGACGACGAAGTTCATCACCGATCCCGCGATGGCTCCGGCTTCGGGAGACCCGATGTGGGAGAAGAACGTCACGAACGGGGACTGGCCCGCCTGGTACACGTCGAACGGCAGCAGCAGCGACAGCAGCAGGATCGATCCGACGTAGAAGATCGCGATCCGCAGCACGACGGTGTTGATCGCCTTCGGCATCACCTTCGCGGGATTCGCCGTCTCTCCGGCCGCGGTCCCGACCAGCTCGATGCCCGCATAGGCGAACACCACCCCCGAGATCGCAAGGAGGGGTGCGATGAATCCCATCGGGAACATGCCGCCGTTCTCGGCGATCACGGTGAAGCCGGTCGGGCCGACATCGGTCGCCCCGTTGAAGACGATGAAGCACGTGCCCACGATGAGGAAGATCACGAGCGCGGCGACCTTGATGAGCGCGAACCAGAACTCCATCTCGCCGAACAGCTTGACGCTCACGAGGTTCAGGGACAGCACCACGACCAGCGCGACCAGCGCGATCACCCATTGCGGGATCTGCTGCAGCGGTTCCCAGTACTGGGCCCAGAAGTTCACGTACAGAGCCGCGGCGGTGACGTCGACGATCGAGGTCATCGCCCAGTTCAGGAAGTACATCCAGCCCGCACCGAACGCGAGCTTCTCCCCGTAGAACTCCCGCGCGTATGAGACGAACGACCCGGACGACGGGCGATGCAGAACCAGCTCGCCGAGGGCGCGGAGGATGAGGAAGGCGAAGAAGCCGCAGACGGCGTAGACCAGGATCAGGGCCGGGCCGCTGGACGCGAGGCGACCGCCGGCGCCCATGAACAGGCCGGTGCCGATGGCGCCGCCGATCGCGATCATCTGGATCTGGCGGGGCCGCAGGGCCTTGTGGTAGCCGGCGTCCTCACTGGAGAAGTCCTGGACGGCTTCAGCGCGGTCACCGGTGAGTTCGCGATCGTTTTCGAGGGCGTCCTCGGGATCCATCTTGGCGACGGGGTGATTGTCGGTCATGACACTTGCCTTTCGGAGGGTGGTGCACGAGGGGACCACTCGGCAAAGGGCGACTCCTTCAGCGCCGCTCGTCGAGCATCGTGATGCTGAGCAGGACCTCCTTCACCTGGTCGAGGTGGTAGCCCATGCTGTCCTCTGCCTCTTCCACCGATCCGCGCGCGATCGCGGCGATGATCGCCCGGTGCTCGGCGTCGCTGTGGCGACGTCGACCGGGCGTGAGGTTGATGACACTGGACTGCTGCGTGAGGGCCAACCGGATGCTCTCCAGGACGTCGGCGAACACCGGGTTCCCTGACGCTGATGCGATCGCCGCATGAAGCCGAGCGTCGAGATCGACCCACCTCTGGGGGTCCTTTTCCGCCTCCATCTGCTCCTGCAGCTCCTGCAACGCCGTGACCTGGTCCTCGCTGCGCCGCACCGCAGCAAGCGCCGCAGCAGCGACCTCGATGTGAGGCCGCGCCTCCATGAGGTGCCCGGCCGAGTAGCTGCCGAATCGCATATCGCCGGCCGGTTCCGTGGCGGTGACGAAGGTGCCACGCCCGGTTCTCGTCACCGTCAGCCCGCGCGTCTCCAGGATGCGAAGCACCTCACGGACGACCGCCCGCGAGACCCCGTACCGCGCAGCGAGCGCCTGTTCGGACGGCAGCCGATCCCCCACGCGCGCGATGCCCGCGGCGATGGCCTCACTGAGGTCGCGCAGCACGTAGTCCACCGCACCGACGCGGCCTCCGGCGGGCGGCGCTGTCCAGCTGTCTGACAGGGGTTCCATGTCTCCATGGTGGCCATCCCCTGTTTCGGAGCCGTTTCCACCAGGAACAATTCACGTGACGTCATCGTCCTGCTGACGGTCGGACTCCACGGCTACGGCGACCGGTGCCGCTCGATCCCCCGTGTGCGTGCGCCCGCATCGCTCGGCGCGTGCCGCCGAGCTTCAGACGGACTGGCGCAGCACCGGCGGGCAGGTCACGAGGTAGGGTCCCGCCCCGTCCGCCTTCTCGAGTCCGAGGAGGACGCGCACTGCTGTTGCACCGAGCTCGTAGTGCGGCAGCGCCACCGTCGACAGCGGGGGGCGGAGGTGTGCGGCGATCACGTCCTGGTTGTCGAATCCCATGATGGCGATGTCATCCGGGATCCGGAGCCCGCGCTCCCGGAGGCCGTCGTACAGACCCATGGCGACCCGGTCGTTGTGGCAGAACACCGCCGTGACCTGTGCGGCGACGACCGACCCGGTCGCCGCGTACCCGCCCTCCTGTTCAGGAGCGGCGAAGAGCGTCAACTCGGGGTCATACGGCAGCCCAGCTGCCTCCAACGCCGCACGGTACCCGGCAAGCCGGCCGGTCTGGGCGGGTGAAGGGGTCGTGGTGTTGATGAATGCGATGCGGCGGTGACCGGCTGCGATCAGTTCCTCGGTGGCGACGCGTCCGCCCTGTTCCTCGTCGGGAACCACCGCGGGAAGGTCGCTGCCCGTCGCGAAGCAGTCGACGAGCACGGTGTCGGTCTGCTGCAGCGCCGGGGGCACGGTGATCTCGTGGTGGTACCAGCTGGAGTAGAGCACGCCGTGGACCTGGTGCTCGAGCATCATGGCGATCGCTTCGTCCTCGGCGGCACGGTTCCCGTCCGTGTCCGCGACGAGGAGCACGTAACCATGCCGCCACGCCTCGTTCTGGGCACCGTGGATGATCTGACCGGCGAACGGTGTGGTCGCGATCGCGTCCGACACGAGTCCGATGAAGCGGGAGGTGCCCTGAGAGAGCGTTTTCGCCAACGCGTTCGGCCGGTAGCCGAGCGCGGCCACGGCCTCTTGGACACGCCGACGGGCGTCGTCGCCGATCCGCGCCCCGGGTTTGTCGTTGACGACGTGGGACACGGTGGCCACCGAGACGCCGGCCACCTTGGCGACATCGCGCATCGTCACCGCGGACCCAGTCCTGCCGTGGTCGGGCATCCTCACCCCTTCGTCGCTCCGCTCTCGAGTCCGTAGATCATCGCCTTGTTCAAGACCAGGAACACGAGCAGCAACGGAGTCACGGTGACGCAGACCGCAGCGAACGTCGCAGTCCAGTCGGTGTTCCCCATCGCTCCGATGTAGTTTTGCAGACCCAGTGGGATCGTCTTCAATCCATCCGAGAGCACGAAGGTGTTCGCGAAGATGAAATCGTTCCAGATGAAGATGCTGTTCACGAGCACCACGGTGACGATGGTGTTCACCGACAGCGGCAAGGTGATGCGGGCGAAGATCCGGTAGGGACCGGCGCCGTCGAGGGATGCCGCCTCATACGTCTCTCGCGGAATGTACTTGTAGAACGATGAGAACAGGTACACCGCCATCGGGAGCGAGAACGCGGCGAGCGGGATGATCATCGACATGTGGGTGTCGAGCAGGCCGACCTGCGAGTAGTCGATGAACAGCGGCACCAGGGCGATCTGCACCGGCACGATGATCCCCAGCAGCAGCAGCGCCCTCACCGAGTTGCTCAAGCGGAAGCCCAGCACCTCCAGCGCATATGCCGCCATCATTCCTGCGATGACGATGAGGGCGCTGGCGCCCAGCGTGACGATCAGGCTGTTGAGGATGTTCATCCACAGGTTGCCCGTGCCGAACGCACGGGCGTAGTTGTCGAGGGTGAACGACTGCGGGAGGGCGAACGGGTTCCCCGCGGCGAAGTCGGCCGCCGTCCGGAAGCTGGTCACGAACAGCCAGAGGAGCGGATAGACCTGCACGATGACGATGAGCACGATGGTCACGGTGAGCAGCGTCCGCTGCAGTCGCAGTCGCGGCGACCGCGAGGGTCGACGCCGAATCGGCGCCGGGGTCGGCCTGGGCGGCGCCGGCGGGGCGGGCGCGTGGAGCGTGGAAGCGGTCATGAGTCGTCCCTTCGGCGAAGGAGCAGGAAGATGATGCCGACGGCGACCAGGCATTCGACCACGATGAACACCGAGATCGCGCTGGCGTATCCGTAGTCGGTGTGCACGAACGCGGTCTTGTACATGTAGGTCGTGAGCAGCTCGGATGCCTGACCGGGTCCTCCGTTGGTCAGCAGGTAGGGGATGTCGAAGCCGCGCAGCGCGAAGGTGGTGGCCATGATCGTCGTGGTGATCCACACCGGGCGGATGTACGGGAAGCGGATCCGCCAGAACACCTGCCACCAGGAGGCGCCGTCCAGTCGCGCCGCCTCCTCCAGCTCGCGCGGGACGGCGATCAGCGCCGCGTAGATGATCAGCATGTAGAGGCCGGTGAACCGCCATCCCTCGGGAATGGACACCGCAGCCAGCACGGTCTGCACGTTCGACAGCCATGCGGTCTGGAGGCTCTCCAGTCCGACCCAGGCCAGCACCTGATTGAGCAGGCCCACGGGTTCGAGCGAGTAGATCCGCTGGAAGAGGAAGGCGATCGCGACGGTCGAGATGATCGCCGGCAGGAGATACATCGTCTTCACCAGTTCACGAGCGCGCGGCAGCGCCGTGAGGAGGCTTGCGACGATGAGCGCGCCGCCCAGCTGGAGGATGAGGCAGATCGCGAGGTAGCCGAGGGCGTTGCCGAACGCCGTCCAGAAGACGTCGTCGCGACTGAACATCTTGACGTAGTTGTCGACGCCCACGAAGACCATGTCGGTGATGCCGTCCCAGCGGAACACACTGAGGAACAGCGACTGGATGATCGGAAGCAGCACCGCGACGCCGTAGAGCAGCAGCGGTGGAACGAGGAACACGAGCACGGACAGCGTCGATCGCCTCGGCAGCATGGAAACCGAGAGCGGGCGCGACCGCCTCCGGGACGGCCGCGACTGCGACGCGGCCGTCCCTAGCGCGATGGATTCAGCCATCGGCGTTCTCCGCCAGAGTCGCGTCCATCGTCTCGATGAACTCGTCCGGCGTGATGTCCCCCTGCACAAGCAGCGTCAGCTCCTGCTGCAGGCGGGTGTTCGTCGCCGGGTCCAGCTGGGTGTCCCACGGCATCGCGATGCGCGGGCCGACGCTGTCGGCCTGCTCGATCGCACGGGTGTACAACGGCGTCGCATCGTCGGGGACGGTCGTCGCTGCGGTCGTGGTCGGAGACAGGGCACCGGTGGCCGCGTACACCTCGGGGTACCGCTCGAGGGCGAAGGCGAGGAAGTCGCGTACCAGCGGGTCGTACGTCTTCGTGTTCACCGCCATGCCGATGCCCGAGGGCGTCACATACTCGTTGTCGTCGGTCACGGCGCCCTCGATGGTCGGAAGGGTGAAGTAGTCGACCGTGTCGCGTACGCCCGCGTCCAGCGAGTCCGTCGCCAGGTTGCTCAGCTCCCACGTGCCGATGTTGTACACCGCCGCCTTCCCGGACGTGAACAGCGCCTGCGCGTCGGCGTACCCCGTCGACGAGAAGCCCTCCTGGAAGCAGCCGGCCTGGCCGAGCGAGTAGAGCCACTCGGCGGCGGCGCGACCGGCCGGGTCGGCGAACGAGGCGTCCCCCGTCTTGAGCTGCTGGACGTACTCGGGTCCGGCGAGGCGGAACGGGTAGTAGGCCATGTACCGCTCGAGCGGCCACTGGTCCTGCCCGTCCAGAGCGATCGGGGTGACGCCCTTCGCGCGGAGCGCTTCGCACATCGCCGGGAAGTCGTCGAGCGTGGCGGGCACCGAGACCCCGGCCTGATCCAGCAGCTCGGCGTTGTACCAGAAGTACTCGAGCTGGAACTCGAACGGCACCATGTACAGCGAGCCGTCGTCGAAGCGCTGGTAGTTCAGCGCCGCCTCACGGTAGTCGTCGGCCAGGCCGAGATCCTCCAGGAGGGCGTCCACGTCCACCATCCGCCCCTGCTCGGCGAGCTTGTGTGCGAACGGCGTGGCGTCGGTGTCGAACAGTTCCGGCAGTTTGTTGGCAGCCGCGAGAGTCTCGTACTTCTGGACATACGAGGGCCGATCGGGCGTCGTGATGAGGTTGAGCCCGAAACCCGGGTGGTCTTCGGCGTATTCGTCGGCGATCTGCTCCATCGCCGTGATGACGCCGCCGTCGGCCGGCCGAGACAGCAGCCACGAGATCTCCCGGGGCACGACCTCGCCGTCCGGGTCGACGTCGGTGGGGTCGGAAGCGCCGGAGGTTCCGGCGCAGCTGGTGAGGATGAGGGCGGTTGCCGCGGCCGCGGCGATCATCGCCGCCCCGCGCGTGATGGTTGCCATCGTGGGAATCTCCTTTGATCGGGTACTGCAAGGGATGGTGCGGACGTCGGGGTGTCAGCGCGTGACGGCGAGCGCGTCCGCGTGGAGGTGTTCATCCGTGTCTGTCTCGGCGCGCGAGAACACGGAGAATTCGAGGAGGGTGGCAGTGCCTTCGCCGACGAACGCGCCCAGTCGACCGGTCCGACGGTCGTAGAGGCGGGTGCTCAGCACCGTCGCATCGTCCAGCGTCGCCACGCAGAGGTCGCCGTCGACGATGACGTCCAGGACGTGCTCACCTGCCGGGAGGTGGCACGGGCGTTCCAGTTCGATCGCGAACGGGACGTCGCCTGAGATCTGCCACTGCTCCGTTCCGGTCGCTCGCCGGGGCCAACGATCGAAGACGAGGCGCCCGCGCGAAGGCTCGAGGCGGAGCGCGTACCCCTCGTCGCCGTCGACGCCGGCGCGCAGCAGCACTCCGCACTCGGTCGTGGCGTCGTCGATGTCGAAGCGGGCGCGCAGGCGGAACGCGGACGGGGCATCGACGGCCGTCAGCGCGTCGACGTAGCCGTCGGGGGCGGCCAGCACGGTGCCTGTCGGGATGCCTTGCCCCGGCTCCGAGAAGGTCTCCCTCAACTCGGTGGGAGGATGGAACACGAGGGTGCCGTCCCGACGCTGCTCGGCCTCGAGCACGGACATCGTCCCCGCCCATTGCCATTCACCGTCGTCGGCGCCGCCTTCGCGGGAGGCGATCCACCCGAAGAAGAAGCGCCGGTCGCCGCGGGCCGCGGATTTCGCCGCGTAGTACGCGCGGCCGTCGATCGTGTCGTGCTCGGGTACCAGCCAGGGCCCGTCCAGGCTGCGCGCCATCCGGTAGCGGGTGGTGAAGGCGTCGCTGAACTCCGAGTACACGAGGTACCACCAGTCGCCCCACTGGAACACCTCGGGGCATTCGTGAGCGAGGTACCTTCTCGGGTTCCAGAACGGCTCGGCCGGTTCCCAGGTCGAGAGGTCGTGGGATGTGCATTGCGCGATGACACCGCGACGGCGCGAGGGTCCGGTGGCGTGACGCGCGGTGATCAGCATGCGCCAGACCCTCGCGTTCTCGTCCCAAAACACGAACGGGTCCCGCCAGTCCCCCGTCTCGTAGCCGGCGCTCGCGCCGAACGTGTCGCCCGGATGCCTCTGCCAGGAGCACATCCCGTCTGTGCTGGTCGCGTGCATCACCAGTTGCAGGGGCCGCCCGTCATCACCCCGCACGTCGGGGTTCTGTCCCGTGTAGAAGACGTGGTGCGTCCCGTCTTCGCCGAGCACGATGCTTCCGGTGTAGACGTTGAAGTCGGATGCCCCGTGCCCACCCGAGGGCAGAGCCACCTGGTCATCCCGGAACTCGGTCAGGTCGTCGGTCACCACCCGATGCCACGGCATGCCCTCTTTCGGTGTGCGCCGCGACTCGTACAGGTAGAAGAGGTGGAACACCCCCTCTTCCTCCCAGGGGATGACATCCCCGACCCACGCGCCTTGCGGCTGGTAGAACCCTCGCTGGCTCATCGTCACCTACTTTGGTTAATCGGTTACGCAAAGCATATCCGGCGTTATGACCGATGGTCAAGCGGTTAATCAGTGATGTGACCACGCTGTGCCCGAACGCGATGAGCGCCCCCGCTCGACGTCGCGGGGGCGCTCATCCGATATCCGGGCGCTCTCTCGAGGCCCGCCGCGGGGATCAGGAAGCCACAGAGAGCTCTGCGGCCCAAGGGAGGTCGGCGCCCGGCCGACTGACGGTGATCGCGGCGGCGTCCACGGCTCGCACCGCCAGCTCCCGCAGCGCCTGCTCCGTGAGGTCATCGTCGTGCAGCGCCGGGTAGTCAGCGACGAGGGATGCCATGAAGGTATCGCCGGCACCGATCGTGTCAGCGACGACGACGCGGCGACCAGGTACCTCCACGACCCGTCCCTCTGCGGCGAGGACAGCGCCTCGCGCCCCGCGCGTGATGGCGACCAGCCGCGGGCCGAGGCCTCCGATCGTCGACAGTACGCCGGCTTCGTCGAGTCCCGGGTACAGGAAGCCGGCGTCTTCGTCCGAGAGCTTCAGCACGGTGGATCGTCGTGCGAACTCCTCGAACCTCACTCGCGCTCGATCGAGATCGCCGACCAGAGCCGGGCGGATATTCGGATCGAACGTCACGATCTCGGGGGCGAGCCGGTCGATCTGCTCCAGGACGACCTCGTCGCCGGGCGGGAGGAAGGCGGCGACGGATCCCGCGTGAATGGTGCGCGGTCTCACCGGGAGGCGCTCTCGCGACGCGGTCCAGTCGAGGCTGAACTCGTAGCGCGCCGAGCCGTCGTCGAGGATGTGGGCGTGGGCCGTGGACGTCGGGCCTGCGCCGAACGACTCGGCCAGCACCCACACGCCGGACCGCTCGAGGTGCCGGGTGATCGCGCTCCCCCGCGCATCGGGGCCCAGCCGGGTGAGCAGGGCCACCGCGATGCCCTGACGGCCGAGGCCGAGCGCCACGTTCGCGGGACCGCCGCCCGGCATCTCGACCACCTCTGTTCCGGTGGTCGTGATGTCGACCAGGGCCTCGCCGATCACCAGCACATCGATGTCGGTGGTCGTCGCGTCGATCAAAGCCGCGCCTCGAGCGGGTGAAGGAAGCTGAGCTCGCTCGCGCCCCCGACGATGAGAGGGGCGAGCACGTCGTTGAAGGCCGCCCCTTTGTCGGCGCCGATGTGGGCATCGAACGCCGTCTGATCGCGGTACACCTCGAAGACGACGAACCGGTCTTCCCCCTCAGCGCGTCTGTAGACGTCGAACACGACGTTCCCGGGCTCCTGGCGGACAGCCTCCGCATATCCGCGAATCAGTCCCTCGACCTCGGCGCGGGCGCCCGGTCGTGCCGTGAACTCGGCGTAGAGCACGATCTGCTCCATGTCTCGTCTTTCCCTTCTGCTCTGCTCGGCCGGGGGCCGGGATGCTCCCCGGCCGAGCGAGGTCTCAGGCCTGTGCGGCTCCGGTCATGATGGCGACGGCATCCGTCATCGAATGCGACTGCGGAGTGATCGTCGCAGCGCGCTTGCCGAGTCGCTGCACGTGGATCCGGTCGGCGACCTGGAAGACGTGCGGCATGTTGTGCGAGATCAGAATGACCGGCACGTTGTGTTCGCGCAGTCGCTCGATCAGCTCCAGGACCTGGTTGGACTCGCGTACGCCGAGCGCCGCGGTCGGCTCGTCGAGGATGACGACCTTCGAGCCGAACGCCGCGGCGCGTGCGACCGCCACGGCTTGGCGCTGTCCTCCCGACAGGTTCTCGACCGCGACGGTCACGTCCTGAAGGGTCGAGATCCCGAGCTTCTGCACCTGCTCGCGTGCTTCCTTGCGCATGCCGGACTTGTCGAGCGCACGGAAGACCGTTCCGGCCAGTCCTGGCTTGCGCCGCTCCCGCCCGAGGAACAGATTGGCAGCCACGTCGAGAGCCGGTGAAACAGCGAGGTTCTGATAGACGGTCTCGATGCCCGCGGCACGGGCGTCCTGCGGGCGCTTGAAGTGCACCAGCTCGCCGTCGAGCCGCAGCTCGCCCTCGTCGGGCACATAGGCGCCGGTGAGGCACTTGATGAGCGTCGACTTTCCGGCGCCGTTGTCGCCGATGACGGCGAGGACCTCACCGGGGAACAGCTGCAGGCTCACGCCGTCGAGGCCGACGACTCGGCCGAAGGTCTTGACGAGGCGCTTCGCCTCGAGCACCGGGACGCCCTGGGGCGTCGGGGTGGGCTCCACGGCATCTTCGATGAGGCTCACTTGCGTACCTTTCTGATCCACTGATCGACCGCGACGGCCACGATGACGAGGATGCCGATCGCGAGGGTCTGATAGAGGCCGTCGACACCGGCGAGGAAGAGGCCGTTGCGGAAGACGCCGACGATGATCGCGCCGAGCAGGGTGCCCCAGATGACGCCGCGGCCGCCGAACAGGGACGTCCCGCCGATCACGACGGCGGTGATCGAGTCGAGGTTGAGGTCCGCGCCCGCATTGGGGCTCGCAGCGCCCGAGCGGCCGATCTGGATCCACGCCGCGACGGCGAGGACGGCGCCCGCGGCGATGTAGACGCCCATCAGCACGCGGCTCGTCGAGATGCCGGCGAGGCGCGCGGACTCAGCATCGTCACCGACGGCGTAGACGTGACGGCCCCACGCCGTGCGTCCCAGCACGTACGCGACGAGGACGTAGAGCGCGAGCATGATGAGCACGCCGACGGTCAGCCGTACATCGCCGATCGGGATGGGAGTCGCCGTCCACGTGAGCAGTGCGGGCATCTCGGCTTTGCGCACGGTCTGCCCGCCGCTGTAGAGGAGGGTCAGGGCGATGAACACGTTCAAGGTGCCGAGCGTCGCGATGAAGGGTGGGAGCTTCACCCGCGTGACGAGGAAACCGTTCAGCGCACCGGTGGCGAGAGCCGCCACCAGCCCGGCGAGCAAGGCGAGGGGCGCGGGGAATCCGTTGTGGAACGCGGTCTGCGCCATCACCATCGAGGCGAGGATCATGGCGGCGCCGACCGAGAGGTCGATTCCCGCGGTGAGGATGATGAGCGTCTGCGCGATGGCCACCGTGCCGACGACGGAGACCTGGTCGAGGACGAGCGAGAGGTTCGCCGGCGCGAAGAACCGCGGGTTGAGGCTGCCGAAGACGATGATGGCGAGCACGAGCACGATCGCCGGGCTGATGGCCGGGTACTTGTGCAGCACGCCGCGGACCCGGTCGAGCGGGGTACGCCGGTCGAGGAATTCGGCAGCGAGGTCGAGGGTGGAGGTGGGTGGAGCTGGCTGAGTCACAGTGTCACTTCCGTGGGGTGGAAAGGATGCTGCGACCGCCGCAGGCGTGACGGTCGCAGCATCCGTCATGGATCGGATTACTTGGTGCCCCAGCAGATCTCTGCGGCCTCGGTGGTGTCGATCGACTCGACGCCCTCGGCGGGCTGGTCGGTGACGAGCGCCACGCCGGTGTTGAAGAAGTCGAGACCGTCGCTGGTCTCCGGGGCTTCGCCGGTCTCGACGAGCTTGACGATCGCCTCGACGCCGAGCTCGGCCATCTTCACCGGGTACTGCTGGCTCGTCGCGTCGATGATGCCGTCGGCGACCTGGCCGACGCCGGCGCATCCGCCGTCGACCGAGACGATGAGCACGTCGTCCTTGCTCTTGCCGGCTGCCTCGAGCGCCTGGTAAGCGCCGTAGGCGGCGGGCTCGTTGATCGTGTAGACGACGTTGATGTCGGGGTTCTTGGCGAGGAGGTTCTCCATCGCCGTGCGACCGCCGTCCTCGGCGCCCTGCGACGCCTCGTTGCCGACGATCGTGTAGTCGCCGCCGTCGCCGCCGGTGTACGTGCCGGTCGGCTCCTCGTCGCCGTTCACCTTGTCGTCATTCAGCTCGATGCCCATGCCGTCGAGGAAGCCCTGGTCGCGGTTGTAGTCGACAGTCACGGCCTTGTCGTCGAACAGGTCGATGAGGCCGATCACCGCTTCCCCGCCGGCGAGCGTGGCTGCCGTCCACTGACCGATGTACTGGCCCGCCAGGAAGTTGTCGGTCGCGAACGTGATGTCCACGGCGTCCGCGGGGTCTGGCACCGTGTCCAGCGCGATCACGAAGAGGCCGGCGTCGCGCGCCTTCTCGACCGCATCCAGGACGGCGGGACCGTTGGGGGTGATCAGGATGCCGGCGTCACCCTTCGAGATGGCGGCCTCGATCGCCTGGATCTGGGTGTCTTCGTCACCGTCCTCCTTGCCCGCGGCAAGGGTGAGGTTGACGCCGTTCTCCTCCGCTGCGGCCTTCGCGCCGTCCTGCATCGCGATGAAGAACGGGTTCGAGTTCGTCTTGACGATGAGAGAGACACCGATCTCCTCGGAGCCGCCCTCGGTCGGAGTTGCGCCGCTCGTGCCGGCACAGCCGGTGAGCGTCAGCGCAGCGGCGGCTGACATCGCGAACGCTGCGAACAGAGCGGTGCGTCCCTTGTGCATGTGGTTCTTCATTGAGTTCCTCTCGGCCGACGTTGCCAGACTGACAACGATGTCAGAAGCGTTTGTATCGCAGCATTCGGCTAGGGTCAACTCGAAACTCCAATTTTGTGATGGGACTGTGACACCGATGTCAATCGCCAACCCGGCCCGTGGGCAGAAGCCGCGCGCCACGATGAAGCAGGTCGCCGCGCTGGCAGGCGTCGGCACCAAGACGGTCTCGAGGGTGGTGAACGACGAACCGAATGTCGCGCCCGGGACGGCGCAGCGCGTGTGGGACGCGGTCCGCGCACTGGACTACCACGTCGACCTCCAGGCAGGCAGCCTCCGACGCACGGACGGGCGCACGCGGACCCTCGGTCTGCTCATCAGCAGCGTCGACAACCCGTTCGCCGGCGCGATCCACCGCGCCGTAGAGGATGCCGCGACAGAGCGTGGGGTGGCCGTCTTCGCTTCCAGCCTCGACGACGACGCCGACCGGGAGGAGCGTGCGGTGACCGCGTTCCTGCAGCGCCGGGTGGACGGCCTGATCCTGACCACGGCGGGGCGCCGTCAGAACTATGTCGCGCATCTGCAGGATCGCGGCATCCCTGTCGTCTATGTCGACCGCGAGCCCAGAGGCACGGAGGCGGACTCCGTCACCAGCGACAATCGAGCCGCGGCCCGAGCGGGGACCGAATGGCTCATCTCCCACGGCCACCGCCGAATCGCCCTGCTCGCCGATCGCCGCGAGATTCCCACGGCGGCCGAGCGTGAGGGGGGATTTCTGGACGCCACGAGGGAGGCCGGGATCCCCACCGCGCAGACCCCGGTCATCGCCGGACTGCGGGATGCGGACGCCGCGCACCGAGCACTCAAGGCGCTCCTCGAGTCGGACCAGCCGCCGACCGCCGTGTTCAGCGCCCAGAACCTCATCACCATCGGCGCGATACATGCGCTGCGCGAAGCGGGAGCCGAGCACTCGGTTGCGCTGGTCGGCTTCGACGATGTCCCGCTGGCCGACCTCCTCGACCCCGGCATCACCGTGATCGCGCAGGACCCGCAGGAGATCGGGCGTATCGCCGTGGCGCGCATCTTCGAGCGGCTGGAAGGAGACACCTCTCCAGCACTCCACCACGTGGTGCCGACAAGCTTCGTTCCCCGTGGAAGCGGAGAGATCCCGCCGCCGTCGCAGTTGCCCGCCACGGCGAGCGCGTAGGCAGCGCGGTCCCGACGCCGGCGACGTGACGGATCACGTCGTTGCTTTGTCCAGCGGACAAGCCATAACATCTCGCCCTGACGGTCTGACATCGATGTCAGACGGGTCGGAAGACCCCGATGATCGCCAAGGAGGGCGAACTACTGATGGTGCGAGCACGATGGATGTCATTGCCTGGCGCGACGCGGACCCCGAGGGCTCCGCGGCCGCGCGCCGTCGCGGCGGCGGGACTGGCAGCGGGGATGATCGCGGCGGGGCTGGGGGCGCTGCCCCCCGCCGGCGCGGAGGAGATCGCGCTCGGGGATGAGCCCTACCGGCCCGCTGTCCACTTCACGCCCGAGCAGAACTGGATGAACGATCCAAACGGCATGGTGTACGTCGACGGCACCTACCACCTGTATTTCCAGCACAACCCGCAGGGCACCCGATGGGGCAACATGAGCTGGGGCCACGCCACCTCGGACGATCTGCTCCACTGGGAGGAGCAGCCCCTCGCCATTCCCCAGACGTTCGACGACGGCGGCCGCCCCATCGAGAGCATCTTCTCCGGCTCCGTGGTCGTCGACGAAGACAACACCTCCGGCTTCGGCGACGGGACGCGAGCTCCCCTCGTGGCCATCTACACCAGCGCGTACGAGCCGGCTCACCCGACTCGCGCGGGCGGGCAGGCACAGTCGCTGGCCTACAGCACGGACGGCGGATACACCTGGACGAAGTACGCCGGCAACCCCGTCGTCGACCGTGGCTCGGCGAACTTCCGCGACCCGAAGGTCTTCTGGTACGACGGCCCGGCCGGCAGCTACTGGGTGATGACCGCCGTCGAAGCGCTCGACCGCAAGGTGGTGCTGTACAAGAGCCAGGATCTGAAGACCTGGGAGCACCTCTCCGACTTCGGCCCCGCGAACTCGACCGGCGGCATCTGGGAGTGCCCCGACCTGTTCGAGCTGCCCGTCGACGGCGATCCTGACGACACCCGGTGGGTGATGGTGGTCAACCTCAACCCCGGCGCGGTCGCCGGCGGCAGCGGGGGCCAGTACTTCGTCGGCGACTTCGACGGCGTCACCTTTACCAGTGAGACCACGGAGGGCCCGCAGGCCCTGCCTGCAGGCGAGGTGTTCGCCGGCTTCGACGGCGGCACGTACAGCGGCTGGACGGTCGCCAACGAGCCCGGCAACTGGAAGGAAGGGCCGTGGGGGCCCGCGCCGGCGACCGGTACGCTGCCGGGCCAGAACCCGGTGGCCGGATATATCGGCGCAGGACTCGTCAACGGGTTCAACGACGGCGACTGGCCTGTGGGCGCGTTGGAGTCGCCCACGTTCACCGTGGGGAGCGACTACATCAATTTCCTCGTCGGCGGGGGGCGGCATCCGCATGTCTCCGGCGCGCAGCTGACCAACGATCCGCCCGCCGGCACCACTGTGTTCGACTTCGAGCTGCCCGACGGACAGGTCCTTTCGGACGCCGGCTGGGAGATCACCGGGGACTTCGCGACCGAACCGTGGCGCAACCCGTCGACCGCCGGCGGTGACTACTACCTCGGCGCGAAGCGCCTGAACACGTGGGAGGGCGGTCCGCGCGGCGACGACAACGTCGGCACGTACACCTCGCCGGCCTTCGCGCTCGACGGCGACCACGTCTCGTTCCTCATCGGCGGCGGCAAGCGCGCCGACGGCTCGCTCCAGGCCGAGCTCGTGGTCGACGGTGCCGTGGTGCGCACGCAGACCGGCCCGGAGGCGGGGCAGCTGAACTGGCGTTCGTGGGATGTCGCGGAGTACCGCGGGCAGAACGCTCAGCTGCGCATCCGAGACGAAGCCACCGGCGGCTGGGGCCACCTGACGTTCGACCATGTGGTGGTCGGCGATACGCCCGCGAAGCCGCGTTCGGACGAGACATCCGTCAATCTCGTCGTCGACGGCGAGATCGTGCGCACCGCGACCGGCGCCGACAGCGAGACCCTCGACTGGGCGAGCTGGAATGTGCGCGAGTTCGAAGGGCGGGAAGCCTCGATCCGTGTCATCGACAACAACCGCTTCGGCTGGGGGCACGTCCTGGTCGATCAGGTGATGTTCGCGGATGCCGCGGCCCCGACGCGCCTGGAGAGCTACGACTGGCTCGACTGGGGCCGCGACTACTACGCGGCCGTGTCGTACTTCGGAACGCCGTCCGGATCGCGGATCATGCAGGGCTGGATGAACAACTGGGACTACGCCAACGACATCCCGACCTCGACGTGGCGCAGCTCCATGGCCCTGCCGCGTGAGGTCACGCTCGTCTCGACACCGGCCGGCCCGCGCCTGTCGCAGCGCGTGGTGCCGCAGATCGGCGACCAGCTCGACACCGCTCAGGCCCAGACGCGCACCGCGATCGCCGTGGATGGTTCCACCGATCTGGACCTGTCGGGCGACGTCGTCAAGCTGGAGGTCGTGCTCCGTCCCGGCGACGCGGAGCAGGCCGGGGTCCGCGTCTTCGGCGACGGGGACTCCGGGACGCGCATCGGGTACGACGCCGAGGCCGGACGCGTCTTCGTCGACCGACGCGACTCGGGGAACACCGCGTTCCATCCGGCGTTCGCCTCGATCGAGGACGCGCCGCTGGCGCCCGCCGCCGACGGCACCGTCGCCTTCGAGGTCTACCTCGACCGCGCCTCGGTGGAGCTGTTCGCCGCCGGCGGGCTGCTGACGATCACCGACCAGGTGTTCCCCGACGCGGGTGCCGACGCCATCACGGGGTGGTCCGAGGGAGGCGAAGCGACCATCGAGCGGATCACCGTCACGCCGATGATGCCCGCCATGTGGCAGGAGCCTGAGCCTGCTGTGGCCCCAGGGGCGCCGACATCCGTCATCGCCACCACCGTCGGCGGCGCAGTCGAGGTCTCGTGGACGGCCCCGACCGACGACGGCGGCGCGCCCGTCACGGAGTATCGCCTGTACCAGGACGGCGTGGAGGCGCCGATCGCCACGTCGGCGACGACTGCCCACACCGTCGCGGGCCTTGCGCCGGGATCGACCGTGCGATTCACCGCGACCTCAGTGAACACCGCCGGCGAAAGCGAGCGATCGGACTGGTCGGTGCCGGTGACGATCCCCGACGGGGCCACCGCCGCACCCGCCCGGGGCGCCCTGTCGCGTGACAACGGCTGGGACACCGGACTTGCGGACGGCGACTACAACGTCACGATGAATCTGCACCGCGGACAGAACGCCTCGTCCTTCCGGCTGTTCGAGAACGGAGACCTGGTCGCGACGCTGCCGCTCGCCTACGGCGGCACCGCCGCGCAGCAGGCGAAGGTGCCGATCACCGGGAAGCCGAACGGCGTCTACGTCTACACCGGTGAGCTGGTGAACACGAAGGGCGTCACCTCGACGACCTCGGTGACGGTCAAGGTCACCCAGGCGACCCCCGGCAAGCCGGTGCTCTCCCACGACAACACCGACGGCGACGGCCGCTTCACGCTCACCGCGAACATGTGGTGGGGCACGAACGCGACGTCGTACCGGTTCTACGAGGGAGAGACGGTGATCGCCGAGGGCAGCCTCGTCGCGGCGACGCCAGGCCCGCAGTCGGCGACGACCGCGGTCAGTGGGGCGGCACTGGGAAAGCACACGTACCGTGTGGAGTTCATCAATGCCGCAGGGACGACGTCCAGCGCCCCGATCACGGTCAACGTGAAGAGGTAGCACCCCGGCCGGGCGGCACGGCGCTCTCGTGCGGCGTGCCGCCTGCGCTGATCAGAATGCGCGCAGGAACGCAAGCCTGGTGGCCCGGGCCCGAGCGCTCAGGAGCCGATGTTTCAGACCTGCTCACAACGGCGGACGTCGGAGGTGGAGGGGCTCGAAAGCGGAGTCTGCGGGGCGCGATTCGAACCCCTCCACGTGGTGCGACGATGTCGTCGGTCGATGTCGCCACTCGACGGCGAGCGGCAGAGCCGTGAGCGGACTGGCGGACTACTCGGGGCGCTCCAGGCGCGGCGCGGCGACCGACTCGCGCTCCACCACGGGACAGGCCAACACGGTCGGATGCTCGGTGAGCAGCGCCTCCTCGTGTTTGCCGTGAATGAGATCGGCGAGGGTGGATACGGCCCAGGCCCCCATTTCATAGTGCGGGAGCGAGACGGTGGTGAGTGTCGGGAACAGGCTGTCGGGTATCGGCGCCTGATCGTCGAAGCCGACGATGGAGAGGTCGGAGGGGATGACGAGTCCGCGCTCGCCTGCCGCCCGGTACGCGCCGACAGCCATTCGGTCGTTGTAGCAGAACACCGCGGTGGGAGCACGGTCGAGCAGTTCCAGGCTGGCGCGGTACCCGCCGCGCGCGTCTGCGGTGCCCGCCACCACGAGGTCTTCGGTCGGCAGACCTGCTGCGTGCATCCCGTCCAGGTAACCGAGGAGGCGTCCTCGCGTGGCGGGGACGTCCTCGGCGCTCGCGGCGAATGCGATCCGCCGGTGCCCCGCGCGCGCGAGCATCTCCACGACCGCGGCGGCGCCCGCACGCTCGTCGGGCAGCACCGCGGGGATGGTCCCCGCGAAATCTCGTGCGCCGATCAGCGCTGCGGGCCGGGACCGCAGATTCTCCGGGGCGACGATCACGTCGTGGTAGACCGTGGCGTAAATGATGCCGTCGACTTGCCGGTCGAGGAAGGCCTGGATCTGGGCCGCGTCCACCTCCGGCTCCGGATTCAGCACGGAGTTGATGATGGCGAGGGTGAGGTTTCGCCGACTGGCCTCTTCCTGGGCGCCGAGGATGATACGACCGGCGTGCGGCGTGGTCGCGATCTCCTCGGTGACCAGGCCGATCATGTCGGACGCCTGCGTTCGCAACCCGCGAGCGAGGCGGTTCGGCCGATAGCCCAGTTCCTCAGCGGCAGCGCGGACGCGCGCTGCGGTGTCTTCGCTGACCCGCGTATGCGGTGTGGCGTTGAGCACGTGAGAAACGGTGGTCTGTGAGACGCCCGCGTGTGCCGCGACGTCCCGGATGCCAGCGGTCTTCTCTGTCACTCGGCTCTCCGTCATCGTTGCCCTCTCACGTTCGTACCACCTTTTCGGTCAACGACGGTCCACGCGGCGGTCCCCCAGCGCCACCACGCCGGCGGGCAGCGGGGTGGACGCGGCGTGCACGCCGGATCCGATCGATGGGGTCGGCCGGAATGCGTTCGCCGCGAGATCCACGACGACCTCGTCATCGCGACCCGAATCGAGGATGGTGTTCCCGCTGGCCGTGGGATCGACCAGGACCGCGGTGACGGCGAGACGTCGCGAAGCGTGGGTCGTGAGCAAGGCGTCGACCTGTGCTTCGAAACATGAGTCGCCCGATGAGGTGGCGACGTCCAACCCCACCACGTGGTTGCTCGCGAGGTAGTTGTCGCTGCCGGCCACCAGCCGGATGATCACAGGGGTCGCGCCTGCCGGCCGGACGCTCTCGGAGTCGACGACCTCGGAGAAGTGGTTGCCGACGATCGAGTTGTTGCTGCCGGTGATCGCCAGAAGGCCGAAGAGGTCGTCCAGCCCGTTGTCCACCGCGAGGAACGGCGTCCAGGGCTCGTGATCGCGGAGGAAGTGATTCGAGCCCACCAGATTCTCCGAACTGTTCGCGGCGAGAACCATCATCCCCGGGTAGAACGAGTGGAGCCGGTTGTTGGTCACGCTCGACCGGGTGACACCGTGAAGATGCACGCTGCTCGCGCCGCGCGGAAAGACGTTGTTCGCGGTGATCAGAAGCCCACCATGGTTCTCGGCGTAGATCGAGTGACCGTGGGGGCCGGCTCCGATGAGGTTGTCGGTGATCTTCGACGCCTGGCCCCAGCTGCGCAGTTCGATGCACGAACCGCATTCCGCGATGAAGTTGTCGTGGATCGAGAGCGCGTCCGCTTTGTGGATCGTCAACGCGTGCTCGAGGTAGACGAACCCCATGCCTGTGATCCGGAATGAGTCGTTGGCATCCCTGACATGAATGCCCGTCTTTCCATTGGCGTACGAGTTCTCCGGGTTCTCCCCCGGTCGGTCGCCGACGAAGTGCAGCCCGTCGATGCAGAAGCCTGAGAATTCGACAGAGCTGATTCTGGGACTTCCGCTGCGCGCCACCAGGAATGCGGCGCCGGCGGATTCCTCCTGGGCGTCTCCGGCAGCGATGTCGACGAGGATGCGGCTGCCTCCGGGCCACAGCTCATGCAGCGCGTGCCATTCGTCTTCGGGAACGTTGAACCGGATGCTGGACGAGGTGAAGCCGTGTCCCGCGCCTTCGATCCGCAGGAAGCTGACGTCGATCAGCACCTGGGTGCGAAGTCGGTAGTCCCCCGGCGGGATGTGGATCACGGCGCCCGGCTTTCCCCCGTCCCCCATGCCGGGCACTGCTTGGCGGGCCTTGACGTCCGCGATGATGCTGTTGATGACCTCGCCGATGTCCTGGTAGGGATCGCCGTGAGGCCACGCCGTCACGTCGTAAGTGTTGTCACTCGACATTGATGTCCAATCGTGTCCCGGCTTCTCAGCCCTTGACTGCGCCGAGGGTGAGGCCGGCGACGATCTGCCGCTGGAGGAAGAGCGTGAGCAGGATGACGGGGATCGAGTAGACCGCGGCCAGCGCCGTCATCCCTCCCCAGTCCAGGCCGAACTGGCTCTGGAAGTTGGCGATCACGACCGGGGTGGTCTGCGCCCTGACAGAGGTGAGCAGGAGCGCGAAGAGGAACTCGTTCCACGAGGCGAGGAACGCGAAGATCGCGGTCACTGCGAGGCCGCCCGACACGACGGGCAGCACGACCCGCCACATCGCCTGGAGCCGGTTGCAGCCGTCGACCTCGGCCGCTTCGCTCAACTCGTCCGGGACGGCCTCGAAGAAGCTCGCCATCAGCCAGATGGAGAGGGGAAGCGAGATCGTGGTGTGCGCGAGAGCGAGCCCGAAAGAGGAGTCGGTCAATCCGATGTTGCGCATCACCTCGATGAGGGGCGCCCCCACGGCGATGGTCGGCACCATTCGGGTGACGAGCGCCGCCACGATGAACACGCGTCCGCTGGGGGTGCGGAACCGGGTGATCGCGTAGGCGGCGGGCACTGCGAGCACCAGCGACAGCACGGTCGAGGTGACCGCGGTGACGACGCTGTTGATGAGTGCTGCCGGAACCCCCTCGCGGGTGAGCGCGGACACGTAGTTGTCGAGGGTCCACGTCTCGGGCCACACCGATGGCGGCACGGCGATCGCGTCGAGCGGGGGCTTGAACGACGTCAGCAGCAGGTAGAGGAACGGGAACCCGTACATGATGATGGCGGCGGCGAGCAGGACCCACAGGAGGATGCGGCTCTTGCCCCGGGTCTCGAGAGGATTCATCGTGTGCTCCCTGGACGCCAGATCAGCAGGATGGCGGCGATGGCCACGGCCAGCATGACGATGAGATAGACCGTTCCCATGGCGCTGGCCAATCCCGGATCCCCGAACCGGGTCATGGTGCGGTAGATGAGAAGGCTCAGCGTCGTCGTGCTGCCCTGAGGGCCGCCATCCGTCTGGATGAGGATGATGTCGAACGCCCGGGCCGCGTCGATTCCGCGCACGATGAGTGCCACCGCGATCACGGGTCGCAGCAGCGGGATGATGATGCTGAACAGGATCCGCGGGTACCGGGCGCCGTCGATGCGGGCGGCTTCGATCACATCGCCGGGGACGTTCTGCAGACCGGCGAACAGGACGAGTGTGATGAACGAGGTCGTCAGCCAGATGTCGGGCAGCGCAACCGAGAACAGCGCGATGTTCGGGTCGCTCAGCCACTGGATCTGATCGGGGCTGGACAGGATGTGCGCCTCGTAGAGCAACTGGTTGACGATGCCGAAGTTGTCGATGAGGAGGAATCGCCACAGCAGGCCCGCGACCACCGGTGCGATCATCAGCGGGTACATGAACACGGTGCGGAAGACGGCCGACCGTCGGCCGAGGGCGGTGAACAGCAGCGCCACGGCGAGACCGAGGACGAACTCGGCGGTCACGACGAAGACTGTGTACACGATCGTGCGGACGGATGCCGACTGGAAGGCATCCGAGGCGAAGGCGGTCGCGTAGTTGGCGAAGCCGACGAACGTCCGCGGCGCACCGGCGAACGGCGAGATCTCGAAGAAGCTGTCGTAGATGAACCGGACGAGGGGCCACAGCACGAAGCCGGCGAGGAACAGGGCCGCCGGCGCCATGAGCAGCAGCGCGAATCGGCGGTCGCCGCTGTCCTTGCTGCGGTGCTTGCGCGAGTGCGGGCGTGAGGCCTGGGGCGGGCGTGAGCCCGGGTGCGGGGCCCGCGGCGGGACGGCCGGGGCCGCCCCACCGCGGGTTGCAGGAGCGAGAGTCTCCACGGAAAACCTTCTGGATGGATCGTCTACTGGGCGATCGACTCGATCTGGGACTTGGCGTCCGACAGGAGCTGCGCGGTGTCAGCTCCCGGCTCGACGGCCTTCTGGATCATCGGCACGAGCACGGAGTCGACGATCTCCTGCCACTGCGCAGTCGCCGGCCGGGGCAGCGACTGCGGCGCCTCCAGCGTGGTGACCAGAGCGGGATAGTTCTCGAATCCGGCTTCCCCTTGCTTGCTCTCGAACGCGCTCTTGCGGGCGACCAGGCCCAACGAGGTATCGGCAGCGAGGTCATTGCGCTCGTACGCGAACGCGATGAAGTCCTTCGCCTCGTCCTGCTTGGCTCCCGACGCGGGGACCGACAGGTACCACGCGCCGGGCACTCCCGCCACGCCACCGGGGCCCCCGATCATCGGGGCGACGCCGATGGCGTCCTTCACGGCCGAATCCTCCGGCGTCTGCCGATAGGCATGGCCCCAGAATCGCATCATCGCGAGCTTGCCCTGGTAGAAGAGATTCTGTGCTCCCGCCCAGTCGAGCTGCGCGGCGCCGGACGGAGCGTACGGGAGCAGGCTGACGTAGTAGTCGAGCGCTTCCTTGTGCGCGGCGTCGTCGATCGTCACCTCGCCGCTGTCGGTGTCGATCACCATGTTCTCTTCACCGGCCTGCGACACCGTGGCCAGCCACTCCGTCTCGACGGCACCCTTCACATCGGTGCCGTACAGATCGATCGCACCGTCGCCGTCGGTGTCGCGGGTGAAGAACTCCGCGATATCGCGGTACTGCTCCCACGTGGTCGGCGCGCTCAAGGGATAGCCGTACTTCGCCTCGAAATCGGCCATATTCTTCGGGTCCTCGAAGAGGTCGGTGCGGTAGAAGAGGATCTCGGAGTTCGTCCAGACCGGCATGCCGACGAACGTGCCATCCACCTGCGACTCGCTCACCAGGCCGCCGAACAGGTCGGACTCGACGTCGTCGGTGTACAGGTCGTCCAGCGGCGCCAGCCCGGGCGCGAAGGCGGGAAGCCAGATCGCGTCGAGCGCGGCGATGTCGAAAGAGGGGTTTCCTGCCTGCAGCTCGGACGAGATGCGGTCGTAGAGCCCCGCGTACGGAAGTTCCACGAGGGTGACCTCCGTACCCGTCTCATCCTTGTACAGATCGGCGATCGGCTGCAGTTCAGCCTTTCCGCCACCCTCGACCACGACGGTCAGCGCACCGTCGTCAGCGGCGGGTTCACCACCACCGCCTCCGGCGCCGCAACCGCTCAGTGCGATGGCTGCGGTCGTCACGGCTGCCGCCGCAACCAGTCCCCGGCGGAAACGTGCGTCCGCCGGCATGCGAAGCTTCATCACTTCGACTCCATTCATTGATGTACAGGAGGGTGCAGACTCCGGTCGGGACGCCGTGCCAATACGATTTGCCAAACCGTCTTGGCACGACCATAGCGGCAGTGGCGGAGGGAGTCAAGAATCAGCTCGTCGTCGATCCCCACGGAATGAGCCGGTCCGACGACCGCCCGAGAATCCGGGCTTGCAGGATGGGTGCCGACCGGGCCGACGCAACCGTCAGCGTCACCGTTCTCGACGCCGGAGGCCACCTCCTCGCCTTCCGTCGCGACGACAACGCGGTGCTGATCTCCGGGGAGACCAGCACTCGCAAGGCCTACACCGCTGCTCAACCGGTACCGCATCGCACCGCGCCGACTGCGCACGCAGACGCAGACCTGCCGGTTGTGCGGTGAGGCGGCGGTGTACGCCGAGTGGACGCTCGACCGGAATGGAGCGATCGCGCAGTCCGAGCAGTGCACCGTGTGCGGGGAACGGTACGACCCGAACCAACTGCCCACTCGCGCCGCGGTACTGATGCTCGCGGAGTGGAGGCCGGCGCCCGATCTCGAGGAGGTGACCGATGACGCTGCTCACGTACCGGCAGGCAGCCCGGAGAGTGAATCGCTCCATCATCACGATCAAACGGTGGCGTAGACGTGGCCTCCCCATGACCTGGCAGGGCCGGCGCCGCGTCGTCGACGAGACCACCCTTCTCGCCTGGTGGCGGGAACGCATGGAGAACGATCCCGTCCACCAGAACCGCATCCGACAGCAACAGGAAGGAGCGACCGAGTAGAGGTCAGTCCCCGAGTGGGAGCGGGCCTCCCCTATCCATGACTCGTTCTCGCCAGGCGTCAACCTCCGGCTTGGCCCGTGCCACGAACGCGCGGGCCTTCCGTCTGTCCATGAGGTAGGCGAGCAGCACCCCCTGCAGTTCAGAGGCAAGAACGACTCGATGCTCCCCCTGAGCTGTAGACACTGCCTCAACCATCCACGCCGCCCAGTGCGCAACCGCGCGATCACGTCCCTTCATGACGGCGTAGAGCGACAGAGTCGACGCGACAATCTCTGTCAACGGTCCCATCGTCGGCTTATGCCTGAGCGATGAGAAGGGGATCCAGCGGGCAAAGTCCCGCAGCACCATATCCGGCACCTGATCGAGTGCGCTGAGCGCGCGAGCAACCGCTGCTGTACGCCGATCAGATCGGTCGCGGACGAAGCGGATGATCTCTGCTGCGAGGAAGGTCACGGCAACGACGGCGCCGGTGATGATCGCTGCGAGCACGGTGGCAGTGCTGTTGTCCATCGTCGTGCGGTCCTCCGCGGATGTGGGCAAAGTGTGGGCAAAGGCCCCCGGCTCGCCGCTCACGGAGCAGGTAGCCGGGGGCCTTATGGCTGGTCAGGACCGAGCGGAATCCGCGGAATCACGCGGTTCTAGAAGTCCCAGTCCTCGTCCTCGGTGGCCTCGGCCTTGCCGATGACGTACGACGAGCCGGACCCGCTGAAGAAGTCGTGGTTCTCATCGGCGTTCGGTGAGAGGGCCGACAGGATCGCCGGGTTCACGTTCGTGACGGTCGAGGGGAACATCGCCTCGTAGCCCAGGTTCATGAGGGCCTTGTTGGCGTTGTAGTGCAGGAACTTCTTGACGTCCTCGGTGAGGCCGACGCCGTCGTAGAGGTCCTGCGTGTACTGCACCTCGTTGTCGTAGAGCTCGTAGAGCAGCGAGAACGTGTAGTCCTTGATCTCGTCGCGCTTGGCCTGATCGACCGTCTCGAGCCCCCGCTGGAACTTGTAGCCGATGTAATAGCCGTGCACGGCCTCGTCGCGGATGATGAGGCGGATGAGGTCGGCCGTGTTGGTCAGCTTCGCCCGGCTCGACCAGTGCATCGGCAGGTAGAAGCCCGAGTAGAAGAGGAACGACTCGAGCAGGGTCGAGGCGACCTTGCGCTTGAGGGGCTCGTCGCCGCGGTAGTACTCCATGACGATCTGAGCCTTCTTCTGAAGGTTCTCGTTCTCGACCGACCAGCGGAACGCCTCGTCGATCTCCTTCGTCGAGCACAGCGTCGAGAAGATCGACGAGTAGGACTTCGCGTGCACCGACTCCATGAACGCGATGTTCGTGTAGACGGCCTCCTCGTGCGGGGTGATCGCGTCCGGGATGAGCGACACCGCGCCCACCGTGCCCTGGATGGTGTCCAGGAGCGTGAGCCCCGTGAACACGCGCATCGTGAGGGTCTGCTCCTCGGGGGTGAGCGTGTTCCACGACTGGATGTCGTTCGACAGCGGCACCTTCTCGGGCAGCCAGAAGTTGTTCACGAGGCGGTTCCACACCTCGAGGTCCTTGTCGTCCTGGATGCGGTTCCAGTTGATGGCCTGGACGTGGTCCAGGAGCTGGAGCTTCTCGCTCATCTTTCTCTCTCTTCGCGTTTCGTCTCGCTGCGCTCGCTCAGCGGCCGGTCATCAGAGCGTGCACGAAACGCACTCGCTCATGTCCGTGCCCTCGAGGGCCATCTGGCGGAGGCGGATGTAGTAGATCGTCTTGATGCCCTTGCGCCACGCGTAGATCTGGGCCTTGTTGATGTCTCGCGTGGTCGCGGTGTCCTTGAAGAAAAGCGTGAGCGACAGCCCTTGGTCGACGTGCTGGGTGGCGGCGGCGTACGTGTCGATGACCTTCTCGTAGCCGATCTCGTACGCGTCCTGGTAATACTCCAGGTTGTCGTTCGTCATGAACGCCGCCGGGTAGTAGACGCGGCCGAGCTTGCCTTCCTTGCGGATCTCGATCTTCGCCGCGATCGGGTGGATCGACGACGTCGAGTTGTTGATGTACGAGATCGAGCCGGTCGGCGGCACCGCCTGCAGGTTCTGGTTGTAGATGCCGTGCTGCTGGATCGATGCCTTCAGCGCGCGCCAGTCGTCCTGCGTGGGGATGTGGTGGCCCTCGAACATCTCGGCGACCTTGGCCGTCGCCGGCACCCACTCCTGCTCGATGTACTTGTCGAAGAACTCGCCCGAGGCGTACGTCGAGTCGGCGAACCCGTCGAAGGTCTCCCCTCGCTCGATCGCGATCTTGTTCGACGCGGTCAGCGCGTGGAACAGCACGGAGTAGAAGTAGATGTTCGTGAAGTCGACTCCCTCTTCCGACCCGTAGTAGACGTGCTCACGGGCGAGGTAGCCGTGCAGGTTCATCTGGCCCAGGCCGATCGCGTGCGAGCGGTCGTTGCCGTCCTCGATGGAGCGGACCGAGCGGATGTGGCTCTGGTCGCTCACCGCGGTGAGGGCACGGATGCTGGTGTCCACCGTCTTCGCGAGGTCGCCGCCGTCCATCGCCAGGGCGATGTTGAGCGAGCCCAGGTTGCACGAGATGTCCTTGCCGATCTGGTCGTACGACAGGTCCTCGTTGAACGTGGTCGGCGTGTTGACCTGCAGGATCTCGGAGCACAGGTTCGACATGTTGATCCGGCCCTTGATCGGGTTGGCCTTGTTCACCGTGTCCTCGAACATGATGTACGGGTAGCCCGACTCGAACTGGATCTCGGCGAGGGTCTGGAAGAACTCGCGCGCGTTGATCTTCGTCTTCTTGATGCGCGGGTCGTCGACCATCTCGCGGTACTTCTCGGTGACCGAGATGTCGCCGAACGGCACGCCGTAGACGCGCTCCACGTCGTACGGGGAGAACAGGTACATGTCCTCGCCGTTCTTGGCGAGCTCGAACGTGATGTCGGGGACGACGACGCCCAGCGACAGCGTCTTGATGCGGATCTTCTCGTCGGCGTTCTCGCGCTTCGTGTCGAGGAACCGCATGATGTCCGGGTGGTGCGCGTTGAGGTACACGGCACCGGCACCCTGACGCGCGCCGAGCTGGTTGGCGTACGAGAAGGAGTCTTCGAGGAGCTTCATCACCGGGATGATGCCGCTCGACTGGTTCTCGATCTGCTTGATCGGCGCACCCGACTCGCGGATGTTCGACAGCAGCAGGGCCACGCCGCCGCCGCGCTTGGACAGCTGCAGGGCGGAGTTGATGCCGCGGGCGATCGACTCCATGTTGTCTTCGATGCGCAGCAGGAAGCACGAGACGAGCTCGCCGCGCTGCGCCTTGCCGGCATTGAGGAACGTGGGGGTCGCGGGCTGGAACCGGCCCGAGATGATCTCCTCCACGAGCGCGGTGGCCAGCTTCTCGTCGCCGTCGGCCAGCGCGAGCGCGGTCATGACGACGCGGTCCTCGAAGCGCTCGAGGTAGCGCTTGCCGTCGAAGGTCTTGAGCGTGTAGCTCGTGTAGTACTTGAACGCGCCCAGGAAGGTCTCGAAGCGGAACTTCTTCGAGTAGGCGAGGTCGTTGAGCTTCTGGATGTACTCGAACGAGTACTTGTCGAGCACGGCGCCCTCGTAGTACTCCTTCTCGACCAGGTAGTCGAGCCGCTCCTTGAGCGAGTGGAAGAACACCGTGTTCTGGTTCACGTGCTGCAGGAAGTACTCCCGCGCCGCGCGCTTGTCGGCGTCGAACTGGATCTTGCCGTCGGCGTCGTACAGGTTGAGCATCGCGTTGAGGGCGTGGTAGTCCATGCCCTCGAAGCGTGCCTGTGTCTTGAAGTCGGTCTGCGTCAGAGTTCCCACCATCGTTCCAATCCCGCGTTCACGCGTTCCACATCTTCGGGCGTGCCGAATACCTCTAGCCGGTACAAGTGCGGCACGTGACACTTACGGCTGATGATGTCGCCGGCGATGCAGAAGTGCTCGCCGAAGTTGGTGTTCCCCGCGGAGATGACCCCGCGGATGAGGCCCCGGTTGCGCTCGTCGTTGAGGAACCGGATGACCTGCTTCGGAACGGCGCCCCTCTCGACGCCCTTGCCCTGGCCTCCGCCATAGGTGGGTGTCACGAGGACGTACGGCTCGTCGACCACCAGCGCCGGATCCGTCGAGTGAAGCGGGATCCGGACCGCTCGCGCGCCGAGCTTCTCGATGAAACGTGCGGTGTTGCCCGACACGCTCGAGAAGTAGACCAGCAGCGGCGCGTCTGTCGCGACGCGCTGCGCCACGACCGCCGACATGGTCAGGCCAGACGCGAGGCGAGCTCGTCGATCTTGTCGGGACGGAAGCCCGACCAGTGGTCCTCATCGGTGATGACGACCGGCGCCTGGAGGTAGCCCAGCGCCTTGACCTGCTCGAGGGCCGCGGGGTCCTCGGAGAGGTCGTGGATTTCGTACTCGATCCCCTTGGAGTCGAGTGCTCGATACGTCGCCGTGCACTGCACGCACGCGGGCTTCGTGTAAACCGTGATCGCCATGTCGATTCCGTCTCCTCAGTGCTTCCCCCGGTGGCATCCGGTGCTCTTCCCGGTAGTCCCCCCACCGGGAGTCCAATACTACATATGGGTACCGACATTCGATAGCACCACAAGGGCTAGTAGTTACATCGGTGTGATTTTCCACCGTTCTCCCCATGTACAACACAGGTTGTCCACGGATTCATCCACAGCCGCAAGGGCCTGGAAAAGGCCAGGATCACGGGGCTTTCGAACGCCACGGCCGCATCCGTCCACAGCCGCGAAGCTAGCCACCGCCTCCGACATCGGATTCGGCTGTGGATAACCGATCCGGCGTGTCGCGGGAGTGTCGCGCATGGCCGGTGCGCGGGCATCCGGATGCGGCCATACCAGAACGTGCCCGGGCGTACCGTAACGTTGTCGGGTGGCCGGCTACCGGGAAGTTCTACGCATCCCCGGGGTGGCCCGTATCATCGCGGCTCAGCTGACGGCGCGCTTCCCCAACGGGATGATCAGCCTCGTGATCCTCCTGCACATCGAGGGGATCACCGGCTCGTACGGCGCGGCAGGCGTGGTCCTCGCTGCGGTGTCGATCGGCCAGGCACTCGCCGGCCCGGTCACGAGCCGCTGGATGGGCCGCTGGGGCATGCGCAGGGTGCTGACCCTCACCACCGTCGTGGCCGCCGCATCCCTGACCGCGATCGCGTTCCTCGTCGTCCCCGTTCCGGTCTACATCGTCCTCGGCTTCATCGCGGGCGCCGCGACGCCGCCGATCGTCGCGGCGGTGCGCACCATCTACGCCAAGATGGTCAACTCCACGCAGCTGACCGCGCTCTACTCGCTGGACGCCTCGCTGCAGGAGTTCATCTGGATCCTCGCCCCGGTGCTCATCACCTTCGTCGCGACGCAGGCCGGCACGGTCGTCGGCCTCATGCTGGTCGTGGTGATCCTGGTGGCAGGCGGCGCCTGGTTCATCCTCTCCCCCGAGGTCGGGCGCGTGCGCATCCCGCGCAGCAAGCGCTCGTTCGGCAAGGTGCTGACCCGGCCGCCGATCCTGCTGGCGACGGTGATCGGCTTCCTTCTCATCGGCTCGTTCGCCGCCGTCGAGGCGAGCGTGGTGGCGACCTTCGACCACGGCGGACTCGAGGCGGGACTCGTCCTCGCCGTCTTCTCGATCGGCAGCCTCGCCGGGGGCCTCACCTTCGGGCACCTGCCGATGGGACGCTGGGCGATGGCGCGGCGTCTGACGGTCGTGGCCATCGGGCTCGCCCTCACCGCGCTGTGGGTCAACGTGTGGTGGATCGGCGCCACGCTCTTCCTCGCCGGCATCGGCATCGCGCCGGCCCTCGCCGTGCTCTCAGCAGTCACGACCGCGAGCGTCAAGTTCAGCGACACCGCCGAGGCGTTCGGGTGGGTCGGCACGGGCCAGCTCATCGGCGCTGCGGCCGGATCGGCCGTCGCCGGCATCCTCATCGACGGCCCGGGCGGCGTCACGGCGGCGTACACGTCCGCCGCGGCGTTCTGCGCGCTGGGTCTCGTCGTCGCCATCGTGTTCGCGCGCGGCCTTCCCGACCTGCGGGTGCGCGGCGCGAGCCCCATCCCCGACACCGAGCCGGTGACGACGATCGGCTGAGCGATGCGCCCCAGGGACGTCGCGGCGTCGAGGGGCCATGCCGCTGCCCTCGCGAACGAGGTGCAGCCCCCCTCGCGATCGACGTGGAGCCGCCGTCAGGCGAGGTGGCGCAGCAGCTCCAGGAGGGCGAGGGCGTACGCGTCCGCCGGTTCGGGATGCTCGAACACGCGTCGCTGCCCCCCGAGCACGATCTCGACCTCGTGGTTGTCGGGCAGACGACGGAGCGACCGGAACGCACCCCGCAGGAGCTCGCGCAGCTGGTGCTCATAGGGCAGCCACAGCGCGTCCTCGAGGGCGACGGAATCCAGCGCCCACTCGGTCGTGCCGTTGAAGGCGAGGATGCGGCCGGTCGGGTACTCGCGCGGCTCGATGGTCATCTCGCTCACGGTGAAGATGTCCGCCTCGAACTCCGGCTCGTCGAGCTGGAAGCGGTCGCCCGAGCGAGGGTGCCACACCAGGCCAGCTTCGCGCAGAGCCAGCGCCAGTTCCGTCGAGATCACTCCACCATTCTGACGCGAGCCACAGCTCAGGCGGCGATGCCTCGACCGGCGGCGGCTCGCCCGGTGCCCCTCGATGCTCACGAAGATCGCCGATGCGCTCGACACCGTGAGCTGAGGGGGCACCGCGGCGTTCCGCTCCGCTGCACCCCGCCGCGATCCGGCCAACCTCCGCCGGCATCCTGCCGTGCGGCGTGGGGGCTCCCGCGGCGCCCGTAGGCTGACTGCATGCCCGCCCCCGTCACCCTTCCCCGCCTGGCGTGGGGTTCGGCCTCGGCTGAGCGCCGCGCACTGCTCATCCACGGCCTCGGCTCGAACGGAGCGCTCATGTGGCGCTACGGCTCGGCTCTCGCCGATGCCGGATGGCGGGCGGATGCCGTAGACCTGCGCGGACACGGCACGGCTCCGCGCACGCTGGACTACACGCTCGACGCCTACGCCGCGGACGTCGCGGCGATCCGCCCCGACGCCGGTGTGTGGGACCTGGTGATCGGCCACTCGCTGGGGGGCGCAGCATCCGTCCTCGCCGCAGCGGCCGACCCGTCATGGACGCGTCGTCTCGTCCTGATCGACCCCGCGCTCTCGCTCACGGATCACGATCGCGACATCGTGCGCGACAGTCAGACCCGCTCGTTCGACGATCCGTCGCAGGCGGCCGTGCGGGCCGAGCACCCCCACTGGCACCCGCAGGACATCGAGCTGAAGGCCCTGTCGGCGCAGCAGGCCAGCCGTTGGGCCGTGGAGCAGACGAGCGCGCAGAATCCGGAGTGGGACGTGACGGATGCTGCGCTCCGCATCGCCGTTCCGACCCACATCATCGCGTCCGACCCGGCGGTGTACTCGATCTTCCGCGGCAAGCCCGCCGAGGCCGCCGTCGCGCCGAACCCGCACTTCTCGGTCTCGGTCATCGCCGATGCAGGGCACTCGCCTCACCGCGACCGGCCGGAGGCCACCATCGAGGCGCTGTTCGCCGTGCTCGTCTGACCGCGCGACCCGCGGACCGCGCCTACTGGACCGTGATCTCGACGCCCTGACCGACGTCGATGACGACCCCGACGAGAGACGGCAGCACGCTCGCGAGCGACTCGCGGAGCTCGTCGATCGGCGGTGTCGTGCCGTCGTCGGTCGTGATCGCGACGGTGGCCGTCGCCCCCGACCAGTTCACCCCGTACACCCGGGCGCCCTCGTCGTCGAGCCATTGCGTCGTCGCGTTCTGGATCGCCACCGACCACCGGGCCAGCGCCACCGACACCGCCGAGTTCACCGCCAGCGGCACCGTGATCACCACCGCCAGCACGGTGACGATGACGTAGGCGCGGCGCCGGTCGGCGACCGGCGACGAGCCGGGGTCACGCGCGTAGCCGGCCAGCGTGAAGACGATGCTGCCGGCGATCACGAGGGCGACGACGTTGGAGAGGAACAGCCACAGGGCGCCGAGGGCGTCGGCCCACAACCCCTGCCCGGCGCACACGCCGACGACGCCGAGCGGTGGGACGAGCGAGATCGCGATCGCAACGCCGGGGAGGACGGCGCTGAGATCCCGTCGGCACATCGCGAAGCCGCCCGCGAAGCCGGTGGCGAGCGCGGCGACCAGGTCCATGAAGCTCGGCGAGGTGCGACCGAGCACCTGCGAGTTGGTCTCGAGGCTCTCGGGCGTCGCGACGAAGATCGAGAAGACGAGGCCCAGCACGATCACGATGGCAAGGCCCAGCAGCACCCACAGGATGGAGCGCACCACCAGGCGGAGGTGCCCGGTGACGATGCCGAGGCCGATCGCCAGGATCGGGGTCCCGAGCGGCGCGATGATCATCGCGCCGATGACCGTCGCCGTGGAGTCGGTCAGCACGCCGGCGATCGCGATGATTCCCGCCAGCGTCAGCATGATGAGGAAGCCGCTGCGTTTGCCGGCGCGGTCGCCCGAGCCGAGGTCGAGCGCCTCGGTCACCTCCGCCGCGGTCTGACGCTGCGTCGGCGGGATGAGCGCCTGGAGCATCTCCGAGAGCGTCGCCATGCGCACATCATCGCGTAAGAATGGCGTGGTGGCGTCCTTCGAATCGAGTGAGATCCTGACCGACGAGCTGCTGGAGCGCTTCCGCGCCCGGGCTGCCGTGCACGATCGCGAGAACACGTTCCCCGGCGACGACCTCGCGGACCTGAAGGATGCCGGCTATCTCGCGATCCTCGTGCCGGCGGAGCTCGGCGGATCCGGGCTGGGGCTGGCCGAGGCATCCGTCCTCCAGCAGCGTCTCGCGGGAGCGGCCCCGGCGACGGCCCTCGCGATCAACATGCACCTGGTGTGGACCGGCGTCGCGAAGGTGCTCGCCGACCGGGGCATCGACGCGCTGCGGTTCGTGCAGGAGGGTGCAGCCGCCGGGGAGGTGTTCGCGTTCGGGATCAGCGAGGCGGGCAACGATCTGGTGCTGTTCGGGAGTGGGACGGATGCTGCGCCCCTCCCCGACGGCGGATACTCGTTCACCGGCACCAAGATCTTCACGTCGCTCGCCCCGGTGTGGACGCAGCTGGGGCTGCACGGGCTGGACACCTCATCGGAGGATGCGCCGCGCATGGTCTACGCGTTCGTGCCGCGTTCCGAGGTGCAGGCGGGCCGCGTCGTCGTGCGCGACGACTGGGACACGCTCGGCATGCGGGGCACGCAGTCGCGCACCACCGAGCTGCGCGACGCCGTGGCGCCGGCGGACCGGATCGTGCGGCGACTCGCCCCGGGACCGAACCCCGACCCGCTCGTGTTCGGCATCTTCAGCGTCTTCGAGATCCTCCTGGCGTCGGTGTACACCGGGATCGCGCACCGCGCGCTCGACCTCGCCGTCGCCGCCGCAGGCAGGCGCACCTCGAAGCGCACCGGCAAGGCGTACAGCCAGGATCCCGACATCCGCTGGCGCATCGCCGACATGGCGCTCGCGTACGACGCCCTCCCCCCGCAGATCGACGCGCTCGCCCGCGACGTCGACGCGCTCGCCGATCACGGGGCGGGGTGGTTCTCGCTGCTCGCGGGTCTCAAGCACCGGGCGGTGACGGCCGCGAAGCAGATCGTCGACGAGGCAGTGCTCGTGGCAGGCGGGTCCTCCTACTTCTCGGCGAACGAGCTGAGCCGTCTCTACCGCGACGTACTCGCGGGCCTCTTCCATCCGTCCGACCCGGAGTCCGCCCACTCCACCGTCGCGACGGCGTGGCTCGGGCCGCTCGAGGACTGACGCGATGTCGCCGACGCCGACCCGCCTCCTGAGCCCCGCCGACCAGGAGCGCCGCCAGGCCCTGCGCACGATGAAGGGCGTGGCGCTCGGGGCGCTCGTCTTCATGGCCGTGCTGTTCGCCTTCTCGTTCGCGTTCCAGCAGGACGTGCCGGCCCTCGCCTACGTGCGCGCCGCCGCCGAGGGCGGCATGGTCGGCGCGCTCGCCGACTGGTTCGCGGTCACGGCGCTGTTCCGGCATCCGCTCGGCATACCGATCCCGCACACCGCGATCATCCCGAGTCGCAAGGACGAGATCGGCCGTACCCTCGGCGAGTTCGTCGAGACGGAGTTCCTGCGGGCCGACGTCGTGCGCGCCAAGCTGAACCAGACCGCGATCGCCGCCCGCCTCGGCGAATGGCTGAGCGCGCCGGCGCATGCCGAGCGGGTCGCGGCCGAGGCGTCCGTCATGGCGGGAAGCGTGCTGCGGGCTCTCAGCGACGACGACGTCCGCGACGTGATCGAGGAGCTCGCCCGCGAGCACCTCATCGCACCGGAGTGGGGTCCCCCGCTCGGCGAATGGCTGGAGCGCATCATCGAAGCCGGCGCGCACCACGGCGCGGTCGACCTGGCCGCCGACACGATCGCCGCCTGGCTCGCCGCCAACAAGGCCTCGTTCACCGGGGTGGTCTCGCGCCGGCTGCCCGCGTGGGTGCCGTCGGTCGCGCATCGCTTCGTCGACGACACCGTCTACAACGAGGCCGTCAAGTTCGTCGCGGCGGTGAAGGCCGACCCGCGGCACCCGGCCCGCGTCGCGATCGACGGCTACCTCGGGCGGCTCGCCGGCAATCTGCAGCACGACCCCGCGACGATCGGACGCTTCGAGGACGCGAAGCTCGCCGTGTTCGACAGCCCCCGCGTGCGCGAGCTCGCCGGTGAGGCCTGGACGACGGCGAAAACCGGACTCCTGCGCTCCCTCGCCGACCCCGGGAGCGGCCTGCGGCGACGGGGTGTCGAGGCCCTCGTCGAGATCGGCGAGCGATTGACGACGGATGCTGCGCTCCAGCACCGCGTCGACACCTGGGTGACCGATGCCGCCGTGTTCCTCGTCGACCGCTACCGCCGCGACATCGCCTCGATCATCAGCGACACGGTCGAACGATGGGACCCCGCCGAGACGACCGAGAAGATCGAGCTCATGGTCGGCCGCGACCTGCAGTACATCCGGCTCAACGGCACGATCGTGGGGGCGCTCGCGGGACTCGCGATCTTCTCCATCGCGCACGCGCTGCTCGGGTGATGCGTGGCGGGCCGTGTTACGAGTGCGTGAAGTCACGGTCGGCGCAGACCGCCGGGGGTTAGCCTGATGCCGTGTCCGCGGATGAGCCCACCCACTACCTCTTCAGCTACGGCACCCTGCAGAACGCCGACGTGCAGCTCGACACTTTCGGGAGGCTGGTCGAGAGTGCACCAGACGCACTGCCCGGCTACACCGTCGACTACGCCGAGATCGAGGACACGCGGGTCGTCGACCTGTCAGGCCTCACGGTGCACCCGATCGTGCGCGAGACCGGGAACCCCCTCGACAAGGTCGTGGGCAGGGCGCTGCTGGTGACCGAGGACGAGCTCGAGGCAGCCGACGAGTACGAGGTGGCGCTGTATCGACGCTGCGCGGTGGTGCTCGCGAGCGGTCGCTCCGCGTGGGTCTACGTCGCGGCGTGAGCACCCGGGAGCGGGTGCTCCGGTAACCTCGGGGCCGTGACGCTTCCCCACGATCCCTCGTGGCCACGCGCAGGTGCGTGGCCTTCGCCCGAAGACGGGAGATGGGATGCCGCGATCCTCGGCGTTCCCGCATTCCGCACGTCCCTGTCCCCCACGGGTGCACACGCGACGCCGGCGGCGATCCGCGAGGCCCTGCGCCGCTACAGCCCGACCCTCCTCGGACCCCCGCCGGTCGATCTCGACGAGGTGCTGCGCATCGCGGATGCCGGCGACGTCGCCGAGCCCGACGGCCCGGTGGGCGAGGCATCCGTCCGCTCCGCAGTGGCGGACCTGTGCGACCGCGCCGATCTCGTCGTCGCGCTCGGCGGCGACAACTCGCTCACGTACTCCGTGGCGCAGGGCGCCGGCGCGAACGGCCTCATCACCGTCGACGCCCACTTCGACCTGCGCGACGGCGTCTCGAACGGGTCGCCGGTGCGACGGCTGGTCGAGGAGGGCCTCGCCGGGCGGCGGATCGTTCAGCTCGGCATCGCCGACTTCGCCAACTCGGTCGCGTACGCGCGGCGCGCGGCCGAGTACGGCATCACGGTCGTGACCATGGACGACGTGCGCCGCCGCGGTGCCGCCGATGTGGCGGCCGAGGCGCTCGAGATCGCCGGTGCCGGCGGCGGCCCGGTGCATCTCGACGTCGATGTCGACGTGTGCGACCGTTCCGTCGCGCCCGGGTGCCCGGCATCCGTCCCGGGTGGACTGGCTGCCTGGGAGCTGAGGGCCCTCGTGCGCGCCCTCGCCGCCGACGCCCGCGTGGGCAGCGCCGACATCGCCGAGGTGGATGCCACCGCGGATGCGCCCGACGGGCGCACCGTGCGCCTCGCAGCGCTGTGCGTGCTCGAACTCCTCGCCGCCAAGGCCTCTGGAAAGGTGATCTCATGATCCGTCTCGCACTGGTGCGGCACGCCAAGTCCGACTGGGGCGACCCCAGCCTCGACGACCACGACCGCCCGCTGAACGATCGCGGCATGCGCGACGCACCGCGCATGGCGGCGCGGGTCGCGGCCACGGGATTGCGCCCCGACGTGATCCTGTCGAGCACAGCCGTGCGGGCGCGGACGACCGCCGAGGCCTTCGCGGCCGAGCTCGGCGTGGCCGTCTCCCTGGACCCGGAGCTCTACGGCGCGCCCGCGAAGAAGCTGCTCGCGGCGGCGGCAGCCACGCGGGCGGCGACGGTCATGGTCGTCGCGCACGACCCCGGGATGAGCTCGCTGGCGGCGAGCCTTTCGGACGACGACATCGACCACATGCCGACGTGCTCGGTCGCGACGTTCATCTGGGCGCAGGACGACTGGGACGTCGCCAGCGCCGTCGATCCCGACAACTGGACGTTCGACGCGCCCCGCTGACCGGCGCTGGACGGATCAGGCCTCGGCGCCGCCGATCCAGACGGTGTTCACGAGCGGCACACCTGGCCGATACGCGAGGTGCACCCGGGTCTGCGCGCCGAGCATCACGAGGTCGGCGCGCCCGCCCACAGCGAGCACACCGACGTCGTCACGGCGCAGCGCCTTCGCGCCGCCGGCGGTCGCCGCCCACACCGCCTCGGCCGGCGTCATCCCCATCTCGCGCACCGCCAGCGCGATCATGAGCGGCATCGAGCTCGTGAAGCTCGACCCCGGGTTGCAGTCGCTCGCGAGCGCCACGGTGACGCCCGCGTCGATCAGCCGTCGCGCGTCGGGGTATGGCTGGCGGGTCGAGAACTCCACGCCCGGCAGCAGCGTGGCGACCGTGTCCGACTCCGCGAGCGCGGCCACATCGTCGTCGGAGAGATAGGTGCAGTGGTCGACGGATGCTGCGCCCCGCTCGACCGCGAGACGCACGCCGTCGCCTGGCCCGAGCTGATTGCCGTGCACGCGCGGCTGCAGGCCGTGCGCGACACCGGCGGCGAGGATGCGCCGCGCCTCGTCCGGTGTGAACGCCCCGCGTTCGCAGAACACGTCGATCCACCGGCTATGCGGGGCGCAGGCGTGGAGCATGGCGCCGCACACGAGGTCGACATAGCCCGCGCGTCGCTCGCTGTACTCTTCCGGCACGACGTGGGCGCCGAGGAACGTGACCTCGGGAGTCACCTCGGCGGCGAGACGTGCGAGCCGTTCCTCGTCGGCGACGGTGAGCCCGTACCCCGTCTTGATCTCGAACGTCGTCGTCCCTTGAGCGTGGAGCTCGGCCACGAAGGCCGCCAGGCGCGCCCGCAGTTCGTCGTCGCTCGCGGCGCGGGTCGCCGCTACGGTACGCCGTATGCCCCCTGCGGCATACGGCGCACCGGTCATGCGCGCCTCGAACTCGTCGGCGCGGTCGCCGCCGAACACGAGGTGGGTGTGGCTGTCGACGAAGCCCGGGATGACCGCGCGCCCCCCGGCGTCGACGACCTCGAGCCCCTCTTGCCGCGAGAGAACATCCGGTGAACGAGATGCGGGGTGGCTACCCACCTCTCGTCCACCAGAAGTACTCTCGCGGTCGTGGGCGGCGGAGGCGGGGCCGACCCAGGCGATGCGGCCTCCGACGATCAGCACGGCGGCGTCGTGCAGCGTGCCCAGGGGATCGCCGTCGGCGGCGACGTTGGTCGTGAGTTCGCCGATGTTGGTGATGAGCGTCGCGGTCACAGCATCCGTCCGTCACTCGCCGAGCATCGGCACGTTCAGGCCGCGCTCGCGCGCGACCTCCTTCGCCCGGTCGTACCCGGCGTCGACGTGGCGCATGACGCCGGTGCCGGGGTCGTTCGTGAGCACGCGCTCCAGCTTCTCTGCGGCCAGCGGCGTGCCGTCGGCCACGGTCACCTGACCGGCATGGATGCTGCGGCCGATGCCGACGCCGCCGCCGTGGTGGATCGACACCCACGCCGCTCCCGATGCCGTGTTGAGGAGGGCATTGAGCAGCGGCCAGTCGGCGATCGCGTCGGAGCCATCGGCCATCGCCTCGGTCTCGCGGTACGGCGAGGCGACAGATCCGGCGTCGAGGTGGTCGCGACCGATCACGATCGGCCCCGACAGCTCGCCCGAGGCGACCATCTCGTTGAACTTGAGGCCGGCGAGGTGGCGCTCCTTGTAGCCGAGCCAGCAGATGCGCGCCGGCAGACCCTCGAAGTGCACGGCGTCACCGGCCTTGTCGAGCCAGCGCACCAGCCCGGCGTTGTCGGGGAACAGTGCCTTCACGGCCTCGTCGGTCTTGCGGATGTCCTCCGGGTCCCCCGAGAGCGCGACCCAGCGGAACGGGCCGCGGCCCTCGGCGAACTGCGGACGGATGTACGCGGGCACGAAGCCCGGGAAAGCGAAGGCCCGCTCGAACCCGCCCAGCTGCGCCTCGGCACGGATCGAGTTGCCGTAGTCGAAGACCTCGGCGCCGGCGTCCTGGAACCCCACCATCGCCGCGACGTGCTTGGCCATGCTGCCGCGCGCGCGGGCGGTGAAGCCCTCCGGGTCGCGGGCTGCCTCGGCCTTCCAGTCGTCGAACGCGATGCCCACCGGCAGGTACGCCAGTGGGTCGTGGGCGCTGGTCTGGTCGGTGACGATGTCGACCGTCAGGTCACCCGCGCGGTGGCGCAGCAACACGTCCCCGAAGACCTCGGCGGCGTTGCCCACCACCCCGACCGAGAGCGCCTCCCCCGCGTCCTTCGCCGCGACGACCCGCGCGAGGGCCGCGTCGAGATCGGTCGTGTACTCGTCGAGGTACCCGTGCTCGACGCGGCGCGCCAGGCGCGACTCGTCCACGTCGACGATGAGCACCGCTCCCCCGTTGAGGGTCACGGCGAGGGGCTGCGCGCCGCCCATGCCGCCCGCGCCGCCGGTGAGCGTGAGGGTTCCGGCGAGGCTCGCGGTGGCGGCATCCGTCCCGTTCTTCTCGGCCAGGGAGCGCGCCACCGCGGCGAATGTCTCGTACGTGCCCTGCAGGATGCCCTGCGTGCCGATGTAGATCCATGAGCCGGCGGTCATCTGCCCGTACATGGTGAGGCCGAGCTCTTCGAGGCGACGGAACTCGGGCCACGTCGCCCAGTCCCCCACGAGGTTCGAGTTGGCGATGAGCACGCGGGGCGCCCACTCGTGCGTGCGGAAGACGCCGACCGGCTTGCCGGACTGAACCAGGAGCGTCTCGTCGGGCTCGAGCTCGTCGAGCGTGCGGACGATGGCGTCGAACGCCTCCCAGCTGCGGGCGGCGCGACCGGTGCCGCCGTAGACCACGAGGTCTTCGGGGTGCTCGGCGACCTCGGGGTCGAGGTTGTTCATGAGCATGCGCTTGGCGGCCTCGGCACCCCAGCTCTTCGCGGTGCGCTCGGGGCCGCGCGGCGCGCGCACGGCGCCCTCGCCGAGTCCGCGCGTGGCGGACGTGGTCGTCGAGCTTGTCGAAACGGACATCGTCACTCCTTCGTGGTGGTCTGGTAGGCGACTGCAGCGACGGCGCCCGCCTGCACGAGCGTGGTCACGGCCTCCATCTCGGGCGAGAGGTAGCGGTCGGGACCGGGGCCGCCGGCGACGGTGCGCACGAGGGCGCGCACGGCGCCCGTGGCAGCTGCCGGCTGCAGCGGCGCCCGCAGGTCGAGCGCGCGGGAAGCGGTGAGCACCTCGATCGCGAGCACGCGCGAGAGCCCGTCGATCGCGCGGCGGAGCTTGCGCGCGGCCGCCCACCCCATCGAGACATGGTCCTCCTGCATGGCGGACGAGGGGATCGAGTCGACGGATGCCGGCACCGCCAGTCGCTTGAGCTCCGAGACGATGCCCGCCGCGGCGTACTGCGCGATCATGAAGCCCGAGTCGACGCCGACCTCGTCGGCGAGGAACGGCGGCAGCCCGTTGCTGCGCGCGCGGTCGAGGGCGCGGTCGGTGCGCCGCTCCGAGATCGACGCGACGTCGGCGACCGCGATCGCGAGGAAGTCGAGCACGTACGCCACCGGCGCGCCGTGGAAGTTGCCGTTGGACTCTACGCGCCCATCGTCCGTGATCACGGGGTTGTCGACGGCGGCGGCGAGCTCGCGGGAGGCGATGAGCAGCGCGTGGTCGGCGGTGTCGCGCGCGGCGCCGTGCACCTGCGGCGAGCAGCGCAGCGAGTACGCGTCCTGCACGCGGGTGCAGACCGCGGGGTCGCGGTGCGACGCCATGATCCCCGAGCCCTCGAGCACGGCCCGCAGGTTCGCGGCAGACACGGCCTGACCCACCTGCGGCCGCAGCGCCTGCAGGTCGGCGGCGAACACCGCATCGGTGCCCAGCTGCGACTCGACCGACATGCCCGCGGCGACGTCCGCCGTGTCGAGCAGCACCGAGAGGTCATGGAGCGCCAGCAGCAGCATCCCGAGCATGCCGTCGGTGCCGTTGATGAGCGCGAGTCCCTCCTTCTCGCGCAGCACGAGCGGGGACACGGATGCTGCCGCCAGTGCGTCGGCCGCGTCAACCTCGTCGCCGGTCGCGGTGCGCACCCGTCCCTCACCCATCGCCGCGAGCGCGACGTGCGACAGTGGCGCGAGGTCGCCGGAGCAGCCGAGCGAGCCGTATTCACGGACGATCGGGGTGATGCCGGCGTTCAGCATCGCCGCGTAGGTCTCGACGACGACGGGGCGCACGCCCGTGTGGCCGGTCGCCAGGGTCTGCAGGCGCAGGAGCATGAGCGCGCGCACGACCTCGCGCTCGACCTCCGCGCCGGTGCCTGCCGCGTGTGAGCGGATGAGGCTCGCCTGCAGCTGCATGCGGCGCTCGGCGGCGATGAATGTCGTGGCGAGCGCGCCGAAGCCGGTCGAGATGCCGTAGTGCGGTTCGGGGTCGTCGGCGAGGCCTTCGACGAGCGCGCGGGTCGCGGCGACGCGTGCCAGGGCCTCGGGGGCGAGTTCGACGAGGGCGCCGTGGCGAGCGACGGCGACGACCTCGTCGGGACGCAGCGGCGCCGCACCGACGGTGACGACGGCGACGTCGCGGGCTGAGGAGGGCGTGACGATGGTCATGCTCCGATTCCACACCGCGACCGTGGCGCGCGACAGCGGGTCATGGGATCCTCTGTCTGTGATTCCAGACAACGGGACGAGACCGCAGGTGCCCGCCGCCGACCAGACGCTGCGGATCCTCTCGCACCTCGCGCACCAGCGCGGACCGGCGCCTGCACGCTCCATCGCGACCGCCCTCGGCATCCCGCGCTCCACGGTGTACCACCTGCTCGCCGCCCTGCAGGAGCACCAGTTCGTCGTGCACCTCCCCGAGGATCGCCGCTGGGGTCTCGGTATCGCGGCATTCGAGCTCGCGGGCGGGTACTCCCGCCAGGAGCCGCTCGCTCGGCTGGGCAGGCCGGTTCTCGCCGACCTCGTCGACCGCACCGGCGAGAGCGCGCATCTGGCAGTGATGCACGGTCGCGATGTGCTCTACATCGTCGAGGAACGGGCGCCGCGCCGGCCCGCTCTCGTCACCGATGTGGGCGTGCGCCTGCCCGCCCACCTGACGGCCACGGGACGGGCCATGCTCGCGGCGCTTCCTCGGGAGCAGGTGAGGGCGCTGTTCCCGGATGCCGCGTCCTTCGCCGACCGCACCGGCCGGGGCCCGCAGCGACCCGGCGAGCTGCGCGAAGTCCTCCGTCGGGTGCGGGAACGCGGGTGGGCGTTCGAGGACGGAGAGGTCACGCTCGGGCTCGGCTCCGTCGGAGTCGCCGTGCTTGATCATGTCGGCTGGCCGATCGCCGCGATCGCCGTCACCTTTCCCGCGGAGGGCGCCCGGGAGCCGGGCACGCTCGCCGAGCTGATCACCCCCGTCGCGGCCGAACTCGGCCGGCGCATCGGGGGTGCCCGGCCTAGGGCACCCAAACTCTGAAAGAGCCTTGCAGGTTTTCCCTTCGGAAGCTAATCTGAAAGCGCCTTTCAGATTGGACGACCATGCCTGCACCCGAGATCAGACGGACGATCACCGACCCCGCCGCGCTCGAGGCACTCGCCCACCCGGTGCGCCTCGATCTGCTGAGCTTTCTCATGTCGCACGGCGCCGCCAGCGCGTCCGAGTGCGCGAGGGCCGTCGACGACAACCCTTCGAACTGCAGCTACCACCTGCGGGTGCTCGCCAGGCACGGCCTCGTCGAACGGGCGGCCTCCGACGACGGCCGGGAACGACCGTGGCAGGCGACGATCACCGGCCTGAGCCTGGACCTCGACTCAGACGACCCGTCGGTCGTCGCCAGCGCGACCGCGATGCTCGAAGCGTCCCTGCAGCTCGACTACCAGCTGGCGCGCGAGCACGTGCGCCGACGCGACCGCATCGAGGGCGCGTGGCGCGACGTCGACGCCCACGCGCAGTACGGGCTGCGCGTCACGCCCGACGAGCTGCAGTCGATCGTCGGGCGCATCGACGCGATCGTCCGGCCGTTCATCGCGGCGACGAGGGCCGACGCCCCCGACGACGCGGCGATCGCCAGCCTCTCCCTGCTCGCGTTCCCGCGACCCAGCTTCGGCGAGGCCGAGCGATGACTTCCCGCACCGCCTTCGCGATCCCCTCGTTCCGCCGGCTCTGGGCCGCCGGGCTCATCTCCGATACGGGCGACTGGCTCCTGTTCATCGCGCTGCCGCTGGTCGTCTTCCAGCTGACGGGCTCGGCGCTCGGCACCTCGATCGCCTTCCTCCTCGAGCTCATCCCCGCCGTGGCGCTCGCGCCCGTCGCCGCCCGGCTCATCGGGCGGTTCGACCGCCGCTGGATCATGGTGGCGGTCAACGTGGGCCAGGCGCTCGCGCTGTTGCCGCTGCTGTGGGTCGACGAGGTGGCCGACCTCCCGCTCGCGTATGCCGTCATCTTCGTCCACGCGTCGCTCAGCACGCTGTTCGAACCCGCGAAGAACACGCTCCTGCCCGAGCTGGTCGACACCGGCCGCCTCGTCTCGGCGAACGCCCTGATCGGCCTCAACCAAAACCTCGGGCGGCTCGTCGGCGGCCCGCTGGGCGGAGTGCTGCTCGCGGTCGGCGACCTGGGCCTGATCGTCGTCGTCGACGCTCTGACCTACGCCGCCTCGGCGATCCTCATCGCGACGCTGCCGGCAGTCGCGCCGGCCGAGGCCGGTCCGTCCCCGGACTCTGACCTCGGAGCGCGCCCGGCGGGGATCCTCGCCGCGCTCCGCATCCCGCGGCTGCGCGGCGCGTTCGCCGTGATCTTCGTGTCGAGCGTGGCGCAGGGGATGTTCCTCGTCCTCTTCGTTCTTTTCGCGCTCGGCCCGCTGCGCGGATCGGATGCCGACGTCGGCCTCCTGCGCGGCATCCAGGCGATCGGCGCAGTCGCCGCCGGCGTCGTCCTCGGGTTCCTCGTGCGCGGTTCCTCGCCGCGAGCGCTCACCGCGCTGAGCCTGTTCGCGTTCGGCGCGCTGTCGCTGGTGACGTGGAACCTTCCCGCGCTCACCACCGACGTCTGGCCGTACGTCGCACTGTTCGCCGCCGTCGGCGCGCCGGGCGTGATCATGATCGCCGGGCTCATGAGCGTGCTGCAGGAGCACTCCGAGCCGCGGCAGCGCGGCGCCGTGTTCGCCGCCGTCGGACTGGTCGCCGCACTCGGACAGGCGATCGGCATCCTCCTCGGCGCCCTGTCCGACGGACCGATCGGCCTGCTCCCGCTTCTCGAGCTGCAGGGATGCCTCTACCTCCTCAGCGGTGTCATCGCCCTGCTGGGCCTCCCCCGCGAGCATCGCAGACCGAAGACCGGGCGTCCGGCGGAGAGCGCCACCCGCTCCCTGTGAGAGTCGTCGGCCGCCGCGCCGAGCGTCGAGCAGCACGAGGCCGCGGCGCTACGAAGGCTGCTCCCGCGTGCGGACGATCAACTCGGGTTCGATCAGCCGGTGCCACGCCCCGTCATACGTCCCGGTCTCCGCGACGAGCAGGTCGAGCACCGCCTCCGCGACCCGCTCCGGCCGCTGCTCCACGCTCGACAGCTCGAGCGCCTCGGCGACCGGGGTGTTGTCGAATCCCACGACGAGCATGTCGGGGTGACCATCGTGCGAGGCGGCGAGGTGGGCGCCGACCGCCAGAGTGTCGCTCGCGCACACGATGGCATCGACATCACCGGTGGCAAGCCCCTGCGCCGCCACGGCACGCGCGGACGAGACGGTGTCCACAGCCGTCCAGCGCAGCTGTGGGGCCTCGTCGGCCCCGACGCCCATCGCCTCGCGCCAGCCCCGCTCGCGGTCGTCGCCCGTTCCCGAGCCTTCCGGCCACCCGAGGAAGGCGACACGCGGACCGTGGGCGAGCGCATGGGCGGTGGCGGCGCGGGTGCCGGCGGCGCCGTCGACGTCGACCCAGGGTCGATCGGGATTGCCCATCGACGCCCCCTCGCCCAGCTCACCCCACGGCCGGCCGAAGGCCACGAACGGGATGCCGTGCTCCGCGAGCCAGTCGGCTCGAGGGTCGCCGGCATAGGTGCCGGTCAGCACGATCCGGTCGATCTCTCCGCCTTCGCGCAACTGCCGGACGCGGCGCAGCTCCTCCTCTGCGTCGTTCGCGGCGTACACGAGGATCCGGAGGCCGCGCGGCGTCGCCCGCTCGGTGAGGGCATGGATGAACCGGTCGAGCACGATGCCGGAGATGCCGCCGGCGTACGGGTCGAGGTGGATGCCGATCGTCGCGCTGCGCTGCGTGCGAAGCCGCCGCGCGGCCATCGAGGGCGCATAGCCGAGCTCGGCGATCGCGGCGCGGACGCGTTCCCGGGTGACCTCTCTGACGATCCCCGGGCTGTTGATCACGTTCGACACGGTCTGTCTCGACACCCCGGCGGCACGGGCGACGTCTTCGACCGTCGGCGACTTCACCATGGGACCTCCCGCCGAAGTTGAGCGTTCAAATCGTTATCATACGGGCCCGTCAAACGGGTTGACAGCTCGAAAGGGCTCGTTCTACCTTGACCCTTGACGGCGGACTTTGATCGTTCAAATTGATCGGTCGCACCTGGGTCGCCCCTCACCGGCCGTCACGCCCGACTCATCAAAGGAGAGAGACATGACACGGCACATCCCACGCGCGACCCTCGCGGCAGGGGCACTCCTGGTCACCGGGGCACTGACCCTCGTGGGCTGCGGCTCCGGCTTCGACGACTCGGGTGACGGAGGAGGGTCCGCTGACGGAGAGCTCACCAGCTCCGACGACGGCCTCACGATCCTGTTCGGGTCCAGCGGCGACGCCGAGACGGACGCCGTGACGGAAGCGGCCGCGGCGTGGTCGGAAGAGTCGGGCGTCGACGTCGAGGTGAAAGTGGCCACCGACCAGGCACAGGAGCTGTCGCAGGGATTCGCAGCGGGCGACCCGCCCGACCTCTTCTACCTGGCACCTGAGCTGCTGGCCGGCTACGCCGACAACGGCTCGCTCAAGGCGTACGGCGACGAGCTGGAGAACAAGGACGACTTCTATCCCGCACTGATCGAGAACTTCACCTACGACGACCAGTTCTACTGTGCGCCGAAAGACTTCTCGACGCTCGCCCTCATCATCAACAAAGGGCTGTGGGATGCGGCGGGCCTGACCGACGACGACGTGCCGACCACGTGGGACGAACTGTCGGCGGTCGCGCAGACCCTCACGAAGGACGGTGTCGTCGGGCTCAGTTTCGGCTGGGAGTGGCAGCGCATCGGAACGTTCATGGCGCAAGCCGGCGGCGGCCTCATCGAGGACGGCGAGGTGATCGCGAACAGTCAGGAGAACGTCGACGCACTCACCTACGTCAAGGACCAGATGGCGGCGGGCTCGTTCGCGTACGCGCAGGATCTCGGCGCGGGCTGGGGCGGTGAGGCCTTCGGCAAGCAGCTGAGCGCGATGACGATCGAAGGCAACTGGATCACGGGCGCGATGACGAACGACTTCCCCGACGTGGAGTACGTCGTCGCGGAGCTGCCGGAAGGACCCGGCGGCAAGGGCACCCTGCAGTTCACGAACTGCTGGGGCATGGCCGCCGACAGCCCCAACCAGGAGGCAGCTCTCGACCTGGTCGAGTTCATGACGAGCGCCGACCAGCAGCTCGCCTTCTCGGAGGCGTTCGGGCCGATGCCGTCGGCGAAATCGGCTGCGGACCAGTGGACCAGCGACAACCCGGCCCTCGCGGCCTTCCTCGCCGGTGCCGACTACGCGCAGGGCTTCCCGACGTACGACGGGAGCTCCGACGTGATCACGGACTTCAACTCCGAGCTCCAGGGGCTGAAGGACGGCGACCCGCAGCAGATCCTCGACACGGTGCAGTCCAACTTCGAGGCGATCGTCGGCTGAGGCGCGTCGCGATGACTGCCACCGTTTCAGCGCCTCGCCGTGCACGGAACCCCCGATCGGGGATCCGTCGCGGCGAGACGCTGTCGGGTTGGGTGTTCACCCTGCCCGTCATCCTCATCCTCGGGGTCTTCCTGCTCGTCCCGGTGCTCATGGCGCTCTGGGTGAGCGTCTCGGACTGGAGCGGCCGGGGAAGCCCGTTCTCGAGCAGCGTGAGCTTCGTCGGCCTGCAGAACTACTCGACCGTCGCCACCGGCGACGGCCTGGCGGCACGCGACTTCGGGATCGCGATGCGCAACAACGCCTGGTACGTGCTCCTCGTCGTGCCGCTGCAGACGGCACTGTCGCTGTTCCTCGCTCTGCTCGTCAACGGCGCAGTCCTCCGCGGTCGCGGGATCTTCCGCACCGCCTTCTACTTCCCGTCGGTGACGGCGACCGTGGCGATCACGGTGCTGTGGCTGTTCCTGTTCAACCCGAGGGGCGTCGTCAACGCGGTCCTCGCGGTGGTGGGCATCGACGGACCCAACTGGTTCGCCGACCCGCGGGGCATCTTCCATGTGCTCCTCTCCGGACTCGGCGTCCGGGAGGGACCCGAGGCGCTGACGGGGAACGGCTTCATCGCCGTCTCGTGGTGGAACTGGATGGCCGGCCCGTCGGTGGCGATGTCAGCCTTCATCGTCATGGCGATCTTCACGACGAGCGGCACGTTCATGCTGCTGTTCCTCGCCGCGCTGCAGAACATCGGCCCGGAGATCCAGGAAGCCGCGATGGTCGACGGGGCCAACGCCTGGCAGCGGTTCTGGCGTGTGACGCTTCCGCAGCTGCGGCCCGCGCTCTTCACAGTGCTGACCCTGGGCCTGATCGGCTGCTGGCAGGTGTTCGATCAGATCTACACCGGCACACGAGGCTCACCGGCGAAGACGACGCTGACTCCCGCCTATCTGTCCTACGACGCGAGCTTCCTCGACCAGGACTGGGGTCAGGGCGCGGCGATCGCGTTCATCCTCTTCGCGATCATCGTCCTGTTCACGATGTTCCAGCGCTGGGTGCTGCGGGAGCGGCCCGTGTCCCGGCGTCGCGCGCGCCAGTATCAGCTGCCCACCCGGCCGGCCACCGCGACCCCCGCGACCGTCGCGTCCAACCAGGTGCCCAGTCCTCCCGACCCCGCACAGGCGCCCGGCGCCAGAGACAGTGACCCGCAGAACGGAGGCCAGCGATGACCGACACCATCGTCGGCACGGCGCAGACGCCCGCGCCGCAGCCGACGCCACGAGCCGGCATCCCGACACGTCGCCGGACCTCGGGGCTCGGATGGCAGATCGCTCTCTACGCCGTGCTCATCGGCATCTCGCTCATCTACATCTATCCCTTCCTCGTACAGTTGGGAACGTCGTTCAAGACGGATGCCGAAGCAGCCGTGAACCCTGTGGCGCTGCTCCCCCAGGTCTGGTCGACTGCGGCCTACGAGCGTCTGTTCCTGCGCAGCGACTTCCCCGTGTGGTTCCGCAACTCGGCCATCGTGACGGTCAGCGTCACCCTCCTGCGCGTGTTCTTCGTGTCGCTCGCCGGCTACGCCCTCGCGCGGCTGAACTTCCGGGGACGCGGCGTCGTCTTCGCGGCGGTGATCGCCGTCATGGCGGTGCCGAGCGTCGTGCTCCTCATCCCACGGTTCCTCGTCATCAACCAGCTCGGCATCTACGACTCGTATGCCGGGATGATCCTGCCGCTGCTCGTCGACGCCGCAGGCGTATTCATCATGAAGAACTTCTTCGAGTCGATCCCGGTGTCGGTCGAGGAGCAGGCGCGGATCGACGGTGCGGGCACCTTCCGCATCTTCTGGTCCGTCGTCCTTCCGATGGCGCGGCCGGCGCTGATCACGATCATCATCCTGTCGTTCCAGGGATCGTGGAACGAGCTGTCGCACTTCATCGTCTCCACGCAGTCTCCCGAGCTGACGACCCTCACCAAGGGGGTCGCGAGCCTCGCTTCCGGTCAGCTCAGTCAGGGAACGCAGTATCCGCTCAAGCTGGCCGCGGCGCTGATCATGACGATCCCGGTCGCCGTGCTCTTCTTCATCTTCCAGCGGAGGATCATGAACGCGAGCCAGGGAGCGGTGAAGGAGTGAGCGCCGGTCTGCAGCCGTTCCTGTCCGACGCCGTCGTGGCGCTGCGGGCGCCCACGCAGGTCTGGTCGGGGCGCGCCGGCGACCTGGGCGCACAGGCGATCGACGGCGTGTACCACGGTGACACGCGCTTCGTCCGCGAGGCGGAGCTGACCTACGGCGCCGGGGCCGAGGCATCGATCCCCGAGGCCATCTCGGTGGGCGAAGTCTCGGCGTCCACGGTCTCGTTCACGGCGCTCCTCCGCGGGATCGACGACGACCAGCCCGACCCGAAGGTGCGGCTCGAGCGCGTCCGGGCGGTCGAGCCCGGGGTCGTGCGCGAGAAGCTCACGGTGCGCTCGCACCTCGCGACACCCATGTCGACCAGCCTGCGTCTGCGAATCATGCCGGACTTCGCACCCCTCCAGGAGGTGAAGGCGGGCTCGTCGACATCCCACTCGTGGGCGATGGACGCCGACTCGCACCGGATTCGCCTCTTCAGCGACGAGAAGGTGCTGGTGCTCTCGGCTCCGGACGCGCGCGTGCGATCGGAGGATCAGTCCATCATCGTCGAGTGGTCGGTCGACTGCCCTCCCCACAGTGAGTGGTCGACCGAGTGGATCCTGCAGCTCCACGACCCCGGCCTCGCCGTCGCACCCGCCGCCTCGGGGTCGCGCTGGCGAGCGCTGGACGTCCCCGCCAGGAGCGACTCCCGGCTGCGACGGTGGGTGGATCGCGCGCTCTCCGACCTCGACGCACTGCGCCTCGCGCTTCCCGGCACGCCGGCCGACGAGTTCCTCGCGGCGGGCGCGCCGTGGTTCTTCACCCTGTTCGGACGCGACTCGCTCTGGTCCGCGCGGCTGATGCTTCCCGTCGACCCCGGGATCGCGGCATCCACTCTCCGTGTACTCGCTCGGCTGCAGGGGACGAAGGCAGACCCGCAAACGGCCGAAGAGCCCGGCAAGATCCTGCACGAACTGCGTGCGGGCGAACTGGCGATGCCGGGTGAGGGCATCCTCCTTCCCCCGGTGTACTACGGCACGGTCGACGCCACCCCGCTGTGGGTATGCCTGCTCGCCGAGACAGCGGCCGCCGGGATGCCGGAGCCGGAGGTGCGGGCACTCGTGCCCGCGCTGCGCGCCGCACTCGGCTGGATCGTCACGTCCGCCGGCGACGACGGGTTCCTCGACTACGTAGACGAGACAGGGCGAGGGCTCTCGAACCAGGGATGGAAGGACTCGGGCGACTCGATTCAGTGGCGCGATGGAACGCTGGCGCGCGGACCCATCGCGCTGTGCGAAGTGCAGGGCTACGCCTACGAGGCCGCCGTCCAGGGCGCCGCACTACTCGAGTCGCTCGACGAGGACGGCGCCGGACCGCTGCGCGAATGGGCGGCAGACCTGCGCCGCCGGTTCGCCGAGCGCTTCTGGGTGACGACGCCCGAGGGCCGGTACCCGGCGATCGCACTCGATCGCGATGGTCGGCCGGTCGACACGCTCACCTCGAACATCGGCCACCTTCTCGGCACCGGCATCCTCGACCCGGATCAGGCACGCGAGGTCGCGCGGCTTCTGACCGGCGCCTCGATGACATCAGGGTTCGGTGTGCGGACGATGTCGTCGGAGGCCGCCGGGTACTGGCCACTCAGTTACCACGGCGGCAGCGTGTGGGCGCATGACTCGGCGATCGCAGCCCGCGGCATGGCGCGCGAAGGGCTGCATCACGAGGCGCTCGTCGTGGTCGACGGCCTGCTCGCGGCGGCCGAGGCATTCGGCTTCCGCATGCCCGAGCTCTACTCGGGGGATGATCGCTCGACGACGCCGGTCCCCGCTCCATACCCTGCCGCGTGCCGGCCGCAGGCGTGGTCGGCCGCCGCCGCCGTCACCTGCCGAGAGATCCTGAGCGGCTGACGGACCCGGCGCCTGGTGAAGGCTCGCGCCCTATCCCGCGAAGTGCCCGAGGATCCTCGCCACCACCTCCTCGCGGGCTTCGTCGGACTCGAGCTGCTCGAGTCCGAAGCCGAACAGGAGCGTGTCGGGCGTTGCGGTGGCGCTGTAGAACGGACCCTCCGCGTCGTAGCGGAAGAAGTCGCTCGCGTTGCCCGGACTCGTGTCGGGCGCCGGGAGCACCTCCCACGCACCGGTACTGGTCTCGAAGCCCTCGATCTCGGTCGCCACGCCGTCGAGCACAAGCGCGGTGTCGTCCACCATGAGCCCGACTTCTCCCGTGAACGGGTCGGTCACGTAGCTCACGACGATCTCGACGTCCTCTCCCGCGTACGGCGACAGATCGAACGAGACCGGCACCCATCCGCCCGAGTTGCCGGTGAACGAGTTCCACGCGCCGGTGTCACCGCTCGACGCGCAGGGGTTTCCGAGCGTCAGGTAGTTCGCGAGCCGCGGATGCTCCGCCAGCAGGAACCCGGCCTCGCACTCGGCCGGGGGTGCGCTCGTCGTTGCGCCGTTGGCATCGACGAGCGTCGTCCAATCCTCCGTGCCGACCACGCGTGCTTCGACGATGACATGGTCGTAGCCGAGCTCGGTCGAGTACGAGAACTGCGCAGCGAACGTGGCCGTCCCGTCCTGCCCGAGCACCGGAACACTGTAGGTGCGCGCGATCCGCTGGTAGCCGTCGTCGATGTGCGGTGCGAACATCGCCCACTCTCCCCCGACGGGGATGAACGGCCCCGACGGGTCCAGATACTCGGCCGCGGCCCAGCTCTCGAACTGCGGGAACTCGGCGACGGGGAGCACGTCACTCGTCGCCGTGAGCTGACCGGCCTCGTCGACGGGGTTGTCTTCCGTCGCGGGACCGCCGAACGGGGCCTCCACACCCTCCAACGGCGAGTCGACTCCCGCCACTCCGGCGGCGGCGACCGGGGTCCGGCTGTCGAGGCCCAGCCAGTACTGCGTGAAGTCGTCGGCGAGCAGCAGGCAGTCCGCGAAGAAGTCCGACGTCACGACGCAGTCCTGGTCGGGCGCGCCGTCGAGGCCGTAGTAGATCCCTCCGAGCGCCGCACCGAGCTGGCCGTAGTATCCGACCGTCTCTCCGGCCATGGCCAGCTTGCCGCCCTCGTTGAGGAAGTCGCGCACCGCGATCGTGAGGTACTGCTGGCGTTCTGCGACCGAGAGATCAGTGACCTCGCCGAACAGGTACGTGTCGGTGAGCAGGTCCTCCTCGTCCTGCGTCAGCCGGTTCTCGCCGAGGTACCACAGCACTGCGTCGTAGTGACTGAGCACTCCGAGATCGTGCGGCACGCCGTCCGCGTCGACGTCCCAGACATCCGGCGTCACGCCGTTGGCTTCGAGCGCCGCGACGTGCTCGTCGAGGTACTCGGGTTCGTCAGCGTGGGGTGGCTCGCCGTCGTTCACGGCACCGCTGTAGTCCTCATTCGCGATCACGAGCGCCGTGTTCCCGGTGTCCTGAACCACCTCGTATGTGAAGCGCTCGCTCTCGACGGGCTTTCCGGCGCCGGGACCCGTGTTGTTCCGGGCGTCCCGCTTGCCCGTGAACCAGACCTCGACGCTGTCACCCGCCCGGGCACCGGTCACCGTCCCGCGGTACTCGCCGTAATAGTCGGTGTTCTCGTCGCCGTAGCGCTCGCCACCCTGCCACTCGCGCACCGGAACGACGTTCGCGCGCCCGCCGTTGATGCGGTAGTTCATCTGCTTCTTCTGCAGGTCGTGCTTCGCCCAGACCGCGACGGTCTGCGGGTCACCGTACGAGACGGAGAACGAATCGACGCGGAAGTCCTCGGCATCCCGGCCGACGACCGACACCGGGTCGTTCGGGTCCTTCGCCGACTCGGCGACGGCGAGGGCGAATGGGATGTTCTTCTCGAACTCCGCCTGGATCAGGCCCTCGTCGGCGGGGAAGTTGAAGCCGCTCTCGCAGTCGCTCGCCTCCCACTGGTCGCCGGGCACCGAGTTCGACGCGGATTCGCACGTGCCCATCTCGGGGGTGAACCCGAGCGTGCCGTAGGCCTCCTGCGCGTGGGAGTCGGTGTCGCCGTTGGTGGTGTACAGCTCCGCCGAGAGGTCGGGGTCATAGCCCGGGATCGCCGGATCGGCATCGTCGCCCACCATCGCCTCATAGATGACGTCGTCGGGCGAAGGTGTCGCCACCTGCCAGCCGATGCCGTGCAGCAGCAGCTCCGCAGCCGAGTGGTAGTTCACGAGGAACTCGGGGGTGAGAGCCGCGAACAGTCCGTCCAGCGCCTGGGTCTCGGGCTCGGAGGCCGGTGCCGGTCCGCGATACGTATCGCTCGACGGGGCGGGCGAGGATCCCTCGTTGTCGTAACCCCAGCGCGTCGGGAAGTTGCGGTTGAGGTCGACCCCGTCCGCGGTGGTGATCGCGCCATCCCCGTTGTTGTCGCGCAGGTTCTTGCGCCAGAGGCGGCGGCCGTCCTGGAAAGTGAAGTCGTAGCCGTCGGGATTGGCGACCGGCACGAACCAGAGCTCCGTCGTGTCGACGAGCTTCGTGATGCGCCTGTCGGTGTCGTACGAGGTCGCGACGTGGTCGAGCAGTCGCCTGACCATCTCGGGGGTGATCCACTCGCGCGCGTGCTGAGCGCCCAGGTAGACGGTCGCCGGTCGGCTGCCGTCCTGCTGATCCGCGACGCCGCCGGTGAGGCGGACAGCCCCGATGTCCTTGCCCTGGGTGGTCTTCCCGATGACGCGGAACTGGGCGAAGTCGGGGTGAGCCGCGGCGACCGCCATGAGCTCCTCGAGGATGCCTCCCTCCCCGCTGTACATCCGGAACACGCCGTCGCTCGCGGCCATCGTCCGACGCTGAGCCGCGGGCTGCTTCGGCGTCAGCTCCGCGCCCCCGGCAGCGAGTTGCGCCGCCTGATCGCCGCTCAGGATGACCTGCACCTCGACCTCGCCCGGTTCGTCGCCCGCGGAGGTCACGATCTCCTGGCGGTCGACGCCGAGATCCACGATGGCCCCCAGTCCTTCGGCATCGACCGTGCCCTCGTAGACGGCGAGCAGGTCGTCGGCCGGTGGCGGCTCCGGACTCGCGACGGCGGGCGTCACAGCGAGACCGGTCACGATCAGGGCTGCAGTGGTGGCGATGGCGAGCTGACGGATCATGCGTTTCCCCTGTCACGCGTGCTCGAAGTCCGTTCAGGCACGGCGATCCCCCATCTACGCCGATACGGACGGTCACTGTCTACCGCGCCCGTCGGGGGTCGTCAAGATCGTCCCGCAGAACGACACGCAGAACGTGATCGGAGCGGATGCTGCGGCCCCGCCCCCGCCGAGGAGCCGCTGCCGGGTCAGTCGACCTTCATCACGGTGCCGCCGGTGAGGCGCACCAGCTCGTCGTAGGTCATCGGGAACACGGTGTGCGGCGTGCCGCCGGCGGCCCAGATCTCGGGGTAGCCGGCGAGGTCCTCGTCGACGATCGTGCGCAGCGGCGCCGGATGCCCCGTGGGAGCGACTCCGCCGATGGCCTGGCCGGTCGCCTCCCGCACCTGTTCCGGCGTCGCTCGCTGGATCTTGCCGTGACCGAGGCGTTCCGCGAGCGCCGCGGTGTCGACCCGGTGCGCGCCGCTCGTCATCACGAGCAGCGGAGCGCCGTCGCTGGAGAACACGAGGCTGTTGGCGATCGCCCCGACCTCGACCCCGAGGGCCTCGGCGGCCAGCGCCGCGGTGGATGCGGCATCCGGCAGCACCACGATGTCTCCGGGGATCCCGGCGGCGCGGATGGCGTCGTGGACGAGGCGACTGCGGGCGGGAAGCGAGGCGGGGGTGGTCACCGGCTCAGCCTGACGACGCGGGCCGCGCGCAAGGATCTCGCCGTGGGGCATGAGGAGCCAGCCGTCGTCGGCGGCCGCCCACTCGCGCCAGCCGTCCGAGATGCGCTGCAGCAGCGCATCGTCGGCGCCGGCCCCACGCGCCGAGTCGGCGAATGCCGACTGCAGCACGCGGTCGGCCCACATTCCGCCCCACCACTCACGGTCCGCCTCGTCCTCGAAGAGCCACAGCGAGGCGGTCGCGCGGATGTCGGCGAGCCCGGCCTGCTGCGCCCATGCCTTGAGCCGACGGCCGGCCGCCGGCTCGCCCGCGACGCTGCGGTGGGTGGCGAGGTACAGCGCGAGCCATTCGTCCAGCGCCGGAATCAGCGGGTACCAGATGACGCCCTCGTAGTCGACGTCACGCGCCGCGACGAGCCCGTCCGCGCCCACGACACGGCCCAGTTCGCGCAGCATGTCGACCGGACGATCCACGTGCTGCAGCACTTGGTGGGCGTGCACGACGTCGAACGCGCCGTCGTCGTAGGGCAGCGCATAGGCGTCGCCCACCTCGAACGAGAGATTCTCGGCTGCGTGGTCGGCCGTGGCCTGCGCGACGACGTCGGCTGAGGCATCCGTCCCGACGACGCGGCCGGGGGCGACGCGCGCGGCGAAGTCGGCCGTGATCGTGCCGGGTCCGCTGCCCACGTCGAGAATCGACATGCCCGCCGAAAGGTGCGGCAGCAGGTAGGCCGCGGAGTTCTCGGCGGTGCGCCAGCGGTGCGACCGCAGAACGCTCTCGTGATGACCGTGGGTGTAGGCGTCTGGCATCCGTCGATGCTATCGACGGCGCACACACTGCTGAGGCGTGCGCAAGGTCCGCGCCGAGGAGCAGGCAATCTGCCCAGGTGCCGCCGACACGGTTGAACAATTCGCAGAATCGGTGTGGAATGAGAACGGATGCCGCAACGCCGCGGCGTCCGCAGCGCACTGCCCACGAGGCCCGCCGAAGGAAGAACCGCGATGACGCACACCCTGCCCCTGCCCGATTTCGCACACGAGCGGGTGGAGGTGATCACCGGCCGCCGGAGCGGTCTGTTCATCGCCGTCGCGCTGCACTCCTCCGTGCTCGGCTCCGCCCTCGGCGGCGCGCGCCTGTGGACATACCCGCACTGGAGCGACGCCCTCGGCGACGCACTGCGACTGTCGGCCGCCATGACGCTCAAGAACGCCGCAGCCGGGCTCGACGCGGGCGGCGGCAAATCCGTCATCGCCCTGCCTCCCGGCACCACGCTCGACACCGACCGCCGCCGTGCCGCGTTCCTCGACCTCGGTGACGCGGTCGAGTCCCTGCACGGCCTGTACCGCACCGCCGAGGACGTCGGCTCGACGACCGAGGACATGCTCGTCGTCAGCGAGCGCACCGAGCACGTCGTTGGCCTGCCCGACGCCGTCGGCGGCTCGGGCGAGCCCGCCGGCCCCACGAGCCTCGGCGTCTACGAGTCGCTCCGCGCGACGCTCGAGCGCGTCGCGGGAACCGCCGACGTCGAGGGCCGGCGCATCACGATCTCGGGCCTCGGCCAGGTCGGCAGCCGCCTCGCGGTGCGCCTCTCGGCCGAGGGGGCGCGCCTCACGGTCACCGACGTCAACCCCGCCAAGCGCGACCTCGCCGCCGAGCTCGGCGCCGAGTGGATCGCCCCGGGCGAGGAGCACCTCGTCCCTGCCGACGTCTTCGTCCCCGCCGGCATCGGCGGGCTCCTCACTGACGAGGTGATCGATTCTCTCGACGCGAAGGCCGTGTGCGGCCCGGCGAACAATCCGCTCGCGGACCACAGCGGGGCGGCACGCCTGGCCGGTCGCGGCATCCTGTACGCCCCCGACTTCGTCGTCAACGCGGGCGGGGTGATCTACCTGGACCTCGAGGCGAAGCACCTCGGCACGCGTGCCGAGATCATGGACCGCGTCGGCCAGATCGGCGACACGGTGCGCCGCATCTTCGACGAGGCGGAGGCCCGAGGCGTCACGCCGCTCGAGGCCGCTGAGGGACTCGCCGCCGAGCGCCTCGCCGCCGGTGGCCGCCAGCCCGCACTCGCGCACTGAGACCGGGCGCGCCCGGCCACCGAGGGGGTGGCCGGGCGCGCTGCATCCGGTGACACTGCGTTCCAGCGTTCACGGAATCGCGTCCCACGATCTTCGATGCGGATGGCATGATGGTCGCACGGCACGGCCGATAGCTTGCCGACCACGACCGTCGTGCCGCCCGATCGAAGGAGATCCGGTGTTCACCAGTCCCGAAGCCGATGTCGAGATTCCCCCACTCGACGTGTACGACTACCTGTTCGCGAGCCTGACCGACGAGGACCTGGGGCGCGTCGCGCTCATCGATCCCGCGACCGGCGCCGAGACGACGTACGGCGCGCTGCGCACGCAGGTCGACCTGTTCGCCGGCGCGCTGGCGGCGCGTGGCGTCGGCGTCGAGACGGTCGTGGGCCTCCTGTGCCCCAATGTGCCGGCGTTCGCGACCGTCTTCCACGGCATCCTGCGCGCGGGCGCCACGGTCACCACCGTCAACTCGCTGTACACCGCCGGCGAGATCGAGAAGCAGCTGCGGGATGCCGGGGCCACGTGGCTCGTCACCGTCCACCCCCTCCTCCCCCAGGCCTCAACCGCCGCCGAGGCGGTCGGCATCCCCCACGACCGTGTCGTCGTGCTCGACGGCGCCCCGGGCCATCCGAACCTCCGGGCGCTGCTCGCCGAGGGCGCACCGGCACCCGAGGTCTCGTTCGACCCTGCGACGCACATCGCGGTGCTCCCCTACTCGTCGGGCACGACCGGCGTTCCCAAGGGCGTCATGCTGACGCATCGCAATCTGGTGGCGAACGTCGCGCAGTGCCGCGTCGCCCTTGATCTCGCCGCGACCGATCGCGTGCTGGCGGTGCTGCCGTTCTTCCACATCTACGGCATGACGGTGCTGCTCAATCTCGCTCTGCGCCAGCGCGCGAGCCTCGTGACGATGCCGAAGTTCGACCTGGTGGAGTTCCTCACCAACATCCAGAAGTTCCAGTGCACCTACCTGTACATCGCGCCGCCGATCGCGGTCGCGCTGGCGAAGCATCCCATCGTCGACCAGTTCGACATCTCCAGCGTGCACACGGTGTTCTCGGGGGCGGCTCCCCTCGACGGCGAGACCGCCGAGACCGCAGGGCGCCGCATCAACGCCCGTATGATGCAGGGGTACGGGATGAGCGAGCTGAGCCCGGTCTCGCACGCGATGCCCGTGGACCGCTACGACATCCCGGTGAGCTCCGTCGGCGTCATGCTGCCCAACACGCTCAACAAGCTCATCGACACCGAGACCGGCGAGGAGATCACCGAGCTCGGCCCCGACGGCGTCACGAAGGCCGGCGAGCTGTGGGTGAAGGGGCCGAACGTCATGCTCGGCTACCTCAACCAGCCGCAGGCGACCGCCGAGACGCTCGACGCCGACGGATTCCTCCACACCGGCGACATCGCGGTGTACCACGAGGGCGGCTATTTCTCGATCGTGGACCGGGTCAAGGAGCTCATCAAGTACAAGGGCTACCAGATCGCCCCCGCAGAGCTCGAGGCGCTCCTCCTCGGTCACCCGAAGGTGATGGATGCTGCGGTCATCGGTGTGCTCGACGAGGACAAGCAGGAGATCCCCAAGGCCTTCATCGTCGCCGCCCCGGACTCCGGGCTCACCGCGGACGAGGTGATGGCGTTCGTCGCCGAGCACGTCGCACCGCACAAGAAGGTGCGCCGCGTCGAGTTCATCGACGCGATCCCGAAGTCCAGCTCCGGCAAGATCCTCCGCAAGGACCTGCGCGCCCGCGAGGCCGCGACGGCCTGACTCTACGGAAGAGGGACGGATGCCGCGGCGAACGCGTTTCGCCGCGGCATCCGTCATCCCCGCCACTAGGTTGGCGCCATGCAAGGACTCTGGCTCGCGGCGCTGAGCGGCCTCATCGGCGGCGGCACGCTGCTCGTCGGGGCGGCAATCGCGTGGTTCGTCGAGATCCCGCAGCGCATCGTCGCCGGGATCATGGCGGTCGGCGCCGGTGTCCTCATCTCGACCCTGGCCTTCGAACTGGTCGAGGAGGCAGCTGAGGACGGCGGGCTCATCCCCACCACCGTGGGCTTTCTCGGCGGCGCGATCATCTACATCGTCGCCGACCAGCTCATCTCGCGACGCAGCAAGCGGCCCGCCTCCGGCTCGCCCCGGATCGACGCGTCCTCCGTCACCGAGTACTCGGACGGCGACGAGGTCTCCGCCAGCATCGTGGCCCGCCGCGCCGGAGCGCAGGCAGTGAGCGGAGCAGGCCTCGTGATCGCCGTCGGCGCGCTGATCGACGGCATCCCGGAGTCCATCGTCATGGGCTTGTCAGTGCTGCAGGGCGGGATCAGCATCCCCATCGTGGCGGCGATCGCGATCAGCAACTTCCCCGAGGGACTCGGCTCGACCGCCGCCCTCAAGCGAGGCGGCTCGAGCGGGCGTTACGTGGCCCTGCTGTGGAGCGGGATTGCGCTGATCACCGTGGTCTCCTCGGTGCTGGGCTATGTCGCCTTCCAGTCGGCGTCGCCCAGCCTGATCGCCCTCATCACCACGATCGCCGCCGGCGGTCTGCTCGCGATGGTGTGCAACACGATGATCCCCGAGGCGTTCGACGAGCAGCACGCGCTCACCGGCTTGTGGGCGACGATCGGCTTCCTCGCCGCGTTCGTCCTGCACGAACTCGCCTAGCCCCGACCGGATCCGCCCCTTCCGCGGATCCGGAATTCGGACTTCCGCACGCTTTCCGGAGCGTGCGCGCGGGGCGGCCCCGGAAACGATGCGATTCTCCGAATTCCGGATCGGCAGAGAAGCGGATGCTGCGGGGCCCGGTCGTCCGGACGCGGAGGTCGGCCCGGCAGAGTGGGAGAGGACGCGCTATGCGGTGGCCCAGAGGTCGTCGTCCGCGGCGCCGGGAGCCTCGACCGACAGGCCGTGGAGCAGCTCGAGCGCGGCGCGGGCCTCGTCGATGCGGCCCTCGACGGCCAGCTCGCGGATGCGCACCGACGGCCGGTGCAGCAGCACACCGGCGAGGTGGCGCAGGGCGGTCTCGACGTCGTCTCCGGCCCCGCGCGAGCGGGCACGGGCGATCTCTTCGTCGACGATCCTCAGCACGTCTGCGCGCAGAGCCGTGATCGCGGGACCGGCCTCGCGGTCAGCGTGGAACTCGGTGGCCGCATCGCCGACGATCGCGCGCGCGTCGGCGTGGGCGCTGAACTCGGCGAGCGGGGCGTGCAGCCGGATGGTCTCGAGGTCGAGCAGCTCGACCGCCTCGACCGCGCCGACAGCGGGGTCTACGTTGCGCGGGAGCCCCAGGTCGATCACGAGCACGCGGTGCCCGGGCGTGAACGCGTCGGCGTGGACGACGGCGGCAGCGGTGCACGTGATGACGACGTCGGCCGCGGCGACCTCGGCCGGGAAGTCCGACACCGGGATCAGCCCGTGCTGCGCGGCGAACGCCTCGGCCCGACCGGATGGGGAGAAGACGTGGATGTCGCCGGCGCCGCGGGCGCGCAGCGCCTCGACGGTGCGGACGGCGTACTTGCCGGTGCCCACGACGACGATCCTCGCGGCGGCCCACTCGGCGACGCGGCTCGAGGCCAGCTCGAGAGCGAGGCGCACGAGCGAGCGATGTGCTCCGCGCAGCTGGGTGCGGTTGCGCACGCCGCGGCTGGTGTGGGTCGCCTTCTGGAACAGGCGCTCCAGCTCGCTCGAGGTCATGCCGTCGGCTCGGGCGGCGTCCAGAGCCCGACGCACCTGACCCGAGATCTCGTCTTCGCCGACCGACATCGACTCGAGGCCGCTGGTGACGGCGAACAGATGGGCCGCGGCATCGGCCCCCTGATGGACGGCGACCGACGCGCGCAGCAGATCGACCGCGACGCCGGATGCCTCGGCCATCGCCTCGATCACGGACTCGGCCGCGACCGCCTCGCCGCCGGTGAGCGGCTCGTCGATGTCGAGATAGGCCTCGAACCGGTTGCACGTGGCGAGCACGACGGCGCCGGAGACGAAGATCTCGTCGTCCACGAGGGCGCGCGTCGCCGTGGGCGCCCCCACAGAGAGACGCTCCAGGATGTCGAGGCTCGCGTTCCGATGGTTCGCGGTCAGACAGAGGAGCACAGACCTAATCTTAACGTGTGTCGTTGCATGACTCTCACCCTTCCGTCCTTCAGAGAAACGATCCCCCCGCGCTGATACGCGCGTATCGCGGCGAACGGCCGGCTCGCACGCCGGTCTGGTTCATGCGCCAGGCGGGCCGATCATTGCCGGAGTACCGCGAGCTGCGGGTCGGCACCGACATGCTCGACGCCTGCCTGAACCCCGAGCTCGCCAGCGAGATCACGCTGCAGCCGGTGCGCCGGCACGGCGTCGACGCCGGCATCTTCTTCAGCGACATCGTGATCCCGGTGCGCCTGTCGGGCGTCGACGTGCGCATCGTGGCGGGACGCGGCCCGGTGCTCGAGAACCCGGTGCGGACGGCGGCGGATGTCGCGTCCCTGCCCCCGCTCGACCCCGAGGCGCTCGCTCCCATCCGCGATGCCGTGGCGCTCACCGTCGCCGAACTGGGCACGACGCCGCTCATCGGCTTCGCCGGCGCCCCGTACACGCTGGCGTCCTACCTGGTCGAGGGCGGCCCGTCGAAGGAGCAGCTGAAGACGCGGGCGCTCATGCACTCCGATCCCGAGACGTGGTCCTCTCTGCTGACGTGGTGCGCCGGGATCACCGGCGCGTTCCTCGCCGCCCAGATCGAGGCGGGCGCGTCGGCCGGGCAGCTGTTCGACTCGTGGGCGGGCTCGCTCAGCCTCACCGATTACACGCAGCACGTCGCCCCGTTCTCGGCCCTCGCCCTGGACGCCGTGCGCCACCTCGACGTGCCTCTCGTGCACTTCGGCGTCGGCACCGGCGAGCTGCTCGCCGCGATGCGCGACGTGGGCGTCGACACGGTGGGCGTCGACTGGCGCCTCCCCCTCGACGAGGCCGTGCGCCGGCTCGGCCCCGACGTCTCGGTGCAGGGCAACATCGACCCGGCGCTGCTGCGCGCGCCGTGGCCGGTGCTCGAGGCGCACATCATCGACGTCCTCGAGCGCGGCCGCGCCGCACGCGCGCACGTCGTCAACCTCGGGCACGGCGTCCCGCCCGACACCGACCCGACGGTGCTCACGCGCATCGTGGAGTTCGTGCACGCGCATGGCTGACTTCTCCGTCGTGGGCGGCGGGGTGGCCGGGCTCGTCGTCGCCCGGCGGCTGGCCGCGTCAGGCGCCTCCGTGGCGGTGTTCGAGGCCTCGGATCACCTCGGCGGCACGGTCGCGCGGCACGAGGTCGGCGGACTCGCTCTGGATGCCGGCGCCGAGAGCTTCGCCGTGCGCGGCGGCGTGGTCGAGGCGCTGCTCGCCGAGCTCGGCCTGGCCGGCGACGTCGTCGCCCCCACCCCCGGACCGGCGTGGCTGCAGCCCTCGACCGGCGACGCCGTGCCGCTGCCGGCGACCGCGCTGCTCGGCATCCCGGCGGATCCCCTCGCCGCCGACGTCGTGCGCGTCGTCGGACTCTCCGCGGCCGAGCGTGCGGCTGATCTCGACGCCCTGCCGGTCGGCGAGGTGCCGGCGACCCTCGGCGCCCTCGTGCGCGAGCGCCACGGCGCGCAGATGCTCGACCGGCTCGTCGCCCCCGTCGTGCACGGCGTGCACTCGCAGCACCCCGACGAGCTCCCGGTCGCGCGCGCCCACCCCGGGCTCGCCGACGCCGTCGTGAGCGTGGGCTCGCTCAGCGGAGCCGTCACGCGCCTGCGCGCGGCCGCTCCCCCGGGCGCCGCGGTCGCGGGGATCCGCGGCGGTGTCAACCGCCTCGTACCGGCCCTCGCCGACGACCTCGAGCGCCGCGGCGGCGACATCCGGCTGGGCGCGCGGGTCGACGACCTCGGCGCGCCCGAGGGCACCGTGATCGTCGCGGCTCCCGGTGCGGGGTCGCCCGCCGCTCCCGGCCGTCGCATCGACCTCGTGACCCTGGTCGTGGAGCAGGAGGAGCTGGATGCTGCGCCGCGCGGCACCGGACTGCTCGTGGCCGCCGGGGCACCGGTGAACGCCCGTGCGCTCACGCATGCGACCGCGAAGTGGGAGTGGCTCCGCGAAGCTGCCGGCGGGCGCCACGTGGTCCGGCTCTCCTACGATGCGACCCCGGCCGACCCGGTCGCCGCGGCCGTCGCCGACGCCGAGGCGCTGCTCGCCGTGCGGCTGCCGGTCGTGGTCGACGCGGCCCATGTGTTCTGGATGCGGCCGGCCGCAGCATCCGTCCCGTCCGACTTGATCGTGGTCGGCGAGACCGTCGCCGGCTCCGGACTCGCCGGGATCGTCGCCCACGCCGAGCGCACCGCCGCCGAGCTCCTCGCCCGCTGAACCGACCTTGCGACCGCGCTCGGGAGTCTCGACTGCGCGTTTCGACTCGCAAGCTCGCTCAACGAGCGGAATAGGGGCTCGGTCAACGACCGGAGGGGAAGGCCGGTCCCAACCTCCCGCTCGTTGAGCGGAGCGCGCTCTGGCGCGCGCAGTCGAAACGCGCTGAGTGTCGGGGACGAAGGCCCCTCCGGGCAGGAGGCGTCCCGCAGGGTGGAAAGATGGGAGCATGACCGACGTCGCGGCGAACTCCCCCACTGAAACCCTCGGCTACACCCTGTGGGCGGTCTTCCGCCGCGACTCCTCGGCGCCCGCCCCCGCCGGCGATCTGAGCGCCGCGGTCGCCGAGGTCGAGGCATCCGGAGTGGTCGTCCGCGGGTTCTACGACGTGTCGGGCCTGCGGGCCGACGCCGACCTCATGATCTGGCTCACCGGGGTCGGCATCGCCCCCGACGTGCTGCAGTCGGCGCTGCGGATCCTCCGCCGCGCCGAGCCGCTCGCCTCGCTCGAGCCGGTCTGGAACGCGATGGGCGTTCACCGCGACGCCGAGTTCACCGCCAGCCACCTCCCCGCGTTCATGCGCGACAAGGATCCGGAGGCGTGGCTCACGGTCTACCCGTTCGTGCGCTCGTACGACTGGTACATCCTTCCCGACGACGAGCGCCGCCAGATGCTCGCCGACCACGGCCGCAAGGGAGCCGCGCACCGCTCGGTGCTGAGCAACACGGTCGCGTCGTTCGCGCTCGGCGACTACGAGTGGATCCTGGCCCTCGAAGCGCCCGAGCTCGTCGAGCTCGTCGACCTGATGCGCGACCTCCGCCAGACCGAGGCCCGCCGCCACGTGCGCGAAGAGGTGCCGTTCTACACCGGCCGCCGCATCGGCCTCGATGAGATCGCCGAGGTGCTGGCGTGACCACCCTGCGCATCGGGACGCGCGGGAGCACCCTCGCGCTGACGCAGACCGGCATGGTCGCAGACGACCTCGCCGATGCGTACGGCGTCACGACCGAGCTCGTCACGATCACGACCGAGGGCGACCGCTCGAACGAGCCGCTGTCGCGCGCCGGCGGCACCGGGCTCTTCACCGGGGCGCTGCGCGACGCGCTCCTCGCCGGCGAGTGCGATGTCATCGTCCACTCGCTGAAGGACCTCCCCACGGCACCGCACGACCAGCTGGTCGTCGCGGCGATGCCCGCGCGCGAGGATCCGCGCGACGCCCTCATCGCCCGCGACGGCCTCACGCTCGACGAGCTCCCCGCCGGTGCCCGCGTCGGCACCGGATCCCCCCGCCGCATGGCGCAGCTGCGCGCGCGGCGCCCCGATCTCGAGATCGTCGACATCCGCGGCAACGTCGACACGCGCCTCGGCAAGGTGACGAGCGGGGAGCTGGATGCCGTCATCCTCGCCGCCGCCGGACTCACCCGCATCGGCCGTACCGACGTCGTGACCGAGTTCCTCGACCCCGACCGGTGGCCGACGGCGCCCGGGCAGGGCGCGCTCGCGGTCGAGGTGCGCCGTGGCGAAGAGAGCCTCGTCGACCGGCTCGACCACGCCGAGACCCGCGCCGCCGTCGAAGCGGAGCGCGAGGTGCTCGCCCTCCTCGAGGCGGGGTGCTCCGCCCCCGTCGGCGCGCGCGCCGTCGTCGACGCGGGGCTCCTGCTGCTCTCGGCAAGCGTCTACAGCCTCGATGGGACCACGATCCTCACATCGTCGCACGCCACCGTGTGGCCCGAGGACGAGGGCGATCCGTCGCGCGAGGTCGCGGCATCCGTCGCCCGTGAACTGCTCGATGCCGGCGCCGCCGGCCTGACGGGAGAACGCCCGTGAGTCACCAACCGACAGACCGTCCCCGCCGCCTGCGCGCCACCCCCGCGATGCGGCGCCTCGTCGCCGAGACGCGCCTGCACCCGGCCGAGCTGGTCCTGCCGCTGTTCGTGCGCGAAGGGGCGGGCGAGCCCGTGCCGATCTCGTCGATGCCGGGGGTCGTGCAGCACTCGACCGAGAGCGTGAAGAAAGCCGTGACGGATGCTGCGGCCGCCGGCATCGGAGGCATCATGCTGTTCGGCGTGCCCGAGCACAAGGACGCGGTGGGTTCCGGCGCGACCGACCCCGACGGCATCCTCAACGTCGCGACCCGGATCGCGGTCGCCGAGGCGGGCGACGCGCTCGTCGTTCAGACGGACCTGTGCCTCGATGAGTTCACCGACCACGGCCACTGCGGCGTCCTCGACGCGAACGGATACGTCGACAACGACGCCACCCTCGAGCGGTACCGCGACATGGGCGTGGCGCAGGCCGAGGCGGGCTCGCAGCTGCTCGGCCTGTCGGGCATGATGGACGGCCAGGTCGCGGCGGTGCGCGACGCGCTGGACGACTCCGGATACGGCAACACCCCGATCCTGGCCTACGCGGCGAAGTACGCCTCGGCGTTCTACGGCCCGTTCCGCGAGGCCGTGCAGTCGTCGCTCGAAGGCGACCGCCGCACGTACCAGCAGGACCCCGCCAATCGCCGCGAGGGCGCACGCGAGCTCGACCTCGACATCGCGGAGGGCGCCGACATCGTGATGGTCAAGCCCGCGATGAGCTACCTCGACGTGCTGGCGGATGCCGCGGCGACGAGCCCCGTCCCAGTCTGGGCGTATCAGGTGTCAGGCGAGTATTCGATGATCGAGGCCGCGGCCGCCCACGGCTGGATCGACCGGCGCCGCGCGATCGAGGAGTCGGTGATCGGCATCCGCCGCGCCGGCGCCGATGCCGTGCTGACCTATTGGGCCCTGGAGCTTGCGGAGTGGATCCGATGACGACGAACGCAGAGGAATTCGCCCGGGCACGCGGCGCCATGCCGGGCGGGGTGAACTCGCCGGTGCGCGCCTTCGGCTCCGTGCACGAGACGCCGCGGTTCTTCGTGTCGGCGTCGGGCCCCTACGTCACCGACGTCGAGGGCCGCGAGTACGTCGACCTGGTCGGCTCGTGGGGTCCCGCGATCCTCGGGCACGCCCACCCCGCCGTCGTGAAGGCGGTTCAGGATGCTGCGGCCCACGGTCTCGGCTTCGGCGCGAGCACACCCGGCGAGACGCAGCTGGCCGAGCTGATCGCCGCGCGCGTCTCGCGCGACGGCTCGCACCCCGTCGAGCGCGTCCGCCTGGTCTCCACGGGCACCGAGGCCACGATGACGGCGATCCGCCTCGCGCGCGGCGCGACCGGACGCGACCTCATCGTGAAGTTCGCCGGCCACTACCACGGGCACTCCGACGGCCTGCTGGCCGAGGCGGGCTCGGGCGTGGCCACGCTCGCGATGCCGGGTTCGGCGGGCGTTCCCGCAGCGATCGCCGCGCAGACGCTCGTGATCGCCTACAACGACCTCGACGCGCTCCGCGAGGTGTTCGCGGCACACGGCGACGACATCGCTGCGGTCATCGTCGAGGCGGCGCCCGCCAACATGGGCATCGTTGCGCCCGCGCAGGGCTTCAACGCCGCACTCGCCGACATCGCGCACGAGCACGGCGCGCTGCTCATCCTCGACGAGGTGCTGACCGGCTTCCGCGTCGGTCCCGCCGGCTGGTACGGCATCGACCCGGTGCCCTTCTCGCCCGACCTCATCACGTTCGGCAAGGTCGTGGGCGGCGGGCTCCCCCTCGCCGCGATCGGCGGCTCCGCGGCGCTCATGGAGCTGCTGGCGCCCCTCGGCCCGGTCTACCAGGCCGGCACGCTGAGCGGGAACCCGCTCGCTGTCGCCGCCGGGCGCGCGACCCTCGACCACCTCGACGACGCCGCCTATGGGCGCCTCGACGCCGCCGCGGCGACGATCGCGGACGCCGCAGCATCCGCTCTCTCCGAAGCCGGCGTCACGCACGTCGTGCAGCGCTCGGGCAACCTGTTCTCGATCCAGTTCGCGGCCGAGGCTCCGACGGACTACGACACGGTGAAGGCGCAGGAGGCATACCGCTATCCGCCGTTCTTCCGCGCGATGCTCGCCCAGGGCGTCTCGCTGCCGCCGTCGGTGTTCGAGGCGTGGTTCGTCTCGGCCGCGCACGACGACGCCGCCGTCGCGCGCATCGTCGACGCTCTTCCTGGCGCGGCCCGTGCCGCTGCGGAGGCCGTACCGGACTGACGGAGCCACACCCGGCCCGCCAGGACCCGAAACGCAGAAGACCCCCGCACTGCGGTGGTCTTCTTTCGGTGGACCTGAGGGGAATCGAACCCCTGACCTCCTCGATGCGAACGAGGCGCGCTACCAACTGCGCTACAGGCCCTTGAACCTCGAAAACACTATCACGGTTCCACAGTCCCTCCGAATCCGCGGAGGCCCTGCGAGAGGCCTATTCGCCGGCTGCGCGGCGGGTCAGCAGCTGCCGCACGTGCGCCTCGATCTCGGCGTCGTCGACGTACCCCATGCGGGCGTATTCCGACTCCGCGGAAGCCGCGCGCGCAGTCCGCGCGACGTCGATCGAGGGGGGCTGCTGCGCCGCGGCGCGGGCCGCCATGGCCTGTTCGAGGGCGGCCTGCCGCAGCGCCGCACGAGCGGCTTCGCCATCCAGGACAGCGGCAGCACGGGAGCCCGCCGACGCCGTGAGCGGGCGGGGGAGGTCGCGGGGCGCCCACTCGCGCTGCTCGCGCTCGAGGGCGACATCCTGCACCTCCGCGATGCGGCGGGGTGCAGCGTCCGTCGCCCGCGACACGGCACGTGCGGCGACGCGGGACAGCTGGCGAAGGACGAGAACGGATGCTGCCACCAGGCCGACACCCGCCCACATCAGAGTCTGCGCACCGACCGTGATGGTCTCGAACACGCCCCACGCCGCGACGCCGAGCCCGACGACGCCCGCGAAGGTCGCGACGAGCCGGAACCGGCGCCGGGCGCGCGCACGGCGTGACGTCGGAAGGGACCGGACCGCGGCGAGATCGGAGCGGGCGGCCGCCGCAGCCTCGGCCCGCTCGGCTCGGGCGCGCTCCAGATCCACGCGCGCGGCCGCCTCGGCGGCGACGCGGTCGGTGCGGGCACGCTCCACCCCGATGCGTGCGGCGGCCACCGCCGCCTCGCGCTCACTCCTGGCGATCTCGAGCTCGATGCGCGCGCCCTCGAGCGCCGCGTGCTCGCGCTCGGCCAGGGCGCGCTTCGCGAGCTTCTGCTGCGCGGCAGCGGTGCGGGCGTTGAGCTCGAGCCGCACCTCTTCGGGCGTCTCGCTCGTCTCTGCGAGCACGCGAAGGGCCTGATTCAGGCGGACGGCGTTGCGTTCGGCCGCATCGAACTGGCGACGACTGTGCCACGAGGGCAGCAGGTACAGCAGCCACAAGGCCACGGCGACGAGAACGATGACTCCCCCACCCCACACCTGCCCGCCCATGGTCACCACGGTAGGCGACCGGACGGCGGTGTCCCTCGCATCCGTCCGCGTGTCACGCAACACGGATTTCTGGCGTGGTCAGGCACGGCGATGCGCGACTGCCCGCCGGCGGGGAGGAGAACAGACAACCGGACGACTTATGCGTGAAGCCGGTCCGCGGGCGGAACCGTTGCCGCGTCCTGGGGCACGCGGCCCGATACCCAGCGCTGGAGCACGCCCTCGGGGACGTCCTCGCGGACGAGGGCGAACGCGTAGTGGTCGCGCCAATCCCCGTCGATGTGGATGAAGCGGCGACGCAGCCCTTCGTAGCGGAAGCCGAGTTTCTCGACCACCCGCAGGCTCGCACGGTTCTCGGGGCGGATGCAGATCTCCATGCGATGCAGTCGCAGCTCGGAGAAGCAGATGTCGGTCGCGAGCGCCACCGCCGTCGGCGTGATGCCACGGCCCGCGAAGCGCTCACTCACCCAGTACCCGATCGTGGCGGATGCCAGCGAGCCGCGGGCGATCCCCCACACGTTCAGCTGGCCGGCGACCTCACCGTCGGACTCCATGACGAAGGGCACGCCGACGCCGTCGCGGTATTGCTGCAGCAGCCGGCGGATGCCGACGCGCATGTCGAACGACACGGGACCGTCCGGGCTCGTCGCCTCCCACGGGCGCAGCCAGCCGCGGTTGGAAAGCAGCTCGTTCTGCAGCACGCGGGCGTCGCGCTGGCGAACGAGCCGGATCGCCACCGAGCCGTGCCTGCGGGGAGCCGACAGATCCACGAGACCCCCTCGAACGGGCGGCGTCAGAGGTTCGCCGCGAAATCCTTGAACCAGGGACGCAGTGCGGGACCGAGATCTTCGCGATCGGCCGCCAGCTGCACGATGGCCTTGATGTAGTCCACCCTATCGCCGGTGTCATAGCGACGGCCACGGAAAACGACGCCGTAGACGCCGGGGCCGTCGGGGTCCGCCGCGAGCTCCTGCAGGGCGTCGGTGAGCTGGATCTCGCCGCCCTTGCCGGGCTCCGTGCGCTCGAGGATCTCGAACACGTTCGGCGACAGCACGTAGCGGCCGATCACGGCCAGGTTGGACGGCGCATCCTCGGACGTGGGCTTCTCGACGAGGCCGTTGACCTTCACGATGCCGTTGCCGTCGGTGGACTCCACCGACGCGACGCCGTAGAGGTGGATGTGGTCGGGGTCGACCTCCATGAGGGCGATGATCGCCGCGCCGGTGCGCTCGTGCTCCGCGATCATGGTGGTGAGCAGCTCGTCGCGCTCGTCGATGAGGTCGTCACCGAGCATGACGGCGAACGACGAGTCGCCGACGTGGGCCTTGGCGCGAAGCACGGCGTGGCCGAGGCCCTTGGGCTCGCCCTGGCGCACGAAGTGGATGTCGGCGAGGTCGCTCGACTCCAGCACACGGTGCAGCCGGTCGGTGTCGCCCTTGTCCTTCAGCTTCTCCTCCAGCTCGGGGACCGAGTCGAAGTGGTTCGAGATCGCGTTCTTGTTGCGCCCGATGATGACGAGGATGTCGTCGATGCCGGCCTGGGCAGCCTCTTCGACCACGTACTGGATCGCCGGCTTGTCGACGACGGGGAGCATCTCCTTCGGCATCGCCTTCGTCGCGGGGAGGAAGCGGGTGCCGAGGCCCGCAGCGGGGATGACTGCCTTGATGGAGGTATGCGCCATGCTGAAAGTCTAGGCGCGGCGATCAGGCCTTCTCGTCCGAACGGACGGTGTGCGATACTCCGCGCCGTACAATCGACACCATGTCCGACGCCATCGCCGATGCGAAGCGCGCCCTGCGCGCCGAACTCCGCGAGCGGCGGCAGTGCCTCTCGCCGCAGGCGCGCGAAGCCGCCGAGGCGGGCATCCACGCACAGCTGGATGCCCTCGTCGCCGAGCACGGCGCGCGCTCGATCTCGTGCTTCCTGTCGACCACGGCCGAGCCGGGCACACGTTCCTTCGTGGCGGATGCCGTGGCCCGCGGCATCCGTGTCCTCCTTCCGGTCACGCGGACCGACGGCCTGCTCGACTGGGCGGTCGCAGGCGCCGAGGACGAGATCGCCGAAGGCATGTTCGGGCTGCCCGAACCCGTCGGCGAGCTGCTCGGACCGATCGCGGTCAACGACGTCGACCTCCTCATCATCCCCGCCGCCTCCGTCGACCGCACCGGGATGCGTCTCGGCTGGGGACGCGGGTTCTACGACAAGACCCTCGGGTCGATGGAGCGGTGCCCTCCCGTCTACGCGGTCGTGTTCGACTCGGAGTTCGTGGACGAGCTGCCGAGCGACGAGCTCGACGAGCGCGTCACCGGCGTCGTCACGCCCACGCGCACCATCACCCTTGCGCCCACGCGGCGCTGACAGCCGGAGACCGAGAGAACCATGCCTACGTATGCCTACGCCTGCAAGCAGTGCGGGCACCGCTTCGACGCGGTGCAGTCCTTCGCCGACCCCACACTGACCGAGTGCCCCGAGTGCGGCGGAGCCCTGCGCAAGGAGTACGGGTCGATCGGTGTGACCTTCAACGGCTCGGGCTTCTACCGCACCGATTCCCGCGCGGGCGCGAAGACGGGCGGGTCCGACGCGTCCGGTGGCGGGACCGCGCCGGCTCCGACATCATCGAAGTCTGAGGCGAAGGCCTCGCCCGCGTCATCCGGATCCTGACGGTCCCGAGGATGTCGCGGGACCGACACCCCGGGGGTTCACCGTGATCAAGGGCTTCAAGGAGTTCATTCTCCGCGGCAACGTCATCGACCTGGCTGTCGCGGTCGTCATCGGCGCCGCGTTCACCGCGATCGTCAACGCGCTCGTCGAAGGATTCATCAATCCGCTGATCGGCGTCCTCTTCCAGGTGGGCGACCTGAGCAGCTGGGTGTGGGAGGTGCCGACGCTCTCCGGCGGAACCTCGACCTTCGCCATCGGCATCATCATCGGCGCGATCATCAATTTCCTGGCGGTCGCCCTGATCGTCTACTTCGTGTTCGTCATGCCGATGAACCACTGGAAGGACCGCCAGGCCGCGAAGGCCGGCGCCGGCCAGGCCGATGCCGAGCCGCTGCCGACCGAGCAGGAGCTGCTCGCGCAGATCCGCGACCTGCTGCAGAGCCAGGGGCCCACCCAGCGACGCTGAGAGCCGGCCCGTGGCCGGATCTCGACCCGAGCCGCGTCAATGCGACCCGTCTCGCGTCAATAGTGCGGGGGGACGTCCCGCCGCAGCCGCTCGTCGTTCGGTCCTGCTGACCGTCCCGGTGCCGCGTCGCGCGGAGGCTCGGCATCCGCGTCCTCATCGGCTGGAATCGGCTCCGTCGTGGTTCCCGGCGCGGGGGTCAGCTTCGCGCGACGGGAGCCCCTGACGCGCTCGATCCGCTGGCGGTCACTCGACGACATCGATGGGCTGGGTCTCGTTGTCGACCCGGGGAGCGTCGGGCGGCACGCCCAGCATCGCGGCGATGCGCTGCGCGACGTCGGCCGGGTCGCGGTAGAGGTCGAACGAGTGCACGCGCACGTAGTGCCACCCGAGGCGCCGCAGGATCTGCGGGCGGAGCCGCAGCGACTCACGCAGCGACTCGCCGATCGTCTCGGGGTCGCTCTCGACCACCACGGCCTTGCCGTCGTACTGCGCGACGAGGGGCAGGAGTCCGCGATAGTGGACGTCCACGGAGAGCCCCGCGCGGCGCAGCTCGCGGGCCAGGGCGCGCGTGAGCGGGTCGGCGAGGTCCTCGAGGCGCGCCTCGCGCGAGCGGGCGGCGATTCCGCCCAGGATCGACATGAGCGTCGCGGCGCCGTACTCGAGGCGCCCGTCGTCGAACGCCGACGGGCGGATCGACGACACGATGACCATCGACCGCCGCGCGCGGGTCATGCCGACGGTGAGCAGCCGCTCGCCGTCGGGCGACGACAGGTCGCCGAAATCGCTGAGAACGCGGCCGTGCTTGGTGAGGCCGAAGCCCAGCGAGAAGATGACGCGGTCGCGGCTCTCGGCGACCGACTCCTCCAGGGTGAGCACCGCGAACGGCTCGGCCGTGTCGCGCGAGACGAAGTCGGCGACGTCGGAGCGCCCGGCGAACGCGGCCTCGACGGCCGCGCGGATGCGTTCGGCGTGCCGCACGCTCGCGGTGACGACCATGAGCGACTCGGTGCCGCGGTTGACGGCGTGCTCGACCACGAGCGTCACGACGCGGGCGACCTCGGAGTCGGGGCTTTCGACAGCCCCCGTGATGGGATCGGGCGTGCCGTGGCCGCCCTCGACGTAGTCGACCGCGAGACTGCCGCGCCCGAGGTACGACCCCGCCCACGGGAGTGACACGAGCTCGCCGCCGTAGAACGCCTCGTTGACGAGTGCGGCGAGGTCCTCGCCACCGGCCCGGTAGCTGCGGGTGAGGGTCTCGACCGGCAGCAGTTCGGCGAGACGCTCGAACACGCTCGTCCCGTCGAACGGAACCTCGTCCGCGTCGTCGCTGTCGGCCGGTGCGCCGCTCCCGCCGACCGGGGCCGGCGGCACGGCGGCCGACATCGCAGACCCCGCAGAGACGTGGAACGGGGTCGGCTTCTGCGTCACCGGGTCGCCGAACGCCACGAGCTGGCCCGCCCGGCGGAGAGCCGGTGATGCTTCGGCGAGGCACAGGGCCGCAGCATCCGCCATCACCACGACGTCGAACGCGACCGCCTCGGGGATGCGCGGCACCTCGTAGGGCGAGGCGAGCCATACCGGCGCCACCGTGCGCGAGAGGGTGGGCGCCACCATCGCGAGTTCGGCCGGCGTGATGGCGCCGCGCTTCAGCGCCTGCTTGAGCCCGTCGGCCTCGGAGCGGTGGTCGACGATGCCGATCCGCCACTGCGTCGCCAGATGGGCGGCGAGGAGAGGACCGGATGCTGCGGCATGGGCTTCGTCGACGAGCCGGAAGTCGCGCTCCAGCCGGTCGACGACGGCGGTGTTCGCACCGAGCACGGCGCGGTCGGTGCGCAGCAGCAGCTCGAGGGCGGACTGCCACCAGGCGTACTCGAGCTCGGCGGCCACCTGGTCTTCG